>NZ_CP117454.1:2499564-3749346 GCF_030687935.1 Pseudomonas cucumis | reverse complement strand
GATGGACGCGATGAAGCACCATGAGAATTCATCCTGAAGATTGAGAAGGGGGGATCAGGTCAGACGAGACCTAGAGAAACGCCGCTGGCCAAGGCCAGGATTGAGGTCAGCACAACAAACCAGGCCAGTGGCTGGATGACTTTTTTCATGACGACTCCGGGTAATCGAGAGGGATCCAGGATTTTTAAAAGGTTGCCCATGCAGAGCAAGACGCGGGCCAGGCGTGGAGGGCCTAGTTTATTGGGGCTGTCAGCAATCAGGGTAAAAAATACCGTGATCTTTAGGGTTTAAATGACCATCAAAGGGTCGTTTGTACCCTGAACCCATCACCCTTGCGCGAGCAAGCTCGCTCCCACAAGGGTAAGTCCTCTCGCTACAGGGGGCGAATGAGCATCGGGGCACGCCCCTTGCACACTTGATCTGCGACAAAGGCAAGGGATCGGTAATGCCCGATGATTGCCCCTGGATTTACCTCGGCGCCTGCGAGTCGGCGCCAGGTCGGCAACAAGGCAGAGGAGTGGTTTTATGCAAGTGCTTGACCGCCGTAAAGCGATGGCAATCACGCCGCTGTTTCGGCTGGCCTTTCGGCCGTTTTTCCTCGCCGGCTCCCTGTTGGCGGTGCTGTTCATTCCGCTGTGGCTGGCGGCTTTTAGCGGTTCGATATCGGACTGGCAGCCGGCAGGTGGTTGGCTGGGCTGGCATCGGCATGAATTGCTGTTCGGGTTCGGTTTGGCGATTATCGCGGGCTTTCTGCTGACGGCGGTGCAGACCTGGACCGGTCGCCCCGGCCTAAGCGGCAAACCGTTGGCCGCGCTGGCGTTGCTGTGGTTATTGGCGCGGGCGGCCTGGCTGGCCAATGCGCCGTGGCCGTTGCTTGCCGTGCTTGAGCTGGCGTTCCCGTTGGCGGTGGCGGTGCTCATGGGCTTCACCTTGTGGAAGGTGCGGCAGAAACGTAACTACCCGATTGTGGTGGTTCTGCTGCTGTTGGCCGCGGCCGACGGGTTGTCCCTGTATGGCCTGGTCGAGGGGCATGAAGGTTTGCAGCGCCAGGGCGTGCTGACCGGCATTTGGCTGGTGGCGGCGATGATGGGGTTGATCGGCGGGCGCGTCATTCCGTTCTTCATCCAGCGTGGCCTCGGCAAGGTCGATGGCGTTGCCCCTTGGCCATGGCTGGATTGGCTGTTGCTGATTGGCTCGCCCCTCGTGGCGTTGTTATATGCCGCCGGACCTGCGCTTGCCCCCGATCTCTGGGTGGGCCTGTTGTTCGCCGTGCTGGCCGCAGGGCATCTGGTGCGCCTGGTTCGCTGGCATGATCGCGCCCTCTGGCACGTGCCGTTGCTGTGGTCGTTGTACCTGGCTTATGGCTGGTTGGCGGTGGCGTGTCTCGGGATGGCGCTGTGGCATTTCGGCGTGCCGATTAATCCGAGCCTGGCAGTGCATTGCCTGACCATCGGGGCGATGGGCGGCCTGGTGCTGGCGATGATCGCCCGGGTCAGCCTCGGGCATACCGGCCGTGCGCTGGAGCCGCCGCCTGGCATGACCCTGGCGTTCATCTTGCTCAACCTGGCGTGCCTGAGCCGGGTTGTGTTGGTCGAGTTCTTTCCCTTGCCGGCATTGTGGCTGGCCGGTCTGTGCTGGGCGTTGGCGTTTGCGCTGTATGTCTGGCGCTATGGGCCGATGCTGTTGCGGGCCCGGGTCGACGGTCATCCGGGATGAGCACGCGAACTGACAGAGGCTGGCGCTGATGTATCCCTTTTTACTGGTCACACACCTGCTGGCAGCGATTGCCTTCATCGGCACGTTGTTTTTCGAGGTGGTTATCTGGCATCGCGCCCGTCAGCAGTTGGCGGATACCGCGCAATCCACGGCGGATCAGGCGATTGCCGTGCGCTCGCGCAAGGTGCTGCATGGCGTGGTGTTGCTGTTGTATGGCGCTGGCGTCGGTCTGGCGTGGCAGTACCGGGGCGCATTGAGTCAGCCGTTGGCCAGTAGCTTTGGCATGTTGTTGAGCCTGAAGATCCTGTTGGCCCTGAGCATCATCGGTCATTACTTGCTGTTGGCCTATTGGCTGACCCATGCGCGCCTGACCGCGACTCGCGCCAGCTGGATACGCCGCAGCATCCTCGGGCACATGGTGTTGATCGTGATCCTGGCCAAGGCGATGTTCTATTGGCACGGCTGATCACAAGCAGTCCCGGATAAACAAAACCCGCGTCAACCGGTGGGCTGGCGCGGGTTGGATGTGACTGGCGATCGATCAATGGCGAGGGTTCAGGGCATTGATGAACAGCACGTTGTTTTCCAGATGAATGTGTTGCATCAGGTCATCCTTGAATTCCAGCAGCCCGCGATAAAGGGCACGCCAGGTGTTACAGGCATCGGCAGGCGGGATGATGTGATTGGTCAGGGCGAGCATTTTCTCCAGTGCTTCACCATGTTGATCATGTTCGAAACGCAGCACCTGAATCGGCGGAGCCGCTTGAGCACCGATGCCTTGTTGCAGCATCGGGAACAGCACCTGTTCTTCCTTGAGCATGTGGCCTTCGAGTTCTTGTTGCATGTCGGTCAGCAGATCGGCCAGGCCGTTGGGGCAGCTGCTGCGCGCACCATGGACCTGCTCGACGCGGCGGGCCAGACGGATCAGTTCCGGCAATTGCTCGCGGTGACGGGCGTGATAGCGCGTCAGAAGGTGGGCGATCAACAGTTCCAAAGGTTCGTTGCGCCAGTCGTGCTGGGTTTCGCCGGCGTCTTGCAGAATGTTCAGGGCTTCGGCAATGAGGACCGGGTCGAGGTGTTTGCCAAGGGCCGCTTCACGCAGGCTTTTATGCCCGCCGCAACAGAAGTCCAGTTTGAAGGTATGGAAGATCCGGGTGGCACCGGGAATGTCGCAGGCCAGTTGGCCGAGGCTTTGTTCCAATAGGGTCTGGCTCATCAGGGTTCCTTGTTTGGGTTTCAACGGTTCCCCTGATCTATTGCATCCGGCATGCCATGTTCAACTGATTGAAAAACAAGGATTAATTTTTAGTTGTGGTGATAGGCACCCTGACGCTTTAGGGTGAATCCAACCATAGAGGGTGATTACTACCATGCTGCGAGAAAGCCTGGCAGCCGACCTGATTGTCGAGCTGCCCAATGCTGTGCGGTTGCAACGATTGGTCCATACCCTGCGCGAATACTTCAACAGTGGCGCCGTGGGTTTGCTGCGTCTGGATGACGACAGCCTCAGGCCCGTTGCGACGGTGGGGCTGGTTCATGAAGCGTTGGGGCGCCGGTTCGTCATCGCCCAGCATCCGCGGCTGGCGGCAATCATGGCGTCGCGCGAGCCGACCTGGTTCGAGCCTGACAGTCGCCTGCCGGACCCTTACGACGGCTTGCTCGACAACCACGTCGGCGAACCGCTGCCGGTGCATGACTGCATGGGCGTGAGCCTGTATGTCGAGGGGCGGATCTGGGGCGCGATCACCCTCGATGCGCTGCACGCCGGGACCTTCGACAGCCGCGCGCGGGAAGAGCTCAAGCGCTGCACGTTGCAGATCGAAGCCGCTGTGCGGGTTACCCGTCTGGAACAGGAAAACCGCAGCTTGCGTTTGTCCCGCAGCGATCCCCAGGACTTGCGCATGCCGGTCGAGGAGGGCGAGATCCTCGGGCAAAGTGAGGTGTTGCATCAGTTGCTCAATGAGCTGGATGTGCTGGCCGACTCCGATCTGCCGGTGTTGCTGTTGGGCGAGACCGGCGTCGGCAAAGAGCTGTTCGCCCGCCGCTTGCATCGTCTTTCACGGCGCCACCACAAACCGCTGATACACGTTAACTGCGCCGCCTTGCCGGAGTCGCTGGCAGAGAGTGAGTTGTTCGGGCATGTCAAAGGCGCCTTTTCCGGCGCTACCAGTGACCGTGCCGGACGCTTCGATGCCGCCAACGGTGGCACGCTGTTTCTCGATGAAGTCGGGGAGTTGCCCTTGAGTGTGCAAGCGAAGTTGTTGCGCACCCTGCAGAACGGCGAGATCCAGCGCCTCGGTGCCGACAAACCGCTGCATGTCGATGTGCGCATCATCGCCGCCACCAACCGGCACCTGCCGGACAGCATCCGCGACGGCTTGTTTCGCGCCGATCTGTATCACCGGCTTTCGGTGTACCCGGTGCCGATTCCGCCCTTGCGCGAACGCGGTAACGATGTGTTGATGCTGGCCGGGCATTTCCTTGAACTCAATCGGGCGCGGCTCGGCCTGCGTGGTTTGCGCCTGTCGCCGGCGGCCGAACGCGCGCTGCTGCTTTATACATGGCCGGGCAATGTGCGCGAACTTGAACACGTGATCAGTCGGGCTGCGTTGAAGCAGCTCAGTCGCGGGACGAGTCGCGCGTTGATCATGACGCTGGAGCCTGAAATTCTCGATCTCGACAGCGCGATGGTGGCATCGGGGACGGTGGTCGAATCATCCCCGGACGTTACGGCTGATCTGCCGTTCCAGCCCTTGGGCGAAGCCGTCGACGATTACCAGCGCAAGAAAATCCTCCAGGCCTTGAGCCTGTCCGGGGAAAACTGGGCCAGCGCTGCGCGAATCCTGGAAATCGACCCTAGCAACCTGCACAAACTGGCGCGGCGTCTGCGTCTCAAGTAGGCGACAGTGTTGATGGCGGTCAAGGTGGCTTTGCGCAGTGCCTCGCACACTGCGTAAAACCTTCCGGAGATCACCGTCATGCCCCTTTCCCTGGCTCAGATGCGCCGCAACTACACCCTCAATGGTCTGCAAGATGAAGCTGCGCTGGATGATCCGCTGGCGATGTTCCGGCAGTGGCTGCAACAGGCTCGCGACACCGAGTGCGCACCTGTCGAGGTCAATAGCATGGTGCTGGCGACGGTCGACCCTGAAGGGCGGCCGCACTGTCGGGTTCTGCTGCTCAAGGGGTTGAGTGATGAAGGTTTTACGTTCTTTGGCAATTATCAGAGCGACAAGGGGCAGCAACTGGCCGCCAACCCCTATGCTGCGATGACGTTTTTCTGGCCGGGACTGGAGCGTCAGGTGCGTATCGAAGGGCAAGTGTTCAGGCTCGATCCGGCGTTGTCGGATGCGTACTTCGATACTCGTTCCATGGCCAGTCGCCTGGGGGCCTGGGCGTCACCGCAGAGTCGTCCGTTGGCCAGCCGCGCAGCGCTGGAATCCATGCTGGCTGAAACCATCAAGCGCTTCGTTGGCCAGACCGTATCGCGCCCCGAGCATTGGGGCGGCTACTGCTTGCGCCCTGAACGTCTGGAGTTCTGGCAGGGGCGGGCCGACCGTTTGCATGATCGCGTCGACTATCGTTTGCGTGATGGTCTGTGGAAGCGAAGCCGGTTGGCGCCTTGAGCCCCATTGCGCAGAACCTGTAGCGACGGAAGACAATGTGGGAGCGAGCAAGCCCGCTCCCACAGGTTTTTGTGCCTGAGCATTCTACTTATGTCCCCCGACGAGGTACCTCCTTGGAGGAATAGGCTCGCTCGCTATTCCGGTTCAGGCTTCGGGCCATACCCTCATCTACGGGAAGACCTGGATATGGCCCATCTGGCGCAACGCAGTTTCGAACCCCTGAACATTGCCGTACTGACCATCAGCGATACGCGCACTTTTGACACCGACACGTCGGGACAGACCCTGACGGATTTGCTGCAAACCGCCGGGCATGTGTTGATCGATCGTGAGCTGGTCAAGGACGATATTTATCAGATCCGCGCCACCGTTTCCCGGTGGATCGCCGACCCTGCGGTGCAAGTGGTGTTGATGACCGGCGGCACCGGTTTCACCGCTCGCGACAACACACCGCAAGCGGTCTTGCCATTGCTGGACAAGCACGTTGAAGGCTTCGGCGAACTGTTCCGGCAGGTGTCGCTGGAGGAGATCGGCATGTCCAGCCTGCAGTCCCGGGCATTGGCCGGCATGAGTAACGGCGTACTGGTGTGCTGCGTGCCAGGCTCGCCGGGTGCCTGCCGGACGGCCTGGAACAAGATCCTGCTCGAACAACTGGACAGTCGCACCGGCCCGTGCAATTTCGCCCCGCATTTGAAACCGCAAGCGCAGCGGGTCATCGACGCCTGCGGGACACGCTCATGAACGGTCGGGTATGCGACATCGGCAACCTGATGCCCGTGGACGAGGCCATCAATCGTCTGCTGGACCAGGCTCCACCGCCGCCCCTGGCGCATATGGTCTGTCTGGATCAAACCATGGGGCGAGTGCTGGCGGCGGACATTCATTCCCCGGTGAATCTGCCAGCCTGGGACAACAGCGCCATGGACGGTTATGCCCTCAGGGCGGCTGACCTGCCCCAGGCGGGTGGCTGTTTATCGATTGGCGGGCGCATTGCGGCGGGGGATCAAGCGTGTTCACCCTTGCTCGCGCAGCAAGCGGTGCAGATCTTTACCGGCGCGCCATTGCCGCCGGGTGCCGATACCGTCGTGCCGCAAGAGCGCTGCCGGGTCGAGGGCGAGCGTGTCTGGTTGCCGCCTGTATCCGTTGGCGATCATGTGCGCAAGGAGGGCGAGGAAGTTCGTCGCGGGGATTTGTTGCTCAAGGCCGGCAAACGCCTGCGCGCACAAGAACTGGGGTTGCTGGCTGGCGCCGGGATCGCGCGGGTCGAGGTCTATCGGCCGTTGCAGGTGTGCTTGCTCAGCAGCGGAAATGAACTGCGTGAACCGGGCGAACCTTTGGCGCCGGGGCAGATTTACAACAGCAACCGGTATTGTCTCGCCGCGTTGTTGCGCGGCTGGGGCGTCGAGGTGCACGACTATGGCGTCATGGTCGATGAGTTGGCGGCCAGCCGGCATGCCTTGAGCCTGGCGTCTTCGGAATGCGACCTGCTGTTGAGTTCCGGTGGCGTGTCGGTGGGCGAGGAAGATCACCTCAAACAGGCGATCGAGGAACTGGGCAACGTGGATTTCTGGCGGCTGGCCATCCAGCCGGGCAAGCCACTGGCTTTTGGCGAAGTGGCCGGCAAACCCTGGATCGGCATGCCGGGAAATCCTTCGGCGGCGCTGATCACCGCGTTGGTGGTGGTGCGTCCGTTCCTGCTCAGGGCCCAAGGCGTGACTGACGTGCTGCCGGTGCCGTTGGCCGTGCCAGCCGGGTTTGACTGGTTGCAGCGTAACAAGCGTCGACAGTACCTGCGGGCCCGATTGACGTCCGGCGCCGACGGCCAGTTGAGCGTGGAACTGCACCCTCAGCAAAGCTCGGCCATGTTGACCGCCGCGTGCTGGGCCGATGGGCTGGCGGTGATTGAGTGCGAGCAGCAAGTGCTCAAGCACGACAACGTGATGTTCCTGTCCTTCGCCGACCTGATGCATTGATGGCAATTGATTGCCGTCAAGGCCGTGCCTGCCGGTCTCGCTAGACTGGCAGCGCCTTTTTCGAACGCCCCGGACCCTCGCGTCATGGGCATCAGGCGATGGCCCGGACGCGTTTTTTCATGAGGATTACCCATGCAACTGGTCTGCCCGGCAGGGAACCTGCCTGCGCTTAAAGCGGCGGTGCGCCAAGGCGCCGATGCCGTGTATGTCGGCTTTCGCGATGACACCAACGCCCGGCATTTCGCGGGGCTGAACATGGACGACAAACAGTTCGACGCCGCGGTCGCCCACATTCGCCAGCATCAACGCAAACTCTACGTCGCGGTCAACACGTACCCACAACCCAAGGGCTGGGAGCGCTGGCAGCGAGCGGTGGACCGTGCCGCCGATTTTGGCGTGGATGCACTGATCGCCGCCGACCCCGGGGTGCTCAACTACGCCAGCCAGCGGCATCCACAACTGGCGTTGCACCTGTCTGTGCAGGGCTCGGCGACCCACGCCGCGGCGCTGGAGTTTTATGCGCAGCGCTACGGCATTCGCCGCGCGGTGCTGCCGCGAGTGTTGTCGTTGGCGCAAGTACGCCAGGTCGCCGCCAGCAGCCCGGTGCCCATCGAAGTGTTTGGCTTCGGCAGCTTGTGCATCATGGCCGAGGGGCGTTGCCATCTGTCTTCCTACATTACCGGCGAGTCGCCGAACCTGTGCGGTGTCTGTTCGCCGGCCAAGGCGGTGCGCTGGAGCGAGGACGCCGAAGGCCTGAGCGCACGCCTCAGCGAAGTCCTGATCGATCGCTACACCCCTGACGAACCGGCCGGTTACCCGACCTTGTGCAAGGGCCGCTTTCTGGTCGGCGGCAAACGCTTTCATGCGCTGGAGGAACCCACCAGCCTCGACACCCTGGACTTGCTGCCGGAACTGACCGCCATCGGTGTCGAAGCCGTGAAAATCGAAGGCCGCCAACGCAGCCCGGCCTATGTCGAACAAGTCACCCGTGTCTGGCGCGCGGCGCTGGACGCCCATCGTGGCGCGCCGGGCAGTTTTCGGGTCAAGGAGGAATGGCGTCAGGTGTTGGCCGGTTTGTCCGAAGGTAGCCAGACCACCCTGGGTGCTTATCATCGATCATGGCAATGAGGGAGGCGACATGAAGCTCAGCCTGGGACCGGTCCTGTTTTATTGGGACAAAGAGCAACTCAGCAACTTTTACGCCGAGATGTCGGCCTTGCCCCTGGACGTGATTTACCTGGGGGAAACCGTGTGCTCGAAACGCCGGGCATTTTCACTGGATCAATGGCTGGGGCTGGGGCGAGAGTTGCAGGAATGCAGCCAGGCGCAGTTGGTGCTTTCCAGCCTGACGCTGATCGAGGCTGCGTCTGAGCTCTCCAGCCTGCGCCGGCTGTGCGACAACGGCCAATTGCGGGTGGAAGCCAACGACATGGGCGCGGTGCAGTTCCTGGCCGAGCGCAAATTGCCGTTCGTGGGCGGCCCGGCCCTCAATCTGTACAACGGTCACTCATTGGCGCAATTGCTCGACAGCGGCATGACTCGCTGGGTGCCGCCCGTGGAATGTTCGGCAGCGCTGATTGGTGATGTGATCGGACAGGTGCGCGAGCTGGGTCGTGCAGTGCCGGAAGTTGAAATCTTTGCCTATGGGCATTTGCCGTTGGCCTATTCCGCCCGCTGCTTTACGGCTCGGGCGGAAAACCGGCCCAAGGATGACTGCCAGTTTTGCTGCATCAACTACCCCGACGGCCTGGCGTTGACCAGCCAGGAAGGGCAGGCGCTGTTCACCATCAACGGTATTCAAACGATGTCGGCCGAGGTGACCAATCTGCTGGCCGATTACTCCGGGCTGGTGGCCTGCGGTGCCGATCTGTTGCGCTTGAGCCCTCGCGCCCAGGGCATGGCCGAAGTGGTCGCCGCCTATCAACGGGTTCGTCTGGGCGAGACGCCGCCGCTGTTCGTCGAAGGGTGCAATGGTTATTGGCATGGCCAGGCCGGCATGCTGCGTGTCGAGGAGGTCGGCCTGTGTTGAATCGAAAAAAGTGGTTGTTGAAAGGTGCCGACCGGTTGTTGCCACTGGTGCGCCGGGTACCTTTTGCCGTGCAGCGCCTGGCGTTGCAACAGGCGCTGAATCGCTGCCTCGCCGAGCCATTGCGCGATGGCGAGTTCGAGGTTTTGCGTGGGCGTTGGTTGTGCCTGCGGATTCCGGATCTGGGGTTGTCCTGGTACCTGACCCTCAGTGGTAAAGGGTTGCGAATTGCCGAGCACGCCATGGCGCATGTGACGATCAGTGGTAACTGGCGGGAGTTTTTATTGCTGGCGAGTCGTCAGGAAGATCCGGATACGCTGTTCTTTCGTCGGCGTTTGGTGATTGAGGGTGATACGGAGTTGGGGTTGGCGTTGAAGAACCTGATCGACAGTCTGGATCCTGATGTGTTGCCTGTGTGGTTGTGGCGCAATCTGGAGCGGGCGGGGAAGGGGTTGGCGGCCTGATAGTCGACCTGTTTTTCGGTCGGGGTACATATCCATTTCTGCGGTAACGGCGGCTTAGGGTTCGCCCTTACGGCGGGTTACTTTGAAAAGCGCAAAGTAACCAAACGCTTTCGCCCCTGACGTACGGCCCTTCGCCTAGGCTCAGGGTACCCTCGCTCCGGTCCTGCTCCGTGGGCCCGCCGCCATCGGCCATCCATGGCCGGGGGCGGCTACCGCGGCATCCTTGCCGCGGTGCCCACTGCGCAGAACCTGCGCTCGGCCTTCCGACGGGGCAGATCAAAATCAAAAGCCAAAGCAAAGCAAAGCAACAGGAGTTCCCACACTGATCGTTCCCACGCTCCGCGTGGGAATGCCGCCGGGGACGCTCCGCGTTCCGCTCGCGACGCAAGACTTGAGTCCTGCGCACTGGTGACGCGGAGCGTCACGGGATGCATTCCCACGCGGAGCGTGGGAACGATCAACACGCGCAGGCGTTGAGGAAGCAGGCCGGCCGGTAGGCCGCCTCGCGGTGCTTTTGCGGTACACGCCCCCTCGAGAGGCCGATGGCGGCGGGCCCACGGAGCAGGACCGGAGCGAGGGCATGGCGAGCCTGGGCGAGCCACCGAACGAAAGGGGCAAAAGCGCTTTGGTTACTTTCGCGCTTTTCGAAAGTGACTCGCTGTAAAAGCGAAACCAATAGAAGCCGTTACCGCAGAAATGGATATGTACTGAGCCAAAAAACAACCCAGCGAGCAAACGCCTTCGCGAGCAAGCCCGCTCCCACATTTGGATTTTCATTGGCCCTCAGGCCATCGTTTCCTGCCGGCTTACATGCTGGCGAGCATCACTGGCAATCAACTGCTTGATCCCTTCAAACAACTCATCCCCCTGAGCCTCCGTGCAGTCCTCGCCATAGCGCTTGCGCAACCCGTAATGGCTAAGAATCAAATGCACATCAGCATGCAGCCCATGTTGCTTGAGGCAGTTTTCAACGCATTGCAACGGGCAGCCATCCAGCGCAAAAATCCGCCGCCCCGAGCGCGCTTTGTTGACCAGCGCCGCCACATGCCCGCCAACACCAACGATGCAGGACATTTCAGCCAGGCCACTACGATCCAGTCGCACGGCCAGGGTATTGGCCAGTTGGGCGACGTTGGAGCAACCTGAGCAGGAGTAAACCAAAGGCAGGGTTGAACGGGGCATTTGCACTCTCCGTGGATGGACGCTGCCAGTGTGCAAGGCGCGTGGCATTGCGCCTTGATGGCGGTCAATTCCTGCTATTGGAAAGCCGTCAGCTCCTCTTCAGCGAGGATGCTGATATGACGACGCTCCATGGCGATCAGGCCGCACTCCACCAGGCGATGCAAAATCCGCGAGAAGGTTTCCGGCTGAATCCCAAGCTTCGACGCCACCAGGCGTTTAGACACCTGCAAGACAATCTGGCCGGTCACCGGGTGGCGTTCCTGGAACAGAAAGTTGATCACCCGACGAGTCGCACTGGCCATGGTCAAGGTATCGATGTCGCGCAGACGCAGGTGCAGGTGAACGCTCATGCTCGCGAGGATCGCCAGGCAGACTTTCGGCTGGTCCTCCAGGGCATTGCGGTAATGGTTGCCCTCGATACTCACCAGCACGCTGTCCTTCAGCGCGGTGGCGCTCACCGGGTAGAGCCGGGCCTGGCTGAACAGCAAGGCTTCGGCAAAGGTCTGACCGGGCTGGATGATCTCTACCAGATTCTCCTGGCCTTCGCCGGTGAGCCGGTACAACTTGACCTGGCCGCTGACCAGCAGGAAAAAACGCCTGGCCGGATCCCCTTGATGCATGAGCGTGCTGTGACAACTCAGGCGCTTGAGCATCGCCAGGCCGCAGACTTCCTCGAAGACTTTCTCCGGCAGTTGGCTGAACAGATGATGACGGCGCAACGTTAAAACGATGGAAGGGTGGGTCAGCATGGCGTACCTCCGCTGACCGTCATAGTAGAGAGCGCAGGCCAATTGACCTATGCCTCTGCAGGCCTACCTCCAAGGAGGGATGCCCGTCAGCCCGCACTGCGCAGATGCTCCATGGCCCACACTGCCGCCTCCACCCGCGAGCGCAAGCCGAGTTTGTGCAGCAGGTTTTTCACGTGGACCTTGACCGTCCCTTCGGTGATGCCCAGCTTGTGCCCGATGACCTTGTTGCTGAAGCCGCTGGCGATGGTTTTCAACACTTGGCGTTCGCGTTCGGTCAATTCCACCACGGCCTGGCGCGGCGGCGAGCGCAGCGCCTGGGCCATGACTTGAGTCAGGCCGGGGCTGATCACCAAGGCGCCATTCAAGGCATCGCGGATGTACTGGATCAACAGTTCGGGCTCCATGTCCTTGAGCAGATAGCCGTCGGCATCCAGCCGCAATGCATCGCGAATATCGTCTTCGGCGTCCGACACGGTGAACAGCAGCACTTTGCCGGTGTAGTGCATCGCCCGTAATCGGCGCAGGGTTTCGATGCCATTCATTTGCGGCATGTTGTTGTCGAGCAAGACCAGATCCGGTCGAAGCGGCTCAATCAGTCCGAGTGCTTCTTCACCTTGGCTGGCTTCGCCGACGATCAGGAAATCATCTTCGAGTTCGAGCATCTGGCGAATGCCGTGACGCATCATCGGATGGTCGTCTACCAGCAGGATTCTGTGTTGCGGGGACGGGGTCATAGGGTGCTGCCTTCTGTTTGCTGCCCGAGAAATTCCGGATGGAATTCCAGTTGGACACGGGTGCCTTGGGGTTCCCTGGAAGATATCTGCAGCTGGCCGTGCAAGCTGCGAGCCCGCTCATCCATGATGTTCAGGCCGTGGTGTTCGCGTTGGTCGACGTTGCCGCTGAAGCCGCGACCGTCGTCTTCGACCGACAGCCTGACTGTCTCGCCGTCTTGGCGCAGTTGCAGCCAGGCGTTTTGCGCATGGGCGTGGCGCAGGCAGTTGGAGAGCGCCTCGCGGGTGATCTGCAGAATGTGGATTTGTTCGCTGGCCGAGAGCTGAAAGGCCAGCGCGTCGACGTGCAGATGCACCTGAAATTCCCCGCGACGGGAAAATTCCTCGGCGGTGTCCTTGAGTTCCTGCACCAGCCCCGCGTCGTGAATCTGCAAACGAAAAGTCGTCAGCAACTCGCGTAACTGGCGGTAGGCATTGTTCAGTCCCTCGCGCAATTCGGCGGTGACGGTTTCCAGGGTCTGGGTCGGTTCGCCCCGGCGCATCAGGGTCTGCATGCGGCTGACTTGCAGCTTCATGTAAGACAGGGCCTGGGCCAGTGAATCGTGCAGCTCACGGGCGATGATCGTGCGTTCTTCGAGCAGTAGCAGGCGATGATCCTGTTCCCGTTGGCGCTTGAGCGACAGCGAGGTGCCGATCAGGTTGGCCAGGGCCTGGATCAGTCGGGTTTCCCAGGCTTGCATGGAATGCCCGTCGACAAAGTGCGCCTTGAGCTCACCCAGCTCACTGCCCTGGTTGCTGATGCTGAAGGCTTGCGGATTGGCTTTATGGTGCTTCTGGCAAGTGGCGCAGTCGCTACTGGCGCAGACTTCGCGGATGTTCGCGCCATGCAGGGCCAGTAGCTGTTGGGCCGGTGCCTGCAGTTGGCCTTGCAGACACAGCGACAGGCGCAAGCCGGGCAGGCGTTGCTGGAAGCGTCGAATCAACTCATCCAGGCCTTCGGCATTGGCCAGGCGTGTGGCCAGGCTTCGGCTGCTTTGATACAGGAGTTCGAGGGCGGCATTGGCTTGTTGCAGGTTCAGGGTTTTCTGCCGGACCTGACTTTCCAGGGTGCGGTGCGACTCTTCGATCGTCTCGGCCATGGTGTTGAAGCTCGTGGCCAACTGGCCCAGTTCGTCCTGGGACTGATGGTTGACCCGCACCTTGAAGTCGCCGCGACGAAAGCGCTGGGTTGCGTCCACCAACTCTTTGAGGGGCGTGACGACACCGTACTGCAACTCGTACAAACCGATCAGGAGGACAATCATGGTGGTAAACAAGGCCAGGCCCTGGATCACCTGTTGCCAGCCCTGCTTTTGTTCGCTCTGGCGCTGCAACAGGTTGACGAACTGGTTCAGTTGTTCAACGAAGGGCAGGGCCTGGACCTGAAAGTAGGCGGCATCGCCGCGCAGCAGTGCCGGGAGTAAATCCTCGTTCCATTGTTGCTGGATGTGCCCATAGCTGACTCGCAGGGCGGCGGTTGGGCCATCTTCCAGCACGGCCTTGAGTGACTGGCTGGTGAGACGGGTTTGCAGGCTGTCGGTGATAGCGGCGATTTCTGAGGGCGTTGCACCTGCGGCGAGTTTCCAGCTCAGGTGATAAGTTTCCATGCGCACCGAGCCTGCGGTGTTGATGGCGGCGGCATCGCCCTGGCTGAACCAGGCGATCAACCCGGCGCTCAACGAACTGGCGAGGGCGAGTACGGCGATCAGGATCACCGCCAGCCCGGCGCGAGCGGGCAGGGAGCTGCGCAACCAGCGCATCATCGGCTCAGGTCCGGGAAAAAGATCAGAAAACAAAGCATGCAAAGTTCCAGCGTGGGGTTTTGCCGCCGATCCCGGGCGCGCTACCTCTAAAGAGTTGGCGACAGTTCCTTGTCAGCAAAAGCGTCGGTTAAAACCTTTAACAAGCTGATAAATAAAGGCTTTTAAGGTTTTTCTGCACTACCTCCTTAGAGGTAGGCAGTGCAAGCATAGGCTTATGCCCCCTTGGGCTTCGTTGACATGGGTCAAGTTTTTGCGGGGTTGGCCTCTCTAGTCTGCCGCCATGGCTAACTGACTGGAGAGCATTGTGACCCAACCGCGTGTACGACAAGGCTTGGTGCTGGGCATGAGCACGCTGGCCTTCACTGTGTGCTTCATGGTCTGGATGATGTTTGCCGTGCTCGGGGTGCCGATCAAGGAACTGCTCCAGCTCAACGAAACCCAGTTCGGCCTGCTGGCCGCGACCCCGGTGCTGACCGGCTCGTTGGTGCGTTTGCCGCTGGGTTTGCTGACCGACCGTTTTGGCGGGCGCAGCGTGTTCTTCCTGCTGATGCTGACCTGCGTCGCGCCGCTGTACTTGATCAGTCATGCCACCGCCTACTGGCAGTTTTTGGTGCTGGGTTTGTTCGTCGGCCTGGCCGGCGGCTCGTTTTCAGTGGGGATTGCCTACGTCGCCAAATGGTTCGACAAAGAGAATCAAGGCTTCGCCATGGGCATCTTCGGCGCCGGTAACGCCGGGGCTGCGGTGACCAAGTTTCTCGCCCCTGCTCTGATCGCCGCCGGCAGCTGGCAACTGGTGCCGAAAGTCTTCAGCGCGATCCTCTTCATTACCGCGCTGCTGTTCTGGTTTCTCAGTGCCGAGAACAAGGACCACCGCAGTGCCAACGGCGCCACTTTGCGTGAGCAACTGCGCTCGCTGAAAGACCCTGCGGTGTGGCGCTACTGCCAGTATTACTCGATCGTCTTCGGCGGCTACGTCGCCCTGGCGTTGTGGATGACCAAGTACTACGTGCAGGAATACGGTTTCAGCCTGCAAAGCGCAGCGCTGTTGGCGGCGTGTTTTTCCCTGCCTGGTGGCGTGCTGCGCGCCGTCGGTGGCTGGATGTCGGATCGCTGGGGTGCGCAAAGCGTGACCTGGTGGGTGTTGTGGGTCAGCTGGATCTGCCTGTTCCTGCTCTCGTATCCCCAGACCCAACTGCAAGTGCAGACCATCAACGGTCCGGTGGATTTCCACATCGGCCTGAGCCCCGCGTTGTTCACCGTGCTGCTGTTCGTCATGGGCATCGCCTTCGCGTTCGGCAAGGCCTCGGTTTTCAAATACATCGCCAATGACTACCCGAAAAACATGGGCGCGGTGTCCGGCATCGTCGGCCTCGCCGGTGGCTTGGGCGGGTTTGTGCTGCCGATCCTGTTCGGCGCCCTGGTGGACCTCACCGGCGTGCGCTCTTCCTGCTTCATGTTGATGTACGGCGTGGTCTGGGTCTCCCTCACCTGGATGTACTTCAGCGAAATACGCAAAAGCCCGGTGCTGGGTAAAGCGCCGCTGCTGACCCCATCCCCGATTTCCAGCATTGCCCAAGGAGAAGAACATGTCCGTTCTGCAAAAGCCTGACAAAGGCCCGGTCATTCATGACTGGCGTCCCGAGGACCCCGCGTTCTGGGGAAGTAGCGGCAAACAGACCGCCACTCGCAACTTGTGGATTTCCATCCCCGCGCTGCTGTTGGCCTTTGCGGTGTGGATGGTCTGGAGCACGGTGATTGTGCGTTTGAACGCCATCGGCTTCAGCTTCACCACCGACCAGCTGTTCTGGCTGGCGGCGTTGCCGGGGTTGTCCGGCGCGACCTTGCGCGTTTTCTATTCCTTTATGGTGCCGATCTTCGGTGGCCGGCGCTGGACCGCCCTGAGCACCGCGTCGCTGCTGTTGCCATCGATCTGGATGGGCTTCGCCGTGCAGGACCCGAGCACCTCCTACAGCGTGTTCGTGTTGATTGCCTTGCTCTGCGGTTTTGGTGGCGGCAACTTTGCCTCGAGCATGTCCAACATCAGCTTCTTCTACCCCAAGTCGCAGCAGGGCACAGCCCTTGGCCTCAACGCCGGGCTGGGTAACCTGGGCGTCTCGGTGATGCAGTTCTGTGTGCCGCTGGTGATTACCTTCGGGGTGTTCGGTTTCATGGGCGGCTCGCCGCAAGCGCTGCCGGACGGTGGTCAGTTGTGGCTGCAAAACGCCGGTTTCATCTGGGTGCCGTTCATTGTCCTGGTGACGGTGCTGGCCTGGTTCGGCATGAATGACCTGTCCAGTGCTCGCGCTTCGTTCAGCGAACAGGCGGTGATCTTCAAGCGCAAACACAACTGGCTGATGTGCTGGTTGTACCTGGCGACCTTCGGTTCGTTCATCGGTTTTTCCGCCGCGTTTCCGCTGCTGATCAAAACCTCTTTTCCAGATGTCATCGCCTTGAAATTCGCCTTTCTCGGCCCGTTGGTCGGCGCTCTGGTACGCCCATTGGGTGGTTGGCTGGCGGACAAGCTCGGCGGCGCGAAAGTGACCTTGTGGAACTTCGTGCTGATGATCGTGATGGTGTTCGGTGTTCTGCACTTTCTGCCGCAAAGCGGCCAGGGCGGTAACTTCTACGGCTTCCTCGGCATGTTCATGCTGCTGTTCATCACCACCGGCGTCGGCAACGGTTCCACCTTCCGCATGATCCCGGTGATTTTCCGCACCCAACATGAAAAAGCCTCGGCCGGGCAATCGCCGGCCATCCGCGAACAGGCCCTGAAGAACGCTGGCAAGGAGTCGGCCGCAGTGCTCGGCTTCAGTTCGGCCATGGGCGCCTTCGGCGCGTTTTTTATTCCCAAATCCTTCGGCACTTCGATGGCCCAGACCGGCGGCCCGGAGATGGCCTTCTACATGTTCGTCGGCTTTTACCTGAGCTGCATCGTGGTGACCTGGTGGTGGTACGCGCGCAAAGGCGCCGCGACACCCTGCTGAGCCGAGCTGCATCCAACCATTGCGTGGGCGGGGCACAGACTCCGCGACAAAGCCTGAGAGGACTACACCGTGAGTCATTTACTGGATCAATTGCGGTTTTTCAACCGTAAGCAAAACGAGTTTTCCGACGGTCATGGCGAGACCCGCAAAGAGT
This sequence comes from Pseudomonas cucumis, assembly GCF_030687935.1. Taxonomy (GTDB): domain Bacteria; phylum Pseudomonadota; class Gammaproteobacteria; order Pseudomonadales; family Pseudomonadaceae; genus Aquipseudomonas; species Aquipseudomonas cucumis. The sequence goes on along the minus strand of NZ_CP117454.1, from coordinate 3,731,939 downwards.
CTCGCGACTGGGAGAACGTCTACCGTTCGCGCTGGCAGTACGACAAGATCGTGCGCTCCACCCACGGAGTGAACTGCACCGGCTCCTGCTCGTGGAAAATCTACGTCAAGAACGGCCTGATCACCTGGGAAACCCAGCAGACCGACTACCCGCGTACCCGCAACGATCTGCCGAACCATGAGCCCCGTGGCTGCCCCCGTGGCGCCAGTTACAGCTGGTACATCTACAGCGCCAACCGGCTCAAGTACCCGAAAATCCGCAAGCCGTTGCTCAAGCTCTGGCGCGATGCGCGGCAGACCATGGCGCCGGTGGAAGCCTGGGCCAGCATCGTCGAGGACAAGGTCAAGGCCGACTCCTATAAAAGCAAGCGCGGCATGGGTGGCTTCATTCGTTCCAACTGGGAGGAAGTCAACGAGATCATCGCCGCGGCCAACGTCTACACCATCAAGCAATACGGCCCGGACCGGATCGTCGGCTTCTCGCCGATCCCGGCCATGTCGATGGTCAGCTACGCCGCAGGCTCGCGTTACCTGTCGCTGATCGGCGGAGCGTGCCTGAGTTTCTACGACTGGTACTGCGACTTGCCACCGGCCTCGCCGATGGTCTGGGGCGAGCAGACCGACGTGCCGGAATCGGCCGACTGGTACAACTCCAACTACATCATTGCCTGGGGCTCCAACGTCCCGCAGACCCGTACCCCGGACGCGCACTTCTTTACCGAAGTCCGCTACAAGGGCACCAAGACTGTGGCGATCACCCCGGACTACTCGGAAGTCGCCAAACTCACCGACCTGTGGCTGAACCCTAAACAAGGCACCGATGCGGCGCTGGCCCAAGCGTTCAACCATGTGATCTTCAAAGAATTCCACCTGGACAAACCGAGCGCCTATTTCACCGACTACGCCAAGCGCTTCACCGATTTGCCGGTGCTGGTACTGCTCAAGCAAATGGTCGACAAGGCACCGGGCGCCGGTTACCAGCCAGACCGCTTCTTGCGCGCCAGCGATCTGACCGACAACCTCGGCCAGGAAAACAACCCGGAATGGAAAACCATCGCCCTGGATGTCAGCGGCGAACTGGTTTCCCCGCAAGGCTCCATCGGTTATCGCTGGGGCGAGAAGGGCAAGTGGAACATCCTGCCGCGTGAAGGCGGCGAAGGCCGTGAGATCGATCTGAAGTTGAGCCTGATCGGCGATGACGTCGCCGAAGTGGCGTTCCCGTATTTTGCCGGTGAGTCCCACGAGCACTTCCAGCACGTGGCCGGCGATGCCGTGCAATACCGCCGCGTGCCAGTGCATAACGTGGTGCTGGCGGACGGCAGCGTGGCCAAGGTCGCCACTGTGTTCGACCTGTCGGCCGCCAACCTGGCCATCGATCGCGGCCTCGGCGGCGCTAACGTGGCCAAGGATTACGACGACGCCTCGGTGCCCGGCACCCCGGCGTGGCAGGAGCAGATCACCGGCGTCAGCCGTGAGAAAGCCATCCAGATTGCCCGTGAGTTCGCCGATAACGCCGACAAGACCAAGGGGCGCTCGATGATTATCGTCGGCGCGGCGATGAACCACTGGTACCACATGGACATGAACTACCGTGGGCTGATCAACATGCTCATGCTCTGCGGGTGTGTCGGCCAGACCGGTGGCGGTTGGGCGCACTACGTCGGCCAGGAAAAACTGCGTCCGCAATGCGGCTGGCTGCCCCTGGCATTTGGCCTGGACTGGAACCGTCCGCCTCGCCAAATGAACGGCACCAGCTTCTTCTACGCCCACAGTTCGCAATGGCGTCACGAGAAGATGAGCATGCACGACGTGCTCTCGCCATTGGCCGATAAATCACAATTCCCTGAGCATGCCCTGGACTACAACATCCGTGCCGAACGCGCCGGCTGGTTGCCCAGCGCACCGCAACTCAACACTAACCCTTTGCACATTTGCCGCGATGCGGCTGCGGCCGGCATGGACCCGAAAGACTACGTGGTCAAGTCGCTGCAGGACGGTTCGCTGCGCTTCTCCTGCGAACAGCCGGACAGCCCGGTCAACTTCCCGCGCAACATGTTCATCTGGCGTTCCAACCTGCTGGGCTCCTCGGGCAAGGGCCACGAGTACATGCTCAAGTACCTGCTCGGCACCAAGAACGGGGTGATGAACGAAGACATCGGTCAGGTCGGCGATTGCAAACCCGAAGAAGCCGAATGGGTGGACGAGGGCGCCATCGGCAAGCTCGATCTGGTCACCACGCTGGACTTCCGCATGTCTTCGACCTGCGTCTATTCCGACATCGTCTTGCCGACCGCAACCTGGTACGAAAAAGACGACATGAATACCTCGGACATGCACCCGTTCATTCACCCGTTGTCGGCCGCCATCGACCCTGCATGGGAATCGCGTTCCGACTGGGAAATCTACAAAGGCATCGCCAAGGCGTTTTCCAGCATGTCCGAAGGGCATCTGGGCGTTGAAAAGGACTTGGTGACCATTCCGTTGATGCACGACAGCGTCGGCGAACTGGCTCAACCCTTTGGCGGCACCGACTGGAAAAGCGCCGGCGTGGCCCCGGAACCGGGCAAGAACGCGCCGAACCTGCATGTGGTGGAGCGTGACTACCCGAACATCTACAAACAGTTCTCGTCCCTCGGGCCATTGCTGGAAAAACACGGCAACGGTGGCAAGGGCATCAACTGGAACACCGAAGCTGAAGTGAAATTCCTCGGCGAACTCAATCACAAAGAAGGCGATGCCGGTATCAGTCAAGGCCGTCCGAAAATCGACACGGCGATAGATGCCGCCGAAGTGATCCTGTCGCTGGCGCCGGAAACCAATGGCCACGTCGCCGTCAAGGCCTGGGCTGCGTTGTCGGAATTCACTGGCATCGATCACAGCCACCTGGCGCTGTCCAAGGAACACGAGGCGATTCGTTTCCGCGACATTCAGGCACAGCCGCGCAAGATCATATCCAGCCCGACCTGGTCGGGTCTCGAAGACGATCACGTCAGCTACAACGCCGGCTACACCAACGTTCACGAAGGGATCCCGTGGCGCACCATCACCGGTCGCCAGCAGTTCTACCAGGATCACCCGTGGATGCAGGCGTTCGGCGAGCAACTGATGAGTTATCGCCCGCCCGTCAACACCCGCACCATCGAAGGGGTGAAAGGCAAGCGCAGCAACGGCGAGATCGAAATCGTCCTGAACTGGATCACCCCGCACCAGAAATGGGGCATCCACAGTACCTACAGCGACAACCTGCTGATGCTGACCCTCAGCCGTGGCGGGCCGATTGTGTGGCTCTCGGAGAACGACGCGAAACGCGCCGGCATCGAGGACAACGACTGGATCGAATGCTTCAACGTCAACGGTGCACTGACCGCCCGGGCGGTGGTCAGTCAGCGGGTCAAGGACGGCATGGTGATGATGTACCACGCACAGGAACGGATCGTGAACGTGCCAGGTTCGGAAACCACCAAGACCCGTGGCGGTCACCACAACTCGGTCACCCGCGTGGTGCTCAAGCCGACTCACATGATCGGCGGCTATGCCCAGCAGGCCTACGGTTTCAACTATTACGGCACGGTCGGTTGCAACCGCGATGAGTTCGTCGTGGTGCGCAAAATGTCCAAAGTCGACTGGCTCGATGGTTCAAGTGGCGATGACCTGCCACGTCCACTGCCGACCGATATCGAGGAGAACTGAGATGAAGATTCGCTCACAAATCGGCATGGTTCTGAACCTGGACAAGTGCATCGGTTGCCACACCTGTTCAATCACCTGCAAAAACGTCTGGACCAGCCGCGAAGGCATGGAATACGCCTGGTTCAACAACGTTGAATCGAAACCCGGGATCGGCTACCCGAAAGAATGGGAAAACCAGGACAAGTGGAAGGGCGGCTGGATCCGCAACGCCAACGGCACGATCAACCCGCGCATCGGCGGTAAATTCCGCGTGTTGGCGAACATTTTCGCCAACCCGGATCTGCCGAGCCTCGACGATTACTACGAACCGTTCGACTTCGATTACCAGCACCTGCACACCGCGCCGCTGGGCGAGCATCAGCCCACTGCACGTCCGCGCTCGCTGATCTCCGGCAAGCGCATGGAAAAAATCGAGTGGGGCCCGAACTGGGAAGAGATCCTCGGCACCGAATTCGCCAAGCGTCGCAAGGACAAGAACTTCGACAAGATTCAGGCGGACATTTACGGCGAGTACGAAAACACCTTCATGATGTATTTGCCGCGCCTGTGCGAGCACTGCCTCAACCCGACATGCGCGGCGTCGTGCCCGAGCGGGGCGATCTACAAGCGTGAAGAAGACGGCATCGTCCTGATCGACCAGGAAAAATGCCGTGGCTGGCGGATGTGCATCAGCGGCTGCCCGTACAAGAAAATCTACTTCAACTGGAAGAGCGGCAAGTCCGAGAAATGCATCTTCTGCTACCCACGGATCGAAGCCGGGATGCCGACGGTTTGCGCGGAGACTTGCGTCGGGCGCATTCGTTACCTCGGTGTGCTGCTGTATGACGCCGACCGCATCAGCGAAGTGGCGAGCACCGCCAATGAGCAGGACCTGTACGAGAAACAACTGGAGATCTTCCTCGACCCGAATGACCCGGCGGTGATTCGTCAGGCCCTGGCCGATGGCGTACCGCAGTCGGTGATCGATTCCGCCCAGCGTTCGCCGGTCTACAAAATGGCCGTGGACTGGAAACTGGCACTGCCGCTGCACCCGGAATACCGCACCTTGCCGATGGTTTGGTACGTACCGCCGCTGTCGCCGATCCAGAACGCCGCCACGGCCGGCACCGTCGGTATGAACGGGGTGATCCCGGACGTCGACAGCCTGCGTATTCCACTCAAGTACCTGGCCAACCTGCTGACGGCGGGCGATGAAAAACCGGTCAAGCGTGCGCTTAAACGCTTGCTGGCGATGCGCGCCTACAAACGTTCCGAGCAAGTCGATGGCGTTCAGGACCTGCAAGTACTCAAGGACGTCGGCTTGAGCGTGGCCCAGGTCGAGGAGATGTATCGCTACCTGGCGATCGCCAACTATGAAGACCGCTTTGTGGTACCGAGCGCGCACCGTGAAGACGCCATGAGCGACGCCTTTGCCGAACGCTCCGGTTGCGGCTTCAGTTTCGGCAGCGGCTGCAGCGGCAGTTCCGACACCAACATGTTCGGTGCGAAGAAAGCCAACCGCCGCGACATCCTGAAAACCGTCCAGTTGTGGGAGGAATGAGCATGCAAATTCTCAAAGTGATTTCGCTGCTGCTCGATTACCCGACCGAGACGCTGATTGGCGGTCGCGACGAACTGGAGCAAGCGATTATCCAGTCACGGGAAATCAGCCCCAAGCAACGCGGCGCGCTGTTCGAATTGCTCGAGCTGATCTGCGCCAATGATTTGATGGACGGGCAGGAACACTACGGTGCGCTGTTCGGTCGGGGGCGCTCGCTGTCGCTGCTGCTGTTCGAGCATGTGCATGGCGAATCCCGCGACCGCGGTCAGGCGATGGTCGACATGATGGCGCAATACGAAGAAGCCGGTTTTGCCATCGGGGTCAAAGAGCTGCCGGACTATATCCCGCTGTACCTGGAGTTCCTCTCCACCCGCGAAGACATCGAGGCCCGCGAGGGCCTGGCGGATGTTTCGCACTTGCTGGCCTTGCTCGCCGCACGCCTGGAAGAGCGCGAGAGCGCCTATGCCAGCTGCTTCCGCGCGCTGCTGCAAATCGCCGGGGCCGAGCCCCATCAAGCGGTCGCTGACCTGCGCGAGCAGGTGGCCGCCGAACCGCGCGACGACTCCCTCGAAGCCCTCGACAAGATCTGGGAAGAGGAGGCCGTGGATTTCCTCCAGGCCGAACAGCAGGACCGTTGCAGTGGACTGCCAAGCGCACCGGGCAAGGCTCGGGAAGAAAGTGCAGTGCCGTTGCACTGGGTGGATTTTCAGCATGAAGGGTTGGCCGCCGTGCCAGCCAAGGAGGTCGGTAATGTCTAAATGGAATCTGTTGTTGTTCGGGATCTATCCCTATGTCGCTTTGGCGATCTGCCTGATCGGCAGTTGGGCCCGCTTCGACCTGTCGCAATACAGCTGGAAGGCAGGTTCGAGCCAGATGCTCAACCAACGGGGCATGCGCGTGGCGAGCAATCTGTTTCACATCGGTGTGTTGTTTGTGTTGGCCGGGCACTTCGTCGGCCTGCTGACGCCTGCGTCGGTCTATCACCATGTGATCAGCACTGAGAACAAACAGTTGCTGGCCATGGTATCCGGTGGATTTTTCGGCTTGCTGTGCCTGATCGGCTTGCTGATGCTGGTCAATCGGCGGCTCACCGATCCTCGGGTACGTGCCACCTCCAGCCCTTCGGACATCCTGATTTTGCTGGTGCTGCTGGCGCAGTTGCTGCTCGGTCTGCTGACGATTGCCGCGTCCACCGCGCATATGGACGGCTCGGTGATGGTGATGCTCGCTGACTGGGCGCAGAACACCGTGCTGTTGCGGCCGATGGAAGCGGCGGCGGCTATCGAGCCGGTCGGGCTGACCTACAAGCTGCACGTGTTTCTCGGTTTGACCCTGTTTGTGCTGTTCCCCTTCACCCGTCTCGTACACATGATCAGCGCACCGGTCTGGTACTTGGGGCGTCGTTATCAAATCGTTCGTCAGAAGTACTGAGGAGACAATCATGTCAGGTGGATGTGGATGTGGTGGTGGTAACGGCGGCAGCGGTGGCTGCGGGTCTTCCAAAAAAGCCGAGGACGTTCTCGACATCGCGCCAGTCGCACAGGCGCAGTTTGAAGCACTCCCGGTTGAGCCGGCGGCTGCCGATGACGCCCCGGCGCAGTTGATCGCCAGCAGCGAACAGGAATGGCCGATCATCAGCGTCAACGAGGTGCCGATCACCCCGGAGGCAATGGCCCAGGAGCTGCAATATCACCCGGCCGAAAGCCGCGAGGAGGCGGTGTATTTGGCCGCCCGGGCGCTGGTGATCCGCGAGTTGTTGCAGCAGCGCATCGCCGAACTCGGCGTGTCGATGGAGATCGGTGCCGGCGAGAATGAAGAAGAAGCGGCCACGCGCTTGTTGCTCGAACGGGAGGTGCACGTGCCGCAGTGCGATGAGGAAACCAGTCTGCGCTACTACGAAAACAATCGTGGGCGCTTTCACAGCGCGCCGTTGCTGGCGGTTCGGCACATCCTGCTCGAATGCGCGCCGGAAGATGTCGAGGCGCGCGCCGTTGCGCATGAACAGGCGCAAATTCTGCTGCAACGTCTGGAAGAGTTTCCCGGCAGTTTCGCTGAGCTGGCCGTGAAGTATTCGGCCTGCCCGTCGAAGGCTCAGGGCGGTTCTTTAGGGCAGATCAGCAAGGGCCAGACCGTGCCTGAACTGGAACGTCAGCTGTTCACTCTGGCGCCGGGCCTGGCCAGCAAACCGCTGGAAAGCCGTTACGGCTGGCACGTGGTCAGTGTCGATCAGCGGATCGAAGGCATGCCGCTGCCCTATGAAGTGGTGTCGACGGCGATCCGCACGCAGTTGCAGCAAGGCGTCTGGCAAAAAGCCCTGGTGCAGTACCTGCAAACCCTGATCGGTGCGGCGGATATTCGCGGTATCCACTTGCAGGGCGCCGACTCACCGCTGGTGCAGTGACCCAAGGCAAACCGGGAGATGTGATGAACGCTGTCATGCAGGATGGTTTTGGACGGCAGATCGATTATCTGCGGATGTCGGTGACGGACCGTTGTGATTTTCGCTGTGTGTATTGCATGGCGAAAAACATGACCTTCCTGCCGCGTCAGCAGGTGCTCACGCTGGAAGAGTTGCAGCGTCTGGCAACGCTGTTCGTCGGGTTGGGCGTACGCAAAATCCGTCTGACCGGCGGCGAGCCGCTGATTCGTCCGGGCATTGTCGAACTGTGCCGCAACATCGCCGCGCTGCCCGGTTTGCGTGAACTGGTCATGACCAGCAACGGCTCGCAACTGGGCCGTCTGGCTCGGCCATTGGCGGAGGCGGGGGTCAAGCGGATGAATATCAGCCTCGATAGCCTGGACCGGCAAAAGTTTCGCGCGATCACCCGCATCGGCGATCTCGATCAGGTGCTGGGCGGCATCGAAGCGGCGCGGGACGCGGGGTTTGAGCGGATCAAACTCAACTGCGTGGTGATGAAAGGGCGCAACTTCGATGAGGTCCCGGCGTTGGTGCAATACGCCATCGATCAGCGCATCGACATCAGTTTTATCGAAGAAATGCCCTTGGGCGACGTCGGGCGTTCACGGGGCGAATCGTTTTGTTCCAGCGACGAGGTTCGGTCGCTGATCGCCAGCCAGCATCGCTTACTCGACAGCACTGAAAACAGCGGCGGACCGGCACGCTATGTGCGCCTGGAACGCCATCCCGATACCCGGATCGGTTTCATTTCCCCCAACAGCCACAACTTCTGTGGCAGCTGTAATCGGGTGCGGATGACCGTTGAAGGGAAGCTGTTGCTTTGTCTGGGGCAGGACGATGCCCTGGATTTAAGAGGATTGTTGCGGCGTTATCCGCTGGATGATCAGCCGCTGATCAACGCGGTGCAGAAGGCTCTGCGCGGCAAGCCGTTGCGCCACGATTTCACCCCCGAAGGGGAGGTGCAGATAGTGCGGTTCATGAATATGAGTGGCGGTTGAGCTGTCTTGCACGGCTTGTAAGAACACAGATGATCAAATGTGGGAGCGGGCTTGCCACAGGATCTGTGTCGTCATCGGGCGTTTTTTTCACCGCAAAATCTTGATATCGATCAATTGCAGATCAGCCCTTTGTCCGTAGTCTTCACTGCATGTTGTGTTTGTTTGTCTATAAACATCTATATGTAGTATCTGGAGGCCGAATGCAGAGCACGCTGATCTCAGTAGGATGTAACCGCTTGCACAAGCGCGATGGCAGTCTGGTCGCTTTCGATGCCGACAAGATCCGTCAGGCATTAATCGCTGCCGGCAAGGCTACGGGGGAGTACACCGAAGTTGAGGTTGAAGGTTTGCTTCAGGCGGTACTCGCTCGTCTGGACGGAGTGCCAAGGCTGCATGTCGAGCAGATCCAGGATCGTGTCGAACGGGTGTTGATGGACGCCGGTTTTTTCTTCGCCATGCGCGCCTACATCGTCTACCGCGAACAACACGGGCGTTTGCGTCGCGATCGCCGGACCATGGTCGAAGTGGCGACCTCGATGAACGAATACCTGGACCGTGAAGACTGGCGGGTCCAGGCCAACGCCAATCAGGGCTACTCACTGGGTGGGCTGGTGTTGAACGTGTCGGGCAAGGTCACTGCCAATTACTGGCTGGACGAGGTGTACAGCGAGGCCATCGGCCAGGCCCACCGCGAGGCGGATTTGCATGTGCACGACCTGGACATGCTCGCCGGCTACTGCGCTGGCTGGTCGCTGCGCACACTGTTGCACGAAGGGCTCAACGGTGTGCCGGGGCGTGTCGAAGCCGGTCCGCCGAAACACTTGAGCAGCGCCTTGGGGCAGATGGTGAATTTCCTCGGCACCCTGCAAAACGAATGGGCCGGTGCCCAGGCGTTCAGCTCGTTCGACACCTACCTGGCGCCCTACGTGCGCAAGGATCAGCTGAGTTATCAGGAGGTGCGCCAGGCGATCCAGGAGTTCATCTACAACCTCAACGTGCCGTCACGCTGGGGCACCCAGACGCCGTTCACCAACCTGACCTTCGACTGGGTTTGCCCGCAGGATCTGCGTGAGCAGATACCTGTCATCGGCGGGGAGGAAATGCCGTTTGCCTATGGCGATCTACAGGTCGAAATGGACCTGCTCAACCGCGCCTACATCGAGGTGATGCAGGCTGGCGATGCGAAAGGGCGAGTGTTCACCTTTCCGATCCCGACCTACAACATCACCCATGATTTTCCGTGGGACAGTGAAAACGCCGACCGTCTGTTCGAGATGACGGCGCGCTACGGTTTGCCGTACTTCCAGAACTTCCTCAATTCGGATCTGCAGCCCAATCAGGTGCGTTCGATGTGCTGCCGGTTGCAACTGGATGTGCGCGAGTTGCTCAAGCGCGGCGGCGGTTTGTTCGGCTCGGCGGAACAGACCGGGTCGCTCGGCGTGGTGACCATCAACTGCGCGCGTCTGGGCTATGTGTTCAAGGGCAACACCAGTGGTTTGTTGCAGCGCCTGGACACGCTGATGGAGCTGGCGATGGAGAGCCTGGAGGTCAAGCGCAAAGTCATTCAGCACCACATGGATGCCGGTTTGTACCCTTACACCAAGCGTTACCTGGGCACCTTGCGCAACCATTTCTCCACCATCGGCCTCAACGGCCTGCATGAAATGCTGCGCAATTTCAGCGGCGACGAGGAGGGCATGCACACCGAGCATGGCCGGCAGTTTGCCCTGAACATGCTCGACCACGTGCGCGCCACGTTGCTGCGTTTCCAGGAAGAAACCGGGCACCTCTACAACCTGGAAGCGACACCGGCAGAAGGCACCACTTACCGCTTCGCCAAGGAAGACCTCAAGCGCTATCCGGACATTCTCCAGGCCGGTAGCCCGTTGGCGCCGTATTACACCAACTCCTCGCAACTGCCCGTGGGCTACACCGAAGACCCCTTCGAGGCCCTGGAACTTCAAGACGAACTGCAATGCAAATACACCGGCGGCACGGTCCTGCACCTGTACATGGCCGAGCGGATTTCATCGACCCAGGCCTGCAAGCAACTGGTGCGAAAAGCCCTTGGCCGCTTCCGCCTGCCATACCTGACCGTGACCCCGACCTTCTCCATTTGCCCGGTGCACGGTTACCTCGATGGCGAACATGAGTTCTGCCCCAAATGCGACGAGGTCCTGCTGCAAGAGCAGAAAGCCGGCGCCGTTCATTGATTTCGATCCACTCAACCGCAAGGAGCTTCACCATGACTGCATCGCAAACACTGCCCCAGGCTCAACGTCAACGCTGCGAAGTCTGGACCCGGGTGATGGGCTATCACCGTCCTGTGTCGGCGTTCAATCCGGGTAAACAGTCGGAGCACCGTGAGCGGGTGCACTTCACTGAAAGCGCAGCACTGGCCGGGCGCCAATGAGTCGAATGCTTCGGGTCGGGGGCATGGTGCCCCTGACCACTATCGACTATCCGGGACAGCTCGCCTGTGTGCTGTTTTGCCAGGGGTGCGCCTGGCGTTGTCGTTATTGTCATAACCCGCAGCTGATTCCCCCTCGTGGCAGTGAGGAAGTGGAGTGGCGGCGGGTGCTGGCGTTTCTGCAACGTCGCCAGGACCTGCTCGATGCCGTGGTGTTCAGTGGCGGTGAGCCGACCTTGCAGGACGGCTTGCTCGGCGCCATGGACGAAGTGCGGGACATGGGGTTTCGCATCGGCTTGCACAGCGCCGGGATTAAGCCGGCCGCGTTCGCCAAAGCACTGACCGGTGCGGATTGGGTCGGTTTCGACGTCAAGGCGTTGCCCGAGGATTGTCAGGCCATCACCCGGGTCGAGGGCAGTGGAACCGCCAACTGGCGCAGCCTCGAGCATCTGCTGGCCAGTGGCGTGGACTACGAATGCCGCACCACCGTGCATTGGCATCTGTTCGAGCCGGCGCGTCTGCTGATCCTGGCAAAACGTTTGAATACGCTGGGCGTCAAACGCTTCGCCGTGCAGCTGGTTCGCACCGAGCGGATGTTCGATCCGCTGTTGCCGAGCGTGTCGGCACAAGCGTTGCTGCCAGAGTTGTGGGAGGCCATGCGCGGGTTGTTTCCAGCCTTCGTGTTGCGGGGGTAACGGGGGCTGGGGAACTCAAGCCCAGCCCCAGAATTGCAACCACCAGCCAAATCCCACCATGCCTTCGGCCAGAAGCAGGCAAGCGATGGCGGACCCGCGTTGCACTTGGGAAAGATTTTCGCGACTCAGCCGTTTCCAACCCAATAGCAGGCTCCAGCCCATCGCGGCCATCAACAGGCAGGCCCTGGCCGGTTGCACCCACTCCAGCAGCAAGCCTTCGTAACGCAGCAATTTGACGGTGGTGGCCGACAGCCCGAGAAACAGACCGGCGCCGCCCAGGGGCGTGAGTGTCAGCGCCAGGGGCCAATACAGTGCGCGGTCTTGCGCCAGTCGAGCCGTCAGACGCAGGAGCAGCATCAACGCCGTGCCGAGCACGATCGAACTCAGACTCAGGTAAGCGACGATGCTGAAACCGTCGAGCCAGCTGAAGCTGTCGTTGAGCTGCGGGTAATGGGTCAGCAGCCACCAGGGAGCGTTGTCCTGCAGGGCCCAGAGCTGGTTGTGTTCGACCAGCCACCGGGCCAGGTGTTGTTTGAGGGCAATAAACCATGGGCTGACCGTCCACTGAAACGCGCCCATGGCCAAGCCGATTACGCCGAACAGCAGCAAGCGGGCGTCCCAGGGGGACAGGGTCTGCGCCGTCGCTTGAAGAATCTCCTGATTGCTGGAGCGGGCGATCAGTTGAACGGCACCGCGTTGCCCGCTGCAGCGTCCGCAGGCGTGACAATCACTGGCGCCTTGCAGGCGGCGAATATCGAGCAGGGGAGCGCAGTTGGGCGGCGGCAGGCGTGGTGCGGCATTCTCTATCCAGCGTTGCTCATCGACCTGAAAGTGTACGGGGGCCAGCCGGGCGAGCAGGGCGAAGACGCCGCTGACCGGGCACAGGTAACGGCACCAGACTCGCTTGCCCCGGGCGAACAACAACCCGACGCTGACCGCTGCGACGGTCGAGCCACCCAGAATCAACAGTGCGGCCTGGGCGTAGTCATAGACGCTGATCAACTGGCCGTAGAGGGTCGTCAGGCAGAACGCCAATGTAGGCCAGCCGCCCCAGCGCAACCAGCGCGGCACACCCAGGCCTTTACCGTAATGGCTGGCCCATTCGCTGAGCGAACCTTCCGGGCACAGAACGCCACACCAGAGTCGGCCGAAAAACACCATCGACAGCAACACGAACGGCCACCAGATCCCCCAGAACAGGAACTGCGCGAGCAAGGTCAGGTTGTCGAGTATCCGTGCCTGGCTGTCCGGTAGCGGCAACAGCGCCGGGGCCACCAACAGCACCGCGTAAAACACTACAACAGACCACTGCACCCCACGGATGACGGGCGCATGACGACGCATTCCGTCACCCAAACGCTGGAGCCATCGATTGCGTCGGCTCAGGTCGGGCATGGCAGGTTTTCCGCAGTGCGTTGCCGTAGCCAGCCGCCGACGGCCAGCCAATAACCGATCCACACCAACAAGGTCAGGCCGCTGGGGCTTGCGCGATAACCGGCGAACCCTGCAAGAAAGCCACCCAATCCGTGGCTGTCACTCAGCAACGTGCTGCTGTCCCAAAGCGCTTCGCCAACGATGCGGTAAACCCCCTCCGGAAAATCCAGGGCGAGCAATTGGCCGCCGATTCGTTCGGTGCCACTGACCAGCAACGCTGCGCCGAGCATGAGCAGGATGACTTCGCTGATGGCAAAAAATCGTTGCCATGAAATGAATCGGCGACTGCTGTGCAGCAGCGTAATGGTCAGCACCGACAGCACCAGTCCCAACACGCCGCCGACGGCAAACAAACCGAGCTGCGGACCTCGCAACCGGGCGCCGGCGCCATAGAGAAAGACCACCGTTTCGCTGCCTTCGCGGCTGATCGCGAGCATGGCCAGCAGTAATAGGCCTGCGCCTCCTTGTCGAGCCAGGTGGCTATCGGCGTGCCGTCGCAAATCGTGGTTGAGGCTGCGCCCGTGACGGTGCATCCAGCCGACCATTTGCACCATCAACAGGCTGGCAACCAGTGCGAGTGCGGCCTGGAACCATTCACTGGCTGACCCGCTCATGGCCTCACCGGCAAACAGAATCAACACCGCCAGCAGGCCCGAGAGCATCAACCCCAGAACCACACCCGCCCACAGGTATTTGACCAGCCGATGACGTTGGCCTTGCTGGCCGGCCCAGGCCTGGAGAATACCGATCACCAGCAACGCCTCGACGCTTTCGCGCCAGACGATGAACATTGATTGATTCATGGAAGCTCCGTGCGCTAACAGGTTATTTCGCGAGGATGCCGCCTTCGGGCAATTGCGGATTGAACTCGTCGAAAAAGGGGTAGTGACCGGGCCTGAGCGGGTGAATGACCACGAAGGTCGTCACGCCCGGCGACAGGACTTTTTCAACCCGCAACGGCGTGCTCTCGAACTCGGCCGGCCCTTGGCCGACGTTCTTCAGAACGATCTTGAAGCGCTGTCCGGCCGGCACCTCCAGCAAGGCCGGCGTGAAGTGGCCATCGCGCAGGATCAGCTCAAAGCTCGGCAACTCAGCATGGACCGTGAGCGGTGCAACGGCTCCGGCCACCATCAGCCAGGCAAGATGCAGGCGCTTCATTCAATAGCCGCCTTTTTTACCGATGCCGGCGTAGATGAATTCGTAGTGCAGTTCGCAGCGTTCGAACCAGGGGGCGACACCGGTTTCCTTGTCGGTGTGGCGCCCGAGGGAGCCATGACCGGCAGGTGGCAGAACAGTGAACGTCAGCTGATATTTACCGGGGCCAAGCAGCTTCACATTATCGCCATAGTGCGGGCCGTCATTGGCCACCATGGCGTGGAAATCGCCTTTGATCTCGGGGTCGCTGCCGTGTTTTTTCAGGTTGAAAGAGACATTCAGGTAGGGCACGAAACTGCCTTCCTGAAAGCCCTGCCGATTGTCCGCAGTCGCCCGGATATCGGCTTCCAGGTGGACATCGGAATCCGCGGTGGCGCGCATCATTCCGGCAGGTGCCATTTCGATCGGCTGCAAATACACCGCCCCGACTTCCAGCCCGGGACACAACTGTGGTTCCCCGATCGGGTATTCCTTGGCGTGAGCCAATGGTGTGAGCAAGAGCAGGGCGAGTGGCAGCGAAAAAGGGGTACGCATAATAGCTTCCTGTGCACTGACGAGTAGGAGCCCGAGTCTAGGAAGCTTTGCTGCGAACAATAATGATTGTTATCAAGTTTCGAGCAATTAAACCGATGGCAAGGGATTGCGCGGGGGGCCGGATGTCGATTCTTGATATGTATCAAGGCTGCTGTTGCGCAAGGGCTGTAGGTTGGAAAAACGCCACTCAATGATCGGAGATCGGCATGGCCAAGAACTTCCCCGTCAACCCCAAGCACCCCGAGCGGATCTGTTGGGGATGCGACCTGTATTGTCCGGCGAAGTCCCTGGCATGCGGCAATGGTTCCGAGCGCACGATGCATCCGGCGGAGATGTTTGGAGAGGATTGGCACCTGCCTGGCGACTGGGGCCTTGATGCGGTCATTACTACAGACAAGGTGGTGGATGGCTTCCAAACACTGTCCGATGATGCGCTGCCTGCAAAGAGTTGATGCGGCGATCCGACTTGCCGACGAAGGCGCCCTTGAGGACGTCTTCGCCGGCAAGCCTGGCTCCTACAGGTCCGTTTTACTCAGGCGATATCAAGCGTGGGTGATGGAAAGATCGCTGATGATGCACACCGAACCGTCTTCGGGGTCGGTGGTGTCGGAGTAATCGATCTGGTTGTACACACCGCCGTGGAAGGCCAGCGTTTTCGTGTCCCAGGTGTTGTCGAGACGCATGATTGCGGAGGTCGATTTGACGCCGTTACAGCTCGCCGAAACGGAGACCGCGCCATTCGAATTGGCGTGAATGTTGATTTTGAACAGTGCCCCGAGCGGCACGTTTTCCAGAACAGTCGTGTTCACCGGGTCTTCTTGAAGATAACTCGACCGAAACCCCATGGTGATTCGGCCTTTGTTCCAAAACACTTTGACAGGTGGTCGCTCTGAACCCTGCACATGAATCTGACCTATCACAACCTTTTGCAGCGAGTTGACTTTGGTCAGCCGCATTTCTTGTCGGTTCCAGTGGTCAGCAGCGCTGGCGAACAGCCAATAACCTGGCTCCTTCCACTCGCAGCGCGTCCGGTGCGTGCTTTTGCTCGAAGCGCCGAGCGTCGGTGCCGTCATTTGCAGCGAGCCATCCGCAAGCATCGAAACGACTTCCGGGCATTCAAGCAGTGCCCGCCAACCGATGAGCTCAAGTGCGATGGGGTTGGTGTCGGAGATAGGAAGCGGTGTAGCGATTGTGTAGTTGCTGATGTCTACGGTCATGGTCATTTCCCTAATTCATTGATGTCACCTTGTGCTCCGATGAGCCTTGCGCTTTTGATGTAGGCCTACATCCCACTGCCCACTCGATGAATGGGCAGAAGTGATGCTTTCGTTGTTGCTCGTGCCGCGACTTTCGATGCTGGGTAGTGTTGTCTTGGCTTGAAGTAAAAGTAGCAGTGCTTATATTATAAGTAAATAGCGCTGCTAATAATATTTTCGGCAGACATAAGAAAGCCCGCGCTAGGCGGGCTTCATCGGTAAAAAAAGGGTCTACGGTTTGACTCAATCAGCGGGCGAACATCCCCCACCAGAATACGTGGCCGAGGATCACGATCTGCTGCTCCTGGATTTCTGCGAAGGTGTAGTCCTCATCCGGATGCTCGTCGCGATTGAAGCTGCGAAGGCGGATGCCCGTCGGCAGGCGGTAAACCTGTTTCACGCGTAGCTGACCGCTATGATTGATGGCGTACATGTCGCCGTCAACGATATCGCCCAGTGAGCTCTTGCCGACGTTGATGCCTACGGTCGCGCCGTCACGCAGCACTGGCAGCATGCTGTTGCCGCTGACAACCACGCACTTGGCGTTGCTGAACTGAACGCCGTTATGGCGAAGGTCTTTCTTGAAAAAGCGCAGCCGGGCGCTGTCACTCTCCTCAATCACGAAACGGCCTGATCCAGCCGCCAGCTCCACTTCACGCAGGAAGGGTACGTAGACCTCATCGTCATCCAGGGGAGTGTCGTCATCCCAGGGCTGGATGTCCGACATCAATACGCTTGGCTGAATGCGCTCGAACGGCTGAACGCTTGCAACGGTCGACATCAGGCGCGGGCTCACTTCACTGGCATTGAAACTCAAGGCTTTTGCCAGTTTCAGAAGTGCCTCGACGTTCAGTGGAACCTTGCCGGTGGCGTACTGACTGAAGGCGCTTTGGCCAGACCATCCGCAAGCCTCAGCCACATTCGCTTGAGTGAGATTTGATCCAGCTGCTTTGGCAGCAGACTTTCGTTGGTCGTAAATAGCCTTGAGCCTGGTGCTCTCAGCGACTTCTTCAGGGGTAAGGGGGCGTCGTGTTTTCATGGCGACAAGAGTATTCGCAGAACTGATATTTCAGCAAGTAGTGCTGCTAGTAGTTTCCAGCTCCCAAACGCAGCTCTGCTGCGATGCGTGGCAGGGCCCCCGTGCCGATTGCCCCATTGAAGCCAACAGCTGCCGTCCGGGATGATTGATTTGCATCCAGGCCTGGGCTCCGTGACTGCGACAAGCGTCGGCCCATAGCCTGAATTTGCCCAGGTTCCGATCGTCCTCAAGCACTACGCCAGCGGGTCCGGTCAAGGCATGGCGATCAACCATGACGTTGCCAGTGATGATCAGGCCGGCATCACCCTTCCGCCCAACGCCAATAGAGCTTAACCAGCGCTTCCCCCGGAGCGTGATCCTCATTGGCAAGATTCTCCTCCATGGCAGGGCTCGGCCGGTTTGTTTTCTGTGGGCATGGGGCGTCCCAGGCCGGGCCATGCCCGGACGGAAGGGTTGATAGAGGCGGGATCAGCTACAGTTGATAGATGATTCAAAAAGGAGGTGTATATGAGCATCACTGTCTGCGTCGTATGTGGTGATAGCGCCGAGAAAGCGTATCCAGTAGGCAGTTTTGATGAGTTTAAATGTGCGACCTGTGGCTACTATTCAGTCAATCGGCAGTTGATTGAGGAGATGGAGGCAGCCAATCAGGTCTTTGATACCGAGCGCACCCAGCAATACTTGATGATCCACTCTCGGTCGGGCCAGGTGCCTGCGATTACACGTATCGAGACCACGAAGCATCAACTGATCGTGGAGAGTTCGCGAAAAAAGTGAGGGTGGGTCAGGCAGCGAGGCGCGGGTATAGCCCTGTGATGTCGGCGGCGTTGGCCGCGACCAGGGTTTCCGCCTCATCGGGGCAGACGCTGTTGCCGTTCAGCTCACCTGGTTGGACTTGTTGATCGGGAGCCACTCTTCGGCGCCTGTGAGATGTGTTCGTGGGCTATTTGTTGATCGCCCGGCATTGTCTTGCAGTGGCTTTACCCGAGTGGTCTGAGTGGGACTGAAAAACGTAATGCGGCTGACGTGTGACAATATTCATATAGAGTCACAAGTTGTCAGCCTGCGATAGGGTGAGTAAGCTGCTCTCATGAATCAGCCATCAATATCTTCATCCTCGCCGAGCACTCGTGGCCCAGCCGAGCACGACATTCGAGACCAGATTGTCGCCGCTGCCAACGAGCACTTCAGTCAGTATGGCTACGGTAAAACCACGGTTTCCGACCTGGCCAAGGCCATCGGTTTTTCCAAAGCGTACATCTATAAATTTTTTGATTCCAAGCAGGCGATCGGCGAAGCCATTTGCTCAAACTGTTTGGGGCAAATCGTTGCAGCAGTCGAACAGGCTGTTCACGCAGAAGCTGTTTCACCGACCGAGCGTTTCCGTCGACTGGTAAAAACCGTGATTGCTACGGGTGTGGACCTGTTCTTCAATGATCGCAAGCTCTACGACATCGCAGCATTTTCCGCTTCGGAGCGCTGGCCCAGTGCCCAGGTTTATGAAGCACAGATCAAGCGCTTTATCTTTGACATCGTGCGTGAAGGGCGAGAGGTCGGAGAGTTCGAGCGCAAGACCCCGCTGGACGAGACCGTCGAAGCGATCCATCTGGCGCTGCGACCTTTCGTCAACCCATTGCTGCTGCAACACAATCTGGATTTTATTGAGGAGGCGCCCACGCTTACCACCAACCTCATCTTGCGTAGCCTCATGCCTTGACTCTTCGCTGATCAAAATATTCAGGTCATTTGAGTCAAGGCGACATCCCCCTCATCAGTTTCCTGTTTCCGGTAAACGAGCGCCGGGGAGGGCATTCAATTTTTGCTGAATGTGACCATTGACTGATATGGTCACATGGATAGTATGGGCCCCTGCAGTTCTCGATGTTCTATTTTCAGTGACGCCCATAGAGTCCAAACAATGAAGAAAATAATGCTCAAGGGCCCCGTTGGCCTGGCTGTCGTTCTTGCGTCCTCCAATGTATTTGCCGGTGGTTTCGCACTCAACGAACAAAGCATCAGCGGGATGGGGGCCGGCTTTGCTGGTCGCTCCTCCTCTGCGGAAGATGCCAGCACAGTTTTCGGCAATCCGGCTGGCATGGCGCGACTTAAAAGAGAGCAGGTCAGCGTGGGGGCGGCGACGCTGTTCGCGAAGTCCGACATCAGCCAGACTCGCAGTACGTTTGGGGGAAAGGAAGACGGTGACATGGTGCCCACGACTACGGTGCCGATGGGATACTACGTCAAGCCTATCGATGACCATTGGGCATTCGGCATCGGATTTTATGTGCCTTTTGGCTTGATCACCGACTACGGCAGTGGTTTTGCCGGACGCTATTACGCCAATAAGAGCGAAGTCACGACACTTACTTTCCAACCCACCATCAGCTATGCCTTCAACGAGAAAGTTTCGATTGGATTTGGTCCGACCATCAACCGTATCAGCGGTGAGCTGTCCGGGATGGTGCCCAATCCACTAAGCCCTGGGCGTAATGACGGGAAGCTCAAAAGCACTGGCGATGACACTGCACTTGGCTTCAACGCAGGTGTTCTGGTCCAGGCGACAGACCAAACACGCTTGGGGCTGACCTATCACTCCAAGGTTAGCTATCACTTGGATGCCAAAACCAAGGTCACCGATGGCATCTTTAGCTTGCTTGGAGTCAGTGGCCGTAGCTATGACGCATCGTTGGACGTGGACACCCCCGAGTCGGTGGACTTTTCGGTAACTCATCGGCTCAATAACGACTGGACCCTATATGTAGGAAGTACTTGGACGCGCTGGAGCCGCTTTAAAGAGTTGACGATTGAGAACAGCGGCTTACCGCCACTACTGAGCGGCCAATTGGGCACCATTACCGAAGAACAGAACTGGCATGATACGTGGGCTCACGCTATAGGTACGGCGTATCAACTAAACAACCAATGGGTACTTCGTGCTGGGTTTTCGGTTGATCAGTCGCCCACCAACAATACCAACCGGGGTCCCCGTATTCCTACGGGCGACCGAAAGGTAATCAGCTTTGGTGCCGGTTGGACTCCAGCGGAAAATGTCACGATCGACGTTGCTTATTCCTATCTATGGGAGGAAAGCGTGCAGATCAATGAGACCTCGGCGAACAGAGGAGCATACAGTGCCAAATACAAGAACAGTGCCAGAGGCCTCGGTACTTCTGTTAGCTACCGTTTCTAGCTGAGCGCTTTTACATCACAAATGTTGGGTAGGGAGTACGTGTTGCCTCCCTACTCTTAAGGAAATAATTCAGGCCTTTCCTCTCAAAGCAAAGGCCTCTTTTTCTCCTCCTCAGACTCCCATAACTTGCGCCATGAGATTCTGATGAAAGCGACGTGGCGTGGCCCACGTCAAGACAGTGATGGCCTTGTTGCCAAAGCCTGGCACGACGCTCATGCGTCCAGCTTGCAGCGCACGGATTCCTGCCTGCACGACGGGCTGAGGCTGCATCATCACTCTTTTCAAGACCGGCGTGATCTTTTGCCTGGCGCTTTCTGCAAATCCGGTATCCGACATTCCTGGGCAAAGTGCGGTAACGACGACGCCGTCATTTTTCAGTTCGCGATGAAGCGCATCAGAGAAGCGAAGAACATAGGCTTTCGCGGCAGAGTAAACGGCGAAATTCTTCACGCCCTGGAAGGACAGCAAGCTTGCGACCATCAGGATGTGCCCACGTTTGCGGGCTCGCATGTCGGCCGCGAAAAGGCGTGTCAGGGCTGTCAGGCTGGCGATATCCAAATCAATCATGGTCAGGGACTCATCCAGAGGTTGATCCAGGAAAGGCCCCTGCAATCCATGGCCCGCATTGTTGATGAGCACATCGATCACTATATTGCGTTCGCTGAGTCGCTCATGCAGTTCGATGATCGCGGGGATCGAGGACAGGTCTACTTGTTCGACGATCACATCAACGCCGAAGCGTTCGCGCAACTGCGCCGATAGCGCTTCGAGCTTACTCAGCCTTCTTGCTACCAGAACGAGCGATTTTCCCTGCGCTGCATATTGCCGGGCAAACTCCTCGCCAAATCCGCTTGATGCGCCGGTGATGAGCACCCAGGAATTTTCGTTCGACTTCATTTCGCTGTACTCCAGTTGGTTTCTATTGAGCAATTGGTTGAGCGAAACCTGCTCTCGGATTGGGTCGTAGCTGAAAGAGGAGGGGGAGGTGCGTGCATCAAGTGCTACGTCACCTGGTTAAATCATCGTGTCGCAACAGGCTGAGCTTCAGGAGGCTGCCAGCCACCACCGAGCGCCTTGAATGCCGCAACCGCCGCCCGTGCCGATTCCGTTCGCGCTTGTGCCCGAGCATCGGAAGCCTGCAGCATCGTTTCGTCGGCGTGCAGAACATCGATCAGGCTGGCCGTGCCTTTCTCATAGGCAATGAACGACGATTGGCGAGCCTGTGTCAGAGACGCCTCACCCCCGGTGAGGGTGGCTGCTTGAGCTTCCCGATTCACCAGGGAGGAGAGCGCGTTTTCGACATCTTCGGTGGCGCGCAGCACGGACTGACGGTAAACGGCCAAGGCTTCGGCTTCTTGTCCCTTGGCTTGATCGATTTGAGCGTTTATGCGGCCAAAGTCGAAAAGTCTCCAGCGCAGCCCCAGTACGCCCGCCGACTGATTGGCGCCGCCAGTGAAAAGGTTGCCGCCGGAGACGGCCGTGGCGCTCCCCAGCAATGCGCTGAGGGAGAATTTCGGGTAGTACTCAGCAATCGCGACCCCGATGCGTGCATTGGAGGCCGCAAGGCGGCGCTCAGCCACGATGAGATCTGGCCTGCGGCGCAGCAGATCGGCCGGCGTTCCCGTGGCCTTTATCTGCGGCGCAAGAGGAATGCTTCCTGCACTTGCCAGTTTCGTGCGATGAGTGCCTGGCGGTGTACCGAGCATTACATCCAGTGCATTCATGGCAGCATCCAGGCCGGTCTGCAGCACTGGCACTGTCGCCTGGACCTGCGATAACGCTCCCTCAGTCTGCTGAACCTGATAGTTGGCAGCGAGGCCCTTGCCGTAGAGCAAGCGGACTTTCTCTAGCAGTCCCTGTTGCGTTTTGACTTGTCGGTTCGCAATGTCCAGCCGGGCCTGCAAACCGCGGATGGTGATGTAGATATCGGCGGTCTGCGCGGCGATGGCCAGTCGTGTGGCAGCGGCGCCCGCCTCAGAAGCCTGGTACTCGGAGAGTGCGGCTTGGCGTCCGCGTCGCAGGCCGCCAAAGACATCAACCTCCCAGCCAGCACCGAGATTAACCTCGTAGGAGCTTCCATCCCGATCATAGCCAGGCGTTGAGTTCAACACCTGGCCGAGTGGAGTCTCGATTGATTGGTAGGAGCGCGCGGCCTGGCCACTGATGTTCCCCGAGGGCAGTAAGGCGGCATTGGCGGCACCCAATCCTGCCCGTGCCTGTTTGACTCGCGCCGACGCCTGCGCCAGATCCAGATTCTGTTCAAGAGCCTTGGAGACGAAGTCGGTTAGCACGGGATCACCAAAACCTTCCCACCAGGTCACAAGACTGGCTGGCGCCGCTACAGGCCTTTGCTCGACAGCAGGCTGACCCAGGTAACGATCCGAAAGAGGGGAGTCCGGACGTTGATAGTCCGGACCGACCGCACAGCCTGCCATCAGGCTGGCGCTCACCAAAAGAGCAATGGGGCGAAGGGGAGGCATTGAGGTTCCTTCAAATCGGGGGATGATTTGTGACCATATTACTTTATGGTCACGCCCTGTCAATCAATGCCATTTGATCAGATTGTAAGATTACTCCAGTAGATATGGCGTTTATCGCATAGGCACAGAGAATCTCGATAGCTCATATTTCGTGACCATTGACATAAATGGTCACTGTGCTGAGAATGTGGCGCATGTCCTATTGTTTAAGTAAGGGAACCTATGCGCCGGCTTCGACCTGTCCCTATTGCCGCTTGCTTGTTGCCTCTCGTCCTGGCGGCGTGTGGCGACTCATCCGTCGTTGAAGATCCACGCACGCATGCCCCTCTGGTGAGGTCCTCTGCGGTTCAGGTGGCGTCCGACGTTTCACGTTCTTTCACTGGCATAGTGGCCGCCCGCGTCCAGGGTGACCTGGGCTTTCGGGTCTCAGGCAAGATCCTTGAGCGTTTGGTTGACACTGGCCAGACCGTTAAGCGGGGTCAGCCGCTCATGCGCCTCGATCCAATCGACCTGGGGTTGCAGGCGCGAGCACAGCAAGAGTCGGTCATCGCCGCTCGGGCCCGAGCCAAGCAGACAGCAGATGACGAGGCGCGATATCGCGACCTGGTCGCCGCAGGTGCTATTTCTGCATCGGCGTACGATCAGGTCAAAGCAGCGGCTGATACCGCAAAGGCGCAGCTCAGCGCTGCTGAAGCGCAGGCTGACGTGGCTCGCAATGCTTCTGGTTACGCGGTGTTGTTTGCTGATTCCGACGGAGTTGTGGTGGAGACGCTCGCCGAGCCCGGGCAAGTCGTCAGCCCGGGGCAGCCTGTGGTTCGACTGGCGCGGGCCGGGCAGCGCGAAGCCATCGTGCACTTGCCCGAGACGCTACGCCCGGCTGCAGGATCCACTGCGCAGGCGACGCTTTATGGCAACACCACGGATGCAGTTACAGCGAAGCTGAGGCTGCTTTCTGATTCGGCCGATCATATGACGCGCACCTTTGAGGCGCGGTATGTGCTTGAGGGCGCGCTGGCCAATGCGCCGTTAGGTTCGACCGTCACGCTTCGGATTGCCGAAGGCACCGCAAATGGACAGGTGTTGCAAGTGCCGATCGCTGCCGTTTATGACCCGGGCAAAGGCACTGGCGTGTGGGTCATTGTTGGCAAACCAGCGAAGGTGACCTGGACACCTGTTCGGGTCTTGGGCTTGAGCGATGACGCAGCGCGAGTTGCAGGTGATCTCAAGGTCGGCGAGCAGATTGTAGCGTTAGGTGCACATTTACTGCGCGATGGGGAGGAGGTGAGATTGGCTCAACAGGGTGACGTCAAAGTTGCCGGGAGCCATCCATGAGCCAGGGGCGTTTCAATCTTTCGGCGATCGCCGTTCGCGAGCGCTCGATCACGGTATTCCTGATTTTCCTGATCGGTGTTGCAGGGATCCTGTCGTTTTTCCAACTGGGGCGTGCGGAAGACCCTCCGTTTACGGTCAAGCAACTGACGGTCATTACCGCGTGGCCGGGCGCAACGGCGCAGGAGATGCAGGACCAGGTAGCAGAGCCACTTGAAAAACGCCTGCAAGAACTGAAATGGTACGACCGCACGGAAACCTACACCCGTCCTGGTCTCGCCTTCACCATGGTGACACTGCTCGATCGCACACCGCCCTCCCAAGTGCAGGAGGAGTTCTATCAAGCGCGTAAAAAGCTCGACGATGAGGCCCGCAAGCTACCGGCGGGTGTGATTGGCCCGATGGTCAACGACGAGTTTTCAGATGTGACATTTGCGCTTTTGGCCTTGAAAGCCAAAGGCGAGCCGCAGCGACTGTTGGTGCGTGATGCGGAATCGTTGCGCCAGCGCCTGTTGCATGTGCCGGGCGTGAAGAAGGTCAACATCATTGGTGAGCAGACCGAACGCATCTTTGTTTCCTTCTCCCATGATCGGTTGGCCACGCTGGGCGTATCTCCCCAGGACATTTTTGCCGCACTGAACAATCAGAACGTGCTCACACCTGCCGGCTCCATTGAAACCAATGGGCCGCAAGTCTTCCTCCGTCTCGACGGTGCCTTCGATAAGGTGCAGAAGATTCGTGACACACCTCTTGCGATTCAAGGTCGAACACTGAAGCTCTCGGACGTGGCGACGGTCGAGCGTGGTTATGAAGATCCGGCAACTTTCCTCGTGCGTAATAACGGTGAGGAGGCCCTGTTACTGGGGGTCGTGATGCGTGAGGGCTGGAACGGTCTTGACCTGGGCAAGGCATTGGACGCGGAGACGACCAGGATCAATGAAGGCATGCCGCTGGGCATGACGCTCGCCAAGGTCACCGATCAGTCTGTGAATATCAGTTCGGCCGTCGACGAGTTCATGGTCAAGTTCTTCGTCGCCTTGCTGGTGGTGATGCTTGTCTGCTTTCTCAGCATGGGCTGGCATGTTGGTATTGTGGTGGCGGCGGCTGTGCCGCTGACGCTGGCCGTGGTGTTTGTGGTGATGGCGGCCACTGGAAAGAACTTTGACCGTATTACCCTCGGGTCCCTGATTCTGGCGCTTGGGCTGCTGGTGGACGACGCCATCATCGCTATCGAGATGATGGTGGTGAAAATGGAGGAGGGCTACGACCGCATCAAAGCTTCCGCGTATGCCTGGAGTCATACGGCCGCACCGATGCTTTCCGGTACGCTGGTGACCGCTATCGGCTTTTTGCCCAACGGCTTCGCACAGTCGACAGCCGGCGAGTACACCAGCAACATGTTCTGGATCGTGGGCATTGCCCTGATTGCCTCATGGGTGGTTGCGGTGGCCTTCACCCCCTATCTGGGTGTGAAGATGTTGCCGAAGATCAAGAAGGTCGAAGGTGGTCACACGGCCATTTACAACACCCCCAACTACAACCGCTTCCGCCGGATTTTGACGCGCGTCATCGCCCGCAAATGGTTGGTGGCCGGTACTGTTATCGCTACGTTTGTCGTAGCGATTCTCGGCATGAGCCTGGTCAAGAAGCAGTTCTTCCCCACCTCGGACCGTCCAGAAGTGTTGGTCGAAGTGCAAATGCCCTATGGAACCTCCATCGAGCAGACCAGCAGCACCACTGCCAAGATTGAGGCTTGGCTGCAAAAGCAGGATGAAGCAAAAATCGTCACGGCCTATATCGGACAAGGTGCGCCGCGCTTCTACCTGGCGATGGCGCCGGAACTCCCTGATCCATCATTCGCGAAGGTTGTGGTGTTGACGGATAGTCAGGAGGCACGTGAGACCCTCAAGTTCCGTATTCGCGAGGCAGTTGCTGAAGGACTTGCCCCAGAAGCGCGTGTCAGGGTTACGCAGTTGGTGTTTGGTCCGTATTCACCCTTTCCTGTCGCCTATCGGGTGATGGGGCCTGACCCATCAAAATTGCGTGAGATCGCCGGCCAGGTACAGGAAGTGATGCAGGCGAGCCCCATGATGAGAACCGTCAATACTGACTGGGGCCCGCTAACGCCGACGCTGCATTTCACCCTGGACCAGGACCGCTTGCAGGCGGTGGGGCTGACGTCCAGTGCCGTCGCGCAGCAGCTGCAGTTCCTGCTCACGGGAGTACCGATCACGGCCGTTCGTGAAGACATTCGTTCGGTGCAGGTGATCGGGCGTGCTGCGGGTGATATCCGGCTCGACCCTGCAAAAATAGAAGGCATTACGCTCGTGGGCGCGGCGGGCCAGCGGATTCCGCTGTCCCAGGTAGGGGAAGTGGACGTGCGTATGGAGGATCCGATTCTTCGGCGGCGTGACCGCACGCCGACCATTACCGTGCGCGGCGACATTGCCGAAGGCTTGCAGCCACCGGACGTCTCGAGCGTGATCATGAAGGAGCTGCAGCCGGTCATTGACAAGTTGCCTGATGGGTATCGTATCGAGCAGTCGGGGGCTATTGAGGAGTCGGGCAAGGCCGGCCAGGCGATATTGCCGCTGCTCCCGATCATGATTGCCATCACGCTGCTGATCATCATCCTGCAGGTACG
Organism: Pseudomonas cucumis; assembly: GCF_030687935.1. Classification (GTDB taxonomy): domain Bacteria; phylum Pseudomonadota; class Gammaproteobacteria; order Pseudomonadales; family Pseudomonadaceae; genus Aquipseudomonas; species Aquipseudomonas cucumis. The sequence goes on along the minus strand of NZ_CP117454.1, from coordinate 3,705,127 downwards.
TTCGGTCTCGGCGATGATCATGGTGTTCCTCACCTCGCCACTGGGGCTGATTGGTGTGGTGCCGACATTGCTTATCTTCCAGCAGCCGTTTGGTATCAATGCGTTGGTCGGTCTAATCGCCCTGTCGGGTATTCTGATGCGTAATACGCTTATTCTGATTGGACAAATCCATCACAACGCTCAAGAAGGACTTGATCCGTTTCACGCCGTTATCGAAGCCACAGTACAGCGCGCTCGCCCGGTGCTGCTGACAGCGCTGGCGGCCATCCTGGCGTTCATCCCCCTGACACACTCCGTCTTCTGGGGAACCCTGGCTTACACACTGATCGGAGGTACGTTCGTCGGAACCATCGTGACGCTGGTGTTCCTGCCGGCGATGTACTCCATCTGGTTCAAGATCAGTCATGTCAGTCAGAGGCAAACTGAAACAGCCGAACTGATGTAAGCAATCGAATCTACTCGACGAGAGGGCACCACCGAGTCCTCTCGCTGTTTACCTCATCACAAGCATTAGCCGTACACCATAGCTTGCTTCTTTTGACGGGCGTCGACTGAAAAATGAAGAGGGTTCAATGATTAATCCCGAAGCTCAAAAGCGAATCGCACGCGACCTCTACTCCAGTTGGCGACAAGGGTGAACTGGCAAAAACGACAAAGCCCTGAATAATCAGGGCTTTGTCGTATAAAGATGGCGGAGGCGATGGGATTCGAACTCATGGACCTGTTACAGTCGACGGTTTTCAAGTCCGAAGATTAATCCTTATATTTCAATGTCTTAAGTTGTATTCGTTTCCGCTAGGCAGTATTCATTAATGCTCTGGAGGCCTCTGAAATCAAGGGGTGGAAATTTATTTGCGGAAACGAATTTGGCCGGTTTTTTGGTTTTCTGGGTGGGCTCATGATCGCCCTAAATTTCGTAGCTGCAACCGAGAAACTGCGCTTGTTGGAAAGCGGCTTTCATCTGAAGTGGGATTTGGAGCCAACCCTGGTCAGTCGTGACAGGCAGAAAACGGCCAAGAGCAGCCATTCACTTTGCGGATCTCAATGACAGCTCTGCCGCAGCAGCTGTTTAGATCTCGTGAATCACATTTACTGTGTCGAGAGCACCGCATACAACTCGTTTCCCCCGCGTACTGAATCGCCCAACGATCAGTAGACCGTTCGGCGCTTCGTGCCGACTAGCCGCGCGCCAGTTCAATGGTTTGGAACTCCTCACCGAGGAATCCAAACTTATGTACGAATAAGCCTGCAATTTTCTCGTCTGCGGTCGCAAAAAATACCTGTCGGTCCGACTTCATGACGAGATTCCGCAAATAGTCCAAGAAGGACAAGGCGTTGAGGTCGTCAATTTGCGATATCGGGTCGTCCAGCAGAATGACCTTATCGGTCGCTTGACCGATCCAAGATGTCCAAAACTGAATAGGCATTCAAGCAGGTAGATGCCGACCTGTCCCGATGATGGTGAGAGATTTCGCTCCTCGGGTCATCGCGACGTACAAATCCTTCGCATCAAGCGAGTCGGCATCAAGAATGACGGCGTGGTCATATTCAAGGCCTTTGACCAGCAACGTGGTTCCAATCAGCTTGCGATGGCTGATCGGCCGCCCCGAATGCCTCATCTCGCGCTGGTAAAGGTTACCGGCCTCCACGAGAGTCGCGGCTTGGCCATCAACATGAATTTTGAGCACGTTGACGAAGCGATAGAGCAAATCACGGCGGTACGCTGAGGTCTCAGGATTGTTCTTCAAGGCTTGGAAGAATGCCTTGAGATATCCGCTCGACGGGTCAGACAAATAGTCATTCGCGGCTTGGAGCACCAGTGGATACTTCGTTGTCTTGCGAAGATTGGTAACCTCGCCCCGCTTGGTGCCTGCCGTTAGTGTGCGGGTTACACCTGTGAAGCACTTCGTTGCGAACTTCAAAGCATGGAGAAAGCCAGCCTGAGCGGTCTTTGCAGCCCCAAGCTTTTTGATGAACGAATGCAGGTCTTTCCCTTCGATTTCCTCAATTGAGGAAAAACGGCCGGCCATGCGGTTGGCCAAGCGGTGAGTTTTGTTCTTGGACTGCTGATCGCCACCGTGAAGTGCAATGACGCTCTCATTATGGTTCAACAGGCCACAAAGCGCCGTGTACTGTTTAGCTGCAAGATAGTCGGGCTGGGTGTAGACACGAATTACGCTCGGTGGAAGATGGGCTGACAGATCAATCTTTTGGCCTAGCTCGATCTTTCGCCTCGCATCTTTGAGCCATTCGCCAAGTTCCGGACTCTTCGCCTTGACCCACCGCCAAGGGATCTCCAGCTGTCCTAAGCAATCAAACTCGGGGTAGACGCTGGCCTCCCAATCAACGGGCTTGCCGTCGTCAAAATCGAATATGGCTTGCAGGGGGTCTCCCAACAGTCGGCTTGGAAGAAATTCTGCCAGGTTACAGACCAGATCATGCTGCAAGTCTGAGCAGTCCTGGTACTCGTCGACGTAGAGACCTACGTAGCTGGACGACACGGCCTCACGAATGAACCTCTTCCCCAGCAAACGGGAGCAGCACTCGTACAGCTTATTCCACTGCTTGCTGGTCGGGTTTTCAATTTTCCACCCCGATGACTGCGGGTACGCCAGACAGAGTCGAAGTGCCCAGCTAGCGATCGTATCGACCTGGTACTGGGAAGCGCGAACGCCCAAGTCCGCCATCTTGGTTTTGATCGAATTCACGCCGGCAAAGGTATGCGTCAGGATAAGCTGTCGTCCACTGGACGCCCGTACCGCCATCGCTATGAGATGCGTCTTTCCAAATCCGGCAGGCGCGATTACATACCCCTTGGTAGTACAGCCGTTGAGCTTGATTGCCAGATCCTCAGACACTCTCTGCCCACTCCCAAAGTTTTCCCAACTCTAAGGCAAGATTCGTTTTTCCAAACACGGGATCCTTGAACGCCGGAGACACTGTCTTAAACCATAAGTCGCCTCTGGTCGTGTCCTTAAACCAGCCCGCGTTCTTGTTCTTGGCTGCAGCACCAATGGCACTCCTCAGCTTAGGGCTATCCGGCCATGTGCTCAGGTCTTCGGGAAGCACTTCCCGGTACTGGGTCCGCACTTGGTCGTACACAGGGTAGGAGAGTTCATCTTGGGCAAACTTCAAACTGGCTAAAACGTATACCCAAGGCAGATCCTGGAATGCCCGTTCTTCGAGGGAAAGCTTGTCGCTCCAGACGTATGTCGGAATCCCCATAGCCACGAGTTCAGCTGTATCGGCGGTTGAGAACTGCGCCTCGGCATCGCCATCAGCTAACACCGACACGTCGTAACTAAGCGATTTGAACGCCATAGCCATGGCCTTCACTTTGCTGGCCCCCTTGGCGTCCAGTAACGCCACACCGTAATAGGACAATGGGTCTCGCCCATTCTCGATCTGGTGATCGTCAAAGCCCCTTAGAAAGCCGACCTCGGTAGCGCCTTCACATACAACAACCTTCTTGGCCAGGAATGCTTCGGCGTTTGAGCGAATCTTCCCCTGAACCTCATGCTCTTCGAGTCCTTTCTCAGCAGCAGAAATGATCGTCACAACGCCACCCTTTTTGTGGACGATATGTAGGTCATGCACCGTGAGTTCACGAAGCACCATGGGCGAATGAGTGGTCAGAAAATATTGCCCGCGTTTGTCCTCTCTGATGTGCTTGATGAGACGCGTGATCCGGTGGGGCTCCAGTCCGAACTCCAACTCATCGAACAAGGTGATATGGCCTTCCTCCAACCCCGCTTTCTGGATTCCACACTGAAGCATGCGGCGAGATCCGAGGCCTAATTGGCGCAACGGGATTTCGCCGTCATGCAGGGAAAGACCGCCGACTTTCAGGTTGATGGAGGCCAAGTCGAGATGCGCCTTATACGCATCAAGTACGGGAACACCCAGGAGCTTCGCAATTTCTTGCGACTTGGTTGCTGCAGCGTCGAAATTTGTCAGGGTGATAGGCCGGTCGACATCCAACGAATTCCTGGCGGTCCTCGATGCATTGGCCAATAGCTCGCTCAAGCTCTGCGCCGCGGTTAGCTTGGCAAGGGCTGTACCGTTTGCCCAGGAAAGCTCTCGTTCGCTGAAAACGCCGATGAGGCCAGCCCCGACCTTGTTTCTGTCTGCCTGCTTAAAGGGCACCCCGTCTGGATTGCGATCGCACACCACTATCCATTTGGGCTCCAAGTCCTTTTCGACGGTTAGCCGGACGGTCAATACGCTCTCCAGGTCATCATCTGGCTCATCAAACAGCGTCTGAGCGGCGGCATTCCAGCCCCGAAGGTAGAGCCCATACTTATTGAGTGCAGAGAAGTCTGCAACTAGATGACCGATCGTGATCTCAACGGTGATGGGATCAGCGATCTTGCACTGGTAAAAATCAGCGTCGCTAAAGGCAAGATTCCATTGGGGATGGAACGTGTATCGGATGGCTTCAAGGATTGTGGACTTAGAGGAGTCGCCTTTCCCTATGAGGCAAAAGATGTCAGCTGTTGGCACATTCCAATCAAGCGCTTTCACTCCGCGAAAGTTCTTGATCACGATCTTCCTGATTTTCACCAGCCAGTATCCTTCTGAACGTCATCTGTGAGTAAGGGCGAAATCCGTTGGTTGCGCTCCGACTGGCTCCCTGGAGCGCAGCAGGATTAGCCATTCGCCTTTACCCATCATAGATACATCCAGCGGGACGGGGAACTGACCGTACGAGATCCGTCAGGGATATTGTGATGTCGCTGGTTTAACCGACACCAGATCTACGTACCTGAACTTCTTTCGAGCGGCTTTTTCATCGAGCTCGGCCTGGAGCGTGTTCAGTGGCGACTGGCGGAAAACGGCTAGAAGCTGCCGCTTGCGCGCGACCGCAGTTATTCCAAGTAAGATAGCCACGAAAGATATAAATACGCAAAAACAGAAGTACAAGGCGCCGCATGACGAATGTGATTAACAGACACCTAGTTGACGCGGGGTAGGCTGGAGGCCTTGAAAACAGTGGAGCGGGTGTAGGGAGTCGAACCCTCGTTATCAGCTTGGGAAGCTGCTAACAAGGGCAGATTTTTTTGGGTTTTTTTATAGATTGGCTGAAGTGCACAGCAACAAGTTAATCACTACCTTCTATGAGTTCACGAGGGGACAACGTCTTGGCTTTAAAGCCATCCGTAAACTGATCAACGACAGCGGTACCAAAAAAATACTCTGGGTTGTACCAGCGACGATGTTTTGCGACTGCATCAAGCGCAAAACGATATGCTAGCTGACGTTCAATTTCCTTTGTGGCTTTAGAAAACATATCCACAGTAGGCATCCAATCGTATAGATATCGGCATTCATCTAGCACCAGCATGTCCATAAACATAGGGGTGTCTTTTGATTTGTATGACCATCTAAGCGTTTTCTCGATATTTACATGATAGGGTGTTGCAACCTGCCTAAAAAGAGCCTCTATTGATTGATGGAAAAGTACAAGATCGCAAAATTGATGGTAGTCGAAAATCTTGTGTGAGTCGTACATACTTTTGAACTGCTCGGATAAATATTTACTTTGCTCTTGACCTTCGGATAACAAGTATGAAAGGAGCTTAAGGCTATCAACCAGCTCTTTTTTGCTTCCTTTAATGTCGAGCTGGGCGAGAAACTGATCAGAATAGTTTGAGAACTCTTCATCTTGGAAGATAAACTGCGGGTAATTTAAATCCTTATTATTTAAGCTTTTATCAAGCGCAGCGAGCGTCCAAAGAAGTGGATACATGTCAGGATCGACGATTACATCACCACCGCCATCATCCTTGTCGAAATGGAAAAGACTTTCGAGGGATTTTTTGAGAGGAGCTATATCCCGGATATCAAAAAATTTACTGAACAAAGAGTTGTGCTGAGGAAACCTGTTATAAGGCGAGATTAAGCTGGCGTGATCTATTAGCAGGCGCGTAACAAACTGCCCATAGTAATAGTCAAGGTTTTCCGATACAACCTGATGCCATTCATTAGGATCGAGGCTCTGAGCGATAGGACCTTCAGTGAAATCATTTTCGCTGTCTTCGCTTTCTATAAAGCTTTTTGGATACAAGTAGCATGCAACTAGCTTGGCGAGCAAGGCTCTACCAACTGGGTCCTGAGCCTCAGTTGGCAGCGAAAAATTCGTAATCAAAACACCGGGCGAATTTAGTGAGTGCTTTGCGAGCACTCTTGTTAAGGCTGTCAGTGTTTTTTGTTTTTTCCCCCTGCTTGGTAAAGGGCCACAGAAATCCAAGTATATTATGTCAAAGCGCTGGGGTGAGGCTTCGACAAAAGCGTCAAGCCCTCCATTAATTATTTTAATAAATGGAAATTCTGAGTTTAGTGCAGAAATAACAGCTTCGCTGTATGTGGAGCTTTCGGACTCAAATGCCCAGATGTTTTCTGGAAGAAGTCCGAGACTACAAAATACCCGCAAATCGTTCTCTGGGTTAGGTCCTGATAAATATGCAACCTTGAGATTTTCTGGCTTTCTAGATTGTGTTATTGAGTCATAAAATGATTCCCATCTTTCAATCGTCGATGTCGATAATTTCGTGGCCACAATGGAATCAAAAGAATTATCCTTATTGAGGATATGCTGCTTTACGTCTCGGACGTATGAGCGCCGCGCCAATGTTGAGTTGGTTCGGTTTTTTGTCAATGCTTCAACTGCGCTGCTGATAACTGAGTGCCTTGCTATGTTTTTTACAGTTTCCGTGTAATTTGCCATTTTGTGCTCTCTCCGGACCTGGTTGGCGATTCCATAGTTGGTAGCTTTATGGTGCTGATGTGAATAATATTTAGATTGATACTAGTTATAACTTTTGAGCTGGCAAGAGGTTTTTTAAGTTTATCAAAGTTAACTGGTTTTTTATTTGCTAAAGATTTGTAGATTTTCAGGTGCACATGTTTGTTAAAGATCTTGAAAGCTACCATAGCCTACCGCCATCATGTCGTCCACTAGGCTAGTGAAATTTGTTTGGGGCATACAAGAGGGGATGCCCAATCGATTAAATTTTAATTAACTATTTTTTATAGCAACACGAGTTAGCCTCATCACATAGCGATGTAGGGCTGCTGCTGCAGCGGCTCGATTTTACCCTGCAATCAATGCGGTTAACTCAGCCCCCCCCCCCGGTGCACCCACAAACGGTGAATCTTTCCGAATCGGCGAATTAGATCGCTGTTGGCATGTGGTCTGATCGTGGTATTGTCAGCCGCGGCAAGCTGCGAAATTCGAGCTGCAAGGCCTGATCCAGGATGCTGTACGGATGATTTTAATATTTAAGGATGACGTAAAAAATGCATTATAAAAGCTTCTTTATCGAATGCGCTGAAAAAGTAAGGGGCGAGCTAATAGATTCAAAGTCTGAGATTAATCAAGAAACTGCAAGCCCTTTGATAAAAAGTCTTTTTGATCAGTTTAGCGATGATGAACATGAAGCAATTATGTTGCTGCTTTTAAATGGCCCAGATACGGAATATTATATACAACGTTCTACAGTAGCTGCCTTTCGTGCGTTAAAGGCCTCAAGAACGAATATCTCGATAGATGAGTTCCACCTTCATATGAACGATTACCTCCAAGACCTTTTCAAAAGGATGGGAGGGTCAGGAACTGTAAATGAAGAGGGACACAATGATTACAGCATTCTGTTTGCGGATGGTACAGAGATTGAGTTTGAGCCCTATATCAATGAAAGTGGCAAACCAAAACTACGCATCACTACTACGCAAGGCCAGATGCCTCTCTAAGTAGCTCGGAAGGCCAAGGCACTTCGTCCGAAAATTTCATGGGGCAAAAATGGGGCTAATCGTACGCCAATCAACGCCCCTTAATGCTAAATTAGCTATAACCTCGATATGTAAAAAAAGCCCTAAAGCCTTATATTTGTGGGGGCTGTAGGGCTTTTTTTGGCTAGTGCTCCAACGTATGCTCAGCTATGTACTAAGTAGTGACTGATGATCGGAACGTTGTCACGATATCTACCTGGTGTGCCTCAATATACTCTAGAAGTTTTCTGTAATTTTTCAGAAGTACTGCTCTGTTCGACCAGTTGTTCTCCTCATCTGCAACCTTTGGCTCCACAAAGGTTCCATTTCGGCTGAAAAAGAACTTGCTTTCTTGAATGCACATCATGGTGTGATCCCAGTCGGCGTTAAATACGGCATCAAAGCTCAGTAAGAAGTTGGAAATGAGTGTGTTGAGTTCATTGTGGGTTTTGAAGCCTCCCGTCTTCTGGATTGCTAGTGACCTCGTTAGGTCTAGAATCTCATTGAGAACTTCTCGGTCGTCCCGTTTGGCTTGCTCGTCACTGTCGGGGCTCGTCGAGCGGATTATTTCGGAAACGTGCTCTTCTAGATCGGGCCAGTTTTTCTCAAAAGCCTGGTTCAAAATTGACTCGTTAAGAACATTGTCAGGGTTGGCTTTGTTGAGGGCTTGAATTAATTTTTTGATCTCGGCCTTCTGAAATGGAGTAACCTGGAACTGCGTGAGGGGGCCGTTTAGATCACTGGTGCCTAAGTCGATCAATACAGGGCAGACCAAAGAATCATCAACCTGCTTTGATATGGCTCCTGCCTCGAACGCTAACCAAGGGCTTTTTAAGTTTTCTCGTGTAACGAAAAAAATTCCGGCAGACGATGATTCAAGCTCGGCGGCAATGTCGTGTGACCAGCGAGTGCCTTTTTCGATGTCGGTGGGGGTGTAATACGGTTCAACGGTTTGGAGGACGTGGGGTATCCAATTTTTGAAGGCTTCACCCACGCGTTTGCTCATTTCGCCAGACCAGCTGATAAAAACCTTCATTTTCGTTCCGTGGGGCTGTGTAGAGTTGTTCGTACATTACCCACGTAAATCTGGCTTGTCACGATGAGGAGGTGGGCAAGCTGGGGTGGGTGGTACAAAAATGGTACATGGCTGGACATTAAAAGCTAGAAGCGTTACTAGGCGTGGCCTGAAAGGAAACTATGTCTAATCCATTATCGGAGCGATCGAGCGCCTGCTTCTGGCCGTTAGCGGTCGATTGCGAACGTCCGCTTCTGGCCGATTCTGTTGAAAAAGTCCAGCTTGGTTCTCACGACAGAAAAGTACTCGTCTGAGATTGAATTCCTTGCTTTCAGCAGAGGCTTCCAGACTCGGATTTTACGTAGCAGCGTGCAAAAGATGTGTTTTACCCCATCAGTTTTCGAGCAGTTTGAGAAAACCGACTTTTTCAACAGAATCGGCCGAAAACGGACGTCCACGACCGGCAGCTGCCGGCCCTTCGCGAACCCTTGCCCCGCTCCATGATGACGCTTGGCACGGGAATCGTCGGCTACAACGTGCAAACAGCGGTCGATACCCAGCACCATTTGATCGTTGCATATGAGGTGACCAACGTCGGTTCCGACCGCGATCAACTCAGCTCGATGGCCAAGCAAGCCCGCGAGGTGATGGCGTCAGATACGTTGTCGGTAGTGGCTGACCGAGGTTACTTCAAAAGCGAACAAATCCTCGCTTGTCACGAAGCAGGTATCACCGCCTATGTGCCCAAGCCGATGACCTCTGGAGCCAAGGCTGACGGGCGTTTCAATAACGATGCCTTCATCTATGACGCGGCAAAAAACGAATAATTTTGCCCGGCTGGCTGGCGAGGCGCTGATCTGGCACTACTCCTACGTTGAAAAGGCCTGAAGTTGCATCGTTACTGGAGTTCGAAATGCCAGGGGGGCGCGGTGAAGTCGCAATGCACACCGAGCACGGAACGACGAATTCGGTGCTGGGGGCATGAAACCGTATTGGAGGAAATGCAGCTGCGCGGATATTCGACGCTGCTCGAGTGTGCCTTGCCCCAATGATAGCAACTGGACACCGTGCGATTCGTGAACTAGAACACGTGTAGGTGTGAGATTTCCAAGGGAATGCTGCCATGAAGGCTTCGCTACTGGCTTTGACGCTGTTTGTGTTAACCATCTCAACTACCGCTTCATCTTCAGACTATGAGGAAGCTGTAGAACTTAAGTTGCAGGCAATAGACGCTCTCTCAAAACCGAACAGATTCCGCGAAATAATTCCGATTGGGGAGGCCGAGTCCGCAAAGCAATTTATAGAGATGGGGATTCCTATTCCAGATAAGCTTCGAGAAACCGAAGCTATTATCCCAAGAGTTTCTACGGAATCTGCTCTAGCATTTGTAATTAGAGGATTACCTCCAGGTAGCAGGGAGATCACTTGGGGAGATGATAACGGGCCTAAATTTACAAACTCATATACCGGAGGATACGGAAATTCTGATGCTGGCACAGTAAAGTCTGGGCCAAGCGAGGCTGAAAAGTCAAGATGGGCATTAGAGTCAGGCAAGTGCCGCGGAGATATTAGCAGTTACTTAGACTCAGACTCAGAAGAGGCAAAAAACTGCTTTGTTAGGCTGAGCAGATTGATGGATATGGTTGAGCCTCCAAGCGAAAATTCCATGACGTTCCTAAAATCAATAGGAATGGTGTCATCGATAACTGATATTTCTTATACGCACAGATGCATGGCGTCAATATATAAAAAAGATGTATGGATAACTGCCAGGCATTGCCTTGAGTCGACTACAATAACTGATGGAATATACATTATAATTGATGGAAAGAAGAATAAAATAAAGGAGTCTTCAGTTAGGCGCTGCGGCACTAATTGCGATATCGCATTTATAGACATGAGCACTCCAGCACAAATAACACCGCCCAAGATCGATATGAATACATCGGACCTAAGCTGGGACACAGAGATATTCGTCCCAGGAATTCAAGATGGGACAAGCTTAGCAAGCAATGCCAGCCCGAGTGATTACAAATATAATCTTATGTGGAGCAGGGTTGGCGCCGGGTATTGCAGATCATATGAGATAGATGAGCGTGGATGTCTTATTCATACGTGCAGTACGCTATCTGGATTCTCTGGAGCCCCTATATATGTCTATGATGAAAAATCAAAGAACGTTAGTTTAATTGCCATTCACTCTGGCGCTAAAGCCGATGGAAACAACTGCGTAGTAAAAGAAAAAGCCAACTACGCAAGAATCACAACCAAAAAAGGAGTTCCACTGTGAAAGCTCAGGCGCTTGCTATGTTTGCCGCAGTTGCAGTTCAAGGATGCTCAACTCTTACCGAAAGTACGTTTCGAGTCGGCGAGGTCGACTACGATAAATTTGACAACAATCCGACCATCAACGAGATGAGGATTTTCACAAAGAACGCCAAGGATTGCGACTCTTTCGATGAAACAGATGAAACCCCTCCAGTATTACTTGTTGCAGCAGGAGGGGTTCTGATTGATGCTGCATTTGACTATGGCAAGAAAAGGGCTGAGGAGTATGCAAAGTATGTTGACTCTGACCTGAGAATAACAGGCAGCTCAATTATAAACTCAAGCAAATCAAACTCATGGCCATCAGCGGAACTATATAAAAAATACGACGACAAGCTTAGTGCAACCATTGAGGAGCTGGAAGATTCTCCAAAGGATCGTAGTTACGCATCAATGAGCAAGGAGGAAAAAGCAAAATACGATGAAAAAAGAAAGGTAGAATTCGTCAACGAATTTTATGCAAAAGAAAGAAGTCTAAAACCATCAGAAAATGACTTGTGCGTGATGATTGTTGCTGGGAAATATTCTGGATCAAATGTTGCTGCAGACATTGCGAACAGAGATAAACCTGTAGACGAGAATTCAAGAAAGGGGATTTTTTCGAGAAAAACAAAAGGTGCATTCACCAATATCAATCAATACAGAATGCCTGTTGTAGGGATCAGTGAGACACAATACCCGAGCCCATTCGATGGACTAATTGGAGACCCATCATTCCTGGCTGAATTTCGCCTGACCCCTGTTCCTGGCAAAGAGAAAACCACCTACTTTTTAACTCCTTCGTACATTTTTTATCCGAAACCACTGCACAAAGAAATTGATAGCGGATTGGAGCGCAAGCTTGCTGTTGAGTTTCAGTTCGAGGAGAACAAGGTCACATGGTCTAGAGCCACGATGGTGAGCGATCATGGTTATAGCAAAAGCCACCTTCAATCTGACACAAAGAGCTTTGAGGCAGATAACAATCAGCCCTTTACCGCTATAACCGCAACTGTCATAGAAGGCCCTGATGGCATGCCAACCGGCAAAATCGTAACCGCCATTTCTACCGAGGTCGACAAGCAGCGCCAGCCGCTAAAAGACAAGCTCGCGGGTAAGGAAGCAGACGAGTCGAAGAAATAGCTCTACAATTCAAGGCCCCTTGCTTTGCAGGGGGTTGTTTTCCGCTTTTCAATACAAGCTACAATCGCTTAACGATTGTGGCTTCGTTGACACCAAATACTCAGGCATTACGGCGCGCTAGCGCCGACCTCATCTTGGCTTTCGAAGAAAGCCTACAATCTTTACCTGCAGGTGCTGCGCCTGTAGGTAGGTTTGGCATCTGCGAACGGCGGCTTCTGGCCGGTTTCTGCCTGTCGCCAAGGCTGCAACCGGCCCAGGCTGTGTAAAAACGTTTTAGGACAAGATTGACAGTCAGAATCAGAACGAAAGTCGTGTTCCTACGCAAATTTAAGGTCTGCTGACTGACCAAACGCTGGCAGATTTTACGTAGCAACGCAGACTTCAAAACGGTGCATGCGTTTTCACACAGCCTGGACCCATACCGGCCGGTCGTAGCCGGCAGACATTTACCCAGCGAACAGTTAAGGATTTATGTCCCATTGATTCGATCCCGCCGCCGATGCTGTCCGAGTGCGAAGCCGAGTCAAGGTAAGCGAACGAGACTGCGTATAACGATAGCGTTATGGTGAATCCAACCTAGATAAGATTCAGGTCATTACGACAGAATAGTCGTTTTACTCACGTGCATAACACTCTGCTCCAGGTGCGGTCCGGCCAGAGCGGAGAAGCTGCGGAACGCGATGGTTAGGTATTGTCGCGCGCACAATTTTGAAAAAAAGAATTAGCAGCAGAAACGGCAAAGACGGTGATACACCAAGTAAGCGGACGCGCAACGCCGAGCGACAAACGGGGTCTGAGGCTCTATTCACTTCTTAGGCTTGCATGTGATGTTGCCGGTGGAGCCTGAGCACTCAAGCTGCACGCTATCTCCTTTTTCTTTGTAGTTGCGAAGAGTAATCCCCACAGTTGGCGCCTCCTCGCGTGGAGCGACTGTGGAGTATGGAGCGCTAGAGGCAGTGCTAGCGTTCTGCGTGGCCTTCTCATTCGCACTCGGCAGGAGAAGGACGATGAGCACAAAGGCAGCGGCGCCGCCGAGAGCGGTCAGAACTTTATTTCGAGCTCCCTCCACGACCGAGAAAACAATATACGTGACGAAGGGCACTAGACAGATCAAAAAAAGGTTTACGATCACAATCATCAAAACTTCCTTTTAGCGTAATTGCGTGAGTGTAGGACGGTATCCCTGCAGATGGGATAGAACCCATTCAGTACATTGTGGCTCAAAAGTCCTGGGGTATGTGGCGACTCATTCGGGCCTGACGGCAAAGAACCTGCCACGCCTGGCCGGCTACTGCTGTTGACGCCAACGCCAAATTGACCCACGTGCTGGCGCAAAACTAACCCACCTCCATACCGGTACAAATCCAGTAAAGGTAATGGTCGCGAGAAATCAGACCAGGCCAGTGATATCTCGGCAACTGGGTCAATTCGACGTCGGCTCCAACACCCAATCCATCATCAGGAAACGGGAGAGCCTCTAGGGGTGCCGATGGGTTAGAAAAATCGGCACTGATTTAGAGATGCTCCTAAGCCTCAGAGGGAAGCTTGACCTGGCGATACTCAAGTGGAAGATTCAATTTTCCCGTAAGGTATCTTAGATATCTCTCGTCCTCAGGGCTCAGTGCTGTCCGACCAACCGCAACCAGCCTAACCGCTTTTTCTGGTAGCTCATTCCAGTAGTACGCGTACTCGAGTAGTTGACCAATCGCCAAGCGCAAAACCCTACGGGTGCAGAAATCTGACTTAACCTCGAAGAGGATGTTCTCCATTTCCGTTGTTACGGTGACATCTACAAAATTTTCTTCGAAGACGATATTCGCCCCAGGGTATTCAATCCTCAGTTCCTCATGCAGGGCGGCCTGCATTATCCCATGCTCTGGCGAGCACTCCCGTCCCGAGCCGCCGCTCCTGAAATAGCTATCTTGAATGGGAGGAAGATTCTGTCCTTTCCGAGCCGGGCGGCGTGTATTCACCGTTTCTGGCAGGGAGGCCTCGTGATTAAGCTCAATGAGCTGATAACGGTTGTAGTGCAGCACGGGGTCCCCAGCCTCGGCTAATGTGTTTGGCGGATACCACTCAACATCTTCTGGGCGAAAACGAACATTCAACACGTAAGGGGCCCATTCACCGTTCCCCAAGCCACTTCTATCACCATCTACAGCGTCTATTTCCTCCAGCATGCGGTCATACCACCCAACGCGCTTGTAGTGATCCAAGGCCGCAATGCCTTGAGCTTCATCTAGGAACTCGATATGGCAAATACGGGCCACATAGCGGCGCCCATCAGGAGTAAGGGTGTAGAGCACAACATCACCTGCACGCTCACCACGTGCGAGCCGTGACTCCCAGCCCTTGTTTACTCCTTGAAGAAAGCCATACTGCCAGCCTCCAATTTGCCATTCGAATCGAAAAAGCCACTCCTCATGGCCATAGCCGTGCTGTGAGGAAAAGGTATTCGATGCTTCGGCTGCACTCCTGGTGGGGTACTGCCAATTGGAGTCATTTTGACAGATGCGGGTGATATAGCTCGTTACTGTCCTTGTCGCCGATTTGGGGCTAATAGAGTTCACGTTGCCAGCTTCTACTTCAGCTCGGATAGTGGCGACTGCTGACGCCAATCTATGGGGGACACCGAAAAACTCTCTCCAGACGAGTTCGCACCCTTTGCCCCCATTGGGAAGCCCCTGAAGACTCGCATCTATGTGAGAAGGATCGAAATGGCTGAAGTTGGCAAGCTTCATTACAACAGCGTATGGACTACGGAAATTTTGGGGCATAGGCCGCCCCATTAGCGTTCCCATTCGTCTCAGGAAATCAGATAGCTCCACAACATCTGGGTGATCTTCTGAAAGTGATTCTCGCGGGTGATCCAAGAAAAGATCGAGAGCCAATATCAACTCGTTCCGCGACCACGATGGGCTCCGGTTATTTTTGGTTTGTTTCGCTGGGGTTCTGTCCATGATGGTGGCTCATTTGTTTTCGGCGAGTAGGTTGAGCTGAGCTTAGCGAAACCCAACGCCCCCGCCGGCTCAATCTCCAGCATCAACTCCGTCCCCTCATTTTTCACGCAGCCTGGATCGATTGCCGCTTGTCGTGAGAGGTAGCATTCAACTCTTTGCAGGCATCCATAGCATTCAGGTCAAGGGATGGATTTAGCCCGTCCCAAGTGAGGTAAGCGACCGGCACGAACCCTTTGCAAGAGCGCAGCGCCTCAATCCTGGATGATTACAACACTTATTGATGAGTTGTCCGCCGAATTAACCTTAAATTGGAAATTTTGAAATCCGATCACTTTGGACTCATTCAAATCGTATTTTACTGACTGAAAAAATGCTGGCGCAGCAAGGCCGCTTCTATACTCACGGTAACCAATCTCAATTGTACTTCCGGATTTTCCAGAATAAACAAGCTCTTTTTTTATGAAGTTGGATGAGTAGACGTCATCAACTTTCCATCCGTCTGGCGAATTTAGTACACCGACCCAGCGCTTTACTTTTGTAATCGTTCCTGTTTGAGCCTCGATGAATGGCATTCCCACACTCGCAGTGACGGTGCTCCCAATTGAGTATGTTTTATATGGCTTGCTCTCCAGTATCGTAGAGGAACAGCCGCTTATGATGCTTATGGCGAGCATATAAGTAATTATTTTGAGAGTTGGGTTCATGGTACTTTCCTTTTTTATATAACGTTCCTTGTCGTTCTGTAAGCCCTTGTCTAGTTGGGAGGGGGTGTCGCAGCAAGCGCGGCATAGCCCAACGAGAAAAGTGACATGGATGACGGCAAGCTCAACTGCGACAATGATTCAGCGTAGCAGGTCGATGCTACCGATTTGCCACTAATCTGTTCACCGACTGCTTTTGGCCGATTTCTGCCTGTCGCGACGGGCTGCAAACGACCCAAAGCTGTCCCTCGCCTGCGGCAGCTATCGTCTGATTCTTTTGAAAAAGTCCGAGCGGATTGACTCAACCTACACTGAGCTTGATATGTGTCCGATTTACGCGTTGCAAGCCTTCCTGGCAGGGCAAGCGTATTGCAGTGAACGCTCCAGCCCTACCACTTATGCCTGAGTCGTTAATCATGGATGAAATCACTACCATGCCCTCGGATGATGTACCTGCTATTCAACATATAGTGCAGCGCAAACTCGGACGCTGTCTGTTGCGCTTGCAACAATACGAACGGCAGCTGAAAGCCATTGTCGCGCATTGCGAACTGACCGGTCCTGCAGATCGGCTGTCTATCATCCGTGAGCAGAAGGTCGCATGTGCACAGAACAAGACGATGGGCACGTTGATGGGGATGTTGACCGGAAGCTTTCTGACCCCGCCGCTCCCAAATGAAGAAGAGTCACAGATGGAAGCCGATGTTGGTGACCAGATCTGGCTCAGGCATCGATACCAGTTGGAAATGACAGCCGAGCATTATGAGGCAATGAAGGCCGACCTCAAGGAGTTGGTTGACCTGCGCAATAAACTGGTTCACCACTTCATTGAGCATTTCGATCTCTGGTCTGAATCAGGTTGCCAGGCGGCGGATGGTTTTCTGGAGGAAAGCTACAAAACCATCAATCGGCATTGTCTGAATCTGCAATGTTGGGCCAAAACCATGATTGAGGCACAAGCTAAAATGGCTTCGTTTATACAGAGCCAAACATTTGAAGATGTGTTCGACGGTATCCGGGTGGATGGTTCAGTCGATTGGCCTGGTAGTAGGATATGCCGCTGTTTACGTGAAGCAGAAACCAAGCTTGCCGAAGGTGGCTGGACTCGACTGGAAGCATCCATTTGCTGGATTGGTGGTACCTATCCAGAGCAGACACCCAACCGCTACGGTTGCAACAGCTGGAGGCATGTCCTGCACGAATCACGGCAGTTCGAAATACGAAAATCCCAAGCTGATAATGAACGTACTGCCGTCTGGTATCGCAGCAAGGTCAGTTGAATGGGAAACTGAATCGTCTCTCCTTTTGTAAGCGCGCTGAGTGACTGCTTATGGCCGATTTCTGCCTGTCACGAGGGGCAGAAATCGGCCATAAGCAGTCGGTCAATGTAAGAGCTGACGTGGGCAATAAATGGCCTTGAAACTTTAGGGGGGCTGATGAATAGATTGTTTCTCTGAGTGATGAAAAATTGTGCTGATGCTTCAACGCCTAAAGTTTGAGGTATCTAGCAATTAAATAGCAAGACACCATATGGGGAGGGGCTTTCAGTTGGTTAACATTAAAACTCCTCCCAAAAAATCAGAAATTGATCGCCCCGTTAGTAATAATCAGCTTACGCCTGAGTGCTGTTAAGTAATTTCTCTAGCTCTTCACGCCTCTGCTTTGCATTAAGCCTTTCCAGCTTCTGACTCAGTATGAACTCAATGGCCAGCCTCAACATCGGAAACAACTTTAGGCACTCTTCTTCTGAACGGCCGTGGAGCCCTTGAGAAAGAAATCCGTATAATCTCGGGTGCTGCACCAAATCAGATGGCAGGAAGTCTTCTAGAGTCGCTACCTTATTTGCCATTTTAAGTGTAGGATACGCTTCCCCATGAGTAGACATCCACACTTCATCTTTTCTGGCCTCTTGATAAGCTTCTTCTACCAAGTGCTCGAAAATCTTCCGAAGATAAACTATAGAGCCAGCACCTACGCCATGAGAGAAAAGACCTAAAGCTTTAGTGTAACCTTTCTGATGCTCCTCATTTAAAACCTTACGATAATTCTTTAGTTCTTGTTTTGCAGCGTCAGCGGCGGATGGGTACTGACCTATCTTTGTCACTCCATCCTTTTCGTGAATCCTGAAAACATAACATGCAATGTGCTGCTTTACCCGAGAGCATTTAGCTTCAATTACGCAAATAAAAGGCTTTTGAATTTTGGCGTGGAAATCTTCGCGAACGGCCGAAATAGGAGGGTATTCAGCGACGAACAAACTTCTATCCTTGCACTCCACACAATAAGTATCAATTGAACCTGTAAATTTACTTAGATCTAACACCTTGTCAAAGCTAGCATCGTTCCACTTGTAAGGCTCATACATAGCCACAGATAAGAAAAACTCACTAGGCGTTGGGAAATCATTGTCTGACACTTGATCCTGCTCCATGGTATGTGGTCATGAAAGCATTTTGCCACAAGCCAACGATGCTTTCCTACAGGCAAAGAAAAGCTCCAGCTTGTGAGGCCACGGTGTATCGTGCAGCATCAAGCGGCATCGTGCTGTACCGCTCTTAACGTGCTTTCAAGGACGGCCATAGCCCCGAGTGAACTGCATACTATGCCTATCAAAAGGCAATTACACTGGAACACTGAATTGTCCCTAATTTCCAGGACGCCTTCGACTGGTCCCTTTTGGCTGTTAGCCGTCCTCAGCGAAAGGCAGCTATGGGTCGATTGCATCCACATGTCAAGTAGAGACGGATGCTACTGAAGTATTAGATTTTTTTAGTTTTAAATTATATAGTTAAGGCATCCAAATAATGCGCGAATTTCGAGGCCTATATGCTGGAAAATGATGAATTAATGGAGGAACGATTTGTTGCATTTATTGATATTCTTGGCTTCAAGGAAATAATCAAAGGCATAGAAGAGCGCAACTCAAAAGATGACCTGATTTTTAGGAAGATAAGGTCAGTTTTAAACTTCATGGCTGAAGAGGTTTATGAGTCAAACTATGCTGCAGACCTTCCAGTATACGAAGAAACGGAAGACGGACTGATAGAAAGAGAGCTTGGAGATCCAAGGCTAACATACATTTCCGACTGCATAATAATATCAGCCCAGCCAACCATGGATGGTTTCAAAGGGTTGTCAAGGAAAATTCATAAAATAACCGCCGACTTAGCTTCCGATGGCATATTTTGCAGGGGGGCTATTACTAAAGGGAAGTTATTTCACAAGGAACGGGTGATTTTTGGTAGCTCATATATTCGAGCCTTCACGCTTGAGGAGGAACTTGCAGTTTTTCCCAGGGTAATCATAGATCCAGAAATTATAAATTTCTTTTCCCTAAAAGAAGGGCAAATGCCTTTAGCTCCTGCTTTTTATGGGCTCGATATAGACGGCTTTTATTATCAGCGCTATTGGACATGGTTTTTATATCCGCCGCATGCTGGTGCGTATGATTCATATTTATACCGAGTGCGTGGACACATTGACGAAAATCTTGACAAGTTCAAAGATTCACCTCGCGTCTTAGAAAAGTATGAATGGCTTGATCGAGAGTTCAATAGCCTCATTTCTTGGTGGCAAGAGCTTGGACTTATGGAGTTAACGGAGCATGATAAAGTACTAATGCGAGAATGAGTCGCATCTCAGACTTGTTAGGAAACCTCCGCTGGTCCTAACGACCCATCTATCGTAAGGCGGCTATGGGTCGATTTCAGCCCTTCGCGACAGGCAGAAATCGGCCAAAAGCAGCCCTTCAGGGTGACTACGGAGTCGGGGCAACTCAGCTAAAGCAATAAAATTTTCCTTATACCATTTTCGTACCAGTACTATTTGCTAGGAGCCTTAATTTGCTGCTCAATCAGACGAAGCCTGACAACCTAACAACTAGAAACGGAAGGACCCAGTCTGGACTAGAAAATACTATCTCACTCGTCCTAATCGCACTTTTACTCATAACCCGACTTATAAAATCACGAGTGACGCAAATATTATTTGGTGGGGGCTATACAGCGAAAACCGGATTCGCCATACACCATAAACTTACATCGTTTCCACTTCTCAGTCTCCGATTCGCCATCATTGCAATCTTTTCGCTGAGGGTACTGGGTGCATTGCCTTAATTTTTGGTGCTGACCTCTAGGAGTAGGGTCCACCTCCGGATCGAGGGCTCGCCGTGTATCGGCCGCGGCCGCGGCGGCGTATATTTCCTTGCTACGTATTCTAGCCGCCGCAGCCTGCTCCTTGTATGTAGATATTTCCTCATAAATAACATTTATTTCTTCCGACATATCCACTGGCAACTTGCCTGCCTGCATAGCCCTAACTAATCCCGCCCAGTCTCGCTGTTCGATTCCAGGGTACTTTGCTTTTAGCGAATTATAACTTTCACGCCTTATCTGTGGGAGCATTTTTTCTAATCTTTGAGCCTTCTCATACACTGCTCTTCCTTCTTTTCTTAAGTTGTCTATTTTTTCTAGTAACATCTCAAGCACCTCTCACGCTGCGTCTGATTTTTTTATTAAGCACCAATGCCTTTTTGATATTAGCTCAAATCATACGACGCACTGGATTGATATCCATCGAGCAAAGATTTCCTGCAACTCAGCTGCAGGGCACGGGCTTTACCCCTAGCGCACTGATGTCCAGCCTCCGTCAATCGACTCGCTCGGTGAATTCCTCAGCTGCTACGCTTTCCTATGCACTGAGGAATCGCAATGCCAAATTCTGACCTACTCACCTCCCTGCTCATCAAGATCAACGAAAATCAACTTGCTCTAGAAGTTGCCATCATGGAGCTGACGAACTGGGTCGAGCAGCGGGGAGCCGCAGATGTCGCCGAAAACGTGCGTAGTGCCCTGGAGGTGATCGACCGCAACGAAGAACTCATCAAGATGACAATCGCGGTGATGATGACACCGGATTGCCTGCTATCGGCCAAAAGCGGGCAGATCGTATAAGTCAGGAGAGGAATGATGTCGGACTTCGATGGCGTTAGCTTCGCCCTAGCCAAAAACGCCACGAGACGAGGGAGGAAACTGCATGAGCTACTTCAACAATTTTGAACAACTCTTCATGCGGAGAAGTCTGGAGCTTATTGATACATACCAAGGCGAGTATGAAACCACACAGCTTCTGAATGCGTTCATCGGACTTCTGTTTTTTCCAAACGAAAGAATGCCTGATCTCATTCCTGAGAAAACTCTTCAGGACATAGAAGCTTGGGGCTTTAGCCAAAACTGCATAATCAATGCAGGTGCACACAAAGTACCACAAGAAATAAATTTGCGGGAGTTAGTAAGACGACTAAGAAACTCCGTCGCACACTGCAGAGTTGACCCTTTTCCAAATGATCACCGATCATGTGAAGGGTTTTGTTTCATGGATAGAAACGGCTTTGAGGCAAAGATACCAACAGATCAAATTAAAAACCTGATGAGAGGGCTGCTTGCTCATCTACTGGAGCAATAAAATGTAACAATTGGCTCAACTTGTTCGCTTAGTCCACCGACTGCTTATGGCCGATTTCTGCCTGTCACGAGGGGCAGAAATCGGCCGATTCTGTTGAAAAAGTCGGTCTGCCCAAACTGCCTGATCATTGACTGGTGAAAACGCCTTTTTTGCACGCTGCTCCGTGAAATCCGAGTCCGGAAGCCTCTGCCAACGGTAAAGATATCAATCTCGGACGCGTACTTTTCTGATGCGCAAACCATGGCCGACTTTTTCAACAGAATCGGCCAGAAGCTGACACTCAGCCGAGCAAAAGCTACGCCGGTTCAGTATGCGCGTAACAATAGAGTGATCTGCTAGCGATAAATTGATAACTTCCAGTCCACCTGACGCGAAACCCACTGAGCTAGACGACAGTGCTCACGCGTTTCGCATTTGAAAGCAGATTGCATAGAGAAACTTGGAGCCGCTTAGTGGAAAGCACGTTGGGAAAAATTTGCGGATTGCAGCCCAAGTACTCATCAACCAACACACACGAAATGCAAGAGCGGGGATATCTTATTCGGTCAGTGCTTGCGGGGGAGTTACGCTCCCGTTTACCAGCTCTACAGAAGGCATTTGATAGTGTCTTTGATGATCTTGCTGTCGAGGGCTCGGATGGTATCGGGCGAAAGACAGAAGCCCCGTGGGTACGCATCTTTTCTAGAGCAATGTCCCCTAACCCGCGTGAAGGGTTCTATCTGGTAATTCACTTTGCAGCTAACGGTTCTGCTGTTTTCATCACAGTAGGGTGTGGGAGCACGATCTGGCGCGGGGGCGATCTCCAGCCGGTATCTAATGATGAACTTTGTAAACGAACCTCATGGGCTCGTTTCGTCGTTCAGCAAAAATGGAAGACGCTCAGCCCTTTTGATGATGAAATTGTCCTGGGTGCGAAAGCGCCACTCCCACGAACATTCGAGAAAGCCACGGCATTCGCTAAGCGTATCGCAGTCTCAGACTTACCGACCATCGATTTTGACCTTCTATTATTTAGAGCTGCAGAACGCCTCAGCGAAATTTATCTTGCTCAGATTGAGCAACGAGACGTATCTCCAGGCGACCAAGACGCTGGGGAAATTGCCATAATTGCCAAGCCTCTGAGAAGTACAGCAGGAAAGCAAGGGCGAGGGCTGACAGCAACGGAACGGCAGGTAGTTGAACTTCAAGCTATGGCACTGGCGATACAATATCTGGCTGCAAAGGGCTTTGAGTCGCGGGATACTTCAGCAACGAACTCATTTGATATTCTTGCCAAGAAAGCCGGTGAGGAGCTTATGGTCGAGGTGAAGGGCACGACCAGTGATCTCTGTGATTCGGTACTGATGACAAAAAACGAAGTTAATCTCCATCGAGAACATAAGGGATCAACAGGCCTACTTATCGTCTCAAAAATTAGACTCTCTCGTGATAATAACGAACCAATAGCTACTGGTGGCGAAGTTGAGGCTCTACTCTACTGGGATATTGATGAGTGGATTTCGGAACCAATAGCGTTTCAGGTATCGCGAAAGGCCAGCTACTAGGCCGATCTTATCCTAATCACTTCCCAACAAACACGAACGTACCTCGGTCAACATGGGAAATGCTGTGACTGCTCTGGGCCGGTTTCTGCCGGTCAAGACCGTCAAAAGCCGGCCAAGAGTAGTCATTGAAAAATCGCACTTGAGCGACCCTTCAGCAGCCAAGGGCAGCAATGGTGTTATTGAGCCGTCGCAGCAGATCATCGTATGTGATGATGTCCATCATGTTTGCATACTTGCGTTTTATTATCTCGAAGTCCAACAACTGGCTCCCTGTCATATTGGCACCGCCGATTTGATCGCGTCCGACGATGATAATCGCCTTGGGATTGGAAATCCGAATCCTCATGCCCGGCGGTAGTTCAGTGGTGTATTTTTTGGTGAGGGTCTCTTCGCCTTTGATACCCCATTTCGATAAGTGGAACAGATATTTCTCGGCCTGCATAATGCTACCGCTCAACTCTGAGGTCGGGATACTATTACCACGATACTGGCTCTTGCGAAGAATCTTGTCATCGAAGGGCTTTTTGACTTCGATGACGTCAAGATTTCCATTGGCATCAACCAAGGCAATGTCGATAAAACGATCAGTTTTTTTGCTGGGATTACTGTAGTAGTCGTGGATAGTGACGTTCTCGAGAACCATGATATATTTTGGGAACAAAAGGAGGAGGAAGGACAGCATCAGCTTCTGCCAGTCACCCTCGGACCAATTTTTCTTGGTCGCCAAGGAGTCCTTTATGAGGTCTCGAATCAAAATGTATTTCTCGATTTCCAGCTTTTTCAATAAATCCAAATCGATTTTTCTGGTACTGGTGAGAGACTTGTTTCTGTTGAGATAGTTCTCATAGCGGCCCCGTGCATCCCTCATACCATCCAGGTACTGAGAAAGTATTGTTTGAACACGAGCATCGGCGTAGCGGTTGAGTTCATAGGTGTTCGGGAATTTTTTGAGCAACTCCTCAAATACGTCTCTCGGTATTGCGTCGGGGTGTGTGCCTCCTATCACAATGGAATCGGAGTGATCTAGCAATTCTGATAAACGAAGAAAGATCGAGATATTGCGCTCAGCAACAAAGAGCGACCGCCTGAGTGTTACATCACGACTTATGAGCAAGTCGTTTTTGATCTCGAGGATCCGTGCAGGAACCCTCACATAGTCATTTTCGAATGTTCCGAATCGAAACTGATACTTATAATCCTCAAAACTTTGGTTGCCGGAGGGAGGATTTAGCAAGTCTGAAGTTTTGAACAAAAATATTCGAGATATCCGCGCTTTGTTGTTGGTCGTCAATTCATCCCAGACCCATTTGTCATTGGCTCCCAGATCCCCTTCGTATTCAAGATCGACACCTGTAGCTGTAACCTGAAATTCAAGCATGCTTCCCTCGATGCAAAAAATCAACGCCTCTACTTATAGCAGGTGATATCAGTGTATACATACTGAATGCCCCTAGTTTGATAGACACAGTTGAGCGGCTGCTTTTGGCGAATTCTGCCGTTCGCGATAGGCAGAAAACGGCCAGAGGCGGTCGCTCGTTATCGGTAGTTTTAACTCCTCGGCGGCCTGACACCTCAGACATAAACAATCATATGAGCATATGGGGTTTACTCGGATTGAGCAGGCGCTAGAGCTTTGACATAGTCTTGGCACGCCTGCAACGCAATCAGTCCATCGTCACCGTCGTCGGTGATGCCGACAATTCGTTGGGCATGCGCTGGGGCAAGGCTATCAGACAGCTCCAGCGCGGCCGTACCCCAAGCGCGCATCCGGTAAAAACGAATCGAGCTGATTACCAAAGAAAAAAGCTTCCATTTCGCCTCGCTCAGCGCCACAGTTGGTTAGAAGGGCCTTTCAATCATTTATCCCAGATGAAACCAACCCGGAAGGGCTTTTCCTGAAGTTTTGGAACCGCAACCAGCAAGAAGCTCAACTGTGACACATGTTGAACGAGCTGCAGTTGGCTGCCAGTGCTATCGACACCGGTAAAAGTAATCAGAAATGGCGCTTTGTAGCCGATGTTTTGAACGTGAATTTGAATCGACTGGCCAAATGTTACAAGTCTGGCACCTACCTCGTGATCATCGTCTAGGCTGGATTCAAAACCTGTGACGTATTCGTGCAAGCCCTTGAATACAGCGATGACTGGGTTATCCCTATCAAATTGCTGTTTGTTTATTGCTCTGTTCATCTCGGCTATGAGCGGAGTTCTGACTTCCATCTGCTGATTTCTCCATTAGTCCGCGCAATGCGGAAAATGACGATATACCCCAACCCCAAAAAAACTTCCACCATGCAGTTGGGCGGTTTGATTGTTCTTTACATAAACCCGGAGCCTCTTACTGGAGCCCCGAGAGTGACACCGTCCCATAGAGGGTGATGAAACTCAGGCCCGCTGGCTCCAAGATCTGAAATATCATGACATATTTGATATCGTGAGCCGTCAGCCGAAATCAACTCAATGCTAACTAGTTCATAAGCATTAAAGGCATAGTCAAAATCACTTGGCAGCTTAAATTCAACGGGATGATTTACATCAATTGGCAGAATCTGCCCCGGATCGAGTAGGCAGGAATTTATCTCAGCATCGTATAAAATCGTGAACGAATGACTTGACCGCAGATGCCCACGCTTGTCAGGTCCTCTGAGAATCTCGACAGATTTTACATATAGTGCCTGTTTGCCGGTATTGCTTAAGGTGTATCTGAGGTGCCGTGTCGCAGGACTAACAAGACGATCCTTAGGTGTATCGTAAATATTATCTCCAAATTGCAATAAAACTGACTCAGGTGTAAATGTTCTTTCGAGAAGGATCAACATCGCGCTGGAAGGTTTGTGTAGTTGAGAAAAATACAACGCTGCGAATGAAACGAGCAATGCCCCGCCTGAAAGAGCCAACGTCATTAAGTCTTTCGCTTCCATCTATCAGCTCCATCTGCACCCCCGCTATCACACCCGATTCCAAACCAAATTGCCAGCACGATCACGGAGGGCAGCGCCTGACTGGAGAAATCCTTGTTGTCGACCCACCAAATATGAGAGAAAACGTACATTCATGAGGTAGGTGGTTCGTATCTCGTTCTAGCTCAGCAGGCTTGCACAAAGCGAAGCAAGAGCATCAGCGCGTAAGAGTTACAGATACATCAAGGAGAGAGTCGTGAAATGGATTAGGAAGCTTTTTGGTATGGGCACTCAAGGCTCAACAGCCTCGTCGGATACTCCTGCAGAGGAGCTGGTTGGTCATGATCGAAAAAGCGACGAGGATGGCGATCAGTACTTCTCGGACGAGCCCATCACCTCAAAACATCAAGATAGGTTCGGGCGAGCGCCTTACGCAGCGCGTATTGCTGAGACGATCGCCAGGCGCCGCGATCCCTCAAGCATCGTCATCGGCCTGTTTGGCCCATGGGGAGATGGAAAAACTTCAGTTCTCAAGATGATGGAGGAGTCGCTAGATCAGCACGGACAGGTCGTTACAATACGATTCAATCCTTGGCACTTTCCTTCCGAAGACGCGCTTTTGCGCGGTTTTTTTGCGACCCTGGCTGAGGCCTTGGGCAAAGAGCCAGCGTTCAAAGAAAAAGCGGCTGCGCTGCTTGAGTCCTACGGAGGGATCCTGTCTGTCATCTCAGTCGCTCTGCCGGGTGTAGAGATCAATCCAGGGGAAGCTGCTAAGCAGATCGGAGAGTCATTATCCAAAGTCAGTCTCGATAAGCTTAAGGATCAAATTGACGCTCTTCTGGGCCAAAGCGGGAAAAGATTGGTCATCCTTATCGACGACATTGACCGGCTGGACAGACAAGAAACCCATGCCATTTTCAAGCTGGTAAAGCTCTCGGCAAGCTTCAAGTACACCTGCTACGTTCTGGCTTTCGATGACGAGGTAGTCGCTGCTGCATTGGGTGAGCGTTACGGCGCCGGTGGACAAGAAGCAGGGCGCGCGTTTCTCGAAAAAATCATTCAGGTACCTTTACATTTACCACCTGCTGATCAAATGAGTCTGCGAGACATCGCTTTCGAGGGCGTCGAACATGCTCTCAATCAAGCAGGGATTGTCCTTGACCAGCGTCAGATCGACGTATTCTCTCGCCATTTTGTAGACGGGCTTGAGCCGAAGCTTGAAACTCCACGAGTGGCCAAGCTGTACACAAACGCACTGATGTTTGCACTTCCACTCGTCAAGGGGGAGGTCAACATCGCTGAGTTCATGCTTGTTGAAGGACTCAGGGTGTTGTACCCGAAGCTTCATGCCGCAATTCGCGACAACGCAGATTTGTTTTTAAAAGGGGAGCCCCGTGAAGCTTTGCGAGGTTTGGAAAATTCTCCGTCCGCCGTTGATCGACTCCTTGAAACCGCAATGCCGGGTTCTGCCTCAGAAGAGCGAGGCCGGGTGCGAGAGCGACTCTTGAAACCTCTTTTTCCGCGAATTAGCAACATGATGTACGGGGGAGATTGGGAGGAGAGGTGGGCGAGAGAGCGAAGAATCTGTTCGAGCCGGTATTTCAAACGCTACTTCGTTTACGGGGTGCCTGAAGGAGACATATCGGATAATCATTTAACAAACTTGGTAGATGCCCTCGTCACAGCAGATGCCGATTCGCAGCGTAGTCTGTTGAGCACGTATTCCAAGCTCGTCATGCCGCAATTGATCCAAGTACTTCGAAATCGAGCGGACTCTCTGGATGAAGTCTCGGCGTTAGCGATCGCAATCGCCGTCGCGAGGAACGGAGATCTTCTTCCGCGCGAACGCGGAGCGTTCGTAATGGGCGGCACGATGATGTACGCCGGTATGCTGATTTCTCAACTTATCAGGCGTATCCCCTTATCAGACAGGCAGTCAGCTGCTGAGGCAGTACTTGGAGCGGCGCATCCATTGGCAATGGGGATGGAGTGCGTTCGTTGGCTCACACACTCAAAGGACAGACCAGAAGAGCGTCGAGTTCTTCCTGATGGAGCGGACGACGTTCTTTACCATCTGTTCGCTGTTCGCATCCGTGACGCGAACGAAGTTGAACCGTTGTTCATGCAGGCAGGAAGAGACGCACCAAATCTTTACTGGTACTGGCAGCACGGAAGAAATCGAGAAGAGATCGAAGAGGGCTTGCGTGAGCTTTTTGATAAAGACCCAGCGAAGCTGGATGACTTCCTCGACACCTACATTGGAGAAGGATGGGAAGTGGAAAGCGGCCTGCCGGTTAGGTCTGACCTAAGGCGCGAGACCTACAACAGTATCGCGTCAATAATTTCACCGGACTACGTTTTCGATAACCTCCGTACCCGTTACGGTGCCGAGCTGGACGACCCTCAGTACTATCAGGATGGAGAGCTAGCGAGGATAACGGCCCACCAGTTCGCCTCTATACATCTTACGGTTGTCGCTGAACAGCTTCCTCAGCCCGCGGATGCCGACGGATCAGGCAGTGACCCTGAGCAATTTGAGTGATGGCGATCAGGACGTTTCTCTAAAGAGAAACTGGCTCGACGCTTTTCACGGTTTGAATCATCCCTAGTTTGTTAGATAGGCTGAATGACCGCTCTTGGCCCGAAAGCTGCTTATCGCACAACATCAAACGCATCCTTCACGTTTTGATCGAGCTATTTGATTTGGGCGGGAGGAGGGGGCGGAGAGGTAGGGTTGCGGAAATGGCCGAAAAGATGCGGAAACGATCCAGAAGCGCTGCGACAGAAGCTGCGTACCCAGAAACGACAAAGCCCTGAAAAATCAGGGCTTTGTCGTACATAAGATGGCGGAGGCGATGGGATTCGAACTCATGGACCTGTTACAGTCGACGGTTTTCAAGACCGTTGCCTTAAACCACTCGGCCACACCTCCGTTTGCGTTGCGGGCGCCATAATACCTGAATGAAACACACTGTCAAACTCTCTGCATGGCTTGTTACAGAGCGTCTGTTATGATCTTTGCGACTGAACGTTTCAAACCCAACAGGAGTGTCGCCATGCGCGAACAGGATTACGCAGTTAATAACAGCGTGCAGGCTGAGCAGCTAGAGGTTAGCCGCGTCCTGCGCAACACTTACGGCTTACTCGCCCTCACCCTCGCATTCAGCGGCGTGATGGCGTTTGTCGCGCAGCAGATGCGTGTCGGCTACCCGAATATCTTCGTGGTGCTGATCGGCTTCTACGGTCTTTTCTTTCTCACCAACAAACTCCGTGATTCGGCGTGGGGCCTGGTTTCTGCGTTCGCGCTGACCGGCTTCATGGGTTTCCTGCTCGGCCCGATTCTCAACCGTTATCTGGGTATGCAGGGCGGCGCGGAAGTAG
Source organism: Pseudomonas cucumis (assembly GCF_030687935.1). Lineage (GTDB taxonomy): Bacteria > Pseudomonadota > Gammaproteobacteria > Pseudomonadales > Pseudomonadaceae > Aquipseudomonas > Aquipseudomonas cucumis. Next base: position 3,675,944 of record NZ_CP117454.1, on the reverse strand, counting down.
TCAGCTCGGCCTTCGCGATGACCGCGCTGGTGTTCGGCGGCCTGTCGGCTTATGTGCTGATCACCCGTAAGGACATGAGCTTCCTCGGTGGTTTCATCACGGCCGGTTTCTTTGTGCTATTGGGCGCGACTCTGGCGAGCCTGTTCTTCCAGATCAGCGGTCTGCAACTGGCGATCAGCGCAGGTTTCGTGCTGTTCTCCTCTGTGTGCATTCTGTTCCAGACCAGCGCCATCATTCACGGTGGCGAGCGCAACTACATCATGGCGACCATCAGCCTGTATGTATCGATCTACAACCTGTTCGTCAGCTTGCTGCAACTGTTCGGCATCATGAGCCGCGATGATTGATCGCCAGCCTTGAGTAAAAAACCCGCTTCGGCGGGTTTTTTATTGTCTGAGAATCGGGGCGCCCAGGATTATTCGGCAATGACAATGCTGCCATCAGCCTGCTGCCGATAAATGGTGTAGGGCAGCAGCATGGTGTCGAGTGCGCCCGAAATAACTACGTCGATCAGCACAAAGGGCGTGGCATTGTTGTATTGATACTCATCGATGCCCGGGCCTGGAAGCGCATGCAGGGTGCAAAAATCATAAGTCACGCCGCTATAAATCCGTGGAACCGCACCGCAGTAGGTTTTCTGTTCCTTGAGACTCTTTGCCGCAGCCTCGTCACTGCGCACTACCGTCTGGAACGTGCCGCAGCCGGCGAGCATCAGCGCCGCCAGTAACATGACTTGAGTTTTCATACCGCCAATCCTTCGCCGGAAAGAGATCAATCTACGCTTTTGCGAACAAAACAGCACTCACGCCATCGGGGGCAGCCGGCGTTTGACCGGGGTCTTCTTGACGATGGCGGTGCTGGTTTCGGCGTGGCTGTTGAGGCGGTCGAGGAGAGTGTCCAATTGTTCCATCGAGCGCACATGCAGGCGGGCGATGAAACAGTCGTCGCCGGTGACTTTGTCGCACTCGGTGAATTCGGGGATGGCTTGAATCTGTCGCTCCACTTCCTGCAACTGGCCCGGCAACGGGCGAATGCGGACGATGGCCTGGAGTTGATAGCCGAAGCATTTGGGGTCGATCTCGACGGTATATCCCTTGAGCACGCCACGTTCTTCGAGGCGGCGCAGGCGCTCGGCGACACTGGGCGAGGACAGGCCGCTGATCTGTGCCAGGGCCTTGAGCGAGCGGCGTGAGTCTTCCATCAACGCGCTGATCAGCACTTGGTCGATGTCATCGGTCATGGCGAACCCCTGTTAGGCAATCGAATGAATAAGCCTTGATAAAAAAGGCAGAAACCGAGTTTAGCCTGCTTTTTGCGCTGGAGTAGCCCCTCGGTGGATTGGCATACTTTGGGCTCAAACACAGGAGGTTGATGATGGACAAAACACTACGTCACGGCTCATTCGAAATGACCGCCGCCATGCTCATTTCCGGGACCATTGGTTGGTTCGTGCTGGTCTCCGGGCAACCGGTGCTGGACGTGGTGTTCTGGCGCTGCGTGTTCGGTGCCGCCACCTTATTGCTGATCTGCGCGGCGTTCGGCTTTCTGCGCCCCGGCATTTTGACATCCACCACTTTCTTGCTAGCCGTACTGAGCGGTGTGGCGATTGTCGGTAACTGGGTGCTGTTATTCGCGTCCTACTCCCGCGCCTCGATTGCCATTGGCACGGCGGTTTATAACGTCCAGCCATTCATGCTGGTCGGGTTGGCCGCGCTGTTTCTGGGAGAGAAGATCACCCTGCAGAAACTGTTCTGGCTGGGCATTTCGTTTCTCGGAATGCTGGCGATTGTCAGCGCGCATGGTGAGCAGGGCGAGGGCGGCAACGATTACCTGATGGGGGTTGCTCTGGCGCTGGGGGCTGCCTTTCTGTACGCGATTGCCGCGCTGATCATCAAACGCCTGACCGGCACGCCACCGCATCTGATCGCGTTGATCCAGGTTTGCACCGGCGTGCTGTTGCTCGCGCCTTTTGCACATTTCTCGGCGATGCCGCAAACGCCCGATGCCTGGGCCAGTCTGGTGACCCTGGGCATCGTGCATACCGGTTTGATGTATGTGCTGCTCTACGGTGCGATTCAAAAACTGCCGACAGCGCTCACCGGCGCGCTGTCGTTCATCTACCCGATTGCGGCAATTTTCGTTGACTGGTTCGCCTTCGGCCATCGCCTGGAGCTGCTGCAGTGGATCGGTGTCGCCGCGATTCTGTTGGCCGCCGCCGGGATGCAACAGGGCTGGAGCCTGAAGCTTCGTCGGGTGGCGACGCAATAATCGACCTCAGAAGATGTAGTCGGTGGTCAGGAAGCTCGAGTTGCGTCCGCTGATGATCTCGCTGAGAAGCTCTTTGCTGCTCTCCTGGAATTTGGTCGCCACCAGTGTCCGAATCGAAAACACCCGCAACGCATCATGCACCGACAGCGTGCCCTCGGCGGAGTTCTTGCGGCCGTTGAACGGATAGGTGTCCGGACCGCGCTGGCACTGGGCGTTGAGGTTGATCCGGCCGACCTGGTTGGCGAACGTGTCCACGAGCCTGCCGACTGCTACCGGGTTGGTGCCGAAGATGCTCAGTTGCTGGCCGAAGTCGGATTCCAGGACGTAATCGATCACGGTGTCCAGATGACGGTAAGGCACGATCGGCACGACCGGGCCGAACTGTTCTTCCTGATAGACGCGCATCTGCGGTGTCACCGGGTACAACACGGCCGGGTAGAAGAACGATGCGCGGGATTCACCGCCGTTGGGGTTGACCACGGCTGCACCTTTGCTGACCGCGTCCGCCACCAGCGTGTGCAGGTAATCGACCTTGCCTGATTCCGGCAATGGCGTCAGGGCCACGCCACTGTCCCACGGCATACCGGGTTTGAGGCTGGCGAGTTTGGCGTTGAATTTCTCGATGAACGCCTCGACCACGTCTTCGTGGACGAAGAGGATTTTCAGCGCGGTGCAGCGCTGGCCGTTGAACGACAGGGAACCGGTAACGGCTTCATTGACCGCGTTGTCCAGATCGACCTCCGGCAGAACGATGCCGGGGTTCTTCGCATCCAGGCCCAGCGCCGCGCGCAGGCGGTGAGGCCTTGGGTGGAGTTTTTTCAGGTCGCTGGCGGCCTTGTTGGTGCCGATAAACGCAAAGATATCGATCTTGCCGCTGGCCATCAGTGCGCTGACAGTCTCGCGGCCGCTGCCGTAAATGACGTTGATGACCCCGGCCGGGAAGCTGTCGCGGAATGCCTCCAGCAGCGGGCGAATCAATAGCACGCCGAGCTTGGCCGGTTTGAACACCACGGTGTTGCCCATGATCAGCGCCGGTATCAGCGTGGTGAAGGTTTCGTTCAGCGGGTAATTGTAAGGCCCCATGCACAACGCCACGCCCAGCGGAACGCGGCGGATCTGGCCGAGGGTGTCCTGTTCCAGTTCGAAGCGGCTGGAGCGGCGGTCGAGTTCCTTGAGGGCGTTGACGGTGTCGACGATGTAGTCGCAGGTGCGGTCGAACTCTTTTTCCGAGTCCTTGAGGTTCTTGCCGATCTCCCACATCAGCAACTTGACCACCGCCTCGCGCTGTTCGCGCATGCGAGCCAGGAAGATTTCGACGTGTTGGATGCGCTCGGCCACGCGCATGGTCGGCCACAGGCCCTGGCCCCGATCATAGGCGCGGACGGCGGCGTCGAGCGCGGTCAGTGCGGTATCAGCATCGAGCAGCGGCGTGCTGCCGAGGATTACTTGTTCATCGCCATTCGCGCCGCTCAGGTACACCGGGCTACGGACTTGGGCGAGGGGCCCGGACCAGGTTCTCAGTTCGCCATCGACCAGGTATTCGCGCTGTTCGGTCTGGCCGTTGAGGCGGTACTTTTCCGGGACGTTGTCGGCGGTGGGAAACAGGTTGCCAAGGATCTGTGCTGTGGTCATATCGCTACCCCGTCTGGATTGGGTGATGCACTGATGAATCGTTTTAGCAGACCTCGGACTCGCTTGTCATGGCTCATCTTATGATTTTTTTGGCGAGCCCTGTAGCAGCTGCCGAGCCCGCGAGGCTGCTGCTACAGGGCGATCTTTCGCCTGAAAACACACAAGTAACGATCCCCCGGTTAAACTTCATGCTCTTTTCTGAAGGAGTTCATATGAGTTATTACCAGCCGGGCATTCTCGCCACCCCTGTTCCGCCTCAAGCTCGTCATATGTTCTTCGCCCTTGAATCCGCCGAGGCACTGCCGGCTGCGCTGGATAACCTGATGCGCCTGGTGGACGGAAAGTCGGCGGTCGTCGGCTTCGGTGAATCCCTGGTCAAAGCGCTGCACGCGCAGATCGACGGGCTGCGCGCTTTTCCTGCGCTGGTCGGTGTCGGCGTCGACAATCCGTCGACCCAACACGCGCTCTGGTGCTGGCTGCACGGTGTTGACCGTGGCGAACTGCTCAATCGCAGCCATGCGATTGAAGCCGCGCTGGCACCGGCCCTGCGTCTGGTGCAGATGAACGAAACCTTCCGCCACATGACCGGCCACGACCTGACCGGTTACGAAGACGGCACCGAAAACCCTCACGCCGAAGCCGCTGTAGCGGCCGCATTGCTGAGCGAAGGCGCGGACGGTCTGGTCGGTGGCAGCTTCGCCGCGATCCAACAGTGGCAGCATGATTTGAAAGGCTTCCACGCGATGCCATCCCATGAGAAAGACAACATCATGGGCCGTCGCCTGAGCGACAACGAAGAACTCGACGACGCGCCGATCTCCGCCCACGTCAAACGCACCGCCCAGGAAAGCTTCACACCCGAAGCCTTCGTGGTCCGTCGCTCGATGCCGTGGATCGAAGGCGATGACGCCGGCCTGATGTTCCTGGCCTTCGGTTTTTCCCTCGATGCATTCGAATCCCAGCTGCGGCGCATGAGCGGTCTGGAAGACGGCATCACCGACGGTCTGTATCGCATCAGCCGACCGATCACTGGCGGCTACTACTGGTGCCCACCGCTCAAGGACGGTCGCCTCGACCTGCGCGCATTGCGCATCGGCTAAACCTCAAAGGAGTGTCCATGAACGTGGTGCGCTGGGGCATGATTGGGTGCGGCAGTGTGACCGAGCGCAAGAGCGGGCCGGCGTTCTACAAGGCGCCCGGCTCGGCGCTGGTGGCGGTGATGGGTCGGCGTCTGGAGGCGGTGGCCGATTACGCCGCGCGCCATGGCATTGCCCGGGTCTACACCGACGCTGACGCATTGATCAATGATCCCGAGGTGGACGCGGTGTACATCGCCACGCCACCCGACAGCCATCATGCTTACAGCCTGCAAGTGGCTGCCGCCGGCAAACATTGCTGCGTCGAAAAACCGATGTCGCTGAACGCCGGGCAAAGCCGTGAGATGCAAAAGGCCTTTGTCGAAGCCGGGCTGCATCTGTTCGTTTCCTATTACCGACGTTCATTGCCGCGCTTCCAGCAAGTGCGGCAATGGCTTGGGGAGGGGCGGATCGGCGATGTCCGACACCTCACCTGGACACTGACCAAAGCGCCTTCATCGAGCGATCTTGGCGGCACCGATAACTGGCGCACTGATCCGGCGATCGCTGGCGGTGGTTACTTCGCCGACCTCGCCAGCCACGGCTTCGACCTGTTCCAGTACTTGCTGGGTGACATCGTTGAAGTTTCCGGTTTCACCGCGCATCAGGCTGGCCTCTATGCCGCCGAAGACGCCGTTAGCGCCAGTTGGCGCTTTGCCTCCGGGGCGTTGGGCATGGGCTGCTGGAATTTCGTGGCAGACCGTCGCGAGGACCGGGTCGAGGTGATCGGCAGCCAAGGCCGGATCAGCTTTTCGGTGTTCGACGAACACCCGGTACAGCTTGAAGCCGATGAACACCTCAGCCTGCACATCGAACATCACGAACACATCCAGTGGCACCACGTGCTGGGCATGAACGCCCACATCCGTGGCGAAGCGCAGCACCCGGCATTGGCTGAGCAAGCGTTGAAGACCGATTGGGTGATGGACCAGATCCTCAAGCGCGGCTGAAAGAAAAGATCAAAAGATCGCAGCCTCGTTTCACTCGACAGCTCCTACAAATACTTGTCAGGAAAAACCCAAAAGAGTACAAATGTACTCCATGACGACTTTAACTCCCCGCCGTACCGCCATCCTGACCTTCATCCGCGATCGAATCGCCGAACACGGTCAGCCCCCGAGCCTCGCTGAAATCAGCGAGGCCTTTGGCTTCGCCTCCCGTAGCGTGGCGCGCAAGCATGTGCTGGCGCTGACCGAAGCCGGTTTTATCGAGGTCAATCCGCATCAGGCGCGAGGTATCCGGCTGCTGAATCAACTGCCGCGGCCCGAACTGCTGGATGTTCCGGTTCTCGGTCGAGTGGCGGCCGGTGCGCCGATCGGTGCTGATGCCGAGGTCCACAGCCGTTTGCTGCTTGATCCGTCGATCTTCTCGCGGCTACCGGATTACATGCTGCGGGTGCAGGGCGATTCGATGATCGAGGACGGCATTCTCGACGGCGATCTGGTGGGCGTGCGGCGCAATCCCGAAGCGGTCAATGGCCAGATCGTCGTGGCGCGGCTCGACGGCGAAGTCACCATCAAGCGTTTTGAACGGGTTGGCGATTCTGTCCGCCTGTTACCGCGCAATCCGGCCTATAAACCGATCATTGTTCGAGCCGATCAGGACCTGGCCATCGAAGGCGTGTTCTGCGGTCTGGTGAGGCAAGGGTGATGGGCGCCGTCGTTGCGTTGGATACGCTGTTCAATGGCGGCCAGGTCTGGAAGGGCCGGCCTGCGCCACCGGCCGTCAGCCCGCAACCCACCGGGCATGCGGCGCTGGATGCGGCATTACCCACTGGCGGCTGGCCGGAAGCGGCGCTGACTGAAATCCTGTTGGCCGGGCAGGGCGTGGGTGAGTTGCAACTGGTGTGGCCGGCGCTGGCGCGGCTGTCGGCGGCAGGTGAGCGCATCGTGCTGGTGGCGCCGCCTTACGTGCCGTATCCCCAGGCCTGGCAGAACGCCGGGGTCGATTTGCGGCAACTGTCGATCATCCAGGCCAGTGAGCGCGATGCGCTGTGGGCGGCGGAGCAATGCCTGCGTTCGGGCAGTTGCGGGGCGGTGTTGTGCTGGCCGCACAAAGCCGACGATCGAGCGTTGCGACGTTTGCAGGTGGCGGCGGAAGCCGGTCAGACCCTGGCGTTCGCCTATCGCTCGCTCAGTGAAGCCATCAACCCGTCGCCAGCGGCCCTGCGCATCGCCATCGACGCCAAACCTGCGCAATTGCGGGTGCTCAAGTGTCGGGGCGGGCTGGCCCGTTCGGCGCCGATTGCCTTTGCCGTCGGGCATTGAGGTTGCCATGCGCTGGGTTTGCATTCTCTTCCCGCAATTGGCGCTGGACGCGGTACTGCGTCAGCGCCCCGACCCCGATGAGCCGCTGGCGCTGCTGACCGGTCCGGCCCAGCGTCGGGTACTGCAGGCGGTCAACGGTTCGGCGCGGGCGTTGGGCTTGCGGCCCGGCCAGTCGATGACCGCCGCCCAGGCCCTGAGCAAAGGGTTTGTCACTGCCGAATACGATGCCGCCGAGATTGAACACTGGCAGCAGTTCCTGGCTGCCTGGGCCTATCGGTTCAGCTCTCAGGTTAGCGTGCATTACCCGCGCGCCGTGGTGTTTGAAATCGAATCCAGCCTGGGCTTGTTCGGGCCCTGGCCGCAGTTCGAGGCGCGATTGCGGGCGGAACTCGGCGAGCTGGGGTTTCGTCACCGGATTGTTGCCGCGCCCAACCCGGTGGCGGCGCGGGTGCTGGCCAACGTTTATGACGGTCTGGTGGTGCCGGACAATGAAGCCTTGCAGCACCACCTCGGGCAGTTGCCCGTCGACCGGATCGCGCTGGAGCCAAGCGTTGCCACGGCACTGTCGCGCATGGGGCTGCGCACCTTGAGTCAGGTGCAGGCGCTGCCGCGACATAGCCTGGCCCGGCGTTTCGAAGCTCAGGTGCTCAAGCATCTGGACACCCTGTTCGGCGAGCGACGGTTGGCGCTGGCGTTCTACCTGCCGCCGGACCGTTTCGATGTGCGCATCGAGCTTAATTTCGATGTGCAGTCCCATCAGGCATTGCTGTTTCCGTTGCGCAGGCTGACCGGCGATCTGGCGGCGTTCCTCTGCGGCCGGGACAGCGGTGTGCAGCGTTTTGACCTGCACCTGGAACACGCCGGGTTGCCAGACACGCTGATCAAGGTCGGCCTGCTCAGTGCCGAGCGCGATCCGGCGATGCTGTTCGAGCTGGCCCGGGGGCGCCTGGAACAGGTTCAGGTCGAGGCGCCGGTGCGCGGTTTTCGTCTGCGCGCTGAAGACTTGCCGACCTTCGTGCCCCAGTACCAGGAACTGTTCGATGATCGTCCGCAGCAGTCCTTGCCCTGGGAGCAACTGCGCGAACGCTTGCGCGCGCGATTGGGAGATGACGCGGTGCAAGGCTTGCGGTTCCAGGCCGATCACCGGCCGGAATGCGCGTGGCAGGCCAGTGTCGACAGCCAGGCCTGCGGGGGGCTGCCTGCCGTGCAACGTCCGGGCTGGTTGCTGACGGAACCGCAGGCAGTACACGAAGGTTCGACGCGCATCCTCATGGGGCCGGAACGCATCGAGTCGGGCTGGTGGGACGGCGACGACGTGCGCCGCGATTATTACCTGATCGAAACCCGTTCCGGCCAGCAGGGCTGGGCCTATCGGGCAGTGGGTGAAGACGGTCCGTTGTGGCTGCAAGGCTGGTTCGCATGAGTGTCGATTATGCCGAGCTGCACTGCCTGTCGAACTTCAGTTTCCAGCGCGGTGCTTCCAGTGCGCTTGAGCTTTTTCAACGGGCAAAAAAGCAGGGCTATCAAGCGTTGGCGATCACCGACGAATGCACCCTGGCGGGTATCGTCCGCGCTTGGCAGGCAGCCAAGGCCGTGGAATTGCCGCTGATCATCGGCAGTGAAATACGCATCGAAGACGGCCCGAAACTGGTGCTGCTGGTGGAAAATCTCGAGGGTTACCAGACCCTGTGCCGACTGATTACCCGCGCCAGACGCCGTACGCAGAAAGGCCAGTATCAGGTGCTGCGGGAGGATTTCGGCGAGCCGTTGCCGGGGCTGTTGGCGTTGTGGGTGCCGGACGCCGTCGATGACTTTGAGCAGGGCCACTGGCTGAAGCGGGCCTTCGCCGAGCGCTTGTGGCTGAGCGTTCAGTTACACCGCGGGCAGGACGACACCCGGCGACTGGCGGCGCTGCTGACCCTGGCGCGGGAACTGCGAATCCCTGCGGTGGCCAGCGGCGATGTGCACATGCACGCTCGCGGCCGGCGTGCCTTGCAGGACACCATGACCGCGATCCGCCATCACCTGCCGGTGGCCGAGGCCGGGTTGCGTCTGCACCCTAACGGCGAACGGCATTTGCGCAGTCTCGACGCCTTGCGCGATCTCTATCCGCAGGCACTGCTCGACGAAACGCTGGCCATCGCCCGGCGCTGCACGTTCGACCTCAGTCAGTTGCGTTATCAATATCCCCGGGAGCTGGTGCCTGACGGTCAAACGGCCACGTCCTGGCTGCGGGAATTGGCAGAGAAGGGTGTTCGGTGGCGCTGGGAAAAAGGTCCTAAAGCCGAGGTGTTGGCGCAGATCGACAAGGAACTGGAGCTGATTGCCGAGCTGGGGTACGAAAGCTACTTCCTGACGGTTCACGACATTGTGAATTTTGCCCGCAAGCAACACATTCTCTGTCAGGGGCGCGGTTCTGCCGCCAACTCGGTGGTGTGCTACGTGCTGGGTATCACGGAGATTGACCCGGAGCGGAGCACGTTGCTGTTCGAGCGTTTCCTCTCCAAAGAGCGCAATGAGCCGCCAGACATTGATGTGGATTTCGAACACGAGCGGCGTGAAGAAGTCCTGCAGTACGTGTTTCAGCGTTATGGCCGGACCCGTGCGGCGCTGACGGCGGTGGTCAGTACTTACCACGGTGCCGGCGCGGTCCGCGATGTGGCCAAGGCACTGGGTTTGCCGCCGGATCAGGTCAACGCCCTGGCCGACTGTTGCGGCCACTGGAGTGATCAGGCGCCGCCCGTCGAGCGCCTGCGTGAAGGGGGGTTCGATCCCGATAGCCCGGTGTTGCGCCGGGTGCTGAGCCTGACGGGACAGTTGATCGGTTTCCCCCGGCACCTGTCCCAGCACCCTGGCGGTTTCGTGATTTCCGAACAACCCCTGGATAGCCTGGTGCCGGTGGAAAACGCCGCCATGGCCGAGCGCACCATCATCCAGTGGGACAAGGACGATCTGGACGCGGTCGGGTTGCTCAAGGTCGATATCCTCGCGTTGGGCATGCTCAGCGCGATTCGTCGTTGTTTCGACCTGCTGCGTCGGCACCGTGGCCGTGACCTGAGTCTGGCGACGGTGCCGGCCGAAGACCCGCAAACCTATGAAATGATTGGCCATGCAGACACCATCGGGGTGTTCCAGATCGAATCCCGGGCACAGATGTCGATGTTGCCGAGGCTCAAGCCCAAGAATTTCTACGACCTGGTGATCGAAGTGGCGATCGTTCGTCCGGGGCCGATTCAGGGCGGGATGGTGCATCCCTATCTGCGGCGGCGTAAGGGCGAAGAAGAGGTGATCTACCCGTCGAAAGAACTCGAAGCGGTGCTGGAGCGTACGTTGGGCGTGCCGCTGTTCCAGGAACAGGTGATGCAGATTGCGATTGTCGCCGCCGACTACAGCCCCGGCGAGGCCGATCAATTGCGCCGTTCCATGGCCGCCTGGAAGCGCCACGGCGGACTGGAGCCGCACAAGGAACGTCTGGCGGACGGAATGAAGAAAAACGGCTACACGGCGGAGTTCGCCGCGCAGATTTTCGAGCAGATCAAAGGCTTCGGCAATTACGGCTTTCCCGAATCCCACGCCGCCAGTTTCGCCTTGCTGACTTATGCCAGTTGCTGGTTGAAATGCCACGAGCCGGCGGCCTTCGCCTGTGCGTTGATCAACAGCTGGCCCATGGGTTTCTACAGCCCGGACCAGATTCTTCAGGACGCCCGCCGGCATCATTTGCAGATTCGCCCGGTGGACGTGCGGGCCAGTGACTGGGATTGCAGCCTGGAACCGATCACCGGCGCGCAGCCGGCCATTCGCATGGGGTTGCGGATGATCAAAGGCTTTCGCGAGGATGATGCCAGGCGTATTGAAGTCGCCCGGTCGAAAGGGGCGTTTGCCGACATCGCCGACCTCGGCGAACGGGCGCGACTCGATGCCCGCACCCAGGAGCAACTGGCCGATGCCGGTGCGTTGCGCGGGCTGGCCGGTGATCGGCATCGGGCGCGCTGGGAGGTGGCGGGGGTGCAGAAACAGCTCGGCTTGTTTGCCGGTTTGCCGAGCCCGGAAGAGCCAGCGGTGTCTCTGCCCAAACCCACCGTGGGCGAGGACCTGCAAGCCGATTACAACAGTGTCGGCACCACCCTCGGTCCGCATCCGCTGGCATTGCTGCGGGGTGAATTGAAAGCCCGGCGTTGCCGCAGTTCGAAAGAACTTATGGATGTCGAGCACGGCCGACCGGTCAGCGTTGCCGGGCTGGTCACCGGCCGGCAACGCCCAGGCACCGCCAGCGGCGTGACCTTCGTGACGCTTGAAGACGAGTTCGGCAACGTCAATGTGGTGGTCTGGCGCGACCTGGCCGAACGGCAACGGCAGGTATTGGTTGGCTCGCAATTGCTCAAGGTCGATGGGCGCTGGGAAAAGGAAGGCGAGGTGCGGCACCTGATTGCCGGGCGCTTGAGCGACCTGAGTTCATTGCTCGACGGCATCCATGTGCGCAGCCGGGATTTCCGCTGAACCTGCGACATTCGTCTATACCTCTATGAAACCATTGGCGTCGGCGGTGCTCGAAACAAACGGGCACGCACCGTCTCCTCACGCCGTTGCACTGCCTGAAACATGTCATTCACAGGACATAAGGCCAGTCGATGCAGTTTCTAGACAATAGCCACGGATGTACCGGCTGGAGCGGCGAAATGGCCGGACGCATTCGTGCGTTCGACTGGAGCCTGACCGAGCTCGGGCGCATCGATACCTGGCCCGGGAGCCTGTGCAGCGCGGTGCAGTTATTGCTCGCCTCCCCCCTGCCGATGGTGATGCTGTGGGGCCGGCCCGGTTACATGATCTATAACGATGCCTACTCCAGATTTGCCGGTGGGCGCCATCCTTACCTGCTGGGTTCCCCGGTGGAGTTGGGCTGGCCAGAGGTCGCCGAATTCAATCGGCATGTGGTGAATACCTGCCTTGCGGGCGGTACCTTGTCCTATCACAACAAAGCTTTGGTGCTGTTGCGTGATGGCGTACCCGAAGACGTCTGGATGGATCTTTACTACAGTCCCGTCGCCGATGATGACGGGCATCCCTCGGGGGTCATGGCGATGGTGGTCGACACCACTGACCATGTGATTTCCGAGCGCCGCCGTCAGGAAGCCGAACGCGCTTATCGCGCCGACAACGAAAGAGTTCGCCTGGCGCTCAATGCCGGGGCTTTGCTCGGCTCGTTCGTCTGGGACATCAAGGCTGATGTGCTGTCTGCCGACGAACGCTTCGCCCGCACATTTTCCTACCCGCCCGATCAGGACCTGGCCAACCTGCCACCCCTCATCGCCGAAATGCAGATTCATCCCGACGACCGCAGTTGGGTTCAGGAACGGATCAACCAGTCGGTGGAAACCGGCATTCCCTATAACGCTGAATACCGGGTTCTGCGTCCCGATGGCAGTTACCTGTGGGTGCTGGCCAGCGGGTGTTGCGAGTTCAATGAGCAAGGTGAGGCGTTCCGCTTTCCCGGGGTGTTGATCGACATCCACGAACGCAAGAGCGCCGAAGAGTCGTTGCTCAAATTCACCCGCAACCTGGAGCAGCGCGTCGCCGACGAAGTCGAAGCGCGGCTGGCGGCCGAAGAGCAGTTGCGTCAGTCACAAAAACTCGAAGCCATCGGCGGTCTCACCGGCGGCGTGGCCCATGACTTCAACAATCTGTTGCAGGTCATCGCCGGCAACCTGCATTTGCTGGCGCGTCACGAGCCGGACAACGCCAACGTGCAACGTCGGGTCAGTGCGTCGATTGCCGCGGTCGAGCGCGGTGCCAAACTGTCGTCACAATTGCTCGCGTTCGCCCGTCGTCAGCCTTTGTCGCCGGCGGTCTGTGATCCATGGCAGATCTTCGAAGGACTGGGGGAATTGTTGCAGCGGGCGCTGGGGGAAACTATCCAGATCAAGGTGACGGCGCCTGACGCTCCATGGCATCTCTACGTGGACCGCAATCAACTGGAAAATGCCATTCTCAACCTCGCGATCAACGCCCGAGATGCGATGAACGGCGAGGGGACCATTGCCCTGAGCGCCGAGAACATTGCCCTGGACCGCAGGTTTTGCGCAGGCAAAGGCATCGTCGCCGGCGACTATGTTTGCGTCGCGGTGACTGACGCGGGTGTCGGCATGCCGCCTCAAGTGCTCGCACAGGCCTTCGAACCGTTTTTCACCACCAAGGCCGACGGCCAGGGGACCGGCCTGGGTTTGAGCATGGTGTTCGGTTTCGTCAAACAGAGCGACGGGCATATCGAGATCTCCAGCGTCGTCGGGCAGGGCACTCGGGTGCAGCTGTATTTCCCGCGTAGCTTGCGCCCATTGCCCGGTGAAACAACGCGCCATGATCCGCAGCACCCGGGCGGGCACGAAACCATTCTGGTGGTCGAGGACAACGAAGCGGTGCGTGGCTCGGTGGTGGACTTGTTGCGTGAAGAGGGCTATCAGGTGCTGACCGCGGCCAACGGTGACTTGGCCATGCAGATGTTGCTCGATGGCGTGGCGGTGGACCTGATCTTCACCGATGTGGTTATGCCCGGTCTGATCAAAAGCTCGGACCTGGCCGCCTGGGCCAAGGTGCAGAATCCCCCGGTGGCGGTGCTGTTTACCTCCGGCCACACCCGGGACATTATTTCGCGCAATCACCAACTCAGCCCCGACACTTATCTGCTGAGCAAACCTTATGGTCCTGAAGCGCTGTTGAGCATGATCCGCAGTGTGCTGGGTGGTTGAGATCTGTAGGCCGTAATGCGATCGCTCCTACAGGGGACTAACCGACCGACATCAAGGCTTACCCGTGATGAGCGATCACTGGGTAAACCTTGTTTCCGCGAGGGTTATTTATCGGGATGAGCCGCCTGGAGTTTTTTCGCCATATCCAGGTGTTTTTCCAGCGCTGGCAACATTTTTTGCGCGAACGCCTTCAGGTCGGTGGCGCCTTTCTCTTTGTCGTCCGTCACCGTGTTGGCTTCTTTTTTGAACCGTTCAATGGCTTCTTCGTGAGCCTTTACCTGATTATTGGCATAGGCCGCATCGAAGGATTCATCGCGCAGATCGAGAATTTTTTCCTTGGCCTGTTTGACCACCGTCGTCGTGTCCGGCACCTCGATGTCATGCTTTTTCGCCAGTGCCGCCAGTTCATCATTGGCTTTGGAATGATCGGTGACCATCATCTTGGCGAACTCTTTGACGTCGGCCGATGAGCTTTTTTCCAGAGCCAGTTTGCTGGTCTCGACTTCCGCGATACCACCCTCCACTGCGTCATCGACGAAGTCATTGGAGGCGGCGGCAAAAGCCGTGCCCATGCTGGTGCTCAAGGCTACGGCCAGGGCGAGGTGACGCAGATTGAATCCGTCCATCGGTCATTCTCCACACAGGTTTTTATGGGCGATCCAGGTGATCGTTAATCAATGGAGGCGAGCGCGAATACAAAGGTTTTATCTCATTTGCGACAGGGCGACGAACGGACACCGCTGGTCTGATAGACGGTCGACAGAACAGGGTGAGCAAGGCCATTCTGATAGCTGGTGAGCGCAATCAATCGCGTTTGCTACCGATTAACAAACGGAGGTGTTCCATGCCGGTGACTCATGATCTGTATCAGGATCTGAAACTTTCAAAGGAAGAGATCCAGCAAAAACGCACCAAGGATACGTTACTGGATTCACTGCTCAACAAGTACTCCCAGGTGGATGCCGAGGTGTTGAAGGCCGAGTCCGCACAATCGGATGCGCCCAGCGATGAGGCACTGAAGAAGCTCAAGGAGAAGCGCGTACAGGTCAAGAACAAAATCGTTGATCGACTTCAGACGCCCTCTTGAGACGCTATGCAGAATCACCGACGACCGGTGACTGAAAAATTGCAACGGGGATAAATACCGGCACCTCGCACGATCAGGGCCCGATGTTGCGGCTCCCTGCGAGGTGCCCCATCCAAAACTCTCCAGAACGAACCTGAATCTAATGTGGGAGCGGACTTGCTCGCGAATGAGGCCATGTCAGATGTTGAATGTCAGTCCGCCTTCGCGAGCAAGCCCGCTCCCACAGTTTGATCACCGTTACTACTGCAATGCCGTACTCAACGGCAACCGCGCCATGTGCCGTGCTTTCAGCGATCCCAGATACAACCAGTCCCCGTACTCGCGCACGGTGGTGATGGGGGAATAATTGCCGCTGCTGGCGTCCTGCAGATTGGCAATCACTTTACCGTCGAGGTCCAGGCCGAGGGCGAAGGCGCGGCTTTCCACCGGTTTGGGCAAGACCGTCATCGCGCGCACGATCATTTTGCGTACCAGAGGGTAGGGCGCTGTGGCGTCGAGCAATGCATTGCGCGGGGCATACAGCGCCACCCAGAAACGGTCGCGGCCATTGAATGCCAGGTTGTCCGGCAGCCCTGGCAAATTGTCGATGAACAGATCATGGGTTCCGGCTTTCGGCCCGGTCAGCCAATAGCGGCTGATGCGATAGGCGCCGGTTTCGTTGACCAGCACAAACGCATCGTCAGGCCCCAGGGTCACACCGTTGGCGAACTCCAGCTTATCCAGCAAGACCGTCGTCGTGCCGGTCTGGAAGTCATAACGCAGCAATCGACCGTCGCCGCCGTGCTCGATGATCGCCTCGCCATCCTTGCCGTAACCCCAACGGCTGGAAGCATCGCTGAAATAGGCGTAATGCCCGGACTTGTCGATGACCACGTCATCGGTAAAGCCGAAGGGCACGTTATTGGCCGCGGTGCTCAATGCAATCACACGGCCCTGAGCATCGAGCGACAGCAAACCCTTGACCCCATCGGCGATCACCAGCAAACCATTGGGATGGCGCGCCAGACCCAATGGCCTGCCACCGGTATCGGCCAGCACCTTGGTGGTCTTGCCGTCGAGGCTGGTGCTAATCAACCGGCCGTCATGCAGACCGGTGATGAGGACGCCTTCCTCCAGCAGCAGCGCCTCCGGGCCGTCGATGTCAGCGGCGCCGACACGTTCCACGCCTTTGAGGCGCTGATTGTCTGTGTAGATGCCATCGATGAGGGAGGGCGCCGGTGACGGGGTCCAGGCGATTGGCTGGACTTTGGTGGGTAATAACAACAGGAAGCCGCCAATCACAATGATCAACAGCAACAATAAATGCCGAAACTTGAGGGCTTTCACGCGGTGACTCCTGTCGAGGCCAGATGTTTTTGCGCCATCTCGCGTAACGCCAGCATTGATTGCGCCGATTCACGCTCGATGCGCCGCTTGAGCAACAGTCGATTGGCGATGCGCATCACCACACCGCTGAAGCAATATTCCAGGGTGCGGACAAATCGCGTGCCGTCCCCAAAAGCCTCGCACTCGTAAGTCACCACCAGCGACAGTCCATGATCGCCCCGAGCCCGAGCCCGAGCGCTCCAGCGGCGACCAGGCAAGTATTCGTCGACCTCCCAACTCAAGTGTCCCTCACGCCCACCGGCCCGAATGTCTTCCTCGAACCGCGTCCCGGCATACAACGGGCCGCTCTGGCCATCGACCTTGAGGGAGGACGGATGCCACTCCGGCCAACGCGTCGCCGTGCTGGCGTAGGCGAGCACGGCGAGCGGATTTCCAGCGATGTCGACCACGTGCTGCAGGCGGGTGGGCGTTCTCGTCAGGTGTGGAGGCGCTTGTTCCGGCTCCCAGTACAGGGTGCCGAACAGGTAGTCCATCAGTGGAAACACGATATTGAAATTGCGCTCCTGCATCCGCTCACGGCGATGGTGCAGTTCGTGCAGACGGCGCATCTGGCGAATCCACGGCAGACGTGTCAGCGGGTTGGCGGGTGGTAGATGTTCGCAGGCATGGAACACTTCATAGGTCAGGTAACCGAGGACCATGCAGCCGCCAAACAGCCCTGCGATGTTGCCATTGAGCTGCGCCAGCAGCCACCACGCGGGCGCGGTGATGACGAGGGTATGCAACACAATCAGCCAGGCCGGAAACAGAATCACCCGCCAGTCGCGTGCGTTGTCGTAGGTCATGTGGCCGGGGGTGAAAAAGCTGTGATGGTCACCGGCGTGACGGGCGTAGAACATTCGCGCCAGACGCTTTTTGTGGTGCCCCAGATGTCGATGCACGACGTAGACGCCGAAATTGAAGAACAACAGAGTCAGCGGCACCGCCAGCCATTCCAGGGGGTGTACCTGATGCACGGTGCTCCAGAACGCGCCGATGGCCAGCAAACCGAACAGCAACACAAAGGCGCCATGCAGCCAAGGGTTATAAAGTGGATGAATAGCGGCACGGTAGCGCGCGCGGAATGCTTCGGTGGTTTGCCTCACTGCGTTCACCTGGGGTTATTGTTATAACCAGCAGATTAGTCGATCCCGCCGTAGAGGCTGGCCCAACCTTGAGGCCACATGCGCCATGCTCCGGTGCAAGACGCCTGGCGTCAGGTCAAGGGGTTCCAGCGCTGGGACCAGTCGTCATCCGTCTTGATCACTTCGCGCAGCAAATCGAAGGCTCGTTGCAGGGTCGCCGAGTCGCGGTCCCGGGAGTAAACCAGGTAGGTCGGGTAGCTGAACTCCGGAGCTTTGGGCACTGGCTCCAGCACGCCGCTTTCCAGGTAGCTCTGGACCACGCGGGTGCGGAAATAGCCGCTGCCGCCGTTTTCCAGGATGTACTGCAAGGCCAGCGGTCCGAGGTTGAAGCTCAAGGCCGCCTTGGCCTTTTCCGGCAACGCGGCATCGTGCTGACGACGGAAGTCCGGGCCCCAATCGATATACACGTAAGGATCGGGCTGCCCGGCCAGGCGGACCAGGATGAGTTTTTCTTCCAGCACCTGCTCCACTTGCAGGCGTGGCCAGTACTCGGGCTGATAGACCAGCGCCGCATCCAGCACCCCCAGCTCCAGTTGGCGCAGCAGGTTCTCGCCGTCGCGGATTTCCATGCGCAGGGCATGGCTGGGGATTTTCTCGCGCAGCTCGCCGGCCCAACTGAGCATCAACGGGTTGCACAGACTGACCTCGCCACCGATGTGCAGCACATCGCGGTAGCCCTCGGGCAGCGGCAAGTCACGGCGCGCCGCTTCCCAGGTCTGCACCAGTTGGTTGGCGTAAACCACAAAGGCCTCACCGTTCGGCGTCAGGCGTGCTCCGGCGCGGTTTCGCACGAACAGCGTGCTGCCGAGCTGACTTTCGAGCTTCTGCACACGGGCGGTGATCGCGGTCTGGGTGACATGCAGTTTTTCAGCCGCCGCGGCCAGACTGCCGTGGCGGACAATTTCCAGAAAGGTGCGGGCGAGGTCAATGTCCATGGGCAGGCCGATGTGGGAGGTCCGGGCATTGTAAGAGCAGGCGCCGCCTGGGGATAGAAAGCAGGTCAAAAGATCGCTACCGATCACCCGGCCAATTCAACTTCCTTCACCACCGCCCACTGCGCCACCAACCGTTGCGGCGTGCCACACGCCTTGCGCTTGAACACAAAGTTACGGCACTTCTCGGCAAACTGTTTGCGGTTCTGCACCATGTCCTGGTGCATTTCTTCCAGCTCGGCATTGCGACAGTGCTGCATCAGCTGAGTATCGAGCTGGTTTTTACGTTCGCGTATCGCCTGATACGCCGGATCACTCAACGCACCATTGGCCCGTTGCAACAACCACAGATCAAACTCGTCGGGGCAGCGAGGGCCGATTTCCTGGACCATGCCCAGTTGCAAGGCCTGGGCGGTGCTGATCGGCAGACAATCCTCCGTGAGTTTTTCCGCCATTGCCTGGCCGACAGCGCGGGGCAGGCTGTAGGTCCAGTACTCGGAGCCGTACAGGCCCATGGTTTTATAATGGGGGTTGAGCACGATGTCGGACCGGGCGAAGACGATGTCGGCCGCCAGTGCCAGCATCAAGCCGCCGGCCCCGGCGTTGCCGGTCAGGCCGCTGACCACCAGTTGCCGGGCGCTGAGCAGTTCCTGGCAAACGTCGTCGATCGCTTGAATATTGGCCCAGGCTTCCAGCCCCGGAACCGCTGCGGCCTGAATCACGTTGAGGTGCACGCCGTTGGAGAAACTGCCGCGCCCGCCCTTGATCAGCAGCACTTGGGTGTCCCGGGACTTGGCCCAGCGCAGGGCTTCCACCAATCGCTGGCACTGTTCGGTGCTCATCGCGCCATTGTAAAACTCGAAGGTCAGCTCGCCGACGTGGCCGGATTCGCGATAGCGGATCGGTTGATAATTTTCATTGTTGAACGGCTGGGAGGCGATCGACCAATCAAGGGGCGGCACTTGCGCCAGCTGTTCGGCGAGCACATGCCGGGCCGGGCGTTTGAAGGTTTCTTCACCGGGCTGGGGTTTGTGTCGCAGCGAGCCGATCCACAGGCTGGTATCGCCGGTCGCCACCAGCACCGCATCATCGTGCACCGCGAGAATCTCCCCCGGCATGCCGCTGCGCGAATCCAGGTGAGCGTCGTAGAGGTAATACTGACCGCCAGCCAGACTCGCCAATACACCGGGCTGGCCGTCGGCAGCGTCGATGCAGCGTTTGATGAAGCGCGAGCTATCGTGCCAGCTGAAGGACGGGTCGGCTTGCTTCATGTTCGGCTGCAAGCGGCCAATCACATGGCGTTGGCTGTAATCCAAGGGCACAGGCACGAACCCGGCGATGAATTTTTCCACGACTTCGCGGATGCAGGAGATCGCGGCATCGCTGACGCGCCCGTTGTACAACTCGGATTTGCGCAGGTCTTGGGGCAGGTTGAATTCACAGGTGGCCCAGACCGGCCCGGCATCCATTTCCTCCACTGCTTGCAACGCGGTCACACCCCAGCGGCTGAGTTCGCGGGTGATGGCCCAGTCCAGCGCACTGGCGCCACGGTCGCCGACAATGCCCGGATGAATGATCACCACGGGACGCTGGTGGTTGCTCCATAGTTGTTGGGGTACCCGGTCCTTGAGAAACGGGCAGATCACCAGGTCTGCGCCGGAGTGTTCGATTTGCTCGCACACCGCGTCTGCATCGGTGAACAGCACCACGCTGGGTGAGTGACCAGCCTGACGCAAGTCCAGCCAGGCCCGTTGGGTCAGCCCGTTGAATGCTGATGCCAGCAGAATGATTTTCAATGACCGCATGATTGACTCTTCCTTGAGAAAAGTGGGCCGCAGGCTCCCAATGAGCCGTCCGTGGCCTTCGATGGAAGCGCGATGGTAGTGATTGCGAGGGAGTGAGCGACTGATCGAGATCAAGCTTGTGTCAGTGGGTGTTTCATTGGCCCGTCAGTTAAGGGCAAATCAGACATGTAGGAGCCAGGCTTGCCGGCGAAGGCGTCCTTGAGATCGCCTTCGCCGGCAAGCCTGGCTCCTACGAAAAGCGGTTTACTCGCTTGATTCAGAGGGGCGCCTTCCTCAGCGCCCAAAAGTCCCAATCAAAACGCGAAACACGAACAGCCAAACGCCCCCCAGAACCCTTGAAAGTCACTGACCGGCGCTGACGACAACCGCGCCCGCTCATGGCTGTGGGCATGCACCGCGCAAGCGCCCACACACTGGTGCGCTTGCGCGGTCAGCGGCGCCAATGGTTTCCAGTGCCCCGGTACATTCACCACGGGCGACCACTCAGGCACCACCGGAATGGGCGGAGGACCCAGTTTTTCAAACTCCACGCTGCCGTAGACGATCTTGCCGTCGACAATGGTCAGCACCGACTCGATCCATTTGATCGCTTCGTCTTCGATGTGAAAGTAGTCCGCCGACAGTGCAATCAGGTCCGCCAGTTGCCCGACCTTGATCTGGCCTTTCTTGCCTTGTTCGGAGGAAAACCAGGCGCTGCCATGGGTGAACAGTTCCAGCGCCGTATCCCGGCTCAAACCTTGCGGGTACAACGCCAGCCCGCCGACGGTGCGGCCGCTGACCAGCCAATACATCGAGGTCCAGGGGTTGTAGCTGGACACGCGCGTGGCATCGGTGCCAGCGCCCACCGGCACCCCCTCGGCGAGCATGCGCGCGATCGGTGGTGTCGCTTCAGCCGCCTTCGCGCCGTAACGGTCGACAAAATACTCGCCCTGGAACGCCATGCGGTCCTGTATCGCGATGCCGCCCCCCAAGGCTTTGACCCGCTCAATGTTCCGTGGGGTGATGGTTTCGGCATGATCGAAGAACCATGGCAAGCCGTCGAACGGAATATCCCGGTTGACCTTCTCGAACACGTCGAGCATGCGGCTGATGGATTCGTTGTAGGTGGCGTGCAGGCGGAAGGGCCAGCGCTGCTCGACGAGGTGCCGCACCACCGGTTCCAGCTCCTGCTCCATGGTTTGCGGCAGGTCGGGGCGGGGTTCGAGGAAGTCTTCGAAATCCGCTGCCGAGAACACCAGCATTTCCCCGGCACCGTTGTGCCGCAGGAAGTCATCGCCCTGACCGTAATGGGAAGTGCTGGTCCAGTTCTTGAAGTCAGTCAGTTCTTCCTTGGGTTTCTGGGTGAACAGGTTGTAGGCAATGCGCACCGTGAGCTGCTGGTCTTTGGCCAGTTGCTGGATGACTTGATAATCGTCTGGATAATTCTGATAACCGCCGCCGGCATCGATGGCGCTGGTGACGCCCAGGCGATTGAGTTCGCGCATGAATTGGCGGGTCGAGTTGACCTGATACTCCAGAGGCAACTTCGGTCCCTTGGCCAGGGTCGAGTAGAGGATCATCGCATTGGGGCGGGCGATCAGCATGCCAGTGGGGTCGCCATTGGCATCGCGCTGGATCTCGCCGCCCGGTGGGTTCGGCGTGTCGCGGGTATAACCGACTACTTTCAGCGCTGCACGGTTGAGCAGGGCGCGGTCGTAGAGGTGCAGGACGAACACCGGGGTGTCCGGCGCAGCCTTGTTCAGTTCTTCAATCGTCGGCAGGCGCTTCTCGGCAAACTGGAACTCGTTCCAGCCACCGACTACCCGCACCCATTGCGGCGTTGGCGTGCGATCGGCCTGGTCCTTGAGCATGCGCAAGGCATCGGCCAGGGACGGCACGCCTTCCCAGCGCAGTTCCAGGTTGTAGTTCAGACCACCACGGATCAAGTGCAGGTGGGAATCGTTGAGACCGGGAATCACCGTTCGGCCATGCAGGTCGATGATCTGCGTGCCAGGACCTTGCAGAGCCATGGCCTGGGCATCGCTGCCGACCACCACGAAGCGCCCGTCCTTGATCGCGACAGCACTGGCCTGGGGTTTCTTGCGGTCGACGGTGTGCAGGCGTCCGTTGTACAGAATCAGATCGGCCGGAGCATCGGGCATGGTTTTACTCCCTGCGAATAGTGGGCTGACCCAGGCACCGACGGCGCCTGCCGAAAGGCCTTGCAATACACGGCGACGGCTGAAGTCGTTGGGCTCGTCAGGTGGGCTCATGGCACTGCTCTCCACTAAGTTCTTCACAAAGAAGTGAGGGCAAACAGCCGATGTCTGACGCATGCGGCCAGAAGGAATATAGTCGGCAAATCCACAGATAGCCGTTTTCCGAGGGCGAAAACGACGAATCCCGCCACAAGGGGCGGGATTCGTTTGCAGCCAGACGTGCTCCCGAGAGACGGGAGCGGCGTGCTTAGGCCGGGAACAGCTCGGACAGTTTCATGGCCAGCATCATGTCGCCTTCAGCGCGCAGTTTGCCGCCCATGAACGCTTGCATGCCGTCGGTCGAACCGTCGACGATACCTTCCAGGGTTTCGCCGTCCATTACCAGAGTGACCTGGGCGTCCGGGTTCTCGCCTTCTTGCAGTTCGCAGGTGCCGTCTTTGACGATCAGCGAGAAGTTCTTGGTGTCGTCGATGCGGAAACCGAAGACCAGGTCCAGACCGGCAGCAGCGGCTGGGTTGAACTTGGCTTTCATTGCTTGTACGGCATCAGCTACGGAGGTCATGGTTCGATCCTTTCTTGGGTAATAAGAGCTGGGTGATTACAGCCAGGGTCACAATAATCCGGACTCAGCGAAACGTGATGAGTTCCGGGGCCTTCAGCAGTTGCAGGTGTGCATGACTGTTGAAGGAAGCCAGGGCCACCTCGCGACCGCGAAACTTCAGCAGATTGAGCGAGGTGTTGACGATTTGCCAGTTCAGTTCAAAGGCCTGCTTTGCGGGCATTTGCGTAATGAGGTGGAGCAGGGCAGTGATGGTGCCGCCGGAGGTGAACACGGCGATTTTCTGGGTGTTGTCGGCTTGTTCGAGCAATCGATGCAGACCGGCCTGTACGCGTTCGACGAAACCCAGCCAGCTCTCCAGGCCCGGTGTGTCGTAGGTGCCGGCGAGCCAGCGCTCGATGATCAAGGCAAAGATGCGTTGGAATTCCGCACGGTTTTGTGCGGCGTTGCGCAGGATATCCAGCGCTTGGGGCTCGTCGTCCAACATGGCCGGCAGCAGGGCGCGGATCACCGCGTCAGCGTCGAATTCGTTGAAGGCGGAATCGATTTCCAGCAGCGGCACCGGCATACCGACGGCGGCGAATTGTTCCAGCGCGCTGTTGGCGGTGTGTTGCTGGCGGCGCAGGTCGCCCGACAGGCAGCGATCGAAGCTGACACCGAGTTCGGCCAGGTGCTGGCCGAGGAGTTCTGCCTGGCGAATACCGGTCGGCGACAGAACGTCATAGTCGTCTGCACCAAAGGAGGCTTGGCCATGTCGAATCAAGTAGATGCTGCCCACGTCCGCGTCATCCCGGTACGTTGAAGGTTTGGCGAGGTTATGAGGATGGCGGTGAGCTGTCAATGAAAAAACATACGCTTGTTTGAAATGCCCGTTACAGGCCTGTTGCCAGTGGTCGTCCGGCTGGCGGATGGGTATGCTGGAGGTATCCCGCGCGTGTTAACCCCGCGCATTGATTGAAGGAGTCCCTGTGGAGCTTTTGTTCGAGTACGCCATTTTCCTGGCCAAGACCGTGACTCTGGTGATCGCCATTCTGGTGGTCCTGGCCAGTTTTGCGGCGTTGCGCAGCAAAGGGCGGCGCAAGTCGGCCGGGCAGCTGCAAGTCAACAAACTCAATGATTTCTACAAAGGGCTGCGCGAACGCCTGGAGCAAACCTTGCTCGACAAGGATCAGCTCAAGGCCCTGCGCAAGTCCCAGGCTAAAACCGAGAAAAAGCAAAAGAAGAAACCTGAGGCCAAACCACGGGTGTTCGTGCTGGATTTCGATGGTGACATCAAGGCGTCGGCCACTGAGAGCCTGCGCCATGAAATCACTGCTCTGTTGACCCTCGCCACGCCAAAGGATGAAGTGGTGCTGCGCCTCGAAAGCGGCGGTGGCATGGTCCACAGCTATGGCCTGGCGTCTTCGCAACTGGCGCGGATTCGTGACGCCGGCGTGCCGTTAACCGTGTGCATCGACAAGGTCGCGGCCAGCGGCGGCTACATGATGGCGTGCATCGGCGAGAAGATTATCAGTGCGCCGTTCGCGATCCTCGGCTCGATCGGCGTGGTGGCGCAGTTGCCCAACGTCAATCGCCTGTTGAAAAAACACGACATCGACTTCGAAGTACTGACGGCCGGCGAGTACAAGCGCACCCTGACGGTATTCGGTGAAAACACCGAGAAAGGCCGGGAGAAATTCCAGGAAGACCTGGACATCACCCATCAGCTGTTCAAGAACTTCGTTTCCCGCTATCGCCCGCAGCTGGCCATCGATGAAGTGGCCACGGGTGAAATCTGGCTGGGTGTCTCGGCCTTGGACAAGCAACTGGTGGATGAACTCAAGACCAGCGATGAATACCTTGCCGAACGGGCCAAGCAGTCCGAGCTCTATCACTTGCATTACGTCGAACGCAAAAGCCTGCAGGAGCGCATCGGCATCGCGGCCAGCGGTTCGATCGATCGCGTATTGCTGAGCTGGTGGAGCCGGTTGACCCAGCAACGCTTCTGGTAAGCCTCTGGCGGGCGTCTCCGGAAAAAATCAAACCGCGGATTTCCGCGGTTTTTTTTCGTCCGGCGTTCCAGACTGTTCACTTTCCTGCGGACTCTGCGAAACGTCCTAACTGGCCTGCCGATCATTCCGACTTACGCTTGAGTTGCGGCTGGGTAATGTGGTGATTCCCAATAGTTTGCAATGGAATGCACATGAATGATCACGCACATGGCGACGCCCCAACGCCCAATGTCCTGATACGTAACGAACTGAAGGCCGCGGTGGAGACCGCACTACCGCAAACCCCCGCTCAGTTTGGCGAGTCCTTGATCAAGGAGAAGTGGGGGGCCGACATTGATCCGCAGACGGCCCTGCTGGTAACGCTCGACTATAACTACCATGGGCATCCTCCTGAGAGCGGTGTCCACCAGGGGCAGGTGGGGAGTTCTCGCTCTCTGATCCAGGCGCTGCTTGGCAATTATCAGACGGTGGGTGATGGGCGCTTCGGCGAAACCGCGTTTGGGCTGTACACACCGCCCGACATCGGGCCGTCGGTGCGCATTGTCGAAAAGGTCGATGAGTTTGCCTATGTGGGCAACGGCAATCACGACACCTATGAAGGCATTTACCGCGCCACGGTTCCGCAATCCTATGGCCCGCACACGCAAATCAATCTGCGGCCTGCCGATTTCAAGCAGTGGGTCTGGGGGGTGTTTCTTTCCCGTCGATACCAGACTTATCTTGATCAGGCCTGGCCGTCGGACGCAGTCATTGCTGCTCCCGGTTCTTATGCCCTGAGGACATCGGTCAAGGCGGCTTTCGTCATGGCGGCCCGGCTGCAATATCAAGAACGGTGCCTCACCCGAAAGGGTCTGGAACTGGCCATGCAAGCCGCGGGTTTGCCCGCCACGCAGACCTGGGAAACACTGACGATCAAGCAGCTGCAGGCGCCGACAAGAATGCCCCCCGGCGTCGAGGCGAGTCGGTTGAAACTGTACCGTTATACGGCGACAGATATCTGGTGTTTTCGAGCGCGATCAGGCTCCAGGGTGCTGCTGTACATCCCCGGCAATTCTTCACCGCTGCACGAATTCACCGATAGCCGGCAGTTGCGTCAGTGGATCGTGGCGCAGGGCCGGGTGGCTAATACGAAACAGGCTCTGGCGGCTCACTTTTCTGAAGAGGATCGCGAGGACGGCACCTTTCATGCGGGTGTACTGACCGCGCTGGAGGGCATGGCGATTTATCCCAAAATGCACAGGCTGACGAAGAGTGCCGGGTTCTTCAATAATGATGGCCATTGGGATCCGCACGACTACATCGACTTTGATCGCTCACCCGGCGCATCCGACCCTTTTGCGCAGTTGGTGAGTTCCATGAAGCAGGCCGCCCAGGACAGCGTCAAGACCATCCGCGACGATGCCCAGGTCAACCGTGACAATCTGAGCGCTTTCGTCGAGCCGATCGTGCAATGGATCAACCAGTTCGGGCCGCTGGCGTTGTTTGTGCCCGGAGGTGAGGGATTGTTGGTGCTGGCCGGGCTAATTGACGCCGGTTACGGTCTGCATGAGGCCATTGAGGGGAAAACGGCCAGTGAGCGTTCTGAAGGCGTGACGCGAACCGTGTTCGGCTTGCTCAATGCACTGCCGCTGGCTGGGGCTGTCGCTTCGTTAAAAGGCGAAGGCGCCGAGGCCGCCGCGCTGGCCAGGGCCGAACACGGGGTCGAGGAGCCCGCTGTGCGGCTCGATGGTACGTCGGTGGGCGCTCCACCCGTTCATGTCGCCCCCGTGGAGTCGGGGGCGCAGATGCCGACCCGTCTGAGCCTGCTGCGAGGGATCGACGCCCCGGTGGATTCCTTCAGCGACGAAGTGCTGGCGCAAATCGGCAAGGTCAGCGCTGTTGATGACGATCTGCTGCGAATGATGCAGACCGGTCGTCGACCCACTCCTGTGTTGGCCGACACTATCAGCCGCTTCAAAATCGATCAGGACGTCGTGGAGGCCATGGACAAAACGCAGGCTGACGGAAGCGAGGCGTTGCAGGCCCGGCGAGTGGAGTTGTTCAACGCTCGCTATCAGGCGCTCCAACACTCGGAGCATGAATGGGTTCGATTGTTTCAACAGCAATATCCCGGCCTGCCGAAAAGTGCGGTGGAGCAGATGCTTGATCGCTGTGGCGTAGAGTTCACGGCGACGCCGGATGCGAGCCAGGTCAAGGGAGTATTCAGACAACTGGACAGCAAGGCCCGCCAGTACCAGCAGCATGTGAGGCTTACCCGAGCTTACGAAGGCCTTTATCTGCGGTCGGTGGCCCATTCCGGTTCGGACACGCTGGCCTTGCATTCGCTGAAAAACCTGCCCGGCTGGCCGAAAGGCCTGCGAATCGAGGTGCTCGACGGCTCGCTG
Source organism: Pseudomonas cucumis (assembly GCF_030687935.1). GTDB lineage: Bacteria > Pseudomonadota > Gammaproteobacteria > Pseudomonadales > Pseudomonadaceae > Aquipseudomonas > Aquipseudomonas cucumis. The sequence goes on along the minus strand of NZ_CP117454.1, from coordinate 3,648,435 downwards.
CAAGGTCGGGTGCTGGATCGTTGCGGCTCGCTTGATGCGGCTGATTGTCGACGCTTGATCAAAATCGGCGACCACTATCAATACGTCGATGTGCCCGCCCAAGCCATCGCGCGCACGGATTTTTACGGGGCCATCATCGGTGTGTTGTCCGCGGACGAGCGGGTGGCGCTGCAGTTACAGTCGCTGAACCCGGCCAGCGAACTGAAGCTCAAACTCCGCGACCGGGCACTGTCACGCGCCGAGTTCGCCTTGGGCCTGGGCAGAATGGACGGGGGGCTGCCTTTCGAAATGCAGGGTTTGAGGGGTGGCGGTTTTCCGACGACTCCGCAGGCCGCAGCGTTGACCCACCAGACGATGAGGCTGCAAGTGAGGGAGCTCTATCCCGAATTCAGCAACGCGCAGGCCGATGAATGGCTGCAACATGCCGGAGCAAGCGCTCAGTCACACCTCGATGGTCTGAAGCAACAGTTCGAGCAATTGAGTACGGATTTGACCAGTTGGATTGACCGGACCTTACTGGATCTCGATGACATGGACATCGACTTTCTGGCCGCTGGCGACGAGGACGCCGTGGGCATGACTCATGCACAAATCGCGGAGCATAACGTCGCGCTGGTGCAGTACACGATGGAGTTCGAGCGCGAGACCCGGATGGAACTGGCTGACGAGCTGATCTCAATCTGGCAAAAGTGCCCGCCGCAGACCAATCGTCTCTATTCCGGCGAAGCGTTAGTGGGATACAAACTGGATCTGGAGTTCGAGGACTACCACCGCTTGCCGGTCATGAACGTCAAGTTCAACGACGTGATTGAGTTGTCGATGCGCGGATTGCACCTGACGGAACGTGAGAGCTTGAACGGGTTTCTTGAATCTTTCCCCAACCTGCGCGTATTGAGTCTGGAGAAAGTCGATCTGCGACTGCCTGATGCCATGGAGGTATTGGAGAGCGTTCTACCGCCGGCGATCCCGCGAATGAGCCATCTCACAACGCTGAATCTGAAAACCGCGTTTCTCAAATTCAGGGAGGACACGGCGTCTCAACTGTGTGACTTGATCAACTTGCAATCACTGGACTTGAGTGAAAACCCCCTGAGTGTTTCGCCTGTGTTGTTAGGGATGGACAAACTGCGGGAGGTGAACTTGAGGAAAACAGAGATCAGTTCGTGCCCCATCGGGATTCGGGACGAGCCCTACCTGACGTTGCTGGACCTGCGTGACAACCGAATAACCCGGGTTCCGCCGGCGGTATTGAGCCAGGCCATTGCCCGGGATCGGGTAAAGCTCTGGGGCAATCCGCTGACGGACGAAGACACGCTGCTACGCCTGATCAGGCATCGACAGCGCACCGGGATCAACCTTTGGTTGAGCGCGCCAGGAGCCGATTATGGCAATCCGGTTGCGTGGTTGCAGGAGGGTGACGAAGCACTGCGGCAAGCCAGGCGAACGATCTGGCAGCAATTGGCGGTCAAGCCGTCAGGCAGTCGTTTCCTGAGGCTCATTGATGGGCTCAGCCTGACGGCGGACTTTCAGGTCGATTATCTGGAGTTGCAAGGGAGGGTCTGGCGACTGTTGAGCGAGGCGCAGGCATCGGACGAGTTGTGGAACTGGCTGATCTGGGTGGTCGAGGGCACAGAGGTCGATGCTGAAAATCCGTTGGAGATGTTCATGTCGCTGGAGGATCGGGCCAGGCTTTATCGCGATTGGGTGGCGATGGGGCGGCCATTTCCGGTGATCGCCGAGCAGGCCTAGAGGATGGCCTTGAACCCCGCAAAGGGTTCAAGGCCTGGACATCAACGGCGACGGAACAGCGGCAGCGGCTCGTCGGTGGCGGCCTGATACGTCACCGAGAAATCCTGGAGACTTTCCAGGGCTTCGTACGGGTCTTTATCGGCGCGCAATGCAAAGGCATCGAAACCGCAGCGATGCATGTAGAACAGTTGGTCGCGCAGTACATCGCCGATCGCCCGCAGCTCGCCTTTGAAACCATAACGGTCACGCAGCAGGCGGGCGTTGGAGTAGTTGCGTCCATCGGTGAACGCCGGGAAGTTCAAGGCGATGACCTGGAACTGATCGACGTCATCTCCGATTTCTTCGGCTTCTTCATCGGCGTCCAGCCACACGCCCAAGCCGCCATCGCGAGCCTTGAGCATACGGCTGTGTTCGCGCCACAGTTGCAGCGGGACGATAAGGTCGTCGCAATTGCTGATCTCGTCGATGTTGAAGTCCTTCGGCAGCAGGTGCCAGGTTTCGTCGACGACTTCGTTGTTCTTAATTATTCGCTGCATAGACGCGCTCCTTGAAGAGGTCGATGCCGATACGCTGATAGGTGTCGATGAAGCGCTCGTCTTCGGTACGTTGTTCGATGTACACGTCGATCAGCTTCTCGATCACGTCAGGCATGGCTTCCTGTGCGAAAGACGGGCCGAGGATCTTGCCCAGGCTCGCATCGCGACTGGCGCTGCCACCCAGGGATACCTGGTAGAACTCTTCGCCTTTCTTGTCCACCCCGAGGATGCCGATGTGGCCGACGTGGTGGTGACCACAGGCGTTCATGCAGCCAGAGATGTTCAGGTCCAGTTCGCCGATATCGAACAGGTAATCCAGGTCTTCGAAGCGACGCTGGATCGACTCGGCGATCGGGATCGACTTGGCGTTGGCCAGGGAGCAGAAGTCGCCACCCGGGCAGCAGATGATGTCGGTCAGCAAGCCGATGTTCGGCGTGGCGAAGCCCTGCTCGCGTAACTCGCCCCACATCGCGAACAACTGACTTTGTTCAACGTCGGCCAGAATGATGTTCTGCTCGTGAGATGTGCGCAGCTGACCGAAGCTGTAACGGTCGGCCAGGTCGGCCACGGCGTCGAGCTGCTTGTCGGTGATGTCGCCCGGTGCAACACCGGTCGGCTTCAGGGAGAGGGTCACGGCGACATAACCTGGCTTCTTGTGAGCCAGGGTATTGCGGGTGCGCCAGCGGGCGAAGCCTGGGTGCTGTTTGTCGAGTTCGGCCAGTTCGGCAGTCTGGTTGTCCAGAGCCTTGTATTCGGGATCGACGAAGTGTTTGGCCACGCGATGCACTTCGGCCTCGGTCAACGTGGTCTGGCCACCGCGAAGGTGTTCCATTTCCGCGTCGACTTTTTGCGCGAACACTTCAGGCGTCAGGGCCTTGACCAGAATCTTGATCCGCGCCTTGTACTTGTTGTCGCGACGGCCGTAGCGGTTGTAGACCCGCAGGATGGCGTCGAGGTAGCTCAACAGGTCTTGCCATGGCAGGAACTCGTTGATGAACGCGCCCACCACCGGGGTACGGCCCAGGCCGCCACCGACCAGCACACGGAAGCCCAGTTCGCCTGCGGCGTTGTGCACCGGCTCAAGGCCAATGTCATGGACTTCGATGGCCGCACGGTCAGACGTCGAACCGTTGATGGCGATTTTGAATTTACGCGGCAGGTAGGCGAATTCCGGGTGGAACGTGGTCCACTGACGGACGATTTCGCACCATGGACGCGGGTCGATCAACTCGTCGGCCGCAACACCGGCGAACTGGTCGGTGGTGACGTTGCGCAGGCAGTTGCCGCTGGTCTGGATCGCATGCATCTGCACGGTCGCCAGTTCAGCCAGGATGTCCGGGATGTCTTCCAGGGCCGGCCAGTTGAACTGCACGTTCTGCCGGGTACTGATGTGGGCATAGCCCTTGTCATAGTCGCGGGCAATCTTGGCCATCATTCGCGTCTGGCGCGAAGTCAGTTGGCCATAAGGCACCGCCACCCGCAGCATCGGCGCGAAGCGCTGGATATAAAGGCCATTTTGCAGGCGCAGGGGGCGGAATTCTTCTTCGCTCAGCTCGCCTGCCAGATAGCGTCGGGTCTGATCACGGAACTGCTTGACGCGGTCCTCGATGATCCGCTGATCGTACTCGTCGTATACGTACATATAAGTCCTGTTCTCAGGCTTGGGCCGGTCGGATCCAGTTGCGTTTTTCGCTTGCTGAAGTCTCCGATACTGCCTCGGCAATTCTGCGCGCACGGCCGCGCACTCCCAACGGAGCGGAGGCAAGATACCAGTTTGCAGTTATGCGCAAAAGTGATGTTTGAGTATATGTAAAGAACCAAAACGACTAATGAAACACATGGGAGTAAAACCCACATTTGTGGTGCGGGCAATCATCGTCTTAACTGTGCTCGAGTCTTTATGCAATCACCGATAAAACCGACAAGAGGCGATGCAATGAGCAACCCCACCAAAGCAAGGAAAAGCGATAGCACGGTCGATGCTTGGGCGATTTTGTTCCTGATCATCCTGGTCGTGGGCACAGCGGTGTTCTGGGTCAGCCATCAATAAACGACCCCGTCCGGGCCGGTGCCGACGATTGTCGGACAAAAAACGGAATAAGCGCCGTTTCAAGGAACTTCGCTGGCTATAATGCGCGGCGGATTTTCGGGGGCTCGGACGTTAATGTTGAAGTATCTCTGTGGTGTAGTGCTGACGCTTGGCATGGGGGCGTGTGCCCAGGCGGCGTCGGTGTTGTTCCTCAATCCCGGGACCACCCAAGAGACGTTCTGGGTCAGTTACTCGCAGTTCATGCAGGCCGCGGCCAAGGACCTGGGCATGGATTTGCACATCCAGTATTCCGAGCGAAACGCTGAAACGACCCTCAAGCAGGCCCGCGAAGCTCTGCAAGGGCCGAATCGACCAGATTATCTGGTGTTCGTCAACGAACTGTACGTCGCCCCCGAAATCCTGCGCCTGGCTCAAGGCAGCGGCGTGAAGCTGTTTTTGGTCAACAACGGCCTGACCGCAGACCAGATGCGCCTGCTCGGCGCCCAGCCGGACAAGTACCCCGACTGGTTGGGCAGCCTGGTGCCCAACAATGAGGAGGGTGGCTACCTGATGCTCAAGGAGCTGATTCGCCTGCATCGCCCAATCGCACCTGGTGAAGTCATTGACCTCGTGGCCTTTTCCGGCCTGAAGATCACCCCAGCCGCGCAACAGCGTGAGAAGGGCATGATGCGGGCATTGGCCGAACACCCTGAAGTGCGGTTGCGCCAGTTGGTCTATGGCGGCTGGAACCGCAAGCGCGCCTATGAACAGGCCAGGTTATTGTTCAAGCGTTATCCGCAAACGTCGCTGGTCTGGTCGGCCAACGATGAAATGGCCTTTGGCGCCATGCAGGCCTACGCCGAAACGGGTGGTCAACCCGGCAAGGACGTGCTGTTCAGCGCCGTCAACAATTCACCGGCCGCGTTGCAGGCGCTACTGGAGGGGCGGTTGAGCGTGCTGCTGGGCGGGCACTTCACCCTGGGTGGTTGGGCCCTGGTGCAACTGCATGACTACGAGCAGGGGGTGGATGTCAGCCTGTACGGCGGGCGCGACCGGCAGATCCCGCTGTTGCAGCTGATCGATCACGCACAAGCCAAGCGATTGCTGGCGTTGAATGCGACTCAGGATTACGCCGTGGATTTCCGGAAACTCTCGGCCAAGGGCCGACCGACGTCATATCGCTACCCGTTCAGCTTGCAAACCCTGATGCACTGAGCCGGTTCAGATACCCGCCAGGTGCACCACCAGTTTGACGATGCCAAACAGCGTCAACGCGAACACCGCCGTGAACAGAATCCCCAGAATCACGAAATGACTCGGCTTGCCATGGGTGAAATCCCGAGCCCGGTTCTTCCCGCTCTGCACCCCGAACGCCGCCGCCATGACGCTGTGCAGCATCTGCCAGAAGGTCGGTGGTTTGTTGTTGTCGACTGGATCGTCCATAAATCCCCCGTCACGCATGCATGTAAAGCAAGCATAGACAATCCACGCAGTCCTGTAGGAGCGAGGCTTGCCCGCGAAGAACGATAACGCGGTCTCACAGGGAAACCGCGTCATCGTTCTTCGCGGGCAAGCCTCGCTCCCACAGGGAATGGGGGTTAGTTGTCGTAACCCAGGTTAGGCGCCAGCCAGCGCTCGGTCACGCTCAATTCCTGACCTTTGCGCGAGGTGTAGCTCTGCACCTGATCCTTGTCGATCTTGCCCACGGCGAAGTATTGCGCTTGCGGGTGAGCGAAGTACCAGCCGCTGACCGCTGCCGCCGGGAACATGGCGTAGTGCTCGGTGAGGAACACGCCACTGCGGCCGGCCTTGAGTTCTTCCGCTTCCGGGTCCAGCAGCTTGAACAGTGTGGCTTTCTCGGTGTGATCCGGGCAGGCTGGGTAGCCTGGAGCAGGGCGGATGCCGGTGTATTGCTCTTTGATCAACGCCTCGTTATCCAGCGTCTCGTCCTTGGCATAGCCCCAGTAGTCTTTACGCACCTGTTGGTGCAGCCACTCGGCACAGGCCTCGGCCAAACGGTCAGCCAGGGCTTTGACCATGATCGAGTTGTAGTCGTCGCCGGCATCCTGATAGGCCTTGGCCACTTCTTCGGCGCCGATGCCGGCGGTGGTGATAAAGCCACCCACGTAGTCGGTCACGCCACTGTCTTTGGGCGCAACGAAGTCAGCCAGGGAGAAGTTCGGCTTGCCGTCGGTCTTGATGATCTGCTGGCGCAAGTGGTGCAGCTTGGCCAATGGCTTGCCGTCATCGCCGTAGACTTCGATGTCATCGTCGCGCACCTGATTGGCTGGCCAGAAGCCGAACACCGCACGGGCGCTGATGAGTTTTTCGTCGATCAGTTTGGCAAGCATTTCCTGGGCATCGGCGTACAACGCGGTGGCGGCTTCACCGACCACTTCGTCTTGCAGGATGCGCGGGAATTTACCGGCCAGGTCCCAGGAGATGAAAAACGGCGTCCAGTCTATGTATTCGGCCAGAACTTTAAGGTCGATATTGTCCAGCACCTTGGCGCCGGTGAACGTCGGTTTGACCGGTTCGTAGCTACCCCAGTCGAACTGCGGCTTCTTGGCGATGGCCACCGGGTAGCTCAGGCGTTCGGTACGGGCGCTGCGGTTGGCGGTGCGCTCGCGAACGTCGATGTACTCCAGGCGAGTCTTCTCGACGAAACCGGCCTTCAGCTCCTTGGACAGCAACTGCGTCGCCACGCCCACGGCGCGGGAGGCATCGGTGACGTAGATCACCGCGTCGTTGCTGTACTTGGGCTCGATCTTCACCGCCGTGTGCGCCTTGGAAGTGGTCGCGCCACCGATCATCAACGGCAGATGGAAGTCCTGACGTTGCATCTCGCGGGCCACGTGAACCATTTCGTCCAGCGAAGGCGTGATCAAACCGGACAGGCCGATGATGTCGCACTTCTGTTCCTTGGCGACTTGCAGGATCTTCTCCGCCGGCACCATCACTCCAAGGTCGACGATGTCGTAGCCGTTACAACCCAGCACCACGCCAACAATGTTTTTGCCGATGTCGTGCACATCGCCCTTGACCGTGGCCATGAGGATCTTGCCCTTGGCTTCCGGCTTGTCGCCTTTTTCCAGTTCGATGAACGGGATCAAGTGGGCCACGGCCTGTTTCATCACGCGGGCGGACTTCACCACCTGCGGCAGGAACATTTTGCCGGCGCCGAACAGGTCGCCGACGATGTTCATACCCGCCATCAATGGGCCTTCGATCACTTCGATCGGGCGCGAGAACGACAGGCGCGACTCTTCGGTGTCTTCCACGATATGTGTGGTGATGCCCTTGACCAGCGCATGTTCCAGACGCTTGTTGACGTCCCAGTTGCGCCACTCTTCGGTCTCGGCTTCCTTGACGCTGCCGTCGCCCTTGTACTTGTCGGCGATGGCGAGGAGGGCGTCGGTGCCTTCCGGGGTGCGGTTGAGGATCACGTCTTCGACGGCGTCGCGCAGCTCGGCTGGAATCTGATCGTAGATCTCCAGTTGGCCGGCGTTGACGATGCCCATGGTCAGGCCATTACGGATCGCATACAGCAGGAACACCGAGTGAATCGCCTCGCGCACCGGGTTGTTGCCACGGAACGAGAACGACACGTTCGATACGCCGCCGGAGGTCAGGGCGTACGGCAGTTCGTCGCGGATGTAGGCGCAGGCGTTGATGAAGTCCACAGCGTAGTTGTTGTGTTCTTCGATACCGGTGGCCACGGCGAAGATGTTCGGGTCGAAGATGATGTCTTCCGGCGGGAAGCCGACGTCGTTGACCAGAATGTCGTAGGAGCGTTTGCAGATTTCTTTCTTGCGCGCTTCGGTGTCGGCCTGGCCGGCTTCATCGAAGGCCATCACCACCACGGCGGCGCCATAGCGCTTGCACAGTTTGGCGTGATGAATGAACTGCTCGACGCCTTCCTTCATGCTGATGGAGTTGACGATGCCCTTGCCCTGGATGCACTTGAGGCCGGCTTCGATCACTTCCCACTTGGAGGAGTCGATCATGATCGGCACGCGGGAGATGTCCGGTTCACCGGCAATCAGATTGAGGAAGGTCACCATGGCCTTCTTCGAATCGAGCATCCCTTCGTCCATGTTGATGTCGATCACCTGGGCGCCGGCTTCGACCTGTTGCAGGGCGACTTCCAGGGCTTCGGTGTAGTTGTCTTCACGGATCAGCCGGGCGAACTTGGCGGAACCGGTAATGTTGGTGCGCTCGCCGACGTTGACGAACAGCGAGCTGCGATCGATGGTGAACGGTTCCAGGCCCGACAGGCGGCAGGCCTTGGGAATGTCCGGGATTTCACGCGGCGCATAACCGGCCACCGCTTTGGCGATGGCTTCGATGTGGCCCGGCGTGGTGCCGCAGCAGCCGCCGACGATGTTCAGGAAGCCGCTTTGGGCGAACTCTTCGATGACCTTGGCGGTTTGCGCTGGCAGTTCGTCGTACTCGCCGAACTCGTTCGGCAGGCCGGCGTTCGGGTGCGCCGACACGTAGGTGCTGGCCTTGTTCGACAGTTCTTCCAGGTATGGGCGCAGTTCACTGGCGCCCAGGGCGCAGTTCAGGCCGACGGAGATCGGCTTGGCGTGGGCCACGGAGTTCCAGAACGCTTCGGTGGTCTGGCCGGAGAGGGTGCGGCCAGAGGCGTCGGTGATGGTGCCGGAGATCATGATCGGCAACTCGACGCCCAACTCTTCGTAAACACCCTGCACAGCGAAAATCGCGGCTTTGGCGTTGAGGGTGTCGAAAATGGTTTCGATCAGGATCAGGTCGGCGCCGCCTTCGATCAGGCCTTTGGTGGCCTCGGTGTAGTTTTCCACCAGCTCATCGAAGGTCACGTTGCGGTAGCCGGGGTTGTTCACGTCAGGTGACAGCGAGCAGGTACGGCTGGTCGGGCCGAGCACGCCGGCGACAAAACGCGGCTTGTCCGGGGTTTCCAGGGTCTTGGCGTCCGCCACCTTGCGCGCCAGGCGTGCGCCTTCTACGTTGAGTTCGTACGCCAGGCCCTGCATGCCGTAGTCGGCCTGGGACACTTGGGTGGCGTTGAAGGTGTTGGTTTCCAGAATGTCGGCGCCGGCATCCAGGTAGGCTTTTTCAATAGCACCAATCACGTCCGGGCGCGTCAGCACCAACAGGTCGTTGTTGCCTTTCACGTCGCTCGGCCAGTCGGCGAAGCGTTTGCCACGGTAATCCTGCTCCTCGAGCTTGTAGCTCTGGATCATCGTCCCCATGCCGCCATCGAGAATCAGGATGCGCTCTTTGAGGGCGTGCTTGAGAGCTTGAAGGCGAACGCTGCGATCGGACATTTGGACTACTCGGTAAGGCCATGACGAAGGCCCGGGATGATAACAAACCTGTGCGCTTTTGGAGCATGTGCGGGTTTTGCATGAATATCGTTCATGTTGGTACGAGGGCCAGGCCGGTAGAATCGCGGCGTTTTCTCATGATCAGGACCAGGGATATGTCGTATCGCGTCGTCACCAGCCTATTGATGCTGTTTTTAAGCGGGGGCGCCGCTGCACAAGGTCCGGATGTTTCCTACGTCCGCGACATTCAACCGATCTTCACCGAAAAGTGCGTGGCCTGCCATGCCTGCTACGACTCCGCCTGTCAGCTCAATCTGGGCAGTGGCGAAGGGGCGGTTCGAGGCGCGACGAAGGCGCCTGTCTATGACGGCGAGCGTAGCCAGACCGCAGCGCCGACCCGGCTATTTTATGACGCCTTCGGCAAGCGTGCCTGGCAGCAAAAAGGCTTTTATTCGGTGCTTGACGCCCAGGGCAGCCAGGCGGCGCTGATGGCGCGCATGCTCGAACTGGGCCACAAAACGCCGTTGCAACCTAACGCCAAGTTGCCGGAAGACATCGTCCTGGGCCTGAACCGGGAAAACATGTGCGCCATGCCGGCGGAGTTCGACGGTTATGCCAGCTCCCACCCGAAAGAAGGCATGCCGTTGGCGGTCACCGGCCTGACCGATCAGCAATACCAGACGTTGCAACGCTGGCTGGCCTCCGGTGCGCCGATTGATGAGCACGGCCTGGTTCCCAGCGCCAAGGAAGCCTTGCAGGTGGTGCAGTGGGAAAATTTGCTCAACGCGCCGGGCGCCCGGGAGAGCTTGGTGGGGCGCTGGTTGTTCGAGCACTGGTTCCTGGCGCACCTCTATTTCAAGGACGGCGAGCCGGGGCATTTCTTTCAGTGGGTACGTTCGCGCACGCCGACCGGGCAGCCGATCGATCTGATCAACACTCGCCGTCCGAATGACGATCCGGGCACTCAGGTTTACTACCGTTTATGGCCGGTGCAAGGCGTGATCGTGCACAAGACCCACATCACCTACCCGCTGAGCGCGGCGAAGATGGCGCGGATCAAAAGCCTGTTTTACAGCGGCAATTGGCAGGTCAATGCGCTGCCGGGTTACGGGCCGGAGCGACGGGCCAATCCGTTCACGACCTTTGAGGCCATTCCGGCTCAGGCGCGTTACCAGTTCATGCTCGATAACGCCGAGTACTTCGTGCGTACCTTTATTCGTGGCCCGGTCTGCCGGGGCCAGATCGCCACCGACGTGATCCGCGACAACTTCTGGGCGCTGTTCCAGGCCCCCGAGCATGACCTTTACATCACCGACCCGAATTATCGCGGCCAGGCCACGCCGTTGCTGGCGATGCCGGGGCAGAACGATGACGTCGGCAGTGTTCTGAGCCTGTGGCACGACTACCGCGACAAACGCAACGAGTACGAAGCGCTGCGCCGGGACAATTATGCCGATCTGCCGGCGCCGAGCTGGTCGACCTTGTGGGCGGGCAATGACAACGCGCTGCTGAGCATCTTCCGGCATTTCGACAGCGCCTCGGTGAACAAAGGCCTGATCGGTGACGTGCCGCAAACCATTTGGCTGTTCGATTACCCGCTGCTGGAACGCACGTATTACCAGTTGGCGGTCAACTTCGATGTATTCGGCAACGTATCCCATCAGGCCCAGACCCGACTGTACTTCGACCTGATTCGCAACGGTGCCGAGCAGAATTTCTTGCGCTTGATGCCGGCCGACTCACGGGATGGCTACCTCGACGATTGGTATCAGAACGGCGGCAAATTCAAGATGTGGCTGGATTATGAGTACATCGATAACGACAAACCAACGGCGCTGACGCTGGACGAAAAGGACCCGAAACGCGATTTTGCCCTGCAATTGCTGGCCCGGTACGGCGACCTCAATGCCAAGCCCGACCCGATCAACCGTTGCGATGGTGCCTACTGCTCGCGGCCGAACATCGATCTGGCGTTGCAGAACGCCGAACAGGCCTTGAGCCGCCTGACTTCACGTCCGGCTGCGGGGCTGAAGGTCATCGATCAGTTGCCAGAAGCCACGATGTTGCGCATCGAGACCCAAAGCGGCAAACGCGAGGTCTACAGCCTGCTGCGCAACCGCGCCCACAGCAACGTGGCGTTCCTGCTCGGTGAGTCGCTGCGCTATCAGCCAGGGCTCGATACGTTGACGATCTATCCGGGTGTTCTCAGCAGTTATCCGAACTTCATGTTCAACATCCCGGCCGGGCAAGTGCCCGCGTTCGTCGATGCGATGGAAAACGCGAAGGATGCTGCCAGTTTCGAGAGAATCGTCGAACGCTGGGGCATTCGCCGCAGTCATCCGCAGTTCTGGCAGTATTTCCATGATCTGAGCCGCTACATCCACGACACCGACCCGGTGGAAGAGGGCGTGCTGGATATGAACCGCTACGAGAATCTTTGATCGAGGGCCTGAACACGCACCGCCGAACCCTGACCGAACCCTTGTAGGAGCGGTGATCAGAGGACCATCGACAGGCGCATCTTTCCCGACAAAAATACTAGGACTTTGTCCGGCGCGATGATTGGCGTAAACTGCGTCCAAGCCTGCGAGGAGTTTCCATGACCGCTATTACCATTACCGACGCCGCCCACGATTACCTGGCCGATCTGCTCTCCAAGCAGAACACCCCGGGGATCGGCATCCGCGTCTTTATCACCCAGCCTGGCACCCAGTACGCCGAAACCTGCATTGCCTACTGCAAGCCGGGCGAAGAAAAACCTGAAGACACGGCGCTGGGGCTCAAAAGTTTCACCGCTTACATCGACTCGTTCAGCGAAGCGTTTCTGGACGATGCGGTAGTCGACTACGCCACCGACCGCATGGGTGGCCAGCTGACCATCAAGGCGCCAAACGCCAAAGTACCGATGGTCAACGCTGACAGCCCGGTCAACGAGCGCATCAACTACTACCTGCAAACCGAAATCAACCCGGGGCTGGCCAGCCACGGCGGTCAGGTCAGCCTGATCGATGTGGTCGAAGACGGTATCGCCGTACTGAAATTCGGCGGCGGTTGCCAAGGCTGCGGCCAGGCAGACGTTACCCTGCGCGAAGGCATCGAGCGCACCTTGCTCGAGCGCATTCCCGAGCTCAAGGGCGTTCGTGACGTGACCGACCACACGCAGAAAGAAAACGCCTACTACTAAGGTGTTCGCTGCAAAATGAAAAACGGCGCCCCGTGAGCGCCGTTTTTTGTGGGTCGAATTCAATGGCCCCTTCGCGGGCAAGCCCGCTCCCACAAGTTTTGTGTTGGCCGCAATACTGTGATCGACTCAAAACCTGTGGGAGCGGGCTTGCCCGCGATGGCGTCCTATGGGCGATACAAATGCGCATGCCCCGCGCGATACAGCGACGACTCACTGAAGTGATCGCTACCCAACACCCGACCCACCAGAATCAGCGCCGTGCGGCGAAATCCCTTGGCTTGAACCTTCCCGGCAATATCCGCCAGCGTCCCCACTACCCAATCCTGATCCGGCCAGGTCGCCCGATGAATCACCGCGATCGGGCAATCGGCGCCGTAGTGCGGTAGCAATTCGGCAAGGATCTTCTCCAGATGATTGACCCCCAGGTGGATTGCCATGGTCGCCCCATGCTGCGCCAGGCTACCGAGCTCTTCACCGGCCGGCATCGCGGTCTTGTCGGCGTAGCGGGTCAGAATCACGCTCTGTGACACGTCCGGCAGGGTCAGTTCAGCACCCAACAGGGCCGCGCAGGCGGCGGTGGCGGTGACGCCGGGAATGATTTCGAAAGGAATGTCGAGTTCACGCAAGTAGCGAATCTGCTCGCCAATCGCCCCGTACAGGCTCGGATCGCCGGAATGCACCCGGGCCACGTCCTGGCCGTTGGCATGGGCGGTCTTGATCAGCTCGATGATCTGTTCCAGGTGCAATTCGGCGCTGTTGACCACCTGTTCGGCCCGGTGACCCTCCAGCACAGCGGCAGGGACCAGGGAGCCTGCATAGATGATGACCGGGCAGCTACGAATCAGCCGCTGGCCTTTGACGGTGATCAGTTCCGGGTCGCCGGGGCCTGCGCCAATGAAGTAGACGGTCATCGTCGTTTCCTGTCAGAAAAAGGGCATGGGCACACTTCAGATGAAGATTGCTCATGATCGAAGGCGGGGATTATCGGGGATTTTACGCGGCGCTGGCCAATGCAAGGGTGGCCTGGGCGTATTTTTGTCGTGGAATCAGCAACTTTGCCGGTGCCTGAGCAAGTTGTTCGGCCAGTGCCAGCGCGGCACTTTCCGCTACGCCGTAACAGCCGGTGCGCTCGAACGCGATGTCCGAGTGGTGGCTGAGTTGCGGTTCATAACCGGCCAATTGTTCGCTGCTGAAGTACATCAGCGGCAATGCCAGTTGCTCAGCCAGTTCGATCAGGGCGGGTTCTTCGCGCTTGAGGTCGATACTGGCCAAGGCCTTGATCTCACGAAGCTCGATTTGATGGGCCTGTAACGCCTGATCAAGCAGCGCCCGCAGCGTGCTGACGGGGCAGCCGCGCTGGCAGCCCAGGCCGACCACCAGGGTCGGCACTGCGCTGATGTCAGTCATGCGGAGTATTGGCCATCGCTTTTGCGGCGGAACAACCAGGCGCTGATCAGGCCCAGGGCCAGCCAGAACGCCATGTTGGTCAGCTGCGAAGCGATTTTGAATTGCGCTTCCAGGGCTTGCGGCGCCAGCATCGAATGGACTTCCGGTTGCGGCGCGCCAATGACGTGCGGAACGGCCAGAATCGCTACACCGAGGATCTTCATCAGCCAGTGGCGGCTGAACACGATCAGCGCGATGCCGACAGCGGTGGACGCGGCAGTGCCAATCCACCAGATCTGCCGTTGCGCCAGGTCCGCTGCGGCTGTGCCTGGCAGTTCAGGTGGCAGACCGAGGGTTGGCGCCAACACGAACGTCGCGTAACCGGCCAGCCCCCAGAGTAGGCCCTGAGAGGTACGGCGTGGAGCGCGCAAGGTGTAGAGGCCCGCAAGCATCAGGGCGAAACCGACTGCCACCACCAGATTGCCGCCGGTGGTCGACAGCACGCGCTGCCAGCCGTCTTCCGGCTCCCAGGCTTCGGCATCGTGGGTGTGAGCGGCGACTGCACCAGCAGCGTGCTCGTGGACTTCAACGGCGGCCGGCTCGGATTTTTCGTAGGTCTCGGCCTGCAAAATCAGCGGGGCGACCCAGAAGCTTTGCAGCAGGGTCAACAGCAGGGCGGCCAGCAGCCCGGTAAAACCTGCGGTTTGCGCAATACGCTTGATCATGTCAGCAGGTCTCAATGGCACGGAAAGGCGGAGCTGTGACGGGTATCGTGCGCGGCGTTGTGTACCGCTTCGATGTGCGAGAAACCGGCGAAGTACACAAGGCTGGCGCCAAGGATCGACGCACAAAAAGCGGCGGTCAGGCGTTGGCTCAGGGTTGTGGTGGTGCTGATCGTGATCTTTTTATCGGTGTTGCTGCCGGTGCTGCTGATGATCGACATGGCGCTTCCCTCTGGTCTGTCAGCGGGTGAATAGAGCGCATGAAAACCGCCGCACGCCGGGGCACGCAGAGATTTCGAACAGCGCCCGCCCACCGCGGGTTTGTTATTCAGTGAACGTAAAAGTCACTTTAGTGTTGCGGGCCGGTCTCCGGGCTCGCGAGGGGCAGGGCTTGCGCCGAAACCTGCAAGCATCACCTTCCCATGCCGTGTGACGGGCACAGTGGATCTGACGCTTCACTCGCTTACCGTTGCGGGGGCAGCACCGGACTGACATGGCTTTAGAGTAAAGCACATGATTCACCGGTTTCCCGTTTCACCCTGTGAAGGGCACCCGTAACAAGGTGTGTAGGAGAGCATGGGCGGGGGTTGGGCGTCAATTGGCAAGGGTTCTCACTTGGATACCGAGCCGCTCCTTTCACGAGCAAGCCCGCTCCCACAGGGGAACGCATTTCAAATGTGGGAGCGGGCTTGCTCGCGAAGGCGTCGGCTCAGGCGCCACAGAACTCAGGTGGACATTGACCCGCCCCCACACGATGCGTAGCCTTGCGCTTTCGAGGTTCTTCGGCATCTGCCGAAGCTAAGAAGGGAACGCGGTCGATGCCGCGGCTGCCCCCGCAACTGTGAACGGTGATGTTCGCTGCCACGCCACTGCAAACCCTGATCCATCAGGGTCGCGGGAAGGCGCAGCAAACGCCAGTCGAACGATTGGCACACCGTCAGCCAGGAGACCTGCCTCGATACAGATTCTCACTACAACCGGGCGGGGTGATCCGGTGGCGGAACTCTTGCGCGCGCGCACCTGCCGCTGCGATTGTCGTCCCGTATGCCCGCCACCTTGCCAAAGGGCATCCGATGAAAACACTGGCCAAACTCCCCGTCACCATCGTTACCGGCTTCCTCGGCTCGGGCAAAACCACCTTGCTGCGCCACATGCTCGACAACGCCCAGGGCCGCCGTATCGCGGTGATCGTCAACGAGTTCGGCGAGCTGGGCATCGACGGCGAAATCCTCAAGCAGTGCTCGATCGGCTGCACCGAAGAAGAAGCCAACGGTCGCGTCTACGAACTGGCCAACGGCTGCCTGTGCTGCACGGTTCAGGAAGAATTCTTCCCGGTGATGCGTGAACTGGTCGCTCGTCGCGGCGACCTCGACCACATCCTCATCGAAACCTCGGGTCTGGCCCTGCCAAAACCTTTGGTTCAAGCCTTCCAATGGCCAGAGATCCGCAGCGCCTGCACGGTTGACGCGGTGATCACCGTGGTCGACAGCCCGGCCGTCGCTGCTGGCACCTTCGCTGCGTTCCCGGATCAGGTCGATGCCCAGCGCAAACTCGACCCGAACCTGGACCACGAATCGCCGCTGCACGAGCTGTTCGCCGATCAACTGGCCAGCGCCGATCTGGTGATCCTCAACAAGGCCGATCTGATCAGCGCTGAAGACCTGGCCCGTGTGCGCCTGGAAGTCGCCGAAGAACTGCCGCCAGCGGTGAAAGTCATCGAAGCCAGCAGCGGCCGTCTGCCACTGGACGTGCTGATCGGCCTCGGTGCCGGTTCCGAAGAGCACATCGACAGTCGCCACAGCCATCACGATCATCACCATGAAGGTGAAGACGACCACGACCACGACGCGTTTGACTCCATCTCGATTGAGCTGCCCCAAGCCGACGAAAGCCTGCTGATGGATGCTCTGACTCAATTGGTGGTCCAGCACGGCATCCTGCGGGTGAAAGGTTTTGCAGCGGTGCCGAACAAGCCGATGCGCCTGCTGATCCAGGGCGTGGGCACGCGCTTCGACAAGCACTTCGACCGTCAGTGGGGCGCTGAAGAAGCGCGCACCACGCGTCTGGTGTTGATCGGTCAGGCGCTGGATGCCGCACAGCTCGAAGCGCAATTGCGCGCTGCGCTCAGCGTTTAAACCATGCACCTGCTCAGGACCCAGCCCGGCGGTTTCGTGTCGGATGACAACATTGCCGACCTTGGACAAACCCCCGCCGAGCTGGTGATCCTGTGCAGCGGCGATTCCAGCCTGGCGTTGCTCGCCGAAGCGGCGCAGCAGTTGCCCGACGATTACCCGAGCGTACGCCTGGCCAACCCGATGCAGGTGCAGAATCACGCCTCGGTCGATCTATACGTCGACGAAGTGCTGCGCCATGCCAAGGTAATTCTGATCTCCCTGCACGGCGGCATCGCCTATTGGCGTTATGGCATTGAGCGTCTGGTGGAATTGTCCGAGCGCGGCGTGCAGCTGATTCTGGTGCCGGGGGACGATCGGCCGGACCCGGAACTCAGCGACCTGAGCACCGTCACCGCGCAAGACCGCGACCGGCTCTGGCACTTCCTGCGTCAGGGCGGCATGGCCAACGCGCTCGACCTGTTTCGCTGCCTCGCCAGTCGTTGGCTCGGCCGCGACTATCCATGGTCCGAGCCGCAAACCCTGCCACGCACCGCGATCTATCACCCGCAAAAAAGCCCCGCAGAACTAAGCGATTGGCAAGCCGACTGGCAAGCTGATCAGCCGGTGGCGGCGGTGCTGTTTTACCGCTCGCATTTGCAGGCGGCGAACACCGGTTTCATCGATATTTTCTGCCAGCGTTTGCAAGCGGCGGGGTTGAACCCGTTGCCGATTGCGCTGGCCAGTTTGAAAGAGCCCGGCTGCCTGATGGTGGTTGAGGACCTGTTGGATGAAGTCGAGGCTGGGGTGATTCTCAACACCACCGGTTTCGCCCAGTCCAGCCCCGAAGCGCCGCACTTGCGGCCGTTTCGCCGCAACATTCCAGTGATCCAGGCGATCTGCGCCCAAGACAATGAACCCGGTTGGCGCGCCAGCGAACAAGGCCTCGGGCCGCGGGATCTGGCAATGCACATCGCGCTGCCGGAGCTGGACGGGCGGATCATCAGCCGGCCGATCAGTTTCAAGGATCTGGCCTGGCGCAGCGAGCGCAGTCAGTCCGACGTGGTCTGCTACCGGCCGCAACCTGAACGCATGGATTTTGTCGCTGAACTGGCACGGCGCTGGATCGATCTGGCGCGAGTGCCTAACGGCGAAAAATGCATCGCTCTGATCCTCGCCAACTACCCGACGCGCGATGGGCGCATCGGCAATGGCGTAGGCCTCGACACACCGGCTGCGGCATTGAACATCCTGCGCGCCCTGCACGCCGAAGGTTACCCGCTGCCGGCCGAGTTGCCGGACAGCGGCACCGCGCTGATCCAGCAATTGCTCGGCGGCGTCAGCAACGACCTAGACACCCTCGACCAGCGTCCCTGTCATCAAAGCCTCGCGCTGGACGACTACAACCGGATGTTCAACGCGCTGCCCGAGGCCAATCGCCAAGCCGTGCTGGAACGTTGGGGCCCCCCCGAAAACGACCCAATGTTCCGTGGCGGACGAATGATGGTGGCCGGTCTGCGCTTCGGCCTGACCTTCGTCGGCATTCAACCGGCCCGGGGGTATCAGGTTGACCCGAGCGCGGTGTATCACGACCCGGACCTGGTGCCGCCTCACGGCTATCTGGCGTTCTACTTCTGGTTGCGCAACACCTACGGCGCTCACGGCGTGATTCATGTGGGCAAGCACGGCAACCTCGAATGGCTGCCGGGCAAAGGCGTCGGGCTGTCGGAAAACTGCTGGCCGGATGCGTTGCTCGGGCCGCTGCCGAACATCTATCCGTTCATCGTCAACGACCCGGGTGAGGGCGCCCAGGCCAAGCGCCGTACACAGGCAGTGATCATCGATCACCTGATGCCGCCGCTGACCCGCGCCGAAACCTACGGTCCGCTGCGCAATCTCGAATTGTTGGCCGACGAATATTACGAAGCGCAATTGCTCGATCCGCGCCGTGCCCGGGAACTGCAGCGCGACATTCTGCAATTGGTGCGCGACACGCACATCGACCGCGAACTGCAACTGGACGAGAAGCTCGACAGTGACGCCGATGCGGCGATCTGGTTGCCGCGCCTGGACACGTACCTGTGCGACTTGAAGGAGTCGCAGATCCGCGATGGCCTGCATGTGTTTGGCGAATCGCCGGTCGGGCGGTTGCGTATCGACACCTTATTGGCCTTGCTGCGTATTCCTCGCGGCGATGGTCGTGGGGCGCAATCGAGTCTGTTGCGGGCGTTGGCCAAGGCGTTCGAGCTGGGGTTTGATCCATTGGATTGTGCGTTGGCCGAGCCGTGGACCGGACCACGTCCCGTGGAACTGCAATCGCTTAACGATGAACCCTGGCGCACCGCCGGGGATACCCGTGAACGCCTGGAGCTGTTCGCCACTCAACTGATTTCGCACACGTTGAACCAGCCTCAAGCCCAACCCGGCCCACAGGAGGGTGGTTGGTCGGAGGTGAACGCCATCATCGATAGCCTGCGCGAAGTCGTTGCCCCACGCCTGGACGCCTGCGGCCCGGCGGAAATGCGCGGCTTGCTCGACGCCCTCAACGGCCGATTCGTCCCGGCCGGCCCGAGCGGCGCGCCGAGTCGCGGCCGGCTGGACGTGCTGCCCACTGGGCGCAATTTCTATTCGGTGGACGTACGCAACCTGCCGACCACCACCGCGTGGCGCATTGGCTTCCAATCCGCGAACCTGATTCTTGAGCGGCACTTGCAGGACCACGGCGATCACCTGCGTCAGCTCGGTCTGTCGGTCTGGGGCACCGCAACCATGCGCACCGGCGGCGACGACATCGCCCAGGCCATGGCGCTGATGGGCGTGCGTCCGGTCTGGGCGACCGGCAGTCAGCGGGTTGACGACTTCGAGATTCTGCCGTTGAGTCTGCTGGACCGCCCACGGGTGGACGTGACCTTGCGCGTCTCCGGATTTTTCCGTGATGCCTTTGCCAACCTGATCCGGCTGTTCGACGCTGCCGTGCAAGCGGTCGCCGCGCTGGATGAACCGGACGATCTCAACCCGTTGGCGGCCAAGGTCCGCGCCGAGCGGCAAGCGCTGCTGGAGTCCGGGCTGGATGAAGAAGCGGCGCGGCGGCAGGCCGGCTGGCGCATCTTCGGGGCCAAACCGGGTGCTTACGGCGCGGGCGTGCAGGGCGCCATAGACGGTCGCTTGTGGCAAAGCCGTGAAGACTTGGCCGAGGTTTACCTGAACTGGGGCGGTTACGCTTACGGCGGCTCCGATGAAGGCACCGCCGCCCGCGAACAGTTCGCCCAGCGTCTGAGCCAGGTGCAGGCGGTGCTACAAAACCAGGACAACCGCGAGCACGACTTGCTCGATTCCAACGACTATTACCAGTTCCAGGGGGGCATGCTGGCGGCTGTCGAAAGCCTCAGCGGTGAAGCGACGGCCAGTTATCACGGCGATCACAGTCAGCCGGACTTGCCGAAGATCCGCACGTTGAAGGAAGAGCTTAACCGGGTGATTCGTTCCCGCGCGGCCAATCCGAAATGGATCGACGGGGTCAAGCGCCATGGCTATAAAGGCGCGTTCGAACTGGCGGCGACGGTCGATAACCTGTTTGCGTTCGACGCCACCACGCAGTTGATCGACGATCATCAATATGCGTTGCTGGCAGACGCCTATTTGCTCGATCCAGCGACCCGGGAGTTTGTTCGCGAACACAACCCCCACGCCTTGCGCGACATGACCGAGCGCATGCTGGAGGCCCAGCAGCGGGGAATGTGGAAAGAGCCGGGCGAGTACCGCGAGGCGCTGGAGAATTTGTTGCTGGATATAGAAGAAGACGGCTAGCTCTGGGACACCGCTAACCTGTGGGAGCGTGGCTTGCCCGCGAAGAGGCCCTCACAATCAACATTGATTTCGACTGAGCGGACGCCTTCGCGGGCAAGCCACGCTCCCACAGGTACAAGGTGTGCCTGCCACCGACCATGACTGAGATTTGAAAATGACCGACACCCCCCATTTCCCACTCTCCGCCGTGGTCGGCGCCGACGACTTGAAGCTCGCGCTGTACCTGACCGCCATCGACCCGAAAATCGGCGGCGTGCTGATCGAAGGTCCGCGCGGCATGGCCAAATCGACCCTGGCCCGAGGCCTGGCGGACCTGTTGGCCAGCGGTCAATTCGTCACCTTGCCGCTAGGCGCCACCGAAGAACGGTTGGTAGGCACACTCGATCTCGACGCGGCCTTGAGCGAAGGCCGCGCACAGTTCTCCCCCGGCGTACTGGCCAAGGCCGACGGCGGCGTGTTGTATGTCGATGAAGTCAATCTGCTGCCCGATCACCTCGTGGACTTGCTGCTCGACGTGGCCGCCAGCGGCACCAACCTGATCGAGCGCGACGGGATTTCCCATCGGCATTCGGCGAAGTTTGTGCTGATCGGCACCATGAACCCGGAAGAGGGCGAGCTGCGTCCGCAACTGCTCGACCGCTTTGGCTTGAACGTCGCCCTCAGTGGCCACACCGCACCCGCCGAGCGTGGTCAGATCATCCGTCGCCGACTGGATTTCGACAGCGACCCGCAAGGGTTCTGCGCCGAATGGGAAAGCCAGCAACACGCACTGCGCGAGCGTTGCCAAAAGGCGCGCTCGGCACTGGCGAGCATTCCACTCGACGATGCCGCGCTGGCGCAGATCACCGAGCGTTGTTTTGCTGCCGGCGTCGATGGCTTGCGAGCCGATCTGGTCTGGTTGCGCGCGGCACGGGCCCACGCGGCATGGCGGGGCGCGACCGCGATCAGCGAGGACGATATCGACGCGGTCGCTGAATTTGCCTTGCGCCATCGTCGTCGCGAACACTCGCCACCGATGCCGCAACAATCCCAGGCACCGCAGCCGCCCTCTAACCAGAACCCCAACCCAAGCGAAGGTCAGGGCCAGTGGGGCGAAATGCCCGCCCAGGCACTGCCGGTCGGCGCTCGACGTGAAGTGCCGAGCTGGCCAAAAAAGCCCTAGGCATTCGCCCTCGATCAGACGCGGGGGCGAATGCCAGACCCCGCGCAGGACGGCTGGATCACGGTAAACAGGGCAAGCGTCACGCCGCCCTGAGCGGTTCGATCAATTGGCCTGGCACCTTGCTCAATGGCCGACCGCGTCAACGCGATGATGTGCTGTTTCACCTGCGCACCCGCAGTCCTCATGAATTATGGCTGGTGATCGTCGATGCCTCGGCCTCGACCCGGCGGCGTCAAGCGTTGAGCGATGCCAAGGGCTTGCTGGCGCAACTGTTCGACGATGCCTATCGACAGCGTGCGCGCTTGGCTTTGCTGACCGCCAGCGGCCATGTGCCGACGTGGCAGGTGCAAGGTTTGAAAGCTTCCGCTGGCTTGCGCGACTGGCTCGAGGGGCTCGGTGCCGGCGGCGGCACACCGGTGCTGGCGGCGTTGGGCGAGGCAGGGCGTTGGCTGTCGGCACGGCAAAAGCGCTTTCCGGCAGAGCAGCAACGGCTGCTGCTGGTGACGGATGGACGGCTGAAGGAATGGTCAACGTTGCCGGCGCTGGATTGCCCGGGGTTGCTGATCGACATTGAGCGCGGACCGATTCGTCTTGGCCGGGCAAAGGTGTTGGCGGCGCAATTGCAGGTTGATTATCGACATATCGATGAGCTGATTTCTGGTTGAGTTTTGTGCTGACAGTATTGACCCCATCGCGAGCCTGCTCGCGATGGCATCACCTCGGAAACGGATAATCGCAGCTCATCTGCATCGCTGCCCTATGCTGCTGTAAGCAAGCCAATCACAGGAGTGACCCATGCGTGTTCTAGCCCGCAATGACCAGGACGATTTTCGCGTCAAAGCCTACGCTGGCACCAACGGCGTGTTGCTGGCGATCGATCTGGCCGAACCCCGCCGCAAAGGTCTGCTGGGTTTCGCCATCGAAAAACAGCAAGGCAGCAAACCTTGGCTGTTTCTGTTCAACAGCCTGACCTTCCCCGGCAAGGCTCATACATTCCCCCAGTTTCGCGCCACCCCCAGTGATACCGCGCCGTTGCAGAAATTTCGCTGGGCCGATTACGCGGTCAATCCGGGTGTGACGATCCATTATCGGGTTCACCTGGCCTACGGCACCGCCGATGCGCCGCAGCTGGGTGAGTTTCTGGAAGTGACGCTCACCACCGACAATGGCCTTCCAGCGGGCCAGAACGTCATCTTCAACCGGGCGGTGGCCGCGAGTCAGGCCTTCCAGCGCAAGTTCGCCGACCTCGATGCGCTGCTCAGCGCCAACAAGAAACTGCCCATCGAAGCCTGGCCCGACGCGCCGCGGCAATGGCTGGAAAACGGTCTGCTCGCACGCTTGCTGGGGTTCATCGAGCGGGCCGAGGATGGCCAGTGGGCGCTGGACATCGCGATCTACGAATACCAGTTGAAGGTGATCGTCGATGCGGTGAACGCTGCCTTCGAGCGCGGCGTGAAGGTTCGGGTTCTGTACCACGCCCAACCGGACGAAGACACCACGGCGCTGAACGAAGCCAGCCTGGAAAAAATTCCGGCGGCGAACAAGCGTGGGCGGGTCACCCACAACATCTTTCACAACAAGTTCATGGTCCTGAGCCGACTCGACGCAGCGGGGCAGCATCTGCCCGAAGCGGTGCTCTGCGGCAGCACCAATTTCACCGCCAACGGCGTTTATCGTCAGGCCAATGTTGTGCATGTGCTGGACGATGCTCGGATCGGCGCCAGTTATTTGCAAACTTTCGAGCAAGTCTGGGCCACACCGGCGGACGTCGGCGCTACCCGGGAATGGCTCACGGAAAACAATCCGATGGAGCCGGACCAGGCGCTGTTCGCCGGCTTCTCACCGCGCTCTGGCCAGGGCGACTTGCGTGAGTTCGTCGAAATCATCAGCGCCGCGAAAAAAGACCTGCTGTTTGTCACGGCATTTGCCTTGCCGGACGAAGTGCTCAACGCGTTGCTCGGCCAACCCCACGACGACATCTTGCGTTACGGCCTGCAAAACACCGCGAGCCGCATCACCGGTTTCCACGCCGACCGCACCGCCCAATTTGCCGCCACTGCACTGCTCAACACCGGCCTGGAAGGCTGGCTCAAGGAAAACATGAAGGGCCAGAAGGGCAACCTGCTGGTGCACACCAAAGCCATCGTCGTCGACTTCACCACCGACACACCGACCATCATCAGCGGCAGCCACAACCTCAGCGCCGCGGCCAGCAACGGCAATGACGAGAACTACCTGATTATCCGCGGTGACACCGACCTGGCCGATCGTTATGGGCTCGAGCTGCTGCGCTTTTACGAGCATTACCGGTTCCGCTACTTCGCAAAAAAACTGGCGCTCAAGCAAGTCCGGCCGTTGGCTGCGGATGACAGCTGGACCGATGATTATTACCTCCCGGGCGATTTGCGCATGCTGTCGCGGTTGCGTTTTGCCGGACGATAACAGCCCGGCAAGGAGGGGAACCTGTGGGAGCGGGTTTGCTCGCGAAGGCGATCACCCAGTCGACTCAAACATGACTCATCAAACGTACATTCAACAGCTCCCGTGCCCGGGGCGCGGTGCATAAAGTGCTGAAGGTTTTCTGCAGCCACGGCAAGTCGTGGCGGGGTTTGCGGGCAATCTGTTTGGGCCTGAGCTTGCCGATGTGCTTTTTGAAGTTTTCTTCCAGGGTTTCCCGGGTTCCAATTCCTTTGAGTTTCTTCAGCAACTTCCCGTCCTTGTAGAACAGCACAGTGGGTGTGCCGGTGACTTCCGGATGCCTGGGCGATTCGCCGGTGTTGAGCATGTAGATTTGCGCGTGATGCCGATAGGGCTCTGCAATCTGACGGAAAATCGGCCCGGCCATTTCGCAGGCGGGACAGTGTTGGCTGCCGAAATACAGAATCACCGGCCGCCAGGTCTTCAGCGCTTTGCGGTAGACCGCAGCCATCGTCGGGTGGGTGGTCATCGAGCTCATTGAAATCTCCTTTTCAAAGACTATCGAAGGCCTGTTGACGTTAAAGGAGGCGAGCAGGTGGGTCTACTGTCAGAAATTACAGGTAGGGCTCTGCTTCATTTTGAATCGCTACGGCTTCAGATGTGGTGCAAGTACTCGAGCGTTGTGTCCCACGGTAGCGTTCTCTTATTTGTGCGTTTCGTAACGCCTTCCTCGCGCTCATGCGCATCCATCTGATTCAAAACACTTTTCAATTCCCCCGAGATTCCACCCACAACCTGTGGCACACTTTCTGCTGTCTATTCCGTTGTTACATACCTAGTTCCGGTATAACGGAATAAACATGACCCTGGAGTGCTTGCCATGCAACGCCGACCTTCTTTGTTTAAAGCGTGTGTTTTCGTTCTCGCGGCTTCGGCCGCTGTCATGGGTGTCGCTCAAGCGGCAGACAGCAAGCTCGACAGCGTGCTGGCCCGTGGGAAATTGATTGTGGGCACGGGCAGTACCAATGCGCCGTGGCACTTCCAGGGAGCGGATGGCAAGTTGCAGGGTTTTGACATTGATATCGCGCGGATGGTGGCCAAAGGGTTGTTCAACGACCCGAGCAAAGTCGAGTTCGTGGTGCAGTCGTCCGATGCGCGGATTCCCAATCTGCTGACCGACAAGGTCGACATGAGTTGCCAGTTCATCACCGTGACCGCCAGTCGCGCCCAACAAGTGGCGTTCACCCTGCCGTACTACCGCGAAGGCGTGGGCTTGTTGTTGCCGGCCAACAGCAAGTACAAGGAAATCGACGACCTGAAGGCCGCCGGTGACGGTGTGATCGTGGCGGTGCTGCAGAACGTATACGCCGAAGAACTGGTGCATCAGGCGCTGCCCAAGGCCAAGGTCGATCAGTACGACAGTGTGGATTTGATGTATCAGGCGGTGAACTCCGGCCGTGCCGACGCCGCGGCCACCGATCAGTCGTCGGTGAAATACCTGATGGTGCAGAACCCCGGTCGCTATCGCAGCCCGACCTACGCCTGGAGCCCGCAGACCTATGCGTGTGCCGTCAAACGCGGCGATCAGGACTGGCTGAACTTCGTCAACACCGTGTTGCATGAAGCCATGACGGGCGTTGAGTTCCCGACTTACGCGGCGTCGTTCAAGCAGTGGTTCGGTGTCGATCTGCCGACCCCAACCATCGGTTTCCCCGTCGAATACAAATGATCCCGTGAGAGCGGGGCGGTTCTAAATCGCCCCGCTCAAGGTACTGCTGACCATGAACTATCAGTTGAATTTTGCCGCCGTCTGGCGCGACTTCGACACCTTGCTGGCGGGGCTCGGTCTGGGGCTTGAGCTGGCGCTGGTGTCGATCGCCATCGGTTGCGTGATCGGCCTGCTGATGGCGTTTGCTTTGCTGTCAAAGCACCGCGCATTGCGGGTGCTGGCGTCGGTGTATGTGACGGTGATCCGTAATACGCCGATTCTGGTGTTGATCCTGTTGATCTACTTCGCGTTGCCGAGCCTGGGGATTCGTCTGGACAAGATCCCGTCGTTCATCATCACGCTGTCGCTGTATGCCGGGGCGTACCTGACCGAAGTGTTTCGCGGTGGTCTGTTGAGCATTCCGAAGGGGCTACGTGAAGCCGGCCTGGCGATCGGGCTCGGTGAGTGGCAGGTCAAGGCTTACATCACCGTGCCGGTGATGCTGCGCAACGTGCTGCCGGCCCTTTCGAACAACTTCATTTCGCTGTTCAAGGACACCTCGCTGGCGGCGGCGATTGCCGTGCCGGAGCTGACCTATTACGCGCGCAAGATCAATGTCGAGAGCTACCGGGTGATCGAAACCTGGCTGGTGACCACAGCGCTCTATGTTGCGGCCTGTTACCTCATTGCCATGATGCTGCGTTACCTCGAGCAGCGTCTGGCGATTCGCCGATAGGAGGCCCCCATGTACGAATCCCCCAGTTGGTTGCATGAGTTATGGGTGGCGCGGGAAGTCCTGTGGCAGGGTTTTCTGACCAGTGTGCAGTGCTCGGCGCTGGCGATTTTGTTGGGCACACTGGTCGGCATCGTTGCCGGTCTGGTGCTCACCTACGGCACGGTCTGGATGCGCGCGCCGTTCCGGTTTTACGTCGACATCATTCGCGGCACGCCGGTGTTTGTATTGGTGTTGGCTTGCTTCTACATGGCGCCGGCACTGGGCTGGCAAATCAGCGCATTCGGGGCGGGCACCTTGGGACTGACGCTGTTTTGCGGCTCCCACGTCGCCGAGATTGTGCGCGGAGCATTGCAAGCGCTGCCCAGTGGCCAGATGGAAGCGAGCAAGGCCATCGGCCTGACGTTTTACCAGGCACTGGGCTACGTGTTGTTGCCCCAGGCATTGCGGCAGATTCTGCCGACCTGGGTCAACTCGTCCACCGAGATCGTCAAGGCCTCGACGCTGTTGTCGGTGATCGGCGTCGCCGAATTGCTGCTCAGCACTCAGCAGATCATCGCCCGGACGTTCATGACCCTGGAGTTTTATCTGTTCGCCGGTTTGCTCTTTTTCATCATCAATTACGCCATCGAATTACTCGGCCGGCACATTGAAAAGCGGGTGGCCTTGCCATGACACAAGCTCAAGTTTCGACACAGAATCAAGCGCTGCTGGACATCCGCGGCCTGCACAAACAATACGGCCAGCTCGAAGTGCTCAAGGGCGTCGACTTGACCCTGCAGCGCGGCAATGTGGTCACGCTGATCGGCTCCAGCGGCTCGGGCAAGACCACGCTGCTGCGCTGCGTGAACATGCTCGAAGAGTTCCAGGGCGGGCAGATTCTGCTCGATGGCGAATCCATCGGCTATCACGAGGTCAATGGCAAGCGTGTGCGTCACCCGGAAAAAGTCATCGCCCGTCATCGAGCCATGACTGGCATGGCGTTCCAGCAATTCAATCTGTTCCCGCACCTCACCGCGCTGCAGAACGTCACCCTCGGCTTGCTCAAGGTCAAAAAGCTGCACAAGGATGAAGCCGTGGCGCTGGCGGAAAAATGGCTGGAGCGGGTTGGCCTGCTGGACCGACGCGATCATTACCCCGGTCAGTTGTCTGGCGGCCAGCAACAGCGCGTGGCGATTGCCCGGGCGATTGCGATGAACCCGAGCCTGATGCTGTTCGATGAAGTCACCTCGGCCCTCGATCCGGAGCTGGTGGGCGAAGTGCTGAACGTGATCAAGGGCCTGGCCGAAGATGGCATGACCATGCTGCTGGTGACCCACGAAATGCGCTTTGCCTTCGAGGTGTCAGACAAGATCGTGTTCATGAATCAGGGGCGGATCGAAGAGCAGGGGCCACCCAAGGAACTGTTCGAACGCCCGCAGTCGCCGCGTCTGGCGGAATTTCTCAAGAACACTCGCTTTTAACCTTTTCAATCAGGAGAAACACCCATGAGCATTACT
The DNA here is from genome assembly GCF_030687935.1 of Pseudomonas cucumis. Lineage (GTDB taxonomy): Bacteria > Pseudomonadota > Gammaproteobacteria > Pseudomonadales > Pseudomonadaceae > Aquipseudomonas > Aquipseudomonas cucumis. Next base: position 3,620,082 of record NZ_CP117454.1, on the reverse strand, counting down.
CGTTACGGCACCGGCAGCACCGCCGGTGGCGGCCAGCCCCGTCCTTTCGCCCGCGCCGTCGAAGCCGATGGCTGGCTGCACGTGTCTGGCCAGGTGCCGGCGCTGGATGGTGAAATTATCGTGGGCGGCATTGTCGAGCAGACTCACCAGACCATGAAAAACCTGATCGCGATTCTGGAAGAGGCCGGTTACGGGCTCGAAGACGTGGTCCGTACCGGCGTGTGGCTGGAAGACCCGCGGGATTTCTGGAGTTTCAACAAAGTGTTCTCCGAGTACTTCAAAAGCGAACACGCACCGGCGAGGGCCTGCGTACAGGCGAGCATGATGGTCGATTGCAAGGTCGAGATTGATTGCGTCGCGTACAAGAAAAAGGCCTGAGTTCCGACACCGATCCTTCCCACGCTCTGCGTGGGAACGATCTTCAAGGGCGTGATCTGGTAGATTGCCCGGCACTTTGAATGGGAACCTGAAACATGATCGAAGACACCATCAAGCGCCGGGCTCGCGGTCTGGACCGGGCGTTCGACATCCTCGACTTCCTCAAGGAAATCGGCCAGCCCCTGCGCCCGAACGAAATCGCCAGCGGCATCGGCAGCCCGAAATCAACGGTCTACGAACTGGTCGCGTCCTTATTGGAGCGGCGTATCCTCGAACCTGTGGGCAAGGACGGTCACGTTTACCTCGGTCGTCAGTTGTACTTCCTCGGGCAGGCGCATTTGCGCCATTTCGATCTGACCCGCGAAGCCGATCTTGCCTTGCAAGAGATCGTCAGCCAGACCCGCGAAACCGCGCAGATGTGCCTGCTCAACGGTCGTAAATACACCGTGGCATTGATGAAAGAGGGCGAGCGACATTTTCGCATTTCCTCGGACATCGGCGAGAACGCACCTATCCCCTGGACCGCTTCCGGGCGCCTGTTGCTGGCGCATCTGAGCGATCAGCAGATCGTCGATTTGATCGACCCCGACGACTTCATCCTGCCCGACGGCGAACGTCTGCCGCTGGAGCGGTTTCTAGAGGAAATCCGCCAAGCCGGTATCGACGGGTTCTTTTCCTTCGATAGCGTCGCCGACACCTTTACCCATTGCTTCGCCGCCCCGGTCAAAGATCCGAACGGCGTGGCCATCGCGACCCTGTGCATCGTCGCTCCACGGGCCGATGCCAAGAACAATTACAACGACTATCGTCGGGTGCTGATCGACAGTGCCAACAGCCTGGCCCGGCGCATCAACGAATAACAGCGGCTGCCTGCGGCCGCGAGTGTGAGGAGATCGACCATGTTTTCTGCCAAAAATACTGCCGCCGTGGAAAAGGGCTTTGCCCACACAGGCGCCAATCTTGTGCGCGACGTCAGCCTGCCGGCGCTGGTGCTGCACCGCGAGGCGCTGGAACACAACATTCGCTGGATGCAGGACTTTGTCAGCCACAGCGGCGCGGAACTGGCGCCGCACGGTAAAACCAGCATGACCCCGGCGCTGTTTCGTCGCCAACTGGACGCCGGTGCCTGGGGTATCACCCTGGCCAGCGCCACGCAAACCCGCGCGGCTTACGCCCATGGCGTGCATCGGGTGCTGATGGCCAACCAATTGGTCGGCACGCCGAACATGGCACTGATTGCTGATCTGTTGGCAGACCCGACCTTCGATTTCTATTGCATGGTCGATCACCCGGATAACGTCGCGGACCTGGGCGCGTATTTCGCCTCGCGCGGTGTGCGCCTGAACGTGATGATCGAATACGGTGTGGTCGGCGGTCGTTGCGGTTGCCGTACGGAAGACGAAGTGGTCGCGCTGGCCAAAGCCATTGCTGCACAACCGGCGCTGGCATTGACCGGCATCGAGGGTTACGAAGGGGTGATTCACGGCGATCACGCGGTAAGCGGCATCCGTGCGTTCGCCGATTCTTTGGTGCGCCTGGCCGTGCAGCTGCAGGACAGTGGTGCGTTCGCCATTGCCAAGCCGATCATCACCGCATCGGGTTCGGCCTGGTACGACCTGATCGCCGAGTCGTTTGAAGCGCAGAATGCCGGCGGCCGATTCCTCAGTGTGCTGCGCCCCGGCAGTTACGTGGCCCATGACCATGGCATCTACAAAGAAGCGCAATGCTGCGTGCTCGACCGTCGCAGCGACCTGCACGAAGGTTTGCGCCCGGCGCTGGAGGTCTGGGCGCATGTGCAGTCGTTGCCGGAACCGGGTTTTGCGGTGATCGCCTTGGGTAAGCGCGACGTGGCCTATGATGCCGGTCTGCCGGTGCCGTTGCTGCGTTACAAGGCCGGTGTGGTGCCGGCGGTCGGCGAGGATGTGAGTGCCTGCAAGGTGACGGCGGTGATGGACCAGCATGCATTCATGACCGTGGCGCCGGGGGTTGAATTGCGGGTGGGCGATATCATTTCGTTCGGTACTTCACACCCGTGTCTGACGTTCGACAAATGGCGCATTGGGTGTTTGGTGGATGAGCAACTGAATGTCATCGAAACCATGGAAACCTGTTTCTAAGGTTTAGACCGAGGTGCGGCCTTCGCGGGCATCCAGACACCACCGAAACACCAGAGACGCCACATCAATGAACAACATCAGCCCCCTGGGCCCCAACACCCCGCGCATCGCCCTGATCGGCGAATGCATGATCGAATTGCAGCAGCGCGCCGACGGCTCCCTGCAACAAAGCTTCGGCGGCGATACCCTGAACACCGCGGTCTACCTGGCCCGTGAACTGGGCGATGGCGGCACGGTGGATTACGTCACCGCCCTGGGCGATGACAGTTTCAGCGATGCGATGTGCCAGAGCTGGGCCAGTGAAAACATTGGGCTGGACATGGTCCAGCGTTTGCCCGGTCGCTTGCCCGGCCTGTATTGCATTCAGACCGACGCTGCTGGCGAGCGGCGTTTTCTCTATTGGCGCAATGAAGCGGCCGTGCGCGATTGCTTTACCACCCCGGCGGCCGCGCCGATCCTGGCGGCGCTGCCGGATTACGACGTGTTGTATTTCAGTGGCATCACCCTGGCGGTGCTCGGTGTGCAGGGGCGGGAAAAACTTCTGGAAACCCTGATCGAAGCCCGGCAGCGGGATGCACGGATCGTGTTCGACAACAACTACCGGCCACGCCTGTGGGCGTCAATTGAAGAAGCACGGGCGGCTTATCGCAGCGTTCTGCCCTATATCGACCTGGCGTTGCTGACGGTTGATGACGAGCAGGCGCTGTTCCACTTTTCCGATTGCGCGGCGGTGTTTGCCGCGTATGAGCAGATGGGCACACCGGAAGTGGTGCTCAAGCGCGGCGCCGAGGCGTGTCTGATTCGCTGTGACGGCGAGTCGTTCGAAGTGCCGGCGCAGGTGGTCGAACGGGTAGTGGACACCACGGCGGCGGGGGATTCGTTCAGTGCGGCGTATTTGGCTTGTCGGCTCAAGGGCGGCAGCCCGGTTGAAGCTGCCGAGGCGGGGCATCGGTTGGCGAGTCGGGTGATTCAGGTGCCGGGGGCGCTGATTCCGAGATAAGCAGTGGTTGGCCGCTTGCTGCGCAACCGGATCGCGGGCTTGCCCGCGATGAGGCCCTGAAGCCAAGCCAATCAATCCCGGTAAAACACCTGCACCAGGTGATAACCAAACTTGCTCTTGATCGGCCCATGCACCACCCGCAGCGGTTTTTTGAAGATCACCGCATCGATCACGCCGACCATCTGCCCGGGCCGCACTTCGCCCAAGTCGCCGCCGCGTTTGCCGGACGGGCACGTGGAGTATTTCTTGGCCAGCACATCGAAGGCTTCACCCTTGGCGATGCGTTGTTTGAGCTGCTCGGCTTCTTCCGAGGTTTTCACCAGGATATGGCGGGCTTGGGCTTTCATTGGCAGTACCTTGCAACGGGGGTGGCTATGTTGGTGCCAGCGTGGGGCGCGCGATTATGCCTTAACTCAGCCCGCTTGGCCGATCATCGTGCGAATCTTGTTGGCCAACAGGTCAATGGAAAAGGGTTTGGCCACCATGTCCATGCCTTCCTCCAGGAAACCCTGGCGTTCGGCGGCTTTCTCCGCATAACCGGTCATGAACAGCACTTTCAGATCCGGGCGATGCTGACGCGCGATTTCCGCCAGCTGCCGACCGTTCATGCCCGGCAGCCCGACATCGGTCACCAGCAGATCGACCCGCAGCTCCGATTCCAGCAAGGGCAGGGCGGCCTTCGCGTCTTCAGCTTCATGGGCGTGATAACCCAACTCATTGAGCAGGTCGAGCACCAGCATGCGCACTGCTGGATCGTCTTCCACCAACACCACGGTTTCACCGGCAACCGCTGCCGGTGTTTCGCCGTTGAGCGGCTCCAGGGTGTGCTCCGGCACCGCGACGTGCAACCGTGGCAAATACAGCCGAACGCAGGTGCCCTGGCCCGGCAGGCTGTGAAGATTGACATGCCCGCCCGACTGCTGGGCGAAGCCATAGATCATTGACAGCCCAAGGCCGGTGCCCTGGCCGATGGGTTTGGTGGTGAAAAACGGGTCGAAGGCCTTGGCCAACACTGTCGGGGTCATGCCGGTGCCGTTGTCGCTAACGGCAATCATCAGATAATCCCCGGCCCTGACCGGTTCCAGAGGGGTAATGTCGCTACCGTCGAGGTGAACGTTGGCGGTTTCGATCAGCAGCTCGCCGCCTTCGGGCATCGCATCCCGGGCATTGATAACGAGGTTGAGCAGGGCGTTTTCCAGTTGGCTGACGTCAGTGCTGACGGGCCAGACTTCATCGGCCAGCTGCATTTTGAGCTCGATATGGTCGCCCTTGGTCCGGCGGAACAAATCTTCCAGGGAATGCACCAGCTGGTTGGCATTCAGCGGTTTGCGATCCAGCGACTGACGCCGGGAGAACGCCAACAGGCGATGGGTCAGGGCGGCTGCGCGGTGGGCCGAGGACACTGCGGCTTCGGTAAAACGACCGATCTCGGCGGCACGCCCGTCGGCGATATAGCGCTGCATCAAATCGAGGCTGCCGATGATCCCGGTGAGCATGTTATTGAAATCATGGGCGATGCCGCCGGTGAGCTGTCCCACCGCCTCCATTTTCTGCGCATGCCGCAAGGCGTCTTCGGCGCGCTCGCGTTCGAACATCTCGTTCTGCAGTCGCTGGTTGGCTTCGGCCAATTGCTGCGTGCGGGCGCTGACGCGTTCTTCAAGGGTTTCGTTGAGGTTGCGCAGGGCCTCTTCGGTCTGTTTGCGCTCGGTTTCGTCGATCACGAAGATGTAAAAGCCATTGACCGCGCCGTCCGCGCCATGACGGGGCAGGTAGTTCATCAGGGCCTGACGGGTGCTGCCATCACGGTGCGCGGCGCTGATGCTGAAACTGCAAGCCTTGCCTTTCAGCGCCTCGGCAATGTATTCGGCGCGCAAGGCATAGGCTTCATCGCCCAGCACTTCACGTACGGTGCGGCCGTAAAGCTCCTGTGGCGTCAGGCCGTACCATTCCAGGTAGGCGGCATTGTTGAGGCGAAAGCGCTCCTCGCTGTCGACGTAACTGATCAGGATCGGCATGGCGTTGATGATCAGCTGCAGCTCGGTCTGGCTTTGGCGCAAGGCCTGTTCGATGTGTTTGCGTTCGGTCAGGTCCAATGCGGCGCCGAGGAAACGGATCGGCCGGCCATGATGATCCTTGTAGCAACGACCCCGAGCAAACACCCAGCGCAATTGGCCGTCGGCTTGCAGCAAGCGATATTCCTCGGCGTACTCGCTGCCATGAGTAATGCAATGCTTGATGCTGCGGGCAATCATGGCGCGGTCTTCCGGGTGTACGCCGTGGAGGTATTCGCTGATGGGCAACTGGTTGGCCAGGCTTGCGTCGACGCCATGCAATTGGGCGAAATGGGCATCGGCGATGAAACGGTCTTCGCCGATGTCCCAGTCCCAGGTGCCGACGGCATCAGTGGCAGCCAGCGCCAGTTGCAGGCGCTGCTCGGTTTCCTGCTGGGCTTTGAGGCTGGCGGCGGAGCGCTGCTCGAGTTCCAGGGCGATGCGGCGGCGTTCGTTGGTTTCGATGGCCGTGACCAGAATGCCGGCGACCTCGGCGCTTTCATTGCGAATGGGGCTGTAGGTCAAATCCAGCCAGAAGTCGGAATCTTGCCCGTCGCGTTGCAAGGTAAAGCGCTGTTCGCTGTAGGTTCGCACCTGGCCCTGTAGGACGGCGCTGTAAATCGGGTCGGTGAAGTCTTTCAGTTCTGGCCAGATCAGGTGCGTCGGTTGTCCGAAAGCGTGAGGGTGTTTGCTGCCGGCGAGGAAGGCGAAGCCGTCGTTGTAGATCTGCGTAAGCTGCGGGCCCCACAGCAACAGCATCGGCATTGGCGAGTGAATCACAATGTCCACAGCGGTGCGCAGGCTCTGCGGCCAGTGATCGGCGGCGCCCAGCGGGTTGTTTGTCCAGTCCAGTCGGGCAATCAGGGCCTGGGCGTCGCTGGCGGTTGGTGGTGCGTTCATCACAATGTCCTGCGTGTCAGTCGGTGTAGCGGCGTCTACTATCCTTGCATGGCGGTAGACGCTGGATGACCCGTTTCGGGTCATTTTTTCAATTGAATGCTTCGCGGGTGCTTTTTGCCATGGAAATCGATGCACTGTTGCAAACTCTGGCCAGCCGCAATGGCTCCGATCTCTACCTGTCCACGGGCGCGCCACCCAGCGCGAAATTTGATGGTGTGCTCAAATCCCTGACCGAGCAACCATTCAAACCGGGTGAAGTCGCGGCTATTGCCGCGTCCATCATGGACGCCGAACAGCGCCTGGAGTTCGATCGCGAACTGGAAATGAACCTGGCGCTTTCCCTGCCGGGGGTCGGACGCTTTCGGCTCAATATCTTCAAGCAGCGTAACGATGTGTCCATCGTGGCGCGCAACATCAAGCTCGACATTCCACGCTTCGAAGACCTCAAGCTGCCACCGGTGCTGCTCGAAACGGTGATGCTCAAGCAGGGGCTGATATTGTTCGTCGGTTCGACCGGTTCCGGCAAGTCGACCTCGCTGGCGGCACTGATCGATTACCGCAACCGCCACAGCAGCGGCCATATCATCACCATCGAAGACCCGGTCGAGTTTATCCATCGGCACAAGAAGTCGATCATCAACCAGCGTGAAGTCGGCGTAGACACCCGCAGCTTTCATGCAGCGTTGAAAAACACCCTGCGCCAGGCGCCGGACGTGGTGCTGATCGGCGAGATCCGCGACCGCGAGACTATGGAGCACGCGCTGGCGTTTGCCGATACCGGCCATCTGGTAATTTCCACTTTGCATGCCCACAACGCCAATCAGGCGCTGGACCGCGTGATCAACTTCTTCCCCGAAGAACGCCGGACGCAACTGCTCCATGACCTGGGCAATAACCTCAAGGCCTTTGTTTCCCAACGGCTGGTGCGCACCCTTGATGGACAACGAAGGGCGGCGGTGGAGGTGATGCTGGGAACGCCGACTATTGGCGATCTGATTCGGCGCAACGAATTGGGCGAGCTAAAAAATATCATGGAGAAGTCGGAAGAATTGGGTATGCAAACTTTCGATTCCGCACTTTATAAGTTGTTGTTGGAAGGTGTGATTAGTCTTGATGAGGCATTGAAATATGCAGATTCCATTAATAACGTAAGGCTGCGATTCAAACTTGATAGTGAGTCGGCAATGATCGGGAAACCGTCTTCTGGGGAGTGGGGGTTGGTTGAGTGAGTCTGACGTTGTTTTAAATGCTAGTTGTGTTGTTTCTTTTGAGGTCAGGAAATTTTAACTAATAATTCGCAGGTTGAAAGACTTTGCGTCCTGTTTAAAGCTGCGCCCGCTGTATTAAACATTGGAGTTTTTAATTAGGGGCGTAACATGAAAGTCAGAAATAATTCGAGTAGCAATACTGTTTCGATCGCGCAGGATAACAAGTTATGCGTTGAGGCCGATTTAAATGAACGCGAGATGGTCTATTTTCACCTGGCTTCTGCAATTCATTCTCGTTCTGAGGCCTTTGTGTTGGATCATTCTTCTATGCAATCGCAGAAAGGGTCATCTTTTTATTATGTGCATAAGCCTTTCCAAAAGAGTTTGTTAGATTTGGTCAGGGCTTACCGCGAGGACGTAGAAGCATTCGTCACACGTGATGGCTTGACGGTCGTGTCGGGTCGCGGGAAGGGGTTACTGAGTGAAATTCAGTCTGACCCCGACGCGCACGCAACTCTAAAACATCTCATGGGTGCTGCTGAACAAACGGGTGGCGTAATCAGGACGTCTGCCGGAGTCAGCCCTGCTCAATGGATGCGCTTTCACGGCCTGAATGTGCCGACTGACCTCGAACAGGCGGATAAAATGTGTGCCTTCCTGAAATGGAAATGGCCTAAATCCGATCAACTCGTGGACTACTGGGAACAAATCAACGGACACGACAATGATTCGGGCGCACTGACTGCACCCCAATGCGCAGAGATTCGCAGGTTGACTTCCAAGCTCATTTCCGGTGGTCAGAGTTTGCTTGACCTGTTGTATGAAAACGTCAGTCCAGAATTGTCCGATCGTGTCGCTTGGGAAAATGCAAATGAAGTGATTTTCAAACTTGTACACCATTCGTATTCTTACGAGTTGGCCCAAAGATACATCGATGCGTTAGGTTGGTGGGGCGCACGCGATGACCAAGTGCTCGAGCAAAGTGATCTTGCACAGGTGTTATACACTGCGATTATTCTTCAGCTTGATCCATTCATCGGGGTAAAGCATCAGCGAAATCAAATCGGTAGCTATGATATTTATGAACCCCGTGACGCTGCTGATAGACCTTTGCACATCATTCGTCAGGGAATTGAGCAATTTCTTATCAGTAACGAAAGGGTCTCCCCCGCACTGGTTCCCCTGGCGTCGCATTTAATGTTGTCATCCATCGCCCCCGGCTTTTTGGTCAAGAATGTTCCTTCGTCGCTTACCGCCGGGTCGATCGGTTGGGTTACTTTTTCCCAAGCAGTCAGCGTCGTTGAACTCAACGTCAAAGGTGCCTCGCGTTTGATGACTTACGAAGAGGTCATGCAATTCGCTGACTTGGATTCCATAAGTCAATCAATGGGGCAGCTGCAAGGTTTGACAGCTATCGATGCCATCATTGACTGGGCGTTAATCAACGAGGTCATTTCCCATAGTGATATTACGGTATCTGCTTCTGATGCAGCTCAGCGTGCTTTGACCGCCTACCAAACACATGTGGAAAACATGGTTAATGGGGTGGCGGCGTTTTCCACGCCAGTGCCGAATCGAAAAAAACTTGCGTTGGCGGCCCTGGAGAAAGCGATCCCCGGATGTGATTTTTTCGAAAGCCCACTACTGCGACCTGAGCCATTTTCTTCAATGAGGGTCAGCATGCTCGATTTGCACATTGAAGGCGAGTTGACATCGGGAGGATGGGACTGGAACCAATCACCGCATATTCTCACACAATATCCACAACTGTTGCGTATGGCGCGCAATCAGGATGTTTTTAAAGCCGAGATAGGCAAGTATCACTACAATATTCATAAGGCCGTGGCATGCAATATTAAATTGGCAATGGCGGGGATGCCATCTGCAGATCGTGATGTCTTCGAGAGAAGTAAAGTCACATTTTTCACCGTCCGTCCACCGGTCGTTGAAACTATCTATCCAAAGGATTCCAACTACAATCTGGTGGGGGTTGGTAATAAGGGGCCTAAAAATGTGGAAGTGCAAGCAAATATAGATCAGGCAAGAGGGCGATTTGGGGTGATCATGATTGCCTCCTACGGTAACGACAAAATTCTGTGTTATGAAGTGTTCAGCTTGCTGGGCGAATGCCGGAGGAATGACGCCTTAGGTAACTTGGTTAAGAAAACCCAGAAATTCAACATGCCCTCCAGGCTGGAATTTAAAGGTGGTCTGAACGACGCCCATCATCCCCTTCCTGAGACTCACAATGTTCCGACTGATTTTAATAGCTATATTAAAGGGGAAAGACCGCGTCCGAATGCTTCCGGGAAAATGGTTATCGAAAAGCTGGGCGAACTTCTCGCTCCCACATCCGTGCCCGAACATAAGCGCAGTCTCTATCAATATTTCGTAAGTCCGCACGTTGATGATATTGCACAGTTTATTGTCACCCATCGGCCTGTCGGAAGCGTAGAGGAATTCATCGAAGCGTTTGGTGAACTCACAGAAAAAGAGCGCAAGGAAAAGACCTACGACGAAGTCGTGACCTATATCGTTGATTTGGTTGTGCCCTTCAAGAAGTGTACCGAAGACCTAGCCTCCGGAGACAGAAATAAAGTGGTCGATGGGGTTTACGCATGCACAATGGACGCTATCGGAATTTTATTTACCGTGTTGGGTGCGCCGGCCAGCATTTTGAGTATCGCCGCTAAAACAGTGTCTTCGACAGCCAAGCTTGGTAGTTTTGTTAGATATGGCTTGCAACTGACAGTGTCGACGTTCAATCCAATCGATGGATTGCCTACAGCAGGATACAGAGCGTCGAAGGCACTTTTTAAAAGCGGGATGCATTTACAGAGGCAGGGCGCGAAGTTACTGGATAAGGCAACATCCCAGTTAAATCGATTGACAGGCAAAGCCCGCTCTGTGGATTTGCTTCATATCACGAGCCTGCCCCATCTTGGGCAAGGGAAGTGGCGTCCTCGCGGCAGTGCCACTGAAGCATTAAACGTATGCGCTTTCCGTGGAAACAATGATTGGTACAGCGTCACTAGCCGCGGAAAACCATGGGGCAAGGCACTTCCAGATTTCGAGTACAAACGGGCATTCACTCCACCCAGTATCCGACCTGAGAGCTATACAGCTCAAATCATTCAGCAAAGTTTGCCCATTGCGAGGCAGAAGTTGGACAATGCAATTTCTGTGCTGAACAATCGGGACCTCAGGCGCAAAACCGATCTAACCATCGGGCTGTTTTTAGGAAGTAAAACTAAGGGCCGTGACGACTTCCTGAACCTATTGAATGCCATAAGATTGGACTTCGATGGTACTTCCGCAAGCAATTTTTTCCTGGATAGTGCTAAAGTTGATGATCAGATGGTTCAGGTAGAGCAATCCCAATACAACGAATGGAAAAAGGCGGGCGTGCACGATCGAGACAATGTTCAGTTCATGACGGTTAATACTAAGAATCTTAATGATCGCTTTGATTCGGCGGGCTTTAATTATGGAGAGGTGGCCAACGACCTGATCCACGAAATGTTCCGGGCCGGTCCAGGCAAGACTGACTTGGTCTCCGCCAAGGTAGCTCTGAAAGAGGGCGATCAGAGCTTGAACGTGGCAGGCTTACTGAATCTGGCGGCCGGGCGCTTGCCATCCGGTGGTTACCACGGCAACGCTCAACCACAAGTAAATGCGGACACCTATGCGCTCCTGACTGCACTGCTTAGCCAGTTGGCGTCGGATGCAAATCTATTTTCGATAAATTTCGGCATCATGAATAGGGCCGTTAGAGTTAGCGAGGGGCGAGATATTACCGACGAAGTTTTGGTGAACTTGGACAAAGCTTGATGTCAAACTGTGCCACAGGCGGGTCGGTAACACTGGCATTTAATGCTCTGCTCGCAGCAACTTTTATTTATTGAGCTCTGGCCGATCCCGAAACTGCTCCAACGCTTCGGGATTGGCCAGCGCATCGGTGTTTTTCACTGGCCGCCCGTGCACTACGTCTCGCACGGCCAGCTCCACGACTTTGCCGCTGATAGTGCGCGGAATGTCCGTCACCGCGACAATCTTCGCCGGCACATGCCGTGGAGTGGTGTTGGCGCGGATCACCTGGCGGATCTGCTGTTGCAGCGGTTCATCCAGTTCCACGCCGTCGCGCAAGCGCACGAACAGCACCACTCGCACGTCATCCTGCCATTGCTGACCGATGGCGACGCTGTCCAGCACCTGCGGGACTTTCTCCACCTGACGATAGATTTCCGCCGTGCCGATGCGCACGCCACCGGGGTTGAGCACCGCATCCGAGCGGCCGTGGATCAGCATCCCTCCATGAGGCAGTTGCTCGGCGTAATCGCCCTGGGCCCAGACGCCGGGGAACAGACTGAAATAGGACTTTCGCAGCTTTTCCCCATCAGGGTCATGCCATAGCCCGATGGGCATCGCCGGAAAATGTCGGGTGCACACCAGTTCGCCCTTTTCCCCGATCACAGGCTGCCCGGCGTCGTTCCAGACTTCGACCGCCATGCCCAGGCCTTTGCACTGCATTTCGCCACGGCGCACCGGCAGCACCGGATTGCCAATCACAAAGCACGAAACGATATCGGTACCGCCGGACATCGAAGACAGGCACAGATCGGACTTGAACGCGCGGTAGACGTAATCGAAGCTTTGCGGCGACAGCGCCGAGCCGGTGGACAGGATGGTTCTCAGGCTGCTCAGGTCATGACTTTCGCACGGCTTCAAGCCATTGCTTTCCAGCGCAGTGAGGAATTTCGGGCTGGTGCCGAAGACGTTGATGCGTTCGTCGTCGATCAGGTCGATCAAGCGCTCCGGACCCGGATGAAACGGCGAGCCGTCATACAGCACCACGGCGCTGCCGACGGCAAGGGCCGAGACCAGCCAGTTCCACATCATCCAGCCGCAGGTGGTGTAGTAGAACAAACGGTCGCCGGCACCGAGGTCGGTGTGCAGGCCATGTTCCTTGACGTGTTGCAGCAGCACGCCGCCGGTGCCGTGCACAATGCACTTCGGTACGCCGGTGGTGCCGCTGGAGTAGAGGATGTACAGCGGATGGGCGAAAGGCACGGGAACGAATTGCGGCTCGCCGCCCGGGTCGTAAAAATCGTCCCACAGCGTCACATTGGCCTGGCAGCGGAAATCCTCGATGCGCGCTTGAGGGCGTGCGTAAGGCACAACGATCAATTGCTGCAAGGACGGCAGTTGTCCGAGGATTTCATTGACCTTGGTGGTCTGGTCGATCTCTTTGCCGGCGTAGCGGTAACCGGCGCAGGTGATCAGCACCTTCGGTTCGATCTGGCCGAAGCGATCGATCACCCCGTGGGTGCCGAAATCGGGTGAAGAACAGGACCAGATCGCGCCCAGACTGGTGGTGGCGAGCATCGCCACCAGGGTTTGCCAGGTGTTTGGCATGCACGCGGCTACACGATCGCCGAGGCCGATACCGGCGGCTTTCAGGCCATTTTGAAAACCGGCGACATGGCTCACCAGTTCGGCCCAGGTCAGTTGTTCCCGTTGGCCGTTTTCGCCGATGGCCACCACCGCCACGGCATCGTCGCGACGGCGCAACAGGTGTTCGGCGAAGTTCAGCGTGGCGCCGGGAAACCACTGGGCGCTGGGCATTTGTTCACCTTCTATCAGCACAGCGTCCGGTTGATCGTGAAAACGGATGTCGAAGAAATCGACGATGGCCTGCCAGAAAGCTGCCCGTTGATCGATGCTCCATTGGTGCAGGGCAAGGTAGTCGGCGATCTCAAGGGTGTGTCGCTGATTGACGAAGCGCCGGAAGGCCTCCATGCGGGTCTTGCCGATGCGCTCGGTGCCGGGTTGCCAGAGGATGTCGGACATGGCTTGGCCTCTTCTTGTTTATGCATCCAGATCGTTCCCACGCGCAGCAAAGGAATGCCTCAATGGACGCTCCGCGTCCGCTTTGGGACGCCGAGCGTCCCGGGCTGCATTCCCACGCAGAGCGTGGGAACGATCAGTGTCAGGGAGCTAGCGGCGAGTTACTGCGCCAACCACCCACCATCAATATTCCACGCGGCGCCACGTACCTGGCTACCGGCCTCGCTGCATAAAAACAGCACCAACTCGCCCAGCTGCGGCGGTGTCACGAATTCAAGGGACGGCTGCTTCTCGGCCAGCAAATCGTGTTGCGCCTGCTGGGGGTCGATCCCGGTCGCGGCGCGATCATCGATCTGCTTCTGCACCAGTGGCGTCAGCACCCAACCCGGGCAGATGGCGTTGCAGGTGACGTTCGTCGTAGCGGTTTCCAGACCGACCACCTTGGTCAGGCCGATCACGCCATGCTTGGCCGCGACGTACGCCGCCTTGCCCACCGAACCGACCTGGCCATGCACTGATGCGATGTTGATGATCCGTCCCCAGCCCTTGGTGCGCATTCCCGGCAAGCTCAAACGGGTGCTGTGAAACACCGACGACAGGTTGATCGCAATGATCGAGTCCCAGCGCTCCACGGGAAAATCTTCCACCGGCGCCACATGCTGGATGCCCGCGTTGTTGACCAGGATATCCACGCCGCCGAACTCACGCTCGGCGTACTCGATCATGTCGGCGATCTGCTCCGGGTCGCTGACGTCGGCCGGATGATGGCCGACCTTGCCACCGAATTGTTCGACCTCGGCGATCACCGTCGACGCATCGCCGAAACCGTTGAGAATCAGATTGGCGCCAGCCCTGGCCAGGCTCAGGGCGATTCCCAGGCCGATGCCGCTGGTGGAACCGGTGACCAGTGCGGTCTTGCCCGAAAGAGTCGTCATGAATACCTCACACAATGCCAGTGGCGTAGAAAGTACCGATCACCACAAAAACAGCGAGTGTCTTGATCAGCGTAATACAGAAAATGTCTTTGTAGGCCTCGCGGTGGGTCAAACCGGTGACCGCGAGCAAAGTAATCACCGCGCCGTTGTGCGGCAGGGTGTCCATGCCACCACTGGCCATCGCGGCGACCCGGTGCAGCACTTCCAGTGGAATATTGGCGGCGTGGGCGGCGCTGATGAATGTCTCGGACATTGCTGCCAAAGCGATACTCATGCCGCCCGACGCCGAACCGGTGATGCCGGCCAGCAGGGTCACGGTAATCGCTTCGTTGACCAGCGGGTTGGGAATGCTTTTGAGCCAGCCGGACAGCACCAGAAAACCCGGCAACGAGGCGATCACTGCACCGAAACCGTATTCCGACGCGGTGTTCATCGCCGCCAGCAGCGCTCCGCTGACCGCACTTTTACTGCCTTCGGCCAACTTGCCGCGGATCGTCTGAAAGGCGAACACCAGCACCATGACGATGCCTACCAGCAAGGCTGCCTGGACCGCCCAGATCGCTGTCAGCTTGGCGATGTCGGTGGTCACGGGAGCTGCCATGCCCGGCAACGAGAGGCTGTGCGTCTTGCCGTACCACTCTGGAATCCAGCGGGTGAACAGCAGGTTCATCAGGCCCACCATCAACAGCGGCGACAGTGCGATCCATGGGTTGGGCAGCTTGATGTCCGGTGCGGTTTCCGGCTCGTTGCGCAGCGCTGAACCATACCCTTCACCGCTGCGCTGGGCCTTGTTGCGCTGGCTCTGAAGGAACAGCATGCCGGCGCAGAACACGAAAATCGTGCCGATCACACCCAGCCACGGCGCAGCCCAGGCGGTGGTGTTGAAGAAGGTGCTGGGGATGATGTTCTGGATCTGCGGCGTGCCGGGCAGGGCGTCCATGGTGAACGAAAATGCGCCGAGGGCGATGGTCGCCGGGATCAGGCGCTTGGGGATATTGCTCTGGCGGAACATCTCGGCGGCAAACGGGTAGACCGCAAACACCACCACAAACAGCGACACGCCGCCGTAGGTGAGCAGGGCGCAGACCAGCACGATCACCAGCATCGCCTGGCGAGTGCCGAGCAAACGAATCGCCGCTGCGACGATGGAGCGGGAGAAACCCGACAACTCGATCAGCTTGCCGAACACGGCACCGAGCAGGAACACCGGGAAATACAGTTTGACGAAGCCGACCATTTTTTCCATGAACACCCCGGTGAAGACGGGGGCAACGGCGGAAGGGTCGGTGAGCAGGACGGCGCCGAGGGCGGCGATCGGGGCAAAGAGGATAACGCTGTAGCCACGGTAGGCAGCCACCATCAGCAGCGTAAGAGCTGCCAAGGCAATGATCACACTCATGGTGTGTCTCCTTCGATTGTTATTTTTGTAGGGTGAAGCTTTGTGGGAAGGGCTATAGCGAGTTTCGTGCCAGAAGATAAGCTATTGAAATATAAGGGGTTTATTAATTAATGAGAGAGTTGTGTGGGTTTTTGTCTCTGTATTGAGATTTTTGGTGGTTGGGCTGACGCTTTCGCGGGCACGCCTCGCCCCTACGGGGAACGTCAACGCACCACTTGTAGGAGCAAGGCTTGCCCGCGAAGAGGTCATATCTACCAATAGAGATAAATGTCTCTTTATTGAGACTCAGCAATCCCCAACGCCACCATCTTCTTGTACAACGTCGATCGCCCCAGCCCCAACCGCGCCGCCGCTTCGATAACCTTCCCGCCGCATTGCGCGAGGGCGGATTCAATCAACTGCCGATCAAACCGTTCGCGAGCTTCACTGAAGGTTTCATGGGCAATCGGTTGAAGGGGCAGAGGCACCACACGCTGCACTGGGGTAAAACTGCCAATCGCCGAGCGGATATCCGCCGCGTTCAGCATCAAATCATCACTGAGCAAGGCCGCGCGTTCCAAGACGTTGCGCAGTTCGCGGATGTTCCCCGGCCAGGCGTGTTGACCCAACAAATCCAAAGCTTCGGGATTCAGTTCGTGCTGACTGCGCAGCTCTTCGAGGATCGCTTCACTGAGGGCTGGCAGGTCGTCGAGGCGATCACGCAGGGGCGGGACCTGAATCGGCAGCACGTTGAGGCGGTAATACAAATCGGCGCGAAACTCGCCGCGTTTGATCGCCGCTTCCAGATCGGTGGAGGTGGCTGCGATCACCCGCACATCGCTCTGGATCACTTCGTTGGAGCCCACCGGCTCGAATTCCTTTTCCTGCAGCACCCGCAGCAACTTGCTTTGCAGAGGCAGCGGCATATCGCCGATCTCATCGAGAAACAGCGTGCCGCCCTGAGCGATCTGCAGCTTGCCGGTGCGACCCTTGCGATCGGCGCCGGTGAACGCGCCGGGCGCGGTGCCAAAGAACTCGGCTTCCAGCAGCGTCTCGGGAATCGCCGCGCTGTTGATACTGACGAAAGCTTTGTGCGCACGAGGCGAGGCGCCGTGGATCGCCTGGGCCAGCAACTCCTTGCCGGTACCGGTTTCGCCGAGCAGCAACACCGGTGACTCGGCACTGGCGCTGCGCCGGGCGCGGCGTTTGACTTCGAGGCTGGCGGCGCTGGTGCCGATGAAATGGGCGAAGTTGTACTTGGTCTGTCGCGCCCGCAACAGCGAGCGGGTCGATGCCAGTTCTTCCTGCATGCTCAGGTAGCGCTTGAGCATCGGTGACAGGCTGCGCAATTCATCGAACAGGGCAAAACCGATGGCGCCGATCACCGCGCCGGCATCGTCGTGAATCGGCAGGCGCATCACTATCAGCGGTTCCTTGGGGGTGTCTTGCATGTCCAGCAGGATGGGGCGTCCAGTGCGCACCACTTCGCGCAACAGGCTGCCGGGGATCACGCTTTCACAGGCCCTGCCGATCGCACCTGCGGCCGACTCCAGACCGAACCGCCGGGCATAGCGCTCGTTCATCCAGACGATGTTCGCATCGCGGTCGACAATCACCGTGCCTTCGCTCGATTGCTCGATGATTTCGAACAGTGAGCGGATTGCCAGGGTACGAACGCGCTGGTAGTCCTTGAGGCTTTCGGTGGTGTTCATGGGCTTCATGTCCAGAATGTAGGGTGTCTGGGTGGGCGCCTTCGCGGTCCAACTGCATGACACAGATTATGCCTACCCCGGATGCGCCGCCGCCAACAGCTCTTTGGTATACGGATGCTGCGGCGACTCGAACACATCATGGCTCGCGCCGCTTTCCACTACTTTGCCGTCCTTGATCACGATCATGTCGTGGGCCAGGGCGCGCACCACCGCCAGGTCGTGGCTGATGAACAAGTAGGTCAGGCCATATTTTTCCTGAAGCTGGCGGAGTAGGGCGACCACTTGTTTTTGCACCGTGCGATCCAGCGCCGAGGTCGGTTCGTCGAGCAGAATCAGTGCCGGTTTCAGCACCAACGCGCGGGCAATGGCGATGCGCTGGCGTTGGCCGCCGGAGAATTCGTGCGGGTAGCGATGACGGCTTTGCGGGTCGAGGCCGACTTCTTCCAGCACCCTGATCACCTGGGCTTCGCATTCATCCGGGGTGGACTGGCTGTGCACCTCAAGGCCTTCACTGATGATCTGCGCCACCGACATTCGCGGGCTGAGGCTGCCGAAGGGATCCTGGAACACCACCTGCATCTTCTTGCGCCACGGTCGCAGTTGCTTTTGCGTCAAGCCATCCAGCGCCTCACCCTGAAAGCGAATGCTGCCTTCGGAATCGAGCAAGCGCAGGATCGCCTGACCAAGCGTGGACTTGCCCGAACCGGACTCGCCGACGATGCCCAAAGTCTTGCCGCGTTGAACGTTCAGGCTGATGCCATCCACCGCGCGCAGGTAAGTTTTACGCTGGAACAGCCCGCCACCGAGGGTGAACTGCACTTGCAGATTCTCCACTTCCAGCACGTTTTCACGCTCGTCCCGGGGCAGGGCTTCACCTTCCGGTTCGGCGTTCAGCAGCACGCAGCTGTAAGGGTGTTTCGGCTCGGTGAACAGCGTTTCGCAAGGTGCCTGCTCGACGATTTCCCCGGCGTGCATCACGCACACCCGTTGGGCCATGCTGCGCACCAGATTGAGGTCGTGGCTGATCAGCAGCAGCGACATGCCAAGCTGCTCTTGCAGGGATTTGAGCAGCCGCAGGATCTTGCGCTGCACCGTCACATCCAGCGCGGTGGTCGGCTCGTCGGCGATCAGCAATTCCGGTTCGCAGGCCAGGGCCATGGCGATCATCACCCGTTGCCGCTGGCCGCCGGACAGTTGGTGCGGGTAGGCCTTGAGCCGCTCTTCGGGGTTCTGGATGCCCACCAGCTGCAACAACTCGAGAATCCGCGCTTGCGCTGCTTTGCCACCCAGCCCTCTGTGCAGCAGCAGGGTTTCGCCGATCTGCTTTTCGATGCTGTGCAGCGGATTGAGGGAGGTCATCGGCTCCTGGAAGATTATCGCGATCCGGTTGCCGCGCAGTTCGCGCAAGACGTTGGCGTCGGCGCCGATCAATTCCTGGCCGCGATAGCGAATGCTGCCAGTGGTTTGCGTGCCGTTTTCGGGCAGCAGTTGCAGGATCGAGTGCGCGGTCACCGACTTGCCGGAGCCCGACTCGCCGACCAGCGCCAGGCATTCGCCGGGGCGGATGTCCAGGCACAGGTTGCGCACCACGGTCTGGCCGCTGAAGGCCACGTTGAGGTCACGGATTTCGATCAGGTTGTCAGTCATATCAATAGTCCGCGTCAAGATCGTGGGTCAAAGGCATCACGCAATGCCTCGCCGATGAACACCAGTAAAGAAAGAATCAGCGCCAGGGTGAAAAATGCCGTCAGCCCCAGCCACGGTGCTTGCAGGTTCTGCTTGCCTTGACCGATCAACTCACCCAGCGATGCACTGCCGGCCGGCATGCCGAAACCGAGGAAATCCAGCGCCGTGAGAGTGGAAATCGCCCCGGTCAAAATGAATGGCAAATAACTCAGGGTGGCATTCATCGCGTTGGGCAGAATGTGCCGCACGATCACCTTGCGGTCGGTCAGGCCCAGCGCACGGGCGGCCTTGACGTATTCCAGGTTGCGCCCGCGCAGGAACTCGGCGCGCACCACGTCCACCAGGGCCAGCCAGGAGAACAGCGCCATGATTCCCAGCAGCCACCAGAAATTCGGCTCGACGAAGCCCGACAGAATGATCAGCAGGTACAGCACTGGCAGCCCCGACCAGACTTCCAGCAAGCGCTGACCGAGCAGGTCGACCCAACCGCCGTAATAGCCTTGCAGCGCACCGGCGGTGATGCCGATCAACGCGCTGATGAAGGTCAGCGCCAGTGCGAACAGGATCGACACCCGCGCACCGAAAATCACCCGGGCCAGCACATCGCGGGCCTGATCGTCGGTACCCAGCCAGTTGACCTTCGAGGGCGGGCTCGGTGCCGGTTGGTTGAGGTCGTAATTGGGCGTGTCATCGCTGAACGGGATCGGCGGGAACAGCATCCAGCCGCCATCCTTGTGGATCAGCTTCTGTACGTAATCGCTGCGGTAATCGGCCTGGAATGGCAATTGCCCGCCAAATTCCTGTTCGGTGTGGCGTTTGAACGCCGGGAAGTACAGCGAGCCTTGATAACTGACCATCAGCGGTTTGTCGTTGGCGATCAGCTCGCCGCCCAGAGTCAACAGGAACAGGCCGATAAACAACCACAACGACCACCAGCCCCGGCGGTTTTTCTTGAAACGCTCGAAACGGCGACGGCCCAGCGGCGAGAGCTTGAACATCAGGCGTTCCTCGCGGCGAAGTCGATACGCGGGTCGACCAGGGTGTAGCAGAGGTCGCCGATAAGTTTTATCAGCAGGCCGAACAAGGTGAAGATGAACAGCGAGCCGAATACCACCGGATAGTCCCGTGACACCGCGGCTTCGTAGCTCATGCGACCCAAGCCATCGAGGGAGAAAATCACTTCGATCAACAGCGAGCCGGCGAAGAAAACGCTGATAAAGGCCTGGGGAATTCCCGACACCACCAGCAGCATGGCGTTGCGAAACACATGGCCGTAAAGCACCTGGCGTTCGCTCAAACCTTTGGCGCGGGCGGTGACCACGTATTGGCGTGTGATTTCATTGAGGAAGGAGTTTTTGGTGAGAATGGTCAGGGTCGCGAAACCGCCGACCACCAGCGCCGTCACTGGCAGCACCAGGTGCCAGAAGTAATCGGCGATTTTGCCCAGGGTCGACAGCGACTCGAAATTGTCCGAGACCAGGCCACGCACCGGGAACCAGTTCAACGACGTGCCGCCAGCGAAGACCACGATCAGGAACATCGCGAACAGGAACGCGGGCATGGCGTAACCGATGATGATCGCGGTGCTGCTCCAGATATCGAAATGGCTGCCGTGGTGCACGGCCTTGCGGATGCCCAGAGGGATCGACACCAGGTAGGTGATCAACGTGGCCCAGAGCCCGAGGGAAATGGTCACCGGCATTTTTTCCAGAATCAGGTCGGTGACAGTGGCGCCGCGGAAAAAGCTCTTGCCGAAGTCGAGGCGGGCGTAGCTCTTGAGCATCAGCCACAGACGTTCTGGCGCGGGCTTATCGAAGCCGTATTGTTTTTCGATCTCTTTGATCAACTGAGGGTCTAGCCCACGGCTGGCACGCGAACTGCCCTGCACGGCTTCGCTGGAAGTGCCGCCGACACTTGCGCCGCCGATGCCTTGCAGGCGCGCGATGGCCTGTTCCACCGGGCCACCGGGTGCGGCCTGGACGATAACAAAATTGACCAGAAGAATGATCACCAGTGTCGGAATGATCAGCAGCAAGCGCCGCAGTACGTAAGCCCACATCAGTGCGGCCCTCCGGGTTTGCCGCGTTTGATGAGCTCGGCAGTCATCTGTTGGTTGGTCAAAGGGGTGGTGCTCACTTCCCACCAACTCTCGATGGCTTCGTCATTGCTCGCTTGCACAGAGGGAATGCCGAAGCGGTTCCACCACACGGTCGAACTGCCTGGCGGGTAATAATTGGGAATCCAATAGAAGTTCCATTGCAGTACTCGGTCCAGGGCATGGGCGTAGCGAAGCATGTCAGCCTGGGTGGTGGCGCGAACCAGGCCATTGACCAGCGTATCGACCGCCGGGTTCTTCAGCACCATGTAGTTGTTGGAACCGGGATCGTTGGCCGCCATCGAGCCAAAGTAGTTGTACAGCTCGTTGCCCGGCGAAGTGGTGACCGGGTAGCCGGTGACGATCATGTCGTAGTCCCGGGACATCAGGCGGTTTACGTACTGGGAGGCGTCGATGCGGCGAATATTCAGGTCGATGCCGATTTGTTTCAGGGTGCGCTTATAAGGCAGCAGTAGCCGGTCCATGCCATTCTGGCTGACCAGGAAAGTGAAGCTCAGCGGTTGACCTTGGGCATTGACCAGTTGATCGCCATCGGGTTTCCAGCCGGCCTGTTCGAGCAAGTCCAGGGCCTGCAGCTGTTTGTCGCGTATCACGCCGCTACCGTCGGTTTTCGGGGCTTCGAAGACCTGGGTGAAGACTTCGTCGGGGATCTGCCCGCGCAACGGCTCGAGAATCGCCCGCTCACCCGCGTCGGGCAGTTGTCGGGCTGCGAGGTCGGTGTTGGAAAAGAAGCTCTGTTGGCGGATGTACAGGTCACGCATCATCTGCCGGTTGCTCCATTCGAAATCCCAGAGCATGGCCAGGGCCTGGCGCACGCGGCGGTCATGGAACATCGGGTTTTGCAGGTTGAACACAAACCCCTGGGCCGTTTGCGGTGCCTCTTTGGCCAAGTGGGCCTTTTGCAGGCGACCGTCACTCAGGGCCGGGCTTTCGTAGCCGATGGAGTAGGCGGTGGCGGAGAATTCGCGGTTGTAATCGTAGGCGCCGCCACGCAGCACCTGACGGGCAACGTCGGTATCGCCGAAGTACTCGATGCTGAAATGATCGAAGTTGTAGAGGCCGCGGCTGACCGGTAAATCCTTGCCCCACCAGTCGGCGTTACGCTCGAAGGTGATGCTGCGCCCGGAATCGACTTTACTTACCCGGTACGGCCCGCTGCCCAGTGGCGGCTCGTAACCACCGCCGCTGGCGAAGTTGCGGGTCTTCCACCAGTGCTCGGGAAACACCGGCAAGGTGGCGATGTCGAGGGGCAGGGTACGGTTTTCGTTGCTCTTGAAGTCGAACCGAATGGTGAGTGGTGACTCCACTTCGACGCCTTTGACGTCGGCAAATTGCGTGCGATAGCGCAGGCTGCCCTGGGTCATCAGCAGGTCGAAGGTGTAGCGCACGTCTTCGGCGGTGATCGGCTTGCCGTCGGCAAAGCGGGCCTTCGGATTCAAATAGAAACGCAGAGACAGTCCGTCGTCGGAACGCTCCATCTGTTGGGCCACCAGGCCGTAAACGGTATAGGGCTCGTCCAGCGAGCGCTGGGCCAGAGGCGAGTAGATCAAGCCGTCGATCTGCGTGACACCCGTGCCCTTGTCGATGTACGGCAGGATATGGTCGAAATGGCCAATTTCCATCGCCGAGCGACGCATCGTGCCGCCCTTGGGCGCTTGCGGGTTTGTGTAGGCGAAATGGCTGAAGCCGGCGGGATATTTCGCCGGTTCACCGTACACGGTCAACGCATGTTGCGGTGCAGCGCACACACCGGCGGCACTCAGCAACAGGGCCACGGCAGTGAACAATAAAGTAGGGAAAGCCAGTCGCATTGTCAGCCTTGGAGCCGGGTGGTCGATAACCACAATTTGTACGCTAGCGGCGCGTCCCTCGCCAGCCGTATCACGTAACGAAAACATAACGGCCCGCCAAAAGGCGGGCCGTTATGTAGCAAACTCAAAGCGTTGATCAGTCCTGACGGCTGGTCACTTCCAGCAGGTGATAACCGAACTGGGTCTTGACCGGACCTTGCACCACATTGATTGGCGCGCTGAAGACCACGGTGTCGAATTCCTTGACCATCTGGCCCGGGCCGAACGAGCCCAGGTCACCGCCCTGGCGGCTGGAAGGGCAGGTGGAGTTGGCTTTGGCAACTTCGGCGAAATCGGCGCCGGCTTCGATCTGAGCCTTGAGTTCGTTGCACTTTGCTTCGCTGGAAACCAGGATGTGACGGGCAGTGGCTTTGGCCATGGGAAAATACTCCATTCAATGTTCAATAAAGTGTGGAGCCTACCGGATTCAGTGGGCTATTTCTCTCTCAAAGTTCCGTCAAAATCAGTTCCATCAATATCAATTCCGGCAATTTCAGTTCCGTCTACATCGCGCGGCATCCTGGCATTGCTTAAAGGCCGGCATTTCTCAAGCGTTCGGCATGCTGGACATACAGGGCGATCGGGTCGATGCCCTGGCGGACCTGACCGGTTGTCTGGCCCAGGCTGTCCAGATGATCCAGCGGGTAGTCCGAACGGATCACTTTACCCAGATGGGTGCTGAATCGGCCGACCAACCCATCATTTTGCTCGGCTTCGGTGGTGAAATAGTGGGAGAAGGCCCGCAGGAACCCGTGCAGCGGATTGAGTGCATGGAGCCCCTCATCGACAATATTTCCCTGCAAGGTGCCGCTCCAGGAGTAGTAGCGCACGCCGTTCACCAATTCGCGACCCTTGCCGCCCCAGGTTTTCGGTAACCCTTGAGGGTACTTGTCGTTGAATGCGCCGACACCTTCGGTAGTCAATGCATTGAGCGCGGCGATGGCGTTCTGTGGCAGGTGTCGGTTGCCACTGAGCAACGACAGGAAGTCGGCGAACAGGGTGGCTACCGCTCCGGCCACCTGTTCCGGCAGGCGCCCGGGCGTCAGCGCCTTGCGCAGGAAGTCGGCCAGTTCCGAGCCATGGTTCGGCCCGCTGACCGATGTCACCGAAGCGACCGCCTCCGGCGCTAGCGCTCCGGCATACCGTGCAGCCAGTGCGCCCTGACTGTGACCGATCAGGTTGACTTTGCTTGCACCGGTTCCTTGCAATACCCGGTCGATCTGGGCCAACAGTTGTTCGCCGCGAGTTTCATTGCTGTGGGTGGCTGACAGATGAGGGATGAAAACCCTCGCGCCGGCACTTCTCAGGGCCAGTTTGACGTCATGGAACAGTTCCAGATTGCCGATGCGATCGAAGCCGAACAGCCCATGGACCAGCAGGATCGGAAACTGAGTGGTTGCATTCCGTAGCATGTAGATTCCTTTTTCGCAGTAGGGTCAGGTGTGTGGTCAAGGG
Organism: Pseudomonas cucumis; assembly: GCF_030687935.1. Classification (GTDB taxonomy): domain Bacteria; phylum Pseudomonadota; class Gammaproteobacteria; order Pseudomonadales; family Pseudomonadaceae; genus Aquipseudomonas; species Aquipseudomonas cucumis. Next base: position 3,595,449 of record NZ_CP117454.1, on the reverse strand, counting down.
GGCACTCTAAAGCACACAACCCGCTCAGCGATGTATGAAAAAGCCGCTGTAACCTGATGAAAACGGAATAGAAATGGTAGGAAAGTTCGGATGAGCGTGAGGTCTTGGTCGGAATATTCGGACATCTTTTTAGCGATGACGGCGAGCTTCCTCGCAATGACCTACTTCTGAAACGTCCTTTTACCGCGCAAGCCGACGCGATTGTCCGGCAGCGCGAATCAGCACTGCGGGTTTCAATAAGCTTCGTTCGATGCCGACCTCAAGGCGGCATTGATTCCAAGGACTGGAGTGTATGAATGGCTACTTATGAAGCAGATAGTTTGAATGTTGTAGAGCAATGCATGGCGGCACCACAGCTGGATCAGGCGGATAACGCCACGCTCGATCCGTCCGACAATAAGGCCATTGTCACTGTCACGCCTTACCCGCACATGGCTTGCGGGGACAAGCTGGTCATGTTCTGGTCAGGTATCGATTCAGAGGGTGTTGCGTATCGGCATGAGGTGTCACGTTTTGTCAGCGAAGCTCAGGTGGGCAGGGCGATTGTCTTTTGCGTATCGGCCGTACACATCGCCGCACTGGATGGCGGGTCACTCGAGGTTTATTACACCCTCTACACTGCGCGCCTTCGTGGACCTGTGGAGTCCGGGCGTTTATACCTGAGCGTCGGTGATGCCCGGCCAGACTTGCTGCCTGTGATTGTGAACGATGCGGTGGGCGGCACGCTCGATCCGGACAGAGTCACGGAGGGCGCGCGCGTAACGATCAGACCGTATGCCCGGATGGCGGCTGGAGATCGGGTCTTGCTGTCCTGGGCAGGTGTTACGCCACAAGCGAGTTTTAATGACACATTGAAAATCGAATCCTTTGCTGTTGGCGGCGAACTGTCGTTCTGGGTAAGTCCCGACTGTATTGCACCTAATCTCGGGACAGCCGTTACGATCAGCTATTGCGTCGAGCAGAAGGGGCAAGCGTCACGCTTCTCAGAGCCTGCAAAACTGTTGATTGGCCCGTTGCAACGAGAGCCGCTTTTGGCACCGACCGTGCTGGAAGCCGATGAGGGCTGGCTGGATCTGCAAGATGCGATCGATGGTGTCACCGTTGTAATCGACAATGCTCAGGCCGAAGAGGGGGAACTGGTTTACCTGAAATGTGACGGTGAGCATTTCAATCATCGCGATGATCGTGAAATCTCCAGGGAAATGGCCGGTCAACCGCTTGTATTTATCGTTCCCTACAGGTTTTGGCGTGAGCATCAGGACTTGACGGTCCGAGTAGCCTATTCGGTCGAGCGTCTCGATGATGTGAGCCAGCAGTCCGAAGCCACGTTGGTGCAAGTGCACTCGTAAACCTTTTTAACGTCAACCGCCTTCCGGTATTCGATTGAAAACCGGAAGGCGGGCATTGGTCACTTTGGCTGTCGAGTAAGGCGCTGCGCACGAAGTCGCTCGGTTGCCTGCAATAACAATTGTTCCGTTCCGGCCCAGCCAAGGCAGCCGTCCGTGACCGACACACCATAACGCAGCGACGGGCTCAACGGCTGGCAGCCTTCGAACAGATGGCTCTCAATCATCATGCCGATCAGCGAGCGATCACCTTGCAGGCGCTGCTCAAGCACGTCATTGAACACGGCTGGCTGACGCAATGGATCTTTACCGCTATTAGCGTGGCTGCAGTCGACCATGATTCGCGCCGGGATCTTGAGCCTGGTCAAATCGTTGTGCACTTGGGCGATGCTGTCGCGGTCGTAGTTCGGCCCGCGATGGCCGCCACGCAGTACCAGGTGGGTGTCGGGGTTACCCGGTGTCTGAATAATCGCAGGATGCCCTTGGCTATCGACGCCGAAATGGCGATGCGGATGGGCGGCCGAGCGCATGGCGTCGCTGGCAACAGCCACACCGCCATCGGTGCCGTTCTTGAACCCGACCGGCATGCTCAGGCCGCTGGCCATTTCCCGGTGGATCTGTGATTCGGTGGTGCGGGCGCCAATCGCGACCCAGCTCAGCAGGTCGTCGACGTAGCCGGCGGCCATCGGTTGCAGCAACTCGGTGGCAACGGGCAAGCCCAGTTGGAGCATTTCGCGCATCAATTCGCGAGACAGCGTCAAACCGCCCGCCATGTCGTCGCTGCCATCCAGATGCGGGTCGTAGGCCAGGCCTTTCCAGCCGATCGTGGTGCGGGGTTTTTCGACGTAGGCGCGCATCACCAGCAGCATCTCATCGCTGACTTGCGCAGACAGACGGGCCAGGTTGGCGGCGTATTCGAGGGCTGAACGGGGATCGTGAATCGAGCAGGGGCCGACGATGACCAGCAGACGGGAGTCTTCACCGTTGAGGATCGCGCGAACTGCCTGACGGTGGTCGGCGACTTGCCGGGTCAGGGCGTTGCTGAGGGGTAATTGCTGTTTGAGTTGCAATGAGCTGGGCAGACGCAAGGTCAACGCTTCATTGGCAGGGCTCAGGGTGGACAGCGGCAGAGCAGAGACGGACGAGTTCATATTCGGGCTTCCTGGGCTGGCGACGGGTTCGTTCCCGCACGCTCGGCCCTACTGGGGTGTTCGACAATTGGCCGGATTGGCTGCGTGTGTGTGCTTGCCACCTGTGGGTGACCGATCGGAGGCGGCAGGCTGTCCCGAGCGGAGGCTGGTAAATCGCCAGGCGGTAAAACTGTCGTAACGGTAATAAGTGGCGTAGTTCATGTCGTGAATCCTCTAATTGTCTGGTTGACGCTAAAAATGTTCAGGGCTGAAAAAACAAAACCCCCGGTCGGGAGGCCGACCGGGGGTTGAGAATTCTCTGGTGGCGACCCGTTTAAAGTGGGCGCCGTGTGGGTATCAGGCGCGCCAGTGGCTAAACCAATACCCAAAATAAAAGCTGACCGAAGCACAAACGTCATTCGCCCGGGCAGCCGCAACCGAGCGCGGGGCGCTGGCGGTACGAAGCTGTGAGAGGGTGTTGAGCATGGCCTGTCTCCGATGAATGCGCCGAGCTTACTAGAGGCCGGTACGCGGATTCAATCAGAAAATGCTATCGATGATCATGGGGGGGGCTATCGCTTGAGTACGCCGGGGGTTGTGACACACTTTGCGCTGCGCCCAACTACCACAACGTCACAAGGACGAACCATGACGACACTGACCATTGCCGCCGCTCAATCGATCTCCATTGCCGGTGATCTTGCCGCCAATATGGCTTGGCATCGGCGCTTCATGCAGGTTGCCGCGGAGCAAGGCGTGCAATTGCTGGTGTTTCCGGAACTGTCGCTGACCGGGTACGAACGCGGCTTGGCAACGGAGCTGGCCATAGCGCCAGACGCCGGGGTGCTGCAACCGTTGCGCGATTTCGCGCGGGAAGTCGGTGTGACCAGTGTCGTTGGGATGCCGATTCGTCTGTCGGACGATTCGCCGGTATTGATCGGAGCTCTGGTATTGGGCGCCGATGGTTCGCTAGGGATTTACAGCAAGCAGCATCTGCATCCGGGCGAGGAAGTGGCGTTTGCTCCGGGAACGGGCGGTTCGACATTGAAGATCGGTACCGACACCGTCGCGCTGGCGGTTTGCGCCGATTTCTCTCACGCCAGTCACGCGGCAGCCGCGGCACGGCAGGGCGCTGATCTTTACGCCGCGGGCGTGTTGATCACAGAAAACGGCTACGCTCCAGATACCGCACTATTGCAAGGCTATGCTTGCACCCACTCGATGGCGGTACTGATGGCCAACCATGGTGGCGCAACGGGTGGCTGGGGCTCGGCAGGGCGCAGTGCAATCTGGGCGGCGGACGGGTCGTTGATTGTGGCGGCACCGGGTACGGGGAACCTTATGGTCGTTGCTCGTCGCAATGCTGACGGCTGGAAAGGGCAAATCGTGGCTGTGGCGGAGGCTTGAATGGGTTTCGAATTGCGTCCGGCAACGTCTCGGGACCTGGACTTTGCTCGTGACCTGACTTGTCGAAATATGCTTCGCTACTACATTCAACATGAACTGTTATGGCTGGACGAAGCTTTCGATGTCGCCTGGGAGGGACGCGAAAACTGGCTGATTGTGCGTGATGACACGTTGATGGGGTATGTCAGCCTGAGCCGTGACGCCAGAGCCTTGTATATCCGCGAATTGCATATGCTTGAAGCGTTTCAGGGGCAGGGGGCCGGTTCCTGGGCGATCGATCAGGTATTCGCCATGGCGTGCAAGGAACGACGCCCGGCATTGCGTCTGACCGTCTTTGAAAATAATCCGGCAAAAATACTTTACGAGAGAAAGGGCCTGAAGGTGGTCGGCAAAGACCAGTGTTTCCTGAGAATGCAGCGTGATATCAATGGACTGCATCGCTGAAACACACTGGCGGCAAGCCTCGCAAGAAGAATTGACACTTTTTATATGCGGCTTGCCGCTAGGTCTGCCAGTTGCTTTTTGCTAAGGTGTCCGGCAACCCAATAAGACCAAATCGCGAGGTGTCTGCTTGATTAGGGTGCTAGTAGTCGATGACCATGATCTCGTTCGTACAGGCATTACACGAATGCTGGCTGACATCGATGGCCTGCAAGTAGTCGGCCAGGCTGAGTCAGGGGAGGAATCCCTGCTTAAAGCACGTGAGTTGAAACCTGATGTGGTGCTGATGGACGTCAAGATGCCCGGGATCGGCGGTCTTGAAGCCACGCGCAAATTATTGCGCAGTCATCCGGACATCAAAGTCGTCGCGGTCACGGTGTGCGAAGAAGATCCGTTTCCTACCCGCCTGTTACAGGCAGGGGCTGCAGGTTACCTGACCAAGGGCGCCGGACTGCCGGAAATGGTCCAGGCCATTCGCCTGGTGTTTGCCGGGCAGCGCTACATCAGCCCGCAGATTGCCCAGCAATTGGCGATCAAATCGTTCCAGCCAACCAATGATTCGCCCTTCGACGCCTTGTCGGAGCGGGAAATCCAGATTGCGTTGATGATTGTCGGCTGTCAGAAGGTGCAGATCATTTCCGACAAGCTGTGCCTGTCGCCAAAAACAGTGAATACCTACCGTTACCGTATTTTCGAGAAGCTTTCGATCAGCAGCGATGTCGAGTTGACGCTGCTGGCGGTTCGTCACGGCATGGTTGATGCCAGCCTCTGAAAATGACTGAAATCTTCGATCCAAGTGCTTTTCTGTCGACGGTCAGCGGGCGGCCGGGTGTCTATCGCATGTTCGACTGCGATGCGCGGCTGCTTTATGTAGGCAAAGCCAAAAATCTCAAGAAGCGTTTGGCGAGCTATTTCCGCAAAGCCGGTCTTGCCCCCAAGACCGCTGCGCTGGTGGGCCGTATCGCCCAGGTCGAAACCACTATCACGGCCAACGAAACCGAGGCCTTGTTGCTTGAGCAGACGCTGATCAAGGAATGGCGTCCGCCGTACAACATCCTGCTGCGCGACGACAAATCCTACCCTTATGTCTTTCTCTCGGATGGCCAGTTCCCACGCTTGAGCATCCACCGGGGGGCGAAAAAGGCCAAAGGCAAATATTTCGGTCCTTATCCCAGCGCAGGGGCTATTCGCGAAAGTCTGAGTCTGCTGCAAAAGGCTTTTTTTGTTCGTCAGTGTGAAGACAGCTTTTACAAGAACCGCGCCCGACCTTGTCTGCAATACCAGATCAAACGCTGCAAGGCGCCGTGTGTGGGGCTGGTGGAGCCTGAAATATATGCCGAAGATGTACGCCACTCGGTGATGTTTCTTGAAGGGCGCAGCAACGCCCTGGCGGACGAGTTGTCTGCGGCCATGGAGGAGGCGGCGGTTAACCTCGAATTCGAGCGTGCCGCCGAGCTGCGTGACCAGATCTCATTGCTGCGTCGGGTCCAGGACCAGCAAAGCATGGAAGGCGGGACGGGCGATGTCGATGTGATCGCGGCGTTCGTCAACCCGGGAGGCGCCTGCGTGCACTTGATCAGCGTGCGCGGTGGCCGGGTGTTGGGGAGCAAGAACTTCTTTCCACAGGTGGGTATCGAGGAGGACGTTTCCGAAGTCATGGCCGCGTTTCTCGGCCAATATTTCATCAGCAGTCCCGAGCGCGACTTGCCGAGCGAGTTGATCGTCAACGTGGTTCACGAAGACTTCCCGACCCTGATCGCAGCCATCGAAGAGCTGCGCGGTCGTGAATTGACCATCAGCCATCGAGTGCGCGGCACACGAGCGCGCTGGCAGCAATTGGCGGTCACCAATGCCGAGCAAGCACTGGGCGCGCGTCTGGCTAACCGGCAGCACGTTGCGGCACGTTTCGATGCCCTGGCCGAAGTGCTGAGCCTGGACGAGCCGCCACAACGTCTCGAGTGTTACGACATCAGCCATTCCAGCGGCGAAGCCACTGTGGCGTCCTGCGTGGTGTTCGGCCCGGAAGGCCCCATCAAATCCGACTACCGCCGCTACAACATTGAAGGCGTTACGCCGGGCGATGACTATGCCGCGATGCACCAGGCCCTGACCCGACGCTTCAGCAAATTGAAGGACGGGGAGGGCAAGTTGCCGGACATCCTGCTGGTCGACGGTGGTAAAGGTCAGCTGTCCATGGCTCGTGACGTGCTTAACGAACTGGCTGTGCCCGACCTGATTCTCCTGGGTGTGGCCAAGGGCGCGACGCGCAAGGCCGGTTTCGAAACCCTGTACCTCAACGATGCGGCCCATGAATTTACCTTGCGCGGCGATTCCCCCGCGCTGCATCTGATCCAGCAGATCCGCGACGAAGCCCACCGTTTCGCCATTACCGGGCACCGCGCACGTCGTGGAAAAACTCGCCGTACGTCTACGCTTGAGGGCGTTGCCGGCGTCGGTCCGACGCGTCGACGCGATTTGTTGAAACATTTTGGTGGATTGCAGGAGCTGTCTCGTGCCAGCATCGAAGAGATCGCCAAAGCACCCGGAATCAGCAAAAAGCTCGCAGAGTTGATTTATGCAAATCTGCACAGCGAGTAGAATGCCCAACTCACCTCGTAGCCAGTTGTGCCGATGAATATCCCTAATCTGATTACCGTTCTACGCGTCCTGCTCATCCCGATCTTCATTTTGCTGTTTTATTTGCCTTACCACTGGAGCTATTTGGCGTCCGCCTCGGTCTTCGCATTTGCCGCCGCGACCGACTGGCTCGACGGGTATCTGGCCCGTCGTCTGGAACAAAGCACACCGTTCGGGGCCTTTCTCGATCCTGTTGCAGACAAGTTGATGGTCGCCGTTGCCCTGGTTCTGCTGGTGCAAGAGCATGGCAATCTGTGGCTCACGCTGCCGGCCGCCGTTATCATCGGTCGCGAAATTGTCGTCTCGGCACTGCGCGAATGGATGGCCGAACTCGGTGCCCGCGCCCATGTTGCGGTGTCGAACCTGGGCAAATGGAAAACCGCCGCGCAAATGCTGGCGCTGGTGATCCTGCTGGCCAACCCTTCGGACTTCACCTTCTGGGTACTGATGGGTTACGCCTTGCTGCTGGTGTCCGCTGGCCTGACGTTGTGGTCCATGGTCCAATATTTGCGGGCCGCCTGGCCGCATCTGAAGACGGACGTGGAAAAGAAATAAACTATTTTGAATCAAGGGGTTGACGGGGCATCAGGATTCTATAGAATGCGCCTCACCAAGACGCGGGAATAGCTCAGTTGGTAGAGCACGACCTTGCCAAGGTCGGGGTCGCGAGTTCGAGTCTCGTTTCCCGCTCCAAGCATTAAAAAATGGATCTCTGAAAAGAGGTCCATTTTTTTTCGTCCAAAGAAAAGTGTTTCTTGGACTTTTGCCGCGCACCCCCTCTGAAAACACTCAGATCCAGCCCCAATGGGCGAGTCGGACGACCTAGATCACCTCGTCGTTTGCCACACGATAGAACACGATATGGCGTGGGCTTTTGATCGTCCCATGGGGGTGTTTGGCCTGCGGCGTGAATAGAGAGGTGATAGCTGCGAAGGCCCGGCTTTCTCATTGCTGCCCCTCAATCAGGATCCTTACCCGCTGTAGCGTCCAAATTGGAAGCTCCCAAGAAGTAAAACAATCCACCCACAACGATGAAGAGCGCGAGCATGTAGAAGATGTAGTGGGGAGGTTGGGTCGCCAATACGACTCCGCAAAGCACCGGTCCCAGTGCCGCCCCGAGGCTGGACAGGTTTTGCACTCCGTAATACATACCGCGCAGGTTGTCCGGAGCGATTTTGTCGATGAACATATATTCGGCGGGGAATACGATTATTTCGCCGACCGTGAAAATGGCCATGGAAATGACCCAGAGCAGAATAGAGGTCGACAGGGCAAAACCCGCCAACCCCATCATGAACATACTCAGTCCCGCGGCCAGCCACAGACTCAGATGCCCGTGAGAGATCTTCCTCCCTATGGAGTATTGCAAGCTGATCACCATCAGCGCATTGGTCGCCACAATGGTACTGATGATCTGGTAGGTAGATTCTGGCGTAGTCGTGATCACCAGATACTGCGAGAGATAAGCGGTGAATTGGCCAAAGACCACCGCGCTGAGCAGCCCGCCAAGGGTGAAACACACCAACCGATAATCCTGGAGCAGCAATTTCCCCACGGCCAGAAACGGTACAGGTTTTCGAGCGTCATCGATGGCGTTCAGGTCTCTATCGCCCCAAACGAAATAGATGAAGAAGAATCCTGCCCCAAGCCCGGCAGACAGCAGAAATGGCAAGCTGATATCCAGCTTGGCCATTCCGGCCCCAAGAAATGGGCCGACGGCATATCCGATATTGGTCAGTGTGTATTTGATTGAGAACACTTCGCTGCGACCCGTGACTGGAAGCAGGCTGCCAAACCCTGATTTGATGGCGATATCAATGACGGCATAAGCCAGGTTGATCAACACCAGGCAGCTGTAGAACAACCAAAGATCGCGAGCAAGAAACGTCCCGAGAAAACCCAGCGTGAACAGACCGCTGAAGCCCAGGATGAGCCGGTAACTGGACATTTTGTCGACCAGATACCCTCCGTAAAGGCTCAATAACGATCCGATGATCAGTGTGCTGCCAATGACCAGGCCGATATCGGCGACGTTCAAGCTGAACCTGCCGGATAGGTAGATGACCAGATAAGGCAAGGTGATGGCTCGCGCCAGGGTCAATATCAGGGAAGCCGAAAGCAGCAAATTTACTGTCGTTGGATAGTTTTTTAGCGTGGTCAGCATCCTTGCCTCATCGTTCAGTCGGTAATTTTTATGGATTCACTAGTCGCATAGTGTTGATTGGTGCGTTCGAATCAAGTTTACTGGAGAAAATTGTTCTGACCTGTGATGGTTTTTATTGAATTGGCGGAACTGAATTCATGAATACGGAACGTCTATGTTTTCCTCCGAACGATTAAAGGGCATTGATGTATTTGTCAGCGTTGCGGACTGCGGCAGTTTCAAAGCCGCCGCCGAGCGGATGAGTCTGACAGCTTCTGCCATTAGCAAAGGTATTGCTCGATTGGAGAGCAGGCTGGGGACTCGGTTGTTCCATCGCACCACTCGAAGTTTGTCACTGACGGATGCGGGGATTGCGTTCTATCGCACGTGCACAGGCGTGCTGGCGGACCTCGAAGAGGCTGAGCTGTCTCTACATGCCGAAAACACCGAGCCTCGTGGCAGGGTTCACATTGGCCTTCCGGGTGCCTTCGGCCGTTTGCAGGCACTTCCAGTCATTCTGCGGTTTGCCCAGGAGTACGCTCTGCTGTTACCGCACATTTCGTTTTCCGACCGTTTCATCGATCCTATCGAAGATGGTGTCGATATCGTCGTACGCATCGGTGGCTCGGACGTTTGGCCCGACACACTGGGGCATCGTTACGTGGGCCGTGAGTGGCATATCTTCTGTGCGTCGCCCGCGTATTTGAGCAAGCATGGCACGCCTGTGACCGTTCACGATCTGGAGCATCACCAGTGCATCGCTTACGGCTGGGCGGATGGAGCGATTAGCCCTTGGAGTTTTGCAGGAACCCAGGCCGGCGAAATTGAACGCAGGGCGATAGCCGCAAGGTTCGTCGTGGGAGATGGCGAAGGTCTGGTGATCGCTGTATCGGCGGGATGCGGAATCGCGCAGCTACCTTCGTGGTTGGTCAAGCGTCAGCTTGAAGAGGGGACATTGGTTGAAGTGCTTCCCCACTTGGCAACCGATGGTCTGGCGATCAATCTGGTTTGGGCCAAAAGTCGGCAAGCGCTTCCCAAGGTCAGTGCGTTGCTGGAGGCACTTGCCGCCGGTTTGGTGCCGTCTGGTGGCAAAATCGAATGACCACTTTTGGCGATAGCGGTCTGTCAGGAAGTGCCGCTTCCACCCAAAGCCCGCTGAGCATTGGCTACCCAACCCTTGAGGATTGATAATTCGCTGCAATTTCGCCTAGCGTACTTCTACTGATTAGAAGTCCATCTTTCGAGAGCTTTCGCATCTAAGCTGTACGCCGGCATGGACGTTGTCCATGCCGGCGGTTGGTTAATAGCGAATCATCACAGATTTGAGTTCAGTGTAATCGTCGATAAACGCGGATCCGAACTCACGACCGATTCCCGATGATTTGACGCCACCAAAGGGTACTGCTGGGTCGAGCATCGTGTGCATGTTCACCCACACTGTGCCGGCGTTGATGGCGGGCACCATGCGCAAAGCCTTGCTCAGATCGTTGGTCCACAGGCTGGCGCTCAGGCCATAGGGGGTGTTGTTCATCAGTTCCAGCAGTTCTTCTTCGGTGTCATAGGGGAAGAACGTTGCGATAGGGCCAAAGGTTTCTTCGTTGAGCAAAGTGTCGTTCACCGTGTTGGCGAGGATTACCGTCGGTTCGACATAACAGCCGGGACGGTCGAGCAGGTTGCCACCGTGAATGATCGTGTTGTTTTCGGCGCGGGCCTTGTCGAAAAACTCACCAAGCTTGAGTTGGTGTTGGCGGTTGGTGACCGGGCCGAATTCGGTGCGCTCATCCAGTGGCGAACCGATGTTCAGCTGGCTCAAACGTTGAGCCAGCTTTTCCATGATCGGCTCGATTTGCGAGCGATGGGCGAAGAACCGTTCGGCCGCGGCGCAGATTTGTCCTGAATGCAGGAAGCCGGCCTCAATGATGCCATTGACCGCTTTGTCCAGATCGATATCGCGCAGGAACCCCGCCGAGTTTTTACCGCCCAGTTCCAGGGTTGCGCGGGTCAACCCGGTGCCCATGGCGCTACGGCCGACAGCGATGCCGGTGGGCACTGATCCGGTGAACGAAACCTTGTCGGTGCCGGGGTGCTCGATCAGCCCTTTGCCTACCAGACCGCCACCGGTCAATACGTTCAGTGCGCCCGCAGGGAGGCCGGCTTCAATGGCCAGTTCGGCGATCCGCAGGATGGTCAGCGGGGTGAATTCGCTGGGTTTGATGATGATGCTGCACCCGGTTACCAGCGCCGAGGCGAGTTTCCAGATGGCGATCATGGTCGAAAAATTCCACGGCACAATGCCCACCACCACGCCGACCGGTTCGCGCAGGGTGAAAGCGGTATAGCGTTCGCCGGCGAAGGAGGGCAGTGACGGGGTGATGGTCTCGCCGCTGATCTTGGTTGCCCAGCCGGCGTAATAACGCAGGAAGTGAGCGGCCTGGTCGACTTCGAAGGCCCGGGAAATCTGGATGATCTTGCCCGACTGGCAGGTTTCGATTTGCGCCAGTTCTTCGCGGTTTTGCTCCAGCAGGTCGGCCAGTTTCAGTAGCACGTTGCCCCGCGTCGCCGGTGCGACCTGGGACCAATGCTTGAAGCCGCGATTGGCCGACTCCACCGCCGCATCGATATCGACAGGATCAGCATCGGCGACGTGGGCGATGACCTGGCCGGTGGCGGGATTGATCACCTCCAGCGTCTGATTGGAATGGCTCTGAACGTAGCCACCGTCGATAAACAGCGCATGGCTTCGACGGAGGAAGGCTTCAACTTGAGGCAGCAGTGGAATATCGCTCATGGGGGTTTTCCTAGTCGCGAACAAGAGAAAAGCCCGAGGTTAATCCGTGGGGCCAGGCGTGGCTTGACTGTGCCTGCCGGGCCTCATGTCTGTGGCTGCCAGAGCAGCTGGAGGCCTGAGCACTAGACACGGTCATTGCCTTTGAAAAGTACAATATTGGCTCTGGAAGGTGCATTTGTTACCTTGATGGCTCGTTCCATAATGGCCCTGTATCCGGCGCCGCTCCTTCGATTTGGAGGGGGTGACCGGGAATCCAATAATAAGCAGGGCCGTCCATGAAAAAGCCAAACCCGCTCCTCGAAGACCTCAAGTCCATTCTGCCGACCATCGCTGCCAATGCCTTTCAGGCCGAGCAGGGTCGCAAGGTTCCCGACGAGAACATTGCGCTGCTCAAAGGCATCGGCATGCACAGAGCCTTTCAGCCGAAGAAGTTCGGCGGCATGGAAATATCGCTGCCTCAATTTGCCGACTGTATTGCCTTGCTCGCTGGCTCTTGTGCCAGCACGGCATGGGCGATGAGCTTGCTCTGCACTCATAGCCATCAACTTGCGATGTTCTCGGCCAAATTGCAGCAGGAAGTCTGGGGTACTGATTCGGACGCCACTGCCAGCAGCAGCATCGCGCCGTTCGGCCGCACCGAAGAGACCGAAGGTGGCGTGCTGTTCAGCGGTGAAATGGGCTGGAGCAGCGGCTGCGATCACGCCGAGTGGGCGATTGTCGGTTTCCGCCGCAAGAATGCTGAGGGCACCCAGGACTACTGTTTTGCGGTACTGCCTCGCAGCGACTACCAGATCCGTGACGACTGGTTCGCCGCCGGCATGAAAGGCAGCGGCACCAAGACCTTGATCATCGATAACGTGCTGGTGCCGGAACACCGGATTCAGAAAGCCAAAGACATGATGGAAGGCAAGTCCGCAGGCTTCGGTCTGTACCCGGACAGCAAGATCTTTTACTCGCCGTATCGTCCTTACTTCGCCAGCGGTTTTTCTACCGTGAGCCTAGGGGTTGCCGAGCGGATGCTGGAGGTATTCCGCGAAAAAACCAAAACCCGCGTGCGAGCCTATACCGGTGCAGCGGTCGGTGCCGCGACCCCGGCCTTGATGCGCCTGGCCGAGTCGACTCATCAGGTGGCTGCAGCCCGAGCCTTTCTCGAGAAAACCTGGGAGGAACATGCCGAACACAGTGAACAGCAGCGTTACCCAAGCCGCGAAACCCTGGCGTTCTGGCGCACCAATCAAGCCTACGCCACCAAGATGTGCATCCAGGCGGTGGACCGTCTGTTCGAGGCTGCTGGTGGCAACGCCTGGTTCGAGCACAACGAGATGCAGCGCCTGTTCCGCGACTCGCACATGACCGGGGCCCATGCCTACACCGACTACGACGTCTGCGCTCAGATCCTTGGCCGCGAACTGATGGGCCTGGAACCCGATCCGAGCATGATCTGAGCCGGACCGTCCATAACAACAATCAGGACTGCTCCTGAAAGCAGTCCGGGAGTCTTGCATGTCTGATAACAGCGTTTGTGCCGCCACTGAAACGACCTTCGACCCACGTGCCTTCCGCCGGGCACTGGGCAATTTCGCCACCGGGGTGACCGTGGTGACAGCCGCCACCGCATCCGGGCGCAAAGTCGGAGTGACCGCCAATAGCTTCAACTCGGTATCCCTCGATCCGCCTTTGGTGCTGTGGAGCATCGACAAGCGTTCCAACAGCCACGAGGTGTTCGAAGAGGCCAGCCATTTTGCGGTTAACGTGTTGGCGGCTGACCAGATTGACCTCTCCAATAATTTCGCCCGGCCCAAGGAAGATCGCTTCGCCGAGATCGAGTTCGAACCGGGCGAGGGCGGGGCACCGGTGTTCGCCGATTGCTCGGCGCGTTTTCACTGCGAGAAGTACCAGCAGGTGGATGGCGGCGATCACTGGATTATGATCGGTAAGGTGGTAGCGTTCGATGATTTCGGCCGCTCGCCATTGCTCTATCACCAGGGCGCCTACTCCATGGTCTTGCCCCATACCCGCATGACTAAACGCGATGAAAGCCAGCCGCCGAGCAGCCATTTTCAGGGGCGCCTCAGCCACAATCTGTATTACCTGATGACACAGGCGGTGCGGGCCTACCAGTCCAGCTACCAGCCACGGCAACTGTCCACCGGCCTGCGCACCAGCGAGGCGCGCATGCTGATGGTGCTGGAAAGTGACGCAAGGCTGAGCCCCAACGAACTGTTGCGTGAGGTGGCGATGCCTGTTCGGGAAATCGATGAGGCCGTCGCCAACCTCAAACGCAAGGGGTTGGTGAACGACGATGACAACGGTGTACGTCTGACGGCTGCCGGTATCGAGCAGACCGAAGACCTTTGGGCGATCGCTCAGGCGCAACAAGAGAAAGTCTTTGCCGAATTCAGCGAGACGCAGATAGAAACGTTCAAAACCGTGTTGAAACGACTGATCAGCAACTGCTGACCGTTTGATCTTGGGGTAAAAAAATCCGATGCCGGTAATGGCATCGGATTTTTTTTTGCGTCACGCTCGGGCCGTTGAACTGCGCTGCAACATTGTCAGCGCCAAGGCTCAGCGTGCTACGGCCAACTCATCGATCCAGTGCCGTTGAAATGCCGCAAACGCTTCCTTCGGTTGCTGCAGCTGCACAAACTCCAACATAGGGTCGGTGACTTCAGTCCTGATGCCAGCCAATTCCTCAATGGTCGCTAACCCGCAAAACGGCACATACGCTTCGGAGTACCCGCCTTCATGCACCAGAACGAGATGGCCTTGACACAAACGTTCGGCGGCTTCGCGCACGCAGCGAGTCATCTGCCGGTACGAGTCGCTGTGTAACAGCATCCGGGCGAGGGGATCGACGGCGTTGGCGTCGTAACCGCAGGCAACGATGATCAACTCGGGCTCGAAGCGCTCCAGCGCCGGAATCACGATACGCTCCATCGCATAGAGATAAGCCTCATGACCGCAGCCAGGGGGCAACGGAATATTGATATTCGCCCCCAATCCCGCGCCGCGGCCGCGATCGGCTTCACCGCTGTAACCGGCGGGGAAACAGCTGTCTTGATGCAGCGAAATGGTCAGCACATCACCGCGTTCCTCAAAGATTGATTGCGTACCGTTGCCGTGGTGCACATCCCAGTCGATCACCGCGACTTTGCCCAGGCCACGGTGTGCTTTTGCGGCTTCAATGGCGATGGCGATATTGGCCAGGAAGCAGAAACCCATGGCGCTGTCGGCCAGGCAGTGGTGGCCCGGTGGGCGTGACAGAGAGTAGGCATTGTCGACCTCGCCGGACAGTACGGCATCGACCGCTGCCATGGCCAGTCCGGCGGACAGCCTGGCTATTTCATAACTGCCGGGCCCAATGGGAGCGTTCGGCCCCAATTCGCCGCCGCCGGCATCACTCATGGCCTTGAAGCGTTGCAGGTAGTCAGGCGTATGAACCCGTAGCAGATCCTCATCCGCTGCCGCGTTGGCGCTTCGTACCTGTAAGTGTCGGGTCAGGCCGGAAACGTCCAGCAGGCTCTTCAGACGGCGCTTGGTTTCCGGCGATTCGGCGTGGCCGGCAGCGGCAGGCGGTTGCACCCAACCTCCCACCGGCAAGGTCAAGGCGTGCAGTCCGGCGCTGTGCCAGAGGCTGAGTTCGTCGAAGAAAAACGCACTTTTTCGGCTCATCGTTCTTTCCATTTTCTTTAGGGTAAAAGGACCACTCACGCGCTAGGGCGGCAGCTCAGAATCAACACCAGGGACAGCAAAGTGATGCAGACCCCTCCGATAAGTAGCGATTGGAAACCGCCGCTGGCTTCGATCAGCCGGCCAGCCACTGTCGGGCCGATGGCGAGGCCACCACCGATCACAAGGTTGGAGGCATTCATCAGTTTTCCGGAACGGTCGAGGTCGGCCAGGCAGGCCAGAATCAACGGCAGAATGAATGTCCAGGTGAACTTGAAAAGCAGCGCAGCCAAAGCAAAGCGCAGCATTTCAGGTTGGCCCAGCAACAGCAGCACCGAGCCTGCCATCAGCCCGTAACCCAGTAGCAACAACAGCAGGCGTGGCAGACGATTGCCGATCAGCGAGGCACAACCCGCACCGACAATGCCTGTCACCGTAGCGACGGCAAGAATCTCGCCGCTGGACTCGGCAGAGAGGCCGGCGTGGGTGCTAATGGAACCGATAAAGGTCCAGACGCCGCTCAGGCTGATGTAAAAACTCAGGATGGCAAGAATGCCCTGTGCCGCCTTCCACTTCGAGGCGAGGGCTACTCGCTCGGCGGTTTTCTCGGTCGGCGGGCTGCCTTGGGGAAAGTAACGGGCCAGTGGCAGAAAGACCGTCATCAGCCCTGCAAGGATCAAGTAGCAGGCTGACAGCCCGTAGTGTTCGAACAGGCGTGGCAGGATGCTCAAGCCAATCGCCCCGACCACCAGTTGCCCCATCACCCATAAGCCATAGACGCGACCGGGGTTGGACGTCGAGGCGGCACTGGACAGACAGATGATCATCAGTGAACCGCCGGCCAGGGCGCTGCAAAAGCGCAATGCCAGGAGTAGCGAATAATCGTGGGCAAGTATCGAGAGCAGGTTGGCTGCAATGAACAGTATCCCGGCCAGCAATGCGGCGCGGCGCCAGTCGATACGTTTGAGCCACCAGAGAGCGGGCAGGGTGGCCAGGCTCATGGCACCGAGTTCGGTGGAGAACAGATCGCCTATCTGTGACGGGCTCAGTTGCCATTGAGTTGCCAGTTGCGCCGCCACTGCCGGTGCGGTCATGAGGATGGTCGGGGTGATGGCGGCGAACAGCACAATGGCTGCCAGCAATGCCAGTTGGGATGATGCGAGCGAGCGGTGATTGGTCAGCGGTTTGGTCTGGGTGTTCATGTTCAAGCTCCGATGAATGAATTCAGAACACATGGACCAGACGCAGCAACGCGTCGGTACCGTGATAGCCGTTGTCGGTGGCGACGTTCTGCGAGAGGCTGAACATCAACTGATTCTGTTTATCGAGCCAGTGACCGACTTCGAAACCCACTTGGGTGTAGCGCTTGTGGGTGTCATCGATGCGTTGTTCATTGATCCGCAACTCGCCGCCATCGGCGTGGATCAGTCGCAACGCGCCATAGGTGCTCGAAGTGAAGTCATAAGAGGCAAAAGCTTGCAGGCGATACAGAGGGTCCTGTTTGAGGTCATTGCTGAAGTAGTCGTCGTTCTTGCCATAGAGCTGGGCTTCGAAGTTGGCTTCCAGCACCCATTTTTCACCGATGCCCTGGGTGTAGTTGTAAACGAAGGTTGCCCCCCAGCGATTGGCGCCGGGTGACACATCGGGATTTGTGCTGTGGTACTCGCCCACCGGCAGGGTAAGCAGGGTCAGCAACCCGCTGTAGGTGCGCGAGGCGGGGTCGTTGATGAAGAACAGGGTGCCGCCGACCTGAGGATCACCGAAACCGCTTTCTCCGGTGTGCTGACTGGCACCTGGCAGGCGGGCGCTGATGTCGGCGAAGGGCACGATGAATTGTGGGGTGCAGAGGGTGCCGCAGATGTCGGTGAAAAATACCTGGCGATAAGCCACAGCGCTGACCTTCAGGTCGGCCTTGCCCGTGCTGTCGGCGGGGCCGTGGAAATCATTGGCGCGGCTTGCCGGCAAATACAGCACGCCCAGGGTGGTGCCCGAAGGGGCGCCGAAAAAATCCCGGGCGTTGAGGTCGGCGGCGCCAGCATGCAGGCTCGACAGACCACTGATAAGAGCCAGTGCAGTGTTGCGGGTGAAGGTACTGGTCATGGGCATTGCGTCTCTTCTTTGAGTTGTTGTGCGGCGAACGGATCGCCCCTACGTGACATAGGGAAAAAAGGGCAAAAGTGTCCCGTGGCTGTCAAAAAGACAGCGAAAAAGTCAGCGCGAGTCAGCGGGGTAGATCAGTCAGGCGGGGCGTGCAGCAGATGGGCAATTCGGGCTTTGTCCTTGACCCCGAGTTTGCTGTAGATGGCGCGGATGTGGTGGCGCACGGTATTGGGTGACATGCCCAGATCGCGGGCGACTTCCTTGTAGGTCTTGCCTTCGCCGAAGCCCTGAGCCACATCGTTTTCTCGTGGACTCAATTGCATCAGCACAGTGCGGCTGCGGGCTGCCAGCAGGAACAGATCACCGACCGTCGAGGCCTCGATCTGCAGATGCTTGCCTTCATACCCATTAGCGTCCATTGCCACCGGCAGGCAAGGGCCAGTCCAGTCCGTCCACTCGCTCAGCAGCAAGTCGACGAAACCACGTTCCGCGCAGTGCAGTGTGCCGCGCTGGTCGCATACGGCGAGCGCCAGATTGCGCGGGCGGGTGAGGGTTTCGCGCATGGCCACAAGGGTGCGGATCTGGTTGGCCGATACCGCGGCAACCAGATGAAGCATGAGGTTGTTCAGCAACCGACAATCCTGATCGGAAAAGCGCGGTGCTTCGGGAGCGCGATACACCGTGAGGTGATCGCTGAGGTGGGTTTGTGGGTCGACGTACACAATGCACAGCAATTCGCCAATACCATAGGATTCGCCGAGCCAGTTGAGTCCGGGACCGTTGGAAGGGTCGCGCATGTCGACGATGACCGCTTGCCCGGGGATGTCGTGGACCCTGCCGACGGTCACGTCGATATGGCGAATCGATTGCCAGTCCGGCAGGTAGCTGCGGGGCAATTTGTAGAGATAGGAGTTGTGTTCTTCAGGCAACCCCTCAATCAGCGCCGCACGCCCCCACCAGGCACTGTCGAAGGGTAACAACTGGTTGATGCAGCCCAGCGCGGCGTGGTGGAAGTGCTCGATGTCTTTGTCCTGTGCCAGGCGCTGAAGCTCCAGTGTCATCGCACTGAACGCCTCCAGGAGGCTGGCGTGACCATGATCATGACGGCTCATTCGTATGTACCTCTGTGCGACATTTTTATTGTTTTCGTCACGAAGTCATTAAGGACCGGAACGTCATTTGGACGTGGGCAGGGCCTGAGGACGAGTATCGGCGGGTTGAGAGAGTATCGCTATCCTACAGATGCACGATGGCTGCTACAGGAAGGCCTTTTGTGTGTGGCAGACAGGAGCAAACGCCTCAGCAGCCACGTACAAGCAATCACCTCCCGTTTGCTATCAGATCCAGTGTCTCGATCGATGAACAAAGGACAGGCTGATGTTCTTCAAGAAACATAAACAGCAGCAGGCGCTCACTGAGGCCTTGCAACTGGAACGGTTCACACAAGAAAAAAACCAAATCGTGCAACGTCTGCGGGTCGCCGAGGAGCTGTCCAAGGGCCAGGCCTGCCAATTGGAGCGCAGCGAGCAAGCGCTTGAAACGCTTCGCCAACAGCTGAAACAGGCTCTGAGCCGCGAGCAGGCGCTTGAAGTCGAGTTAAGCCAGCATGTGCAGCTGTCCCGCCAACATCGGCAGGAGGGGCAGATCTGGGAACTGTTGCAGTCGACGCTGACCGAGGGCTGCTGGGACATCACCGTGGTCAACGGCAATGTTCAAGACCCTGCCAGCTGCATGCGTTTCTCCAATCAGTTTCGCCTCCTGATGGGTTATGCCTCCCATGAGTTGCCCGACGGCTGGGATGCTCAGGTCGGCATCACCCACCCGGATGATCTGCCGAAAATCATGGCGATCTTCGACCGGGAAATTCTCGGACCCCACGGCAGTGGCGAATACGTCTTTGAATACCGGATGCGCCATAAGACCCGCGACTACATCTGGTGCCGCGAGCGTGGTCGTGCGGTACGTGATGAGCACGCAAAGCTTTGTCGCGTGATCGGCGCGGTACGCGACATCAGCGATGAGCGTTCGGCCAAGGCGACCCATCATCAAATGCTCGAGCAGAATCAGGCGACCTATGGCCAGATCGCAACGGTGGTGGGGGTTATCAAAGGCATTGCCGACCAGACCAACCTGCTGGCCCTGAATGCCGCCATTGAAGCGGCGAGGGCGGGAGAGGTCGGGCGCGGTTTTTCAGTGGTGGCCGATGAAGTGCGCAAACTCGCGGAAAATACCCGCCAGGCCACACATCAGATTCAGACGATGTTGCATCAGCACAAACAGTAAGCCTGCTCAGGAGCTGCCCCCCGGCAGCTCCTGAAGAACATCAGAAGGGGATGGCCACGGTCAGCTGACTGTAGACGTTGGTGCCATTGCCACCGACCTGATTACCGCCGTTGCTTTCATCCTTTTCCGGCTTATACAGGCCCACCAGCGGGGTGACGATCAGGTGCTCGTTCACCGCCCATTCGGCATACAGGTCAAGTTCACGACCATCGAGGTCCAGCGCATTGTTCTTGTGCAGGGTCTTGTAGTCGAAAAACAGCACACCAACGGTCACTGGCTCCAGCGGTTTGACTTTGAGCGCCACATGCTGGATCGCGGTGTTGCTGTTGAACGGGCCCGAATAATTACCGGCCACTTCGCCCTGGAACCAGGTACCGTAGCCACGGTTGACACCGTTGAACATCGAATCCCAATCTTTGGAATAGCGGCTGTAACGGTACGTCAGGTCCGGCGACCATGGCAGGTCGGCAAAGGTGTAGCCGGCTTCGGTGTACCAGGCTTTTTCCGGGCCGGCGTCCTTGTCCTGCCAGGCATATTCGAAGGAAAAGTGAGCGTTCTCTATTCCGGCATTGCCAGCGCCCCGCAGGCTATAGATGTTCATGCCTTCACGTTGCTTCTGGAAGTCGCTGGCATAACGATCATCGACGTCGATGCCGTGAATATAGGTCAGCCCGAGGGTACCTGGCGCGGCGGTGTATTCCAGGGTGCTGGCGGCCATCTCGGTCTTGGCCTGAGCGCGGTTATCCGACTTGATCCACATCAGGCTGCCATGAACGCCTTCCTTGCCGCCCAAGCGCAGAACGGCGGTTTCGTCGAAGGCGTGGCGTGCCGCGAGATAATAGGCACCACCTCGGTTGAACTCACCGTCCGCTACACCTTTACCCAGGTTCAGGCCGTCGTCGTTGATGATAAAACCGTCACCGAGAGTAATGACCTGGCGCCCAAACGACACATCCACACCATCCTTGCCAAGTACCGGGAACAGGTCGCCGGAACGCCAACCGGCGAAGGCTTCATCAAACTTTGTGGTTCGTTCGGTGCCGTCGGTGATGCCCGCCGCATCGCCATCGCCCCAGGTGCCGGAACTGACCAGATTGGCCGTGCCATAGGCGCTGCCCAGGTCGCCGAGCGTTTGCTCGACACTCAAGCCATACTTGATAAATCCTTCGCGCCAGCTAGACCCGCCTGTGGTGCCGTCATAGTTCTTGCGACTGTTGAACATCCCATAGACGGCGAGGAAGTTGCCGGTGACCTTGGTGTCGTTATCGGCATACAGCTCGTAGGCCTGGGCCGACGAGTCGGCGATCAAGAGCGCGATACCCAGACCAACGGCCTTGGACAGCGATCGTGCTTTCAGTGTTTGCTCCATTGTTGTTTTCCCCAGCTTTTGTTGGACAGCTCGATAGGTCGAGTGCGCATTAGGGCGACTGGAGGCGGGGGAAGTCTTTCACCTGCGTGCCAGATAATTGATCCTGTCAGCCAAGCACCGGACCTTGGCAGGGAGCAACAAAACCGGCGGCAGGCATGGGCAAGACGATCAGGGCGGGAGGGGCGCAAAGTGGTTCTGCACAGGGCGCCGTTTCGATCAGGGACTGGCTGGGGAAGGCGTTATCGCCGGCTCCTTGAACGGCTCGATTCATACAATAGAAAAATCCGCTTTCGAGGATCTGCACTATGTCGATCAATGACAGGCTCACAGAGCATTTGAACCGGGGTACGGTCGGTTTTCCCACCGCACTTGCCAGCACCATCGGCCTGATCATGGCCAGTCCGGTGATACTCACCGCGACCATGGGGTTTGGCATTGGCGGCAGCGCTTTTGCGGTGGCCATGTTGATCGCCGTGGTAATGATGCTGGCCCAGGCGACGACCTTCGCTGAAGCTGCGTCGATTCTGCCGACCACCGGTTCGGTCTACGATTACATCAACTGCGGCATGGGCCGTTTCTTTGCAATCACCGGTACATTGTCAGCCTACCTGATTGTCCATGTGTTTGCCGGAACTGCGGAAACCATACTTTCGGGCGTCATGGCACTGGTGAACTTCGAGCATCTCAACACGCTGGCCGAATCGGTCGGTGGTTCGTGGTTGCTTGGGGTGGGGTTCGTCGTTGTGTTCGGGATCCTCAATATCTTCGGCGTCAGCGCGTTCGGTCGGGCCGAAATCATCCTGACCTTCGGCATGTGGACGACCCTGATGGTGTTCGGCGTGTTGGGGCTGATCGCGGCACCGGCTGTGCAACTGGATGGCTGGTTCGGTGAGTCGCTGGTGGGCACAGACTTGATCACCATTTTGTCGCTTGTGGGCATGGCCATGTTCATGTTCGTTGGTTGCGAGTTCGTCACACCCTTGGCGCCGGATCTGCGCCAATCGGCCAGGGTCATGCCCAAGGCGATGATTCTGGGTTTGCTCAGCGTGGCGACGTGCATGTTCATCTACGGTGCAGCGATGAAACGTCAGGTGGAAAACGTGTTACTGGATGCGGCCAGCGGTGTGCATCTGCTTGACACGCCCATGGCGATTCCAAAGTTCGCCGAGCAGGTAATGGGTGATATCGGTCCGATATGGCTGGGTATTGGCTTCCTGTTTGCCGGCGCGGCGACCATCAATACGTTGATGGCGGGAGTGCCGCGGATTCTTTACGGTATGGCGGTCGATGGGGCGTTGCCCAAGGTCTTCACTTACCTGCACCCACGCTTCAAGACGCCCCTACTGTGCATTGTGGTGGTGATGCTGATTCCTTGCCTGCATGCGCTGTATCTGGGCGGCAACGCCGACAACATCATGCCCCTGGTGCTGGCTGCCGTATGCGCCTGGAGTTTTGCTTATCTGCTGGTGACGCTGTCAGTGGTGATCCTGCGGATTCGTCGCCCCGATCTGCCACGGGCTTATCGCTCGCCGTTCTTTCCACTGCCGCAGATTGTCTCCAGCATCGGTATTCTGCTGGGCATGTGGTTTATCACGCCGCCCGGTATGAATCCGGCGGACATCTATATCCCTTTTGGCGTGATGCTCGGTTGCACGGCGGTGTATGCGCTGTTTTGGACGTTAGTCGTGCAGAAGGTCAATCCATTCAAGCCGGCGTTGGTGGAAGACGTGCTGGCCAAGGAGTTTTCCTATGAGCCTGGCAAGCATCACAACGATTATCTCGACCATGCTGCAAAAACTGTCTGAGCTGTTCAGTGCCAGTCGCGCCCCGGCCGGTTATCGGCCGGGTGTGACGCTTGAGCACCTGCGGCGCAACCTCGGCCTGGCCAGTTTCGAGCAGACAGAGCTGACAGTGGCCCGGGCTTCGCTGGACGATGGCAGCCTGCAATTGGAGATCGTCGAGCGCACCGAGTCGCAGCTGTTGATGCACCTGGTTATGACCGAATTCGTGCTGCGGGTGCCTGCTACAAGAGAGGGCATGGCGAGCTTTGAACTGCACCATACCGGGTCGGTTCGACGGACCGGAATCCGCTGTCGGCAACGTGCTGGAGACGCGGCACTGTTGGTCGGTTTGGAAGCCGGATTACTGGCGGACAGTATGCTGCAGCAAGCGCTGATGCCGCTGGATTTCAAACGCTTGCGCATCGATCTACAAGCGCGTCAATGGTGCGTGCGGCTGGAGCATATGGGCGGTAGCGAAGTGGTCAACCGGATGCCGGCCTTTCGTCGCTACATCGCCTTGAGCCGTGAGCAGCGCGACTGGCTGCTCGAGTCCTTGAGTGGTTTGCAGCGAGTGCTGCGCACGCTTTGAGTTTGGCATCATAAGTGCTTTCACATACGGCTATCAGTACTTGTTGCGCATATATAGATAACATGTTAACTATTGCGCTACAAAAACAAAAAGCCATTGTGGAGATACCCATGAGCATCCAACAGGTTGTGCAAGACGGGCTGGAAAACTGGACCCGGGATCTGCGAGCTGTTTGCGGTCACTTCGACACAGAACTGGCCTTCAACCGCGCGCTGTTCATCGGTGAGGTTTCCAAGTTCTCCCGAGGCGGTCTGCCGCTGGCCAACCTGCGCACCAATGCGGGCCTCATCAAGCGCCCCAAGACCAACCCCGACCACGATAACGACCAGCATTGTTTCCTGGTCAGCCAGCGCAGCGGCTACGCCCAGATCACCCAGAATGGCCGGAGCATCCAGCTGGCCCCCGGGGATATGCTACTGATGGATTCGACAGGGTCCATCGAAATCACCCCCTTTGGCCTGATCGAGCATGCCTCCCTGTCCTTGTCTCGCAATGAAGTGTGCAAGCAACTCGGCAGCCAGCTCGGGACCTTCGGCAAGATTTCCTCGAGCAAGGCCTGCGGGCGGATGCTGCACGTGTTGATGGATCAGCTATGCAAGGACAACCTGGAGGGCGAGTGTGCCGTGGGCGAGGGCGAGGCCTTGCAGTGTGCTTTTGCTTCGCTACTCGGCTCGGCATTCGAGCAGGATCATGATTCACGGGTCGACAGCGCCTCGTTGCAGGGCAATAACCTGCGCAGTTATGTGCAGAAAGTCATCGATGAATCCCTGACCCAGCCCGGCCTGAGCCCGGTGGGCCTGGCCAATCGACTGAACATTTCAGTGCGGCATTTGTACCGGTTGTTCGAGGAACAGGACGATAGCGTTTGTCGCTACATTCAACGGGCTCGGCTCAAACGCAGCGCCGATGACCTGACCAACCCTTTCCTGAGGACTGAATCGATTACCTCGATTGCCTACAAGTGGGGCTTCACCGATTCGGCGCATTTCAGCCGCTCGTTCAAGAAGCAATTCGAGCTATCACCCAAGGATTTTCGTTCCAGCCATTTGCAGCAGGCGGTGGGGGCGGCGTGAGTCTTTGACTGGATGTAAAAAGGGGGCTTTCCAAAGCCCCCTTTTTAGTATTGAAAAAAGCTGTATCAAACCTCTGGCAAGGTCGATCCCCCATCGACCACCAGCGTCTGCCCGGTAATGTAGCTCGCCAGATCCGACGCCAAAAACAGCATGGCTCCGGCGATATCGGCCGCAGTGCCCAATCGTCCCAAAGGCACACGGCTGGCGATATCGTCGTTGACCTGGTCGCCCCCCAGATTACCCATGGCAGGCGTCGCGATCATGCCGGGCTCAGCGCCATTGACCCGCACGTTGTATCCGGCCAGCTCCAGTGCGGCATTGCGAATGAAACCGTTAACCCCGGCCTTGGATGCCGCATAGTGGCTCAGTCCTGGATAGGCCACCCGCGGGCCGGTGACCGATGAAGTCACCAGCACGCAGCCCTGACCCTGACGACGGAACATCGGCAAGGCCGCCTGAGTCAGCCAGAATAGTGCCGAGAGATTGACGGCCAAGGTGCGGTCGAGA
Source organism: Pseudomonas cucumis (assembly GCF_030687935.1). GTDB lineage: Bacteria > Pseudomonadota > Gammaproteobacteria > Pseudomonadales > Pseudomonadaceae > Aquipseudomonas > Aquipseudomonas cucumis. Next base: position 3,570,183 of record NZ_CP117454.1, on the reverse strand, counting down.
ATGGACGGAGTGATCTCGGCGAAGGGAGTCAGTGGAAAATACCCAGCGTTGTGCACCAGGATATCCAGCCGACCCAAACGCTGCTCCAGGCCCTGAACCAGTTCGAACACCGCTGTGGACTCGGCCAGGTCGACGAACACGGCTTCGACCTGACACGCCCGCCCAGACAACTCGATGGCCAGCGCCTGAGCCTGGGGCAGTTGCAAGTCGGCGATCACCACGCGTGCACCGCGCAAGGCGAAGGCTTCGACAATCGCACGGCCAATACCCTGGGCACCGCCGGTCACCAGTACGGTTTTACCGCTGAAGTCCAGATCTTTGAAAGTGCAGCCTTCAGACATGAGGTTGCTCCATATGGGTATAGGCCAGGGTCGGCACATCGACGATGCTCGAACCGCCGTCGGCCACAAGGGTCGCGCCGGTGATGATCGAGGCCTCGCTGGACGCCAGGAAGCGACAGACCCTGGCGATTTCCTCGGCACTGGCCGGCCGGCGCAACGGCACGTCAGCGCAGACCCGGCCATAGGCTTGCTGCAGCGTCTCACCGTAAAAATCCATCAGCGGCTGCATCTCTTGATCGGCCATGGGCGTGCGGACCCAGCCCGGACAGACCGCATTCACTCGCACGCCGCGTGGGCCGTAATCCCTGGCCAGCGAGCGGTTGAGGCCGAGCAGGGCGTGCTTGGCTGTGGTGTAGCTACAGACTTCGGGGCCCGCCGCCAGTGAGGCAATGGAACCGATCAGCACGATGTTGCCGGCACTTTCCAGCAAGAGCGGCAGACAGGCCCGGGCACTGTAGAAGGCGCTGTCGAGATTACTGCGCAACGCGGCTTCCCAGGTTTGTGGGGTGGTTTGGGTTGCGCTGCCCAGACCATGACCGCCCGCACAGGCCAGCAGCACATCGAGCCGGCCGTAACGCTGACGAATCTGCGCCATGAAACCTTCCCAGGTGTCCGGACAGGCGGCATCGCCGACCAGGACCAGGCCACCGGTTTCCCGGGCAACCTGCTCCAGAGGTTCGCGGCGGCGGCCGACCAGAACCAGATTGGCGCCTTCGGTTGCGTACAGCCGAGCGCAGGCGGCACCGATGCCTGTCCCGGCTCCGGTGATTGCAACGATACGTGGCTCAGGCATCGGGATACTCCGTCTGGTTGAGAACCTGGCAGTAAGAGGCGACCGGAAAGTTCGACAGTTCATCGAAGGACGACCCGGCATAACCGAAGATCTTGCCGTCGCTGCGGTGCTGTTGCATGTCGATCAGCACCACACCGAGGGTCGGGATGATCTTCTCGCGCCAGACGAACAGGTACAGCTGATCAGCGATCTTGTAGTAGTGGCAGCGGTCGGTGTCGCACAGGCCTTGCTCGACGCCCTTGAGGCACTGCCAGGAATAGAATTGATCGTTGAGGTAGATGTGCTCGTAGACTTCGCTCGGGCTGTAGCGATACATATTGCGCAGGCCGGTCAGTTCGCTGGTCGGTGCGTGTGGGCACTGGCCTTCCTGCCATGGACGATCGAGGCTGCCATGCAGGAAATCCACCTCGACCGAGGTCAGGTTCTTGCCGGCCAGTGCGCGGCTGTAGAGGCCTTCGCGGGTTTGCTCCTGGCTCGGCATGCGGCCGATCACGGCGGTGAACGCAGCGCTGGCGGTGTCGAGCACCAGGCTCACCGACCAGGCTTGAGCGCCTTCTCGCTTGATGAAATCCACCAGATACAGACCGGGGCGCACCGAAGTTGCCCGATACGCTGCGGTGCCGTTGGAGTGACCGTCTGCAGCGGTCCAGGACACCGTTTCGGTGTCGAAACGATGTTCGATCTGCCAGCCATTGGCGAAGTTCAGCGTGAAGGTCTTGCCATTCAGGTCGGCCAGGTTCGGCAGGATAAAAGCTTCTGGGGCGAAGCCGTCGGCCAGGGCGCCAACGGTGATCCAGTCAGAGGGTTTGGTCATTGCAATGCTCCGGTTAAGTGAAGTAGCGACCTGAATCATGCCGCTCGGATTCTGGCTCGCCTATCAACCGGATGGTTGAACCGGTTTAGAGAAACAGCGTCCCCACCAACTCGGTACGACTGGCCACGCCAGTTTTGCGAAACAGGTTGATCAGGTGAGTCTTGATGGTCGGCAGACCGACGTTCAGTTCCCGGGCCAATTGCTTGTTGCTGGCGCCTTGGCGCAACAGCAACGCGATCTGCCGCTCCTTGGGCGTCAGGCCGATCAGCGGATCTTCGCAGAGCTGCATGTTCGCCACGGCCAGTTGCAGCAGAGACTGCAAGGCATTGAGCTGGACCAACTGGTCGGTGGTGAAGGCGCCTTGTTCGGCGGTGCGTAACAATGAGATGGCGGCCTGAGGCTGGCCGGCGCTATGGGCAAGGATTTCCACCACATCGACGACGCCATAGCGTTGCAGGAAATCCCGATAGCGCCGGCTGTCCCGCGTCGGCTGTCGGGCCATGGCCAGGCCTAGCGGCACTACGACCAGCCCGCTGGACAGGCAATTGCGCGGTTGCAGCGGGTCGAATTGACGGTAGTTGTCGAGATAGTCGCGATGCATCTCGCCGCTCATGCAATGCAGCTGGAAATCACGGGCTTGCAGGTGCCGGTCGACACAGTAGAACGCCGCCTGACTGGCAGGAACGAGTTGAGTGAAAGCCTGCAGGCAATGGCCAGCGACTTCCTGAGTAGGGATGGCGTTCATGGTAAGTAACCTTCGCCAAAAAGGCTGCCGGTGGGAGTCGGCAGCCGGGATCGATCAGGCAACAGCGAAATAATGCTTCACAAAGCTTTCACTGACAACTTCCCAGAGCACAGGCGTGCCCTTGGTCACGAACCAGCTGTCACCGGCCTTGTAGCGAGAACTCTGGCCGGTGGATTCGTCGGTCAGGACCACTTCACCGGTGACTACGGTGGCTTGTTCGGCGAACGGATAGACCATCCGGAACTTGCCCTGGGTGGTGCCGAAGTAAGCACTGCTGACCGGGTCGGTCGGCGCTCCGAAGGTCATTTTGCCGAAGGCCCGGACTTCGCCTTCGAGGATTTCCGAGCCAAGGTCGGCGACGGTGCCCCAGGCATCCAGTTCGGATAGCTGGATGTCTTGCTTGAGGGTAGTAAGGGTCATGGCAGTTGCTCCTGATGAGTAAAAAAGTTGAAAGGGAAGAACGCCTCGGCCGTCAGCGGCGCCCGTTCCAGTAACCCGAAAGCTGGTGCCAGGATTTGCCGGCGGTCAGCAACAAGGGGCGGAACGCATCTTTGCCAAGGATGGTCGGGCGGTGGATCGAGCTGACCAGGTCATAGCGCGCCGAACCTTCACTCATGCCCTCAGCCAGCACCTTGCAGATGATGTGGCTGGGTGTGACGCCGAAGCCCGAATAGCCTTGAACGAAGAAGGCGTTACTGCGACCGGGCAGGGTGCCGATCTGCGGGAACAGGTTCGGGCTGCAGGCCATCGGACCACCCCAGGCCAGGTCGATTTTCACGTCCTTGAGATAGGGGAAAATCTTCAGCATCAGGCGGCGATTCCAGGCCTTCAGGTCCAGGGGAATATGTTCGACCAAAGGGGTGGCGGCACCGAACAGCAGGCGGTTTTCGTTGGTGACACGGTAGTAGTCGATCACCGGGCGAATGTCGCTGTAGGCGCCGCGAATCGGGCTGATGCGGTTGATCAGCTCGTCCGACAGTGGCTCGGTCATCATCTGGAAGGCGTACGTGTTGATGGTCGAGCGGTGCAGTTCGGGTTCCAGTTTGTTGAGGAAGCTGTCGCAGGCCCACAGCAGTTTGCTGGCCTTGACCGAGCCGCGCCCCGTGCGCACGGTAATGCGCTCGCCATAGCTGACTTCCAGGGCCGGGCTGTTCTCGAAAATTCGCACGCCGTGACTGACCACTGCCTTGGCTTCACCGAGCAGCAGGTTCAGCGAATGGACGTGACCGCCGCCCATGTGCAACAGAGCACTGCTGTAGGCGTCGGAGCCAATGATTTGCTTGACGTCCGAACCGCCGAGAAAGCGGATCTCGTGTTTGGTGTTGATCGATTTGAAGTCTTTTTCCCAAGCGCGCAGGGTCTTTTCTTGGCGAGCGTTGAAACCCATGTAGCCGTAGCCGTGACAGAAGTCGGCATCGATGTCGTACTTGGCGATGCGATCTTTGATGATGTCCGCACCCAGGTCGCTGATCTCAAAGACCTGACGCAGACCGTCCTCACCCACGTCCTTCTTGATCTTCTCCAGGTCGTGACCGATGCCGGCCATGATCTGTCCACCATTACGCCCGGTGCCGCCAAAACCCAGGTAACGCGCCTCCAGCACGACGATATTGGTGATGCCTTTTTCGGCGAGCTCCAGTGCGGTATTGATGCCGGAGAAACCACCGCCAATGATCACAACGTCAGCTTCCACATCCTGTTCCAGCGTCGGGAAGCTGAGGTTGTATTTTTTGGTGGCCGTGTAATAGGTGGGCGTTTCGATATTGATCATGGCGCAGCCTGAAAAAGTGAAGAAAAACTCAACGCAGGGCCTTTAGGAAGCTCTGTACCGGATGACTTCTATTAAGAGCTCTGGCGGGGCGGATGTCTTGATTCTCTGTGCCGGGATTTTTGATTCAGCGCGCCAGAGCCTTCGGGAGCCAAACAAGTTATAGCGTTTTGTGAGTTGGACAGTGGTAGAGTTTCGTTAAACTATTAACTAAATCAACCGTGATTCTGACTTCCATGCATAAACCCCGGCAATCCCTGACCTTGACCCTATTGCAGGCCCGTGAAGCGGCCATGAGCTTTTTTCGTCCCTCGCTCAACCAGCACGGTTTGACTGAACAACAGTGGCGGGTTATCCGCATCCTCAGTCAGCACGACGAACTGGAAATCTACCAACTGGCGGAACTGGCTTGCATCCTCAAACCAAGCATGACCGGTGTGCTGGTGCGAATGGAGGCGGCCGGGATGGTCCATCGGCGCAAGGCCGAGCAAGATCAGCGGCGGGTGCTGGTGACTCTGGCCGAAAAGGGCGAGGCGTGCTTTGCGTCCATGAGCCAGTGCATGGAAGAGAACTACCAGCGGTTGCAGGCTCAGTTGGGAGAGGAGAAGTTGCAGACGTTGCTCGGGCTGCTCAATGAGCTGAAGACCATCAGGCGCTAGAGACAAAACACGGTGTCAGAAATAGCCGGGATCTAATGTGGGAGCTTGCTCGCGATGACGTCGGTACATTCAACATCACTGTCGACGGATCCACCGCTATCGCGAACAAGCCCACACACGAGATCCGCTGTGTTTTACATACCTGACGCAGGCCAACCGACTTATTTGATACTCAGGCACATGTACTTCTGCTCGATGTAATCATCGATCCCGTATTTCGAACCTTCACGGCCCAATCCTGACTGCTTGATCCCGCCAAACGGCGCCACTTCGGTGGAGATCAGCCCTTCGTTGACTCCGACCATGCCGTACTCCAGCGCTTCGCTGACGCGCCAGGCGCGGCCCAGGTCGCGAGTGTAGACATAGGACGTCAGACCGAACTCGGTGTCGTTGGCCATGGCGATTGCCTCGGATTCGGTGTCGAAACGGAACAGCGGTGCCAGCGGGCCGAAGGTCTCATCCCGGGCCACCAGCATGGCCGGGGTGACGTCGCCGAGCACCGTGGGTTCGAAGAAGTTGCCGCCCAGCGCATGGGGTTTGCCGCCGGCCAGCAGCGTGGCGCCCTTGGCCAGCGCGTCGCTGATATGTTCCTCGACCTTGGCCACGGCCTTGGCGTTGATCAGCGGCCCTTGTTGCGCGCCTTCGGTCTCGGCCCGGGCGACCTTGAGGGCGTTGACCGCCAGTACCAGGCGGCGGGCAAACTCGTCATAGACACTGTTCTGCACCAGCAAGCGGTTGGTGCAGACACAGGTCTGGCCGCTGTTGCGGAATTTCGAGCCGATAGCACCTTCCACCGCGGCATCCAGGTCGGCGTCTTCGAAGACGATAAAGGGCGCGTTGCCGCCCAGTTCCAGGCTGACTTTCTTGATGGTTTGCGCACATTGGGCCATCAGCAATTTGCCGATACCGGTGGAGCCTGTGAACGAGAGTTTCTGCACCGCCGGGTTACCCGTCAGCTCGGCACCGATTTCCCGTGAGCGGGTGCCGGTGACCACATTCAGCACCCCGGCCGGAATGCCGGCGCGTTCGCCGAGTTCAGCCAGGGCCAGGGCCGACAGTGGGGTTTCCGACGCCGGTTTGAGCACCACGGTACAGCCAGCGGCCAGCGCCGGACCGACCTTGCGGGTGATCATTGCATTGGGGAAATTCCATGGCGTGATGGCCGCCACCACCCCGATGGCCTGTTTGATCACCACCAGCCGCCGGCCTTGTTTGTCGTGAGGAATTACATCGCCGTAGACCCGTTTGGCCTCTTCGGCGAACCACTCGATAAAGCTCCCGCCATAAGCCACTTCGCCGCGACTCTCGGCCAGTGGCTTGCCTTGTTCCCAACTGAGCAGGCGGGCCAGGTCTTCCTGATTGGCCATGATCAGCTCGAACCATGTGCGCAATACATTGCTGCGCTCCTTGGCGGTCTTACCACGCCAGGCGGGCAGGGCCGCCTGGGCCGCAGCGATGGCGCGGGTGGTTTCGGCCTGGCCGAGGGAGCTGACTTGGGCGATGGTTTCGCCATCCGCCGGGTTGGTCACCGCGAAACGTGTGCCGTCATCGGCTTCGATCCATTGGCCATTGACATAAGCCTGTTCGCGCAGCAGTTGCAAATCATCAAGTTTCATCGGACTTCTCGAAAAAATCAGTACACGCCGCCGGAGCTGGTGGGCACCGGGGCATCTTTGAATTTGCCAGCGAGGGATTGCAGGCCGCGCATCAGCACCGTGGTGTCGACACCGACTGCAACAAACGCTGCGCCCAGCTCGATATAGCGCCGGGCAAGTGTCTCGTCAGCACTGAGAATGCCTGCGGCCTTGCCAGCTTTCTGAATTCGCACAATGGCGTCCTCGATGGCCGCCTGCACCTCAGGATGGCCCGGATTGCCGCGATGGCCCATGGATGCGCTTAAATCTGCCGGCCCGATAAAGACCCCGTCGACACCTTCTGTAGATGCGATGGCATCCAGGTTGGCCAGGCCTTCGCGGTTCTCGATCTGCACCAGCAGGCACATCTGCGCATCGGCCTGATCGAGGTAGCCGGGAATGCTGTTCCAGCGCGAAGCACGGGCCAGCGCACTGCCAACACCGCGTATACCCTGGGGCGGGTAGTGAATCGCGCGCACCAGTTCTCGTGCCTGCTCAGCACTTTCGACCATCGGGACCAGCAGGGTCTGGGCGCCGATATCCAGCACCTGTTTGATCAGCGTGGTATCGCCGATCACCGGGCGGATGATCGCCTGGCTTGGGTAGGGTGCGACGGCTTGCAACTGGCTGAGCATGCCGCGCAGGTCATTGGGCGCATGTTCGCCGTCGATCAGTAGCCAATCGAAACCGGCATTCGCCGCCAGCTCGGCGCAATAGGCATCGGCCAGACCGAGCCAGAGGCCGATCTGTGCTTCGCCGCTTTTCAGGCGTTGCTTGAAGCGGTTGATGGGCATTTCCATAGAACGGTTCTCCAGGGATCAGACGAAGCGGCAGGAGATGGAACCCAGCATGTCGTAATCGACATGGAAGGTATCGCCGGGGTTGGCCGTCACAGGACGGGTGAAGGAGCCTCCGAGAATGATCTGCCCCGCTTCCAGGGTGACGTCGTATGCGGCCAGCTTGTTCGCAAGCCAGGCCACGCCCTTCGCCGGGTGGTTAAGCACCGCTGCGGAAACCCCAGACTCCTCGATCACGCCGTTGCGGTACAACACCGCCGGCACCTTGCGCAGGTCGATCTCGGTTGGCCGCACCGCACGACCTCCCATGACCACGCCAGCGTTGGCAGCGTTGTCGGAAATGGTGTCGAAGACCTTGCGCGTCGCTTTGGTTTGCGGGTCGATTTGCTGAATGCGGGCGTCGATGATCTCAAGCGCCGGGATCACCCACTCTGTGGCGTCGAGCACGTCGAAGATCGTGCAGTTCGGACCTTTGAGCGGCTTGCCAAGAATGAACGCCAGCTCCACTTCTACGCGCGGCACGATAAAGCGTTCGAAAGGAATGTCCGTGCCTTCCTCGAAGAGCATGTCATCGAGCAGGGCACCAAAATCCGGCTCGGTGATGTTCGAGGACACTTGCATGGCCCGCGAGGTCAGACCGATCTTGTGCCCGACCAGCTTGCGCCCGTCCTTGATTTTTTGTGCAACCCAGGCGCGCTGGATGGCATAGGCGTCCTCGATCGTGAAAGCCGGGTGGTCGAGGGAAAATTGCCGGATCTGCTCCCTGGAGCGTTCGGCCCGGTCCAGTTGTGTGGCGGCTTGCAGGATTTGCTGTTGATCGAGCATGACAAAGATCTCTTACTGTGGGTTGACGATGGCCGCGTGGGTACGAAGGACCAGAAAGCCTCCAAGGGCGATAAACAGTGCAAGGACATACAGGGCCAGGCTGGCACTCTGAGTCGTGTCGCGCATCCAGCCGATCAGGTAAGGGGCGAGAAACGATGCGATGCTGCCAAATGAACTGATCATCGCGATGCCAGCGGCCTGGGTGCCGTTGGAGAGAAAGGCTGGCGGCAGTTGCCAGAACATCGGCAACGCGGCGCTGGCGCCCATGCCTGCAATGGTCAAGCCGCCCATCACCAACAACGGGTTACCCGGTGCCAGTCCCGCCAAGGCAATACCGGCGGCGGCCATCAGCAGCGGCACACACAAGTGCCAACGGCGTTCACGGTTACGGTCCGATGAGCGTCCACAACCGATCATGAAGAAGCAGCCGGCCAGATAGGGCACAGCACTGAGCAGGCCGACCTGGCTGTCGCGGCCGATGCCGGCGCCGTGAATCAGGGTCGGCATCCAGAACGCCAGGGTATTGACCGCTAGCATCACCGCGAAATAAATCGCCACCAGCAGCCAGACCTGCGGGTCGCGCACAATGCCGCCGAAGGAGGTGATGGATTTACGTTGTTCTTCGCTGTTCAATTGCGCGCGCAGTTGTTGTTTCTGCGCGGGGTTGAGCCACTTCACGACTTCGAAGTTATCCGGAAGGCACTTGAGAACCACCAGACCCAGCAGGACCACTGGCGCACCTTCGATCAGGAACATCCACTGCCAGCCGCGCAGACCACCGAAGTCATGGAGGTTTTCGAGAATCGCACCGGACAGCGGTCCGCCGATCACCCCGGCCATCGGCACGGCGATGGCGAACAGCGCGGTGACTTGAGCCCGGCGCCGGGCCGGGTACCAGCGGTTGAGAAACACCAGGATCCCGGGAAAGAAACCGGCTTCGGCCACCCCCAGCAGAAAGCGCAGGACATAGAAACCGCTGGAGCTTTCGACCCACAACATGCTGGTGGAAAGCACACCCCAGACCACCATCAGACTGGCGATCCAGCGCCGTGGCCCGACCCGGTCCAGGGCCATGTTGCTCGGTACGCCGAACAGCGCGTAGGCAATGAAGAACAGTCCGGCTCCGAAACCGTAGACCGTATCGCTGAAGTGCAGATCGGTACTCATCTGCATCTTGGCGAAGCCGATGTTGATCCGGTCCAGATGGGCGAACAGGTAACAGATCAACAGCAATGGCATCAGGCGCCAGGTAACGGTGCTGTGGGTTCGATCGTGCTCGGCAAGGGTGATGCTGTCAGCGGTATTGGCTGTGCTCATGATGTTGTACTTTTTGTTTGAGTGGCCGTTGGCGGAAGGAGGGGCGTGAATCAGCCCGCCTGGTTCTTCAAGAAGGCATGTACGTTGTTCTGCTTGAAATTGAGTTCGGGGTGCAGTTCGATCATCTCGAACGACAGCGCCAGCAAGCGTTGCGACTGCAGCTCGGCGAAGTGCTCGGTGATCACCTTGAACAGCGTTTCGGCGACTGTCTGCCGGGTCGGCAGATCCCGTCCGTGACCGACCTTGAGGGTCATATGGACGAAGGCGTAATCGTGCTTGCCGTCGGCCATGCGCCAGGTGTCCAGACGTACACCACGACTGCGGATGCCGCCCAGGGGAAATACGCCGCTGTCTCCCAGGATGGCGTGAACCTTTTCGAACAGCGCGGGCAAGTCCGCCTGCTGCTCGATGTTGTCGGTGTATTCGGCGATGAAATGCGGCATGTGCGTCTCCCTGGCCGCGAGCAACCTGCAGGCTGCCCGCGAGCGAGTGTCAGAGGGGGAAAATGGCGTTGATCTGGCCGGTGCCGGAACTGCCGAACGGCGAAGTGATGATCTCGGCAGGTTTGTTGTATTCAGGCCCGCCCAGCAGTCCGAGGAGCATCGCGGTGTCGTGCATCTTGCCTTCGCCGAAGCAATGCTCGGCGTAGTCCGGGAGCATCGCGCAAAACTCCTTGAAGCGGCCTTGCTTCCACATCTCGACCACGTGCAGGTCCATCTGCTTGTCGAATTCGCGGGTCCAGTTATGGATGTTGGCTTCGGCTTCGCGGTCGTCGGAGAAACGGTGGGACAGCGAACCCGAGGCCAGTACCAGCACCTTGCGGTCGCTCTTTTCGATGGCTCGACGCACTGCTGCGCCAAAGGCAAAGCTGTCTTCCAGACGGTGCCAGGCACACCAGGCTGCTATGGAAATCACGTTGAACTTCTGCTCGTCGGGGACGCCCATGTGCATGTAGCGCATCGGCACCAGCGTGCCGTATTCCAGTTCCAGGCTCGGGATGTTGTGAGCCATAGTGCGCACGCCGGCCAGATTGGCTTCGGCCGCGATCAGCTCGCCCAGTTCCGGGCAGCCTGGGTACTCGTATTCCATGTTCTTGATGAAGTGCGGCAGTTCGTTGCTGGTGTAGATGCCCTTGAAATGCTCGCCGGAGTTGACGTGATAGCCGCTGTTGACCAGCCAGTGCACGTCAAACACCACGGCGGTATCGGCACCCAGCTCGCGGGCTCGACGTCCGATTTCCTTGTGTCCGGCAATCGCCGCTTCGCGACACCCGTGATGCTTGCCGGGCAGTTCCGACAGGTACATTGAAGGTACGTGGCAGATCTTCGCGGCCAGGACGACTTCGCCCATGATAATTCTCCTGAAGTTGTTGTTGTTTGACTCAGTCAGGTGGAGGTCGACTTCTGCGATGGGCCGATGCGCGACCCATCACAGCCTTCGACAACCCTTACCGGCGGTCTAGATGCCCCAACGCGGAATGTGATGACTGCCCATAGAGATACAAACGTTCTTGATTTCGGCGAACACTTCGAAGCTGTACTGGCCGCCTTCACGACCGGTGCCGGAGCCTTTCACACCGCCGAACGGCTGACGCAAATCGCGCACGTTCTGGCTGTTGATGAAGACCATGCCGGCTTCGATACCATAGGCCAGACGATGCGCTTTGCCGATGTCCTGGGTCCAGATGTAAGACGCCAGGCCGTACTCGGTATCGTTGGCCAGTTGCAGGGCTTCGGCTTCGTCCTTGAACGGGATCAGGCATACCACCGGGCCGAAGATTTCTTCCTGGGCGATGCGCATTTTGTTATTCACATCAGCGAACACCGTCGGCTGAATGAACTGCCCGCGACTCAAGTGTTCCGGCAGGTTGGCCGGACGCTCCAGACCACCGGCGAGGAGGGTGGCGCCTTCTTCGATCCCGATCTTGATGTAGCCGGTGACCTTGTCGTAATGGGCCTGGGTGATCATCGAGCCGACCTGGGTTTTCGGGTCCTGCGGGTCACCGACGATCAGACGTTTGGCGCGAGCGGCAAACTCGGCGACAAACTGTGGGTAGACGCTTTCCTGGATGAAAATCCGGCTGCCGGCGGTGCAGCGTTCACCGTTAAGCGAGAAGATGGTGAACAACGCAGCATCGAGGGCGCGCTCAAGATCCGCGTCTTCGAAGATCAGCACCGGCGACTTGCCGCCCAGTTCCATGGAGTACTTTTTCAGGCCGGCGGTCTGCATGATTTTCTTGCCGGTGGCGGTACCGCCAGTGAAGGAAATCGCACGTACATCCGGGTGGCGAACCAGCGCGTCACCGGCGGTGGCGCCGTAGCCCTGGATGACGTTGAGCACGCCCTTAGGAATGCCGGCTTCGACGGCCAGACGACCGAGTTCATTGGCCGTCAGCGGTGACAGCTCGGACATCTTCAATACTGCGGTGTTACCCAATGCCAGGCACGGAGCGGTCTTCCAGGTCGCCGTCATGAACGGCACGTTCCACGGTGATACCAGAGCGCAGACACCCACCGGCTGGTACAGGGTGTAGTTGAGCATCTGGTCGTCCACCGGGTAACTGTGACCGTCCATGCGAGTGCAGACTTCGGCGAAAAAATCGAAGTTGTGCGAAGCGCGTGGAATCAAAACGTTCTTGGTCTGATGGATCGGCAGGCCAGTGTCGAGGGTTTCCAGTTCGGCCAGATGCGGTACGTTCTGCTCGATCAGTTCGCCGAGCTTGCGCATCAGCTTTGCGCGCTCCTTGGCCGGGGTCGCTGCCCATTTCGGGAAGGCTTCCTTGGCGGCGGCCACTGCCTGAGACACTTCCTCGGCGCCGCCGCTGGCGACTTCACCAATGGGTTCGCCGGTAGCCGGGTTGTAATTGACGAAGGTGTCTTTGCTTTCGACCTCGCGGCCGTTGATCCAGTGTTTGATCATGTTGCTCAAGCCTCGTTACGGGCGGAGAAGAATTCCGCTTCGCTGACAATTCGATTGACCAGGCGACCCACGCCTTCCACTTCCACAATCACTTCATCACCTGGCACCACATCGGCCAGACCTTCCGGCGTGCCCGTTGCGATCATGTCGCCGGGTTGCAAGGTCATGAAGCTGGACAGGTATTCGATCAGGTAAGGGATGTCGAAAATCATGTCCTTGGTGCTGCCTTCCTGGCGCAGTTCACCATTGATCCAAGTGCGCAGCTTCAGGTTGCTCGGGTCAGGAACGTCGGCGACGTCGACGACCCACGGGCCGACGGGCGTCGTGGCATCACGGTTCTTCACCCGCAGGTTGGGCCGGTAATAATTTTCCAGGTAGTCACGGATCGCGTAGTCGTTGCACACCGTGTAGCCGGCCAGGTATTCCAGGGCATTTTCACGTTTGACGTTGCGTGCCGGCTTGCCGATGACGGCCACCAGTTCACACTCATAGTGCATATAGGCGACGTTATCCGGACGCCAGGTGGTTTGTTTGTGGCCGGTGTAGGTGCCGGGGGATTTGATGAATGCCAGCGGTTCGGTCGGTGGCTTGAAAGCCAGTTCGGCGGCATGGTCGGCATAGTTCAGGCCCAGGGCGAACATGCTGCCGGTGGCCGGTGGCAACCATTGCACCTGGTCTTCGGCCAGCAAGCGGCCGTCGGCCAGGCGCACGGCATTTTGCTCTTCGACATGGACGAGGTGGACTTCGCCTTCAAAGCGGATACGGGCGTGTTTCATGGAAGCTCCTGTTACTCGGCCACGATGTGGTTGACGAGGCGGCCAAGGCCGCTTATTTCGACTTCGACGGTGTCGCCGGGCAGGACATCGACACGGCCTTCAGGTGTGCCAGTAATCAACACATCGCCTTCGTGGAGGGTCATGAATTCGCTGATCTCGGCAATCAGCCGAGGGATATTGCGCACGAAGTTGGCGGTGGAGTTTTGCTGGCGCAATTCGCCGTTGACGAACAGTTTCAGGCTGAGCTGATGCGGGTTAGCGACCTGATCACGGGCCACCAGTTCCGGGCCCAGCGAGCAGAAGCCGTCGCGGCACTTGGCTTTAACCGCTGGACGGTAATAACTGTCCTCCGGCAGGCTGAACTCATTGACGATGGTGTAGCCGGCCACATGCTCCAGCGCATTTTCAACGCTGACCCGGCTGGCGCTTTTACCAATTACCACGCCGAGTGCAGGACCCGGTTGCAGGCGTTCACCTTGCGGATGAACCACGGCGCGGTCATGGCCATTGCGGGTATTGGGCGTCTTGATGAACAGCACCGGTTTGACCGGTGGTTTCTGGTAAGGCGCTTGTTCGAATTCAGCGATACGTTGGTTCAGCAACCCCTGATAGTTCAGCGCAACGCCGAACAGGGTGCCGTTCGCAACATCATGCAGGGCACGGCTCATGCTTTTCTCCTGGCAGTGGCGGGGCAGTGACTGCTCCGTGAAGTATTCGTTAACCTGTTAACGTTATAATTAATATGTTAACTATCGTCAAGCGTGGCAAAATCTTCCAGCAGTGGTTAGCCGCCGAAAACCGGCGCAGGATGAAAGCACTTGCTCGGCCAACACCCCAATAAGAAAGAGTATCCAGCGATGATCGATCGTCAGCCGATCCCCAATATCAATATCGGTCAGGTCTACGACCAGCGCTACAGCGATGCCGAAGTGCACTACGACAAACTCGGCAACCTGGCGGAGTTTTTCGGTCGCAACATGCCGGTGCATCGACACGACCGGTTCTTCCAGGTGCATTACGTGAAGAGCGGCGCGGTGCGGGTCTATCTGGATGACCAGCAATACCTCGAGTCGGGACCGATGTTTTTCCTCACGCCACCGACGGTGGCCCATTCCTTCGTCACCGAAGCGGACGCCGACGGGCACGTGCTGACGGTGCGCCAGCAACTGGTCTGGCAGTTGATCGATGCCGACCCCAGCCTGGCGCCCGGCGCGCAGTTGCCGGCGGCCTGCGTTGCGCTGGCGCGGCTGGCACCGCAATTCCACCCCGAGGTCCGCAGACTCGAATTTTTGTTCGAGGAGCTGTGCAGCGAGATCAACGAAGACGGTCCCGGACGAGGTTCGGCACTGGACAGCCTGACGCGCCTGATCATGATCAGCCTGCTCAGACTCTGCGCCAACTCCCTGGAAGCCCGCCCGGCACGCCAGGAAGACTTGCGGATTTTCCATCGCTTCAACGAGTTGATCGAAGACCATTACCTGCAGCACTGGCCACTGTCGCGCTATGCCGACGGCATTGGTGTTACCGAGGCACGGCTCAATGACGTCTGCCGACGCATTGCCGACTTGCCGTCGAAACGGCTGATCCTCGAACGACTGATGCAGGAAGCCAAGCGCCTGTTGCTGTTCACCGGCGGTTCGGCCAATGAGATTTGCTACCAGCTGGGCTTCAAGGACCCGGCCTATTTCAGTCGATTCTTCCAGCGTTATGCGCAGATGACACCAGGCGAGTATCGCCAGCGACAATCGGGTTTGCGGTGAGGTAGCCATGTTTGCTTCTCGATAGGCGTCGAGTGTCTGTTGAGCAATCATGGTCGCAGCCAGTGCCCTGAAAAATGGCTTTTACAGGGAACCGCTTGCACTTTTCATGGGCGGCTCACCACAAGGCCAGGCTGTAGCCGATGATGATCCGGTTTTCGTCTATATCGCTGATCAGGCCGTTGCTTGAACGCAGAGTGGCGTTGCGTAGCCGCACATTGACGCTCTTCAGCGGACCACTCTGCACCGTGTAAACCAGGTCGGTGTCACGCTCCCATTCCCGACCGTTACGCACGGTGGAGGTCTGCACATGGGAGCCGTCGACATAGCGAGTCATGAAGGTCAGCCCAGGCAGGCCCAGGGCCGCGAAGTTGTAGTCGTAACGCGCCTGCCAGGCGTCGGTCTCGGCCTTGGTGAAGACGTTGATGGTCACCAGGTTGACTGAATAAGGGTCCAGGCCCGGAAAGGCGAAGTCGCCATCACCGGAGAGGTTCTGGTACCCCAGACCGAATTTATGGGCACCCATCGACAGGCTTACCATGCCGTTGAAAAAACGGTTGTCGATCTTGCCGCCATCGACCCTGGATGGACTGCGCAATTCATGGCTGCCTTGTTCATGCTAAACGAGGCGCACAGGGCAGCGCTTGCCGCCGTGCGAAGGAGGCACGAATGCATGAGGGGTTTCCTTTTGTTGTTTTTGTAGGTATCACCCCCTATTCGGTAAGGGGTGGCATATTGTGAACATCTTATCGTTTATTTGTGTAGCGTGTTTTCCAGTTTTTTCAGTAAAACATTGGGGTAAAACGATTATTTTTTTATCTGAGATAGGTAATTTGTTTATAAATTAATGACCTGGTGTAGAGGGGATGTTGCATGCACTCTGTGCCGACTCTAAGCTTTGACGCTTCGACCTCTTTTTCCGCGTGAACCATGCCGACCCCCAGACCGTCCCTTACGCTCACCTTGTTGCAGGCCCGCGAAGCGGCCATGGCATTTTTCCGGCCGTTGCTCAATGAACATGATCTGACTGAGCAGCAGTGGCGGGTGATTCGTATCCTGCGCCAGCACGGCGAACTGGAAAGCCATCAGCTGGCTCATCTGGCATGCATCCTCAAGCCGAGCATGACCGGTGTTCTGTCCCGACTGGAGCGCGACGGTATCGTCCGTCGCAGGAAGTCGTCGGAAGATCAGCGCCGGGTGTTCGTCGCTCTCACCGAGCAGGGGCAGCAGTGTTTTGTCGACATGAGTGCGGGGATGGAAAGCAATTACCTGAAGATTCAGGAGCAGTTCGGTGAGGAGCAGCTTCAACAGTTGCTGGAACTGCTCAGTAAGCTGAAGAACATCAAGCCCTGACCGACCCAATATTTGACCGGCTTGCCGACCTCACGGGACGCTGATGATTTCGCGGCTGGCGACGTGACTTACGCGGGAGTTGATGCCGGCAGCCTGATGGTTGCTTCTGCGGCTGGATGTAGAAAGCACTCGGTAGCACGGTTTGGAGTTATGTTCTTCCCGTTCTTGACATCCCCTCCGAACAAGTCCAAAAATAAGTCCATTCCCACGGAGGGGATGTTTAAAAACCTTTAGATTTCAATGGGGCGGACGCTAGATGCGAGTCTCGTTTCCCGCTCCAAGCATTAAAAAATGGATCTCTGAAAAGAGGTCCATTTTTTTTCGTCCAAAGAAAAGTCTTTCTTGGACTTTTGCCGCGCGCCCCCTCTGAAAAAACTCAGATCCAGCCTCAATGGGCACATTTTCCAGTACATCAATCCGGTGCTCGGCAGATCGGTTTTCTCGTGACGTATGTGATGGCTCTCACCAATAACGCGGTCCGACACGCCAAACCCGGAGCCAAGGACTACACCCTCCCTGACTACAATCGCTGTTCATGGCCAGTTAAGCCGTTGGGCCAGGTCGGTGATCATGCCAGCACGCCTGTGCACGTGCGATAGAACGCAATCCCCGCATCTGGTTTGGGCCAAAAGTCGACAAGCGCTTCCCAAGGTCAATGCGTTGCTGGAGGCACTTGCCGCTGGTTTGGTGCCGTCTGGTAGCAAAATCCAATGACCACTTTTGGCCTCATAGACATCGCTTACAAACACAATCTGGTTGTCCCGATCAACTATCGCTCACATTGCAGCGCAAACTCGACGGCGCTCAGCAAAGCATCGCCGCTGAAGGGTTTACGCAAGCATTCGATGGGTTTATAGCGGCTGGATTCGGCCAGTGTGGCTTCATCCCAGTGTGCAGACATGCAAATCACTGGAAACTTTCTGCCCTTGAACGTCAGCGCGCGCATGACGTCCAGCCCCGACAGGCCGTTCATTTTCAAATCCAACAGCAGACACGCGACGTCATCGAAGTTTTCGAGGGTCAGGAACTCTTCGCCCGAGGCGAATACTCGAGAACGGTATCCGGCCGACCGAAGCAGGTTGGCCAGGCTTTTGCGCACGGACGCATCGTCGTCCACGATGCAGACGATGATGGCGCCGCCAGTGTTGAGAGTCATGAAGAACCCTGCATGCTAAACGGCGGCTCGGCGCTGATCAGGCCATACAGCTTGACCAGACTGACCAGCGAGCGCGTCTGCATCTTCTCCATGATGTGCTTGCGATGGACCTTGGCGGTGACTTCACTGGTGCCCAATCGGTTGGCGATGTGCTTGTTGGACAGACCCGCGACGATCAGCGGTAGCACTTCGCGTTCACGGGGGGTCAACAGGGTGGCCCTTTGACGGGCACTTTGAGTGCGTTGCCATTGCTCGAACGCTATCGCTGCACGCTGACGGGTGGTGCGCAGGATGTGCAGCAACTGGTCTTCGTTGAAAGGTTTGGTCAGGAACTCGACCGCCCCGGCTTTCATGGCCTGCACCGACATCGGGATGGTGCCGAAACCGGTCATGAAGATGACCGGCCACGGATGCCCGCGTTGTCCGAGCGCCGATTGCAATTCCAGGCCCGTCGCCTCGGGCAGGCTGACGTCAAGCAGCAGGCAAGCGGGGCCGATGTCGAGGTTAGCGCTGAGCAATTCTTCGGCCGAGGCGAATATCCGGTGCGCAATACCTTCGGCCCGCAGCAGTCGGCTGAGGGCTGTGCGCACGGACGCTTCATCGTCGACGATGAACACCGGCACGCTGTCCGGATCGATGGTCTGTTGATCCTCGGACACCAAGAGGTCCGGGACAACCGGATGGAACAGCGGCAGGGGTGGTTCACGTTCTTTCAATAATCGGTAACCTCGGCGCGGAACCGTCTGTATGAGCTCTTTTTCCCCGAGTAACTTGCGCAGCGAAGAAATCTGCACCTGCAGATTGTTTTCCTCGACGACGGTGTCGGGCCAAACCTGTGTAATCAATTCATTTTTGCTGACAATCCGGCCATCGGCCTGCATCAGTACCGAGAGGATTTCGAACGCCCGGCCCCCGACACGCAGTGGCCGTCCGTCAAGAAAGGCTTCGCGCCGTTCCAGGGAAATAGTGGCGTGGCCGAGTCGGATCATGCGTTCCTCTGCGCTGCGTTGACGGGTAGTGACGCCGCAGCGTCGATTCATCAGGGTTACACGCTAGGGGACGGCCTCGCATAATGCAATTATCCCGAGGGATAACGCGCCTTGGTTTCAGTGTGTAAAAATCATCGGCAGCGGGGCAGCAGGACGGCCATCATGGTGCCGATGACGGACAGGATAATCCGCACACAGCCACCGGGCCAGAGCCTTGCGTGTACTCTTGGGCTCAGCCCGAAACGAATCTTCAGCGGTGATTGTTCATGCCCAGCCGTCCTCTCTCAACATCCGGTTCCCGGAGTCTCGATGTCGTCCATGATGAAGCCTGGCTGTTGCGCTGCACCTTCGCCATGCTGCGCCGGGAAAACGACTTGACCTGGTTTACGCTTCAGGACCGGTCATCGGGCACATACTGGCTCGCCGCCCGGGCACCGATTCAGCTGCCTGCCACGTGCCAACGGCTGGAGCGCGATTTTCATCTGCGCCTGGATCCGGCTTGGGCGATTGCCCCTGTTGCGTTCATCCGCTCGGCTGAGGGACCTTTGTTGATCTATCCCGCGTCGGGGACGCCGTTGACTGATTTGCTCGGTGACACGGGGCTACCACTGACGCGCTTGCTGTCCATCGCCGTAACGGCGGCCAACGCGCTGGCCAGTGCTCAGAAGACGGGCGTGCGACATGCCAGTCTGCTACCCCACCACTTGGTGGTGGACGCCGCCGACTCGGTCAGACTCCTGGGTTTTCACAGCCATGCCGGGGAGGTGTCCGCTGCTGAACTGCCCGGCATGGAACAATGGCCTTATCTGGCCCCCGAACAGGTACGGCGTGATGCCGCCAGTTTTGATGCGCGAAGCGATATCTATGCGCTGACCGTGATCCTTTACCAAGCGCTGACCGGTCGACTGCCACTCAGCGCCCGCGACCCGTCGCAATGGCTGCATGTACATGCCGCCGTGCAACCGCAATCACCGGCAATCCATGTCGCCGATCTGCCGGAAGGCATCTGCCAAGTTCTGCTCAAAGGCTTGGCGAAGGAACCGGATGCCCGCTATCAGAGCGCAGAATCGATGGCCGCGGATCTGGCCTGGTGCCAACAGCAGTGGCTGAAATATGAGCGCATCGATGGGTTTCGGCTGGGCACCTTCGATGCGCTGCCTTCTGTGGCCCGCAGTGATGTTCTGTTCGGCCGAGAGGCTGAACGCACGCAGTTGATCGAGCAGATAAGTCAGGTGCGCGGCAATGGCATCGCCCGGGTCTTGCTGGTCGGTGGCGCACCGGGTGCCGGCAAGTCGACGTTGATTCATCAAGGTATCCGGCCCCTGGCGCCCGGCTACTGGGCCAGCGGCAAGAGTAATCTGCTGCAGCAGGAAATTCCCTACGCGCCATTGGCGCAGATCTTCAAGTCGCTGATGACGCAATTGCTGGGCAAACCGACTCTGGAACTGGAGACGCTGGGCGAGCAACTGATCGAACGCCTCAAGGGGCGGGGCAAGCTCCTGGTGGAGCTGGCGCCCGAGGCCGAGCTGGTCATCGGTGTCACGCCTGAACTGCCGAACATGCCTGCCCGGCATGCGCTTGATCGCGCCAACCAGACGCTACTCGATGTATTGGAAGTCTTCGCTCAGCCAGGACGACCCCTGGTGCTATTCGTAGATGACGTGCAGTGGGCCGACGATTCGACCCTGTCGTTCTTGCAGGCCTTCATTGCCCGGCCGCCCCGGCATCTGGTGCTGATTCTGGCGTACCGCGAGGCCGAATCGCAGTTCCTCCAGCGTGAGGGTGGGTTGCTGCAGGTGCTGGGCCATGGGCAATCGTTACCCGGTGCAAGCGTCATGCTGGGTCCATTGTCGGTGCCTGCTGTCGCGGAACTGATCGCTGCTGAACTGGACACTGACCTCAAGGCTATTGAGACACTCGCGCCAGTTGTGCACTACAAAACGGCCGGCAACCCTCTTTTCGTCAGCCAGGTGTTGCGCGCGTTGATCGATGAACGTCTGGTGCGCTTCGACGTGCACGGTCGCCGCTGGGTCTGGGACCAGAAGGAGGTGGACGGTTATCGCTATGCCGACAACGTCGCGGACTTGATGGTGCAGCGACTCGAGCGGCTGGCGCCGATGGAACGCGAAGTACTGCGCACGGCCGGCTACGTTGGCGGGCGCTGTGATGAGTCGCTGCTGCACCGGCTGTTGCCGTGTGATCCGCAACAGATAAACCTTGATGTGCAGAGCCTGGTCGATACCGGTTTTCTGTTGCGCGAGCGCGAGCAACTGGTGTTTCCCCACGACCGTGTACTTGAGGCAGCCTGTCAGCTTGCTGCGCCAGCGGGACGCGCCGCCGAGCACGCCCGTATCGCCGCCGCCATGCTTGATCAGTGGGGCGCGCAGATCCATGAGCGTGTATTTGAAGTCGCCAGCCAGGTTCAGCGCATTGACACCGATGAACTGGAGGCGCATCGCCGTGCCGCGTTCGTTGAGCTGTTGGTCGAAGCCGCCGAGCGCGCCAGGGACACCGCCGCTGTCGAGCAGGCCGTGGGCTATCTGCGCACGGCCGAGCGTCTGCTCGGGCAGACGGGTTGGTCGAGCCTTTACACTCAGGCGTTCGCCACCCAATGGCTGGCTGCCGAATGCGACATGTTGCTGGCCGATCTGGCAGGCGCCCAACACCGCCTCGACGACTGCCTGAATCACGCCACCACAGCGCTCGACCGCGCAAAAACCTATCGGTTACGGGCCACCTTGCGCACGTTGCACTCCGATTACGAGGGCGCGATAACCGAGGCGCTTACCGGGTTGGCCCTGCTGGATATTCCCCTGCAGCGCAAGCCCTCGCACGAACAGCTGAGCCTCGCGTTTGCCCAAGTACGCGCACTCGTGGGCGCGCGTCGCATCGCCGATTTGGTGCATTTGCCCAAGGCTGATGACCCGCCTGTCGAAGTGGCCATGGAGTTGCTCAGCACGTTGATTTCCTCGTTCTTCGTCAACGACGACATTCGTTTTCTGCATTTGGCGAAAATGGTCGAACTTACGTTGATGCATGGCACCACGCCGAGCAGCGGTTACGGCTTTGCCTGGTTTGGCGTGATGATTGCCGAACGCTATGGCGAGTATGTGGACGGGCAAGCCTTCGCCGAAGTGGCCCTTGAGCTCACCGACAAACACGGCTATGAAGCCGGGCGCACAGGCACGCTGGTGGCGCTCGATCAAGTCAGCCCGTGGACCCGACCGATGGCGTACGCCCGACAGAAGGCGTTCGCAGCATTCGAGTGCGGTCAGGCCGGCGGTGACCTGGGTATGTCCTGTTATGCCTGCAACCACATCGGCTCCGATCTGTTGTTCATGGGCGAACCCTTACAAGGAGTGTTGGACGAGCTGGAGCATGGCCTGGCCTGGGTGCGTCAGTTTCACTACATCGACATCGAACGCATCCTGCTGGCACAACAGGCGTACGCCAGCGATCTGCGCGATGGGCGTCAGCACCGGCCGCTGACCGAACTGGACGGCATCGAACATGACCGTTTCGGCCCCATCGACCGCACCAGCGTGTCACAGCCGACGCTGTTCTGGACGTGGCTGTATTCAGGCATGTCTGCGTTTCATTTCGGCGATATCCCTTACGCATTGCGGCGTTTCGAAGAGGCCGCCGCGCTGGCCTGGTCCATTCCGGCGCACATCAATCTCGCCGATTACTATCTGTTCTACAGCCTGGCGCTGGGTAGTGCGCAGGCACCGGGGGATGTTGCCGAAAAACTGGAACAACTCGAGCGGCAACGTCTGCGGTTTCTGCCATGGGTCGAGCTCAACCCGACAACCTTCCGCAACAAATTGCTGCTGATCGAGGGTGTCATCGCCCGTTTGCGCGGTCAGGAACTTGTAGCCATCCGCTGCTTCGATCAGTCGCAAATCGCTGCGGCGGCGGCCGGTTTCATCCACGAGCAGGCGCTCGCACATGAACAGCTGGCCGATATCTGCTTGCCCAACGGGCTGGTGTCGGGTGCCAATCACCACCTGCGCGTCGCGCGCGACTGCTACAACCTGTGGGGCGCCGACGGCAAGGTGCGTCAGCTGGAGACCTTGCACCCGTTTCTCAGCGCGGAATCGTCGTTGGAGCCGGCCCGGCTTGTGACGCAGGTCCGGCTCGATCTAGAAGTGGGAATCGAGGCGGCACGAGCACTTTCGCAGGAGGTACTGCTCGAACGACTGGTCGAAACCCTGATGACTCATCTGATGATTCAGGCGGGTGCCGATCATGGCGCTCTGATGATCGTCAACGACGTCGAGCTGCAGCTCGCGGCGACCGCTGCTGTCGAAGCCGGCAACGTGCGGGTCGCGCTGGACACCGGGCAGTCGCTCGAACAGATGGCGCCGGCCTCGGTACTCAACACCACCATGCGCACGCGTAACACCCTGATGCTCGACGATGCCCGCGCCAATTGTCCAGAGGCTTACAGCGCCGATCTGCAACAGCGCCAGACGCGCTCCATGTTGTGCCTGCCGTTACTCAGACAAGGCTCGTTGATCGGCCTGGTCTATCTCGAAAACAGCCTGGTGCCCAACCTGTTCAGCGCCGAGCGTCTGACCATGCTGGAAATTCTTGCCTCCCAGGCCGCGGTGTCACTGCAAACCGCCAAGCTGTATGCCCAGCTGGTCGAAGACACCCGACTGCGCGCGCAAATGGAAGCGGACTTGCGCAGTTCGCGGGCAGAACTGGCGCGCAGCTCGCACCTTAAAGTCATGGGCGAGCTGTCTGCTTCGATAGCCCATGAAATCAGTCAGCCGCTGCTGGGCATCTTGTCCAACGCCGCGGCGAGTCTGCGCTGGCTCAAGCGTGATCAGCCCGATCTGGAAGAGGCTATTCAGGGGCTCGAAGACATTCGCTCAGACAGCGCCCGTGCCGCCGACATTGTTCAGGCGCTTCGCACGCTCGCCAAACAAGCGCCGTTGCAACGGCTCCCGGTGCAGATCGACGAGTTGATCGGTGAGGTCGTGCGCCTGACCGCCACTGACCTGGCGAACCGCAACGTGCAACTGCAAACCCGACTTGATGCGCAATGCCTAGTGTGGGTCGATGCGGTGCAGATCCAGCAAGTGGTGTTCAACCTGATCACCAATGCGCTGGAGGCCATCGCCGGGGCCGGGTTGCCAGAAGGACGCATCATCATCGGCTCAGCGTTCAAGGACGATCATATTCAAGTCTGCTTCCAGGACAACGGGCCGGGCATTGGGCCACAACAGCGAGAGCAAATCTTCGATGCGTTCTACACCACCAAAGGCAGCGGCATGGGAATGGGGCTGGCTATCTGCAAGTCGGTGATTGGCGCGCACGGCGGGACGCTGATTGTCCAGGACAGCGAGCAGGGCGCCCGGATCTGTTTCAACCTGCCGGTCGCGGCAGCCAGCGCCGGATAAAAAAAAGGCCGCGTGAGCGGCCAAAGGGGAGGAGTTCGTTCTGTCGACCTTGATCAGTTCACGCACGCAGCTCCTGCGAGCGAGGCTGTCGAAGGCCGTCGGCCACGCTATCGGGAATTCTCCTGTCGGAGATGTCCTGATCAATCATTGGCGTGTTGGGAAGTGGGCTTGTGACCACGTGATCAAAGGTCCGCCGCCAGGCCTTGGGTGTCATCCCTTCCAGCCGGCTAAAGGTGTGGGTGAAATGCGAGTGGTCCGCGAAACCGCATTCATAGACGACGTCGGTGATCGCCATCGAGGTGATCAGCAGGCTTTTGGCTTTTTCGATTTTCATCCTCACCAGCCAGCCTTGCGGTGAGTGGCCGGTACCCTTTTTGAACGCCCGGGAAAAATGGCTGCGCGACAGGTTGCAGTGTTCGGCAATCTCGCTGATGCGAACGCAACTGCCCATATCACGCAGCATCAGTTCCTTGGCGCGGCGCTCTTGCCAACTGGACAGGGCGCCTAGCGGTCGCGCAAGTTCACATGGATGGTCTGAATTCACCGATTGCGGGTTCATGAAGGCTCTCCTGATCGTTCAGGAAAGTCTGTCCGCCAACGACATTTAAAGTCCTTAAGCAAACCTTAAGAGTTATGAAACGCATGGATCAACCTTCTCGCGGTGACGTTTCATCCAGCGCAATGACGTCCAGCATCACGCCCGTGCGCGCCACCACCCGGACCTTATCCATGTTTGAGCGCTAAAGGAGTTGGACGGATCTTTTCGTCATTCACGCCTGGAAGTTCACGACCGCATCAAAATGCTCGTCATCGTAAAGACCTGGCAGCACCGTGGCGCGGCGCCCCGCTATACATCATTCTAAGCAGAACGGAATGACGGCCATTCAAGCTGCCGGTGACGTTGGCTTCTGGATCCAATTAAGGACGGCTCAGCGAACTGCGCTCTCTGCTCTTTCGATATGTAGCCAGTGAAGGCACAATGCGCATCCTTTTTTTGGCTGGCCTTGCCGGAGGCCTCGAAATGATCAAGACGCCGTACTACCTCATCGACAAACAAAAGCTGCTGGCGAACATGCAGAAGATCGCCTATGTGCGCGAACAGTCCGGGGCGAAGGCCCTGCTGGCACTCAAGTGCTTCGCCACCTGGTCGGTGTTCGATCTGATGCAGCAATACATGGACGGCACTACATCGTCGTCACTCTACGAGCTCAAGCTTGGTCGACAGAAGTTCGCGGGCGAGACCCACGCCTACAGCGTGGCCTGGGCCGACGACGAGATTGAGGAGATGCTCGACAACTGCGACAAGATCATCTTCAACTCCATCGGCCAGTTGCAGCGCTACACCGAGGCTTCAGCAGACAAGGTACGCGGTCTGCGGGTCAATCCACAGGTGAGCAGCTCGGATTATTTGCTGGCCGATCCGGCGCGGCCGTTCAGCCGTCTGGGCGAGTGGGATCCGGTGAAGATCGAGCAGGTTATCGAGCAGATCTCGGGCTTCATGTTCCACAACAACTGCGAGAACGCCGACTTCGGCCTGTTCGACCAGATGCTGTGCACCATCGAAGAGCGCTTCGGCCATTTGCTGCACAAGGTCGAGTGGGTCAGCCTGGGCGGCGGCATTCACTTCACCGGTGAAGGCTATGCGATCGACGAGTTCTGCGCGCGGCTCAAGGCCTTCTCGCAGAAATACGGCGTGCAGGTCTACCTGGAGCCGGGCGAAGCCGCTATCACTCAGAGTGCGTCGCTGGAAGTCACCGTGCTCGACACCCTCTACAACGGCAAGCACCTGGCCGTAGTGGACAGCTCCATCGAGGCGCACATGCTCGATCTGCTGATCTATCGCCTGAATGCCAAGCTGGCGCCTAGCGAGGGCGAACACACCTACATGGTGTGCGGCAAATCCTGCCTGGCCGGCGACATTTTCGGTGAATATCAATTTGATCGTCCCTTGGCCATTGGCGATCGGCTGTCGTTCATCGACGCCGCGGGTTACACCATGGTCAAGAAGAACTGGTTCAACGGCCTGAAAATGCCGTCCATCGTAGTGAAACAACTCGACGGTAGTGTCGAGGTGGTTCGTGAGTTTGGTTACAACGACTACATGTCCAGCCTTTCGTAAGCTGGCAGAGAGGAGAGAGAGAAAAATTGAAGAAGAACGTACTTATCATTGGTGCAGGAGGTGTCGCCAAGGTGGTGGCCCACAAGTGCGCGCAGCACAACGACGAACTCGGTCGTATTGCTATCGCGTCGCGCAACATCTCCAAATGCCAGGCCATCATCGACAGCGTCAAGGCCAAGGGCAGCCTCAAAGAGCCCGCTGACATCAAAGCCTTCTCGCTGAACGCTATGGATGTCGAGGCGACCAAGGCGCTGATCCGCGAAACCGGATCGCAGATCGTCATCAACGTCGGTTCTGCCTTCCTCAACATGTCGGTGCTGCGTGCCTGCATCGATACCGGCGTGGCCTACCTGGACACCGCCATTCACGAAGAACCGGGCAAAATCTGCGAGACGCCGCCCTGGTACGGCAACTACGAGTGGAAGCACCTCGAGGAGTGCAAAGAGAAGAACATCACCGCCATCCTCGGTGTGGGCTTCGACCCGGGTGTGGTCAACGCCTATGCAGCGTTGGCACAGCAACAGTATTTCGACCGTATTGATTCGATCGACATTCTCGACGTCAATGCCGGCTCCCATGGCAAGTATTTCGCCACCAATTTCGATCCGGAAATCAACTTCCGCGAATTCACCGGACAAGTGTGGAGCTGGCAGAACAGTCAGTGGACCAGCAACACAATGTTCGAAGTCAAACGCACCGACGACCTGCCGGTCGTAGGCGCCCAGAACCTGTACCTGACCGGCCACGATGAAGTGCACTCCCTGTCGAAGAACCTCGGCGTGCCCAACGTGCGCTTCTGGATGAGCTTTGGCGAGCATTACATCAATGTGTTCACCGTACTCAAGAACCTCGGCCTGCTCTCCGAGCAACCGGTCAAAACCGCTGAAGGCTTGGAAGTCGTGCCGCTGAAAGTGGTCAAGGCGGTGCTCCCTGATCCGAGCTCGCTGGCACCCGGCTACACCGGCAAGACCTGCATCGGCGACCTGGTCAAAGGCACCAAGGATGGCCAGCCGCGCGAAGTGTTCATCTACAACGTCGCCGACCACGAAGAAGCCTTTGCGGAAACCGACAGCCAGGGCATTTCCTATACCGCTGGCGTGCCACCGGTGGCGGCAGCCCTGCTGGTCGCCCGTGGCGAATGGGATGTGCAGCGCATGGCCAACGTCGAGGAGCTGCCGGCCGAGCCGTTCCTCAAGGCGCTGGATGTGATGGGCCTGCCGACCCGCATCAAGGACGAGAATGGAGACCGTCCCTGGAACTGAGGCGCGCAAAATACAGGTGAATCTCGTATTCCGCGCTAAACGCAAAAACGCCGCTCTTTGAGCGGCGTTTTTGTTTGTGTGTCATTTGTTGGGCTTGATTGTTCCTTTTGCCCGGGGTTAGTCGCCACCCCGTTGCTCAGCCACCAACAGCAACGACTGCGGCACAGGACTTTGCGGGTGCTGCGGCTCCTGCAGGCCAGCCAGCCGAAAACCGGCCATGTCCAGCGCATTGAGCCAACTGGACAACGTTCGGAAGTACCACGGCATGGGTTGCCACTGCCCCTTGAACCCAGTGAAGGTCTCCTCCCGCCAACCATCCTGATAGTCGCCCGCCGCCACAGTCCACGGATGCAGCGTCTGGATCACCAGCGCGCCGCCAGGGGCGAGCAGGGCGTTCATGGCGGCGAGCAGGGGGATGATGTCCTGGTGCAACAGGGCGAAATTGGCGCAGATCAGGTCGTAGTTGCTGCCGATGTCCACCTTCGCCTCCACCAACGCTTCATAGCTCGCCAAATGCACCTGCGAAGAGCCCGCCGCCCGTGCCGCCTCGACCAGCGTCGCATCGCCATCCACACCGACCGCGTTGATGGCCCGTTCGGCCAGCGCCCGCAACAGCCAGCCCTCGCCGCAGCCCAGGTCGAGCACACGCTCGGGTTGGCGGCAAAGTACCGCCAGCAGGATTGCCTGGTCGGTGACCTTGAGGCGGCTTTCGATGGTGCCGGTGCGGATGGCCTCGATCCAGGATTGGGCGTTGTGGTGCCAGCTCTGGAGGAGGGTGGATTCGGGGGCGGGCATTTCGGTGTCCGGAGTTGTTGGGTGGATGAAAGGATAGGACAAGTGCTGTTGGCGCGCGAATGGAGTGCCGGGCGTGAGTGACGTCGGCGCGCAGCCGCAGGTTTGCGCTAGTTATCAGACAATATTTCACCCGATGCGATACGCACAACGCGTGTCGAAATCAGACTCGTAAGTGGCGCACTCGAGCTACTGGCTTTCAAGACAAGACGCGTAAGGTGGCGCGTCACTTCATGGCCGTGTGCAGCCGTGATGCCTGATTTAGAACACAGGAGCGTTTGAGGTGCGCCGCGTTCGGACGCGGCAACAGGGAGAAATGATGATCGCCTGACCCTCAGTCAGTACGCCTTAACGTCGATCACCAGAGAACAAAAAAACAATGAATAGCCTGAACTCCAAAGATTCGAACGGTCAGTTGGCGCAGGGTTTCAAGCCGCGTCACGTCACAATGCTTTCTATCGCGGGGATTATCGGTGCCGGTTTGTTTGTCGGCTCCGGACATGCCATCGCTGCCGCGGGGCCGGCGGTATTACTGGCTTATCTGTTTTCCGGCCTGTTGGTCGTTCTGGTCATGCGCATGCTGGGCGAAATGGCGGTTGCCAACCCGGACACCGGATCTTTCTCGACCTACGCCGACCAGGCAATCGGGCGTTGGGCAGGCTTCACCATCGGCTGGCTCTACTGGTGGTTCTGGGTGCTGGTGATACCGATCGAGGCGCTCGCGGCCGGGCATGTATTGAACCAATGGTTCCCACAGATCGATGCCTGGCTGTTTGCCTTGCTGTCGATCATTCTGTTGGTCGTGACTAACCTGTTCAGCGTGTCCAAATACGGGGAATTCGAATTCTGGTTCGCGATGGCCAAGGTCGTGGCGATCATCGGATTTATCGGCCTTGGTTTTGCGGTGTTGCTGGGGTGGATTCCGGAGCGCGAAGCCAGCGGCTTGAGTCGGCTCATGGAGGAACATGGCGGTTTTGCGCCCAACGGCCTGTCAGCGGTTGTAGGGGCATTCATCACCATCATGTTCAGCTTCATCGGTACAGAAGCGGTGACCATTGCAGCGGCCGAATCCAGTAACCCTGCGCAGAACATCGCCAAAGCCACACGCTCGGTGATCTGGCGGATCGGGGTGTTCTACCTGCTGTCCATTTTCGTGGTCATTTCCGTGGTGCCCTGGAATGATCCGTTGCTGGCGTCGGTGGGTTCTTACCAGCGAGCGCTGGAACTGATGAACATTCCCCACGCCAAACTCATGGTAGATGTGGTGGTGTTGATTGCCGTGGCCAGTTGCATGAACTCGTCGATCTATATCGCCTCGCGCATGTTGTTTTCGCTGGGCAAGCGCGGTGATGCACCGAAGCCGCTGAAGGTGACATCGTCAGCGGGCGTGCCGAGGGCTGCGGTGATCGCCAGCACCGTACTAGGTGCCGGTGTGACCTTGTTCAGCTACTTCATGCCCGCCGGTTTATTCCAGTTTCTGCTCGCCAGCTCCGGCGCCATTGCCTTGTTGGTGTACCTGGTCATCGCGGTATCGCAACTGCGCATGCGCAGGATTCTGCGTCGGCAGAACGTCACGCTGACCTTCAAAATGTGGTTGTTCCCCTGGCTCACCTGGTTGGTCATCGCCTTCATCTGTGCAGCGTTGGCGGTGATGATGGTGACGCCCGAGCACCGTATGGAAGTTTCTTCGACCATCGGCCTGGCGCTGGTGATTTCCTTTATCGGCCTTGTGACCGCGCGTCAGCATGGGCAGCCGCAGAGTGCGGTGTCGGCGGAAAGTGCATAGCAGCCATATCAGCGTAAACCTGCGTGCGATCGTATCGGTGCGCCAGCAGTGGCGGGGCGGTTAACACCGCCAGCGCCACGGGCCATTACCGCTCACTGCGAGAAAAAACTTCGATGGCATACGACACCTCCAAGGCCGTTCCTCCCCAAACCATTGGTTTTCTGCTACTGGACCAATTCACTCTGATCTCTTTGGCATCTGCCATAGAGCCTCTGCGAATGGCCAATCAGTTGACCGGTCAGGAGCTGTACCGTTGGCACACCTTCAGCTTGGGGGGCGAGCGGGTGTGGGCAAGCGATGGCATGCCGATCACTCCGGATTCGTCGATCAATAACGCACCGATACTTGATACCGTGATCGTCTGCGGTGGCATTGGCATTCAAAGCGCGGTGACCCGTGAACACATTACCTGGTTGCGAGCCCAGGCGCGGCGCGCGAAGCGGGTAGGGGGCGTGTGCACAGGGAGTTGGGCCTTGGCTCAGGCAGGCTTGCTTGATGGCTTCGATTGCAGCGTGCACTGGGAATTTCTGGCGGCCATGCAGGAAGCTTTTCCGCGAGTGAACCTCAGCTCCAGTCTATTCACCCTTGACCGAGACCGCTTCACCAGCTCGGGTGGAACCGCGCCAATGGACATGATGCTGCACCTGATCAGTCGCGATCATGGTCATGAACTGTCAGCGGCCATCTCCGACATGTTTGTCTACGAGCGAATCCGCAACGAGCAGGATCACCAACGAGTGCCCCTTAAACACATGCTCGGTACCCACCAACCGAAGTTGCAGGAAATCGTCGCCTTGATGGAGGCCAATCTGGAAGAGCCGATCGACCTCGACGAACTGGCGAGTTATGTCGGCTTGTCCCGTCGCCAGCTGGAGCGGTTATTCCAGAAATACCTGCATTCCTCTCCCTCACGCTATTACCTCAAACTGCGCCTGGTCCGCGCGCGTCAGTTACTCAAGCAAACGTCGATTTCGATTGTAGAGTTGTCGGTGGTGTGTGGGTTTGTGTCCACCCCCCATTTCTCAAAGTGCTATCGCGAGTGTTTCGGCATCCCACCCAGCGACGAGCGCTTGGCGGCGCAAGCGCAACCGCAAGTGACATCAAGACCGGTTGTACAGGCATTGCCATTGGCAAGGCCGATGAGTTTGCTGGATCAGGCACGTGATGAGTCAACGTTCGCCAGTATCAAAATTCTGAAATCCTGACCTACGCCGATACGATCGCTGCCAGTCAGTTAAGGGAGCATCGGGCGAGGCTTATCGCCTCCTGTGTGCGTTTTGGCGCCAGCAACCGCTCGATGGCGCCACTCACCATGTTTTCCATCAGATTATCGCGCTCTCGCTCATCCAGCGAATAGTGCGTCAGCCAACTGGGCGCGCTGTTGAGCAAGGCGGCAATGGCATGACCGACGGCCAACAGGCCCTGTTCGCTGAATCGGGGTCGGACGCCGAGCATCAGCAGCAACTTGCGTTCGTACTGCTCGCGCAGTTGCCGAACCCGGTCCTGCTGCTCTTCATTCAGGCAGCCGTTGTCGCGCTCCACCAGACGAAAATGCCAGGGCATTTCCTGATGCAGATTCAGGTGCGCGCGGATCAACTGGTTGAGTCTGTCGCGTTTTGCCGGGGCCGCGTGTTCGATGCGCCCCAAGGTGGCCAGCAGCTCTTCGTAGAACTCCTCGATCAGATCGAGCAGCATGTGCTGCTTGCTGGGGTAATGGTGATACAGCGAGCCCGGGGCGAGCCCCAGGCAGGTCGCGAGCTCACGCATGCCGACCTGACCGAAACCCTTGCTGGCAAAGAGCTCCAGCACCTTGTCCCGGTATTCGGCGAAGCGCGAGCAACGCTCAGGCGTAGGCATGGAAGCCACGCCCTGTTTTGCGGCCCAGGTAACCGGCGGCGACCATTTCCTTGAGCAGCGGAGCGGGGCGGTATTTGCTGTCGTTGAAGCCGTCGTAGAAGGCTTCAAGGATGGCCAGCACGGTGTCCAGGCCGATCAGGTCGGCCAACGCCAACGGGCCGATCGGCTGATTGCAGCCCAGGCGCATGCCGGCGTCGATGTCTTCGGCGCTGGCCAGGCCTTCCTGAAACACCAGGATCGCTTCATTGATCATCGGCACCAGAATCCGGTTGACCACGAAACCCGGACGGTTGCCCGCGGTGATTGCGGTCTTGCCGAGTGTGGTCGCCATGTCCAACGCAAAGGCGTGGGTGGCATCGCTGGTTTGCAGGCCGCGAATCACTTCGATCAGGCCCATCACCGGCACCGGATTGAAAAAGTGCAGGCCGATGAAGCGCTCAGGCTGGCTGACGCTGGCGGCGAGTTGAGTAATGGACAGTGACGACGTGTTGGAGGCAATCACGCATTCAGCGCTGACCTGCGCGGCGATTTGTTGCAGCACGCGCAATTTCAGGTCGAGGTTTTCGGTAGCGGCTTCGATCACCATTTGCACGTTTTGCAGGCTGTTGTAATCGGTACTGGTGCAAATCCTGTCGAGGGCTGCGAGTTTTTGCTCATGGGTCAGCGTGTTTTTGGCGACCTGCCGATCGAGGTTTTTATCGATGGTCGCGATTGCCTTTTGCAAGGCGTTCTCGGAAATGTCGATCAAAGTCACGTGGAGGCCGGCCAAGGCGCAGACTTGCGCGATGCCATTGCCCATGGTGCCGGCGCCGATGACGCCAATGTTCTGAAGATTCATGCGCATGTCCTTATCAAACCCGCTCGAACAACACGGCGATGCCTTGGCCGCCGCCGATGCACATGGTCGCCAGGGCATAACGGCCCTGGCAGCGATGCAGTTCGTGAATGGCCTTGGTGGCGATGATCGCGCCAGTGGCGCCCACCGGATGGCCCAGCGAGATGCCCGAACCGTTGGGGTTGACCTTCTGCGGATCGAAGCCCAGTTCTTGCGCGACGGCACAGGCCTGGGCGGCGAAGGCTTCGTTAGACTCGATCACATCAAGGTCGGCAACGGTCAGGCCGGCGCGCTTGAGCACCAGGCGGGTGGCGGGAATCGGTCCCAGCCCCATCATTGAAGGTTCAACGCCTGCGTGGGCATAACCCACCAGTCGGGCCATGGGCTTGAGGCCTTGTTCCTGAACGGTTTTGCCCGTGGTCATGATCAGTGCGCCGGCACCATCATTGAGGCCCGATGCGTTGCCAGCGGTGACGCTACCGTCCTTTTTGAAGGCGGGTTTCATGCGGCTCAATTGCTCGGCATTGACCTCGGCCCGTACATGCTCATCCGTCGCAAACGACACCGTCCCTTTGCGGGTCGCTACTTCGATCGGCACGATCTGCCCGGCAAAACGCCCTTCGGCAATCGCCCGGGCAGCACGCTGCTGGCTGAGAAGCGCCAGTTCATCCTGGGTCTGACGCGTGATGCCATAGTGCTCAGCGATATTCTCAGCGGTGATACCCATGTGGAAACCGGCAAACGGGTCTTGCAGCGCCCCCAGCATGTAGTCGACGGCCTGCATGTCGCCCATTCGTGCGCCCCAGCGTGCCTGCGGCAACAAGTACGCGCCTCGGCTCATGGACTCGACGCCACCGGCCAGCGCAGCGCCCGCGTCCCCCAGCATCAAACTTTGCGCGGCACTGACAATCGCCTGCAAACCCGAACCGCAGAGGCGGTTGACGTTGAAAGCGGGGGTCTCTTTCGTCAGGCCGGCGTTCATCGCGACGACCCGGGAGATGTAGGCGTCGCGTGCCTCGGTCGGGATCACATGTCCCATCACCGCATGGCCGATATGCTCGGGCGCCAGGCCTGATCGTTCGATAGCGGCGCGGCAAACGTCGGTTGCCAACTGAATAGGCGGCACATCCTTGAGTGAACCGCCAAAGCTGCCAATGGCCGAACGGACGGCGCTCACTACAAAAATATCGGAATGGTTCATGTTGGCTCTCTGAATAGGTCTTTTTTGTTGGGCACGAGTCTAGAATCAGCAGCGCCACTGGCCTATGCCAAAACTGTTCAAGGGTGATGGCGTTTTTTGCCATATTCAGATGTGACGAGAGAGGCATTCAAATGCGGGAAACGGATTCGGTGGCGGTTTACTTCATGTACCCCATGATCCATGCGTTGCGTGAGGAACCGCAGCGTTTGCGGTCAGTACTTGAACAGGTGGGAATTGATCCGGCACTGCTGGATCAGCCGACGGCACGGGTGCCGGCCACCGCTTTCGCCGCGTTATGGCTGGTGCAGATTCGTGAGTTGAACGACGAATTTTTCCAGTTGGACTCCCATGGTATGCCACCGGGCAGTTTTGCCTTGATCTGTCGGGCATTGATTCAGGAGCCGACGCTGGAAAAAGCCATGCGTCAGTGCCTGGCCAATTTCGCCCTGTTCCTGCGTGATTTTCGCGGCACGTTGAGTGTGCGTGGCAAGCGTGCGGTCATCAGCTTGCAGACCTGCTCGCAGAACAGCGAGGTCAGCCGGTTGGGCGAAGAAACGTTTCTGGTGTTGATGATCAGTCTGCTGTGCTGGCTGGGCGGGCGGCGCATTCCTATCGATCGTGCGGACTTTCGTCATCAGCGTTTGTCGCTGCGTGATGATGCCTTGCTCTGGGGCCCCAACCTGACCTTTGGCACCGAACGCACCGAAATCGAGTTCGCCAGTCACTATCTGCGGCTGCCGGTGGTTCAAGACCTTGCCTCGCTGAAAGTATTTTTGCGCACTGCACCGCAATGGCTGGTGATCCGTTTCCGCAACCAGCATGGGTTGGCGTCGCAGGTTCATCAGCGCTTGCGCCACAGCCATTACAGCGAATGGCCGACCTTGCAGGCCTTCGCCCTGGAGCAGCACCTGAGCCCCAGTACCTTTCGCCGCAAACTGGGGCGTGAAGGCTGTTCGTATCAGGAAATCAAGGATGAAGTGCGGCGCGGAGTGGCGTTTGAACGGTTGCGGCAGAGCAAGGCGAGCATCAGCGATATTGCCGAACAGTTGGGGTTTCAGGAGCCGAGTGCGTTTCACCGGGCGTTCAAGAAGTGGACAGGGGAGAGCCCGGGGCGGTATCGGGCGCGGTTTGAGGAGGGTTCTGAATGAGCCCGCTGATAGGAATCGCATAGCCATTTCTCCCAGGTCCATAAGCGCTATGGCGCGAGTTCGCCGACCAATGGGACGCGGTGACAACGCCGTCTGAGCGCTTAGGCGAGCGCATTCGGCTGGCTTTGCATCTCTCGTTCAAGAAAGTCGATGAACGCGCGCGCCTTCGCATTCAAAGCTGGACCGTGCGGGGCCACTGAGGGAAACGTCACAGCCGATCGTATGGCTATGGTTGAACTTGCCGTCATACCGGGAAATTGAAGGTCCATCGGCGGCTCTTTGAGACATACGGCCAATTTTCGGATAGGCGGTTTGCACCAGAAACCTCTCATCAGCCCGCGATAAGGGCGACAGCTCGTCATAGCGCATCCTGGCCTCGTCGCCGATAGCTTGCGCTCCTCCCGCCGGGGCGTTGCAGGGGGGAGGCGGTCCGGCCGATTGCTACACACAGTCGTTCGGCATGATCTAAGCTCCAAAAGATGGTTTTTGCGAGCAGGGGTTTCAATGCGAAGCACACCTGAAAACAGCCTGAAAAATGCGTTGAAAGCCTGTAGAGAGAGCTTTATTTCTGTTGGGTTTTTCAGCTTTTTCATCAACGCGCTGATGCTCGTGCCTACCTTCTATATGCTTCAGGTGTATGGGCGGGTGATGGCCAGCGGAAGTCTGACAACCCTGGCCATGCTGACGCTGATCATGACCGGGTTGATAATCACGCTCGGCTCCCTGGAATGGATCCGTTCGCGCATCATGGTTCGGGTCAGTACCCGACTGGATGTGTTGCTGAGTCGCCAGGTCTATAAGGCCAGTTTCAAACGGGCACTGGACAGTGGTGGGATGGATGCCTCGGCCCAGTCGCTCAACGACTTGACGGGCTTGAGACAGTTTCTCTCCGGTAACGGTTTGTTCGCCTTCTTCGATGCGCCCTGGTTGCCTATCTATATCGCCGTGATGTTCATGTTTCATCCCTGGTTTGGCTGGGTAGCGACGGGCAGTGCGCTGCTGTTGTTATTGCTCGCGTTTATCAATGAGAGGCTGACGGGGCCGGCGCTGGCCCAGGCGAACAAGGAACATATCGGCGCGACGCTCTACACCACGAAAAATCTGCGCAACGCTGAAGTCATCGAATCCATGGGCATGCTTGAAACGCTTATGGACCGTTGGGGACTTCGCCAACGGAACGTCCTGTTGCTGCAGGCTCAGGCAAGCGATAGAGGTGCCATAGTCAGCACGCTTTCCAGGACCTTCCGGATCCTGGTGCAATCATTGATCCTTGGTCTGGGGGCGTATCTGGCCGTGGACCATCAGGTAGGGGCAGGCCTGGTGTTTGCCGGGGCCGTGCTGCTAGGGCGCGCATTGGCCCCCATCGATCTGATCATCGGCAGTTGGAGGGGCTTTATTGCGGCCCGCTCGCAGTACAGCCGTCTCAACGACATCCTCGACAAACAACAGGCTCAGCCCGAGCGTATGTCGTTGCCTGCGCCTCAGGGGCACGTGCAAGTGGAAAATCTGGTCGTCGCGGCACCGGGCTCGAAAACCCCGATTATCAACAACATCAGTTTCAGCGTACCTGCCGGCTGCGTTGTCGGCATCATCGGTCCAAGTGCCGCGGGCAAGTCGACCCTGGCCAGGGCACTGATGGGGGTATGGGTGCCGCTGCATGGTGTGGTCCGGCTCGATGGCGCGGACATCAGCGCGTGGGACAAACATGAACTTGGGCCGCATATCGGTTACTTGCCCCAGGACATTGAACTGTTCGAAGGCAGTGTCAGCGAGAACATTGCCCGCTTTGCCGAGGTCGACTCGGCGAAAGTCATTCAGGCTGCCAGGACCGCTGGCGTTCACGAAATGATTTTGCTGTTGCCCGATGGCTACGACACCGTCATTGGCAGCGAGGGCCTCACGCTGTCGGGAGGACAGCGCCAGCGCATCGGACTGGCCCGTGCCCTGTATGGCACCCCGCGACTGATTGTTCTCGACGAGCCCAATTCCAATCTTGACGAAGTCGGTGATCGTGCCCTGGTGGCAGCTATCCAGCAGATCAAGCAGAGCGGCGCGACCCTGTTTGTCATTACCCACCGAACCAACATCGTGTCGCAACTTGACCGACTCATGGTGATGAACGCAGGGGTTATCAGTCTCTACGGGCCACGCGAGCAGGTGCTCGCCGAACTCAACGCGCAGAGACAGCAAGCACAAAAACACGCCATGTCAGCAGGCGCCAACATGGCTTCGGTCAAAACCAGCAAGGGTGATGCCGATGAACCCTACGATGCCCAGTCGTCAAATTGAAAGCTTCGCCGGCCTGCCGATATCTGATCGTAAAGCACGTCGTCTGGGCATTGGTATTGTAGGGGTGACCTTCGGCCTGTTCGGCACCTGGGCGGCGCTCGCGCCCCTCGACGGTGCCGCGTTCGCGCCGGGGGTGGTCACCGTGCAGACTTACCGCAAAACGGTCCAGCATCCTGAAGGGGGCATCGTCAAAGCGGTACTGGTCCATGACGGTGACATCGTCAAGCGTGGTGATCCGCTGATCATTCTTGATGATGCCCAATTGCGCTTCGAATACGAGATAACCCGAGGCCAGCTGGTCGCGACCAGAGCCATGGAGGCAAGGCTCAGGGCCGAGCGCGACGCACTGTCGGCGGTCAGCTTTGGGGAGATAGCCGATTCCGAGAGTCTGCGAGGCGTGGAGGCGCGTCAGGGCGAGACCCAGGTGTTTAACGCCCGGCAGGGCTCTCGGCTGGGCCAGATCGCGGTGTTGCGTGAGCGCATTGGCCAGTTGAATCAGCAGATCAAGGGGCTGGAATCGATGATCGGTGCCAAGGTTCATCTGGAGAAATCCTACAGCGGTGAAATCGTTGAATTGACCGACCTGCTCAAGCAAGGGTTCGTTGACAAACAACGTCTGCTCGATCAGGAACGCAAGCTGGGGATGCTCAAGTCGGAGGTGGCTGATCACCGTTCCGCTATTAACAAAACTCGTCTGCAGATCAACGAAACACAGCTGCAGATTCTGCAAATCGACAAGGATTTCAGTACCGAGGTGGTCAAGGAGCTGGCCGAGGTTCAGACCAGGATGTACGACCTGCAAGAGAAAACTTCGTCCCTGGAAGACCGGCTCAGTCGTATCGTCATCCGCGCACCCGACGCGGGCATGGTGATTGGCATGACCGTGCACACCATTGGGGGTGTGGTGAGCCCGGCGACGCCGCTGCTGGATATCGTGCCCTCAGTTTCCGAGCTGGTCATAGAGGCCCAGGTGGCGCCGGTGGATATTGATCGTGTCGCCATCGGCAAGCGTGCCGATATCCGTTTCGGTGCGTTCAATAGCTCGACCACTCCCGTGATCGAAGGCGAGGTCAGCAGCGTATCGGCTGACCGGCTGGTCAACGAAAAGGCCGGGACGGCCTATTACCTGGCGCGGGTGCGGGTAACCGAGGAGGGCGTGCGCACCTTGGGTGAGCGCAAGTTGTTGCCGGGGATGCCGGCGGACGTATTGATCATCACCGGGCAACGCACGTTGTTGCAGTACTTGATGCAGCCGGCTCGCGATGCCATGGCTCAATCGATGATCGAGGAATAACCATGAGCGCGTCGGCAGTTCTGCTGGGCGGTGTGTTCATGCTTGCAGCGGGTGCCGCTTTGGCGCAAACCACTGCAGCAACGCCGACCGGGGTCAGCGCCTCGACGTTTTCCACCGACCTCATGCAGTTGTATCGGGAGTCGAGGCTGGAAGATCCGCGGGTATTGGCCTCCTATGCGCAAGCGCAGGCGGGCAAGGAACATCAGCGCGAGGCTTTGGGTGCGCTGTTCCCGCAGGTATCGCTCAACGCCGGGACGAATCGGATTCATCAGGAGAGCGACCTGGTGCAGCAAAGTTACGATAGCGAAAACTACAGCCTGGTGCTGCGTCAGTACCTCTACAACAAGACCGCGTGGGAGAACTACCAAAAATTCAAAAGCCTGGCCAGGCAGTCCGAATCGCAAGCGCTGGATGCCCAGGCCGAGGCCACCGTGGACTTGGCGCAGCGTTACTTCGCCGCGTTGGCGGCCGAAGATGAACTGGAGTTGGTGAGGGCGGAGCGTCGAACCACGCAAAAGAGTCTGGACCGAGTCAACGCGTTGTACGAAAAGCAGCTGGCAATGATTACTGATCAGCTCGACCTCAAGGCCCGGGTAGATTTGCTGGCGGCGCAGGAACTGGATGCCCGGAACCAGGCCAGTATCAGTCGCGAGGCGCTGGCGGAGATCGTCGGCCGGCCGGTCAAGGAGAAGCTCAACCGGATTCGCGATGACGTGCAACTACGGGTTTCGGCGCAGAGTCTGGAAAACTGGGTCCGCGAGGGTATAGCGCTAAACCCGGCGCTCAAGGCCAATGAGAGCAGTGTGGAAGCCGCGGGCGCTGCGTTGCGCAGCGGCAAGGGTGGGCACTATCCGACCCTGAGCCTTACGCTGAGCGCGCAGCAGACCAACGAGGGCTACAACAATGCCCTGGCGCCGCGCACCGACAGTTATGTCGCCGGTATTGGCGTGCAGGTGCCGCTGTACAGCGGCGGCTCGACCTCGGCGCGGGTCCGTGGGCTCTACCAGGATCAGATTACCGCCGAGCAGGAGCTGGAAGCGATCCGGCGCCGGGTGGTCAAGGAGATCACCAGCGCTTACCTGACCGCCAATTCGAGCGGAGAAAAGATCAGTGCGAGCCGCAATGCCCTGGCCTCGGCACAGTTGTCCAGAGTGGCGGCAGAGAAAGCGCTCGATTATGGAATGGTCAATGCCGTCGATGTACTGACCACCGTACGCAACGAATTCCGCGCTCGGCGTGACCTGCTCAAGACGCAATACGAGTTCGTCACCAATGTCCTCACGCTCAATCGCTGGGCGGGAAAGTTGCCTGCCGAAAGTGTCGAAAGCGTTAATGGCTGGTTGAGCCCCGGCAGCTCCAGCCAAAACCTCACATCCCCCTGACGCCAATTTTGAGCGATGACATCCAGCGGTTCAGGCGTTGGTTGCTGTGGCGTTGTCGCAAAAAAACTATAGCGCCGCAGGCATGCTGTTAACCGACCGCACCGGAAGGAAAAAACCGCGGCGAGGCCCAGACTGAGGGCATTCCCATGGCTCGGCGAGGCAAATTTCGCCGACAAATTGACGTCAGAGTTTGTTCTGTGCTTTCCCTCACACCATTCGTCGGTTAATTGACGATTTTGATCGGAATCAGACTTGATCGCAGCTCGCCCGGGGCGATCCTAACACCTTGATTTTCTAGGGGAGGGGGGCCCTTGGTAACGTCAGTCGGACTACCCGCAGGAGGCTCGAGTCGACGACTGGCGGGTGGGCGTGCTGGCAGTGTGCTGGTCTGGCCTAGACTCAATTCAGCGGCTCGAGGGAGCACATCAATCATGCGCAAGCTATTGATGATTATTCCTATTTATGTTGCCTCGATGGCTTTGCCCGGCTTTTGGAAACGTCCGTAATTCCTGCCGGTGAAGCCAGTGGAAGTGTCCCCAGGAGTGAATCTCCGGGTGGGGCACCGTTAAGGCCTGTCAGCGCTCGCATCTGTCCTTCGATTTTGCGAGTTGCTGATCCAGAAAGGCCAAGGGAGGGAGGTCAGAGTTAATTCTTCAAGGGAGTCAGGAAAGTAATGACGACCCACAAAAAAACAATACGCGTGATGCTGATCGATTGTCGTCCCCTCGTTCTCATGGGTCTTCACGACTTGATCAATGCCAGGAAGCCTCAGATGGAAGTGAGCGGACAGGCCACCACCTATACCAATG
Source organism: Pseudomonas cucumis (assembly GCF_030687935.1). GTDB lineage: Bacteria > Pseudomonadota > Gammaproteobacteria > Pseudomonadales > Pseudomonadaceae > Aquipseudomonas > Aquipseudomonas cucumis. The sequence continues at coordinate 3,529,358 of NZ_CP117454.1, read as the reverse complement.
CGCTGGATCTTGCCGATCAGGTGCGCCCCAATGTGATTTTTTTCAGTTTTTTTCCAGATGCGCTGAACCCGCTGGAGGTCGTCGCGGAACTCACCCGCAATGCAGAAATGAAATTGCTGGTGCTCAAGGGCCTGTACGAAACCGTCCCCGTTGCCCAGGCAATAGAGGCGGGCGCACGCGGCATCGTGCTGGCGGAAGACCCGACGGAATCGATCATCCAGGCCATCATCACGGTCCACCACCGCGACACCGGACTGGATAGAGCCTGGGCCGGCGGGCTATCTGGCTATTCCGCGACCGGGCATATTCACTTGAAATGCAATCTGGAGCAGGCGAAACAGGCGCGGCTGACGCTGCGCGAGAGGGAACTGATTCGTGCCATCGTGGGGGATCCGTCCGCCAAATACATGTGCATCGCCGGGCGCCTGGGCATCAGCGAACACACCGTGCACAACCACCTCAGCAACATCTATCAAAAGCTTAATCTGATCAATCGCATTGACCTGCTGATGTATGCACTGAAGCACGGGCTCACCAACAACGAAAAACCACCAGAGTCCGCTTGGGTAGAACTGGATTTGGCTTCACGTCGAAACAAGAGGGTCTGACACCCTTTGGCGCGCTTGGGCCGTTACTGTGTTGCCGTTCTTGTCGGTGTTGATGCGATCGTGCTGGAACTGCACAAAACAATGCGAGGGTGGCTTGCGCCACCCTCGCATCTTTTTACGCGCGTTTCTCAGGCGCTGCCGTAAACAATGTCGCTACTCAGAAGATCGACCCCGACCAAGGTGATGGTCGTGACTTGTCCGCCCGTTTCGGCAACCGTGACGATACTGTCTGCGCCGGTGTTGTCGATCGATTGGACAACCGCGTTCTGGTCGCCGTTGAGCACCAGGGTGTCTCGCAGGTTCGCGTCCGCATCGAAACCGGTGACCTGGTACAGGTTCTCATCGACTGACAAATCGACGTTGAAGGCATCACGCTCACCGCCCGTGCCCACCAGCGAGAAGTCGAAGAGGGCGCTGTCCAAGTCGTTGGCGAACAGGTTGGCGTCAAACGTACTCGTCGCCGAGTCCCCATCCTTGTCCGTCAGCGTCGCGTTGAACGTCAGCTGGACATCACTGGCCAGGCTCTCGGTCTCCTGAATGAACTGGATCGTCGGGATCTTGATCTCGCCTCGGGCCATTGTGAGCTGAACAGCGTCGATCAGATTCGTGCCATCGCTCTCAATGAGGAAGGACACCTGTCCGCCTGCCTCCGGCGTCAGGGTGTTTACCTCGATGAGGTTCGAGAACGTGCCATCCTCGTAGTAGGCCCTGTAGTACAGGTCTTCGGTTGCCGTGTTGTAACCTCCCACGGAGTTGTCGATGAAGACCCTCATACCCGTCAGCAGGCTCTCCGGATTGATGACGAAACTTTCGTCGTCAACGCCGATTGCCGCCAGGTCGTCTCCCTGGAACAGGTTATTGGCGACGCCGATGCCGGCCGTGCTGACGTTCATGGCCGAGGGGTCAATGTACGAGGGCAGGGGGTCGGTTTGCAGCGTGGCTTCGGTCGGATCGGGTTCTCCGAGCCCAATGCCGGTCAGGATGTCCGAAGTGGACGCAAGCGCCTTCGCGGAAAAGAACACAACCTCCTCAGATGGCGAAGGAATAGTCGGTGGATCCTGCTCTGGAATCAACAATGTGCGCACTGGATCCGGGCCTCCGGCACCGAGCGCGCCATCGGCAGTGCTGAGCACGATCTCTGAACTGAAGCCTTGCACCAGATCCAGTGCATAGCGGCCATCGGCATAGGCGGTCAGCGTGTAGTCGACGCTGGTATCCGCCGTGGCGGCGTTGTTGTCGAAATCGCCGGTCAACGTTCCTGCGAATTGGTACGCGCCATTGCCGTCCGGTGAGGGCGACTGCTCAGTGAGCGTGGCGGTCCCGGTGGTGGTCGTGTTGTCTGGCCTGACGAGGGTGAACTGGCTATTCACCGAGATATCCAGACCCGCCGCACCCAACCCGTCGGCGCCGGCCGAATTGTCCCAGAACCCGAATTGCGGCAGGACGCTACCGGTGCCGATCAGGTTGCCGAATGCAAGTGACGGGCCGTCGTCCTTGAACACCAGGTTTTGCCCGATGTTGAGCGTCGCCTGGGCTCTGTCGCCGTCCTTGTCGGTTGCGGTCCCTATCAGCGTCACCAGATTGTCCGCCGACAGCGTCGTCGAATCATCGGGATTGGTGGCATCGGGATGCACCACGGCGCGGATCTGGTCGAGCGTGACGTCGCCGTTGGCGGCGACGCTGACCGTGAACACCAGCAGGTTGGTGGTGGCCGTCCGTCCTTCGACTATCGCGCCGTTGAGCGACAGGTTCACTGCCTCACCGGTGGCGGTATCGGTCAGCCCGGAGGCGCCTGCCACCACGCCCAGCGCATAGGTCAGTGTGCCGGCGCCATCAGCGCCGAACGCCGAGTTGAAGTTGGCGGCAAAGTTCTGGGTGGCGTTGGTCGCCAGTACCGTTTCATCTACCGTCAGCGTTGGCTCGGTGCCGGTGGTGCTGATGCTGGGCCCGTCGTCCTTGAACACCAAGTTCTGCCCGATGTTGAGCGTCGCCTGAACGCTATCGCCGTCCTTGTCGGTGATGGTCGCCGTCAGTGTCACCAGCTCGTCGGAGCTCAGGCTCGTCGAATCATCGGGATTGTTGGGGTCGGGATGCACCACGGCGCGCTGCTGGTCGAGCGTGACGTCACCATTGGCGGCGACGCTGACCGTGAACACCAGCAGATTGGTGGTGGCCGTCCGTCCTTCGACTACCGCGCCGTTGAGCGACAGATTCACCGCTTCACCCGTGGCCGTGTCGGTCAGCCCGGAAGCCCCCGCCACCACGCCCAGCGCATAGGTCTGGGTACCCGCACCGTCAGCGCCAAACGCCGAAGTGAAGTTGGCGGTAAAGCTCTGGGTATCGTCAGTCGCCAATACGGTTTCATCCACCGTCAGCGTTGGTTCCGCACCGGAGGCGCTGATGCTGGGTCCGTCGTCCTTGAATACCAGGTTTTGCCCGATATTGAGGGTGGCCTGGGCGCTGTCGCCGTCCTTGTCGGTGATGGTCGCCGTCAGTGTCACCAGATCGTCGGAGCTCAGGCTCGTCGAATCATCAGGATTGGTGGGATCGGGATGCACCACGGCGCGCTGCTGGTCGAGGGTGACGTCACCATTGGCGGCGACGCTGACCGTGAACACCAGCAGGTTGGTGGTGGCCGTCCGTCCTTCGACCACGGTGCCGTTGAGCGACAGATTCACCGCCTCACCGGTGGCCGTGTCGGTCAGCCCGGAGCCACCCGCCACCACGCCCAGCGCATAGGTCTGGGTACCCGCACCGTCAGCGCCAAACGCCGAAGTGAAGTTGGCGGTAAAGCTCTGGGTATCGTCAGTCGCCAATACGGTTTCATCCACCGTCAGCGTTGGTTCCGCACCGGAAGCGCTGATGCTGGGTCCGTCATCCTTGAACACCAGGTTTTGCCCGATATTGAGGGTGGCCTGGGCGCTGTCGCCGTCCTTGTCGGTGATGGTCGCCGTCAGTGTCACCAGCTCGTCGGAGCTCAGGCTGGTCGAATCATCCGGATTGGTTGGATCGGGATGCACCACGGCGCGCTGCTGGTCGAGGGTGACGTCACCATTGGCGGCGACGCTGACCGTGAACACCAGCAGGTTGGTGGTGGCTGTCCGTCCTTCGACTACCGCGCCGTTGAGCGACAGATTCACCGCCTCACCGGTGGCCGTGTCGGTCAGCCCGGAGCCACCCGCCACCACGCCCAGCGCATAGGTCTGGGTACCCGCACCGTCAGCGCCAAACGCCGAAGTGAAGTTGGCGGTAAAGCTCTGGGTATCGTCAGTCGCGAGTACGGTTTCATCCACCGTCAGCGTTGGTTCCGCACCGGAAGCGCTGATGCTGGGTCCGTCGTCCTTGAATACCAGGTTTTGCCCGATATTGAGGGTGGCCTGGGCGCTGTCGCCGTCCTTGTCGGTGATGGTCGCCGTCAGGGTCACCAGCTCGTCGGAGCTCAGGCTCGTCGAATCATCGGGATTGGTTGGATCGGGATGCACCACGGCGCGCTGCTGGTCGAGGGTGACGTCACCATTGGCGGCGACGCTGACCGTGAACACCAGCAGGTTGGTGGTGGCTGTCCGTCCTTCGACTACCGCGCCGTTGAGCGACAGATTCACCGCTTCACCCGTGGCCGTGTCGGTCAGCCCGGAGGCACCCGCCACCACGCCCAGCGCATAGGTCTGGGTACCCGCACCGTCAGCGCCAAACGCCGAAGTGAAGTTGGCGGTAAAGCTCTGGGTATCGTCAGTCGCGAGTACGGTTTCATCCACCGTCAGCGTTGGTTCCGCACCGGAGGCGCTGATGCTCGGCCCGTCGTCCTTGAACACCAGGTTCTGCCCGATGTTGAGCGTCGCCTGAACGCTATCGCCGTCCTTGTCGGTTGCGGTCGCCGTCAGTGTCACCAGATCGTCCGAGCTCAGGCTGGTCGAATCATCCGGATTGGTTGGATCGGGATGCACCACTGCCCGAATCTGATCGAGCGTGACGTCACCGTTGGCGGCGACGCTGACCGTGAACACCAGCAGGTTGGTCGTGGCCGTCCGTCCTTCGACTACCGCGCCGTTGAGCGACAGATTCACTGCCTCACCGGTGGCCGTATCCGTCAGCCCGGAAGCTCCCGGCACCACGCCCAGCGCATAGGTCAGCGTGCCCGCGCCATCAGCGCCAAACGCCGAAGTGAAGTTGGCGGCAAAGTTCTGCGTGGCGTTGGTCGCAAGCACCGTTTCGTCTACCGTCAGCGTTGGCTCCTCGCCGGAGGCGCTGATGCTCGGCCCGTCATCCTTGAACACCAGGTTTTGCCCGATGTTGAGCGTCGCCTGGACACTGTCACCGTCGCCATCGGTGATGGTCGCCGTGAGGGTGACCAGATCATCCGAGCTCAGGCTGGTCGAATCATCCGGATTGGTTGGATCGGGATGCACCACCGCCCGAATCTGGTCGAGCGTGACGTCACCATTGGCGGCGACGCTGACCGTGAACACCAGCAGGTTGGTCGTGGCCGTGCGGCCTTCGACCACTGTGCCGTTAAGCGACAGGTTCACCGCCTCACCGGTGGCCGTATCGGTCAGCCCGGAGGCACCCGCCACCACGCCCAGCGCATAGGTCTGCGTGCCGGCGCCATCAGCGCCAAACGCCGAGTTGAAGTTGGCGGCAAAATTCTGGGTGGCGTTGGTCGCCAGCACTGTTTCGTCCACCGTTAGCGTTGGCTCCTCACCGGTGGCGCTGATGCTCGGACCGTCATCCTCGAAGATCATTTTGGAGCCGATTTCGGCGGTCGAAGTAGAGGTTTTGCGCAGTGTGAAGCCGCCGATATCAAAATCGGCGTGGTCATTGCCTCTGGCGTCGAGGGCCGCTCCGTTCTCGACGAGCACGCGGTTGTGGTCCGCGGTTGTGGTGTATTCAATCTGGTAGCCGGCCAAAACGCCGGTGATGGTTGCAACCCCATTGGCGAAGCTGATGCCAATGGTCGGATCATTCACCGATCCGTCTGAATTCTCGATCACCAGCCCGGTGCTGATGTTGATGACGCGAATGTTGGTGATGGCAACCGGCGTATCACCGGCATAGCCATTGACGAAATTCACGCCAGGTTCAGCAGCGGTGCTGAATGCGCTGACTTTTACGACAGCACTCTTGCCGCTTTGCAGCTGCACGACGTCAAAGCTGGCCGACTTCGTGTTGAAGACGTTGGTAAAGTCGATGTTGGACTCAACGTCTGCTTCGTTCTGATCCAGGTTGGGAATGGTTACGTTCTGCCTGGCACCGGTGACGAACGAAAAGCGGATGCCTTCCTGTTCCGTAATCATCTGGCTGTTGGTGCCAATGGTGGTCGGGCCACCCCCCTGGCTGGTATTAATCCTGTCGCCAGTGTTTATGTTGGCGCCGCTTGACTGGTCAGCGGGGTCCTTGCCGGTGGCGATGATGGTGGGATCGGTGATCCGCACGATACCATCGACCGTTTCAGTGGCCGGGTTCAATTTCGTGAACATCAGGAACAGGTTCTGACCGGAGGGCGCACCGGCCAGACTGAATCCCAGGTCCTGACTGACGCCGATGAACACCTTATTCAGCAGATTGAGCGAATCATCGGGGTTCGTCGCATCCGGATGCTTGAGCGGTTGGTACTCCACGGTCCAGATTTTGCCGCCCGAGACCGGCGATCCGGTTTCTTCAATATAGGCAGCGAACACGATCGCGCCATCTGCGGCGCCGGCTCGGCCTACAAGGATGTTGTTGTTACTCGTATCCGTATAGAGAAGGATGCTGGTGCCGTCGAGGGTATCCAGTCCGCTGTCCACGCCATCGAGCGGTGCACCGGCGCTGTCGACGAAGCGGATATCGGTAACGCCGGACGGGTCGGTGAGGGTGAACGCATTGCTGCCCGTATCACCCACGGCACCGCTATAGCCACTCAAGGCTGCACCCGTTGCGGTACCTGCGCCAAGTGCGGTTAAACGGTCGGAGAAGGCCGAGGGCAGGGAGGCCACCAGAATGTCGTTGTCGTCAGCGTCCCCGGCAGGGATTGGTGTGGCAGTGCTGTTCTGCAAGCCGGCCGTTTCGTCCAGCGAAACGTCCTCACCGGGTACCACGACGCTCAGAGCATTGAGGGTCGGAATGAATAGAGGGGGATTGTTCGTAAGGGATGAGTTTTGCTCGCGAATAGCCATGATGTACTCCTGAGCAATTGCAGGTCATCAAGGCCAGGCCATCGACCTTTACAACTTATCAAGGCCTGACCATTTACCTGTTCAACTATGACTAAGCACCGGGGATTGCGCATCAGCCGATACTCCCAAGCGGGGTGGGAGTTTCGGCCTAGTCGTTCTCGTTGGTGGTCTGGCGCAGGGTGCCCAGGTTGTTGCGAGCGTGCGGATCGCCTGTTGGAACTGCAAAAAAATGCGAGGAAGGCTTGTGCCACCCTCGCATCCTTCTACGCGCGCGACGCCTCAGGCGCTGCCATAAACAATGTCGCTACTCAGAACATCAACCCCGACCAAGGTGATGGTCGTGATTTGTCCGCCCGTTTCGGTAACCGTCACGATGCTGTCTGCGCCGCTGGTGTCAATCTGGACAGCGGCGTTCTGGTCGCCGTTGAGCACCAGGGTGTCTCGCAGGTTTGCGTTCGCATCGAAGCCGGTGACCTGGTACAGGTTCTCATCGAATGACAAGTCGACGTTGAAGGCATCACGCTCACCGCCCGTACCCACCAGCGTGTAGTCGAAGGTGCCGGTCAAGTCGTTGGCGAACAGGTTGGCGTCAAACGTACTCGTCGCCGAGTCCCCATCCCTGTCCGTCACTGTCGCGTTGAACGTCAGCTGGATATCACTGGCCAGGCTCGCGGTCTCCTGAATGAACTGGATCACCGGGATCTTGATCGTGCCCAGGCCCATCGTGAGCTGAACCGCGTCAATGAGCTTGGAGCCCTCTCTCTCGATGACGAAGGACGTCTGTCCCCCGGCCTCCGAGGTCAGATCAGCAGCAAGAACCTTCGTCGGCGAACCCGAAGTGGTGCCGTCCGCGTAGAAGATCGTGTAATACAGCTCTTCCGTTGCCGGGTTGTACCCCTGCACCGAGTTGTCGATAAACACTTTCATGCCCGTCAACAACGTCTCGGGGTTGATGACGAAACTCTCGTCACCCACGGATTTGGAGTCATTGGGGTCAGCGCCATTGATGCCTGGTATTGTGTTTCCATCCAGGTTGTTGTTGCCAATACCAATGCCGGACGTGCTGACGTTCATGTTCGCGGTGCCGAGGAATGCAAAGCCGCCGGCTTCTACTTGCGCTTCGGTGAGGTCGGGCGCTCCCGGCCCGATGGCGGAAAAGATGTCGCTTGAGGAAGTGGTTGCGTTAACACCAAAAAAGACAATCTCCTCAGATGGCGAAGGAACAGTCGGCGGATCCTGCTCTGGAATCAACAATGTGCGCACTGGATCCGGGCCGCCAGCACCGAGCGAGCCATCGGCACTGCTGAGCACGACCGTCGAACTGAAACCTTGCACCAGATCCAGTACATAGCGGCCATCGGCATAGGCGCTCAACGTGTAGTCGATGGTGGTATCCGCCGTGGCGGCGTTGTTGTCGAAATCGGCGGTCAACGTCCCGGCGAATTGGTACGCGCCGTTGCCGTCCGGTGAGGGCGACTGCTCGGTGAGTGTGGCGGTCCCGGTCGTGGTGGTGTTGTCTGGCCTGACGAGGGTGAACGGGTTATTCACCGAGATATCCAGACCGTTCGTATCCAGCCCGTCGGCGCCAGCCGAATGACTCCAATACCCGGTTTGTGGCAGGACGCTACCGGTGCCGATCAGGTTGCCAAAGGCGAGTGCAGGGCCGTCATCCTCGAAGATCATCCTGGAGCCGATTTCGGCGGTCGTAACAGCAGTTTGGAGCAGCGTGAAACCACCGATATCAAAATCGGCGTGGGTATTGCCCTTGGCGTCGAGGGCCGCCCCGTTCTCGACGAGCACGCGGTTGTGATCAGCCGTTGTGGTGTATTCAATCTGGTAGCCGGCTTTAACGCCGGTGATGGTTGCAACCCCATTAGCATCAAAGCTGATGGTAATGGTCGGATCATTTACCGAGCCGTCTGAATTCTCGATCACCAGCCCGGTGCTGATGTTGAAGACGCGAACATTGGTGATGGCAACCGGCGTATCGTTCGCATAGCCGTTGATGAAATTCACGCCAGGTTCAGCAGTGGTGCTGAATGCGCTGATTTTTACCACAGCACTCTTGCCGCTTTGCAACTGCACGACGTCGAAATTGGCCATCTTCGCATTGAAGACGGCGGTAAAGTCGATGTTGGCTTCAACATCTGCTTCGGTCTGACTCAGGTTGGGAACGGTCACATCCTGCCTGGCACCCGTGACGAACGAATAACGGATGCCTTCCTGTTCCGTAATCATCTGGTTGTTGGTGCCGAAGGTGGTCGGGCCACCCGCCTGGCTGGTATTGATCGTGTCGCCAGTGTTTATATTGACGCCACTTGACTGGTCTGCGGGGTCCTTGCCGGTGGCGATGATGGTGGGATCCGTGATCCGCAAGACACCACCGTCGTCGACAACGGTCGGGTTCGCTTTCGTGAACATCAGGAAGAGGTTCTGACCGGAGGGTGCACCGGCCAGGCTGAATTCCAGGTCCTGACTGGTTCCGACGAACACCTTATTCAGCAAATTGAGCGAATCATCGGGGTTCGTAGCATCTGGATGCTTGAGCGGTTGGTACTCCACGGTCCAGATCTTGCCGCCGGTGGCCGGCGATCCGGTTTCTTCGATATAGGCAGCGAACACGATCGCGCCGGTTGCGCTCCCGGCTCGGCCCAGAAGGATGTTGTTGTTCGTGTCCGTATAGAGAAGGATGCTGGTGCCATCGAGGGTGTCCAGTCCGCTGTCCAGGCCATTGAGGGGGGCGCCAGCGCTGTCGACGAAGCTGATATCGGTAATGCTGGCTCCGGGGTCAGGGGTAATGGTGAACGCATCACTGCCCGTGTTGCCCACGGCACCGGTATAGCCACTCAAGGCTGCACCTGTTGCGGTACCTGCGCCCAGTGCGGTCAAACGGGTAGCGAAGACCGAGGGCAGGGAGGCCACCAGAATGTCGTTGTCGTCAGCGTCTCCCGCAGGGGCTGGCGTGGCGGTTGCGTTCTGCAATCCGGCCGTTTCGTCCAGCGAAACGTTCACGCCGGTGATTCCAATAGCCATGATTTTTCTCCCGAGCAATTGCGGTCATCGAGGCCTGACCGTTGACCATTGCCCGAACTATGGGCATGGGCCGGGGATTGCGCATCGGCTGATACTCCCAAGCGGAATGGGAGTTTCAGACTACTTGGATGGGGGAACAGCACGAGGGCGTGAAGGAACGGTGCCGCCTATTCCGTTTGTGAATGAGGACATGCCGCAAGGCTCGTCCGGCCTTGGCTCAGGGACCGCAGTGGCCCAATAAAAAACGGCCTGGCCCCTTGCGGGAGCCAGGCCGTGTACCTGCAGCGGTTTTCAGACTTCCTTAGTGATCAAAGCACGAGATCTGTCGGTGCCAGGTTAGTGACTCCCACCAGTTCGACCACGACAGGATTTTCGATGTCAATCGTCTGGACATCGGTGAAATCGCTATCTGCATCGACGACCTTGAAATCCAGCGTTAGATCAAGGGTCGCTGGTGTAGTCGTGGTGGTGGAGAAACCAGCATCGATGATCTTCAGCGGATTCGTACTCGTATCCTCCGCAATCGTGTTTCCAGGCCCGACGAGACCACTGACCGGCTGTGCGGAAGTGCTGCTTGCGCCATCGTCACCGACATTGCGATTCAGATTTATCGCGCTGCCCGTAAGGCCAGCATCATTCGAAAGAATCTGAATACCCTTGATGAGCCAGTTATCACCGGTCTGAATGTTGAAGTCATTGCTTTCAACAATCAACAGAGCATCATTATTGTCCAGGAACGGGTCGTTCGGATCGGCTGGGTCGTTGAGGATAAGGGCCTCGTACTTGGTTCCAACAAGATCGGAGTTGTTCGTATCGTTCTCGTACACATCGCCTTGGTCGACGTAGATGGCACGTGTTGTAGTGATGGAGGAATCATTTGCATCAGCAAGACTGACGATAAGCAAAAGATCATCGCTTTCAGTCTCGTATCCATCGAACTTGATAAAGAAATCGGTCGCGTAACTGTAATTGGTGGCGCCCAGATCTCCTTTCGGATCAGTCTGGAAGAAATTGATGTTGGCCGCTTCACCTGCCTGGATCGTATTTCCGGAGACGCCCAGAGCAGTGCTGGACAAGGTTACAGGGGCCTGCGTGCCGCTCACAAGCTCACCCGACGTCACAACATTATTGCCGCCGGCAGTAAGTGGTGCCTCGAAGCCCGTGATCTGGATGAAGAAACCTTCCCCAAGCTTCCCAGTGGCCACAGGTGATGGGCCACTGGAAGGCTCCATACCATCCACGTCATACGTTTCGTATCCAGTGCCTTCGCCCAGCGTGACGTCTTGCGTCGTTTGCAGCGCATCCATCTCGAACGTATAGGTGTCATTGGCTTTGTCAAACACCAGCGTGCCTTCCACCAGTTCAGGATCGGTGCCAGCATTGCGATCGTGATCGTATTTGAACGACACGTTAAACGTGGCAGCGTCGAGATTCTCTGAATCCCAGGTGACCGTTGGATCAACGATCGCAACATCGTTCGCCGTACCAGAGAGGGCGAGTGCGGCAAAATCACTGTCCGCTGCCGAAGAGTAGGTCGGCCCGCGCTTGTCCGCACCTATCGAGTAGGCGAAGTCACCCGAAAAGGTCCATGACGTCGCACCCAAATCGGGATCGACATCCTGCACAGGGGGTGTCTCTATAACGGGCGTATCGTCGTCGACGGTGATGACCAGTTTGTCGGCCGCGGCCGTCACCGTGTCGCCGTCCTTGTCGGTGGCCTGCAGCAGCGAGCCCAGGTTGATGGTGATGTCGTTCTCGTCGTTGCCTGCCACGTGATCCAGCTGCTTGAGCAGCGTGAAGCTGTACACACCCGCTGTGGTGAGGCTGAAAGTGAACACGTCGGTCGCGCCGGCTTTGGCGGTGAGCGTGTTGCCCGCGACGCTGTACACCAGCGCCACCCCGGCCGAGCTCAGCGCCGGCAAGCCGCTGGTGTTACTCGACAAGGCATAGGTCAACGGCGTGTCGGCGCCCGACTGGAAGATACCCGTCACGCTGCCGCCGGCGGTGGTCGCCTCGCCAGCCACGTCACCCGTACCACCGGCAATGCCGTTGGCCAGACCGTCCTCGTCGACGGTTCCCGTCACGGCGGTCCCGGTTGCCGTCGGCGTGTCGTCGTCGACGGTGATGACCAGCTTCTCGGCCGCAGCCGTCACCGTATCACCGTCCTTGTCGGTAGCTTGCAGCAGCGAGCCCAGGTTAATGGTGATGTCGTTCTCGTTGTTGCCTGCCGCGTGATCCAGCGGCTTGAGCAGCGTGAAGGTGTAGGCACCCGCTGCGGTGAGGCTGAAGGTAAACACGTCGGTCGCGCCGGCCTTGGCGGTGAGTGTGTCGCCCGCGACGCTGTACACCAGCGCCACCCCGCCAGAGCTCAGCGCCGGCAAGCCGCTGGTGTCACTCAACAAGGCATAGGTCAGCGGCGTGTCGGCGCCGGACTGGAAGATGCCGGTCACGCTGCCGCTGGCGGTGGTCGCCTCGCCAGCCACGTCGCCCGTACCACCGGCAATGCCATTGGTCAGGCCGTCCTCGTCGACGGTTCCCGTTGCGGCAGTGCCGGTCGCGGTCGGCGTGTCGTCGTCGACGGTGATGACCAGCTTCTCGGCCGCAGCTGTCACCGTGTCACCGTCCTTGTCGGTGGCTTGCAGCAGCGAGCCCAGGTTGATGGTGATGTCGTTCTCGTTGTTGCCTGCCGCGTGATCCAGCGGCTTGAGCAGCGTGAAGGTGTAGGCGCCCGCTGTGGTGAGGCTGAAGGTGAACACATCGGTCGTGCCGGCCTTGGCGGTGAGCGTGTTGCCCACGACGCTGTACACCAGCGCCACTCCACCCGAGCTCAGCGCCGGCAAGCCGCTGGTGTCACTCGACAAGGCATAGGTCAGTGGCGTGTCGACGCCGGACTGGAAGATGCCGGTCACGCTGCCGCTGGCCGTGGTCGCCTCGCCAGTCACGTCGCCCACTCCACCGGCAATGCCATTGGTCAGGCCGTCCTCGTCGACGGTTCCCGTTACAGCGGTCCCGGCCGCCGCCGGCCCGTCGTCTTCGAAGATCATCTGAGAACCGATTTCGGCTTTCGTAATAGAGGCTTGGAACAGGTGGAGGCCATCGATATCAAAATCGGCGTGGTTATTGCCCTTGGCGTCGAGGGCCGCCCCGTTCTCGACGAGCACACGGTTGTGATCCGTCGTTGTGGTGTATTCAATCAGGTAGCCGGCTTTAATGCCGGTGAGAGTTGCAACCCCATTAGTAATGGTGATGCCAATGGTCGTGTCATTCACCGATCCGTCTGAATTATCGAGCACCGTCCCGGCGCTGTTGAGGACGCGAACATTGACGATGTCAACCTTCGTATCATTCGCATATCCGTCGATAAATTGCGTGCCAGATTCAACAGCGGTGGTGAATGCGCTGATTTTTACGACAGCACTCTTGCCGCTTTGCAACTGCACGACGTCGAAGCTGACCGTCTTCACATTGACCACGCCGGTGTAGTCGATGTTGGATTCAAGATCGGCTTCATTCTGATCCAGGTTGGGAATGGTCACATCCTGCCTGGCACCGGTGACGAACGAAAAACGGATGCCTTCCTGTTCCGTAATCATCTGGTTGTTGGTACCGAAGGTGGTCGGCCCACCCGCCTGGCTGGTATTGATTGTGTCGCCGGTCGTTATATTGATGTCGTCGGCTGTGCTGTTGGGGTCAAGCCCGGACTGATTCGCCGGTAACTTGCCGGTGGCAATGACGGCGGGATCCGTGATCCGCACGACACCATTGACCGTTTCAGTTGCCGGGGTCGCTGTCGTGAACATCAGGAAGAGGTTCTGACCGGAGGGCGCCTTATCGAGACTGAATTCCAGGTTCTGACTGGCTCCGACGAAAACCAAATCCTCCAGATCGACCGGATCATCGGGGTCCGTAGCATCTGGATTGCTGAGCGGTTGGTACTCCACGGTCCAGATCTTGCCGCCCGTGACCGGCGATCCGGTTTCTTCAATATAGGCAGCGAACACGATCGCGCCGGTTGCACCCCCGACTCGGCCCAGAAGGATGTTGTTGTTCACCGTATCGGTATAGAGAAAGATGCTGGTGCCATCGAGGGTATCCAGTCCGCTGTCCAGGTCATTGAGTGGTGCGCCATTGCTGTCGACGAAGCTGACATCGGTAGCGCTTGTTGCGCCGCTGATGGTGAACGCATTGCTGCCCGTATTGCCCACGACACCGGTATAGCCACTCAAGGCCGCATCCATTGCGGTACCTGCCCCAAGGGCGGTCAAACGGGTAGAGAAGGCCGAGGGCAGGGGTAGCGCCGTATCGTTGTCGTTAGCGTCTTCCGTAGCGCCTGGCGTGGCGGTGGCGTTCTGCAACCCGGTCGTTTCGTCCAGCGAAACGTCCTCGCCGGTCGCTACGACGGTCAGAGCGCTGGCCGTAATCAAGGAATCTTGCTCAATAGTCATGACTTTTTCCTGGGCAGTTGCGGTCATCTAGGCCTGACCGTTGACCTTTGGTCGCAACTATGGATAAACGCCGGGTATTGCGCATCGACCGATACTCCCAAGTGGGCTGGGAGTTTCAGACTACTTGGGAGGGGGAGATGGAACGGCGCGAAGGAGGGAGTGTCATATTCCGTTTGTAAATTGTTCAGGCCTGAGATAAATCCCAACGAATAAGCGGTCAACGAACAGGCGCGTATAGCTCTGTAACCGTCCCTGGCGGAGCAGTCTTCTCGCGTTTAACGATGCGTGTTTAAAGACACTCCGTGTTACTTCCCGAAGGGCTACAAGACCTTGCGCCGTTGCCTACGGTTAAGCCAGAATCCGCCGGCTTGTGCGCCGATGGCCCGGGCTCTATCGTTTCCCTGTCGCTGAATAACAGCGATCGGGTTTGGTAGACCCTCAGCATCGACGCATAGCGTCACCTTCGGCGGTCCTTTCTTAAGGCTGCGTTTTATGGTGGCCATGCGCAGGGCTCCTTCGGGAGCGCCGGTTCCGATGCCCGGTCTACCAACCTTCGTATGGCCACCACCCTCCGTTTGGTAGCGAGATGGTGTTGGCTCCTTTTAAGAAGCATCGGAGTTTCTGCTATGTTCAAAGTTACGCCCAACCCACCGGACACCGATCCGGCATCCCCGTACGAATCCCTCGACTCGAAAAAACTCAACGAAGCCGCCGAGCGCGCCCTCGATTTCTACCTCAATCCGGCGGCGATCATGAACAACACCCCACGCAAACCCAGCACAATGTATATGGTTGCGCCGGATGTCGGCCATGAAGCCTTGCTGGTTCAAACGTGCGAAAACCTGGCGTCGGCCAGTGTCATGGCCAGCGACCTCGCTGCATTGGTGGAGGGCACCCACCGCAATACACTGCTGGCGCTTCAGCAGGTCATCATGCTGGGGGAATTGGCGGTGAATCGAATGCTGGATAACTTCGTTCCACCCAAGTAATCACTCAGCCCTTTACCGAGAGCTTGCCCTCGGTAAAGGGTTTTGATGGCTCACAACGACGTTCTGACCACCAATGGACAATCAACCGGCTGGGCTCCCGAGACCTCCAGGGCCTCGATCAGGTGCCGGGCTGCATTGCGACCGATCTCGTAGTACGGCAGTTGCACCGTGGTCAGCGGCGGGAGGAACAGTTCGGCGATGCCGATCATGTTGTCGTAGCCGAGCACGGCGACATCGTCGGGAATTTTCAGGCCACGGCCCAAAAGCAGCTGATAGGCACAAAAGGCAATCCGGTCGTTGCCACAGATCAGAATGTCGAACTCGGGGCGACCCTCAGTAATGTGCCGGTCGAGGATGGCTGCGGTTTCACCATAGGCATCATGATCGGAAAGGTCGTATTGCAGGAGTGCGTCAGGCGCCAGGCCGAATGCCTGACAGGCACGCTGCAGGCCTTTTTGCCGCAGGCCCCAGGCCAGACTCTGTTTGGGCAGATTGATACACAGCGGGCGCCGATAGCCTTGGCTCAACGCATGATGTACCGCTCGATACTGCCCCGTTTCGTCGTCTGGCACATAACTGACCAGGTCACTGTCATCTGCCAGGCAATTGGCGAGTACCAGGGGTTTGCTCTTCAAGCGCTCGGGAATGCTCACGTGGCGAAACCCCATGGCGCTGAAGATCAACCCGTCGGGACGGTGCGACAACATCAGGTCGATGTTCTGGTCGGTGGGCGGGTTGCTCAACAGGTTGAGGATAAATACATTCCAGCCGGCCTGCTGCGCGGTCTGTTCGATAGACAGCAGCAGCTCGACCGCGAACGGTGTGGTCGCGGTGTCCAGTGCGAACACACCGATGGTTCGCGACTGGAGGTTGTCGCCGCGCATTTTGCGCGCCGACAGGCTCGGTACGAATTGCAGTTCGTCAATGGCGCGACGCACCCGCTGAAGGGTTTCGGGGCTCAGTTTTTCCGGATTATTGAGCGCTCGAGAAACCGTCATCAGGGACACGCCGGCCAGCTGTGCAACGTCTTTCACTGAAGTCATGCGAGGCGAGGCCGGTCAGGTTGACGCAGGATCATGACACAGGGCCCGGGCTTCTCGCGACTCGAATGACGCTGCTCATAGCCATCCCGAGGCCAGAGGCCATGCCTTGGGAATGGAGACACGTCCGCCACTCCCGCTGGCAAACAGCTTCACCCCCAGACTGTCGGGCCGCGGATAGAGGCGACTGCTGAAGCTGAAGCGCCCGTTTTCGTCGAACACCTCGATGGACGAGCGATCGAGGAACACACGCAGCTCCAATCGCCCTTGTGTCGGGTCTATCGACACGCTGCGCTGACCGGTGACTTGCGCACCCGAGCGGCTGCGGTCCAGCACCAGACGCTGCAGCAATGCATCGTAGTAAAGCAGGGTTTCTTCATGGTCATCGTCGCTGCAACGCAAGGCGATTCCCAAGTGGCCGTCGGTGCAGCCGCGCAAATCCAGATGCACATGGAGTTCGAGCATGTCGCCATTCACTTGCGGCACGCACCGGGTTCCCGATTCATCCCACCAGGGCGTGCCCGGCAAGGGCGCCATGCGCAGAGCGGTGAGCTCCCGTGCCGGATACACGCAAAGGCGATCTGCATGCAGTTCAAGTTCGCGCGGCAAACCGAGCATGCCGCACCAGTGATGGGCCTGACTCGGCATCGGGCTTTCCCACATGTCGAGCCACGCCCACACAAGGCGCCGACCATCGGCGGCCAGGAGCGTTTGCGCGGCATAGAAATCGTGGCCGTTATCCAGCTCGATAAAAGGCCCGCCGGTGAAGTGCCACTCGCTGTCGAGTCGGCCCACTCGATAACCGGTCTGGTACTTGTTAAGCCGCTCGTAACCCTCGGGTTGCATGCCTTGGGGGGAGTAGAGCAGCACATCGCGTCCGTTCAGTCGGAACAGATCCGGGCACTCCCACATATAGCCGTCGCCCGCGCTGCCGCTGGACACATAGTCGAGGAACTCCCAGGCGTGCAGATCCGTGGAACGGTACAGCGGGAGCAACGGCACATCGCCCAGACGTGCGCCGGCAATCAGGTACCAGCCGTCATCCTCCTGCCATACCTTGGGGTCGCGAAAGTGCATGATCGTGTCTTGCGGTGCGGTGTCGATGACGGCGCCATGCTTGATGAACCGGATACCGTCGGTACTGGTGGCCAGGCACTGGACTTGGCGGATCGAGCGCTCGTCACCCACGTCCCCCAGCCAGGTGTGCCCGGTGTAGATCAGTGCCAGGGTATCGCCACACACCACCGCGCTACCGGAAAAACAACCGTCGCGGTCGAAATCATCACCGGGTGCCAAAGCAATGGGTAGATGCTGCCAATGGACCAGATCGGCACTCTTGGCATGCCCCCAATACATAGGGCCCCATTTCGCGTCGAAGGGATGGTGTTGATAGAACACGTGGTATTCGCCACGAAAGTACACCACCCCGTTAGGGTCGTTCATCCAGCCCGCTGGAGGGGCAAGATGATAACCGGGTCGATAATCGTGGATGACGCGAGACAGGCCGTCACTCAGCGCACACTGCGCAAGGTCAAGGGCGCAAGACATTGGGTCGTTCATGGGATTCAAATACACAGTCATAGGGCGCTTGCTCGTGCCGAGCGCAGAGGGACGCCCTCGGGCAGGGTTTCAATGGCGTGGCGCTTCAAGGCCGTGCCGTCGGCGTCGAACAAGTGCAGATTGCCGATGTCCAGCTGCAGCTCGACCCGATCGCCCGCCTGCCATCCGGCGTTGACCTCGCAACGACAGATCATGGGCTCGTCGTGACCGGTATCGAGGTGCACATAGGTTTCGCTGCCCAGGTATTCGACTGCGGTCACGACGACGCCGGCGGTTCCATCCGCCGCCGTGAGCGACATGTGCTCCGGGCGAATCCCCAGGCTCAGCGTCGTGCCTGCCGCCAGGTTCGAGCTGTCGAAGGGCAGGGACGTGATGCCCCATACGAGGGTATCGACCAAGCTGGTTTCACCTGGCGCCTGCAGGCGCGCCGACAGAAAATTCATTCTGGGCGAACCGAGAAAACCGGCGACAAAGCGGCTGGCCGGGCGCTCATAGAGTTCGCGCGGTGAGCCGACCTGTTCTACGCGACCGCCATTGAGCACGACAATTTTGTCGGCCAGGGTCATCGCTTCAACCTGATCGTGGGTGACGTAGATCATGGTCGAGCCCAGTCGATCATGCAGCCGGGCGATTTCGTTGCGCATCTGCACCCGCAAGGAGGCGTCCAGGTTGGAAAGCGGCTCATCGAACAACAAAATGTCCGGTTCCCGCGCCATGGCCCTGCCCATGGCCACACGCTGACGCTGCCCGCCAGACAGCTCCTTTGGCTTGCGCTGCAGCAGTTTGTCCAATTGCAGGATTTTCGCCGTTTTCAGCACGCGCTCGCGCAGGCTGGTCTTTTCCGTCTTGGCCAGTTTGAGACCAAAACTGATGTTGTCGTAGACGCTCATGTGCGGGTACAGCGCATAAGACTGAAACACCATGCCGACGCCACGCTCGCGCGGCTCCAGGTCGTTGACCCGACGGCCGTCGATCAGCAGGTCGCCGGCGCAGATCGAATCCAGTCCGGCGATCAGTCGCAGCAGGGTCGATTTTCCGCAGCCCGAAGGGCCGACGAATACCACGAATTCACCCGCCGCGATTTCCAGGCTGACGTCGCGAAGAATCCGCGCGCCGCCCAATTGTTTGTTGACGTTGTCCAGTTTCAATTTGATCACGATGCTGTTCCTTGTCTTTGTTGGGCATCAACCCTTTAACGCGCCGGCAGTGAGACCGGAAACGATTCGGCGCTGGAAGATCAGCACCAGAATCACCAGTGGGACGGTGACCAGCACCGAGGCGGCCATCAACAACCCCCAAGGCAACTCATGGGGACTGCCGCCGGAAATCAAGGCGATGGCGACCGGCACCGTGCGTTGCGTGTCGGTGAGGGTGAAGGTCAGGGCAAACAGGAACTCGTTCCAGGCGGCGATGAAAGCCAACAGGCCAGTGGTGACCAGTGCGGGCCAGAGCAGCGGCAACAGCACCCGGGTCAGCGTGACCCAAGGTGAGGCGCCATCCATGATTGCCGCTTCTTCCAGCTCATGGGGCAGTTGCCCCATGAACGTGGTCAGCACCCAGACGGTGAAGGGCAGGGTGAAAATCGTGTAGCTGAGGATCAACGCCCAGGAGGTGTTGTACAGACCCAGGGCGCGGATCACTTCGAACAGCCCCGACAGCACCGCAACCTGGGGAAACATCGACACCCCAAGCACCATCATCAACACCGTGCCGCGACCGCGAAACTTCACCCGGCCCAGGGCATAGGCGGCGGTCAGGCTGAGGAACAGCGCCAGCGTGACCACGCACAGCGCAACCACCAGCGAGTTGCGGATAGCCAGCAGGAATGAGGCTTGATTGAGCACTGCCGCGTAATTGGAGAAGTCGGGGTTATCGATCCAGTAGCTCACCTCGAACAAGGCGCTGGACGGCTTCAGCGACGTCACGATGGCGTAGTAGAAAGGGAAGACCGCATACAGCAGCAACACCCCGATCAAGCACCAGAACCCGAGGCGCAACAGGGCTTTTTTCAGTAGGCGCGGGCTCATGAGCGGACCTCCAGTTGACGGCGTCCGAGGTAGAGATAAAGCATGGCAATCACCGCAACCACCAGAAACAGCAGCGTCGAGGCCGCGCTGCCGTAACCAACGTCCTGGAACTCCACCAGATGCTGGCGGGCATACACCGACATACTCATGGTGCTCGACGAGTTCGAGGTCAGCACATAGATCACGTCGAATACCCGCAGCGAGTCGAGGATGCGAAAGATCGCCGCCACCAGCAAAGCGGGCATCAGCAGGGGAAGCGTGACACGCCAGAACACCTTCAACGGGTGAATGCCATCAACCCTGGCGGCTTCGTAGCAATCGCTCGGCAACATCTGCAAGGCCGCCAGCATCAGCAGCGTGACAAACGGCACGGTCTTCCAGACGTCGACGATGATCACCGCCCACATCGACAGATCTGCATCTGCCGTCCAGGCCAGGGGCGCGTCAATCAGGCCGAGGCTCAGCATCAGGTGATTGATGATGCCGAACTGGTCGTTAAGCATCCATGACCAGATCTTCGCCGAGACAATCGTAGGAATCGCCCAGGGAATCAGAATCAACGCACGCACCAGAGAGCGGCCGGTGAACTTGATGTTGAGCAGCAACGCCACCAGCAATCCCAGTACGACTTCCAGTCCCACCGACACCACGGTGAAATGCAAGGTGTTGCGCACCGCGTTCCACCATTGTGGATCGACCAGAATGCCTGACCAGTTGGTACCGTTGTGGAACAGGTAATTGCTCAAGCCAATGAAGGTTCCGCCACCGGTGTCCGCCAGGTTGGCGTCGGTCAGGCTGAACCAGAATGTGCGCAGTAGCGGCCAGGCCGCCACCAGGGCCAGACACAGCAACATCGGTGTCAGAAACAGCCAGGCGGCGCGCACTCGACGACGTTGCACGGGCGTTTCCCTGGTGAGCAGCAGCTCCTCACAAGGGGCATGGGTAGTAGAGACAGACATGGTGATTTCCTTCCTTGTGGCTTACCAGTTCCGGCGTTTGATGCGCGTGAGTTCGCTTTCCAGTTCGGCCAGCGCCTGATCGACAGGCAGCTCGCCCGCCAGCACGCCATGCAC
This sequence comes from Pseudomonas cucumis, assembly GCF_030687935.1. Lineage (GTDB taxonomy): Bacteria > Pseudomonadota > Gammaproteobacteria > Pseudomonadales > Pseudomonadaceae > Aquipseudomonas > Aquipseudomonas cucumis. The sequence goes on along the minus strand of NZ_CP117454.1, from coordinate 3,508,431 downwards.
TCGATCGAAGAACGCATTGGAGACCCGTGGATAGCGATCGGCGGTGATGGCAGCGGGGCGCATCACCCCATCGTTGAGAATGCTGTGCAGTTGAGCGTAATAAGGCATGGCCGCGAGCAGTTCGGGATCTTGATAGAGCGACTCGATAACCGGGTTGTAGGCGCCTATCAGGGCACGACGTTTTTGCTCTTGGGCACTGGTCAGGTAGCTCACCAGCTCTGCGGCAAGTTTTGGATGGGCGCTGTAACGCGATACCGCCAGGCCCCAGCCACCGAGGGTGGAGGCATGGCTGCCAGCCTCGCCGCCGCGGGGCAGGGGCGCGACCCCGACCTTGTCTTTTACGGCACTGTCCTGGCTTTGCACCAAGGCCCAGACATACGGCCAGTTACGCATGAACAGCGCATTTCCCGACTGGAATACGCCACGTCCTTCTTCCTCGGTGTAATTGAGTACGCCCCGGGGGGAGATGTCGCCCACCCAACTTTTCGCCAGGGTCAAAGCCGTTCTTGAAGCCGGACTGTTGACCACGATGTCGCCTTGTGGATTGACCAGTCCGCCTTCCGGTTGGCTGCTGATCCACTCCAGCGCATTACACGTCAGGCCCTCGTAGGCGCGCCCCTGAAAGATGTAGCCCCACGCATTGGGATTCCCGGCAGTACGCTCGGCCTGTTGAATATTCCTCGCGGTAGCAGTCATTTCCTCCCAGGTCTGGGGAACCTGCTGGTTGTACTTCTCGAGCAAGTCCTTGCGGTAGTACAGCAGACCCGAGTCGGTGAACCACGGCATCGTCACCAGCCGTCCGTTCACTGTGGCGTTATCCACCTGTGCCTGGAAGTAGCCTTGGGTCGCGTTGGCGGGAAGCACCTCGCGCAGATCCATCAGATGTTTGGCCAGCATTCCTGGCCACACCATATCGATTTGAATGATGTCGATGTCGCTGGACTGGGCACTGAGGATCTGTTGGTAGAACGACAACCGCTCGGTCGCCGAGTTAGGTGTGGAAACCACTTCGACGTTGTTGCCAGTCTGTTTCGACCACGCCTCCACGGCCTCTTTGCAGAGTTGTAACTCTGCACCCACCGCCCCGCACGAGATCGTCAAATCGGCTGCGCTCGAAAGCGATGGAAGCCCGGCACAAAGGGTAAGCAGTGCTGCTGGAAGGAGAGATTTGAGCTGTTTCATAAAGCCCTCTTTATTTTTGTTTTTAGAAAAGTTAACGTTAACATCGCCAAATGTAGCAGCGTATTTGCGATGAGGCATCCTTTTTTTCGTTGATTCTGGCAAATCACGACTCACGAAAGAAAAGGTCGGTCGCAGGACAAAACAATAAAAACAACACAGGAAATCCCCCATGCAGAAAGCATCAAGCTGGCTACTCGCAGGCGTGCTCGGCACCTCGGCGGCGACCACTCACGCAGCGACTCTGGAAGAACGCATGGCCGCGTTTGAAGCCCGTGCCAGCGCAGCGGAAAAACGCGCAGCCGCAGCTGAACAGCAAACCCAGGCACTCGCCAGGGAATTGCAGCAGATCAAACTTGCCACTTCCACCTTGCAGCCCGCAGCGTCCACTGCAGCAGCCATGTCGGCGCCTGCTTTGGACACCCGACTGGCAAAACTCGAAGCCCGCCAGCAAAGCATGGAAAAGCAGGGCAGTGCTGGACACCTGACTGACGGCTTCAGCTTCAAGGGCTACGCCCGTTCCGGGATGCTGATGAATGATGGGTTGGGTGGTGGTCGTGGCGGCCCATATACGACCCCTGCTGGTTCAGTTGGTGGTGCAGTCGGGCGACTGGGTAACGAAGACGACACCTACATGCGCATAGACCTCTCGAAAGAAGCCTACGCACAGAACGGCACCCATTCCAAATTCACGGTTTCCATCGCCGATGGAGTGGAAAGTACAAATGACTGGACGGCCGCCGAAAGTAACCTGAACGTGCGCCAGGTATTTACGGAACTCGATCACCTCGCCGCCTTCAAGGGCAATTCAGTGTTCGAGAATTCCACCCTGTGGGCAGGCAAACGATTCGACAGAGATAACTTCGATATCCACTGGCTGGACTCGGATGTCATCTTTCTGGCCGGCACCGGGGGTGGTATCTACGATGTGCAGATGAACAAGGATTGGCGCTCGAACTACTCCTTGATCGGGCGTAACTACGGGGATTTCAGCGAGGGCGGTGTCAATGCCGATGTGGAAAGCTACATCCTGACCTCCAACCAGTTCTTCGACAACGGTCAGTGGCAGTGGATGTTCAATGGCATTGGCTCGAAGAAAAACGATTTTGGCACTCGCAGCAATGAAGCGGGCCTGACGCCTGCGGATTCCGGCTTGCACAGCATGGTGGCCAATCATCAGAAAAACTTTTTCGGCAGGGAAGGCTTCTTCAAAACGGCACTGCTCTATGGGCAAGGTCTGGGGGCAGAAGTCAAGAATATCGGCTCGGATGGCGAGCTGATCGACGATGCCCGCGCGCTGCGTCTGGCGCTTTACGGCGAGACACCCATTGCACCTGGCTGGCGCATCGGTCCCAGCTTGCTGGCCGAACAAAGCAAGGACAGATACGTCAAGGGTGACGACTACCGCTGGATGACCCTGAACATGCGGTTGGCCAATGAAATCAACAGCAATTTCGAGATGGCCTACGAAATGAGCTGGCAAACCATGGACCTCGACCCCAAGGGCTACATGCAACGTAATGCGGTGGACGGTAACTTCTGGAAATTCACGATCGCCCCGACATTCAAGCCTGACTTTGGAGACCTGCTCACACGTCCCGAATTGCGCGTGTTCGCCAGCGTCATGAACTGGTCCTCGGACCTGGACCGATACAGTTCCACAGACAACTTCGGCAAGTCGGACTTCAACGCCGGTGGTGTATGGCAATACGGCATACAGATGGAAACCTGGTTCTGAAACCTGCTTCATCTGCGACAGGCCTTACCTGTAGGAGCCAGCACCGCTGGCTCCTACGAAAAGCGTTTTACTCACGCAGAATCACGATGGGCGGCTCGATCAGTTGCAGTTCGAGCTCACCCGAGGCTGGCACAAAGCGCGGGCCGGTGCTTTCAGGCGTTGCCCGCAACCTCCAGGTGCGCTGCACCTTCGCCAGTTTGGCGACGCCTGATCCCAAGGACCAGCGCCGGCAGACCTTTTCCAACTTGAGTGGGTAAAGGGTGAGTTGGTCGCCTTTGAAGTGCATGCGCAGGAAGCATTTGTGGTCGGCGATGCACTGCGAGGAAAAAACCGCCTCGCTATGTAGTCCCCAAAAAGTGTTGCCCATCACCATCCATGCGCCGAACAACAGGCCTCCCAAACTGCCACCGAGCACCAGCGTCTCCGCCAGGAACAACGAAACCTGGTACAGGTTTTCTACCTCGAGCTGCAAGTAGTGGATGTTGACACGGCCCATCAGCCATAGCAGTCCGATCGCCAGTCCCAGATGAAGTAACCCGTGAGCCGCTCCAATGGCATAGGCGAGCTTTCGGGTGCGCTTGACCCCGGCGGCTGAGAACACTGCGCAACCCAGCACAATGATCACGGCGAACATTACCGACGAAGGACTGTGTGACAGGACCAGGAGCAGGTGTCGCCAAACTTCGCTGATGTTGGGAATAGACGCTTGGAGGTCAGACAACACGTCCATCAGGCTGCGGTTGCCTCGTGCCGGGTGGGGCACCGTACTGGCGCTTTGTACCATCCAGTCGAACAGCAGGTACAAGATGGCCAGCATGCCGCAGAACGAGAGGTTGCGGGTGGGTAGCCGCCATGCCCGATTACGCAGTTGCTCGGAGGTCTTTTTGTCCGGGTAGACCGCAGCCAGCTCGTAGTGCTGTCGGGTGCCGCCAACGTTGATCGGCTTGGGCGGATCTGGAAGCTGATGGGTGGCATTCAAAAAGGCGCCACCGCCTCCGCAGGTGATGCGCTGCGGCGCCTGGGTGCCAGCTTTTGGCTGGTAGCGCGCGTAGTGGTGCGAGTCTCCGGCCAAGACCACCGCCAGGTGATCACCCAAGAGTTCCTCGATCTCGCGCAGGCTGCGAAAGCGCGGCGTCTGGGTTTCGATCGAGGGCAAGGCCTTGCTCTCCTCGCGTGCCAGCCGTTCGGCTTCGTCCACCCAACTCGGCTCGGGCGTGCAGAGGATCACGCGATCGCCTGGCTGCAATTTGGCGTTCATCTGCTCGAAGTATTGCTTTTGCTGCCGGTCGATCATGGATTCAAACTGCAGATCCAGGCCCCAGATCCACCAGCCATTGGGCAACTGCAGCACGTAGTAACCGGTGCGTTGGCGGGTTTCCCAAGCGCCGATGGGCTTGCGCTCGCAAAACAGTTGGGAGAAACCGCGCAGACCGTCATACCAATCGTGGTTGCCGGGCGTCGCCACTATCCACGGTGCACCCGGCTGCCGCACGGGCTGGTCCTGGTCATCAGGGCGCTCCTTGGGGACCGGCGCGGGAAATGCGGCGCGGAAGGGATCCAGGAAACGGGTGCGGTAGCCGTTGCGGGCCGGTGTGGGATAGACCTGATCGCCGCCGAGCAGCAGCACGTCGCCGCGCGGCAGCGAGAGTTGGTGTTCCGGCAACTCGACAGCATGGCTGACGCACAGCGCCATGGAATAGGTGGAGTCCCAGCCATCGCCGGTATCGGCCAGATAGTCGATCCACACGTCACCGTCGGCGGCCACCTGGATGGGCGGGTTAGAGTCCCGAGGGTTGAGCATGGCCAGCACCTCGCGTGGGTCCGCGAAGGCGCCCATCGTGGTGGCGACAGCCGTTTGTAAGCCCGTGCGCATCAGCTGCAACGGGCCTAGCCAATTGACCATCGCCTCCTGGGTATAAAGCTCTATGCGGCTATTGAGCGTGGGGGATTGGGTGGAACGGGTCATGGCGAGGGGCGCAGAGTGCGGCGTAGGCGCCTCTCCAGCGCGAAACTCAATCGATTGCTCCTTCATCATTCAGCCTCCATTGCTGTAACGAGTTCAGGTACCTCAAAAGGGTGATCTTTTGTCGGTCGATTCAGAATAGGTCAGTTATGCGATGGCCGCCGGTTCATAGCCTGAAGGAGAGGCTGTCGTGAATCGCTCCCGAAAACGTTGTCTCTACCGGCCCGATGAGAAAGACAGGTCCCACGCCATCCCATTGAACCGTTACGGTGCCGCCATCACATTCAACCTCAACGCAAGGGTCTAACAAGCCACGACGAATTCCGTTAACCGCGGCACCACAAGAGCACGAGCCTGAACCGAGTGGAATACCACCCCCGCGCTCCCAAATGCGCAACCGAATGTGCTTTCGGTTAATGATCTGGACGAAATGCACATTCGTCTTGAGGGGGAATAGAGGATTGGTTTCAATGATCGGTCCGAGGGTTGCTATATCAACGGCTGTCAGGTCATCCACAAAGTAGGTGCAGTGCGGATTACCCATGCTGGTAGCTGCTGGCTCACCCGCCAGTGGTAAAACAGCAGTATCCATCTCCAGAGCCAGGGGAATATCCGACCAGCCGAAAAGCGGTTCCCCCATGTTGACGGCAATCGTACCCGTTGAGGTTCGTTCACACGTGAGGAGGCCACGGTTGGTTCGCAGCGCTATCGACGTAGTGTTTGATTCACGCATCAACAAATCCGCAGCCCCCCGCGTTGCGCTGCCACACGCATCCAGCGTGGAACCATCGGCATTCCAGAACATCAAGCGCGCAACGGCATCATCGCAATCGAGCATTACCGCGAGTTGATTGAATCCGACGCCTCGGTGCCGATCACCCATTCGACGAGCCATGGCACTTGTGATTGGATTGGCCGAGTTTCGCGAGTCCACAATGACGAAGTCATCGCCATTGGCGTGCATTTTATGAAAACTCAGCGGCATAAAGAGATCCCATTGAATTCCAGGCAAATTCAGCCGCGACGCACCCTATGTAGCAGCTGCCGAGCCTGCGAGGCTGCGTTCGGCTGCGTAGCAGTCGTGAGTCAGGCAGGCACGGTCTGCCTGATACACAGCAATTTCTGATTTTACGACTGCTTCGCAGCCGAACGCAGCCTCGCAGGCTCGGCAGCTGCTACGGATAACATTACGTCTTGACTGACTGACAGACCCGCCAGAATAGCGGGTCCGAAAGGAGGATCAGAGTTTCGGCAACTGCCCGATGCGCCCGAACATTTCGGTCACGATCTGCAGATCCAGCAGGAACTGGTCGACAGTCTTGAACTCGTTGTCGTTGTGGCCGGTGTACTTGACCTCGGGCCTGGCCAGGCCGAATTGCACGCCATTGGGCAGCTCATGGACCGAAGTGGCGCCGGCAGAGGTGCCGAACTTGTGTTCCATGCCAAGGTTTTCGCTGGCCACGGCCAGCAGGGCCTTGACCCATTCACCCTCAGGGTTGCGGTGCATCGGCTCGGCGATCGAGTAGTCAAAGGCCGCCGCAATGTCGGTCTTCTTGCTCCAGGCGCCAAGCTTGTCGGCGATTTCGGTCTTTAGCACTTCAGGGGATTTGCCCTTCGGCACGCGCAGGTTGACTGCGAGCTTGAAGGCTTTTTCATCCATCCCGACATAGGTCAGGGATGCGGTCAGCGGTCCCATGAAGTCATCGGAAAAGCCGACCCCCAATTTGCCACCCAGGTAGTCCAGCCCCCAGTTGTCGGCGGCATAGCGGGCGGCGTCGGTCATGTGGTTGTGCTTGAGCGCGACCTTCCCGTCGAGGCTGTTGATGAAGTCCAGCATCCTTGCCACCGGGTTAACGCCTGACTCTGGCTCGGAGGAGTGGGCGGAAACGCCGGTAACCGTCAGCTGGACGTCCTTGCCGACGACCTTGGCGCTCACCTCGAAGTTGCCACCATTGCGCTTGGCATAATCGCTACCGGCCTTCTGCAGGCTGGCGGCCAATTCGGCGGGCTTGTCAGTCACGAGGGTGGCGACCGAAGTCGACGGAATCTGATTGGTTGCCAGACCGCCCGTCATTGCGGTGATTTCGGCGCCTTTGCCCTCTGCGGCGCGCCGAGGAAAACTGGCCATGACGGTGCCATAGCCTTTCTCGGCAATCACCACCGGGTAGCCGCCATCCAGCGCCAGGTTGTAGTTGGGTGTCGGGTTGTGTTCGAAGTAGTAGGGGATGGCGTCGCCCGTGGTTTCTTCGGTGGTGTCTACCAGCAGCTTGAAATTCCTCGCCAGCGGTAGCTTCTCTTCCTTGATGATCTTCATGGCGTAGAGCGCCACCACAATGCCGTTCTTGTCATCCTCGGTGCCCCGGCCATACATGCGGTCGCCGACCAGGGTGACCTTGAACGGATCGAGGCGGGTGCCGTCTTTTAGAACCCAGTTCTCCGGCGTCACCGGCACCACATCGGCATGAGCGTGAATGCCCACGACTTCGTCGCCGTTGCCTGCGAGGGAGATTTCATAGACACGGTTGTCGATGTTGCGAAAGTTCAGGTTGAAGGCCTGGGCAAGGCCCTTGAGCTTGTCGGCGATCTTGATGAATTCGGGATTGTCGTGCTGAGCAACGCCGTCCACGCGGAAGGTCGGGATTGCCACCAGCTCGCGCAGGGTCTCGGTGGCAGCATTGCCGTATTTCACCCGTGCATAGAGGCCAAGCAAGCGATGGATCTCGTTCTGCTGTTCAGGGGTAAGGGGCTTGTTGCTCTGGAAGGCACTGATTGCCGGGCCGAGGTCGTTGGTTTTGGCAAGGTCGCTTGTGGCCAGGCGTCCCAGGAACTGCCTGAAATCGGTTACCGATGTGTCACTGAAGGTCTTGAGGATGGTCGCGCTCTGTTGCGGGGTGATGTTGGCGTGCGCCGAGGTTGTGAACGACGAAAGGCTGGCCAGCATCAGGGTTGTCGCGGCCAGGTGCTTGAGTGATAAATCCATTGTTGGGGGCATTCCTTTGCAGGCAGTTTGTGGGAAATATCTGGTCGATGAGTCAGAAACTTTTCCAAGCTAACACCACGAGGGCGTGGTACGGGAGTCCCTGAAACGGGATTTGTCGCAAAAAAATGCAAAAGCGGCGCAGAAACGAAAAGCCTACCAACGTAACTCGAAGGCATTTTTTGCGCCCGGCTGGATGCTGCTGCCCAAGCGTGCGCACTCGCGAGAAAGGGTGTCGTGCAGCCATTGACGGTCATCCCCTTCGGCGCGACAGAGGCGAAAGCGACGCAGGTGGGTGGGTATCAGCTCCAGTGACTTGAGGTTCCCGCCCGGGTCCAACGAGGCAAAGTACAGAAGGCCCAGGTCGCCGCGAAAGGCTGTGTGGCCTTCGATACCTTCGTAGTCGTTCAGCAGATCACCGCAGCCATAGAGAATCAGGCGTTCGCGGTACACCTCGATGCCCTTGACGTGGTGCGAGGAATGCCCGTGCACCACGTCAACTCCGGCCTCGTCGATCAAGGCATGGGCGAACCGGACTTGCTCGCGCGGGATATCGAACCCCCAGTTGCCGCCCCAATGAATGGAGGCGACCACCAGATCCCCCGGTTTTTTGCTCTCGAGAATCCGTTCGGCCACAGGGCGCAGGCTGTGCATCGTTAGATCTTCCAACCGCGCGACGCCCGCGCGCTTGTCCGTGGCGGCCCAGTCCAGCGGTATGCCGCTGTCGGGTACGCCGAGGCCAAACACCAGCAAGCGCCGCCCGCCAGGCTGCGGCAGCACGGCGGGCGCTTCGGCAGATTGCCGGTTGTGCCCGGCGCCGGCGCTGCACATACCGTTGCTCGACAAGGTATCCAGCGTATCGGCCAGGCCGGCAGGCCCCCAGTCCAGCACATGGTTGTTGGCCAGCACGCAGCAGTCGATGCCGGCTGCGCTGATGGCCGGGAAGTTCTCCGGGCTCATGCGGTAATTGATGCCCTTTTGCTCCGGTCGTCCACGACGAGACACCGCAGTTTCCAGATTGATGATGCGTGCGTGTGGCTGGCGAAGTTCAAACTCATCCAGCGCAGCGCCCCAGACATAGGTGAAATCGACGGGGAGGGGAATCGGGCCATTGAGCCTTTCTGCCAGCCGGACGTAAACGCCGGCATGCTTGACGTAGTCTTCGTAAAGCCGCGGATCGCCAGGATACGGCAGTACTGTGTCGATGCCGCGGGCGGTCATGACATCGCCTGCGAGAAACAGCTTCAGTGAATCGGTAACAGCTGCCATGGCATCCTCCAGGATCAGGAGTAAGCATCTGTTTTAAAACAAATATATTTTTGTTTTGGCCTTCCCAGGCGAAGCGAAAGTTGGTAAATTTCCGCCCGTTCTTGCAGAGGCTCTTACAGGCCTTGTCCGCAAGGACAAATCAGAAAGAGAGTGCCAAGCACTCGCCGCAACAGATACAGGGGCGTCGCCAAGCGGTAAGGCAGCAGGTTTTGATCCTGCCATGCGTTGGTTCGAATCCAGCCGCCCCTGCCATTTTCCTTTGACTCATCCAAGTATGGCTCCGCCGGCAGGTATTGCGGGAGTCCCGGATGAGTGTCTTTACAGAAAACGCCAACGCCGATCCGGCCTGGCGTTTTTTTATGTCTGCAAATCCCTCTGGGTGGCGCCTTTAACATTCAGCCGTCTTGCGAGCGCAGCGAGCGCGGCGCCGTAGCGGCGCCGTAGCGGCGCGCTCGCAAGTCACTCAGTGGGGCGCGCGAGGGATGGTCTTGAGCAGGTCTTCAGGGCTGATGTGGCCGACAACCGGCTGCACGCTGCCCGGTTGCGGCAGGTCAAGAATGTGTCCCTTCATCTTGCCGATCACGTGCATCTCGCAAGGCTTGCAGTCGAACTTCAGCGTCAACACCTCGTCACCGTGCACCAGTTGCATCGGCGCGACTTTGGTGCGCACGCCGGTGACGCCCTTGGCCTGTTTGGGGCAGAGGTTAAAGGAGAAACGCAGGCAGTGCTTGGTGATCATCACCGGCACCTCGCCGGTCTCCTCATGAGCCTCATAGGCCGCGTCGATCAGCTTGACGCCGTGACGGTGATAGAAGTCGCGGGCTTTCTGGTTGTAGACGTTGGCCAGGAACGACAGGTGCGACTCCGGATACACCGGTGGTGGATCGGTCTCGGCCTTGCGACCACCCCGTGGGTGAGCCTCGATGCGGGCCGCGGTCAGCGCTTCGATGACTTCGCGGCGCAAGGCCTTGAGCTGCGAGTTGGGGATGAAATACGCCTGGGGTGCATCCAGCTCAATTGCTGTGGCGTGGTACTGAGTGGTGCCCAGTTGGCCGAGCAGGTCGTGCAGTTGCTCCAAGGCCTGTTCCGGCTTGTTGGCCAGGCCGAACGGGCCGTCCAGGGCGACACTGGCGCTGACACCTTCCTCGCTGGTGGCGGTCAGCTCCAGGCGATCCTCGCGCAGGCGAGCGACCCATGCCAGACCCACCCGGCGCTCGGCGGAGGTCTTGAGCAGCGCCTGCTGCCAGTTGTGGTCGAGGTTGCGGCTCAGCGGGTGATTCGGTCGCAGCTGGTGCAACCCCTTCGGCATCTCATTGGGCTCTACACGATAGCGGTAGCGCTTTTCCCCGTCCTCTTCGAACTCGCCCTTTGGCTCGGCGATGTTGGTGCGCCAGCCCACCACCTCGCGCTTGACCAGCACATTGAGGCCGTCGCCGTTGGACAGCGGTTCGTGGGTGACCACCAGCAGATCGCGCTTGCCGACTTTCTCCACCACGCCCACCGGCAGGCCGGTGAAGGTGGGTGTGTCGAAGGCGCCGATGTCGATCTTGCGGTCGCTGACAAAGTAGTCGGTGCTGCCGCGGTGGAAGGTCTTTTCCGGATCGGGCAGGAAGAAGTGCGCGGTGCGGCCGCTGGACGCGCGGGCCAGGTCTGGGCGGTCTTCGAGAACCTCGTCCAGGCGCTGGCGATACCAGGCGGTGATGTTCTTCACATAGCCCATGTCTTTATAGCGACCCTCGATCTTGAACGAGCGCACGCCGGCTTCCACCAGCGCGCGGATGTTGGCGCTCTGGTTGTTGTCCTTCATCGACAGCAAGTGTTTTTCGTAAGCGATCACACCACCTTTTTCGTCCTTGAGGGTGTACGGCAGGCGGCAAGCCTGGGAGCAGTCGCCACGGTTGGCGCTACGGCCGGTTTGCGCGTGGGAGATGTTGCACTGGCCGGAGAACGCCACGCACAGCGCGCCGTGGATGAAGAATTCGATCGCCGCATCGGTCTCGTCGGCAATGGCGCGGATCTCCTGGAGGTTCAGCTCGCGGGCCAGTACCAGTTGGGAGAAGCCGGCCTGGTCGAGGAACTTCGCCCGCGCCAGGGTGCGGATGTCGGTCTGGGTGCTGGCGTGCAGCTCGATCGGCGGGATGTCCAGCTCCATCACGCCCAGGTCCTGGACGATCAGCGCATCGACGCCGGCGTCGTACAACTGGTGGATCAGCTTGCGGGCCGGCTCCAGCTCGTTGTCGTGCAGGATCGTGTTGATGGTGGTGAAGACCCGGGCGTGGTAGCGACGGGCGAATTCCACCAATTGGGCGATATCGCTCACCTCGTTACAGGCGTTGTGGCGGGCACCGAAGCTCGGGCCCCCGATGTACACGGCGTCAGCGCCATGCAGGATGGCCTCGCGGGCAATGGCCACGTCGCGGGCGGGGCTGAGCAGTTCCAGGTGATGTTTGGGTAGGGACATGTTTTTTTAGTCTGGCTTGTCACGGTCAAGGTGCGCATTGTAGCGGCGAAACGTTTGACCGGCACCCGTATGCAGCCCGATGGCGAGCGGGGCCGCCGGATGCAGCTGTGGTTAGCCCCTGCCAGGCATGTCGATGTCATGTTGATGCACCCGTCGATACAGCGTGGCCCGAGAGATGCCCAAGGCCTTGGCCGCGGCGGTGGGTTTCCAGCGATGACGCACGAGGGCATCGATGAGTGCCTGGCGTTCCGGGCTGGCGCAGTGTTCCACGGTGTCAGCTGAAGCCGGATCATTGAGTCGATGGCCAAGCAGTTGCTCAGGCAAGTCACTCAACAGAATCAAATGGGTCTCGCATACCGCACAGGCGTAACGCAGCACGTGCCGCAGTTCGCGCACATTTCCCGGCCAGCGATAACCGAGCAGGCATTCCAGTGCGGCGCTTCCCAGTTGCATCTCCATTGCGCAGGTCGACGATTCTTCTTCGAGTATCCGGTTGATCAAGGCCAGTCGATCACTGCGTTCGCGCAACGGCGGCAATTGGAATCGCGCGCCACTGAGGCGAAAGTACAGGTCCTCGCGAAACTCGCCAGAGGTCACCCGTGCTTCCAGATCGCGGTGGCTCGCGCAGACGACCTGAATGTCTATCGCTTTGCTTCGTGACGCTCCCAGGGGCGCCACTTCGCCCTCGGCCAAAACCCGCAGTAGCCGGGTTTGCAGGGACAGGGGCATATCGCCGATTTCATCGAGAAAAAGAGTGCCGCCATCGGCCTGTTCCAGCAGACCTCGCATACCTTTATTCGATGCACCGGTGAAAGCGCCGGCCACATAACCGAACAGCTCGCTTTCGATCAGGTTTTCGGGAATCGCTGCGCAGTTCACCGCAATAAAAGGTCGCTCGCGGCGCAGACTGGCCTGATGCAACTGGCGGGCGAAGACTTCCTTGCCAGAGCCGGTTTCACCCTGGATCAGCACGGGTAAATTGCGGTCTTTGACCCGCACCGCAAGGCGCAGGCTTTCTTCCAGTCGCGGGTCGAGTTCGGCCGCTGACAGCACCCGGCGCGCAGGGTTGCGTTTGACCCGCCGTGGCGCGCTGAGTCGTCCATGCAAGGCATGACGGCCACCTTGGTCGTGAAGCAGGCAGAGCGATTCGTCCCTGGCCTGATGCAATAGTTGCTGATCGAACACTTGGTCGATGTGTTCCGGCAGCTGGCCAAGGCTTTGCAACAGCCACTGCCGCGCCGCGGGGTTCAGCGCCTGCAGTGTTCCGTCATCGTCCCAGGCCAGCAGGTAATCGGGTTGGCTGTCGACATAGCCCGGGCTGTTGTGGGCCCGCAGCACCCAGTAACCCTGGGCACTGCTCATGAAAAACGCTTGTTCTATTTCCCGTGCGCTCTGCACCACCATCTGCCGGATCAGGTGTTGCGAACGACGGTCGTCCGGAGAGCGCACCGCGGACACATCGAGCACCCCGAGCAGTTCGCCCCGAGGGTCGAAGACCGGAGCGGCAGAGCAGGTGAGTCCGATAAAGGCCGCGCGGAAGTGATCCCGCTTGTGCACCGTGACCGGTGTTCGTGCGGTCAGCACCGCGGCCACCCCACAGGTGCCTTCCTCGCCTTCTGACCAGCAGGTGCCCAGGTACAGACCGGCTTTGCGGCAGTCATTACGGATGGAGGTTTCCACGCGGTAGTCGATGGTCTGGCCCTGGGCGTCGGTGAGCAACACGCAGTAGTCGGCATCGCGCACGCGCCCGTGGAGGCGGGCGACTTCTTCGCTGGCGATGCGCAGGAACAGTTCGGAGCGTTCTCGACACTCCTGCAACACGTTCTGCGAAAGGATCCGTGGCCCTTGTAATGATCCGGGGTCCAGGTGGTGTTGCTCCATGGAGCGACGCCAGGAGTCCAATATCAAATCCGACACAGGCAGTTGCGGCAGGTGCGCGGCGTTCTTCAAAACACGGCTGACGCAATCCACGTGCGCCTTCGAGTGTGCGGAAAGCATTTAAGGTCTCCGGTTCGATCTTCTTTTAGTTGTGCGGCTATTAAGCGCCGTTCATGGACGGTCGACAAGCATCGGTTCACTCACTGCGAAGGTGAGACGCGACGTCTCAAGGTCTCACCACAAGCCCGTGCAGGCTGACATGAAACGTCTCAATCGAGCGTAATCCCAACCCTCATAGACTCAGGTCGTGGCCGCTCTGGAACAGGCGTTCTGGCGTTTTTTTTCGGATCTGGCACCGGCCTTGCTCTAGCCCCTGCAACCAGTGCGACTGGCAACCCGATAATAAAAAGAGGTGCCCTATGTTCTCCTGCCGAGGCCTTTTCCCTTTTGTACCTGTGGTGGTGGCGTGAGTCGCTTGCCCCTGACCGTCGGCATCATTGCCAACCCGGCGTCCGGCCGGGACGTACGGCGCCTGACGGCGAATGCCGGGCTGTTTTCCAGCACCGACAAGGTCTCGGTGATCCAACGGCTGCTGGCGGCTTTTGGCGCCACCGGTGTCGAGCGGGTGCTGATGCCCACCGACATGACCGGCATCGCCGCCGCGGTGTTGAAGAACAGTCATGGCCGCCAGGCGCGTGACAGCCACTGGCCAACCCTGGAGTTCCTCGACCTTACCTTGCGCCAGAGCGTGGCGGACACTCGCCAGGCTGCGCGCTGGATGGCCGAACGCGGCGTGTCGCTGATCGCCGTACTTGGCGGTGACGGTACCCACAAAGCGGTGGCTGCAGAAGTCGGCGACATTCCGCTGCTGACCCTGTCGACGGGGACCAACAATGCCTTCCCGGAGCTGCGAGAAGCCACTAGCGCCGGGCTGGCCGGCGGGCTATTCGCCAGTGGCCGGATCCCGCCCGAAATTGCCTTGCGCCGCAACAAACGCCTGCTGGTGCGGATTCCGAGCCGCGACCTGTGCGAAGTGGCTTTGGTGGACGTGGCGGTGTCCTCGCTGCCCTTTATCGGCGCCCGGGCAATCAGCCGTGGGATCGATTTGGCCGAGGTGTTTGTAACCTTCGCGGAACCGCAGTCCATTGGCATCTCGGCCCTCTGTGGCTTGTGGTTTCCGGTATCGCGCCAAGCCCCCAATGGCGCCTGGATGCGCCTTGACCCGCAATCCCCCGAAGCGTTGCTGGTGCCCCTGGCGCCCGGCCTGTTGCAAGGCTGCGGGGTACTCGCGGCCGCGAGCCTTGAACCCGGCGTTGCCCATCGTCTGTGCCTGAGCAGCGGCACCCTGGCCCTGGATGGCGAACGGGAAATCGAATTCAACGCCGATGACTTGCCCACCGTCACCCTGGATTCCGGCGGCCCGCTGAGCATCGATGTCAATGCGGCGCTGGCCTATGCCGCGCAAGAGCGGCTGCTGGCCATCGGTCGAGAACACCCGCAACACCCTTTGAACCTTGCACTTTGAAACTTGAGCCTCAAGACACCCTGGAGAATAAAAATGTCGACACAGCTGACCGCTGATCAATTGCTGCATGCCTATCGGGTGATGCGCACTATCCGCGTCTTTGAAGAACGCCTGCACGTGGAGTTCGCCACCGGCGAGATTCCCGGTTTCGTCCATCTTTATGCCGGTGAAGAGGCCTCGGCCGCCGGTGTCATGGCTCACCTGGGGGATGACGATTGCATCGCGTCCAACCACCGTGGCCACGGTCACTGCATCGCCAAGGGCGTTGATGTGCACGGGATGATGGCCGAAATCTACGGTAAGAAAACCGGGGTCTGTCAGGGCAAGGGCGGCTCCATGCACATTGCCGATTTCGAGAAGGGCATGCTCGGAGCCAACGGCATCGTCGGAGCCGGCGCACCGTTGGTTGTAGGGGCGGCGCTGGCAGCCAAGCTCAAGGGGACCGACGGCGTCGCCGTGGTGTTCTTTGGCGACGGTGGTTCCAATGAAGGCGCGGTGTTCGAAGCGATGAACATGGCCTCGGTGTGGAACCTGCCGT
Source organism: Pseudomonas cucumis (assembly GCF_030687935.1). GTDB lineage: Bacteria > Pseudomonadota > Gammaproteobacteria > Pseudomonadales > Pseudomonadaceae > Aquipseudomonas > Aquipseudomonas cucumis. The sequence goes on along the minus strand of NZ_CP117454.1, from coordinate 3,492,903 downwards.
GCCTGTTCATTGCCGAGAACAACGGTTATGCCGAGGCCACGGCCTCCAACTGGTCCGTGGCTTGCGATCACATCGCCGACCGCGCAGCCGGCTTCGGCATGCCCGGGGTCACCGTCGACGGTTTTGACTTTTTTGCTGTTCACGAAGCCGCCGGTGCCGCCGTGGAGCGGGCCCGCGCCGGTGAAGGACCGTCGCTGATCGAGGTCAAGCTGACCCGCTACTACGGCCACTTCGAGGGCGATGCCCAGACCTATCGGGCACCGGACGAGGTCAAGTATTTCCGCGAGCACAACGACTGCCTGATGCAGTTTCGCGAACGCACCACCCGGACCGGTTTGATTGATGCCAGCCAGTTGGACCAGATCGATGGCGAAGTGGACCTGCTGATCGAAAATGCCGTGCGCAAGGCCAAATCCGACCCCAAGCCGAGCGCGGCCGACCTGCTCACCGACGTCTACGTTTCCTATCCCTGAACGCCCCCTATAACAAGAATCGAGACCTTCATCATGGCGAGAAAAATCAGTTATCAGCAGGCAATCAACGAAGCCCTGGCCCAGGAAATGCGCCGCGACCCCAGCGTGTTCATCATGGGGGAAGACGTCGCTGGCGGTGCCGGTGCTCCCGGTGAAAATGACGCCTGGGGCGGCGTGCTGGGCGTGACCAAGGGCCTCTATCACCAATTTCCCGGACGCGTGCTGGACACGCCGCTGTCGGAGTTGGGTTATGTCGGTGCCGCAGTCGGCGCAGCGACCTGTGGCGTGCGCCCGGTGTGTGAATTGATGTTTGTCGACTTTGCCGGTTGCTGTCTGGACCAGATCCTCAATCAGGCGGCCAAGTTTCGCTACATGTTCGGTGGCAAGGCCTCCACCCCATTGGTGATTCGCACCATGGTCGGCGCGGGCCTGCGGGCAGCTGCCCAACACTCGCAAATGCTCACATCGCTGTGGACCCACATTCCCGGGCTGAAAGTCGTCTGCCCGTCGTCACCTTATGACGCCAAGGGCCTGTTGATCCAGGCTATCCGCGACAACGACCCGGTGATTTTCTGCGAACACAAACTGCTCTACAGCATGCAGGGCGAGGTGCCGGAAGAGCTCTATACCATCCCGTTCGGCGAAGCCAACTTCCTGCGCGATGGCAAGGACGTGACCCTGGTCTCCTACGGGCGCACGGTCAATACAGCGATGGACGCAGCCCGCAGCCTGGCGGGGCGAGGCATTGACTGCGAGGTCATCGACCTGCGCACCACCAGCCCGCTGGACGAAGACAGCATTCTCGAAAGCGTGGAAAAGACCGGGCGCCTGGTGGTGATCGACGAGGCCAACCCGCGTTGTTCCATGGCCACCGACATCTCGGCCCTGGTGGCGCAAAAAGCGTTCGCCTCGCTCAAGGCGCCCATCGAGATGGTCACTGCGCCGCACACGCCGGTGCCATTCTCCGACGCCCTGGAAGACCTCTATATCCCTGACGCGGCGAAGATCGAAAATGCCGTGCTCAAATTGATCGAGTGGAGCAAGCGTTCATGAGCCAGATCCATACCCTGACCATGCCCAAGTGGGGCTTGTCCATGACCGAAGGCCGGGTCGATGTCTGGCTCAAGGAGGAGGGCCAGGTGATCGCCAAGGGCGATGAAGTACTCGACGTGGAAACCGACAAAATTTCCAGCAGCGTCGAGGCGCCGTTTTCCGGTGTGCTGCGTCGGCAGATCGCGCGCCAGGATGAAACCCTCGCGGTCGGTGCATTACTCGGCATCGTGGTTGACGGCGAAGCCAGTGAGGCTGAAATCGATGCGGTGGTCGAGCAGTTCCAGGCCGCGTTCGTGCCGGGTGACGGCGCTGAGGAAGACAGTGGGCCGAAGCCACAGAAGGTTGAACTGGACGGGCGGCTGATCCGTTACTTCGAGCGCGGCGAAGGCGGGGTGCCGTTGGTGCTGGTGCACGGGTTTGGCGGTGACCTGAACAATTGGATGTTCAATCATGAAGCGTTGGCCGCCGAACGCCGGGTGATTGCTCTGGATCTGCCGGGCCATGGCGAGTCGACCAAACAACTGGAGCACGGCGATCTGGATGAGTTGAGCGGGGTGCTGCTGGCACTGCTCGATCATCTGGATGTTCCCGTGGCGCATCTGGTGGGGCATTCCATGGGCGGTGCGGTGTCGCTCAACACCGCGCGTCTGGCACCCCATCGGGTGCGTTCCCTGAGCTTGATCGGCAGCGCCGGCCTGGGGGCGGAAATCAACGGCGAATACCTGCAAGGTTTTGTCGAGGCGGCCAGCCGCAATGCCCTCAAACCACAGTTGGTGCAGCTGTTCTCCGACCCCGAACTGGTCAATCGGCAGATGCTCGAAGACATGCTCAAGTACAAGCGCCTGGAAGGGGTGAACGCGGCCCTGCGCCTGCTGGTTTCGGGGTTGTTCAAAGAAGGGCGGCAACAGCTCGATCTGCGCGGCGTGGTGCAAGCAGGTCGGCAGCCGGTGTTGCTGATCTGGGGCAGTGACGACGCGATCATTCCTGCGGCCCACAGCGTTGGCCTGACAGCCCAAATCGAAATCCTGCCGGGCCAGGCGCACATGGTGCAAATGGAAGCGGCCGAGCAGGTCAACCGGCTGATTCTGGACTTTGTCCAACAACACTAATGTTCCCTTGGCGGCCCTTTGCGGGTCGCCGAGGCCAACGATTTCAAGGAGATTCCAGCATGAGCCTTCTAATTAACCCGACCCGCAGCATGCGTGCCGCTGTCTGGCATGGCCGTCACGATATCCGTGTCGAAGACGTTCCGTTGCCCGTGTCGCCACCTGCGGGTTGGGTCCAGATTCGCGTGCAATGGTGCGGTATTTGCGGTTCCGACTTGCATGAATACGTGGCCGGGCCAGTGTTCATCCCGGTGGATGCGCCGCACCCGCTGACCGGGATCAAGGGACAGTGCATTCTCGGTCATGAGTTCTGTGGCGAGATCGTCGAAATCGGCGCCGGGGTCCAGGGGTTCAGTGTGGGCGAACCGGTGGCAGCCGATGCCTGTCAGCACTGTGGCACGTGTTATTACTGCACCCATGGGCTGTACAACATTTGCGAGAACCTGGCCTTCACCGGGCTGATGAACAATGGTGCGTTCGCTGAGTTGGTCAACGTTCCGGCCAATCTGCTTTACAAGTTGCCGGCCAACTTTCCCGCTGAAGCCGGGGCGTTGATCGAACCGTTGGCAGTGGGCATGCACGCGGTGAAAAAGGCCGGGAGTTTGCTGGGGAAAAATGTGGTGGTGGTTGGCGCGGGAACCATCGGCCTGTGCACCATCATGTGTGCCAAGGCTGCTGGTGCGGCCCAGGTCATCGCCCTGGAAATGTCAGGAGCGCGCAAGGCCAAGGCTTTGGAGGTTGGGGCGAGTCATGTGCTAGACCCCAATGAATGCGACGCTCTGGCGGAGGTACGGCGGCTGACGGGCGGACTTGGTGCGGATGTCAGCTTCGAATGCATCGGCAACAAACACACGGCCAAGCTTGCCATCGACCTCATCCGCAAGGCCGGCAAGTGTGTGCTGGTGGGCATCTTCGAGGAGCCCAGTGAGTTCAACTTCTTCGAACTGGTCGCCACCGAAAAACAAGTGTTGGGCGCACTGGCCTACAACGGTGAGTTCGCCGATGTGATTGCTTTTATTGCCGACGGCCGTCTGGACATCACACCGCTGGTCACCGGGCGCATTCAGTTGGAGCAGATCGTCGGGCAGGGCTTTGAGGAATTGGTCAACAACAAGGAACACAACGTGAAAATTATCGTGTCACCTGCTCGAATCTGAGGCCACCTGAAGCGTGCGGCCACGAAAACATCCGTGAGAGGCCCACTCTGGACTACGCTTTGGCATCCAGGCTGGACGATCAGGTTCTTTCAGGGCACTGAAGAAACCTGATCGTTCGCCAAGTACTACAGGGAGTTATCGCCATGACGGTCTTGCATTGCACGCAGTCCTCCTCACATTCCAGCGACACGTTGCCAGGCAAGAAGACTCGGATACCGCACAATGGGGGCATTCTCGCCCGTATCGGCATCCTGAGTGTTTTTTCGCTCAGTCTGATACCCACTCTGGCCATTTCAGCTACCTCCACTGCAACCTTCACCGTCTCCGCAAGCATTGTGGCCGGCTGCGGGATCACGGCCTCGCCCTTGGCCTTCGGCGCCTATACAGGCGTGGAAGCCGATGCCGAGTCCAGCCTCTCGGTCAACTGCACCAACACCACAGCCTATAGTGTGGGCCTCGGTGCCGGGACGAGCGGCGGCACCGCGACAGCGCGGCAGATGTCGGGCACTCCCGCAGGCATCCTGTTCTATGCGCTGTACTCGGACGTCACGCGGGCGATCAATTGGGGCGACACCGGTGGCACCGGTCTCATCACTGGAACCGGCAGTGGCTCCGTTCAGGTGATCCCGGTCTATGGTCGGGTGGCAGCGGGGCAGCTTAGTCCGCCGGGCACCTATGCCGACACAATGACAGCCACCATCACCTTTTGACCTTGAAGACCGTGGTCAAGCACGGTTCCTTCCTTCAGAAATCCTACCGACACCCTGATACACACGAAATATGCCCCTTCGTCGCAAAGGTGCGGATTTGACGTGTTGTTTCCCCCCTGGATGCTAACCTCACCCTGCGAATAACCCCATAAAGGGAATGGAAATTTGAATGGGCTCGGGGTGTTGGCGATCATGAGCACGTTGCTCAGTGCGACAGCGTTGGCGGCGCAGCTTCAGGTTGAGGTCCGGGTCAATGTACAGCGCGGTTGCCAGTTGGTTGGCCAACAGCGCGAGGCGGGTGTCGAGCAATTGGGCGTGCTCGACTTTGGCACCACCGCCCGCCTGGACGATCCGGCCGGGCCATTGAGTGCCGCACTGGTGAACACACGCCTGCCACGCCTGGAATGCAATCCCGATACCCCTTACCAACTACAGGTCGATGGCGGCCTGCATGGCGGCGTCGGCGAGGTCCGCTATCTGGCGGGTAGCGCAGAGCGCAGCAAACCCATTCCTTATCGCCTCTATCAAGACGCCGCACGGCAAATTCCGCTGCCGGTGAATGTGCTCTTGAGTGGGCGGGTTCCGGATTCAGGTACGGTGGATTTGCCTCTGTATGCCCGTATTGAACGGCTGTCCGAGATCCCCCGTGTCAGCCGTTATTCCGACCTTTTGAAAGTGACCGTGAGCTGGTAGCAAGGCATTGAGCGACACCTGTCCGATGGATTCGGGCGGTACAAGGAACGTCGTTCGCAAGTGGACGGCTAATGTTTGAATCCTGATGGAATTAGGATCGGTGCAAGACGATGAAGAGTTGGGTGGTGATGACCCTTGGCACAGTTCTACTGCTGGCTGAGGAGGTGCAAGCGGCGATCAGCGGGCAGATTGATGCGCGCCTGACAATCATCGCCAGTTGTGCAGTGATCAATGGCGTCACCAGCCCCACGGGCAGCCCGGTCGATGATTTCGGGCTGTTGGATTTCGGCTCGCAAGGTCCGACCTGGACCAAGCCGATCAACGCCAACCTGAGTGATTCCGGCAACGGCAAGCTGGAAGTCTCCTGCAACCCTTCGGTCACCGGTTTCACCGTGACCATCGATGGCGGCACCCATGGCGACGGCACCACGCGGCGCTTGAGCAATGGTACCCAGACCATCCCTTATCAATTGTTCCTCGATGCTTCCGGTGGCGACAGCTACAGCATCGGTCAACAACGCAATTTCGCTGTTACCAGTGGAGTCCAGATACCAATCCCGGTGTTTGGCTCGGTGGTGGTGAATACCAGCGCGGTCCCGGCGGGAGTCTATACCGACACCCTGACGGTCACGCTGGATTGGTAAATCCAGAGGAAGGACATCATGCATAAGCTTGTATCAAGGATTGGTTTATCAGTGCTCGTTCTGGCGCTGGCCGGCAATGCTCAGGCGGCCACATCCGCCGGCCAGATCACCACCAGCATGACGCTCAGCAGCAGCTGTGAGATCAACGGTGCCCCCGGCGGGGCTACCGGGGTGGACTTCGGTGTGCTGGACTTCGGCACCACCGGCAGTCTGTTCACCGCAGCGAACGGGGCGGTGCTTGCTGGCGGCGGTGGCGCACTGTCGATTCTCTGCTCCAGCGGCACCTTACCGACCGTCACAGTCGGTGCTGGCACCAATGATGGCGGATCTGTCGGTGGCACCCGGGCGCTGGCCGATGGCAGCGGCAACTTCGTGCCTTACGACTTGTACACCGATACCGGTCGTACGCAGGTCCTGGCGATCGACGGGGTGATCACACTCGCAGCAAGTACTGGCGTGGCGCAGACAGTGAATATCTACGGCAAGGCCGTGGGCAAGGCCGGCCTGCCCGCAGGCACCTACTCGGACGCTGTCGCCGTTGTATTGACTTTCTAGTGCAATGGAGTCCTGCCGCGCTGATCCTGATCGGCGCGACTGGTTTGCCTCTGCCGCTGGCGGCGGAGACCAGTCAGAGTTTTCAGGTCAGCGCGACAGTGACAGCGGCATGTCTGGTGATGGGCGGGGTTTCCACCTACGGCAACCTCGATTTCGGCACCCAATCGGCGCTGGCGACCAATACCGTGCAGGTGCAATTGAGCGACGGCGTGCAGTTGCAATGCACGCCGGGCGTGAGCCTGAACATGAGCGTCGATGGCGGCCAGTACAACAGCAACGGGCGGCACTTGCAGCTCGATGACGGCAGTGCCCGTGTGGCCTATCAATTGTTCAGTGACGTGGCCTTCAGTGAGAGCCTGGGCATCGGTCAGAGCGTGGCCGTGGCCTATAGCGATGCGAACAACATCCGATTGCCTATTTACGCACAAGTGCAGTTACCGGGTGATCAGCCCGGAGGGATTTATAGCGACGTGCTGCAGGTGCAGCTGTCGTGGTAGCTCGGTAGTTCGGGCATAAGGAGTAGGCATATGTATTCACCTTTGCGCAGGTTACCGGCCGCGCGTTGCGCTGTGCTGGCGATGGTTTTGCTGGGCGGGGTAAAAGTGCAGGCAGCCAGTTCGGTGCTGATCTGGCCGATCGATCCGGTGCTGGAGGCCGATCAACAGGCGAGTGCGCTGTGGCTGGAAAATCGCGGCAACGAGACGGCGAATCTGCAGATACGGGTGTTTGCCTGGAGCCAGAGTGGTTTCAGCGATCAGTATCAGAACCAGCGCGATGTCATTGGCAGCCCGCCGGTAGCGAAGATCGAACCCGGGCAGAAGCAACTCGTGCGTCTGACCCGTACCCGCGATGTACCGCCGGGGCAGGAGCTGGCCTACCGCATCATTATCGATGAAATCCCCGCGGCCAGGTCCGTGACAGCTGAAGACGGCAAAACCGCTGCCGCCATTCGGTTTCAGATGCGTTATTCGGTGCCGCTGTTTGCCTACGGTGCCGGTCTGTGGAGCAAGGAAGACATGACCCGTAAACGTGACCCCAAAGGCGCCGGTGTGCCTGATCTTAGCTGGCGCAAAGTGGCGGTCGATGGCCGTTCCTACGTGGAAGTGCGCAATCAGGGCGCGGTGCATGCCCGGCTGACCGATGTCGCGTTCAAGCAGGGCGGCCAGACACGGCCGCTGGTTGAGGGATTGCTTGGTTATGTGCTGCCGGGGGCGATCATGCGTTGGCCGGCACCGCAACCGATCAGTGCCGATCAGGCATTGCAAGTACGGGTCAATGGTGCGCCGCAGGTCCAGAGTATTGCGCCGGGGCGGTGACATTTCCCGTAGCAGCCTTCGGCAGTTGCTACGGTTCGCGTAACGGCTTAGTTCCTTGACTGAGAGGTACTCAGGCATTCGCTCGCCACAGTAAGGAAATGTCCATTGACGGACGTAAAGCGGTGATGAGCCAGGATCGGGCTCGCAGTATCAAGCGTCCGCTGTGGGCCGCGATTGGCCTGTGCTGTCTGGTATTCGCCCACCACGGCCTGGCGGGTGACCTGCCGCCAGCCCCCAGTGGCATGGAGGCGGTTGTCGACGCGCAATTGTTTCTGGAACTGGTCGTCAACCAAATGGATACCGGGCGTGTGGTGGCGGTGGAGCAGCGCGGCGGGCGCTACTTTGTACCGGTCGCGGTATTACGCGAAATCGGTATGAAGCTACCGCAAGAGCTCAACGCTGAGGTCGCTCTCGACAGTCTGCAAGGCTTGCATAGCGACTACGACAGCCAGGGTCAGCGGCTGTTGTTGAACGTCCCGCCAGACTGGTTGCCGGAGCAGTTTGTCGGCAGCCGTGAGGCGTATCCGCGCACCCCGGCATTGAGCAGTTTCGGCGCCTTGCTCAACTACGACCTGTACCTCAACGACACCGATGACAGCGGCACCTACCTTGCGGCCTGGAACGAGGTGCGGCTATTTGACAGTTGGGGCACGCTGTCCAACACCGGGCAATACCGGCGCACGATTTCCGGAATCAGCAACGGCACACTGAACAATGGATATCGGCGTTACGACACCACTTGGCGTTACTCCGATGACGACCGTCTGCTGACCTACGAGGCGGGCGATCTGGTCAGCGGCGCCTTGCCCTGGAGCAGTTCGGTTCGCCTGGGCGGTGTGCAAGTGTCGCGCGACTTCGGTGTGCGCCCGGACCTGGTGACCTATCCGTTGCCGCAGTTCGCCGGGGAAGCGGCGGTACCGTCATCGGTCGACCTGTTCATCAACGGCTACAAGTCCAGCAGCGCCGAGTTGCAGCCCGGTCCCTACACATTGACCAACATTCCGTTCATCAACGGTGCGGGCGAAGCAGTGGTGGTCACGACTGATGCCCTCGGCCGACAGGTCTCGACCACCGTGCCGTTCTATGTCACCAGCAACCTGCTGCAAAAAGGCCTGATGGATTTCTCGGTGGCCGCCGGTACCCTGCGCCGTGACTTCGGGATTCGCGATTTCGGTTACGGTCCGGGTGTGACCTCAGGCAGCCTGCGTTACGGTCTGAACGACAGCCTGACCCTCGAAAGCCATGCCGAGGCCTCGGACGCGCTGTCCCTGGGCGGCGTTGGCGGCAACCTGCGTCTGGGCAACTTCGGCGTGCTCAACACGGCGGTCAGTCAAAGCCGGTTCGACGGCAATAGCGGTCAGCAAGTCAGCCTCGGTTATCAATACAGCAGCCAGCACTACAGCGTTTCCTATCAGCGTATGCAGCGCCGCGATCAGTACGCCGACCTGACCGTTGTCGACAGCCCCTACATCAGCCTCAGCCAGCGTAGTGAGCAGTTGACCCTGAGCGTCAGTCTCAACGGCTGGGGCAGCCTCGGTGCGGGCTATTTCGATGTGCGGGCGGCAGATGATTCGCGCACCCGATTACTCAATCTGACCTGGAGCAAACCGCTGTGGCGCAATACCAGTTTTTACCTGTCGGCCAATCGCGAGATCGGCGATAGCGACTGGGCGATGCAGGCGCAACTGGTCATCCCCTTCGACCTGCGTGGCACCTTGAGTGTGAGTGGCGAGCGCAGCAAGACCGGCGTAAGCCGTCAGCGCGTCAATTACAGTCGCGCTGTGCCCAGCGCAGGCGGCGTGGGCTTCAACCTCGGTTATGCCCACGACGAAGGCCCGGATTATCGTCAGGCCGACCTGACCTGGCGCCTGCAATCGGTGCAATTGCAGGCTGGGGTTTACGGCAGCAGTGATGCCCAGACCCGCTGGGCTGATGCCAGCGGTTCGCTGGTGTGGATGGACCATCAAGTGTTCGTCGCCAATCGCATCGATGATGCGTTCGTCGTGGTCAGCACCGGCGGCTTTGCCGATATTCCGGTGCGTTACGAAAATCAACGAGTGGGCCTGACGGATAAAAATGGCCATCTGTTGGTGCCGTGGAGCAGCGCCTACTATCGCGGCAAATATGAAATCGATCCACTGAACCTGCCGACCAATGTGCAGAGCTCGAATGTCGAACAACGGGTCTCGGTGCGCCGTGGCAGTGGCTACCTGCTGGAGTTCCCCCTGAGCCGGATCATTGCCGCGAGTGTGGTGCTGGTGGACGCGCAGCAGCATGAATTGCCCTTGGGCAGCCGCGTGCGGCACGAGCAGAGCGGGGCGAATGCGGTGGTCGGTTGGGACGGCCTGGTCTATCTGGAAAACCTTGAAGAACACAACAGTTTGCACGTGACTCTGGCCGATGGCCGGACCTGCCAGGCGCAGTTCACGCTGGACATGCAACAGGGCCAGGTGCCGTTGATCGGGCCACTGCTGTGTCAATGAAAACGCCCTATAGAACAGGGAGATGGCGTATGCAATTTTCTGATCGATGGCCAGGTAAGGTGATCGGGTTGATGGCGATTTTTCTGCCGTGTCATGCCTACGCCTTGTGCGAGGTGGCCAGTACTTCGCCGGCCGGTTTTGGCTCGATGAGCTCGATCGCGGTGCGTACCACTTTGCAAACCAGCTCCACCACCCATGCCGGATTGAGTTGCACCGGTTCGTTGGCATCGTCGTTGGCCAGTGATGATCATTTTTACGCGACCATTACGTCGGCAACCGCAGGGGTGGTCGGGCCAACCAGTGATGTAATTGGTTACACGGTGTTTGCCAACAACAGCACCAGCTATCCGATCACTCGCGGCGTAGCGTTCGACTTCGCCCGACACTCGATCATCGATGACCTCGGCCTGCTTTCCAACCCCGCGGTTGCCAAGGCCGTACCGATCTACCTGAATACGATTATCGGCAGCAACGTGGCGGCCGGGATTTACTCTGAAACCCTGAACATTTTCTGGAGCTGGGATTATTGCCATGACTATGGTGGAGGCGGCAGTTGTCAGGGGCGAGACATCAACAGCGGTTCCACGAGTCTGACTGTCAATATGACCGTGGACAACGACTGCACGATCACTGCGCCGAACATCAGCTTTGGCAGCGCTTCGGTAATCAGCTCCTTCTCCACCGTCACTGGCCAGACGATCAACCTGGCCTGCACCAAGGGCAGTGCCTACACGGTGGGGCTGGACGATGGTCAGCATGCTGTTGGCGTGGGCGGGCGCAGGCGGATGATCTCGGGCAGCAATTACCTGGCTTATGACCTCTTCAAGAGCGCCGGAACCACCCGTTGGGGCAGCGTCGGCACGGCCCGTCGCGCAAGTTCCGATGCCGAGGTCAACCCCGGCAATGGCCTGGGCACTGGCAGTCAGATCTTCAACTACAACGCCAAAATCTACCTCGACCAGAGCACGCCATCACCGGGAACCTATCTGGACAGTGTGGTGCTGGATGTGGGGTTTTAGTACCTGCTCCCGGCATAAAAAAAGGACCTCTGAAAAGAGGTCCATTGGTTTCCATGCTTCAGCGCAACTTAGTTCTTCACAGTTTCCTCAAGAGAGAAACGCCCCAGTGGGTTTTGCTGGAAGTTTTCTATGTTCTTGCGCGAAATGTTGATGTACGGGCTGTAGTAAAGGTCGATCCAGTTGACGTCCTGTTTGGCGACCTTCTGTAAGTCGACGTACATCTGTTCACGCTTGGCCGGGTCCGCTTCCACTCGGGCAGCCGACACCAGATTCTTGACCTTGTCGTTCTTGTAGCGGGTCATGTAGTTCATGTTGGTATCGTGGCCCAGCACGAAGGTGGTCTTCTGGTCCGGGTCGAGGATGTCGTTGGTCCAGTACATCACGGACAGGTCGTAGTCACCGTCGACCAGCATCTGCCAGCTCTGGGTTGGGTCGACCTTTTGCAGGGTGGCGGTTACACCGACGGCCGCCAGTTGCTGCTGAACCAGCACGGCAATCTGCTCATCGGCTTCGTTACCAGCGTTGACCACATAGTTCAGCTTCATGCCCGTTGCGCCGGCATCGCTCAGCATCTGCTTGGCTTTGGTTGGGTCGAATGGACGCTTTAAGTTGTCGGCGTAGTGGTAAAGCGAGCCCTTGGGAATGTAGGAGTAAGCCTCCTGGCCATGGCCGAAGGTCACGGTATCGACCACCGATTTTTTGTTGATCGCCATGTCCAGTGCCTGACGTACTTCAGGCTTGCTCAGCAGACCGTGCTCATGGTTGATCAACAGGTGATCTTCCCGAGTGGAAGGGTCGGAGTGGATGGTCAGGTTGGGATCCTTGCGCAGCGCGTCGACTCGCGAAAACGGTACGAAGATCGCGGAGTCCAGCTCGCCTGCCTGTACCTTGAGCATCCGGGTATTGTCGTCCGGAATGGAAATCCACTCCACGCCATCCAGGCTGACCTTGTCGGCCTGCCAGAAATGCGGGTTCTTCTCCAGCTTCACGCGGTCGCCGCGCAGCCACTCTTTGACAAAAAATGCGCCTGAGACCACAGGCTCCTGGGCATAGGCATCTTCGCCCATGCGGGTCATGGCCTTCTGCGAGAGAACCGACACGGTCGGTGAGGCCAGTTGGGAGAGGAACGGTACCGACGGGGTGGTCAGGGTGACGACCAGGGTCTGCGGATCGGCCGCTTTCGCCGTGTCGATCAGTTTGTAGGCGTCGCTCCACAGTGAGGCTTTGTTATCGCGAGTGCGCAACAGGCTGAATGCCGCATCATCGGCTGTGATCGGCGAGCCGTCGGAGAATTTCGCCGCGCGAATTTTGAAGGTGTAGGTCAGGCCATCGTCGGAGACTTTCCAGCTTTCAGCCAGGCCGGGTTCCATCTTGCTGCCGGCCTTGTCGACCCGGATCAGTGTGTCGTAGACATTGGAAAACACCCAGGTATCGCGGTTTTGCGCGCTCTTGATCGGGTCGAACGTGGTGCTTTCTTCACGGCAACCGATGGTGAGTACACCGGCCGCCTGAGCAATGCCGCTGGCAAGAGTGCAAGCGGTCAATGTGGCTGCGGCGAGCAATTTCAAATGCCTGGATCGCATGGTCAAACTCCTTCTTGATGGGTACGTTGTTTTTTAAAGCAGAGGCTCCTCAAGCACGCAGTCGTAACGGCGAGCGTCGAGTTGACGGGTCGGGGGCGCCACCTGGCTACAGGTAGGACGAACATAGCGACAGCGTGGGTGAAAGGCGCAGCCGGATGGCAGTTGCAAGGGGCTGGGTGGTTCACCGGGCAAAGGGTCGGTAGGTAGCGCCCGGGCCGGATCGATTTGCGGAATCGACTGGATCAGTGCGGCAGTATAAGGATGACGCGGGGAGCGGAATACTTCCTCCACGGGGCCTTCTTCGACGATCTTGCCCAGGTACATCACCGCCACCCGATCACACAGCCGGCGAACGATCATCAGATCATGGGCAATGAATACAATTGCCAGGTTCATGCGCTGGCGCAGTTCCAGCAGCAGGTTGATGATCTGCCCCTGGATGGACACGTCCAGCGCGGCCACGCATTCATCGGCGACGATCAGGCGCGGTTCCACGGCCAGCGCGCGGGCGATCCCGACACGCTGGCATTGGCCGCCACTCAAGGCGTGCGGTTTGCGCGAGGCCAATTCGGGGCGCAGACCAACCAGAGTCAGCAGTTCATCGACTCGGGCGGCAATCAGTGGTTCCGGCACTTTGCGTTGTACCCGGAGCACTTCCGCCAGGGTCTGGCCGATGCTCAGGCGTGGGTTGAGAGCGGCGTAAGGGTCCTGAAAAACCATCGCCGTCTCATGACGCAGCCTCTGGATGTCAATCTTCCCTGCGTGGGCCATGTCGATGCCATCGAACAGCACCTGCCCGGCGTAGATCTCGTTAAGGTGCAGGATCGCCCGCCCCAGGCTGCTTTTGCCACTGCCCGACTCGCCGACCAGCCCAAGTGTTTCTCCGGCCGACAGGGTCAGCGAAACGCCGTTCACCGCTGTCAGCCATTGCCGATTCATGCCCAGCAGACCAGTGCCCGGAGCGGCGAAACGCACGTGCAGATCGTTGACCTCGAGCAGGGTCATGAGCGGTCTCCGGCGGTCAAGGGGTAATGGCAAGCGATGCGGTGTCCATGGCTTACAGGCTGCAAACTCGGCATCAGTGTTGTGCATCGGTTGCCGATTTGCTGGCAGCGCGGATTGAAGCGGCAACCGTGGGGCAGGGCATCGAGCAGGGGCGGTTGCCCGGCGATGGTTTTGAGCAATGCGTGACCGTGACTGGTGGCCGGCTGACAGTCGATCAGCCCAGCGGTGTAAGGATGGCGTGGATGGGCCAGCACTTCGTGTTTGTTGCCGTGCTCGCACAAACGTCCGGCGTACATCACGGCAATCGAGTCGCAGGTCTGGGCAACCACCCCCAGGTCATGGGTGATCAAGATGATTGACAGGCCACGCTGGTCACGAAGATCCAACAGCAGGCGCAGGATTTGCGCTTGCACCGTGACGTCGAGGGCGGTGGTCGGCTCGTCGGCGATCAGCACGTTCGGGTTGCAACCCAGCGCCACGGCGATCATCGCTCGCTGACGCATGCCGCCGGAGAATTCGTGAGGGTAACTGTCGACTCGCCGCTGCGGATCGGGAATGCCCACTTGCCGAAGTACGTCGATGGCCTGGGCGCGGGCTTCGCGCTTGCTGGCGCCTTGGTGCAGACGAATACCTTCGCCAATCTGCTCGCCAATGCGCATCAACGGGTCGAGATGGCTGCTGGGGTTCTGGAAAATCATCCCTAATTGGCGCCCACGCATGCGGCGCATGCCGGTCTCGTCCAGATGCAATAGATTTTCCCCCGCCAGTTGCACGGTTGTGCCTTCGACTCGCAGGTTGGGCGACGGCAGCAGCCTCATTAAACCGCGACAAGCCATGGTCTTGCCGGAGCCGCTTTCCCCCACCAGTCCAAGCACTTCACCCTCGGCCAGGTCAAAGGACAAGCGATCCACCAGGGTCACCTCGTGCTCACCCTTACGGGCGATGACGCTGAGTTCTTCGACCTTCAGCACAGGCGCACTCATGAGCGTTCACCCAGGTGTTCGGCAACAGCGTCGGCCAGCAGGCTGAAGCCCATGGCCAGGGTGACGATCGCCAATCCCGGAAAGGTGCAGATCCACCAGGCGGAGGTGATGAAACTCTGGCCTTCGGCGACCATCGTGCCCCACTCGGCGGTGGGTGGTTGAACCCCGAGGCCGAGGTAACTGACGGCCGCGCCGTTGAGCAACACCAGCACCGCATCGGACATGGAAAACACGATGGAGCCGAACATTGCGTTCGGCAGCAGGTGCCGAAACAGAATGCGCCCATGGCCGAAGCCGAGGCTTTTGGCGGCCAGGGCGAAATCGCTTTCCTTGAGTATCAGGATCTGCGAGCGGATCAACCGTGCGTAGGACACCCAGCCCACCAGAGCCATGGCGATATAGAAACTCATCAGGCCGGGGCCGAGAATCGCCATGATCGCCAGCATCAACACCAGGAACGGGAAGGCCAGGATGATATCGATCAGGCGCATGCAGAACGTATCGAAGCGCCCGCCGATATAACCGGACAAGGCCCCGACACAGGTGCCGATCAGAAACGGAAAAATCACCCCGATCACCGCCAACTGCAAGTCGATGCGGGCCGACCAGATCACTCGAGACAAGACGTCGCGGCCAAAATTGTCGGTGCCGAACGGGTGCGCCAGATGGGGCGCCAGCAGACGAATATCAGTGTTCTGGGCGATTGGATCGAAGGGCGCGATCCAGGGCGCGAAGATCGCCAGCACCAGCCAACCGAGCAGGATTGCCAGGCCCAATCCCATTGCCAATCGAGGGTTGCGCAAACCCAGGCGCAGGTTCAGTCGGGGGGCAGTCGTTGCCTGACTGCTCATCGGATTTTCACGCGTGGATCGATGGCTACCGTGATCACATCAGCGAGGAAGTTTACCGCCACGGTGGCGCAGGCCAGCACCATTGCCACGCCTTGGACTACCATATAGTCACGGGTGAAGATGCCCCGGACCAACAGCTGGCCGATTCCGGGAATGGCGAACAGACTCTCGATGACCACTGTGCCGCTGATCAGCCAGCCGATGTTCACCGCCAGCAGGTTGACGGCGGGTACGAGCGAATTGGGCAGTACATGACGACGAAACACCGCGTCTTCAGACAGACCGCGAGCCCGGGCTGCCGTGACATGGTCGGCTTGCAGTTCCATCAGCATGCTTGCCCGCAGATTACGCACCAACACCGCCGATAACGCCAGGGCAATGGTCAGGCAGGGCAGGACCATGTGGTGCAGTTTGTCCAGCCAGGAGCGCCCGTAGCCGGAAACCGGGAACCAGCCTAGTTGCACACTGAATAGCAGGATCAACATGATCCCCAGCCAGAACGCCGGCATGCCGAGCCCGGCGGTGGTGAACAGGCGGATCAGGTTGTCGCCCCAGCCACCCTTGTTGCGGGCCGCAACGGTGGCCAGCGGCACCGCGATCAACATTGCCAGCAGCACACTGCCAAGCACCAGGAACAGCGTGGGCTCGATGCGTGTGCTGATCAGCTTCAAGGCGTCGACCTTGTACAGCAATGACTGGCCGAGATCGCCGTTGAACAGGTTTTTCAGGAAGTAGAAGTACTGCATCCACAGCGGCTGATCGAGGCCGAACTGAGCGCGAACCCTGAGCAGCCCCTCCGGCGTACTGCGCGAGCCGAGGAGGGCGCGCGCCGGGTCGCCGGGAATCGAGCGTACCAGCACAAACGTGATGAGACTGATGCCGAACAGCACCGGCAGCAGCTGCAGGGGCCGTGACAGGATGAAACGGTAACGCGACAGATTCATCGACTAACCTCGGTGCCGCTGGAGGAAATCCAGCAACACCGGAAAGTAGGCGTGAGGTTCTTCGTAGAAGGGCATATGGCTGCTGTTGGGGAACACATGCAGCGCAGCATCCTTGAGCGCCATTTTCATGCGCATGGCACAGGCTGGAGTGAGTTCGTCGTGCTGGCCGGTGGTAATCAACACCGGCATGGAAAAATCGGCCATTTCCTGCAGACGATTCCAGTTTTTCAGGTTGCCGACGTAGAGGAACTCATTCGGCCCCTGCATGGTTGTGTAGGGCCCCATGTTCCAGTCGCCCAAAGAGCGCGTGACCGGCGCCGGCCATTCGTCCAGACGGCAGACGTGGCGATAGTTGAGGAGGGTGATCGCGGCTTGGTATTGCGGGTGATCGAGGGTGCCCATGGCTTCATGACGTTGCATCATGGCCATGGTTTCGCTGCCCAGCGCGCCTCGCAGACGCTCCAGTTCCTGAGACAGGTGCGGGATATCGCCTACCGTATTTTCCAGAATCAGGGTTTTGAGCGCGTGAGGGTGGTAAATGGCGTATTCGATCGCCAGCCAGCCGCCCCAGGAGTGCCCCAGCAAGTGCACCCGGCCCAGGTCGAGGGCCTGACGGACGGTTTCCACCTCCGCGACATAACGGGTGATGTCCCAGAGGGATGGGTCTTCGGGTCTGTCAGACGCTCCGGTGCCGAGTTGGTCGAAGGCGACAACGCGCAACCCCTTGTCCTTGAGCCAGCCATGGGCGTCACGCAGATAATCGCAGGGAAGTCCCGGGCCTCCATTGAGGCACAGCAGGACCTCATCGCCCTCGCCAAAGCTATAAACCACCAGATTGTGGCCGTCGACTTCAACGTTATAGTGTTGGTCCGGTTCGATTTCACGCCACATCGCACTCTCCCTTTATGATGCTGGCCGGTACGGACGCTGACCAAATGGCTCAACCTTACTGAATAGGTCATGCGCCCAAAAGCTAGTATTTCGTATAGGTTTTGTCTGGCAGTCCTGCGCCGAGGCGTGGCATTCTACGTGCTGAATTTCAGGATTGAAATTAATTAGGGAGCGCAATGGATGCAGGCCAAGCTATCTGACCTCAATCCCCGTCTGTTGTCGGGCAAGAGCCTGGATGAGCAGATGGACAACGCCATGCTGTTGGCCGAGGAACTGGGTTTTGATGCCTTGGTGTACGACTACAGCCCGGTGCCGCTGGACCATCAAGGCAAGTTGATCACGCCCGCGGTGCTCAAACTGCGCAACACTCCAGCCGATTGGCATACCCGTTGGTGTACAGAGGGTTACTACCAGATCGACCCTGTCCAGCAGGTAGCACTCAATTGTGTTTCACCCTTTGTCTGGTCCTACAAACCCGGGACAGACACGTTGTTGGAGCCGGTCATCAGTCCGTGCCATGCGCCCGTGGTGAATTACCTCGAAGACACGCAAATGACCTGTGGTGTGTCGGTCCCGATTCATCTGCCCAGAGGCGGTTTTGCCTCGTTGACGGGGCTGCGTACCGGCAGCGGCACCAGTGTCCTGCGCGATGCCCGGCGGGCCCTGGCGGATTTCAGTCTGATTTCCCATGCCTTGCAGGAAGCGGCCTATCCGTTGCTTGGCAAGGAGGCTCACACGCCTCCCATTCACCTGACCAAACGTGAACGCGAGTGTCTTAAATGGGCGGCTGAAGGGCTGACCGCCGCCGAGATTGCCAACCAACTGAATCGCTCATTGGCCACCATCAGCCTCCATCTGACCTCGGCCATGCATAAACTCGGGGCCAAGAATCGGGTCCAGGCCGTGGTTCGGGCCACCCATTATCGGTTGCTCGATAGCTGAAACAGGGCAAAACCTATCTATTTCTCTAGTTATTTCCAACGTCTGATCCCGCTATCGTGTGCCGTACGGTTTTTCAGGGGCGGCAAAGAGAAATGGAATCTATCGGAATACGTGAAGGCTTCGCACCTTTTGGTCCTTATCAGACCTGGTACCGCGTCACGGGTCACTTCGACGGTAAAAACACGCCGCTGGTGATTCTGCATGGCGGCCCGGGCTGCACGCATGATTACGTCGACGCTTTCAAGGACATCGCCGCGAGTGGCTATCCGGTGGTTCATTACGATCAACTGGGTAACGGTCGCTCGACCCACCTCCCGGAAAAAGATGCCTCATTCTGGAACGTAGCGCTGTTTCTCGATGAACTGGACAACCTGCTGGATCATCTGGAAATCAGCGACAATTACGCGCTACTGGGGCAATCCTGGGGCGGCATGCTCGCCAGTGAGCACGCCGTACGGCAACCTGAGGGGCTACGGGCCTTGATCGCCGCCAATTCCCCTGCGGATATGCGCGTCTGGGTTGAGGAAGCCAACCGTTTACGTCAATTATTGCCTGCCGGTGTGCACGAAACATTGCTTGAATACGAACGTGCAGGGGATTTTCAAGCGGTCGCCTATCAGGAAGCATCGAGGGTTTTTTACGACAACCATGTGTGTCGCGTCCTTCCCTGGCCGGACGAAGTCGCGCGTACGTTTGCCCAGGTCGATGCCGACCCCACCGTTTACCATGCCATGAGCGGGCCGACGGAGTTTCATGTGATAGGCAGCCTGAAAGACTGGACCATTGTCGACCGCTTGCGGCATATCAACGTACCGACGCTGGTGATCTCCGGTCGCTACGATGAAGCAACCCCGGCGGTGGTCAAACCCTATCTGGAGCAGATCCCGAACGTGCGTTGGGCGTTGTTCGAGAACTCCAGCCACATGCCTCATGTCGAGGAGCGGGTTGGCTGCATGGGGACGGTAGTGAGTTTTCTGGATGAGTGCTTGTAGGCAGGACGGCCCGTGAGGTCCACGGGCCTGCTTGTGCGGCAACACGACTCAAAGATCGATCACCAAATCAGACGTCGGAATGCTGCACAACAACCGTCCAGGCCCTGGGTCACCGATAGCATCGGCTTGCTGGGCACCGAGCCCAGCTACAAGCTGATGATGGAGTGCGACACCTTGCTGATGATCGGCTCGGGTTTCCCCTACTTCGAATTTCTGCCCAAGGAGGGGCAAGCGCACGCGTCTGGAAATGGTCACCCTGTATTGGCATCTGGTGGTATTCATCCTCGGTGAGTCAGCGACCCGCTGAGGTCAAATTTCCTCGTCATTCCTCAGCCGAAACCTGCGGCTGATGTGTTGAGTGCCCGGCTGATAAGAGATGCACAGGGTATTCAGCCATGATTAATCGCAAGTGCTCGATGGCTTCCAGGTATTTAAGATCGGCTTGTCGTCTTTTCTTCTGATACTGCATGAACTGTTCGACGTCCATGTGGGGCTGGTCGAGAAGATCAAGGGCGGCGTGGCTCAAGTGATAGGCTTCGCTGAACAGTTCTTTGTTACGTTCAAGCGCCAGGTTTAGACAGGCTATCGCTTGATCGGAAGTCATCGTACCGTTCATTGCTGCGACCTCTTTTATGGGTGTGTTCCAGGTTTTTTTGGGTAGTGCAGTGCAGGAGCCAGGCTATTTACCGCGACGCTCTACCTTGAGGTAACGTCGAGCCACAGCACCAGACCATGGGCCTTTTGCTCATACCCGTTGCTTTAACGCAACGGGTGCCAATAAATCGGACTGGGCGTGGTAGCCATGCGGATTACGCAGCTGCCATCGCCAGGTGTCTTGGATCATTCGCACCAGATCGCGCTGCGCGTACCAGCCCAGATCACGCCCGGCCTTGGTGGGGTTGGACCAGCATTCAGCGATATCGCCGGCGCGGCGTGGCGCGAATTTGAAGGGGATGCTAATGCCGGTGATGTCTTCGAAGGCGCGGATGATCTGCAGAACGCT
Organism: Pseudomonas cucumis; assembly: GCF_030687935.1. Lineage (GTDB taxonomy): Bacteria > Pseudomonadota > Gammaproteobacteria > Pseudomonadales > Pseudomonadaceae > Aquipseudomonas > Aquipseudomonas cucumis. The sequence continues at coordinate 3,472,500 of NZ_CP117454.1, read as the reverse complement.
GTAGCCATTACCCGTTCCCAGGTTCCAGGCATGGATGCCGTTTCTGCTCTGCAACGCTTGCAGCGCTTTGAGATGGCCATCGGCAAGGTCGACCACATGGACGTAATCGCGCACGCACGTTCCGTCAACGGTGGGATAGTCGCTGCCGAACACGGTCAGTTCGGGCACTCGCCCCATCGCGACCTGGGTCAGGCAAGGCAGCAGGTTATTGGGTCGGCCATTGGGGTTTTCGCCAATCTGCCCGCTCTCGTGCGCGCCGATAGGGTTGAAGTAGCGCAACAAAGCGATGCTCCAGCGCGGATCCGACAGGCACAGGTCGGCGAGCAATTCTTCGGTCATGAGCTTGGTGCGACCGTAGGGGCTTATCGGTTTACCGGTGCCCAGGTCCTCAATGATCGGTATCTGCCGGGGGGCGCCATACACGGTGGCCGATGAGCTGAACACCAGTTTGAAGACTTCGTAGCGGGCCATCGCATGGCAGAGATTGAGCGTGCCGACCACATTGTTGGCGTAATAATCCAGCGGCTTGCGTACGCTTTCCTCGACGGATTTGAGGCCGGAAAAATGCATCACGGCATCGATGTCATAGCGGCTGAAAATATCGTCGAGCAGTTTCGTATTGCGAATATCGCCTTCAATGAAATCGACCCGTGTAAGGGTCAAACGCTCCAGACGCGTGAGCGATTCCCGGCAGCTGTTACACAGGTTGTCGAGCACCAGCACCTGCTGGCCGGCGTTGATCAGGGCCAAAGTGGTATGAGAGCCGATGTATCCGGCTCCGCCTGTAATCAGCGTGGTTTTTCCCATGATAGGGCGCTCCTCCGGTCACAAGAAGACGGTCAAGATAGGGAGTGCGATCCGTGCGAGAGTTGTTGCGGGAAGAGTGGAACGCTGCACATTGATGAGCATGGATATCTACACATCTTCCCGATTTTGATCGGTGTACATATCCGTTTCTGCGGTAACGGCCTATCAGGCAGCCTCGCTCCTACAAAGGGCAATAACCGCCAGCCAACACAACCGCAGAAACAATGCCCATGCATTGATGAGTGCATTCAGCGAGCGGTGAACACCAATTTGAATTCCTGTGGCCACCGCGGGTGCAACGCGCTATAGGCCAGCGCATAAGTCAGCGTGCCGATACCAATGCTGCAGGCCAGGTGCAGATAGCCGCGCAAACCCAGGTGGGAAGAAACAAACACCACGACGGCGGCCATGATGAGCGTGGCGATCACGCTGCGATAATTGGATTCGAAGACTGGGCGCCAACCGTAACCTATTGCCGTATTCAGCCCGCGCATTTGCAGGGGCGTGATGATCACCATCCGCGCCAGCAAGGCCAGGGCTGCGGCCATGCCTGCGTAGCGGTGACCCAGGCTGTAAACCAGCGCCAGCGCCAGCAGGGTGGTTGCCACTTCAGCCTTGACGGTCAGGTGGGTGCGATTGACCGCCACCAGGGCTGTCGTGGCGTACATGGCGGTGTTGCCGATGGCTGCGGTGCAGGCCAGCACTTGCAGCAAGGGAATGGCTTCTGCCCATTTGGCGCCGAATATCAAAAGAATGATGTCTTCGGCCGTTAACGCGATGCCGACGAACAGTGGCGTGAGCAGGAAACCACTGATTGCCGTCGAGTCGCTGATCAACCCGATCAACCGCGGGGTATCGGTACCGCGCCGGGCAAACACCGGCAATGCATAACTCATCAGGCCGTTATAAATCGCCGTGCGAGGCAGATCGATGATGCGCATGGCGATATTGAACATGCCGACGGCATGGGTGCCGGCCGTAATACCGAGTACCACATTGACGCCGCGCTGCAGCATATGCCAACTCATCACGTTGATCGCAACCGGTGCTCCGGCCCTCAACAGCTCGCGCAGGAATGGCCCGTCGATGTAGAAGGCAATCCGGCGGCGGTTACCGAGCATCAATACAACGACCGAAACGAACTCCATGATCAATACCTGAGCGATCAACGCCCATGGGCCAAATCCCCAGAGCGCGATGGCGATACCTCCCACGCCGCCGGCCACTTTGCCCAAGAGCGTGCGCGAGGCCAGCATCTTGAAGTTGCTGGTGCGGCGCATTTCCACGACATACACCCGCGACATCATGGTGAAGAGAATTTTCACCGAGGCGGCCGCCGTCATCCATTGGATCATCAGGGACGTCGTATACAGCATTACGGCGAACGAGATGACGACGATAGAGCCCAGACTGATCAGCACGGCGAACCAGAACGCCGTGCAGATGTGTTTCTCTTCGAGATGCTCCAGACGTACCAGTGGGTCTTCGAGCATTGACGAGTAGAGAATGGCCACTACCTCGACAATGGCAATGATCACCGTGCCCATCCCCAGCTCGGCCGGCGACATGAGCCTGGCAAAAGCGATAAAGGTAATCATGGACAGGAAAATCAGGCCGAATTTTTCGGTGAAGATCCAGATTAATGTCATCAGGCGATGATTGGCCATGGGTAGAACCCGCAGTGGATTTGCGGTCGACAGGCAGTGATCGGCTCAGGGCGACTTACGCAGTGTTTTCACCCGCGCATAGAGATAGCGCTAGGTCGTCGCTTTGGCGGGTACGCCCTCGAGCGTCACGCAATCACCAGGCGTGAAAGGGCGTCCTGCCAGGCCAGAGCGTTTGGCGTGGTGGTGACGGAATGACAGGGCTAGGACGCAGAACACCAGAAACTCCGCCGAGCGATAGTTGGGCACGACATACGCCACATAGTTGGTGAGCATGAACGATCCGATGATGACCATCGCACTGACGTGAAACCGCGCAGACTGATCAGCCATTACGGCCCGATAGTGTTTGATCAGTGCCTCTACCAGCATGAGGATCAACGCGATCAACTGAACGACGCCGCCGTTAAGCAAGGTTTCCATGTAACCGCTGTGGGCATTGCCGATGTAACCCCAACGGTTGATGAATACTTCGGCGCTTGGGCTGGACCAGAAGGCGCCGAAGCCGTAACCCTTGAGGAATTCGGCATCGATCAGTGGTGTGAGCAGGTCCCAGATCCGCGTGCGGTCGGTGAGTGACGGGTCACGACCGGTCAGCTCCAGCAGCAACGCATAATTGCCGTATAGAAAGAAACAGATCAGCACATAGACGATCATCGTACCGAGGAACGCTGGCCATGAACGGTTGATGTGCAAGCGGATCAGCGTGAGGAAGTACCAACAGCTCACCGTGCCGGCACAGATCAGCGCGATGGCGGTGGCGGATTGGGCCAGCGCAATCGCGATCAGCGAAAATAACGAGCAGAGGATGGCCCATGGATTACGCTGGCGGATCATCGGCAGCAGTAACAGAATAGCGATCGCGTTGATCCGTGCGCCGGCATTTTTTTCCGGGAAAATCCCTTTGAACGCACCATCGCGGGGACCGCCGTATACGAAGGCGATGTCAGGCCTGAACAGCGCGATTATCAAGCCGAAAAACGCTGCGGCGCCGATGATGCAGCCGAGCATGAAGGCGACTTTCTCGAGGCTGTAGTTGTAGGCGATGAAACCTGCAAAGAACACCACGCTGATCATTGCCACAAAACGTTTGAAACTTAACATCGGGTCGTAGGACCAACTGATCGATACGGCCACGCAGAGCATGAACATCAGTAGGAAGGCATTGTTCCTGTAAAAGCTTTTGCTGAGAAAGACCTTGTTGCGGATGAAGAAGAACAGCGGTACCAGCAGGGTGATCAGGCCGCAGATCTGGTTGATCGCGTTGCCTTCGAGGTCTTTTTCGGCGGCGTCCAGATTCGACACATCAGCCAACCCGAAAAAAAATCCAATCACCTGGATATAGAACAGCCCGCCGAACAACGTGAAGGCGTCGCGCAGGGTGGTGTACCTGACTTCCAGTTTGTTCATGACGAGGGACTCCCAAGTAGCGCGTCGAGATAAGTTTTCGCCGCACAGGCGCTCACGAAACGGGCAGCGGCATCGATGCGCGCCTGACGGTTTGCATCAGGCGGTAACGTTAGTTCCACGGTAATGGCCTGGGCCAATGCGCCAGGGTCGTCGACTGCCACCAGCGGGGCGATCGCGCCATTGTCGAGAATCTCTTGCGGGCCATAGGGGCAGTGGGTTGATACCACCGGGGTGCCCGTGGACATGGCCTCGACCAGCGCATTGGGACTGCCCTCGAAACGCGACGACAGCACAAAGCAATCGGCCGCTGCCACTTCCGCCAATGGATCGCTGGTATAGCCCGGCAGATCGAATCGGTCGGCCACGCCCAAGGCGACGGCCTGCTCGATCAACTCGGTTCTGAGTGCGCCTTCGCCGAAAATGATCAATCGGGTACTGGGGTCGGGTAATCGGGCGAAGGCATCGAGCAATACGTCAAAGCCTTTTTGCTGTGTCAGGCGACCTACGGCGACAATCACCGGGGTTGTTTTTTTCGACAGCCAGCGGTGGTTCGGACGTCCCGGCGCCTTGTCGCGAAAATCATTGTCGAGCACCGGGTTGTCGGCAATGGTGACATCCTGCGCGCGGGTGATGGTAGTGTCGACCAGGTCCTGGGCGACGCCGCGCGAGACGCAGATCACCGGATTGGGGATGAGTCGATACAGCAGCGGTGCCAACAAATAAGCGGTGCGCACCATCAACGCGGGATTGACGTGTCTGTCATGGGAAAACGCGTTGCGTTCGCTGACATGCAGGCGCGCCAGCGTACCGGACAGCGCGGCGGCGGCGATGGCCACCACGTTGACATGGGTGAGGGCGGCCAGTTGCGCGTCAAAGCGATTGTGGCGAAGAAAGCGTGCCAGCGCCGGCACTGCCCTGGAGCTGCGCGCACTGTGCAACTCTACCTGTTTGACCCGTGGGTCGAGACCAGCCGAGTTCACCCCTGCGCCAGTGAGCATCAGCAAGGTCACGTCATTGCCTGCATCCGTCAGCGCTCCGGCGAGGCGCACCATCATTTTTTCGGCGCCCCCTCCGCTCAAGTCCTGCAGAATAATCAGCAACCTTTTCATTGATTCCATACCTGGTAGTACGCCTGCGCGGCGGATTGACTGGTGTACTGTCGGACGGCTTCAGCGGCCACTTCCCCGCTGGGCGCAGCCTCGCTTTGCGTGATCAGGCTGCGCAGCATCCCTTCGGCCAGCGCCGCTACATCGTTGACCTTGACCAGGTCGCCGAGGCGGCCGTTATCAAGCAGTTCCCTGGGCCCGGTTTCGCAGTCGCAGGCCAGCACGGGTGTGCCCAGCGCCAGGGCTTCGATCAGCACGGTCGGCAAGCCCTCATGAAACGAACTCAGGATCAGCAGTCGTGCCTGCCTGATAAAAGGGTAGGGGTTGCTCAGGAAACCGGTGAAATGCACACGGTCTTCGATGCCCAGTCGGCTGGCCTGTGAGGTCAGCGCGTCAAGTTGCGGGCCATCGCCGATGATCACCAGATCCGGCAGTGCAGCGCTGCGCAAGGCCATGGCGTAGGCATCGAGCAGCAGGTGGAAACCCTTCGGTTCCACCAGCCGGCCCACCGCTAGCCAGAACTGCGCCGGCGTGTCGGTGAGCATGGGCGTCTGTGCGGCACTGAGCAGTTGTTCGGTGACCACTGCGTTGGGGCAATAACGAACGCGTTCGCGACCCCAGGGCACCCGCTCGGCGAGGGACTGGCGCAAGCCGTTGGAAACCGTCACTACCCGACCGTTGCCACAGAGGTACAACGCATAGAGCAGACGCAAGATGGCGGGGCTGATTTTCTGTTCGCTGCAATCCAGTGCTGCATGACGGCTATAGATGACCTGGCATGGGCTACCCAAGGTGGCAAACCAGCTGCAGAGGTTGGCTTGTTCCTTGGCGGCGATGAGGTGGGTCACCTCCTGGCGACGAATAATCCGCCGCAGCAGTACGATGGACTTGAGCAAACCGACGATTCCATTGCCGCCGCCATGGAGCGTGGCAGCCCCTTCATCGTCTGGTGTGTCGCCATTCATGACGAAATAACTGACACGCTGGCCATCTTTGAGAAACTGCCTGGCCAGGCGTTGCTGAACACGCTCCAGGCCACCATCGGGCTTGAAGTCCTTGAGGATGAACAGGATATGCATGGTCGTTGCTCGGAGCCGGATGCTCAGGGATAAGTGATATTGATGGTCACTTTTCGCCGGATGATCATCACCAACAGATGAACAAAATTGGTCGGGTAATCGATCAGGTAGCGTTTGATGGTGTGCGGTTCGCGGTACATCCGATAGAACGCGCGCAGATGCAGGCGGTTGATCAGCTCAGGGTAATATTGATGAGTAGCCGTGGCCTCTTGGCGAATGAAACCGCCACAGGTAAATGCCACCCCGGTGAAGCCGGCGCGCAGGGCATCCTGCTCGAACTGCTCCTGCAGCCCGGCGCCCAAGCCTACGATGAGGATGTTCGCTTCACTGCGGCAGATGTCTGCCTGGATGCACGCGGCCTGCGCTGCATCGAAATAGCCGTTGTGATGACCGGCAATAATCAGCGCGGGGTAGCGAGCCTTGATCTTGTTGAGGAACAGGTCCAGTTCGGCTTGCCGGGCACCGACAAAATAAAGGCGCTTGCCTTGTTTCTCGGCGCAACTGAACACAGAGTCGGCAATGGACGTGAAGTCGAAGCTGACCCGGCCGATCGTGCGGCCGGTGATGCGCGACATGAAGGTAGACATCAGCATGCCGTCGCAAAAATAGGCGATGGAAGTCGGGTCCCGGTCGAACAGACTGCCGACGGACGCAAAATTAATGAAGGAAAAGGCCTTGTTGGCGTCCAGCAAATTCGGGGTGTAATGCCCGATTAATTCGAGACTGATCATTGCTGACTCCTGAGGTCAGTTGATGGATGAACTCGCGCCTGCTCGAGTTACGCAATAATCAGCTCCGAAAACACGCTTCAAGTTTCCCGGGACTAAATGCGTAACTACGGGTGGAGTTTTAAGTCAGTCAATAGGCAACCTGTCAAATGTCACTAGTCAAAAATATAACCTTCTGTCCAATAACCTGTTCAGACGCTCCAACCATTTGTTTTCGCCCGCTGTTGTGAAGGAGGCACTCTGTCTGGGTTAATCAGTCTCTGACACGGCTGAGGGATAATGAAAGTAATTTTTTGATTTGCCTGGCAATGGGGACTTCTATCTTTTTGTGGATGATATAAGACGCACTTATCATCAAGGCGACGGTGCCCCATAGCAGGATGTGCGGGTTAACAACTGGATAAGCAATATTAAAGATCATAAAGCCGATCATTTGATGTAATAGGTAAAGTGGGTAGGTCAGCGCTCCTAATGTAGTCCAGTTCAATGTCCCTATGGCTGCCGTTCTGTTCGTGGCGATCAAAAAAAACATCATGAAGAACAGGATAATTACGCTGCACACGATCAGAGGATTGAATTCGGTTGAATATTTGGTTTCGAGCGATTCGGCCCATACAATTGAGGTATAGCTGGCTAATGTGAATGCACCTGCCAATAGGAGGATTCGTGTTTTTGTGAATCCCTTGGCCCATATAATGTAGAACGTGGCACCCGCTATGAAGTATGCAGCGTAATCGGTAACTAATATCGCGCGCATCTTTTCAAAAGTGAATGCTTCTGCGATGGCAGAGATGAGTAGCCAGAGTACGAGGTATGTCTCTATTTTTTCTATTTTCTTGAAGCCCAACAGAATGGATATCATTAGGTAGAATTTAATTTCTACAAATAGAGACCAGTAAACGCCGTCTATCGACGGGACGCCCATCAAGTCGCTAAGTAATGTCATGTTAATAATGTATTGATAAAAGCTAGCCGTATATCTTGGCTGTCCGATGGCAAGAGTGATTAGAAAAGTGATGGTGCAGCACACCAGGAAAGCAGGGTAGAGGCGAACGACGCGGGATATAAAAAATACTTTGAGATTATTGCTCGAAGCGGTCATCAGAATGACGAATCCGCTGATCATAAAAAACAGTTCGACGCCTAAATAACCGTATTTAGCAGGCTCAGCCAATAGCGGGTAGGGCATCGTAGACATGTCGCCCCTTGCATACCCGCGAAAAGCATAGTGAAAAATCACTACTGCGAAAGCAGCAAGGAAGCGCAGCAAGTCTAATTCTTTCACTCGGCGCTTGATCATGTCTATGCGCTCCAAACGTGTTGGCGCTGATTGAAAACAGACCACCCTGCCGATTGATATTTGATCCGGGACGAACGTTATAGCGCCGTGTGCGGGCTATTGAGCACGGCGCCACATCTTGACGTAGTCGACGCTGAAGGTGGAGGGCAGGTCAGCATCGTCAACCACGCCGAACCATTTCCACATGGCCTCACTGTCAAAGACGATTTGCATGGGGAAGAAGAAGTGTGTGTTCTTCGATTCCCTGACCAGCACGCCATCGACGTACCAGCGCAAGGTGTCGGGCTGCCAGTCGAAGCCGTAGACATGAAAGGCACTTGCCAGGCGCCAGGGGCTGATCCAGGTGCTGCCGTTGGCGACATGTTCGGTGCTTTGCGGCGTGGCCCACAGGTGGGCGTTCATGTTGTATCGCCGGTCGAAGGCAGCGTCTTTGGTCTTGCCGCCGATTTCGAAGATGTCGATTTCGGTTGCGTTGTCAGCCATGCCCGTCCATGCGAGCCAGAATGCGCTGGAAGCTGCGGAGTTCATGGGTTTGGCATGTGCTTCGTAATATCCGTAGAAGCCGCGTTCAATGGTACGAACCATGGCTGAGGTATAGTCCTTGAAACCGAGCAGAACATACTTCTGCGGCAAGGTTTCCTTGCGAAAGACAATGTTCAGGTTGCCATTGCTGACGGTGGCATTGCCCGGAGTGAAAAGCGCCGGTTTGCGTCCGAGCGATTCGGTCCCTATGGCATTGTTGACGTGCCAGCGCCCGGGGTCGAGGGTGGTGCCATTGAAGTCGTCGGACAGTTTCGTGTTGAGGATCCACTGACCGGCATTGGCCTGATCGGACAGCGGCAGATTGGCGTTGGTCCGGGTCGGCAATGTGCCGAGTGGTCCGACACGGGTCCAGGTATCGGCCTGTAAGGGGATGGCAACTGACCACTTGTCTGCCAGGTACTGAAATGCACGCTGGCGCTCTGCAAGGGAGGCAAACGGACGGTCGTACACCAGCACTTCTGCGATGTCGCCACGAAAGTTTTCGGAACTGCCGACGACATTGCGCCCGACTGCATACGGACCAATCGGCACATCGTAAAGCTCCAGGACGGAAAAGGTCGGCGCATACGCGGTGGTCTGTTGCAGGCTGATGGCGAAATTCGGCAACACGTTATCGTTGTTGGCGGTTTGCGGGCGTGAGCTGAACAACCGTTGCCAGGGATCGACCTGGGCTTGTTCGGGTAATCTACGGGACACGATCAATACCGTCACAGGGCCTTTGGCCGTTCGGATTGTTTTGCCGAGAAACGCCGAAGCGCCGCTGAAACGCACTACCGAATGACCATTCAGGGCGTTTGCCATCCGCTGTGGCTGCAAGGCAGCATCGTCTACTGTGGCGTCATTGGCCTCGCCGGATTTGTCGCTCCAGCGCTGGAGACGGTTCTGCGCATCCAAGGTCATTGTTGAAGCATCGGCCGCGTCCAGCCACAGCACGAGCCCGGTGGTGGGTACACGGGACGGCGCTTGTGCTGCGTTGCAAACAAGCGAAACCGACAGCAGTAATGCCAGCAGACATTCTTTAAGCATCTGTATCACTTCGCCTCAATCGGCGCCGGAATTTCAAATGAAGTCTGATACCCCTGCGGATTACACGACTGCCACCGCCAGGTATCGATGATCATCTGTTCCAAGCCGCGTTGATACCGGCTCAATCAGCGATGGTCGACGCCGTTGCCTTGCGCAATGATCTGGCGTGGGCATAGAGGTAGCGCAAGGTCGGTTTGCCGTTGTCGAAGATCAGTGCTTGCCAGGAATATTCCAGCATTCGCCGGTACACGCCAATCACTTGGGCATGCTCGCCGCGTCGGGAAAATGCATTGAGAAAGTCGGTGTGATTGCCCAGCACGAAATCGATCCGTTGCTTCTTGCTTAGCTGCGCGCCGTAGCGGGCCAGGTACACTTCGATGAACCTGATCTTGTTCTGGTAGTACTTTTTCGGTTGCGCGGTCATGTTGCCGCTGTTGACCGTGCGCTCCAGCAACACCTGTGGCACCGTGTGGATCTCCCAGTGTTCGGCTATTCGGGCCCACATGAAGCGGTCTTCGGAGTAACGCAGGCTGGCATCGAAGCCGCCCAGTTGCATGATCACATCGCGCTTGACCAGCGCGGTGGATACGCCATTGACGACGTTGGCGTGGATGAAATCGTAGAAATGCCTGCCGTTCTTGCGCCGGTTGTCCAGTTGTCGCCTGCCGTCGCTGTAATTGACCTGCGTATAGCAGTCGATTAGCCCCACCGGCCGTCCCTGACTAGTGAGTTCGTCATACAGCGCCAGTTGTAGCTCCAGCTTTTGCGGACAAAATTGGTCATCGGCATCGAGAAACGCCACAAAAGTCTCTTCAGTATGCTGCATTCCATGGTTGCGGGCGCTTGCCTGGCCTTCGTTGGCTTGATGCAACAGCGTCAGGCGAAACGGCGCCGCGAAGTCTTGGACCCGTTGCGGTCCGTCGTCGGTGGAACCATCGTCGACGACGATGACGTGATCGGGCAGTCGGGTTTGCCCGACCAGGGACGCCAGTGTTTGCTCAATGCTGTCGGCGCCGTTGTACATTGGGATCACGACGCACACTGAATGCGGTAAAAGGGGAGCTTGGTCTGACACGGGTGTTTCTCCTTTTGTTATGCCTTGGCCGGGTCGCGCGGTATTGCCCTGCCAGACGGACGCTGTTTCTCGGCGCAACTGAAGACAGAATCGGCAATGGACGTGAAGTCGAAGCTGACCCGGCCGATCGTGCGGCCGGTGATGCGCCCGATCAATTCCAGGTCGATCATTGCCTGACTCCTCAGTAAGTGTCTTTTGAGAACAATGTAAAAGGGGTCTTGACCAGAATCTTGATGTCGAGCCACAGCGACCATTGGTTGATGTAGTTGAGGTCCTGGGCGACGCGCTGCTGCATTTTTTCCAGCGTCTGGGTTTCACCGCGATGCCCGGTGATCTGGGCCAACCCGGTGATTCCCGGCTTGAGGCGATGACGGGCCATGTAGGCGCGAACCTTGCCGGTGTAGTAAATGTTGTGCGTGACCGCATGCGGTCGCGGGCCGACCAGGGCCATTTCGCCGCAGAGCACGTTGAACAGTTGCGGTAGCTCATCGATGGAACTGCGGCGCAAAAAACGCCCAAGCGGGGTGATGCGGCTGTCCTCGCGGGTGGCCTGACGGACTTCGTTGTCGTCGTGCAAACGCATCGATCGGAACTTCCAGACCTTGATCACCTCAGCGTTACAGCCGTAGCGATTTTGTTTGAACAACACCGGGCCGGGCGATGAAAGCTTCACGGCTGCCGCCACGATCAGCAGCAAAGGGCTGAGCACCATAATGGACACGGCGGCCAGGCTACGTTCGAACAGCTCTTTGCAGAGCAGGCTGCCGGGGTGCGAACTGATAAGACTCTCATTGAGGTAGATGGCCGGCATCCGCTCTATTTCCGAAATCGACTGATTGAGCAGCACCATGCCGCCGAAATCAGGGATCCAGACCACGTCGACATTCATGTCCAGCAGGTCGATATACAGCGCTTCAATAAGGGCGGCTTGTGCCATCGGCAAGACGATGTACACGCGGCGTATGCGCAGGCGGGTGATGATTTCGCGAACCTCGTCGATGCGCCCCAGCAACGGCAAAACGCTCGGTGCCGGGCCGGTATGTTCGGCGGTCGCGATAAAACCCACTAGCGGCACGCGATTGCGCCGGGACAGTTTTCTCGCCAGCGTATGTGCGGTCGGACACGTCCCGATGATCACTGCGCGGCGCTCGTTGCAGAGCTTGTGCGAATGCAGTCGGGCCAGGTAATGCAGGGGCAAAAAGCTCGCCGCCTGGACCAGGTAACCCAATACGGCCCAGACGATGATCACCTGACGCGAGAAAATCACGCTGGTCTGGGTGACGAAGGCAATGCTGATCAGAACAGCCAGCAAAATCATCCAGGCCACCAGCAGCCGAGCGAGCCCGGACAACCACTCATGACGCTTGTGGTAAACCTGCATGACGCTGTAGATCGGCACCGAACCGAGAACGGTGAGAATCATCAGAACGCGGTATTCACTGGTCAGGCTGCCGACGCGCCAATACACAAGCAACATCAGCAGCATGTTGACCAGACTGAGAGCGCACAGCCATTGGCCCCAGAAGGTCAGACCTCGACGGCGCGTCATTTGAGCGGTGTAGAGCGATGTCATCGGCGCAACCTCCGGGCATGGGTTGGACTTCGGCGCCCAATACTGCACGCCCTCGTTCCCGCACGCTGGTATAGCTCGACTGGGATGAAGCAGCTTTTGGTAGATGTTTGGGAGGGGACTACGGGTGAGACAGGCGCAAGGTTCTACCGGGACATGTAGTCGTAGTTCTGAAACGTATCGGAATGGCTGTAGCCCTGTTTGCGTGCCTTGCTCAGGTCAACCTGGTTAAGCACCACACCGAACACCGGCGCATGACTCTGCTGCAGTATCGCAAGGCACTTCTGTACCTGGCTGACAGGCGTGCTTTCGGCCTTGATCACGTAGATCACCGCGTCCGAATGCTTGGCCAGCAACAGTGCATCGCTGACCATTTGTGCTGGCGGGGAGTCGATGATGATGCGTTGATACCGCGACTTCAGCGCCTCAAGCATGGGGGCAAGGCGCGACGAACCGAGCAGATCCAGCGGTGGTGGCGACAATTTCCCGGCCGGCAGCATGTCGAGATTGCCGACAGTCCGGATACAGTCCTCGAGCCGCGCAGTGCCCGCCAGAACGTTGGCCAACCCCGGTGCGTCTGCCGGGAAATCGAAGTTGAGCGAAAGGCTGGGTCTGCGCATATCGGCGTCGATCAACAGGACACGCTCGAGCATTGTGAGCGAGTACGCCAGGTTGTTGGCGATAGTGCTTTTGCCTTCTTCGGCCATGGTCGAGGCAACGAGTACCACCTGTGACGACGTATCGCCGCTGTGCAACATCAACCAGGTGCGCAAGTTGCGTATGGTCTCGCAAAAACGCGGATGGTTGTTGTCGTCGAACAGTCGCGCGAGTTGCCGGCGGCTTTTCCTCGTGACCAGCGGCACCACGCTGAGCAGGGGAACGTCGAGCGTCCTTTCGATTGCTTCGTCGGTCTTGAAGGTTTTGTTCAGGGTTTCCGATAGCAATGCCAGCGCTACGCCGATCAGCGCAGACACGACGGCGACAATCGCCAGAATCAGTGTTTTACGCGGCTTGCTAGGTTCCAGAGGAACAATCGCAGGGTCGACGATGCGTGCTTTGGTGGAGTCCATGTCGGACGTGGCCGCGGTTTCCTTTAAACGGGTGACGAAGGTTTCATACAGCGCGCGGCTGCTGTCGACTTCACGCTGGAACTCACGCAGTTGAAACTCCTTGCGCGAAATGTCCTGTATTTGTGCCTTGTTGCTGTTGAATGATTGACGCAATGAGTTTTCGCTGGCTCGGGCTAGCTGGTAATCCTGTTCGATGCTGGCCACTACCTGTCGAACCTGCAGACGCAAGCTTTCGGTGGCCATTCGCAACTCGGCGCGAGCGGCGACAAGGGTCGGATGTTTTGGACCGTAGCGCCCGGACATTTCTTCGACCTTGGCTTGAGCCTTGGCTTGTTGTGCCTGGAACTTCTGCACCAAAGGATTACTCAAGACGGCCGGCACACTTGAGAGTTTGCTCAGGTTGCCATTGCTCAAGGTCTGGACCTGGCGGAACCGGCTCTCGGCCTCTGCCAGGTTACGGCGGGCATCGATCATGCGGTTGCCGGTCATTTCCAGTTCATTGGCGCTGATGGTGGCGACACCGCCGACGTCGACCAGGCCTTGCGCTTCCCGATAGGCCTGAAGTTTGTTTTCGGCACTGCGCAGGTTATTGCGCAACTCGATCAGGCGTGAGTTCATCCAGCTGGTGTTGGTCTGCGAGGACTTCAGGCTGTTGTCGAACTGACTATCGATGAAGCCTTGGGCAATCGCATTAGCGGTAGCGGCAGCCAAACCTGGGTCGGGCAACTCCACTTCAATGTTGATCAACTGGCTTTTGCCGACGAATTTGACGCTGGTTCGCCGCATGAGGTTCTGCGTGACTTGATTGAAGATCTCGGCTTCGGAGGGCATTACCTCGATGGGTGTCAAACGGCCCAGCACTGGCAGCCATTGGCCAAGCTCAAGCGTTGCCAACCATTTGCGTGGCGCAAACCATGACTGCGGTTGCTGGCGTGGATCGGTCACCGGATGGGTGGTGAGGTTCAGTTTTCTTACCGCGCGTTCGGCCAGATCCCGCGATTGCAGGAGTGCCAGTTGCGTCTGCAAATAATCGACGGTACCGGCGCTCGAATCCGTGACTTGCTGGAAGGCCAACAATGGTGGCGTTTTCTCTTTGATCAGCAACGTGGTGCTGCCGATGTACTGCGAGGGAATGAATGACAGCGTGGCCATCGCCAACGCACAGCCAAGCAGTATCAGCCAGCCGATTTTCCAATGGGCGCGCCAGATCACCCTCCAGTATTTGAGCAGGTCAATGGTGTCCTTGTCCTCGCTGTACTGCTGATGCTGCGGCACATGCGGCTGGATCGGACGTTCGACATATATGCTAGGGCTGTTGTCCATGATTAGAAAAAGCCTTGTGCAATGGATATGGTGTCACCGGGGGCGATGGCAGTGCTGCGCGTGACCTTGTCGGTCAGTGGTGGGGAGCCATCGCCGCGCACGATGGTCACCCGCTTGATCGAGGCTCGTTCGGTCAGGCCGCCGCCCAGGGCGATGGCTTTCTCCAGTGTCAGCCCGGGTTCGAACGGATAGCTGCCGGGTTTCTGTACCTCGCCATTGATGTAGAACGAGCGGTAGGCGATCAGGTTGAGGCTGACCTTGGGATCGACCAGATAACCTTGCTTGAGGCCGTCGACGATGACCTTTTCTACCTGCTGGGGCGTGAGTCCCTTGGCGGCAATTTCACCCAGGAATGGATAGGAAAACATCCCGGCATCGTTGAGACGGATTTTCTCGAAGCTCAGATCCCGCTCACCGAACACGGTGATGCGCAATACATCGCCGGCTGCCAGTTTGTACTGGGCGCCGGTGTCTGCTGCAAAAGTCACGGGCAACAGCCACGGCACGAACAACAAGACAAGCATTCGCGAGTTCATGGGGAAACCTCTTTAGAGACTTACGTTGAAGCTGAGCAAGAAGATGTTGCGTTCAAAACTCTGATTGTCGGCATCGGAGTCATCGTTGCGGTAGCGATAGCCCAGCTCGATATCCAGCCAGCGGCGCATTGCGTATTCCACGGCAAGGTTGTAGTCACGAAGGTCATCGGTGCGGTCCTGCCCTTCGTATTCGTAACGGCCCAGTCCGACTTCGGCCACTGTGGTGATGCGTTCGGTCCAGCCATGACGCCAGCCGACCAGAGCAGTGGTGGTCTTGACGGCATCAGCACCGTCGTCGCCCTCGGCCATGGCTTGGCGGGCAACAAACGAGAACGTCGAATAGGTTCGTGGTTTCCATCGCAGATCCACCTGCCAGGTCGGGTTACTGAGGTCATCGACACTGCTGTCATCGAAGTTCTTGCGCTCATAACCAACACGGACTTTACCGGTGGTGCGCGCGGTGAAGTCCCATTCGGCACCGGCGAGGACCGCATCGGATGTGCTGTTGAGACGGTTGTTGGACCGGTAATCAAAGTCGGTATGGTCGTATTCCAGCAATCCACGTGTGTTGCTGCCGATGCGGTGGTACCAAGTGGTAGTCAGGCCAGTGGTATCGCGCTCTTTGTCGTCGTTGATGCCGCCTGAATTGCCGTAGCGAAGTTGAGCGTAACTGGCGCCCAGATCGATCTGATTGGCAGCGCTCCTGGCGCCGAAGGTATAGAGGCCATTGACGCGGTTACTGCGAATCTTGTCATTGATGCCATCGACCGCGGTCGACGTCGTACGCTCGTATTTACGTGCTTCCGCTTCAAGTTTCAGTCGATGGCGGTCGGTGAATTCCATGATGGTGTTGAGGCGCAGGCGTTGTGCGGTATTCGAAGCATCCGAGTCGTCATGATAAATGTACCGGGTAGGCTGCCAGATAAGTCGGGTGGCACTGTTGCGGTCTTCAGCCTTGAGTTCGAAAGTGGGCGCCACTTTGGTCACCATGGAAGACTGCGCCCGCTCCAGTTCGCGAAAGTTGTCGTCATAACTTTCTGAAAACAACAGGGTAGGGGTGAAGTCGAACCCATAAATATCAATGGACTGGGGATCAAGACTCCAGGCCGTTCCGGGACATAAGTACATCATGATCAGTGCGAAAGGGCCGCGGGTCTTGAGGGTCATATCATTGCTCCTGGGGGGTGAGTTCAATGACTATAGACCGGAAAAACAGTGGGTGAATGTGGTTGTGTAATACCGGTAGCTATCAATAATTTATTCATGGGGGAGGAGTTTCTAAGTTCAATTAATAACTGGGCGGAGTGCAATAATTCAAAAGAGTACTAGCGGTAACAGAAATATAGTTGGAGCTGTACCGGTTGTTGCAAAGTGCTAGTTAAAAAAGACAATGATTCATTTATAAATGAGGCCGGGGTCGCTCAATGTCAGTCAATGGCACCCGAACCTGATGTTCTCTATTCAAGAAATGTAGAAGAATCATGACTCGCTCATCACCTAACGTGCTCAGGAAAACACCTTCAAGTGTTGACAGTGGTCCTCGGGTTATTTGCAGCGTTTCCCCAGGCTTGAATGGTTGGGGTGTGTGCAATTCTAGTGGTTTGAAACACCGGGTACGCAGATGTTCGATAACGTCGTCCGGGACCGTTGCCGGGCCTTGATTGAAATCGACGATGCGGCTGACTCCGCGGGTAGAGCGCAAGGGCGCCCATTTATCGTCACGGCTCAGCTGAATGAAAAGGTACCCCGGGAAGAGAGATTCAAGCGATTGATGGGGTTTGCCGTGAATCAGGCGCTCGCTAATAATTTGCGGGCAAAATATAATGTAGTTTTGTCGCAATAAATTGATTTGTGCCCGTTCATCCTGACGCGGCTTGCATTGTAAAAGATACCAGCTGGCACCTCGGGTACTCGTCAGCATTCTGGCAAGCTCCGGAATATGGGTTAAGCATGTCTGTTCGCGCATTAGCAATGCCACTGCGCTTCCAATGAACTCTTTAGAGAATGTGGAATCGCGAAAGTGTTAAGTCACTGGAACAGGTGTATCAATAATGAAGCATGTAATCACAATGACAAAAAGGTTGAGTCAATAATCTGGCGCGCGCCCCGACTAGTGCGGGAAGGTTTATCTTGCAGGGGCTGCGTTTAATCAAAACTCTTGATCGAAAGTGTAAACGTTACTTAACGCTATAAGTGATATTGCCGCGTCATCAGAGGAGGGAGGTTCTTTACGATGGCCAAAGCTACCGCAGGGTCCGAACGCTCGGTCCTTTGGAAAACAAGCACTTTCGATCGTGAACTTAACGCAGGGGGACGACGTATATCTATTAATGGAGTTACATCTTTGGTTATACGTGGACCCTCTTATGTATCGACCACTCCAGACGGCCTGTCAAATGTCACCAGTCAAAAATATAGCCTTCTGTCCAATAATCTATTAAGGCGTTTCAACCGATTGTTTTAACAGGTGATTTTTTTTGACGCACGCAGGGCACTGGCTGAAAGAGAACACCGACAGACAATACCCAAACCTGCCGATGTGGTGGATCAAGAGCGCGCGGATGGCCGTCAAGGGTATTTACTGAAAATAGATCGCACAATACAATGAGAATCGTTATTACTAACTCATCGAGTGCGACGTCTTGAGCCAGCCCCACCCCTCTGC
This sequence comes from Pseudomonas cucumis, assembly GCF_030687935.1. Classification (GTDB taxonomy): domain Bacteria; phylum Pseudomonadota; class Gammaproteobacteria; order Pseudomonadales; family Pseudomonadaceae; genus Aquipseudomonas; species Aquipseudomonas cucumis. Next base: position 3,454,598 of record NZ_CP117454.1, on the reverse strand, counting down.
CCGCCGCAAGGTCTTCATGAAACACGCGTTGCCAACACTCTCCTGCGTTATGTTTGCCAGTCCACTGTGGGCACAGCAAGCCCTCGAACTGCCGACCACGGATATTCAGGCAAGCCGCGTCAGCCGAGACACGAGCTACACCACCTCTCAAGCCAGTACGGCGAGCAAAAGCAATGTGCCGATCAAGGAAGAGGCGCAATCGATCAATGTGGTCACCCAGCAGACTCTGGCCGACTATCAGGTGCGTTCGCTGGCCGACGCCATGAAGTTCGTCAGCGGCGTCAGCCAGGGCAACACCCTGGGCGGTTCCCGGGACTCGCTGGTCAAGCGCGGTTTCGGCACTAACGATGACGGCTCGATCCTGCGCGATGGCGTGCGCTCCAATCTGGGGCACAACTTCAGCGCCACGACGGATCGTGTCGAAGTGCTCAAAGGGCCTGCTTCGATGCTTTACGGCGCGCTGGAGCCTGGCGGATTGATCAACGTGATCAGCAAAAAGCCTGAATACACCCGGAGCACAACCCTGAGCGGCTCGGCCTATAGCGAAGGCGGCGGCACCCTGGCGGTGGATACCACCGGGCCGATGGGAGATACGGGCCTGGCCTATCGCCTGATTGCTGAACGTGGCCATGAAGATTACTGGCGCAACTACGGCGTGAATGAGAGCACGTTGGTTGCACCATCGCTGACCTGGACCGGCGACCGCGCCAGCCTGACCTTGAGCTACGAATACAACGATTATTCCAGTCCCTTCGACCGTGGCACCGTGTTCACCAACGGTCACCCGGCAGACATCGACTACGACAAGCGCCTCGACGAAAAATGGGCCAAAAGCGTCGGTATCCGTGAACTGGCCACCGCGCGTTTCGACTATCAGCTGAGTGATGATTGGAAAACCCGCGTTACCTACGGCTGGAACAACGACCGCTACAGCCTCTCGATTGCCCAGCCGAATTCGTTGACCGGCAACAATCTGCGACGTGCTGCCAACGGCGCTCACTACGATGATGAGACCCGTTACGCCAGTTGGGATTTCATCGGCCAGCAGGAACTGTTCGGCCAACGCCATGACCTGCTGGTCGGCGCGGACACCGAAGCGTCCGACCAATTCCGCGGCAAAACCTACCGTAATACCGCACGGTCAGGCTTCGACATTACATCGCCGGTTTATGGTCGTCTGGCCGAGCCCAGTCTCGTCAGCGCCGCTCAAAGCGACTTGAGCAACCAGCTGACCTCCAGCTCGGTGTACTTCAAGGATAACTGGCACCTCGATGACCGCTGGATCCTGGCCCTCGGCGGTCGTCAGCAGCATTACGATCAGTACAGCGATCAGGGCCGCGGCAGCAGCTACACCGTCAACCGCGACGATAACGGCGATGCCTTCGTGCCGTTTCTGGGCCTTGTCTACAAAGCCACCGATAGCTTGTCGCTGTACGGCAACTACAGCCGTTCGTTCAAGCCCAATACCGAGGTCGACGATGCTGGCCACACCTTCGATCCGGAGGAGGGGCGCAGCTACGAAGTCGGCGCGAAGTACGATCCGCTGCCGGGGTTGAACATCAACCTTGCGCTGTTCGACATCGTCAAGAAAAACGTCGTGACCAGCCAGACGGTCAGTGGTGTCAGCCTCTCGGAGGCGGCGGGCAAGGTCGGTTCGCAGGGCCTGGAGCTGGACATCACCGGGCGTGTGGCCGAGCGCTGGGACCTGATCGGCACCTACGCTTACACCCACACGGTAATTCTCGACGATCCGGATGACGAAGGTCACCGCCTCGCCAATGCGCCGAAGCACACCGCCAGCCTGTACCTCACGCACCACCTGAACATCCCTGCGGAGTTCGGTGCCTGGCACACCGGTGCTGGCGCGCGTTACGTCGGCGAGCGTGCGGCAAACAACGCCAACGATTTCTGGCTGAGTAGCTACACCGTGGCCGATGCCTTCGTGCGTTGGGAATCGCCGGTGTTCGGGTACAAGACTTCGCTGCAATTCAATGTCGACAACCTGTTCGACAAACAGTACTACCCGTCTTCCACCGGCAGCCAGCTGCAGGTCAATGTCGGCGAGCCGCGCACGGCACGCCTCAGCGCCAGTGTGACATTCTGATCGTACTGACTTGACGCGCTGCCCCGTTTCGCTGGTTTGTACCGGGCGGAACGGGGGCGCCTCCGTTCTTCATGTAATCCCCGAAGAAGTCTCTATCAGTCTCCGCCAAACCCAACGATTGCTTTGGTTTCCAGGTACTCCTCGAAACCGTAGACACCATACTCACGACCATTACCAGATCGCTTGTAGCCGCCGAATGGCGCCATTGGATCCCAGGCAGGGTAATTCAGGTGCACTTGTCCGGCGCGGATACGAGAGGCAACGGCACGCGCAAGATCAAGGTTCTGAGCCTGAACATGGGCGCCCAGCCCATAGACCGTGTCGTTTGCGATAGCGATCGCCTCATCGACTGTCTCATACGGGATGATGCACAGCACTGGACCAAAAATTTCTTCCTGGGCGATCCGCATGGCGGAATCGACCTCGGAGAAAACAGTTGGTCGGGTGTAGAAGCCCTTTTCATAACCCTGTACGCGTCCGGGGCCGCCGCAAACGAGTTTTGCGCCCTCATTCAGGCCGGCTTCGATCATTGCTTGCACGCGATTGAACTGGGCTTCATTGGCAATCGGACCGAGTACCGTCTCTTCCGAACGCGGATCACCCACGATAATCGCATTGGCGGTTGCAGCAGCCAGCGATTCGACCTCCGCCAGCCTGTCCTTGGGAACGATCATTCTTGTCGGGGCGCTGCACGATTGTCCGACGTTGCGAAACGCAGACATCACGCCCAGCGGGACGGCTTTGGCGAAATCAGCGTCGGGAAGCAATAGATTCGGCGACTTGCCTCCCAGCTCTTGCGTGACGCGTTTCACCGTTTGGGCGGCCGCCTGGGCGACCAGCGCGCCCGCGCGGTTTGAGCCGGTAATCGAAATCATATCGATATCAGGGTGCGCCGCCATGGCTGCGCCGACCTCGGAACCACTTCCATTCACCAGGTTGAACACGCCCCGTGGAAGGCCTGCATCATGCACCAGTTGTGCAAAGAGAAGGGCGCTCAGAGGCGACAGTTCGCTGGGTTTCAAGACCACTGTGCAGCCGGCAGCAATAGCTGGGGCGACTTTCGCAGTGATTTGATAAAGCGGCCAGTTCCACGGAGTAATGAGAGCGCAGACGCCTATGGGTTCGCGTTCAATCGCGGTGCCGCCTTCAACCGTTTGGAAACGATAGGTGGACAGCAAATCACGCGCGACTCGTACATGTTCGGCTGCAAGAGGCACTTGCATGGCCCGTGCGGAACCGATGGCAGCGCCCATTTCGAGAGAGATCGCCTGGGCAAGCACTTCTTTTCGTTCAAGGATGAGGTCATAGATCTTTCCAAGGAAAAGCGCGCGCGATTCTGCCGAGGTGGAAGACCAACCAGCAAATGCTGCACGAGCCGCAGCGACCGCCCGATCAACATCCTCGGCGGACCCTTGCGCGACGTGCGCAACAACCTCTTCAGTTGCCGGATTGACCACCGGCAAACTGGCCGGGATTGCCGGGGAAGACCAACAGCCGTTGATATAAAACGTGTGAGACGTTTGCGGATCGACGCTGTGGCTATTTAAAGATTGTGTTGTCATCCAATTAGCTCCCTTAGAACGGTAATAGGCACTGCGAGCAGCAGAGGGCGGGCTGTCTTGCGACCTTGCAAGGCTGCCGAGTCTTCTCAATAAGCTAACAAAGCAGGCCAGACGAAATATGCCGTTCTTTAAGGTTGCAAAGGACAATCTGCTGTATCTGCCGGGCTAACTTTGCACCAACGTAACTTGACTCGTTTTACGTCAGTAACCCGTCTGATAAAGCCTCTTGCTGACGGTTAGCCGATAGCTTTTGGTAACCAGAGCAAACTGCTTGATTGCGCCACTTGATTGCGGTTGTGCAGGGCTCGTCAGCGCACCATAACTGCCCGAAAAGGCGTAAAAACAGAGGTGAAACGCCCGAGTCTGGAGCGTTCCGCAAAGTCTGCTGAGCGAGCCCTGCAAAACGGTGGTTTGTACCAAGCTGCCTGCACATTTAACGATTTATGCATGGTCTCATGATGTTGTAATGAATTCGTGATGCAGCGTTGCCCCGATGCTTCTCGAACGGAGTAACTGCTTGCCCCGTCATGACCTCAACCATCATTAAGGACTGCACTCATGAGCTTTCTTCGACCCAAGTTTATTACCTTTGACTGCTACGGCACGTTGACCAACTTCCAAATGGGAAACATGACGCGCGAGCTGTTCGCCGATCGTGTCCCAGCCGGGCAAATGGATCAGTTCGTCAAGGACTTTTCCGCCTATCGTCTGGATCAGGTGATGGGTGACTGGCGGCCGTATGATGAGATTATCAAGACCTCTCTGGCGCGGGTCTGCAAGCGTTGGGGCATCGAGTACAAAGGCGAAGGCCAGCTCTATTACGACGCCGTACCGACGTGGGGTCCGCATGCCGACGTACCGGCTGGCCTGGCGAAAATCGCCGACAAGATTCCGCTGGTCATTTTCTCCAACGCGATGGACGAGCAGATCATGTCCAACGTCGACAAGCTCGGCGCGCCTTTCCATAAAGTCTTCACTGCCCAGCAAGCCCAGGCCTACAAGCCGCGTCTGGCTGCCTTCGAGTTCATGCTCGATAACCTCGGCTGCGGGCCGGAGGACGTTCTGCATGTGTCTTCGAGCTTCCGTTATGACCTGATGCCGGCCGACGACATGAAGATCAAGAACAAAGCCTTCGTTGCCCGTGGTCACGAACAGCCTGGAAACGCCTGCTACAGCTACCACCAGATCCCCGATATTGGTGGTTTGGCCGGGTTGGTCGGTCTCTGAGTCTCAGGGCACTCTTCAAGGTAAAAGGGGTTAGACATGGGCAGTGAGTCCTATTGGCTCGATACCGCACCGGCATTCACCGGTGCCCAGCTCGGTGCGTTGCCCGGGCAGGTCGATGTGGCCATCGTTGGTGGTGGTCTCACCGGCCTGGCGGCGTCCCGGGCCCTGGCCTTGAAGGGGGCCAGTGTGGTGGTGCTGGAAGCCGGAAGGGTGATTGGCGAAGCTTCCGGGCGCAACGGCGGTCAGTGCAACACCGGCGTTGCCCAGGACTATGCGGCACTCAGCGCCAGCCTCGGCGCTGATAAAGCGCGAGCCTATTACCTGGCCTATGAAAGCGCCGTGCAGAGCGTCGTTTCGTTGGTGGAGCAGGAGCAGATTGCCTGTGACCTCAAACGCAATGGCAAGCTCAAGCTGGCTGCCAAACCGATGCATTACGAAGGTCTGGCGCGCACCTGCGAATTGATTCGGCGGGAGGTCGATGCCGAGGTCGAGTTGCTCTCTGCGCAAGAGGTCCGTGCTGAAGTCAATTCGGCCCAGTTCCATGGAGGCTTGCTGCAGCGTAACGGCGTGCAAATGCATGTCGGGCGCTTCGGTGTCGGGCTGGCCGAGGCGGCCGCACGTCACGGTGCGTTGATCTATCAAGGTACACCGGTGACGGACTGGAAAGCCCGTGCCGGCGGCTATCAGGTCAATACCACCAAGGGTTCGTTGCACGCCAAACAGGTCCTGCTGGCTACAGGCACGTGCCAGCAGGGTGGATTGGGTTGGTATCGGCGGCGGATCGTGCCGGTGGGCAGTTTCGTGATCGCCACCGAGGTGCTGCCACAGGCCCTGATCGACAGCTTGCTGCCGGCACGGCGTTCCTATGTCACCAGCCGCATGATCGGTAACTACTTCCGCCTGACGCCGGACAACCGTTTGCTGTTTGGCGGTCGTGCGCGGTTTGCCATGTCTGACAGCGTTTCCGACGCCAAGAGCGGCAAAGTGTTGCAAGCGGCGATGGTGCAGATGTTCCCGCAGTTGGCTGGCGTGAAAATCGACTATTGCTGGGGTGGGTTGGTGGACATGACCTCCGATCGGTTGCCCCGGGCCGGCCAGCATGGAGGGGTTTATTACTCCATGGGCTACAGCGGTCATGGGGTACAGATGTCGGTGCACATGGGGCAAGTCATGGCCGAGGTCATGGCCGGCAAGGTCGAAGCCAATCCCTGGCGCGAACTCGACTGGCCGGCCATTCCCGGGCATTTCGGCAAGCCCTGGTTCCTGCCTCTGGTAGGGGCGTATTACCGCCTGCAGGACTACCTACACTGAGTTCAAGGTATTTGCTTTACGTTTCAACCACACACGATTAATCGCGAGCACTCGAGCCTTATCATTTTTCGAAAGGTAGAACTGACATGACTGACAACAAAAACAGTATCGACTCCCAGTTGATCACAGGGAAAGAAAGTCTGCGCATTTTCGAAGGGCTCAATCGCGGCATGTCACGCCGCAATGCATTGCAAATGCTGGGGTTGGCAGGGGTGGCCGTCGCGGGCGCCGGCAGCCTGTTCGGCGCCGCCGGCAAGCTGTTTGCCGAGGATGAAGCCGCAAGCCCTGGCAAAGGCAAGCCCGGCGGTCGTATCCGCGTCGCAGGCTCATCCAGCTCCACCGCCGATACGCTGGACCCGGCCAAAGGCTCATCGTCCACCGACTATGTGCGCCATTACATGTTCTACAACGGTCTGACGCGTTTCGACAGCCATATGGTGCCGCAACTGGAGTTGGCCGAGCGTATCGACACCACTGACGCCACGCTCTGGGTGATTACTCTGCGCAAGGAAGTGGTCTTCCACAACGGCAAGCCTCTGACAGCGGCCGACGTGGTGTTTTCTCTGTTGCGGCACAAGGATCCAATCACCGGTTCCAAGGTCCTGCCGCTGGCGTCGCAGTTCGCCGAAGTCAAGGCCAACGGCACCCATGAAGTGCAGATACAACTGAGCGGCCCCAATGCTGAACTGCCGTCGGTTCTTGCCATCTCTCACATGCTGATCGTTCCCGAGGGTACGAGCGATTTCAGCCAGGGCATTGGCACCGGCCCGTTCAAGGCCAAGGAGTTCAAACCCGGGGTGCGTTCGATTGGTGTGCGCAATACCAATTACTGGAAACCCGGCTTGCCGTATCTGGACGAGATCGAATTTATCGGCATTGCCGACGAGTCGTCACGGATCAACGCACTGTTGTCGGGCGACGTACACATCGTCAACGAAGTTAACCCGCGTTCAACGGTTCGTATCAAGGCCAGCACCAAGCATCGGGTCGTGGACTCGCCGTCGGGTAACTACACCGACCTGATCATTCGTCAGGACCAGCTGCCAGGCAAAAGCCCGGAGTTCACCGAGGCCATGAAATTGCTGCTGGACCGGGAACAGATCAAGTCGGCGATATTCCGTGGTTTCGCCAGGGTCGGCAACGATCACCCGATCGCACCCGGTGCGCGCTTCTACAACGCCGACCTGCCACAACGTGCCTACGACCCGGAAAAAGCCAAGTTCCTGCTCAAAAAGGCCGGCATGGAAAACATCACCATGCCGCTGATGTGCTCGCCCGCCGCAACCGGTTCGGTGGATATCGCCGTGCTGCTGCAGCAGTCGGCCAAACAGGCCGGGCTCAAGCTCGACGTCAACCGCCTGCCGAGCGATGGCTACTGGTCTAACCACTGGGCGAAACATCCGATCAGCTTCGGCAACATCAACCCGCGGCCCAATGCCGACATGCTTTTCTCGCAGTTCTTCCAGTCCAGCGCGCCATGGAACGAATCGGGCTGGAAGAACGATCAGTTCGACCAGTTGCTGATACAGGCCCGCGGTGAAACCGACGAGGTCAAGCGCGGCAAGATGTACGCAGACATGCAAACCCTGGTGCATCAGCACAGCGGTATCGGCGTGCCGGTGTTCATCAGCAACATCGATGGCGCCGACCAGCGCGTCAAAGGCTATGGCACCAACCCTCTAGGCGGTTTCATGGGCTACATGTTTGCCGAGCAGATCTGGCTGGACGCTTGATGGAAGTCGGGTTTTTGCTGCAGCGATATTGCATGAGGATAGGGTGATGAATAGCAACACACTTTGGTTGATCGGCCGGCGCCTGGGCGCGGCGATCGTGACCTTGTTGATTGTGTCCATGGTGGTTTTCGCCATCACGGCGGTGCTGCCGGGGGACGCGGCGCAACAGTCTCTGGGGCAGTTCGCCACGCCGGAACAAGTGGCAGCCTTGCGCCTGAAAATGGGGCTGGATCAGCCCGGTGTGTTGCGTTACCTGCACTGGTTGATGAACCTGCTTAGCGGTGACATGGGGCTGTCGGTATCCAACGCCATGCCGGTCAGTGACTTGATGGCCGGGCGGCTGCCCAACACTCTGATGCTGGCGGGCGCCACGGCGCTGGTATCAGTGCCGGTGGCGCTGATCCTCGGCATCGGTTCAGCCATGGGCCGGGGCGGGCGCATCGACAGTGTCCTCAGCTTTTTCACCTTGACCATGGTGGCGGTGCCGGAGTTTCTGGTCGCGACCCTGGCGGTGCTGATTTTTGCGGTGAACCTGGGCTGGTTGTCGGCGCTGTCCTACGCCAGTGACATCACGTCACCCTGGCAATTCATGCGCACTTACGCGTTGCCGGTGATGACGTTGTGCTGCGTGATTGTCGCGCAAATGGCGCGTATGACTCGAGCGGCGGTGATCGACCAGCTCGACAGTCCTTACGTGGAAATGGCCCGGCTCAAAGGCGTGAGCAAGATGCGGATCGTCCTGCGCCATGCCTTGCCCAATGCCATCGGGCCGATTGCCAATGCCATCGCCCTGAGCCTGTCCTATCTGTTGGGTGGGGTGGTGATCGTCGAGACGATCTTCAACTACCCCGGCATCGCCAGCCTGATGGTCGATGCCGTGACCAACCGCGACATGGCACTGGTTCAAGCCTGCACCATGTTGTTTTGTACGGCGTATCTGACGTTGGTGCTGATTGCCGACCTGTGCGCGATTCTTTCCAATCCGAGGCTGAGAAATCAATGAACAATCTCATTGTGAAATCGCCGGCTACTTCCAAATTGGCGCTGGGCAAGGTTTCCCACGGATCGTCCTGGCTCGGTCTGATCGGTGCAGCGATGTGTGTGATCTGGTTGCTGGTGGCCATCTTCGGCCCGTGGCTGGCGCCACATCCGGTGGGGGAAGTGGTCTCTGATAATGTCTTCGACAACCTGAGCGCGGCGTACCCATTCGGCACCGATTACCTGGGCCGCGACATGCTCAGCCGGATCCTCGTCGGCGCACGATTCACCGTCGGCCTGGCGTTGATTGCCGCGGTGTTGGCCAGCGGTCTGGGGACCAGCTTTGCGTTGCTGTCGGTGGTTTCACCAAAGTGGCTGGATGAGTTGATCAGTCGCCTGATGGACGCCTTCATTTCGATCCCGAGCAAGATGCTGGCGCTGATCATGGTCTCGGCCTTCGGCTCCTCGGTCACTTTGCTGATCTGCACGGCGGTATTGAGCTTCACCCCGGGCGCGTTCCGTATCGCCCGCAGCATGGCGGTGAACATCGAAGCGCTGGAGTACGTGCAAGTGGCCCGTACTCGTGGCGAGCGTCGGCTGTATGTGGCTTGCGTGGAAATTCTGCCGAATATGCTCAACCCGGTACTGGCAGACCTGGGGCTGCGCTTCGGTTTCATCGTGTTGCTGCTCAGCGGCATGAGCTTCCTGGGCCTGGGTGTGCAACCACCGGATGCCGACCTCGGGTCGCTGGTGCGCGAGAACATCGGCGGCCTCAATCAGGGCGCGCCTGCCATCGTGATTCCGGCGTTGGCCATCGGCACCCTGACCATCGGTGTGAATCTGTTTATCGACCGGTTTTCATCGCGACGTAGTCGACGTTCGGGAGGTCATTGAAATGAGCGAATTAATTCGAGTTCAGGACCTGCGAGTGGTCGCCTGTGGCGAGCTCGGTGAGGTGGAAATCGTCAAGGGCGTGAGCTTCTCCCTGCAAAAAGGTGAAGTGCTGGCGTTGATCGGTGAGTCTGGCTCCGGCAAGACCACCATCGCCCTGGCGTTGCTCGGTTATGCCCGGCGCGGTTGTCGGCTGGCGGGCGGCGTGGTGCAAATCGGCGAACACGACATGCTGGCGTTGAGCGAAAGCGAGCTGCAAGGCCTGCGCGGCAACCGGGTGTCGTACATCGCGCAAAGCGCTGCGGCGGCGTTCAACCCGGCGAAAAAACTCATCGACCAAGTGGTGGAGGGCGCGTTGATTCATGGTCTGGGCAGCCGGGCTGTGCTTGAGGCCAAGGCCATCGAGTTGTTCCGCGATCTGGCTCTGCCAGACCCCGATCGCATTGGCCAACGCTACCCCCATCAAGTCTCCGGCGGGCAACTGCAACGGGTGATGGCGGCCATGGCGCTGATCAGCGATCCGCTGCTGGTGGTGCTCGACGAACCGACGACAGCACTTGATGTGACCACTCAGATTGATGTGCTGCGTGCCTTCAAGCGGGTGGTGCGCGAACGCGGCGCGACGGCGGTCTACGTCTCCCATGACCTGGCCGTGGTCGCGCAGATGGCTGACCAGATCGTGGTGCTCAATGGCGGCCAGATCTTCGAACAGAGCGCCACCGGCCCATTGCTCGATGGCCCGGCCCATGAATATACCCGCAGCCTGCTGGCGGCGGCGCGGCCGGACACGACGATCCGCCCGCCTTGCGGCATCGCCGAAGAGACGCCGCTACTGACCATCCAGGGCCTGACCGCCGGTTACGGCAACAAGAATGCGCAAGGCATGCCGGCCATTCGCGTGCTGGAAGACATCGACCTGACGGTTCGCAGAGGCCAGGCCATCGGGGTGATCGGTGAGTCGGGTTCTGGCAAGTCGACCCTGGCGCGGGTGGTGGCCGGATTGTTGGCGCCCGCTCTCGGCGGTCTGACCTTCGATGGCCAACCCTTGGGTGGCAGCCTGTCGTCGCGCACCGATGAGCAGTTCCGACGCATTCAAATGGTCTTCCAGAATGCCGACACCGCACTCAACCCGATGCACAGCGTCAGCACCATTCTGAGTCGTCCGCTGAAGATGTATTTCGGCCTTAAGGGCGCCGCTCTGCGCGAACGTATTGGCGAGCTATTGGATCTGGTGCGCTTGCCGCGAACCCTGGCCGAACGCCGCCCGAACGAACTGTCCGGCGGGCAAAAGCAACGGGTCAATCTGGCCCGGGCCCTGGCGGCCAAGCCGGATCTGATTCTGTGCGATGAAGTGACCTCCGCGCTGGATACCGTGGTGGGCGCAGCGATTCTCGAACTGCTACGCGACCTGCGTCAGCAACTGGGCGTGTCGTACCTGTTCATCAGCCATGACATCTCCACCGTGCGGGCGCTGTGCGATGACATTGTGGTGATGTACAGCGGCCACAAGATTCAGGCCGGCAGTCGCCAGTCGTACGCCGAGGCGCCGTTTCATCCCTACACCGATTTGTTGATCCACTCGGTGCCGGAGTTGCGCCAGGGCTGGCTGGAAGCTTGCGGAACAACCACCTGCGGAACACTGCCGCCGATCGGGGCCAAGGCCGATGTGCCTGGGCTGTGCACCTTCCTCAATCGTTGCCCGGTGCGGGTCGACGGTCTGTGCAATTGCGTCCCTGCGCCCCGTCGGACGATTGTTGGCGGCAGTGAAGTCCTTTGTCATCACGACAGTGCCGAATTGCTGAAAACCCAGAAGGATTCAAACAGCATGATAACGGGAGCCTATGCATGAACGGGCGTTTCGTAAGGCTGGCCGAACAGGGCCGGCCCACCATCAAACTGATGGTAGACGGCAAGCCTATCGAGGCGTTGCAGGGCGATACGCTGATGGTCGCGCTGCTGACTCAGGGCTCGGCGTTGCGCCAATCGGAGTTCGATCCGGGGCGCCGCGCCGGTTTCTGCCTGATGGGCGCCTGTCAGGACTGTTGGGTCTGGACCCGCAGCGGCGAGCGTCTGCGCGCCTGTTCCAATGAGGTCCGTGAAGGGCTGGATATTGTCACCACACAACCGGAGGCGATATGGCCACTGCGCGGCTGAACACTCACCGAGTCGTTATCGTCGGCGCCGGGCCGGCCGGCATACGTTGTGCCGAAACCCTGGTCGCCGCTGGTTTCAAGCCGATCCTGATCGATGAGAATCGTCGGGATGGCGGGCAGATCTACCGTCGCCAGCCCGAAGGGTTTACCCGCGATTACGCCACGCTGTATGGCACCGAAGCCACCAAGGCCAACGACCTGCACCAGAGCTTCGACCGCTTGCGCGGGCAGATCGATTACCGTCCGGACACGCTGGTGTGGAACCTGACGCCGGGGCAACTGTGCTGCGTCAGCCAGGGCAAACACTCGACGGTGGATTACGACGCGCTGATCCTGTGCACCGGTGCCACCGACCGCTTGATGCCGATCGAAGGCTGGCAATTGGCGGGCACTTACAGCCTCGGCGGGGCGCAAATTGCGCTCAAGTCCCAGGCCGTGTCCATCGGCCACCGCGTGGTGTTCATGGGCAGCGGACCGTTGCTGTATCTGGTCGCCAGTCAGTATGTGAAAGCCGGGGCCAAGGTCGCGGCGGTGCTCGACACTTCGCCGTTGAGCAAGCGAATCGGTGCGTTGCCCAAGCTGTTGGCGCGCCCCGGATTGCTGTTCACCGGGATGAAACTGCTCGCGCAACTCTATCGAGCGAAAATCCCGGTGCATCTGGGCATTTCGCCGCTTCAAGTGCTAGGCGATGCGGCCAACGGTGTCAGTGGCGTACGCGTGCGCACGGCGCGCGGCGAAACCTTGACGGTGGCGTGCGATGCAGTGGCGCTGGGTTATCACTTGCGCCCGGAAACCCAATTGGCCGACCTGGCCGGCTGCCGTATGCGCTTTGATGAGGCCTCCAGCCAATGGTGGCTGGCCGTCGATGAAGACGGTCGGACCTCGGTCAGCGGTGTATATGCCGCCGGCGACGGTTCGAAAATTCGCGGTGCCGATGCCGCCGAGCACGCCGGGAGACTGGCGGCCATGGCGCTGCTGGAAGATCTGCAGCAACCGGTGAACATCGGGTTGCGCGACGAACAACGGCACGCGCTAGCGGTGATGGATGAATTTCGTCTCGGTCTGGCCCAGGCGTTTCCCTGGCCGGCGGCGCAAGCCAAAGCGTTGCCGGACACGGCCATCGTCTGCCGCTGCGAAATGATCAGCGCAGGCGAATTGCGTGCAGTGGTTCGGGAAAAAGGCGCCTGTGAAGTCAACCGGGCCAAGGCTTTCAGCCGGGTCGGCATGGGCCGCTGCCAGGGGCGTTATTGCTCCCAGGCCGGGGCTGAAGTGATTGCCGCTGCCGCCGGCGTTTGCGTGGAACAGGTCGGTCGTCAGCGCGGTCAGGCACCGGTCAAACCCCTTTCGATGCTCACCGAGGAGGTGTCGTCATGACGCTACACAAAGCCGATGTCGTGATTGTCGGCGGCGGCCTGATGGGCTCGGCGGCGGCGTTTTTCCTGCGCCAGCGCGGCAAGTCAGTGATTTTGCTGGAACGCGACCAGATCGGTCAGTACGCCAGCGGCGTGAACTTCGGCAACGTACGACGTCAAGGGCGTTATCTTGGGCAGCTGGAACTGGCCAATCGCTCCTGGGCGCTGTGGAAGCGTCTGCCGGAGCTGATCGACGATGACCTGGAATTCATCGCCAGCGGGCATATGCGGGTGTGTTACCGCGAAGACGAGATCGCCGAGCTGCAAGCCTACGCAGATGCCCCTGAAGCTGAGCAGCTGGACCTGAAGATCTTTCGTGGCGACGAGTTACACAAGCGCTTCCCATTTCTCGGCCCGGATGTGAAGGGCGGCTCTTATGCTCCCCACGACGGGCACGCCAACCCGCGTCTGGCGGCCCCGGCATTTGCCCGCGCGGCACGACGTCTCGGCGCGCGGATCGAAGAGCGCACTGAAGTGGCCGAGGTGCAGAAGGTCGGCGGCGAGTTCAGCATCAGCACCACCGACGGCCGCCAGTTCAGCGCCGAGCGCCTGCTGATTACTGCCGGCGCCTGGGGCCAGAAACTCTCGGCGCAGTTCGGCGAGCCGGTGCCGCTTGAGACCAAAGGCCCGCAAATGGCCGTGACCGAACCGGTGCCGTACGCCTTGCCGACGGTGATCGGCGTGTACACCAAAATTCCCGAGGAAGTGATTTATTTCCGCCAGATACCCCGCGGCAATATCATCATCGGTGGCGGCTATCGCAGCGAACCAGACATGCTCAACCGCCGGGCCTATGTCGAGCCGCGCAGCATTCTCAATCAGATGGATCAGATGCGGCGTCTGCTGCCGGGTGTCGGCAACCTGAACATCATCCGCGTGTGGAGCGGCATCGAAGGCTATCTGCCTGATTCTCTGCCCGTGATGGGGCCAAGTGGCACCGTTGATGGCTTGTTCTATGCCTTCGGTTTCTCCGGCCATGGCTTCCAGCTCGGTCCGGGCGTGGGCGACGTGATGGCCGAACTGATCAGCACCGGTAGCACCAGCACTTCGATTTTACCGTTCTCCATCAACCGATTCGCTTCTTCAGCCGAGCAACGGACAACTGAGCAAAGGAGCAGGGCCTCATGAAACCCCGCGTACTGGACATTCTCAAACGTCTGATGGCCTTTGACACCGTCTCTTCGGAGTCGAACATGGCCTTGATCGAGTACGTGCGCGATCTGCTGCTGACCAAGGGCATCGAGTCATTGATCGTCAAGGACGAAAGCGGCAAAAAGGCCAACCTGTTCGCCAGTACCGGTCCACGGGAGGTGCCGGGGATTTTGCTGTCCGGGCACACCGATGTGGTGCCGGCAGCGGGGCAGGCCTGGACCTTTCCGGCGTTTCAGGCGACGGTGCAGGACGGGCGGATTTACGGGCGTGGCAGTTGCGATATGAAGGGCTTTATCGCGCTGGCCATCGACGCCATGCTCGACGCCGCTGACCATTCCTTGAGCCGGCCATTGCAATTGGCGCTGTCCCATGACGAAGAGATCGGTTGCGTGGGTGTGCGCCGTTTGCTCGACGTGCTGCACCTGGCGCCGGTGCGGCCGTTTTTGTGTGTGATTGGCGAACCTACCCATATGCAATTCGTGCTCGGGCACAAGGGCAAGGGTTCTTACCGCACTTACTGTCGCGGCCTGGAAGCGCATTCCTCGCTGGCACCGCGTTCGGTCAACGCGATACACGTGGCTTGTGATTTCATCGCTGCGCTGCGTCAGAGCCAGCAGCAACTGCAAGAGCAGGGCGCGCAGGATGCGGATTACGACGTGCCTTACAGCACCGTGCATGTCGGGCAGATTGTCGGCGGCAAGGCGCTGAACATCGTGCCGAATCTGTGCACCCTCGATTTCGAAGTGCGTAACTTGCCGGCGGACGATCCGGATCAGTTTCTGGAGCAGATGCGCGAGCGCGCCGAAGTGATCGTGCGTGAAGCCAAAAAGCTGTCCAGTGTGGCGGACATCGAAATCGAAACCCTGAACGTCTATCCCGGCCTCGATACTCACCCGAGTGTCGAAGCGGTGCGTTTTCTGAAGAACTTTGCCGCACCGGATACCGGTACCGCCAAGGTCTCCTTCGGCACCGAGGGCGGGTTGTTCAAGCAGCGGCTGGATGTACCCGTGGTGGTCTGTGGCCCGGGCTCGATAGAACAGGCGCACAAGCCTGACGAGTTCATCGAGATCAGCCAGATGGAAGCCGGCGAGCACTTTCTGCAAGGGCTATTGGGCTCAATGCGGCTTTAGAGTTCCGTTTGCCTACACCGAACACTTTGCGCACCACGCTTGTGTCCCGGTTATGGCATGACGCCCGGTTCACCCCTTCAACGTACTGACAGTGTGGGAAGTGCTGAGAAAGCCTTCCCAGGCTTGACTGCGTCTATTCAGAAAGCCGCTAGCCACTCGCAACCCTTCCGGAGTTCCCTCATGAAAGTGCTTGAGCGCCTGTCATTCTCTGGCAAGTTTGTCTTGCTCGGCTTGCTAGCCGTGACCCTGATTGCCATTCCAACCAGCCTTTACGTAGTGGGTGCGTACCAGAATAGCCGCCAGGCAAATCTTGAACTGCGCGGCATACGACCGGTGCAGGGGTTGCTCCAGCTCATTCACTTGACGCAGCAACATCGCGATTTGTCATCCGTCGTGCTGGGCGGCAACCAGACCTTCCACGAGGCTCGTCTGAACAAGCAGGCCGAGGTGGATCACGCCTTCGAGGCAACCGAGCGCGTGTTACAGGAGGCCGAGGTCGGCCCCGAGATCCTGGCTACCTGGCGGCAGACGCAACAACAATGGCGCGAGCTGGCCGACCAGGTTAGCCAGGCCACAGTCAAAGGTCCGCAGAGTCTGGTCTGGCATAGCCAGTTGATCGCAGCCTGCCTGCTGATTGAGGATGCATTGCTCGATCACTTCAAACTGTCACTGGACCCGGTTTTAGGGACTGACGCGCTGATCGCAGGTGCCCTGATCGAATTGCCGAAAGCCAGCGAGTTGTTGGGTCAGTTGCGTGGTGCCGGTGGCCTGTATCTGGCGCAGGGCCGGATCCTGCCCGAGCAACAAGGTGCGTTGCGTGGCCTGGCTACCCAGGCGCTGAGCAGTGTTGACAAGACGGCACGTGCCTTGACCAAGGCGAGTGCTGCCGAGCCGGAACTCAAGGCCCTGCTGGAAGCACCGCTAACGGCGCTAGGTCCGCAGATCCAGCAGGCGCTTGAACTCAGCAATGCGCGATTGGTATCGGTCGTCGAAATGGATCTGGATTTCGTGCCCAGCGCAAACCCCGCAGGGATTAACGAGCCTACCGATGCCTTGTACGCGCTCAAGCTCAATTACCCGGTTGGCGACTACCTGACTGCTTTCAACAAACCGGTTGATGCCTTGTATGCCCTTGGCCACTCAGCGCTGTCGGCGCTCGATGAGGCGCTGATGAAACGCCGCGACAGTGACCGGCAGAGACTCATCCTGATGTCTTCAGGTTTGCTGGCACTGCTGTTAGCTGGCGGGACCTTGGCCACCTTGATCGTGCTGCGTCTGTTGAAACAGTTGGCGATTGCCATGGCGGCAGCCGAGCGTATCGCCAAGGGTGACCTGACCCAATCACTGGATATCGTTGGCATGGATGAGGCGGCGCGCCTGCTGCAGGCGCTTGAACGCATGCAGATGAACTTGCGCAGTACCGTGAGGCAGGTGTTGAGTTCTTCCGAGCGACTGGCGACGACCTCCGCTCAGTTGAGCGCCGTGACCGATGAGGCTACCCGTGGTGTGCAACGGCAGAGCGCCGAACTCGATCAGGCAGCCAGTGCGGTGACCCAAATGACTGGCGCGATCGAAGACGTGGCGCGCAATGCCGCCTGGGCCTCGGAGGTGTCCCAGGCAGCAGACCAGCGCTCGCGACAGGGGCAGGAGAGCGTCAGCCGTACCGTGGGTGCCATCGAATCGTTGACCGAGGATATCGAGGATACCGCCGGAGCCCTGCAGGCCCTGGCCGGCCAGATAGGTGATATCGGCTCGGTGTTGGATGTAATTCGCGGCGTTGCCGAGCAAACGAACCTGCTTGCCTTGAATGCGGCGATCGAGGCGGCTCGCGCGGGCGAAAGTGGACGCGGTTTCGCCGTGGTGGCGGATGAGGTCCGGGCGTTGGCGCAACGAACCCAGGAATCGACCAAACAGATCGAGACGATCATCGGCTCGGTACAAAAAAGCAGCCACGGCACCTTGCGAGCCATGCAAAGCAGCAATGGTAAAACCCGGGAAACCCTGGAGGTCGCTCGTGCGGCAGGCGCGGCACTGAATGCCATCGTCGATGACATCGCTCAGATCAACGAACGCAATCTGTGTATTGCAAGTGCCACCGAAGAGCAATCCCATGTTGCCCGTGAGGTGGACCGCAACCTGCTCAATATCCGTGATGTTTCCCAACAGGCTTCGGCCGGGACCCATCAGAGCCAGGCCTCTAGCCGGGAGCTCGCGGGCTTGGCCAGCGAGTTGAATAGCATGGTCAAGCATTTCATCGTCTGACCGAGTTCGTCGTGTCCGATCATCACAAACCAACGGTAGAGCCTGCTGTCGAATGCTGATTTTCAGCATTCGAAGGCTGCTGGGGCGGCGCTTTCAGCATCCTCGTCCGGGACGACCCAATAGACTGAAGGCTGTCTCGGAACAGGACTCGACACCATGCTCAAGAATCGCCTGAAAGACCCCAGCCTGCTGGTAGAACTCGCTTACATCGACGGTCAGTGGATCGGTGCCGACAACGCCGCCACCCTTGACGTCATCGACCCGGCCAGCGGCCAGTTGCTCGCTCGCGTACCTGCGATGCAAGGCAGCGAAACCCGACGCGCCATTGAAGCCGCCGACCGCGCGTGGCCGGCATGGCGCGCACGCCCGGCGGCAGAACGGGCGGCGCTGCTGGAGCGCTGGTATCAGGCCATGATCGACAACCTCGACGACCTGGCGCTGATCATGACCTGCGAACAGGGCAAACCGCTGAATGAAGCCAAGGGTGAAATTCGCTACGGTGCCGGCTTCGTCAAATGGTTCGCCGAAGAAGCCCGACGGGTCTACGGCGAAACCATACCGGCACCCAGCGGCGACCGCCGCTTGCTCACGCTCAAGCAGCCGGTTGGGGTCTGCGCCGCGATCACTCCGTGGAACTTCCCCAATGCGATGATTACCCGCAAGTGCGCGCCGGCCCTGGCCGCCGGGTGCACGATCATTGTCAAACCCTCGGACCTGACGCCGTTGTCGGCCATGGCTCTGGCCGTACTCGCCGAACGGGTCGGCATTCCGGCCGGGGTGTTCAACGTAGTGACCGGCATGCCCGCCGGCATCGGCGAAGAACTGACCGGCAACCCGACGGTGCGCAAGATTTCCTTCACCGGCTCAACCGCTGTCGGTCGGCTGCTGATGCGTCAGAGCGCCGAACACATCAAGCGCTTGAGCCTGGAACTGGGCGGTAACGCGCCGTTCATTGTGTTCGACGACGCCGACCTGGAACAGGCAGTGGCCGGCATCATGCTCAGCAAGTTTCGCAACGCCGGGCAAACCTGCGTCTGCGCCAACCGGATTTTGGTGCAGGACGGAATCTACGAGCGCTTCGCCCAGCGTTTGGTGGCGGAGGTGGGCAAGCTCAAGGTCGGCAATGGCCTGGACGCCGATGTCACCATCGGCCCACTGATCAATGCCGCAGCGGTGAGCAAGGTCGCCCGACATATCGACGATGCCTTGAGCCAGGGAGCCCGTCTGCTCTGTGGCGGTATCCCCGAGGGTGACAGCCAGTTCGTCCAACCGACAGTGCTCGCTGAAGCCCATGCCGGGATGTTGCTGGCCAGCGAAGAAACCTTCGGCCCAGTTGCACCGCTGATGCGTTTTACCACTGAGGAAGAGGCGCTGGCCTTGGCCAATGCCACGCCTTATGGCTTGGGCGCTTATTTCTTCACCCAGGACTTGCGCCGTTCATGGCGGTTTGGCGAGGCGCTGGAGTTCGGCATGATTGGCCTCAACACCGGGCTGATTTCCATGGAAGTCGCCCCCTTCGGCGGTATCAAGCAATCGGGCCTGGGTCGCGAAGGCAGCAAGTACGGCCTGGATGAATACCTTGAAGTCAAAGCCTTCCACATCGGTGGGCTGTGATCCGGTCACCGTTTGAACAGATATTGAGGAGCCACGATTGATGAGCAAACCATTCAGAATCGCCGCGATTGCCGGCGATGGCATCGGCAAGGAAGTCTTGCCGGAAGGGCTGCGGGTCCTGGAGCAGGCCGCGAAGAAGTGGCAACTGGATTTGAGCATTGAGGTGCTCGACTGGGCGCACTGCGACTACTACCTGGAACACGGGCAGATGATGCCCGCCGACTGGTTCGAGCAACTCAAGGGCTTCGACGCGATTTACTTTGGCGCTGTGGGCTGGCCGGACAAAGTGCCGGATCACATTTCCCTGTGGGGTTCGTTGCTCAAGTTCCGTCGCGATTTCGACCAGTACGTGAACATCCGTCCGGTGCGGCTGTTTCCCGGTGTGCCCTGTCCGCTGGCCGGACGTGAAGCCGGGGACATCGATTTCGTGGTGATCCGGGAAAATACCGAAGGCGAGTATTCGTCGGTCGGCGGCAAGATGTTCGAAGGCACCGAACATGAGTTCGTGCTGCAAGAGTCGGTGTTTACCCGGCGTGGCGTGGACCGGATTCTCAAGTTCGCCTTCGACCTGGCCCAGACCCGGCCACGCAAACGCCTGACGGCGGCGACCAAGTCCAACGGCATTTCCATCAGCATGCCGTACTGGGACGAGCGCACCGCATTGATGGCTGCGAAGTACCCGGACGTCACCTGGGACAAGCAACACATCGACATCCTGTGCGCGCGGTTTGTGCTGCAACCGGATCGTTTCGATGTGGTGGTGGCGTCGAATCTGTTCGGCGACATTCTGTCCGACCTGGGACCGGCCTGCGCTGGAACCATCGGCATCGCGCCGTCGGCCAACCTCGATCCGGAACGGCGCTTCCCCTCGCTGTTCGAGCCGGTGCATGGCTCGGCGCCGGACATCTATGGGCAGAACATCGCCAACCCGATTGCGATGATCTGGTCCGGGGCCTTGATGCTCGATTTCCTGGGCAACGGTGATGAACGTTATCGCGCGGCGCATGATGGAATTCTGCAGGCAATCGAACAGGTCATCGCCCAGGGACCGATCACGCCCGATCTGGGAGGGCAGGGCTCGACCCAAGATGTCGGCAGGGCAATCGCCGCGTTGCTTTGAGCCGAGGCAACAACTACTCAGCAGGAAGCTTTATTCATTCTTGTGTCTCACCCTTTTAGCCCGTCCACACTGCGGGCTTTTTTTTGTCTATCGCCCTCGTGTTTAACCTGCCTTTCCTTTGCTGTTGTGAAGGGGGTAACGAAGGAGGGGGAGCGAAATGTGAGGGAAGCCTTGAATGCGGATGTTGATGGTTTTACTGGAGGGCGCTGCACGCAAGGAGGGGGCTAGCTCGCCCATAGACGGGTCTTTTCTATGACGCCGGTCCCCCGTCATACAGTTATGCGAAGGGGGATGAGACCAAGCTTTACACCGATATTCTGCAGGCCACCTTCAATCCTCGAGCGTGCGTGCCCGGACGTCAATGGGCTGGCCCTCGGGCTTCTCAGTGATTGGCTTATCGTCGCCCATGGATTTTCGGAACCCTCTGATCGTGTCGCCGAGATCCGCCCCCAGACCTTTCAGGCGCCTGGTTCCGAACAGCATGATCACGATCAACAGGATGATCAGGAGTTTTCCAGTACTGAAGCCACCTATTCCCATTATCTGTACTCCGTAACTGATTGATCAGTTTGGTGATGATGCCGGCGGAGGAAAATCCATCTGCCGGCGCTAACGCAGTTCGAGTTATTTGACGACGTAGAACTTGCGCACATAGACGCTGCTCTTCCAGGCGCATGGGGCGCCTCGGGGGACGAACACCGTATCGCCAGTGTTGACCGTCAGATGGGCGCCATCCGTCACCTGAAGGGTGACGCTGCCTTCGAGCAAATGCATCAGTTCATGCAGCATGTGCGGCCTCGCCCTGCGGGTATAGGGTGTCGAGTCCCAGACGCCGATGCGTAAATTGGTCGCTTCTTCCACAAACACATTGTGCGAGCGACATTGCGGTGCCGGGCTTAGCAGGATTTGTGCATCCGGCGCCGCCGAGGGCGAAAGCAGAGTTAGCGGGAGGAGCGCCGTGAGCCCGGGATTGCGCTCCTCAACGAGCTGGGTATCGGCGCAGAATGCCCAAAGAGAATCGGGTTGCGCTTCGATCTGCAGCGACGTACCGCGAGCAATCACCGCACTGTCACCGGGATCTAGTTGGAGTGTGCAATCCTGGTTCTGCAGGGTGACACATCCCGCGTGAACCACGATCATTTCGCTGTAGGGATAGTCATCGACGCTGAATTGTCCACTCGCCTGGACCACGCCGGCAGCGATGTCGTCCGGCCCGAGATAAGCAATGTGCCTGTCGAAAGGATCGTTGGCCCCCAACGAACCGGGGGTGAATTTTGTTGAAACCGGACTGCCGTCGGCGTGTGCCAACAGCACTGCAGTGGGCTCTAGCATGAAGGTGTTTCTCCAGGAAAATGCATCGTGTAGCGTTGGATGTAACGAGTGGGGTTTGTCAGCCGATGGCCTGAGTCACCAGCGCAAACTGGTGCACTGCGCCGATCACCTGCGGTGGGGTACCGCGAGCCATTTGTGCGACGGTGTCGACGTGCTTCAGCCCTGCCTCTTCCAGCCAAGGGGCCAGACCGCTGTCGGACGGTATATCCATGCGCACGAAGGCGTCCGGCACTTGGGTCAGCAACACCGCGATCAAGTGTTTGGCCTGCTCTGGGTTTTCTGCGATGACCGGGCCGATACAGCGACCACGGCCGAATGGGCGCAGGAGGGCGAAAGCGCGCAGCTGACCATCGCGCTCGATACCGACCGAGTGTTCGACAACATCGAACAACTCATTGAGCACGGCGTGTCTGTCCAGGCCGCTACCGGCATTGGCCAGTTCAATCTGCACGCTCCGATCGGCTTCGGTCAGCGGGCGGCAGTGCTCACCGGCTGCCAGGTCATTGGGTGCAGGAACCCGCGCGTGCCCCTGATGTTGTTGAATATGTCCAAACTCAATGAACCCCTGGCTGGCATAAAGCGGGGCGCCGGCCAGCGTTGCATTGAGCACGGCGGTACGTGATCCACAAGCCTCAAGTGCCAGCTCCATCAGCTTGCGACCTATGCCCTGGCCCTGATACTCATCACTGACGATCACCAGGCCGATAGTGGCGTAATGTCCCTGCGCACAGGTGAACGCGGTACCGATCAGGCGGCCTGCATCTTCTACGACAAAACCCTGCGCGATGCGCTGCAGCATGGCCCAGTCTTCCAGGCGGTGGGGCCACTTCAACTGCACGGACAAGGCATGAGCCGACGCCACGTCGGCCGAGGTCATGGGGCGATAGATATAGGCAGGGCGTTGCGAAATGGACATGGCAGGTCTCCATTGACAGGGCGCGTAATCGATCGGATTTCACCGCGCAAAGTATTGGTATCTCACCTGCGACGAGGCCTGACAAGAGGCTCCAATTGATTCGGCAGATTCCGTCAGCGACGGCTCTGCAGACCACAGTTACTGCTCAAATAAGAATCAGGATCGGCAGCAAATACCGGGTCGGTTTTCAGGATGCAGGTCAAAGCGAAAGGCACTTCTGAGGGTGACATTGGTGAAAAAAAGGCGCCCGGATGGGCGCCTCGAGGCAAAGGGAGCGAGGAGCAGGCCTTCAAGAAAGCCGGCCGGGTCCACGAGCAAAACCGGCCGGGAACAACCGTTACAGAATGCTCAGCGGGTACTCGATGATCAGGCGGACCTCGTCGATATCGCTGTCGAACGAGGTGGAGCGATGGGTGGCTTGGCGCAGGCGGAAGGACAAGTCCTTGGCGGTCCCTTCCTGGATCACGTATTTGGCTTCCAGGTCACGCTCCCACTCCTTCTGGTCGTCACCCACCGTGTTGGCATAGGCACCGTTCGGATCGGCTTTGGTGCCATCGATTTGATCACCTTTGACATAGCGGGCCATAAAGCTCAGCCCCGGTATGCCGAACGTAGCCATGTTCAGGTCATAACGAGCCTGGATGGAGCGCTCGTTGGGGGCGTTGAAGTCGGAGTACTGAACCGAGTTGGCCAGCCAGATCGAGTCCACCCCGATGTAGTCGAAATACTCGTCGCCATCGATCTTCTGATAGGCCAGGGTGACCTTGTGAGCGCCGATGGACCAGGCCGCCTTGGCCGACCAGCTCGTGGTGTCCAGTTTGCCGGCACGGGCGTCACCTTGGTCCTTGGTCTTATAGGCCGTCAAACCAAAGTTCAGCGACTGCTTGTCAGCCAGGGGAATCGTATAGGAGGCGCTGGCGAAATGCTGACGCCAGACATTGACGGCCTCACTGGTGTACGCCTTCAGACTGAGGTTTTCGTTGATTTTATAGGTGCCGCCGATGAAGTCGACGCTGTCAGCTTCGGTCCCTCCGTATGTGGTGAACAGCCCATCATCAGAGTTGGTCGAATTGCGATTGTTGAATGCGGTGAAATGGCCGCCCTCAAAGGATAAGGCATCGAATTCGTTGCTCGTCAGCTGAAAGCCGGTAGCGGTTTCCGGCAGCAAACGGTTGTCGCCGGTGGCGAATACCGGCGCTGTCGGGCGTTGTTCGCCGTACTTCAGCACGGTGGAGGAAATGCGCATCTTCACTGCGCCGCCGATCTCGCCGTAGGCGTCTGGCACGTTGGCATCGGCGGTGCGGTTGTTGCTGATCGGCAACAGGCCGTTGCCAGCCCGGCCACGGCCGGTGTCCAGCTTGACCCCGCCGTAGGCGAAGGCATCGGTGCCAAAGCCAATGGTGCCCTGGGTGAAACCGGAGGCGAAGTTGAGCATGGCACCCTGTGCCCACTCCTCGCGATAGCCGTTGCGCTCGCTGGACGGCTTGGAGCCGTTGATCCCCTGGCTATTGCTGCCGCCATTGCGGAAGTCGCGGTTCATATAGAAATTACGATTGAGCAGCCCCAGGCTGCTGTCTTCGATGAAGCCGTTGGCTTGCTGTTGCTGACCCGCTATTGCCAGTTGCGCGGTGGCGGCAATGACAGCCAGGGAGAGAGAGCTTTGTTTTGCGATGTTCATCGCTTACCCCATTTGATCTTATTAGTATTCGTTGCCTGCACGGCAGGCAACGCGCTTACGGCAGCTCAAGTGAAACTCTGCGAAGCAAACCGGAAGAAAACACGGCCGGGCTGCACACAGCGGTGGCTGTATCGCAGCTATGGCGAGGCCTGACAATGGGCTGCAATCAATTCGGTAGATTGCATAAGTTGCGACGTCATGGGCCGCAGTTATTGCTCAAATGGTGGGTAAGGTCGGCAGCAACTATTGACTGCTTTTTCCGGAAAAGAGGTACCCGCAGAAACCCGAAACGGGATGAAAAACAGGTCTGCTTTGCATAACGCCAGATTTGCCTGTTTGCGAAGTAACAAATCTGGCCGGGCGCTTGTTTCTGTCGAGTTGACAGCCGTTGGTTAGTAATTTCGCTTGCGGTCAACCTGGCCAAGCATTGACTCACCGCGTTGATGCCGGCGGATATTCTCCAGCAATACGCTAAACGCGCTTTCCGGCTGAGTCATTGCAGCGATATGCGGTGTCAGCAATATCTGTGGATGTTGCCAGAAGGGATGATCCGGCGCGGCCGGTTCCTGTTCCAGTACGTCGAGCACCGCCGCGCTGAGCTGGCCGCTGGCCAGGGCTTCAAGCAGATCCTCTTCTACCAGATGCCCACCCCGGCCCATGTTGACCAAGGCAGCGCCTTTGGGCAGGTGCTGGAACAACTGACGGCTGAGAATCCCTTTAGTCTGTTCGGTCAATGGCAGGACACAAAGCACGATGTCGCACTGGCCGAGGAAGGCCGGAAGTTGCTCGGCACCCGCAAAGCAGTCCACTGCGGCAATGTGATGTTCGCTGCGCGCCCAGCCCGACAAGGCAAAGCCAAAAGGCTGCAACGTGGCCAGAATCTGTTGAGCCTGCGTGCCGAGCCCCATCACGCCCACCCGACGTTTGGCTGCCGGTTGCAGCAGGTGAGCCTGCCAGCACCGGGCCATTTGTTGCTGGCGATAACGGAGCATATCCCGGTGCAGGCTCAGCACCGCAAAAGTGGCGTATTCGCACATGCCTCGGGTGATGCTCGGGTCGAGTAAACGGACCACCGGCAGAGTCGTGGGCAAGCGGTCAAGGTCAAGCTGATCGACCCCAGCCGACAAGGCGAATAATACCTGCAGGTTTGGCAACAAGGTGTCGAGATCGTCCGGTGCCTGCCAGGCCGCCAGGTAGCGAATATCCTGCGGATCGCCGATGTCTGGCCAGGCACGCCATTCGATATCTGGAGCGTGCTCGGCGAACAGGCGCTTCCAATGTTCGCCGCGCACCGGGTCAGCTTTATAGAGCAGGGCCATGGGTCATTTCTCGCATTAAATAGGGAGCATCCAGCATGCCCGAGTGACAAAGCAGGATATGTTGAAAGACTCTGCGTAAACACATGACGCTGCGTTCCAGGGGGCGCATATCGGCAGATTCCATGGGGCTGGCCACCGCTGAAGGATTCTGCTGTTTACCGGGGTGAAAACAGTCGATCCGAATTTCTCAGAGGCCAAGTTCGGCTTAGACAATTGCGTCGAAAGCTTAACCTGTGAAGCACATCGCAGCCGCTTTCCGGTTGCCAGGCCCACTATGAGAGATGCCAATGAACAGTAAAGTCGAAGAAACCCCGAGTTTGCTCCGTCAACGCGATCAATTCGTGCCGCGGGGTTTGGTCACCGCGCACCCGCTGGTTATCGATCGTGCCCAGGGTTCCGAGGTGTGGGACGTGGATGGGGCGCGTTATCTGGATTTCGTCGGCGGCATCGGCGTGTTGAACATCGGTCACAATCACCCGAAGGTGGTCGCGGCGGTGCAAGCCCAATTGCAAAAGGTCAGCCATGCGTGCTTCCAGGTAGTGGCCTACAAACCCTATCTCGACCTGGTCCAGCGTTTGTGCGAGTTGGTCGGTGGTCGCGAAGCCTACAAGGCGGCGCTGTTTACCTCCGGCGCAGAGGCTGTGGAGAACGCGGTGAAGATCGCTCGCGCGCATACCAATCGCCCAGCAGTCATCTCCTTTCGCGGCGGTTTCCATGGACGCACGTTGCTGGGCACGACCTTGACCGGCATGAGCCAACCCTACAAGCAGAACTTCGGGCCCTTTGCTCCTGAGGTCTTTCATACCCCGTACCCTAACGCCTATCGCGGTTTCACCAGCGAGATGGCCCTTCAAGCCCTGAACGAATTGCTGGCGACCCAAGTCCCTGCGGACCGGGTCGCGGCGATCATCATTGAGCCGGTGCAGGGCGATGGCGGCTTCCTTTCCGCGCCGCCGGAGTTTCTCCAGGCGCTGCGGGCTCTGACCGAACAACATGGCATCGTGCTCATTCTCGATGAAATTCAGACCGGCTTCGGCCGCACCGGCAAATGGTTCGGTTTCCAGCACGCTGGCATTCAGCCGGATCTGGTTACCGTCGCCAAGAGCCTGGCCGGTGGTTTGCCGATATCCGGCGTGGTGGGTCGTGCGCACATCATGGACGCGCCATTACCCGGCGGTCTCGGCGGTACTTACGGTGGTAATGCCCTGGCTTGCGCCGCGGCGTTGGCGGTGATCGAAACCTACGAACAAGAGCAGTTGCTCGCACGCGGTGAAGTATTGGGCGAGCGGTTGCGTCAGGGCCTGCTGCGCCTGCAGGCACGTCACCCTCGGATTGGTGACGTACGGGGCACCGGCTTCATGTTGGCGATCGAACTGATCAAAGACGATGAGGCCCGCAGCCCCGATGCCGAACTCACCCAGCAACTGATCGATCAGGCCAGGATTGGCGGGCTGTTAGTGATCAAATGCGGCGTGTACCGTAATGTGCTGCGCTTCCTTGCGCCTCTGGTCACCGAAGAGGATCAGATCGACGAAGCGCTGGCGATTCTTGAGGCGGCATTGCTACGCGTGTTGAATTAATCTCAGGCTTCGGTTGGCGCAACGTAGCACTGCGCCAACCGGGGCATTTGGAACGCATGGATTGATGAAATGCATCATGGGAGGCACACACCATGTACCTGACTGATTATCGTGCACTGCTGATCGATTGCGACGAAGTTCTGGTCGATCGGGATTCCGGTATCTGGACGGCCCTGCAACCGTTGCTCGAAAACCATCTGGGCATGCCGGGCAGGGAGGAGGTATTGGCTGCGTTTGACGAGGCGGTGCGCACGCTCTATCCACGTTATTCCGAGCTGGGTTTCAGTGGCTTATTGTGCTTCGCCCATCGTCAGTTGGCAGAGCGTTTCGGGCTCAAGGCCAGTTGGGAGGAGGGGATGAGTTTCGCCCGATCGGTAGGCAACTGGACGCTGTTCGAGGATGCGCCCGGTGCCATGTTGTATCTGCGCAAATTCTATCGGCTGCTGGTGTGCTGTGATCGTGATGCCGAAGATCGCGAGCAGCTCTGTGAGCGTTTGGGGATTACGCCCGAAGACTTGCTTTCCCGAGTCAGCAAGCCACTGGAGGACAGCGTCTGGTTGCAGGACAATAACCTGCAAGCCAAAGATATCCTGCAGGTCTCCAGGCCTCCTGCCGAGCCGCCAAAATCGGCTGGTTTGTGCCTGATTTGTCGTGGCCATGGGAGCGATAGCCAGCAATGTCCTGCGGATTTTTGCATCAATAGCATGGCCGATCTGGTCGCTCAGCATCAGCTATCTTTGCGACGCTGACTTTGCTAAAACCACTGTATAACTGAATGGCAATCAAGAGGTACACGATGGAAGGTTTAATCAAACTAGACCGAATTGATATCAGTATCCTGGTTGAACTTCAAAAAGATGGCCGAATGACTAACGTCAGCTTGGCTGATGCGGTGGGTCTATCGTCCAGCCCATGTTTGCAACGGGTCAAGCGGCTCGAGTCGGCCGGGTATATTTCCGGATATAGAGCCCATCTCAATCTTGCCAAGATCACCGACTCGGTCACGGTATTCACCGAGATCACCCTCAGCGACCACAAGCGGGAAGACTTCGCCAAGTTCGAGTCCAATATCCGTTTGGTCGATGAGGTACTTGAGTGCCACTTGATCAGCGGTGGTTACGATTACCTGGTGCGTTTCATGACTTGCAGCATCCAGCATTATCAGGAAGTGATTGAAGGCCTGCTGGACAAGAACATCGGTATATCCAAGTACTTCAGTTACATCGTCATCAAATCGCCGGTCCTCAAAGATGGGGTTCCGCTGCGTAGGCTATTGCGTCACTGATGCCACTTTGATCACACGCGTTGATTTCGCAACTTTCACTGGTTTGGCGAGATAAAAAAGTACCGGCTGAGAATAGGAATTGATATTATTCGTCATCAATTCTCGCCGAGCTCCTGATGTGCCCGGCATCTTCTCAAGGTTGCATGTCGATGCGTCGAACTCTCGTTTCTCTGTGTGTGATCCAAGCCATTTCCCAGACCACCTGGGCTGACCAGGCGCCGACTGATCCTGCGTCAATAGAGTTACAAGCGATCGACATCAACGGCACATTCGAAGAGCAGGCCCAGGGACCGGTACAGGGGTATCGGGCGACCCGTTCGGCCAGTGCGACGCGCACCGACACTCCGATTCATGAAACCCCACAATCCATCAGCGTGGTCACCCGGGATGTCGTGGAAGACCTCGGCGCCACCCGCCTGCAAGACGCTCTCGATTACGCCGGTGGCGTGGGCCGTGCGAACAATTTCGGCGGCCAGGGCCTGACCACGTTCACCGTGCGTGGCTTTACCACCGGTGAGTTCTACCGCAACGGTTTTCCGATCAACCGCGGTTACCCGAACATGCCCGATGCCAATACCATCGAGCGCCTGGAGGTCCTGCGCGGACCAGCCACCACGCTCTATGGCCGTGGCGACCCCGGCGGCACCTTCAACGTGGTATCCAAACAACCCCTGCCCGAGCGCACGGTCACGTTAGGCAGTCAGCTCAACGATCAGGGCATGCGTCGCGGAACGCTGGATGCCTCAGGACCGCTGGATGATGAAGGGCGACTGGCCTATCGGCTGAACGTGATAGGCGAGGGTGGCGACACCTTCCGTGATCACGTCGAAAACGAGCGTTACGGTGTGGCGCCGGTCCTCGGTTGGCAGGTCAACGACACCACCCGTATCACCTTCGAAGGCGATTTCATGCGCAACAACGCGCCGCTCGATCGGGGTGTGACCCGCTATCGTAATCAGATCGGCGTCGCGTCGCGGGATACTTTTTTCGGTGAAAAGGATATTGGCAAGCTGCACAACGACAACAACATGGCGCAATTGCGTTTCGAACATTTCCTCAACGACAACTGGACCTTGGGCGGCGGCACGCAATTTCTCGACGGCAGTCTGCAAGGCAATGCCATCGAAGCCAACGGTGTGGCTGCCGATGGCCGAACGCTGGGGCGCAACTTCAACTATCGCAAGCTGGAGTGGCGCGACCTTGATGTGCAGTTGAACCTGACCGGACATTTTTCCACCGGTGGATTCGACCACACGTTGCTCACGGGCATCGAGTATGAGGATTACGATTACAAATCGATCATCCGTCGCTCCAGTGGGGCGGTGAGTGCCTACCCCATCGACATTTTCAATCCGGTTTACGGCCAGCCGCGACCGGCGCTGACTCGCACCACCACCCACGATAAGGAAAACCTCAAGACCTATGCCGCTTTCGTGCAAGACCAGGTGACCCTGGCTGAAGGTTTAAAAGCCTTGGTGGGCGCGCGTTTCGAACGCTTCGAGCATGATTACGACAACTACCTCGTCAACGGCCCGAGCTGGACCAACAGCGACAATGCAGTCACTCCGCGTCTGGGGCTGATCTACGACTTGACCCCGACCGTGGCGATCTATGCCGACACGGCGCGGTCCTTCAAGCCCAACAGCGGTGCCAGTCGAACGGGCGGCGGCTTCAAGCCTGAAGAGGGCAAATCCTACGAGGTGGGAGTCAAGTGGCAGGCCCTCGATCGTCAGTTAAGCGTGGATGCCGCGGTGTATCAGATCGAAAAACGCAACGTCCTGACGACAGATCCGGTGGACTCGACCTTCAGCGTTGCGGCGGGTGAAGTTCGTAGCCGTGGCTTTGATCTGAACGTGGCCGGCAACCTCACGCCAGAGTGGCGCATGATCGGTGGCTACGCCTATGTAGATGCCGAAGTCACCCAGGACAACGTGCTGAAATCAGGCACCCGCCTGGTGAACATTCCGCGCAACAGTTTCAGCCTGCTGAACGTCTATGAGTTTCAGGACGGCGGCCTCAAAGGGCTGGGCCTGGGGCTGGGTGCCAAATACGTCGACGAGCGCGCCGGCCAGACCGCGGCGAATGCCTTCTCCATGGATAGCTACAAGGTGTTCGACCTGCTCAGCTATTACAAAGTCAACGAGCACCTGCGGCTGAACCTTGACCTGAAGAACCTGTTCGACAGCCACTACGACGAAGGCGCCTTTGGCAATGTCTACGCCTATCCGGGCGCGCCGAGAACCGTGCAGGCGGGCATTTCATACACCTTGTAGAGAGGAAATTCCCGAACACCGCGAATGAACAGGCAAAGACGCCTGAAACCGAGAAGGTTTCAGGCGTTTTTTTTTGTTTTATGAACGCGTCGTTGGCGACCGCCGACCGTCTGCAAGCCCGCTCCCAGGTGGACTGCGCCAGGTTGTGTTTTTCAGAGCTGCACCCGCAGCAGTCTGCCGCTCAACGGGACGACGTTATTGTCGGGCGTGGGCAGTGGCCGGCCGGCCAGTCCCATGCCTTCGCTCACCAGTACCGCATCCTCCACCAGGCACAGATTGGAAGGGGTATCCAGGCCACGGGCGAGCACGGCGACCTGGGCGGTTTGCAGGTTGCAGCTCAGCAGTCGACCCGTGAAACGGGTGAAACCGCCATGCAACGGTTCGCCGTTCCAGTCCGGTGGCAAGGGTTGCTGCAGGCGGTCGCAGAGCTCCAGGACCAGCACATTGCCCTGCGGACACAGTGCTAGTCCGGTGGGCAGTTGCAGGCCTTGAATCAGCACCTCGATCTGCCCGCTGTCGGGCCAGACCCGAATCACTCGGCCTGCCTTATCGGCAAAGTCGATGCCCTTGCGCGCAGGGTCGCCCTGCAGCTCTCCGGAGAACAGGCTGATCAGCACGGCGTCTGTCGCCGGTTCGTACACCAGGGTCACGGGAACGGCTTCCTGGCCCTGGTCCAGTTCGGGCAACTGGACCAATACGCGCTCGCCCTGTTCGCCGGTGAATTCCACCAACTGATTGGTATCGGGTTTGACCGCCAGCCAACTGTGGCGAGTCGGGTGGTAACACAGCGCATTCAGATTGCCACGGCTGTGAAACACCGGCTCGGGCGGGGTGTATTGCAGGTCCAGCAGTTTGGAACCTTCGACGTAATCGGTCTGGCTGACCAGGCAGCGCCCGTCACCGCAGGCGATGTCCGACAGCCCCATGATTTCATCGCGCAGCATGCGGGCCTGCATGTTCATGGCGCGAAAACCTTGCGCCAGTGTTTCGCGAGGCAGGTAGGCGCCGGGTCTGTGCGGATCCGGTCGCAGTCGACTGATACGGCCGCTGAAGGGCTGTTCCGGCAGGCCCGAGCCGGCTTCGGTCAGCAGCAAGCTGCCATCGGCCTGCACACAAAGGCCCCGAGGGTTCAGCAGGCCCTCGGCGATGATAGTGCTCGGGCGCAGCGTTTCAGTGGGTCGCGCCGGAATATAAACGGGAACGGGCATAAGGCTCTCTCCATGGACAAGGGAAGGACGCGGCTACTGCGGCGGCTGCCACGGTTCGCCAGTGAGATAGGCCCGGAGCAGTGCCCGCTGGCAGGGCGACATCGAGCGCACCACGGGCATGAACAGGGTGGTGCCTTTATAGGCGTCCGAGGTGCGGGCGAGAATGGGGTTCTTGGCGCCCATGACCGCGTCGGGCTGATTGAGCGGGATGTAGCGCGACATGGCGGGGAAGGCCAGGTAGTGAAAACGCAAGACGTTCGGGTACATCAGCTCCCAGGTGATGGTGGTGCCCGCGGGGATGCCGAAGTCGGTCTGTGCGTATTTGCGAAAGCTGGTGAAGTAGCCACCGCTTGCAAGACCGTTGACCGTGTAAGTCAGCGCGACAAAACCCGCCTGGGCCTCGGTGCCCGGCTTGAGGGTGACCGGGAAACTGACGTCGAGCTGGCCGGGGTTGATGGTCAGCGAGTCAGGAAACTCGAGGAAATTCCAGTATTTCGGATTTTTGTATACCGCAGGGGCACCGGCCTTCAGGTCGATTTCGGTGGCACTGGTGACCGGGCCGCCCAGGTACCTGACCTGCAGGGTGATCGACAGGCCGTTGGGGTAGTCCTCAAGATAAACGTTGCGCTGATCGGCATACACCCGATAGGTCGATTCGATGGCGTGCAGCGTGGTTTCGGAGACTGTATTGGGTGCGTTGATGGCCAGCGCCGTGGTTCGCACCGCTTGCTGCTGAGTGGTACTCAAGGGCAGGTCGACGATGCCGCCATACACGTAATAGTCGAACAACGGGCTGCTTGCCGGGTCGAGGGTGGTCAGGGTGGTGGTGCCGGCGCTGATCGTGACGGGACCGTAATCCGCGTTGGGGCCGATGGGGCTGGTGATGTCGTCTCTGACGGCCCTGAAGGTTTGCTTCGGGATGACGTTCACCATGTCGATGCTCAGGATGCCGCTGTCGCCCAGATCGGCATAGCCAGTGCTCTTGGTGCTCTGGTTGACCAGCTGCCGGCCCGGCTGACAGTTCTTCGGTTCGTCCGCGAAGGCCGGAGCCAGTGTACCGATGACTCGGCCGATGCTCGGGTTGGGGGTGTATCGGCCGGCGGCGTAATCGGCATCCAGTTGCTCGGTGGTCATCGTGGGGCACATCTCGAACATGACAAAGCGCAGGACAATGCCTGTCGCACCCGGCGCCTGGATGATCGATCGCAGGCCACTGCTGTTCTCGTTCCAGCTGACGATGCTGGTCAGGGGAAAGGTCAGCTGAAACGTGCCGCTGAGGCGGAAAGAACCCGGCGCATCCATCTCCTCTGGCTCCAACACCCGCATTTTGACATCCAGGCTGCTGCAGACCGTGTTCGCGCGAATCAGCAATTGGATGTCGCTGTTACCGCCAATTTGCAGACCGCCAACGAATATCTGGGTGGTGTTTGTGGCGGTGGGGTCCAGGTCCACCATCATCGGGCCGGAAACGGGCCCCTGTCCGGTCACCGGGTCCACCGAACCGAGCAGATAGACCGGCTGGCCCACCATATCGCCGGTGGTGTTGATGCTGCCCGGACTACCCTGCGAACTGATCAAGGCGTTTTGCATGTCGACGACGTGCTGCCCGTAGTGATTCCAGCCGCCGGCGGTGTAGTAGTCGCCCGTGGGTGCATTGATCATGTTGTTCAGCTGATCGTCGGTGTAAGACTGGGCTCCCGGCGCCAGGGTCGAGGTGGTCAGGTCGAAGAGCGGCCAGTGATCATTGCCGTCGTAAGGAATAGTGGGGGAGTTGTTCGGCAGGCTGACGTCCGTGCGGATGCCGCCCCAGAAATTCAACCGTGGTCCATTGAGAATGCTCATGATCTATTCCTCGTCCTTGGTGGTTTTGCCGACAGGCGCATTGGCGAATTTGAACAGGTAGGAGTAATCGGACTTGTAGGGGCTCTTGACCGGCGTCGCCATGGAGTGGCAATTCATGCAGCTGCTGTTGGGCTGGATGTAGCTCTCCATGGTCACGTTGGCCGAGAGCGCCGGGGTCGGCTGACCCAGTGGGTTGCTGGGGTTGTCCGGCATCAGCGGGCGCTGGGTGGTGATGAGCTGGTAGTACTTCAGCACGCTTCTTTGCAGGTCCGGGTCGGTGCGGTACTGGGTGTTGACTCCGTTGGTGACCTCGGCAATCGGGGTGACCCGGTTCAGCGGGTTCGGGGTCTGGAACGTGGTGCCGGGTTTGGGCACGCAGACCAGATGTGCGCCCTGCGTCTGCCAGTCGCACGGTGACTGGTTGAGGCTGGCGGCGGGGGCGGTGGAGTTGAAGTAGGAATAGGCCGTGCCGGATGTCGGCTGGTCGACCCACTTGTCGTTCACCAGCGCCTTGGACGGAACGTTGTCGATCTGCTCGAAGGTTGACCAGATCCACTGCGGATAGCCGTTCGCCTTGGTGATAATGTGCAGGCCCACCAAACCCAGGTAAGCCTCGGTGACACCGGTGCGCTGGCCTTGGTCGTTGAACGTGGCCACGCGCGCGAGCATGGTCAGGTAGTGACTGGCGTTGTCAGCGGTCGTGAGGATGCGCCAGCTCGATTTGACCTCGATGACCCCATAGGGAAAGTTGATGTTGTTGGCTTTGGAAACGACATTAGCGTTATAGAAACTATTGGCGACGATGTAGTTGTAAGAGGTCTCGTTGGCCGAGATGTCGTAGTAGGTCGGGTTGCCGGCCTGATCGATCAGCCAGCCGCCGACGGCCTGGTCGACAGCATTCACCTGAGTGCTGTTCTTCAGTGCGGCGATGTTGATGATACCCAGGCTTTTTGCGGTCTGCGGGGTATTCCACGGGCCAGGGTTGGCCCCTTGCGGCAGAAAGATTTCCTCCACGGTCTTGTAGGTCTGCCAGACGGTGTAGCCGGGATCCCCAGGCTGCTTGGCGCAATCGGGATCACCTCGCTGCCCGTTCTGTGCGGGCCAGTTCAAGGCGATGAACATCTGCCAGCTGTACTGATCGAACTGGTCCTGACTGGCCGAGGCGGCCGGTGCGGTGCTGGGAGGCTGGCAGTTCAGGCTGGTGGCCTGCGTCGATGGCATGGCCTGTTCCCGAGCCAGGGCTGGCAGGCTGGCCAGACCGAGTAACACCATGGTGAGGCGGAGCGAAGTTTTCATGGCGATCCTTCGTCATTGATCAGGGTTTGCGTTGCATGAGTTTGTCCCACTGCGCTCGCTTGCCATTACCCAGAGAGGGCGGCGGATCGAACAGTTGGCACTGCGGTGGATTCGCCGGGCACATCGCGGCCACTTGCGCCCAGGTCTGGGCCGGGTCCGGTTTGGCGATGTGGAAGTTGGTGTAGTTCTGGCTGACGATGGGCGCATTGGCGACACTGGTGTCACCGGAGAAAAAGAACGACTGGGGATGCCGGTAGGGCGGTTGTCCTGACAGTTGTTTGAAAAAGGCGTAGCCGAACAGGATCGGACCTTGCGGTGACTCGAGGTCCAGGGCGTAGGCCTGCACGCTGCCATTGAGGTTTTTGCTGCGCTCGGCGCTGTAGGGCAGGTGCTGGATAAAGTCTTGCCGTGGCGGATGATTCATCGGTGAAAACATGCAACAGGCCGGCATGTCCTTGGGGCGGTCTTGCGGGTACGTCAGGAAGTACGCCTTGTTGCCCAAGGATACGAAGGAGCAGCTGTAGTTGTTGTTCTTGATTGGGAAGATCGGCAGACAGTATTTCTCGTAGTGCTCCATCATGGCGCCGAAGCCGTCGCCATCCGGTGGGATGTAGGCGGTGTCGTAATAGCTGGTGCCTCGGGAGACGGTGTAGTCCGCCGGGGTCAGGGTCGAGGGTGGATTGCTGTAGGGCGGCGGGTTTTTTTCGTAGTTGTGCATCACCCGGTACATGGTCCAGTCGCTGATCCAGTAGGCCGGGAAAAACGGATCGGAAGGCTCGCCCACGGAACGCTTGGCGATGCAGTTGCCGTTCTTTTCGTTACACCCCAGGTTGTTGTGCACCCCCATGCTGAAGTAGATGGCCTCGCTGTCCTGGGCGAAAACAGGCGGGCTGAGCAGCAGGATCAGCAGCAACAACCGGTCCAAGATGATTTTCATGGGACACCTCCTGTGAAGTGCCGGGTGGCGGACTCGCCACCCGGTAATCCGGCGTGAAACGTCAAAGGTCGTTGTAGTCGCTCATGGAGAGCTTCCTGGGTGGGAAGTTGAGTTTCACCAGGCGTTTGGCCCACAGCTGCAGCACGGCGCGGCGGCTTTGCGACAGGTCTCGGGTGATCGGCATGGCCAGGGTGCTTTCGTCCTGGTTGTCCTTGTTGATCAATATGAGTAACTGGTCGACGGCGCCCTCCACCCGCGTGCGTGAATCAAGGGGCATGTACTTGTTCATGATGGGGTAGAGGTAATAGAACGACTGCAGCACCTTTGGAAAGATGAACGTGTTCCATATTTCTTCCGGAGCTTGCGTGGAGGTGCACATGCCGTTCCAGGTGTCGATGAAGTCCTGTTGCAACTTCATGTCCAGCGGCAGGACCCGCAGCGGGGCAAGGAAGTCGACGTAGGCCTCGGTGAGCGGGAAGCTGAAGGGGATGGTCGGATCCTTATCGCCTTCCTTCACGAAGAAGCGCAGGGTGGGGAAGCCTGGCGCGACTGCCTTGCAGCCTATCTGAGCGATACCTTGGGCGTTGGTGGTGATGACGGCA
Source organism: Pseudomonas cucumis (assembly GCF_030687935.1). Lineage (GTDB taxonomy): Bacteria > Pseudomonadota > Gammaproteobacteria > Pseudomonadales > Pseudomonadaceae > Aquipseudomonas > Aquipseudomonas cucumis. The sequence continues at coordinate 3,417,681 of NZ_CP117454.1, read as the reverse complement.
TAGGTGTAATTGACGGAGTTGCCCTTCTCGTCGTTCAGCGTACCGGTGCGACCGATGGGCTTGTCCAGGGTCAGGCAGGGGCGCAGGTTCACCGCGACCGGTTTACCGGAAACAGTGAGGAACTCTTGATAACCGACTGGGGTTCCAGAAGGTTCAGGCACGTCCTGCAGGTCCGTCAGTCGGCGGCCGCTGCCAGTGCTGCGGTAGAGGCCGACCGAGGGTGCGTCGGTGAACTGCGGCAGACCGGCCGTGTTCTTGCTGCGGTCCGCCGGGTTGTCGTAGAACAGCGTGAAGTCGGCGGCGTTGCTGAATGCCAGGTAGTAGTCGCTGCTGGTCACCATGTAGGGGTTGTTGTACTCGGCCACCCACAGTGTCGTGTTGGCGGCCGGCTGGCCATTGTTCTGCACCATGATGGTCAGCTTCTTGTAGTCGCCGACGTCGATGAAGCTGCCGCTTTCGATCACCTCGGCGGTCCATGTCTGCTGGGTGGCGGCGACGGTCTGGGGAGCGCTGTACAGGCCCAACCGACGTAGAATCAGGGGACCGGATTCCAATACACCCTTGGTATAGTCATCGAGGGGAACATCGAGGATACCCGAGCGCTGGTTGAAGGCCGACTGCCGATAGTCCGCGAAGTTCAAGATGACCGCCGGCTTGAATGTTCCATCCTTCTCGGCACCCAAATGGTAGGTACCGGCATTGAATTTTTCCGGGACGGGGATATCAGCCGTGGCATCCACGGGATAGCTCGGAAAGGTATTGCCCAGGTCAAGTGACAGGGTGTAGTCGTTGATCTGTGCCGAAATCACCCCCAACTTGACTTGTTGTGTCTCCTGGGAATACAGCTGGCTCATCGACACCGCCTCATTGGCCACCAGTCGCCTTCCGGCGGGCGCGGTGGGGTATTCACCGGCGAACCACAGCCCCAGGACCGCCGAGGTGCGGCTGTAGGCAGGATTGAAGAAAATCTCGTTGACGTTGTCCAAGCCCTTTCTGTAGAGGTCACGCACTTTCGCCATGACGTTCGGGTTGTTGGAACGGGTGTCGAGGCGCTGTGGGTAATCGTTGAATATCCCGTTCTTGTCATAGCAGGTCAGGTAGACGCAAAAGCGGAACATCAGGCCCTGTGCCCCTTGCTGCTCCATCTGCTGCTTCAGGTTGGCCAGCAGGGACGAGTTGCCGAGCGCCCATTCCAGATTCTCCTTGGGGAAGCAGGTCTGCCAGGTGGTGCTGACGTTCACCAGGCCACCCAGGGCTCCCCAACTGAAGTTCAGGAAACGGTCCATCATCCGGTACTTGCGGTTGAGGGTCAGGCCGCAGTTCGCGTCCCCTAACACCAGTTTGTCGAAGTACAGCGCCGTGAAGGTGTTCTGCCATGGGCTGATATCCACGAAGCGCGCCGCGGTCGGGGTATTGCTGCCCAGGGGGCTGCCGAGCAAGTGGTATTGCGCGCCGATCAGTGCATCCTTATCGATGTAGCTATTGGGCTGCACTTCGCCGCCGATAACGGTCGACTTGGTTTTCCCGTAGTTCACCAGGCCGCAACCGTTGTCGCCAAACAGATCCCATTCGGCGGGCATGTACGGGTCATGCTTCGGATTGATATTGTTTGGCACCTGCTGTACATAGGTCGGCATGCCAGCCATGTACTGCGTCGAGATGGCCCATGGCATCAGGGTGTCGGGAGCATTGTTCCGGTCGATGCCGAAGTGCGTCATGAACGACCAGTTGATGTCCGTGTTCACCGCGTCATACAGCGGGAACATGTCGTTGTTGTTGGCTGTTGGCGGGTTCCAGAACATCTGGCCGTTGAGGTAGATGCGGGGAAAATTCAATACGCTCATGTCGTGCTCTCCTTAGCGTTTCCACTGGGCGCGTTTCAGCGACCAGACAAAATCCAGTTTTTTGTAGCCGTTGAAGTCTTTGTCCGGCAGCGGTGTAGTGGGGTAGGTGAGACCGCCCTGGGTCGGGATGGCGAAATTGAAGTAACCGTCGGTCTTCGAGTAGGCGGCGGTGCCGTGGCAGGCCAGGCAGGATGAGGTGTCCTGGAACGCCGATTCCAGCTGCGAGTTCGCCAGCACCTGGGTCTTGGGTTGATATTCCACGCCGATCAACTCGTATTTCGACAGCGTCGGGTTGTTGGCCTGGAACTGCGTATTGACCGGTATGGCATCCGATGTCGGTCCGGTGCTGTTTGTCATCGGCCGGGGCGGGTGGCCCTTGGTCACGGTGTACTTTCTGTTGTTGACGTTCTCGAAGGTGGTCCAGACCCAGCTGGAGTCCAGTTTGTTGACCACATGCAAGCCACTCAACGCCGCATAGCCGACCCTGTAGTCGGTGCCCTGCTGGTAATAGGCCTGGGCGGTGTAGTAGCCGTCGTTCTCCAGCTTCTTCTTGTAGTCCATGTCCGCGCCGATCCACAGCCAGGCGGCTTTCAATTCCCAGGCCGTGGCGGGAAAGTTCAGGTTGCTCGTCAGGGCCTCCTGGCCATCTACGTTGTAGACATTGTTCTTGACGATGTAGTTATAAGTGTCCTGGGACATCAGCAGTTGAAAGCGCACGACTTGGCCTCGCTGTGCCTCAGGCACGACGGTACCGCCCATTTCCAGGCTCATCCCGTCGACCTGCTGCGTGGCATTGAGGTTGTGCAGCAGACGGTTCGCGTCCAGCCCCAGGGCCTTGGCTTGCTTGAGCACCTCGTCCGGCGGCTTCATGCGGCTGTCATACGAGCCAGGGTTGACGCCATTGGCCAGGTAGACCTGGTCGGAAGGCTTGAACGACTCCCACACGCGGTTGTAACCCTGGGCGTCGGGCTGGTTCAGGCAGACGAACCAGTTCCAGGCCATGGTCTCGGGGTGCTTGTTGAACGCCGTACGGGTCTGGTCGGCACTGATTCCAAATTGCAGGAAGTTGCTGCAGTTGAAGTTGTTGGTGTCCTGTGCCTGAGCCAAACCGGCCAAGGCACTCAGAACTGTTATAGAAATGGCTCGCCGCATGGAAGCTCCTTGGCATTGGCCGGGTCGGTGTGTGAATGCCCCAGGAAGTGTTCCAGGAGCAGTTGCTTCACTGCCGTGGCCGCAAGACGCTGGGGCAACGGCAGATCGCAATTGGTGATGAGCAGCGGGCCGGTGTTCTCGCTGTCGGGCAGGCGACCATGGCTGCCGCGGACCAGGCGGGTGTCCAGCGGAATCAGGTCCATGTAGTAGCGAAAGCCGAGTTTCTTCTGCAGCAGACGGCGCGCCACTTTCAATTTCGGGAAGCGAATGGCCGGGTCGATGAACAGTTCCAGCGGGTCGTAGCCGGGCTTGCGATGGATGTCCACGGTGCGGGCAAAGTCGGGTGCCTTGCGATCGTCGAGCCAGTAGTAGTAATCGAACCAGTAACCCGGCGCGGCCACGGTCACCAGCTCGCCGCTGCGCGGATGATCCAGTTGCCAGGCCCGTTGTTCGGCTTTATCCAGCACCTGCTCGATGCCGGGCTGGCGCTGCAGCAGCGCTTTGACGCGAGGAATGTCTTGCGCCTGTTTCACGTAGATGTGCGCGATCTGATGATCGGCCACGGCAAAGGCCGCGCTGGCGCCGGGGTCGAGCAACTCCCAGGTCAGCGACTGGCGCACCTGCAACAAGCCTTCCGAGCGCAACAACCGGTTGATCGATACGGATTGCTGTACCGCTTCGATCCCATACTCAGACAACAGCATCACCGCCGCGCCTTGCTCCTGGGCAAAGGCCAGCAGGCGACCCACTTCACTGTCGATGGCCCGCACCTCATCGGCAATCGACGGATGATCGGGGCCCAGTCGCTGCAGGCAGTAGTCGAGATGCGGCAGGTAAACCAATTGCAGATCGGGTCGATCAATCTGGAACTCGGCGATGGCGCAGTCGACGATCCAGCGGCTCGACGCGATGCCGGCCGCCGGGCCCCAGAAACCCGGAAACGGGAATTCGCCGATCTGCTGCTCGATACGCTCATGCAACGAGGCCGGCGACGAATACAGGCCGAACATCTTGCGGCCATCGGCCGGGTAGTGCGGGCGTGGGGTGATGGCGGCGTCCACGTCCGCATACATGTTGTACCACCAGAACAGCTGACTGCAGCGAAAACCCGGGAGCTCGCGCTTGAGCGTCTGCCAGACCTTTTCTCCCTGGATCAGTGCGTTGGGTTGCAGCCAGAAACGCACTTCAGCCTGATCGCGGAAATACCAGCCATTGCCGACGATGCCGTGCTCCGACGGCGGCAGACCGGTGAGGATCGAGGCCTGCACCGTAGACGTGACAGCCGGAAACACCGGTTGCAGGCTGGCCATTTTTGCCGTTTTCAACAGGGCATTGATGTGAGGCGTCGCCGCCCCCAACAGCGCCGGTGTCAGCCCTACCACATTGATCAGCAACAGCGGTTGACGCGGTTGATCAGAGGGCATCGGCGTACGCCTCCCGCGCTTGGGGTTGCAGCAATTGCCGCTGCCGCAGTTGGTCTTCGACCCAGTGCAGTTCGGCGGCGATCCCCTGGAGTTGGGCGTGTTCGGTGGTGGGCCGCAGCTGGGCGGGCAAGACGCCCCAACTGTAGGTTTCCACTTCCAGTACAGGACGAAAATCCGCATGGTCTACCAGGAAGTCGAAGGTCTGCGACAGGGCGATCTGACTGCCACTGAGCTCGGGCAGCAACAAGTGTTCACTGAACAGTGGAATGTGGAAATGAATCCTCAGTTCGGAGTATTGCCCCGGACTTTTAGCGCAATCGTCGAGTACGGCGGGAAGGTCCGCCCAGGCCAATAACCGGTCCTGCGCATCGCGGGCTTTCACTTGATGCAGGTAGGTGGTTTCGGCAAAGTCGCTCAAGGTCTTGAGTATGTGTTCGCGTCGATTGTCGTCTTCAGGGGGCAGGTGACAAATCAGGGCGTTGGACAGCTGGATCTTGCCGACGGGCACCCGGGCCTGACGCAACCTTTCTAGCGATTGATAGCAGTCTTCGAACATCACTGCCTGATGGCAGACATCAAAACACAGCGCCAAGTATTCATGGTGCTGGTCCGTGGCTTGGTAGCGGTGGAAGAAGGCGATGGTCTGATCGGTGTTTTCCAGCACGCAGTCCGGCTCCATTTCCAGGCAGAACACGATCTTCTTGCCCGTCTCCAGATGCAGCCTGGCCAGTGCGGCCGTGAGTTGGCGCAGCAGATGCTCGGCACGCTGCTGTAAGGCCGGGTTCCAGCTAGCGGCATAGCCCAGCGGCACGGTGGAGATCACCCCTTGTTTACAGTCCGGGGGCAGGGCATCCGCGAGGATCCGCGCCAGATTCAGGCTGTATGCCAGCCGTTCCGGATCGGCCCAACTGGGCAGATACACCTCGGCTTTCACCGCGCCCTGATGAAATTGGCCGTAGGGAAAGCCGTTAAGCGAGGTCAGGCGTAGGCCGCTGCGTTGCAGCAGGCTCAGGAAGTCCGTGCGAGCCGATGCCTGTTGTAATTCGGACGCGGCGAGGGCGCTGATCCACAATCCACTGTCCTGCTCGTTCAACCTGCGCAGGGTTCGCACACCCTGAAAATGCTGTTCGATGGAGGACCGTAGCCCAGCCAGGTCACGGGTCGGGTGCACATTGCTGCAATAACCGACCTGCGCGGCAGCCCAACCCGTGCCGGCACTCATTTGATCACCGGTTCCTGGCCCCGCAGCGCGGAGTTTTCCTGCCACTGCCGACGCTGATCGATGGGCAACGGGGTGCTGACCAGGGCTTTGTCCAGTTGGCCGCTTTGAGCAAAGAAGTCCACCGGGTTGTGGAACAGTACCTGTTCGACCTGAGCCTTGGTGAAGCCGGCCGCCAGCATTGCCTCGCCGGTTTTTGGCACTTTGAGCGGGTCGCTGATCCCCCAGTCGGCGGCGCTGTTGACCACCATTTTCTCGGTGCCGTACTGCTGCAACAGGGCGACCATGCGCTGTTCCGACATCTTGGTGTTGGGGTAGATCGAATGGCCGCGCCAGCAGTCGCTGTCCAGCACCAGCGGCAGGGTCAGTTCGTTGAGGTGGTCGATGATCACCAGGTGCTCGGCAATCCCGACTTCGCGAATCACCGCCAGGGTGCGTTTGGTGCCACCGATCTTGTCGCGGTGCGGGGTGTGCACCAGCACCGGCAAATTGAATTGTTTGGCCAGCTCCAGCTGAGCGGCGAGGAAGCGATCTTCTTCCGGGGTGATGTCGTCGTAGCCGATTTCGCCGACTGCGACGACGCCGTCTTTCACCAGGTAGCGCGGCAGAATCTCCAGCACTTCATTGGCCACCGACAGGTCGTTGGCCTCCTTGGGGTTGAGGCCGATGGTGCAGAAGTGATGGATGCCGAACATGCTGGCGCGAAAGCGCTCCCAGCCCAACAGGGTGTCGAAATAGTCGATGAAACTGCCGACGCTGGTCCTGGCCTGGCCCTGCCAGAAGGCCGGTTCGATCACTCCGGTGATGCCGGCGGCGGCCATGTTCTGGTAGTCGTCAGTGGTGCGGCTGACCATATGAATATGCGGGTCGAAGTACTTGAGCATGGTGAATCCTCGTCAAGGGGAGGGGAGCCGTTGAGTATCAGTTCAGTGGGGTATCGGCCAGGTGCTCACGCCATTCCGGCGGCAAGCGTTGCTGCTGACTCAGGCCGACCAGACGCTGGTGTTGCGCCGGGCTGAGCAGGTGGAAGGCAATCACCCGGGGCAGCCCGGCGGACACCGTTCGTTCGGCAGCGAGCTGTTCGTCCAGCAGGTCGAGGGCCAGTTGGTTGAGGGTGACGCTGTGTCGTTGCGTCAGGCCAAGCAGGCGTCGTACGTCGAGCCCCATGCCCAGTGCTTTCAGCACCAGTTGATGGAAGGCCCGTTCGCTGTAATGACGCGACGGGTAGAGGGTGTCCAGGGCGAGGGCGGCAAACACCTGGCTGTTGCTGGTACGCCCGGCCTGCAACGCCAGTTCGACGCAAAGCCCGCGGCTATCGAGCCAGTCGAGGGCTTTCAAGGTGGCGATCTTTTCCTGATCGTCGCCCCACAGAAACAGCTGGCGCAGCAAGGGCAATTGCCCGGCGAGGGGTTGTTGCTCCAGGACCTGAGACAGCAACAACGCCCGCGCCATCTGGACGTTGCTCCAGCAGGAATTGTCGGGCAGCGCATGCTCTTTGAGGCTGCGCTTGCACTGGCTACTCAAGAGCGCAGCAGTGTTGGCGTCCGGGCGTTGCTCAAGCCGCTCCTGCGCCTGACGCCACCACTGCAGCTCGGCTTCATCGAGCTGCTGGGTGAGGGCCTGGCGTTGTTCGGCGAGACAATCGTGGCGCATTTCGAGGGCCGCCGATGGCGGTGCAGTGACGTCCATGTTCATGTCGGTCTGATCCAGCGCTGGAAGTGTGGAAGCAGGAAAAACACCAAAACACATAACAGGCTGCCCAGTGGTTGGTTGGCCACCGCCAGCACCAGGGCATCGAACAACGGCAGGGCCGCCAGGCCAGCGCCGATAAAGGCGCGGACTTGCCGGTGCTGCGGGTTGGCCAGGTGGCGCCAGTAGTGCCAGCCCAGCCAGCCTAGCCAGAGCAACAGCACCGGCCAAAACCAGAGGTTGTCGGCATAGAACGCCAGGGCCAGCGGGCTCAGCATCAGGATCAGGGGGAGGCGGCTTAGCAACTGGTTGCGGTGTTCCTGGCGGGCCAGGTAGGTCAGGCCACTGATATAGACGCCCAGCAAAATGGCGCAGAGCCAGATCGGCTCCGGTGGCACCGCCAGGCTGGCCGCCGCCGTGAGGTAGAGGGCCGAGCGGCAGGCGCCCATCAGCCAGACGCTGTGGGCGTATCTCTTGTGCAGCAGGTTGTAGCCGAGGATGCAGCCCACCAGCAGGGTGGCGCTGCCCAGCAACCAACGCGGTTGGTCGATCAGTCGGCTCAGGCCCAGCACCGACGCCGCGGCCAGTATCAGCAACAGCCCAGTGACCAAGCCCACCTGCTGTCGGCTGACCAGGCCGAGGGTGATGGGGCGGGGGTTATCGTGCTGTTGGTCCCAGTCGGCGTCGAGCAGGTCGTTCAACAACATGCCGGCCAGATACAACAGCGACAGTGCGGCCAGCAGCAGAATCCACACCAGGGACGACGGCGGCGCCAGGGCACCGGCGCTACTGGCCAGCAGGGCGGCGGCCAAGGTGTTGGTCCACACGGTGGGCAGGTTGGACACCCGGCCCAGGGTCATCCAGGTCTTCAGGTTCAGCGGTGTCTGGCTCATTGCGCGCAGCCCTCGCTCAGGGTGAACGCCGGGCCGATGTAGGTGGACAGTCGCTGCAACGCTTGCTCCATCCGCGCGGCATCGATTTCATGCAGGTCCACCGACTCGCCGATCCGGCTGAGCATGGGGATGGAGAGTTGCCCGCCCAAGTGCTGGCGGAATTCCTCCAGCCCGAGCAACACCTGTGAGCGCCCCTGTGGATCTTTCAAGGTCAGTTCCGGTGGGCACAAGCTGAAGCCGAGCTTGAGCAGCAGGGACAGAACACGTTCGGTGTCAGCATCGTTCAAGAGCCCGAGGGCATTGGCATAGAGTCCATCCAGGGCCATGCCCACGGCCACGGCTTCACCATGGCGCAGCCGGTGGTGACTGAGATTTTCCAGTTTGTGCGCGGCCCAGTGCCCGTAATCCAGTGGCCGCCCATTGCCGCGTTCGAAGGGGTCGCCAGCACCGGTGATGTGCGCCAGGTGCAGTTCGGCGCAGCGGCGGATGGCATAGCGGCTTGCGGGGTGATCGAAGTGGGCGAGGGCGTCAGCCTGTTGCTCCATCCATTGGAAAAATGCCTGGTCCTTGATCAGCGCCACCTTGACCGCCTCGGCCAGCCCGGCGATCTGGTCGCGACGGGTCAGGCTGGTCAGCAGCTGGAAGTCGTTGATCACCGCGGTGGCGGGGTAGAAGGCCCCCAGCAAGTTCTTCTGGCCGAACGCATTGATGCCGTTTTTCACACCGATGCCGGCATCGTTCTGGGCCAGTACTGTGCTCGGAATACGGATCAGGCGAATGCCGCGATGGAAGGTGGCGCAGGCGTAGCCCACCGCATCCAGCACCGCGCCACCGCCCAAGGCCAGGACATAACAATGTCGGTCCAGCCCATGCCGCAACATGTCGCTGTAGAGCTGCTGCAGCACCTGCGAGTCCTTGCTCAGTTCGCCGGCCGGCACCGCAATCGACGCGGCCTGTAAGTGCAGGTCCGCCGCATGCGCGGCAAAGTAGGCGTCGATCTGTTCCAGCAATTGCGGGGCGCTATGCAGCAGTTGTTCATCGGCGAACACCAGTACCGTCACCGGTCCCCGGTGCTGGGCGGTGAGCTGGCGATGCAGACAGGGGTTGGATGGGGCGAACAGATGATCGGTAAACACCACCGGGTAGTCGTAACTGACCTCGAAGCGCCCGTGCAGTGGTTGCTCCGCGTCGTGCCTGCGCAAGGTCTTGAACAGGCTGTACCCAGCGATAAACAGTCCGGGCAACACCATGCTGGCGAGGAGGGTCACCAGCAGCGCGTTCTGCTCGACGAGGAAGGTGCCGATGGCGCTGTAGGCCAGTGCCAGGCCGGCATTGGCCAGGGTGGTGACCAGTAGAAACGCGCGCAGCGGATAACGTTGCATGCCGGCGGCCACCACCGAGGTTTCCGCCAATACCGGCACACCGCGCAGGCAGATCAACGACAGCGTGCCCAACCGATACGCCAACTGCCCCGGCTGGCGCTGATGCAGACCCAGGCGGCCGGACAGCAGACGAAAATAGCCGGCCCCCAGCGCATAACCCAGACCGGCACCCAGGCACAGGCCAATGAAAATCACCAGATAGCCGCCGAGACTGCCGAGCATGGCCACGGCCAGCAGCGCCACCATGCTCGAAGGCACCGGCAGCACCACGTCCAGCGCGAGCAGGGCGATCAGCAGCAGCGCCAGGTTGAGTTTCTGGGAAGGTGTCGAGGGCAGGTACAGGTTGAGATGGGTCAGGAAGTCCTGGATCTGTTGTTCGAACAACAGAAAGCTGGCGATCACCAGGCCTGAGAAGCAAAGCAATGAAATCCAGAAATGACCGGCAGGCCCCCGTTGCGAGAACGCACGATACCCATGGCTGCGCTTCATCAAGCATCCCTCTTTTTTGTTATGACTGATTCCGTGTCAATAATTAAAAGCAGCGTCTGGTCGGTTTTAGATCAATAGATTCTCTCGCCTGAGGGGCCGGTTTATGTACGGTTCGGTTACGTCTGTAGAGATAGTTCTGAACTTAGACGGTCGTTGTGTTTTTGCAAGGTAGCTTGATGGCAATCTGACTTTTTCACCTGCGTCGACGGATGCACCGCCGGCATTATCAGCCCGCTGATCGCTACCCTCGATCTCACGGCAAACCACATGGCCCTGTTGTGCCTGGCCATGGGCGGTGGCGGGTTGGCCATGTCCCATATCAACGATGCCGGTTACTGGATCTTCACCAAACTGTCCGGGCTGAACGTGGCTGATGGCTTGCGCACCTGGACCGTGCTGACCACCTTGCTCGGCACGCTGGGTTTCGGTATTACCTTGTTGATCTGGCCGTTTGTCTAACCTTCTATCCAAGGAGCTACCATGCCTCGTTTTGCCGCCAATCTCAGCATGCTCTATCCGGAACATGAGTTTCTGGACCGCTTCGCCGCCGCGGCCGCCGATGGTTTTGAAGCGGTGGAATACTTGTTCCCCTACGACTACAGCGCCCAGGAACTCAAACAACGCCTGAGCGACAACGGCCTGGTACAGGCGCTGTTCAACGCACCGCCCGGCGATTGGGCGGCAGGCGAGCGGGGCACGGTATCGTTGCCGGGCCGGGAGAGTGAATTTCGCAGCGGTTTCGATCGCGCGCTGGAATACGCCGCCGTCCTGGGCAACCCACGCATCCATGTGATGGCCGGGCTGCTACCGTCGGAAAGCGATCGCCCACGCCATCACAGTGTGTACCTGGAGAACCTGGCTTATGCCACCGCGCAGGCTGCCAAGGCTGGCATCACGGTGCTGCTGGAGCCAATCAATACGCGGGACATGCCGGGCTTTTTCCTCAACCGCCAGGATCAGGCCCAGGCCATCTGCAAGGAAGTGGGCGCCGGTAACCTGAAGGTTCAGTTCGACTGCTACCACTGCCAGATCGTCGAAGGTGACCTGGCCACTAAACTGCGTCGGGACTTCGACGGCATCGGCCATCTCCAGATCGCCGGCGTGCCGGATCGCCATGAACCGGACCTGGGCGAGGTCAACTATCCCTATCTGTTCGAGTTGATCGACCAGTTGGGTTATGACGGCTGGGTAGGGTGCGAATACCGGCCGCGTGGTAACACCTCGGCCGGCTTGCAGTGGCTGCGGGACTGGAAGGCGCGCTAACGCCCTACACGTTGCTATCGGAAGGCAACAACAGTTCGACACCCTGCTTGCGGATGCTATCGGCCGCGGCAGGGGTCATCGGTGCACCGCTTTCGGCAGCGATGTCCTTTTGACTAGGCATTCGGGCTCCAGAATGAAGAAATCCGCAGGCAAGGAAAGCGGAGCAGTAGCGAATCTACGGTAAAGGGACGAGTTGTTGCGGGTCGTTATGGCGACAAATAGCTCTTCTGTATACGCGCCAGAGTGCCGTCATCGCGAAGCGTTTCAACCGCCGTGCGCAAGTCTTGCACCCGTTGAGCGGAGCAAAGCCTGGAGCAAGCCAGATAGAGCTCCGCTCTGCTCATGACCGGGCTCATGAACAGCTTGCGTTCTGACATCTTCGGCCAGATGTATTGACTCTCGGGAACACCGTTGAACCAGGCATCAAGGCGACCTTTCAAGAGCATCTGCGCGGGGTTATCGCCAATGGTCAGCGGATGGATCTGCTCGTCGCTGAAGCCTTGTGCACGCAGGATTTCCTCCTGCGCACTGCCCAGGCCGACGCCGATCACCCGGTAGGTTTTTTTGGCTTGTGCAAAGCTGCTCACCGGCCGGTCGAGGCTGAAAAAAGCGCGCTCCATGGACATGATCGGTGCGATCCAGGTGAAGCGATCTTCGCGTTCAGGCGTGCGAGACAAGGGGGCGATCAGAAGATCCTGCTTCTCGCTGACGTATTTCTGCGCTCTGGCCCAGGGAAGCCCATGGACATGAGCGACATAACCAGCGTTGGCAATGGCGGTCAGGACGGCTTCTCCGACCATTCCGTGGCCTTTGGAGCCATCGACAAACGTCAGTGGCGGCGCGTCAGGGATATACAACTCAAGCGGCAATGGCGCGCCTGAGGCGTTACCTGCAATAAGCAACGATACCGACAGACAAAACCTGCAAAGCGCTTTTGTATTGGCAATTAATACCCATGAGCTCTCGCTCATGGTTGATAGGTCAGGCATTGAACGTAGAAGGGCGCCACAAGTCACCAGTGGTGTTGATCACAAGGATGATGAGTCTGCCGACCGTTTTTTGTTATTGAATCCGGTATCGACACGGCATTCTACGCAAACTTGAAGTCAGGACACATCTTCCCCCAGGTGCCGAAGGAGGAAGGCGCTGATCTGGTCCAGTGCCCGGCGGGCTTCTTCGAGTTGATCGCTCATGCTCTGGAAGACATGAATCATTCCCGGCCAGACGTCCAGGTGTACCGCCACTTCGGCGCTGGCCAGGCGGCTGGCGAGTCGGGTTGAATCGTCCAGCAGGCATTCCCGACTGCCCACCTGGATCAGCACTGGCGGTAGACTCCGAAGGTCACCGTATAGGGGGGAGGCCAGCGGATTCAGTGGCTCGGCGCCCTGCAGATAGGTGTCGGCCATAAGGGTCTTGCCAGCAAGCGGGCCGAGCAATGGATCTCGAGCCTTCTGCAAATTCCAGGACGCTCCCGTCTGAGCCATGTCCACCCAAGGCGACATCACTACCGCAGCCGCGGGCAGCGGCAAACCAGCGGCCTTGGCAGCCAACATCAGAGCCATGCACAGACCGCCGCCGGCACTGTCGCCGGCCAGCACCAGGTGTTCGGTGTTCACACCGTTTTCGAGGAGTGCACGGTAGACATCCAGAGCGTCCTCTACGGCGGCCGGAAAAGGGTGTTCCGGGGCCAGGCGGTAATCGATGCACAGGGTACGAATTCCGCTGCGGGCTGCCAGTTGGCTGACGAGCGGGCGATAGGCCTGGGCGCTGCCGAATGAGTAGCCTCCGCCATGCAGATATAGCAAGACGATGTCAGGCCGGGCATCTGTGGGAATGGCCCAAAGCCCGCTGACGCTGGCCAGACTGGCGGCCTCAAAGGTCACGCCCTCGGCACAGGAGCCGGCGCCGAAGAGTTGTTCGGCCTGTTGACGTTGTTGGTCGATAGTCAGCGAGCCGAGGGAGGGCAGTTGGCTGAGTTGTTCGATGATGCCGTCGATGTTGTTGTTATGGGGCATGTGGACTCCGGGGCGCGTGTTATGGGGCAAACTAGTTAACTTTAAATATAGTTAATCACCATAACTATATTGGCAAGATAATTTCGTTTCATCCTCATCTACAACGGGCCTGCATTGACTCAGCCTGAGTCAGGCCGATGCCTGTCGGTACTTCTTCAATCGGTAGGCAAACTGCGCACGACTCAACCCCAGCAGTCGCGCGGCGGCGGCCAGGTTGCCTTCGCTCTTTTGCAGCGCTTCGTCGATCAACCGCGACTCCAGACCCTCAATGGAGAAGCCGTGTTCCAGGCGAGCCAGGGTTTCCAGCAAGGCCGGGCGAGGCTGCGTGTTGGCGGGGCTCGGGTCAGTAGCTGCGAGGCTGCCATTGCCGTCCAGAGAGTACGCCTCCTGTGGCATGGGTTCGTTGCGAAACAGGTGGACCAGGTCGATGGCTTGACCGTCTTCGCTGGCGATCAGGCCGCGCTCGACCAGGTTCTGCAATTCCCGAACGTTGCCGGGAAAGTCATAGCGCAACAACACCTTCAGTGCGCGCATGGTCAGCCCGGCGGGCTTGCGGGCGTAGGCCTGACAGAAGCGCCGCAGGAACGCGTTGACCAGCAACGGGATGTCATCACGACGTTCACGCAATGGCGGCAACGTGATGGGGTAGACGTTCAGGCGGTAGAACAGGTCCTCGCGAAAGTCTCCGGCCGCCACGGCTTTGCGCAAGTCGACATTGGTTGCCGCCACCACCCGGACATCGACCTTTATCGGCTGGCTTGCACCGATGCGCTCGATCTCACGCTCTTGCAGCGCACGCAGCAACTTGCCCTGCCCAGGCAGGCTGAGGCTGGCGATTTCATCGAGAAACAGCGTGCCGCCGTGAGCCCGTTCGAAGCGTCCAGGGCGCGAATGGGTCGCGCCGGTATAGGCGCCGCGTTCGACACCGAACAGTTCGGCCTCGATCAGATTGTCCGGGATCGCGGCGCAGTTGAGGGCCACGAAAGGTGCTTGATGGCGTGGGCTGAACTGATGCAATTGACGGGCGAACAATTCCTTGCCGACTCCGGACTCGCCGCTGAACAGCACTGTGGCAGGCGTCGGCGCAACCCGCTGCAAGGCGAGGGTCGCGGCATTGAAGGCGGCGCTGGCGCCAATGGGTTTTGGCCCGCCGGATGTTTCGCTGTCGTCGTCCTGAGGCGCGGGTGCCGGGGCGGGACGCTGCTTCGGGGCGACGCCGGATGGCGAAGCGGTGAGGTAACTCAGGTCCTGTTCGACATCGCCCCATTGCTCGGCGGTCTTGCCGATCACCCGGCAGCTCTCATGGCCCATGCCCCGGCACTCGGTTTCACGGAAGATCACCAGGCGGCCGAACAGCCCGCTGACATAACCGATGGCATAGCCCAGTTCGGTCCAGCACACCGGATCCTGGCCGATCCCGTAGGCGGCGATATGTTCGTCGGCCTCACAGGAGTGGTGCCAGAGGAATTCACCTTCGTAGAAGCCTGAGTCGGCGTCGAATTTGAAGTGCAGGGGTTCGACCTTGGTCATGCCTTCGAGTGTATGCAGACGCGTGCCGGCCGAGAAAACCGCCGCGGCATCGGCGTCTGGCCAGCGCTCGCGGATCAATCGCGCATCGCGTGCGCCGGACAAATAGCCGGTGCGGGTAAACAGACCGCGGGTCTGTTCCAGGCCCTGGCGCTCGATAATCTCCCGTCGCAGTGCGCCGAAGGATGAACTGTGCAATAGCAGCATGCGCTGGTCGTTGAGCCAGATACGTCCGTCAACCGGGGAAAAGAACAGGCATTCGGCTAACTCGGCCAGGGTCGGTGAGTTGCCCTCGGTCAGTTGAGTGCTGTCTCCTCGGGGCGAGAAATGTTCCTCCTGCACCGTGAGATGAGGAAGCAGCGAATGGGGATTATTCATTGTTATATGCCCCTGAGCGAGTCGACTGATCGAAATGATCAATTAGCAAAACAGTTATTAAACATAACTTTATCATTTGGACAAGTGGCCGGGTGTCGACCGAGCGCCAAACGCCTTGCCCTTTTCATCGGTGCTCCTCTCAAACCTTCAGGCCAGAGCCTTCGCTACCTAAAGCGCGTGGCAACGGAAGAAGTCGGCACAGCCCTTGCTCTAGTGCTTTCAAGACGCTGCATCATTTTCGCGAGGCCGCGTCAGGCAATGACAAACACAAGAGCCGGGAGACCGAAATGTCGGTAAGTGAACCATCTGATTTTCTGCGGGACGAGCCGTGGTGCGAGCGCATCTTCAATGGCGACTGGATACGTCCATTGGGCGGCAGCTGTAGCGTCATCGAACCGGCCACCGGCGAGGTATTGACCGTCACCGGTTTGGCCGATGCAGCGGACATCGCGTTTGCCAGCCTGAACGCCGCTCGTGTTCAACCGGCCTGGGCGGCATTGGGGCCACGGGAACGCGCAGAGATCTTTCGCAAAGCAGCAGCCCTGGCCCAGCAGCACTTTGCCGAACTGGCGTTGTACATCGCACGGGAAAGCGGCGGCAGCCTGTTCAAGGGTGAACATGAGGTCCGTGAGGCGATCGTGTTGCTGCATCAGGCGGCCGGGCTGCTGTCGCAACCCCATGGTCTGGTTCTGCCGAGCGAAGCGGGGCGTTTGTCCTATGCACGCCGGTTGCCCCATGGCGTGGTTGGGGTGATCTCGCCCTTCAACTTTCCCCTGGTGCTCTCCTTGCGCTCGGTGGCACCGGCGCTGGCGGCGGGCAACGCAGTGGTGCTCAAGCCCGATCCGCAGACCCCGGTCAGTGGCGGTTTCATCATTGCCCTGTTGTTCGAGGCGGCCGGTTTGCCCAAGGGACTGCTGCAGGTTTTGCCGGGCGCAGCAGTGGCCGGTGAGGCCCTGTGCCGCGACCCGCATGTTCGGATGATCGCGTTCACCGGTTCGACTGCGGCCGGGCGCAAGGTCGCGGAGGTGGCTGGGCGTCATCTGAAAAAAGTCGCCCTGGAACTGGGCGGCAAGAACTCGTTGATCGTGCTCGAAGATGCCGATCTTGAGTTGGCGGCGAGCAATGCCGCCTGGGGTGCCTGGCTGCACCAGGGGCAAATCTGCATGGCCACCGGACGCATCCTGGCCCATGAATCGATCGCTGAAAAACTGGTCCGCCGGTTGGCAGAGAAAGCCCGGGCGATCACGGTCGGCAATGCCGCTCGTGGCGAGGCGGTCTTGGGGCCTTTGATCAACAAACGACAGTTACAACGCGTGCATGAAATCGTCACGGAGAGTGTGACTGCCGGGGCAACACTGGAAGCCGGCGGTGAGTTTGAACGGCTGTTCTACCAACCTACGGTGCTTTCCGGCGTGCGCCCGGGCATGCGCGCATTCGACGAGGAGATCTTCGGCCCGGTCGCCACGGTGGTGAGTTTTACCAGTGACGATGAGGCCATCGACCTGGCCAACCGCACCGAGTATGGCTTGTCCGCGGGGATCATTTCGCCTTCGGTCGGGCGCGCGATGGCGATGGGCGAGCAACTCAATTGCGGTCTGCTGCACATCAACGACCAGACGGTTGCCGACGAATGCATCAATCCCTTCGGCGGACGCGGTAACTCGGGTAATGCCGGCAGCGTAGGCGGCCCGGCCGACTGGGATGAATACACCCAATGGCAATGGGTGACGGTCAAGGATAAGGCGCCGCGTTACCCGTTCTGACGGGCCGTTTTTTACCGGGTCGATAAGGTCGGTCGGCCCACCGAGTACACAAAAATAATAAGAGGACTCAACATGAAACTCGACAACAAGCTTGTGCTGGTGACCGGCGTCTCTTCGGGTATCGGCGCCGCCACGGCAAGCCTGCTGCGCAGCCACGGCGCTCAAGTGATTGGCGTGGACCTGAAGGCTCCGCACATGACCCTGGACGGTTTTGTGCAGGGCGATTTGAGCAGTGCCGAGAACATCGACCGGCTGTTGCCGCAGTTACCGGCACGGATCGACAGCCTGTGCAATATCGCCGGAGTGCCGGGCACCGCAAACCCGCAATTGTTGGCGAAGGTCAACTACCTGGGGCTGCGTCACCTGAGCCAGGCATTGCTGCCGCGCATCGCCGCTGGCGGCAGCATCGTCAATATCGCCTCGATCCTCGGCGCCGAGTGGCCGTTACGTCTGGAACTGCACAAGGCGCTGGCGCGCATCGAAGGTTTCGCCGCCGCACAAGCCTGGCTGGCTGAACACCCGGTACCGGACGAGACCTGCTACCAGTATTTCAAGGAAGCCTTGATCGTCTGGAATTACCTGCAGGCCCAGCCCTGGTTTCTCGAACATTCAGTGCGCATGAACAGCGTGGCGCCGGGCCCGGTCTTCACGCCCATCCTCGGCGACTTCGTGAGCATGCTGGGTGAAGCACGGACCCAGGCCGATGCCCATCGCATGAAACGCCCCGGTTATGCCGATGAGGTGGCGGCAGTGATCACTTTCCTGTGTGCCGACGAGTCGCGCTGGATCAACGGCGTAAACCTGGCAGTCGATGGCGGATTGGCCTCCACCTACATCTGAAACGCACACCCGTAGACAGCGGCGCAAGCCGCTACCTGAGCGTGTTGGCTGGCGCCATGCGTGCAAAGCCATGCCAAAAATAAAAATCATGAGGAGCGTCCATGGACAACGTTAAACGTTGCTTTCGTTTCAAGCATTGCGCCCTGTTTCTGGCGTTATGCAGCGCAGGCGTGATGGTCGAAAGGGCCGAGGCCATGCAGATGGACCTGGGTGATTCGGACTGGAAACTGCGTTGGGACAACACCATCAAGTACAGCCAGGCCTGGCGTCTGCACGGTCAGGACAGTCGATTGGTCAACGCGCCGACCGCCAATGGTCTGTACCCGTCGATCCAGAGTCAGGGCGATAAAAACTTCAGCCGCGGCCTGGTCTCCAACCGTCTGGACCTGTTTTCCGAAATGGACCTCAGCCGCCAAAACTATGGGCTGCGTGTGAGCGGTGCGGCCTGGTACGACGATATTTACAACCAGGACACCGACAGCAGCGAGCAACCGCATTTCCTCAGCGAAACCCGCAAGCTCCATGGTCGCGACGCGGAAATTCTCGATGCCTTTGTGTTTCTGCGCGGTGACCTGGGCGAAGACTCCCAGGGCGTGGCGCGTCTGGGCCGGCACAGCCTGATTTACGGTGAAAGCCTGTTCTACGGTGGCAACGGCATTGCCAATGCCCAGGGCCCGACCGATGTGGTCAAGCTGCTCAGCGTGCCGGGGACTCAGTTCAAGGAGATCCTGCGTCCGGTCAACCAGATCTCCGGGCAGTTGCAGATCAACCCGCAGTTGTCGGTGGGTGCTTACTACCAGTTCGAGTGGGAACGTTCCAATCTGCCCGGCGCCGGCAGCTACCTGAGCGATGCCGATGCCATTGGTTATGGCAGCGGTTCGCTGCGCGAAGTGTTTGGCAACGACACGGTGAATGGCGGCGATTTGAAACCGAGGAACTCGGGGCAGGGCGGTATGCAGATTCGCTTCAAACCGACCGGGACCGAACTGGAGCTGGGTTTCTACGCCGCGCAGTATCACGACAAAGCCCCGATCGGTCTGTATGCCTACCTCGACGGTGCGGCCGCGGCGGCCACCGGGCTGCCGATCCTGAGTTCCTATCGTCAGGTCTACGCCGAAGACATCAAGACCGCCGGCGTCAGCTTCTCCACTGCCTATGGGCCGTTCAACTTTGCCGGTGAAACCTCCGTGCGCTGGAATGCGCCGCTGGTGAGCAACCTGCAAGTGGTGACCCCAGGCATGGAGGCCGATGGCGGCGATGACTCGCTGTTTGCCCGGGGCAAAACCGCTCACGCCAACCTGTCGGCGATTTACCTGTTATCGCCTGGTGCTTTTTGGGATGGCGGCTCGGCACTGGCCGAGCTGGCGTGGAACCGCACCCTGAGCGTCACCAAGAACGCCGCAGCCTTGGATTCCAACACAACGCGCGATGCCACTGCATTGCGGGTACTGGTGGAGCCTGCGTACTTCCAGGTTGTCGACGGGATCGACCTGACCGTGCCGATCGGCATGGGCGTGGTGCTCGATGGACGTTCTTCGGCCGTCAACAAGTCGGGCTTCGGCAATACCCATTCCGGCGACTGGAGTGTCGGGCTCAAGGCGACCTACCTGCAGCGCTGGGATGTCGGCCTCAACTACGTGAACTTCTTCGGGGCCCCGAAAGCCGGGCTGCGCGAGGACGGCAATTTCAGTTACGGGCAGTCGCTGGCCGACCGTGACTTCGTTTCGCTCTACGTGAAAACCTCATTCTAATAAGGTGGAATCGCCATGCAGAACAACGCTTTCCTCAACACTTGCGTCCTCACCCTGGCCCTTGCAGGCATAAGCCTGGCGCAAGCCGCGGTGTCGCCTGAGCAGGCCGCGCGCCTGAAGTCCGAACTGACGCCCCTTGGTGGCGAGCGCGCCGGCAATGCCGATGGCAGCATCCCGCGATGGGATGGCGGTTACACCAAGGTCGCGCCCGGCTACAAACCGGGCGACAAACGTGCCGATCCATTCGCCGGCGAGAAACCGCTGTATTCAATCAAGGCCTCGAACATGGAGCAGTACGCCAGCGTGCTGGCCGAAGGCACCAAGGTTCTGTTGAAGAAATACCCGGACTATCGCCTGGATGTATACCCGACCCATCGCTCGGCAGCGGCCCCGCAATGGGTGTATGACAACACCGGCAAGAATGCCACCCGTGCCACGCTGGATGTGGAAACCGAGAAAGTCGCCAGCGCCTATGGCGGCATCCCGTTTCCGATCCCGGACAACGGCGCGCAAGTTCTGTGGAACTACCGGTTGTCCTGGCAGGGCGGCGAGACCATCAGCGCACCTTTTGATACCTGGCTGATGACCGCCGGTGGCAAGAAGGTCCAGGCGACCCGAGCCCTGTTCAGCTATCAGTTTCCCTACTACTCCGAAAGCGGCAGCCTGGAAAGTTTTGCCGGCAAGTACCAGGTAGGCAAGCTGCTGACCGAATTGCCGTCATCCAAGGCTGGCGAAGGCTTGATGACCCATTGGGACATGGACCCGGCCAACCGTGCGGCCTGGCAGTATCTGGTTGGCCAGCGCCGGGTACGCCGAGCGCCGAACATTGCCTACGACACCCCGGACTTCGTCACCTCTGGCGTCGGTCTGTTTGACGAAGCGTTCATGCTGTTCGGGCCTACCGACCGCTACGATCTCAAGCTTGCAGGCAAGAAAGAACTGATCGTCCCCTACAACAATAATCGCGCCGGCCTGGCCAAGAGCGACGATCTGGTCAAACCGAACTTTCTCAATCCTGATCTGGTGCGCTGGGAGAAGCATCGGGTCTGGGTGGTCGAGGCCACGCTCAAATCCGGCAAGCGCCATGTGGTGCCGCATCGGACCTACTACGTCGACGAGGATTCCTGGCAGATCCTGATGGTCGACGGGTATGACGCCCAGGGCAAACTGGGACGGCAGATGTATTCGCTGACGCTGTTGGCGCCGGACCTGCCGGCGCTCACTGCGCAAGTCATGTGGGGCAGCTACAACCTCGATACCGGCGCCTACTTCCTTAACGCTTCGAGCAACGATCTGGCGGTCCAGTACCAGACGATCGCAAAACCTTCGGCTTCCTTTTACACACCGGATGCCATGGCCAACGAAAACATGCGTTGAACCATGGAGCGCCGTGACGAGCGATAAGCTCGTCGCGGTCGCTGGCGATTTTCCAGGCGGGATAAAGACATGAACGTTGAAAAAATCTTTGCGAGTTTCGGTCTGCGATGGAGTGCCTGCGCGCTGGCGTTGTGTCTGTTGGCGGGCACGTCCATGGTTGCGCAGGCCGCGACGTTCGCGGTACTGCAGCAGCCGGCACTGCCGACCGCCAAGGCTGCGCGATCGGTATTGCTTGGGTTGGCCCGGGCTGGCGAGCGTCTGGTGGCGGTCGGCGAGCGTGGCATCGTGCTGCTCTCGGATGACTTTGGAATGACTTGGCGCCAGGCCCGTGTGCCGGTCAGCCTCAGCCTGACCGCGGTGCAATTCGTCGATGCCGAGCAGGGCTGGGCGGTCGGTCATCTGGGCGTGGTGTTGCACACCGAGGACGGTGGCGAAACCTGGCACAAGCAACTCGACGGTGAGCGTGCCGCCGCGCTGGCGGTGCAGGCCGCGGAGCGCGATACCGATCAACCGGGCGGCGCCAGCAACCTTGCGCAGGCACGGCAGATGCTGGATGACGGGCCGGATAAACCGTTTCTCGACCTGTACTTCAGAGATCGCCTGCATGGCTACATCGTTGGCGCCTACAACCAGATTTACCGCACCGACGACGGCGGTCGAAGCTGGCGGCCGTGGATGCAGCATGTGGACAATCCGCAGGGCCTGAACCTGTATGGCATCCGCGCCTCGGGCAACGATCTGCTGCTGGTGGGGGAGCGCGGTTTGCTGTTGCGTTCGACCGATGCCGGGCATTCGTTCCAGGCCCTGAAATCACCTTATGAAGGCAGCTTTTTCGGTCTGCTCGGCACCCGCGGCGGCGCCTTGATTGCCTATGGCTTGCGCGGTAATGCCTGGTGGTCCGATGACCATGGCGGCAGTTGGCGACGCCTCGAAACCGGCATCGAATCAACGCTGGCGAGCGCCATCGAACTGCGCGATGGCAGCCTGCTGTTGGCCAGCCAGGGCGGCGAACTTTTATTCAGTCATGACCAGGGCCGCAGCTTCGACAAACGTCAGAGCCGCAGCGGCGGGACGGTCGCGGCCATGCAACAGGCGGCCGACGGCAGCCTGGCCAGCGTCGGTTTGAGCGGTGTGGCCGCTGACCAGGATCCACGGGCCTCCGCCAAACCTTGAAACTTCACGGTGTAGCGCTATCGGGCCACGGCCCGTGCAACAGGAGTCAGACTTGAAAGACGACAAAACCCAAACCGTGATCGGCCGCCTGGAAGACTTCGACCAGGCGTCAGGCAACTTCGCCGAGCGAATGATCTTCAACCATCGACCGCTGGTGATCCTGCTGTGTCTGCTGGTGACGCTGGTGCTCGGCTGGCAAGCCACGCGCATCGGCATCAATGCCAGTTATGAGAAAACCATTCCCACGGGGCATCCCTATGTCGCCAACTTCCTGGAGAATCGCAATGAGTTGAGCGGCCTGGGCAACTCGCTGCGGATCGCCGTGGAGGTCAAACAAGGCAGCATTTTCACCAAGGACTATCTCGACACCCTGGCCAGGCTTAACGATGAGCTTTATCTGCTGCCGGGTGTCGATCGGCCCTACATGAAGTCGTTATGGACCCCGACCACGCGCTGGACCGCCGTGACCGAAGAGGGGCTCGATGGCGGCACCGTGATCCCCGACGACTACGATGGTTCGGCGGCCAGTATCGAGCAGGTGCGGACCAACGTTGGCCGTTCTGGTGAGGTCGGCCAATTGGTCGCCGGCAACTTCAAATCCAGCGTGATCTTCGTGCCGTTGCTCGAAGTCAGTCCGCAGACCGGCAAAGCCCTGGACTACGGTGAGTTCTCCCGGCAATTGGAGGCGCTGCGGGACAAGTACCAGACCAATGAACTGCGAATCCACATCACCGGTTTCACCAAAATCGTCGGCGATCTGATCGAGGGGCTGACCCAGGTCTTGTTGTTCTTCGTGATGGCGGTGCTGGTGACCGTGGTGGTGCTTTACGGTTACACCCGCTGCGCGCGCAGCACCCTGGTCGTGGTGACTTGTTCGTTGGTGGCAGTGCTTTGGCAGATGGGCCTGCTCGCGATGCTTGGGTTTGAGCTGGACCCGTACTCGGCGCTGGTGCCGTTTCTGGTGTTTGCCATCGGCATGAGCCATGGAGCGCAGAAGATGAACGGCATCATGCAGGACGTCGGTCGCGGCACTCACCGGGTGGTGGCCGCGCGTTATACCTTCCGCCGACTGTTTGCCGCCGGCATGACCGCTTTGCTCTGCGATGCGGTGGGCTTCGCCGTGTTGCTGCTGATCAACATCCGGGTGATTCAGGAATTGGCGATCACCGCCAGTCTCGGCGTGGCGGTGCTGATTTTCACCAATCTGATTCTGCTGCCGATCCTGCTCAGCTATATCGGTGTCAGCCCGGCAGCGGCGCAACGCAGCCTGAGTTCGGAGACCGCCGAGCTGCAGGCGCAGAACAAGCATCCGCTGTGGCGTGTGCTCGATTTGTTCACCCAACGGCGCTGGGCTATTGGCGCGATGTTGGGCGGCCTGCTGCTGGCAGCGTTTGGTTTTGCCGTGAGCCTGCACCTGAAAATCGGCGATCTCGATCCCGGTGCTCCGGAGTTGCGCGCCGACTCGCGCTACAACCGCGACGCGCTGTTCATGACCCAAAACTATGCGGCCAGCTCGGATATTTTCGTGGTCATGATCAAGACTCCGGAAGATCAGTGCACCCGCTACACGAGCCTGTCGGCAGTGGATGCGTTGGCCTGGCGGCTGGAGCAATTGCCCGGCGTGGAGTCGACCACTTCAATGGCGGCGCTGAGCAAGATCGCCACGGCCGGTTACAACGAAGGCAACTTCAAATGGTATGAGCTGATCCCCAATGACGGCGCGCTGGGCGCCGTGCAAACCCGTGCACCGCGGGAGCTGTTCAATCAGGGCTGCTCGATGTTGTCGCTGTACGTTTACCTGGCCGATCACAAGGCCGACACCTTGAATCGGGTGGTAGAGGCCAGCGAGAAATTTATCGCTGAGCATCAGGTGCCAGAAGTCAAGTTCATGCTGGCCGCGGGCAGCGCCGGGATCGAAGCCGCGACCAATATCGTGGTGAAAAAATCCATGCGCGAGATGCTGTTCTGGGTCTACGGCGCGGTCAGCCTGTTATGCCTGCTGACCTTTCGCAGCTGGCGCGCAACCCTTTGCGCGATGCTGCCACTGATGCTCACCTCGATTCTGTGCGAGGCGCTGATGGTGGGGCTGGGTATGGGGGTGAAAGTCGCAACCCTGCCGGTGATTGCGCTCGGCGTGGGCATCGGCATCGACTATGCGCTCTATGTGTTGAGTGTGATCCTGGCTCGCATGCGTGCCGGCGACACCCTGGCCCAGGCGTATTACCAGGCGCTGCTGTTCACCGGCAAAGTGGTGTTGCTGACCGGCATGACCCTGGCGGTTGCAGTGTCGACCTGGGCCTTCTCGCCGATCAAATTCCAGGCCGACATGGGCATCCTGCTGGCCTTCATGTTCCTGGTGAACATGCTTGGCGCCTTGATCCTGCTGCCGGCACTGGCCTGGCTGCTGCTGCCGCAGAAGGTCTTCGCAAAAAAGCCTGAGACGAGCCAGCTTGTGCAATGGGTCAAGGAGAGCTGAAGGGCTCGGCACGCCGGACCCACAGGTCTCGCGTTTTAACTGATGGGAATCAGGCCTTGGCCTTTTCCATCGATACAGTCAGTGGGGCTGAACGGGCAATCACGCTAATGATGGTCAGTGCTGCAATCACCAATCCGGGGGAGGTCGCCAGCAATACCCCGGTGGTGCCGGCTCCGGCCGCCAGAATCTGCCCAGCGGCCAAGGGCCCGGCGACTGACCCCAAGCGACCGATGGCCACTGCTGCGCCGACGCCGGTGGCACGCACCGAGGTTGGGTACGACGGCGGTGCCAGCGCATAAAGCACCAGTTGCGCCGCCATCACAAACAGCCCCGCGGCAAACCCGGCGATGCCCATAGGGACGATGCCCACCGACAGGCCGACCCCGGCCAGCGCCGCCAGCAACCCGGCGTAGACAAACAGCACCACTTTGATGCCGTTGCAGCGATCCAGCAGCAGCCCACCGAGCAGGGAACCGAGGGCGCCGCCGATATTGAACAGCATCTGCACCAGGCCAGCCTGGGGTTTGCTGAAACCCTGTTCCAGCAACAGCGATGGCAGCCAGTTGAGCAGCATGTACATCACGGTCAGGGTGAAGAAGTAACTCAGCCACAACGCCAGGGTGACGCGGGTCCGGTCTTCGCCGAACAGCGCCTGGCCGGTTGACGCGCGCGCCACGTTGACGCTGCCTTGTTGCTGGCGAAAGGCGCTGGACTCGGGCAGCAGCAGGACCATCAGCGGCACCACCAGCAAGGGCACGAGACCACCGATGATGAAGGTCATCTGCCAATGCTCGGCGAACAGCATGGCGACCACCGCCGCCAGTGCGCCGCCCAACGGCACGCCGGCATACATGATGCTGATCGCGGTGCCGCGACGTTGCTCACCCACGGCTTCGGCGCACAGGGCGATCAGGTTGGGCAGGGCGGCGCCCAGGCCCAGGCCGGTCATGAAGCGCGCCAGCAGCAGGCTGGAGAATGTGCTGACGTAGGCAGTGCTGAGCGAGAACACGCCGAACAGCAGCACGGCGCCGATGAGGATTTTTTTGCGGCCGATGCGATCGGCGATCCAGCCGCCGAAGAAGGCGCCCGGCAGCAAGCCGATGATGCCGGCGCTGAATACCCAGCCCATCATTTTCGGGTCCAGGGCAAAAGTCTGGCGCAGGCCCGCAGCGGCTGTGCCGGCAGCCTGCAGGTCGAAGCCTTCAATCAGTGCAACGATAAAACACAGGGCGATGGTCAGCGTCGTACGACGTGATGGGGTGTCCATGGCGAACCTCATTATTGTTTTTGTGAGTGTGCTGACGGGTGAGCGCGAGCCTGCTCGCCTCAAGCGATGACAGGCTGGAATTAAGATTAACAAAGATAACTAAAAAATGAACGACCAAGGTTTTTGGTCAAAAAATGGCATTAATCTTATTAAAATCAATGTCATGACGTATCGGTGAAGAATGATCTAAAAAACAGATAATAATATTAATGTTCGTTTATCGGTCATTGTGGATTGACGCCACCCCTCGGCTGTTTCCATTCTCTGGCCGGGGATCCCTGGGACAACCCAGACGATCCCGTTCAAAAACAACAACAATAAGTGGACATCGAACATGCCAAAGCTCCCTTGGAACGCCCTTGCGGCGACTTCAGCCTTACCTGTTCGCGCACCTTGTCTGATCCTGTTGGGCTTGAGTTTGATTGCCACCCCGGCGCTGGCCGAAGGCTTAATCGACGACAGCCACGGTACCTTGACCTTGCGCAATTACTACCTGGATCGCGACTACAAGGATGACGGGGCGAAAACCGCGGCCAGGGAATGGGCTCAGGGTTTCATCATGAATGTGGAGTCGGGCTTTACCCCGGGGACTGTCGGCTTCGGCCTGGATGCTCGCGGGCTGATGGGGGTCAAGCTGGACTCGTCGCCGGATCGTAGCGGCACCGAGTTGCTGCCGGTATCCCGCGGCGACAAACGGGCGGCGGACGAGTATTCGCGCCTGGCCATGACCGCCAAGATGCGTTTTGCCCAGACCACCGTGAAGACCGGCGACGTATCGATCTTCCTGCCGTTCGCGTTCGCCAGTCCATCACGGCTGCTGCCGCAGACGTTTCGCGGCACCACCCTCAGTTCGAAGGACATTGACGGACTGACCTTCAACACTGGCTACATCGATCGCATCAACAAGCGTGATTCCACCGACTACCAGCCGATGAGCATCGCCTCGCCGAACCGGCGTTTCAACGGCGCGGCCACCTCATCGCACATGGCCTACGTCGGCGGTGATTACCAGGTGAACAAGGATCTGAGCCTGCGTGCCTATCACGCCGAAGTGGCGGACCTGTACCAGCAGAACACCCTGGCGCTGCTGCACAACCTACAGGTGGGCGAGGGCACGCTGACCACCGACCTGCGCAGTTTTTTCAGCGACGAGGACGGTAGCGCCAAGGCCGGCAAGGTGGACAACCGCAACCTCTCGGCGCTGTTCGGCTACCGCTTGGGCGGCCATCGCCTGAGCCTGGGCTATATGCACGCCAGTGGCGACACGGCGACGCCTTATGTGTCGGGCACCGAGTTGATGGGCATGAGCGAGCTGACCATGAGCTCGGACTTTCTCAATGCCAAGGAGCGGACCTGGCAGGCGATCTACGACTATGACTTCGCCGCCGCCGGGGTGCCCGGCCTGAAGAGCCGGCTACGTTATGTGCGCGGTGACCATATCGAACTGGCGGCGCTGAATGCCGATGACCGCAAGGAGCGGGAATTCCAGATGGAACTGGGGTATGTGATCCAGAGTGGCCCGCTGAAGAACGTCGGGCTGATGGCGCGCAAGTCGATCTATCGCAATGACTTCCCCGCCGGCGCGGCGTTTCGCGATGAAAACCAGACCCGCTTTCTGGTGCTCTACACCGTGCCGATCTGGTAAGTCGTTTTACCTGTCATGAAGCCGGCCGTTCCCCAGGAATGCGCCGGCATTGGCGTTTCAGGCCTGGTAGACCTTTTTCAATAGCCTGAGCAGTTCTTCGCGTTCCTGGCTGTCGAGGTTGGACGTTGCATCCATGTCGCTCTCGGCAGCGATCAGTTTCAGCTCCTTGAGGAGAGCCTCGCCGGTCTTGCTGAGAAAAATCCCGTAGGAGCGTTTGTCCGGCTTGCAGCGCACTCGCACCGCCAGCGCCCGGCTTTCCAGTTTGTTCAGCAGCGGCACCACTTGCGGTGGCTCGATAGCCAGTGCCTTGGCCAGGTCGGCCTGCATCAGCCCGGGGTTCTGGTCGATGATCGCCAGGGCCGAGAACTGCGCCGGGCGCAAGTCGTGGGCCGAGAGCCGGCCAATCAGGTTCTGGAACAGTTTCAGCTGCGCCCGGCGCATGGCGTAACCGATCAGGTCGTCCAGGGCGGAGTCCAGCGACGCCTGGGTTTCGGCGCTGTCGGCAGGCGCCTCGGGGGCGGCGGCAATCGTGGAAGACTTGGCCATTGCAGGGTAGTTCCTCGGGCTGGCGGTTAAGAAGGCTATCTAGTTTGCCGAGATTGGCGGGGGATAGCCACGACTTCAGTCGCGACGCACTCTTTGTAGCAGTTGCCGAGCCCGCGAGGCTGCGTTCGGCTGCGAAGCAGTCGTGAGTCCGGCTGACGCACGCTGTCTGACTCACCGCAATTTCTGATTTTACGGCTGCTACGCAGCCAAACGCAGGCTTCGCCAGCTGCTACAGATCGCAATACGGCTTAACTGATTCGCATTGGTTTTCGGGACAGAAAATGTTTTGTTAATTTTATTAATAGTTAATTGACATAACTATATTTGCGGTTTAGTTTTTACCCATCGTCAAGCCAAGAACAAGAGAGCAACGCCATGAGCAATTACGAAGGTCGCTGGACAACGGTCAAAGTGGAAATCGAGGAAGGCATCGCCTGGGTCATCCTCAACCGCCCGGAAAAACGCAATGCCATGAGCCCAACCCTGAACCGCGAGATGATCGACGTTCTGGAAACCCTGGAGCAGGATCCGGACGCCGGCGTATTGGTGCTGACCGGTGCGGGCGACGCCTGGACCGCCGGCATGGACCTCAAGGAATACTTCCGCGAAGTGGACGCCGGCCCGGAAATTCTGCAAGAAAAAATTCGCCGTGAAGCCTCTCAATGGCAATGGAAACTGCTGCGCATGTATGCCAAGCCAACCATCGCCATGGTCAACGGTTGGTGCTTCGGTGGCGGTTTCAGCCCGCTGGTGGCCTGCGATCTGGCGATCTGCGCCGATGAAGCGACTTTCGGCCTGTCGGAAATCAACTGGGGCATCCCGCCGGGCAACCTGGTGAGCAAGGCCATGGCCGACACCGTGGGCCATCGCCAGTCGCTGTACTACATCATGACCGGCAAGACTTTTGGCGGGCAGAAAGCCGCCGAGATGGGCCTGGTCAACGAGAGCGTACCGCTGGCACAACTGCGTGAAGTGACGATCGAACTGGCGCGTAACCTGTTGGAGAAAAACCCGGTGGTGCTGCGCGCGGCCAAACATGGCTTCAAGCGTTGCCGCGAACTGACCTGGGAGCAGAACGAAGATTACCTGTACGCCAAGCTCGATCAGTCGCGCCTGCTGGACACCGAAGGTGGCCGCGAGCAGGGCATGAAGCAGTTCCTCGACGACAAGAGCATCAAGCCCGGTTTGCAGGCTTACAAGCGCTGAATTCCGGCGTTGAAATCAAGGCGAGCTGGCCGGGCGATCGAGCGTCCGCCAGCTGTTCGCCCCGGCGCCCAGGCGCTACTGTGAACCCCTCGAACGTATTCCCGATAAAGACAATAAAGAGGAATCACCATGCTGGACGTGCCCCTGCTGATCGGCGGCCAGTCGTGCCCCGCCCGAGACGGTCGAACCTTCGAACGGCGTCATCCGGTGACCGGCGAAATCGTGTCGCGGGTTGCCGCCGCCACCCTGGAAGATGCTGACGCCGCCGTGGCCGCGGCCAAAGCGGCATTCCCCACCTGGGCGGCCCTGGCCCCCAATGAACGACGCACCCGGTTGCTGCGTGCGGCCGAGCAGTTGCAGGCCCGCAGCGCAGAATTCATCGCGGCCGCCGGCGAGACCGGCGCCATGGCCAACTGGTACGGTTTCAATGTGCATCTGGCGTCCAACATGCTGCGTGAAGCCGCGTGCATGACGACCCAGATCACCGGCGAAGTTATTCCCTCCGATGTGCCCGGTAGTTTCGCCATGGCCTTGCGTCAACCCTGCGGCGTGGTGCTGGGCATCGCGCCCTGGAACGCCCCGGTGATCCTCGCCACCCGCGCCATCGCCATGCCGCTGGCCTGCGGCAACACCGTGGTGCTCAAGGCCTCGGAACTGAGCCCGGCGGTGCACCGGCTGATCGGCCAGGTGTTGCAGGACGCTGGCCTCGGGGATGGCGTGGTCAACGTCATCAGTAACGCGCCCCAGGATGCTGCGGCGATTGTCGAGCGGCTGATCGCCAACCCGGCGGTGCGTCGGGTCAACTTCACCGGCTCGACCCATGTCGGGCGCATCGTCGGTGAATTGTCGGCACGTCATCTCAAACCGGCGTTGCTGGAACTGGGCGGCAAGGCGCCGTTCCTGGTGTTGGAGGATGCCGACCTGGACGCGGCGGTGGAGGCGGCGGCCTTCGGCGCCTTCTTCAACCAGGGGCAGATTTGCATGTCCACCGAGCGCCTGATTGTCGATGCCAAAGTGGCCGATACCTTTATCGCCAAACTCGCGGCGAAGATCGCCACCTTGCCCGCTGGCAACCCCAACGCCGAAGGTTCGGTGCTCGGTTCTCTGGTGGACAGTAGCGCCGGTGAACGCATCAAACGGTTGATCGACGATGCCCTCGACAAGGGTGCAACCCTGGTCACGGGTGGCCAGCTGGAGGGCAGCATTTTGCAGCCGACCTTGCTCGACGGCGTCACCGATGCCATGCGCCTGTACCGCGAAGAGTCCTTCGGCCCGGTGGCGGTTGTGTTGCGCGGCGAGGGCGATGAAGCACTGTTGCGTCTGGCCAACGATTCCGAGTTCGGCTTGTCGGCGGCGATCTTCAGTCGCGACACCGGCCGTGCTTTGGCCCTGGCCCAGCGGGTCGAGTCTGGCATCTGCCATATCAACGGCCCGACCGTGCACGACGAGGCGCAGATGCCGTTCGGCGGGGTCAAGTCCAGCGGCTATGGCAGTTTTGGCGGCAAGGCGTCCATCGAGCACTTCACCCAATTACGCTGGGTGACCTTGCAGAACGGACCGCGGCACTACCCGATCTGAGCAGCCGCCGCAGCGTCGGGCGACGAGCGCTTGAGAGCGGTCGCCGCCCGCGTGCAGGCCAGATATAACAATAACAAGGCTGCAGCCACAGGCTGCCATGCCCCGGTTGAACGCATCGCTGCGAGCCGGTGGCGTGCCTTGATGGAGGACAAGCACGTGAGTTCCGAATTCAGATCGCCACCCCAGACCGAAGCCAAAGCGCCGCGCTATCGCCAGGTGTCCATCGGTCATCCTGCGGTCGAGGTCAGCGAAGAGCAGGGCATCCTGCATATGCGCTCCCTGGAACCCTTGGCCAAGTTGCCTGTACGTTTGCTGGATCGCCTGGTGCATTGGGCCCATGTGCGCCCGCAACAGACCTTTGTTGCTGCTCGCCAGAACGGTGGCGACTGGCGCCGGGTGAGTTACGCCGAGATGCTGACCAGCGTCCGTGCCATTGCCCAAAGCCTATTGGGGTATGGGCTTTCGGCAGAGCGCCCGCTGGCGATCCTCTCGGGCAACGACATCGAGCATTTGCAGATGGCCCTGGGCGCGATGTACGCCGGCATTCCCTATAGCCCGATTTCCCCGGCCTATTCATTGTTGTCCCAGGATTTCGCCAAGCTGCGGCATGTCTGCGACCTGCTGCAACCGGGCCTGGTGTTCGTCAGCGACGCCGCGACCTATCAGCGGGCAATCGACGCGGTGCTGCCGGCCGATACGCCGCTGATTACCGTGCGCGGGCAAATTCCCGGCCGCAATCAGGCAAGCTTTGCCAGTCTGCTGGCACAGCCCGGCGGCGCCGAGGCCGATTGCGCCTTCACGGCTACCGGGCCGGACAGCATCGCCAAGTTTCTGTTTACCTCAGGCTCCACCAAGTTGCCCAAGGCGGTGGTCACCACCCAGCGCATGCTCTGCGCCAACCAGCAGATGCTGTTGCAGACCTTCCCGGTGTTCGGCGAAGAACCTCCGGTGCTGGTGGACTGGCTGCCGTGGAATCACACCTTCGGCGGCAGCCACAACGTCGGCATCGTGCTGTACAACGGCGGCACCTTTTACCTGGACGACGGCAAGCCGACTGTCCAGGGTTTTGCTGAAACACTGCGCAACCTCAAGGAAATATCGCCCACCGCGTACCTCACCGTGCCCAAGGGCTGGGAAGAACTGGTCAACGCGCTGGAGCAGGACGAAGAGTTGCGCGAATGTTTCTTCTCGCGCATGAAGCTGTTCTTCTTCGCCGCCGCCGGTTTGTCCCAACGCGTTTGGGATCGCCTGGACCGGGTCGCCGAACAGCATTGTGGCGAACGCATTCGCATGATGGCCGGGCTCGGCATGACCGAGGCGGCCCCGTCCTGCACGTTCACCACCGGGCCGCTGTCCATGGCCGGTTACATCGGCCTGCCGGCACCCGGTTGCGAAGTGCGCTTGGTGCCGGTGGATGGAAAATTGGAAGGGCGTTTTCGCGGGCCGCACATCATGCCGGGTTACTGGCGTGCACCACAGCAGACCGCCGAAGTGTTCGACGAGCAGGGCTTCTACTGTTCCGGCGATGCGCTGAAACTGGCCGACGCCCGTGATCCGCAACTGGGGCTGATGTTCGACGGGCGCATTGCTGAGGACTTCAAACTGAGTTCCGGCGTGTTTGTCAGCGTCGGCCCGTTGCGCAATCGCGCGGTGCTCGAGGGCTCGCCCTATGTTCAGGACTTGGTGGTGGCGGCGCCGGACCGTGAGTGTCTGGGTGCGCTGGTCTTCCCCAGGCTTTACGAATGCCGACGTCTGGCCGGTTTGAGTGCGCACGCCAGCGATGCCGAAGTCCTGGCCAGCGCGCCGGTGCGTCAGTGGTTCAGCGATTGGCTGCAACGGCTCAACCGCGATGCCACCGGTAATGCCAGCCGCCTGGAATGGATCGCGCTGCTCGACGAACCCGCCTCTATCGACCGCGGGGAAATCACCGACAAGGGCTCGATCAACCAGCGCGCGGTGTTGCAGTGGCGTGCCGACAAGGTCGAGGCGCTGTATCGCGGCGAAGAACCTTCCATCCTGCGTGCCGGACCTCTGCCGTGAGTGGCGCGGGGCAGTATTCGAGCTTTGACGATGTGGCCATTTTCGAAGCACTGCGCACGCCTTGGGTCGATCTCGGCGGGGCCTTGGCCCAGGTTTCGCCGATCGACTTGGGGATCAAGGTCGGGCGCGAGGTGCTGGCCCGCGCCGCTATCGATCCATCCTCGGTTGATAGCGTGCTCGCCGGCTCCATGGCTCAGGCCAGTTTTGATGCTTACCTGCTGCCTCGGCATATCGGCCTTTACAGTGGCGTGCCGCAAGAGACTCCAGCACTGGGCGTGCAGCGCATCTGCGCCACCGGTTTCGAACTCTTGCGGCAGGCCGCCAGGCAGCTGGATGACGGCGTGCAGTTGGCCCTGTGCGTGGCGGCCGAATCCATGTCGCGCAACCCGATTGCCGCCTACACCCACCGAGGCGGTTTCCGGCTCGGTGCGGGAGTGGAGTTCAAGGACTTTCTCTGGGAAGCCCTCTACGACCCGGCCCCGGGCGTAGA
Source organism: Pseudomonas cucumis (assembly GCF_030687935.1). Taxonomy (GTDB): domain Bacteria; phylum Pseudomonadota; class Gammaproteobacteria; order Pseudomonadales; family Pseudomonadaceae; genus Aquipseudomonas; species Aquipseudomonas cucumis. The sequence continues at coordinate 3,384,254 of NZ_CP117454.1, read as the reverse complement.
CATGATCACCACCGCCGACAACCTGGCCCGGCGGCATGGTCTGAGCCGCGAAGAGGTGGATCGCTTCGCCCTCGACAGCCATCAACTGGCGCTGCAGGCTCAGGCCGAGGGTTGGTTTGAACCGGAGCTGGTGGCGCTCGGCAATGAGCGCTTTGAACTGGCCGGCTATCAGTCACGCAGTATCCAGTTGCCACGGGGTGTAGACCGCGTGACTCGCGATAGTCATCCGCGACCCACCGATCTCGATACCTTGGGCCGGTTGCGGGCGGTGCATGCCGGCGGTGTGCAAACGGCCGGCAACAGTTGTGCGGTGGTCGATGGCGCGGCGGCCGCGTTGGTAGGGCGAGCGTCTGCGGCCCGGCGTCCGGCGTTGGCCCATTTGCGGGCCAGTGCCGTGGTGGGCGTGGCACCGGAATTCATGGGCATAGGGCCGGCGCCAGCCATCCAGTTGCTGCTGCAACGCAGCGGGCTGACCCTTGGCGAAATCGGTTTGCTGGAAATCAATGAGGCCCAGGCCGCTCAGGTATTGGCTGTGGCCCAAGCGCTTGAACTGGACGGTGACCGACTCAACCGGCGGGGCGGCTCGATTGCTTTGGGGCATCCTTTGGCCGCCACGGGTTTGCGTCTGATGCTGACCCTGGCCAGGCAATTGCGCGAGGGTAATCTGCGTTATGGCATTGCGGCCGCGTGTGTCGGTGGCGGGCAGGGCATGGCTCTGCTGATCGAAAACCCGGCGTATCGAGGCTGAATTAAAACCCGAGGCTTTTGCTGCAGTCAGCCCAATCCTTGCGTCACTGTCTTGCGTTACTATGCAGACCCACCTTTTCTGGAAGTTGCCTGGATGAGTAAGCCCGGTCAAACGGTGCTGGTCGCGTTGCGCAAGATGATCGCCTCGGGCGAGCTGGCGGCTGGCGAGCGGCTGATGGAAATCCCCACGGCGGAACTGTTCGGTGTTTCACGAATGCCGGTGCGCATGGCGTTCCGCACCCTGGAGCAGGAAGGCTTGCTGGTGCGCTTTGGCGGGCGTGGGTTTCAGGTGCGTTCGGTCAGCCCCGATGACATTGCCGGTGCGGTCGAAGTACGGGGCGTACTCGAAGGCCTGGCGGCGCGTCAGACCGCCGAGCGCGGGCTCTCGGACGAAGCCCGGACAACCCTCGAACAGTGCCTGATGCAGGGCGATCAGCTGTTCGATAAAGGGTACGTGACCATAGAAGACCTGGAGGTCTATCACGACCTCAACATGCGCTTTCACGAGGTGATCGTCGAAGGCAGCCATAACCCGGCGATCGCCGACGCCCTGGCGCGCAACGATCATTTGCCCTTCGCTTCGGTGACTGCCCTGGCCGTGGACCGCAACGACATGGTCCGGGAATACCGACGTTTCAACTACGCTCACATGCAGCACCATTCGGTGTTCGATGCCCTGGTCAACCGCCAGGGGGCGCGTGCCGAAGCGATCATGCGCGAGCACGCCAACGCCACGTTGCGTTATGCCGAGATATTCGGCTCGGCGACGGCCGAAGAGCGGATGAAGGTCATTCTCCGCTCGGAATAGGCGCGATTCTTTCAGATGTCCAGCACCAGCAGCGGCGTTTTTGAGCGCGAGCAGCAAGGGGTGAACTGGTCGTTGCAGGCCTGTTCATCCTCGGTGAGGAACAGGTCGCGATGCTCCGGCACACCCTCCAGCACCCGAGTCAGGCAAGTGCCACAAATGCCTTGTTCACAGGAAATGGCGATCTCGATGCCCTGGTTTTGCAACACCTGCACTACGCTCTTGTCGGCCGGCACCTCGAAGACCTGACCGCTGCTGGCGACCTTGACCAAGAAGCTGCCATCGGCGCCAGTGTCGACGGGGGCGGCGGCGAAGTACTCGCGGTGCAGGCATTGCTCCTGCCAGCCTTTGGTCTTGGCCGTGTCCAGCACATGCTGCATAAAACCGCCGGGACCACACACATATAAATGAACGTCATTGTGTGGCGTGGCCAGAACCTTCGCCGCGTCCAGCACAGTGTCGGGTTCCTGATCGAAATGCAGGAATACCCGGTCGGCAAAAGGCGAGTGTTGCAGGCGTTCGACAAAGGCCGCACGGTCCCGTGATCGGGCACAGTAATGCAGCTCGAAATCCGCGCCACTGTGCGCCAGACGTTCGGCCATGCACAGGATCGGCGTGATCCCGATACCGCCAGCAAACAGCAGGCTGCGCCTGGCTTCATGGGCCAACGGAAACAGGTTACGCGGCTCACTGATCGGCAGGCGCATGCCGGGACGGATCTGCTCGTGCATGGCCAGTGAACCGCCCCGGGAGGCCGGGTCCTTGAGCACGCCAATCAGGTAGCGATGGCGTTCTTCAGGGTGATTGCACAGGGAGTATTGCCGGATCAGGCCGCCGGGCAGGTGCACATCGATATGGGCACCGGCGCTGAAGGTCGGTAGCGGTCGGTCATCGACACTGGCCAGCTCATAGCTGCAGATGTCCTGGGCTTCGTTGTTGCGCGATACCACCAGCACTTCGATCATGCCATTGACTCCTGCGGGGCTTGCTCCTTGGCGATCAGGCGCTCCAGAACGCGACGCGACTGCACGCCGCCAGCGTCGATATTGAGCTTGAGCAAGTTGCGCGCGGGATGGCTGAGCAGGTTTTGTTGCTGGCGTTCGAGCATCTCCAGGTCCTCGCTGAAAATCTTGCCCTGTCCCTCGCGAATGCTCGCGGTCAAGGCTTCATCCTGCGGATTGAAGTTGCGCGCCATGCCCCAGAAGTACCAGATCGAGGTCTCGGTTTCCGGCGTGATGAAGTCGACGACGATGCTCGACGCCTTGAACTGCCGGGGAGCGTGATAACCGCCATGGCCGGCATGGGCCACGCCGACTTCGATGAGCACATGGCTGGGCGGGGTGAAGCGGCAGATCTGCCAGCGGTCCACCGGCACATCGTCGGCCAGGTTGTTGCCGCGCAGGGCCATGCGCCAGAAGGGCGGGGCCATGATGTTGTCCATGTGGCGGGCGGTGACCACCTCGTCGCCTTCGACCGTGGTCACCGGCGGCGCTTCGTCGATTTCCTTTTGGCCGATGCTGGATGCGTGAACGTAGGTTTCGTGAGTCAGGTCCATCAGGTTGTCGATCATCAGGCGGTAGTCGCAGTGGATGTGGAACAGGCCGCCGCCATAGGCCCACTCATCGCTGACCGCCCATTCCAGGTGATGTATCAGCGCCGGGTCGGCCAACGCCTGATCGCCGGGCCAGACCCAGATAAATCCATAGCGCTCGACCACGGCGAATGTCTTGTTGCACGGGAAGCCGCGAACCCGTTGCCCAGGCATTTCCACGGTCTTGCCGTCGCACCCCATCACCAGGCCGTGATAGCCGCACACCAGGTTGCCGTTTTCCACATAACCCAAGGACAGCGGCGCGCCGCGATGGGGGCAGAAGTCCTCGACAGCCGCCACCTTGCCCTCGTGCCCACGGTAAAAAACCATCTTTTCACCACAGATCTGACGGCCCAGCGGCTTGTCGGCGATTTCATCGGGCGTACAGGCGACGTACCAGGTGTTCTTGGGGTACATGGAGATTCTCCAAGGTTGTTTTTGTTGTTTAGTGGATCCATTAATTATGATTTATGGGGTTTTGTCAAACTAGTTCTGTTTATTAATGATTTAATGGATCCAATAAGGGCTGTGTAACCCTCAGGATCAATAGCGGATCATCACGGATTTCAACTCCGTATTGGTTGCGATCACGCCGAGTGGGCGATCGCCGTCGCAAGAATGCCGAAGGTACCCAGGACCACTGCTTCGCGGCTTTGCCGCGCAGTGAATACCAGATCCTTTTTCCGGCCATTGCTCAACGAACATGGTTTGACTGAACAGCATTGGCGGGTGATTCGTATCGACTAAATGGTCATTTGATTTGATCCGGGCGCTAAGGAGGAGCAGGCAATCGCACGGCTTGAACTAGCCAGTGCAGGGTTGATGTCAATTTTGGCGACAGCGGTTTGTGATTTGACTAGGGGGCTCAGTTTTAACCCAGTCCCAGTCCTTGGGCTTGCAGGAGGCTACTGCGGAGGGTGGCGGACGCGTTACCGGGGATTCGTACAGGAAATAAAAAAGCCCGGGCGGTACCGGGCTCCTCGATAGAGACATTCAACACGTAGGTGTATCAGTCGCAGATTCGCTTGCCCTTATCGTATGAACGACTGCGAGATTGATCACGCATACCCTTTTGATGGTATTGCCAGTGAGTATGAACAACATGAGCGATCACAATTAAAGCGATCGATGCCATGACGATGTAAAGGGTAATCAGGCCAGCACCTTCGTGCGAGAACATTGTGGGTTACTCCTGTATTCACTATGTCGGAAACTTTAGGGTAGACACCTGCGGCTGCGCTTGCATGAAGGCATGTTCATCTTTCCAGGCTTGAATTGCTCTAGATCAGCTGTTAGCCCACAGTTCGTTGCCAAGTGTGGAGCAAGTAATCGCGCCGCAGATTTCAGCCTCTGCCCAGTCGAGCCGGGAGCAGGCTTACTGATCCAGAATGAATGTCGTCAGGGTGTGCAGATCGTCGGGATTCAACTGCGCGAAAGGCGGCATTGGGATATCCCCCCGTTAGTGGGAGGCATCGAGCTCATGTGTAAGTGGGGTTTCGCTTCGCTGTTCGACGTCGCTGAGAAAGCCAGTATCGTCACGCACAAGTGGACTGCTTTTCATTGAACGTCAGTGGTTTGACATTTGATGACAGCGGCTGCCGACGTGTGCGCTATAGCGAACCCGTCCGGACGGCTCAATGAAAAAGGCCAATGCTCACCGCATTGGCCTTTTTCATGAGCGTGACTTTTCCAGAAGGAAACACTACGCAGTGCTGCTCCTGATTGCAGGTCAATGCTCAGGCGTTCGCTGCGCTGATCCCGCTGGGAGCCATGGATTTATTCCGAACAGTCTTGTACAGCAGGCTGGACACCATGAAGCCAAGCATGGCCAACACGCTCATCAAGCTGAAGACGTAGTTGTAGCCTTGCTGACCCGGGAAATGGTCGAGGATTGCGCCGTAGATGACGTAAGCGAACATGCCCGGTGCGTAGCCGATCAGGCAGCCGATACCGAAGGCTGAACCGGTGATGTGTTGAGGGATGCCGACTTCACCCATGGGCGCCCAGAATACGCCGCGCATGGAAAACACAATCAGCGCGAAGGACAGCGTGGCAGCCATGCCCGCATAGATAAAACCCGGGCTTTTCGGGATCAGCAGGATGACGCCCATCAGCGGCAGCAAGGCCAGGAATGCCCACTTCAAATAGCGGCTGGTGCTCTTGAACTGCTTGTCGGCAATGAAACCACCGGCGGGGCCACCGAGGATCTTGAGGAAGTACTGATTGATGATGCCGTAGGCGCCCACCAATGCCACGGGCAGCCCGTACATTTCCTTGAGGTAGGGAATGAAATAGGTCAGGCCACAGTAGACGATGTAGACCATGAACACGTTGAGGCTGACCAGCCAGATACCCGGCACCTTGATGGCTTCGAACAGATTCGCCAAACTGTTCTTCGGCTTGGCAATCGACTGCGCGCTGCCGCCCTTGAGCAGGAACCAGGTCAGCGTTCCGGCAAGAATGTCGATGATCGAGTAGAAGAGGATTGCCGACTTCAGCCCGGCTTCGCCGGAGCCCATGGCCACGAAGACGCCCAGCGCCGAAAAAGCCACAAGCGTGTCAATGACGCCACGCCCACCTTCCAACAGCCCAAATAACCGTCCCTGCTCCTGATCGTCACCCAGATTGCGGATGGCCTTGAGCAGCGAGGGCCAGAAGATGCAATCGGCGCACACGGCCAGCAGGCTGAACACGATCAGCAGATTGCTGAACGGTGGAAAGGTCGCCAGGTACAGCCCCAGGCCACCGGTACCGATCAGGCCGATGGGGATCAGTTTGCGCGTGTCGTAGCGGTCCGCCAGAAGACCGCCGACGACAAACAGTGCGGTGGCGATAATGGCGTTGGCGCTCAGCAACATGCCGATTTCAGTGTGGCTCAAGCCCATGAATTCTTGCATGGGGATATAGAAGGCGTCCTTGAGGTTCGCCAGCTTGTAGATGGTGCCACCACCGAGGATGAGAATCAGGAATCTGAGCCATTTGGCCTTGTCACGAGTTGTCATTATTGTTCTCCAGGCTTGGATAAGCCGTGCCGGTTGTTACGTCAGGTTCAGTCGTTTTTGCGGTTGTCCAAGGCCAACTCGGCCAGGGTTCGGAACTCGGCCAGCAGGCCTCGCACATACGCGACCTGGTTGTTCGCCCAGCGGTGTTCGTCGGCGAGCATTCGTTCGAGCGAGTAGCCGTCCGGGAGTGGCGTGTCACTCATTTCCCGGTACGCAATGAACGGATCGGCAGCCTCAAAGGTCTGGCGGAAGGCCGGGGCCACGTAGTGATTTTCCTGCTCAAGGATGAAGGCGATCACTTGCGCGGTTGAGTCGCCGAGCATCAACAGTTCGAACAGCATGCGGGCGCTTGGCAGGTCGTCATCGTCGCTGCCCTGCAGCACGCCGTAATGGCCGAATCCGTTTTGCTCGGGGACGATGCGCACACCTTTGAGATGGGTCTGGCGTATGTGCGGCGCCAGGGTACGCAGCGCCTGCAGAGGCTGTTCGCAGGCGTTGATCATGTTGCCGAAGTCGAACAAGGCGTGCAGGCGAGGGTGATTCAGTCGGTTCAGCAGTTGCGCGATCTCGGCGCTCTTGAGCTCTTCATGCTGCTCGAAGTCGAAGTACAGGTCGTGCTCGTCGGCCTGCTGCGCGAGGTAATGCAGGTCGGATTCGATGACGTCCATGACCTGTGACAGTGGTCCCTCGTAGCGTGAGTAAACGCGTATGTTGCGAACCCCAAGTGCCTTGGCGATGGCAATCACCTGATCGACATCGTTTTTCAGCGTGCTGCTGATTTCCAGATGTACATCCAGTCCGAGCGCAGTGGCCTTGTCGGCAAACGCTTGCAACTGCGCGGGCGCCATTTGGCTCAGGCTGTTTTCTTCGCCGTCGAGCAAGTGCAGGCTCAGACCCTGCAGCTCGTGGCGATAGGCGAAATCGAGCAGGTCCGCAGGCGTGACACGGCCATGGGTGAGGTTGGTCAGCAAGGGATAGGCATGGGCAAACAAGCGCATCTGCCCAAGGCGGTCGAGCAGTTGGCGGGCCAGTGCTTCAGTCAGCAGGGGAGGTGTTCCGGCCTCGGCCGCCTTGTGGCTGAGCAAGGCATTGAATCGCTCTTGGATCTTATTGTTCATTCGAGTCGTTCCTGGTTCAGACGCCGGGTCTGCCGGCGCAGTCTTTATCGCGCCAGTCAGGAACTCTCGATAGATCCACTTCCAGTTAAATCATAAGACCACTTGCCTTGCTTCAAGGGGCTGGCTGCAGGTATCCCATTTTGCTCAAGGCCCGGGCCAGTGCTTCGACGCGCTCCTGCGCCTGGCCCTCAGGCGTACCGGCGAAACCGATGAGCAGGGCAGGTGGCAGGACATGCTCAAGGCAGTAGTCGCTCAGGGCATAGGTGTGGATGTTGTGCCGGGTCAGTTCCCTGGCGATGGCATCGTCATCGAGCGTGGGCGGCAGCCAGGCGATCAGGTGCATGCCGGCTTCCACCGGGGTGATGTTGAAGAATCCGCCCAGCTGTTGCTGAAGTTGCTCGACCAGTGCTTGCTGGCGAGCCTGGTACAGCGCACGCATGCGGCGAATATGGCCGAGGAAGTGGCCTTCGCGCATGAAGTCGGCCGTCGTCGCCTGGAGAAGCGTGGGCGGGCTGCGATCCATCACCGCGCGCAGGGTGCAGAAGGGTTCGACCAGAGCTTGCGGCAGTATCACGTAACCCAGTCTTAGCGAAGGGAAGAGGACTTTGCTGAAGGTGCCGACGTAGATCACACGAGCCATCTGGTCCATGGCGTAGAGCGCGGGGAGGAGGCGGCCACTGTAGCGAAATTCACTGTCGCAATCGTCTTCGATGATCCAGCTCTGATACTGCGCAGCCCAGTCGATGAGTGCCTGGCGCCGCGCATAACTCATGGTCACGCCCAAGGGGTGTTGGCGAGAAGGCGTGGTAAACACCAGGCGGGCGTCAGGGCACTCGGCCAGGCCTTGCTGAATATCAATCCCTTGTTCATCGATCCGCAACGGCACCACCTGAGCTCCCTGGGCCTGCAACGCAATGCGCGCCGCGATGTGTCCCGGGTCTTCCATCCATGCGCTGTCCTGCGGATTGAGCAACAGCATGCCCAGCAGGTTAAAGGCTTGTTGCGCGCCGGACACGATCACGACCTGTTCGGCACTGCAGTCGATGCCACGGGCATCAAAGACGTACTCGGCAATCGCCGCGCGCAAGGCCTGTAACCCTTGCAGTTCGCCATAGCCGAGCATGGCCTTGGTCGGCTTGAGCAGGTGGCGGTTCATCAAGCGCCGCCACACCGCGAGCGGGAACGCGTCGTAGGTACTGTGGCTGGGCAGGAATGAGGTGGGGGTCGCGGGGTCCCAATCGGTATAGGAAACCCCGCGAAAGTGACTGCTGCGCAACGACAACATGGACTGGCTCAGGTCGGACAGGCGCGGTGGCTGACGCTGCTCTTCGTCGGCCATCCCTCGACCCTCCCACTCATTGCCGACATAGGTGCCCGCCCCGGTGCGCGAGGCCAGGAAACCCTCGGCAATCAGCTGATCAAAAGCATTGAGAATGGTGATCCGCGACAGCGCCAATTCTTTGCTCAGGGTCCGCGTCGACGGCAGGCGTGCGCCCCCTTGCATTTTTCCGCTGAGAATCTGTTTGCGAATCTGCAAATAGAGTTGGCGATACAGGGGGATAGCGCTGGCACGGTCCAGCTCAATAGCCGACAGCAGCAAACCTGCAGGGGATTTCATTACATGCTCGTCTGGAGGAAGTGAGGGTCTACCTGCAATACCGTCAGGCACCGAGCTGCGCAGGGTATCGAGAGGCACTGGATAAGTCATCCATCGCAGGCATTGATGCAGCGCACTCTGTCATGAAATGAAAAGCCATTGTCGTCTGATGAGAAGCGACCCGCCAGGCGGCGTCCTACAGTCCAATCAGCGCAATTCGACGCAGCACGCCCAACTTGAGACTGGAGAATAAGAAAAAATGGCCAAAGCCGTACGCTTCTACGAAACCGGTGGTCCCGAAGTCCTTCGTTATGAAGACGTCGAAGTCAACGATCCCGGTCCAGGCCAGGTTCGTCTTCGTCATGTGGCGGTTGGCTTGAACTATGCCGACACCTACTTTCGCAATGGCACTTATCCGATTCCGATGCCCAACGGCATGGGGGTTGAAGCGTCCGGTGTGGTCCAGGCCATCGGCGAAGGGGTGACCAACGTACACGTCGGTGATCGCGTCACCTACACCGGTTTTCTCAATACCCTGGGTGCCTACAGCACCGAGCGTCTGATCCCGGCCGCGCCCCTGATCAAACTGCCGGAAACCATCAGTTTCGAGACCGCCGCGGCCATGACCATGCGCGGCTTGACGTCCTCCTACCTGATGCGGCGCATTTACGATTTCAAGCCCGGCGACAGCATTCTGCTGCACGCCGCTGCCGGTGGTGCAGGCCTGATCGTTTCGCAGTGGGCCAAGCTGCTCGGCCTGAACGTCATCGGCACCGTGTCCACCGAGGCCAAGGGTGACATTGCCCGGGCCCATGGCTGCGAGCATGTCATCAACTACAGCCATGAAGACGTCGCCCAGCGCGTTCGCGAGTTGACGGACGGCGTGGGGGTCAACGTGGTGTTCGACAGTGTCGGCAAGAACACCTTCATGGGCTCCCTGGATTCGCTCAAGCGTCGCGGTTTGATGGTGTGCGTCGGCACGGCATCCGGTCCGATCCCGGCCTTTGATCCGGTACTGCTGGCGATGAAAGGCTCGCTGTTCATGACGCGTCCGGCCCTGGCCGATTACATCGCCGACCCGACGGAAAAAGCCGTGTTGGCGGGCGAGTTGTTCGACCTTGTCGGCAGCGGTCGGATCAAGATCGAGATCAACCAGCACTATGCTTTGCAGGATGCCGTGCAGGCCCATCGCGACCTGGAGTCACGCAAGACCACGGGCTCATCGATTTTCGTCATTTAAGGGAGTCGTCTGCCATGAAAGTCGAACAATTGACCTGCAGCATTGGTGCGGAGCTGGTGGGCGTCAACCTCGCCGACGCGGTGCATGACGACGGTCTTTTTGCCGAGATTCGTGCTCAGTTGCTCAAGCATCGGGTGGTGTTCCTGCGTGATCAGGACATCACTCGCGCCGAGCACGTGGCATTCGCCCGGCGCTTTGGCGAACTGGAGGATCATCCGGTGGCCGGCAGTGATCCGGATCATCCAGGGTTGGTGCGCATCTACAAGCGGCCGGACCAGCCGATGGACCGCTACGAAAACGCCTGGCACACCGACGCGACCTGGCGCGAGGCGCCGCCGATGGGCTGCGTGCTGCGCTGCGTAGAGTGCCCGCCGGTGGGCGGCGACACCATGTGGGCCAACATGGTCGAGGCCTATGCGCGCTTGCCGGAAGACGTGAAGGTGAAGATCGCTGACCTGCGCGCGCGCCACAGCATCGAAGCGAGTTTCGGTGCCGCCATGCCGATCGAAAAGCGTCTGGCGCTCAAGGCGATGTACCCGGATGCCGAGCACCCGGTGGTGCGTACCCACCCGGAAACCTTGGAGAAGGTGCTGTTCGTCAACGCCTTTACCACCCACTTGAGCAACTACCACACCCCCGATCGGGTGCGCTTCGGCCAGGACGCCAACCCGGGGGCAAGTGAGCTGCTGCGCTATCTGATCAGCCAGGCCTACATCCCCGAGTATCAGGTGCGCTGGCGCTGGAAACCCAACAGCATCGCCATCTGGGACAACCGCAGTACCCAGCACTACGCCGTCATGGATTACCCGCCGTGCCATCGCAAGATGGAACGCGCCGGCATTATCGGCGACAAGACGTACTGATCGACCGCCGCTGCATTCGCTCTCGTAGACACGCCTGCCCGGCACGATCCCGGGTGGGCGCAACAATCATAAGAACAGGAGTAACTCATGCAATTCTTCGACGATTCCCTGCACCCGGAAAACATGGAAAAGGTAGTGATCACCGTGGCCCCGTATGGCCCCGAGTGGATGCCGGAAGACTTTCCCGAGGACATCCCGCTGACCATGGACGAGCAGGTGCAGAAGGCGGTTGATTGTTATGAGGCGGGTGCAACGGTATTGCACCTGCACGTGCGTGAATTGGACGGCAAGGGTTCCAAACGTCTGTCCAAGTTCAACGAGTTGATCGCCGGTGTGCGTGAAGCCGTGCCGGACATGATCATCCAGGTCGGTGGTTCGATTTCCTTCGCCCCGGAAAGCGATGGTGAAGCCGCCAAGTGGCTGTCTGACGATACGCGGCACATGCTGGCCGAGCTGACGCCAAAACCGGATCAGGTCACGGTGGCCATCAACACCACCCAGATGAACATCATGGAGCTGCTGTATCCGGAATACCTGGAAGGCACGTCCCTGGCCAATCCTGCCTATCAGGCGGCCTACAGCGAGATGACCGTACCGGCGGGCCCGGCCTGGGTCGCCGAGCACCTTAAGCGTCTGATGGACAACGGCATCCAGCCGCACTTCCAGCTGACTGGCATGCATGCCATGGAAACCCTTGAGCGTCTGGTGCGCAAGGGCGTCTACAAGGGCCCGTTGAACCTGACGTGGATCGGTATCGGCGGCGGTTTCGATGGCCCCAATCCGTTTAACTTCTTCAACTTCATTCACCGCGCGCCGGACGGTTGCACCTTGACCTCCGAGTCGCTGCTCAAGAACGTCATGCCGTTCAACACCATGTCGATGGCCATGGGTATGCACCCGCGTGTGGGCAATGAAGACACTATCATTGATCACAAGGGCGATCGTTTCGGCTCAGTTGCGCAGATCAAGCAAACCGTACGCATCGCCCATGAACTGGGTCGCGAAATCGCCACGGGCAAAGAAGCCCGCGAGATCTATCGCATCGGCGTGCAGTACCAAAGCATCGAAGAAACCCTGTTGGCCAATGGCATGGCCCCCAACCGCAAGGCCGGGCAGAAAGGTGTGCCGCAACGCGGCTGATCGGCAGGCGAAGCGGGCGGTCAATGGCCTCCCGCTCGCTGCACTGCAACACGCTTGATAACAACAATAAAACAAAGCTTTGAGGAGGCTGTATGGCCTTTCACCCAATCGCTGCAGACGATGATGACTGCAGTGGCGTCGGCGTTGCGCGCACGTACGCCTGGATCGTCTTTGCACTGACGTTCGGCTTGTTGATTTCCGATTACATGTCGCGTCAGGTATTGAACGCGGTGTTCCCGATGCTCAAGGGCGAATGGGCCCTGAGCGACGGTCAGCTCGGCCTGCTCAGTGGCATTGTCGCCCTGATGGTGGGGCTGCTGACCATTCCCCTGTCATTGCTGGCAGATCGCTTCGGCCGGGTCAAGAGCCTGGCGCTGATGGCTTTGCTGTGGAGTCTGGCGACGCTGGGCTGCGCATTGGCGCAGGACTATCAGCAGATGTTCATTGCACGATTCATGGTCGGCGTCGGCGAAGCAGCGTACGGCAGCGTCGGCATCGCGGTGGTGATTTCGGTGTTTCCCAAACACATGCGTGCAACCCTGGCCAGTGCCTTCATGGCGGGCGGCATGTTCGGTTCGGTATTGGGTATGGCGCTGGGCGGTGCCATCGCCGCCAAGCTTGGCTGGCGCTGGTCGTTTGCCGGCATGGCGCTGTTCGGCCTGCTGCTGGCGGTGCTTTACCCGATCATCGTCAAGGAAGCACGTATTGCGCCGCAACGTGCCGCTCAGGCGGCGAACAAGGCAGCTGCCGCGGTCAAGCGTCCGTTGCGTACGCTGTTTTCCAGCCGCTCGGTGATCGCTGCCTACATTGGCAGTGGCTTGCAATTGTTCGTCGGCGGCACCGTCATTGTGTGGATGCCCAGTTACCTCAATCGTTACTACGACATGGCCACCGACAAGGCGGGTGGAGTCGCGGCGATCATCGTGCTGTGCAGCGGAGCGGGGATGATCCTGTGCGGCATGCTCAGTGATCGACTGTGTCGCCATTCGCCGGAGCGCAAAGTCGCTTTGGCCATCGCGTATTGCCTGGGCAGTTGCCTGCTGTTGTCGGCGGCATTCGCGCTGCCGGCAGGGCCTGTGCAATTGGCGCTGATCTGCCTGGGCATGTTGATTGCCGCCGGCACGACCGGCCCGTGCGGAGCCATGGTTGCCAACCTGACCCATTACTCGGTCCATGGCACAGCGTTCGCCACACTGACCCTGGCCAACAACATGCTGGGGCTGGCGCCTGGGCCATTCATCACCGGCAGGGTGTCCGATCTCATCGGTTTGCAGGCTGCTTTTCAGTGGGTGCCACTGGTCAGCATCGCGGCTGCGGCCGTGTTTTTTTATGCCAGGTGTCATTACCACAAGGACATCGCCCGGCTTCGAGGCGAGCAAATCCTCGATTCGATTGGCAAAGCGGCGTTAGAGGTGAAGTTATGAGTGGTCGTTTACGTATTGATGTGTTTTTCGATTTCATCTGCCCGTGGTGCCTGATCGGCAAGCGTCAACTGGAGCGCGCGCAAGACCTGCTGCGATTACAGCAGCCCGACGTGGAAATCACGACGGTGTGGCACGGGGTGCAATTGCTGCCGCAGCTGCCGGCACTGGGTGGGGTTTTCGCCGATTTTTACCTCAAGCGTCTGGGCAGTCCTGAAGCCGTAGCGATGCGCCAGGCCCAGGTGCAGCAGGCTGCGATGGCGGTGGGTGTGCCCATCGATTTGAGCCGCATCGCCCGCATGCCCAATACCGCCGACGCCCATCGCTTGCTGGAGCGTGCGAGCGTACTGGGCAATAGCGCCCAATGCGATGTTTTGCTTGAGCGTTTGTTCGCGGCCTATTTTCAGTTGGGTGAAGATCTGGGCTGCCAGGAGACCTTGCTCGCCATCGCCCAGTCGTGTGGTTTCGACCCTGATGCCATGGTCTCCTTCCTGCAAGGCGACGGCGATCCTTACGTCGGCAACGAGGCGGGAGCCTCCAGTGGCGTGCCCAGTTTTCAGTTCGACCATCGCCTGACGGTGGTGGGCGCACAACCTGCCGAGGCGCTACTTGCCGCCATGTGCGAAGCCTTGCTTGAAAGTCATCGCGGGCGGCAACCGGCATGAGTCTTCGTGTCCCTGTGCCTGCCGGAAAACTCCCGCAGGCGGGTGGTCGTGCGCTGTTCGAATTCGATGGCAAAAGCCTGGCGTTATTCAACGTTGAAGGTGACCTGTTCGCCATTGACGACAGTTGCCCGCACCAAGGCGCCTCGCTGTGTGGAGGGCGCCTTGAGGGGCGGGTGATTCAGTGCTGCGCCCACGGCCTGCGCTTCGATCTGCGCAGCGGTTACTTGCTCAATTCAACCCAGCTCAAAGTCGCCAACTACCCGGTCGAGATCATCGACGGCCAGGCATTCATCGTTATCGTTCCCGAGGAGTCCGTGCCATGAGCGCTATCGCGCTTACCCGTATCCATAGCCGAACGCGCGAACTGGCGCCGGGTTTTGTCGTCAGCCTGATCGTGGCGGCGGCCGCGTCCTTTTTGTCCGAGCATTACGGCGCGCCGGTGATGCTGTTTGCCTTGTTGTTGGGCATGGCGCTGAACTTCCTGGCCGATGACGGCGCCTGCAAGGCCGGCATCGAATTCACGGCCCGCACGGTGTTGCGCATTGGCGTGGCGTTGCTGGGCATGCGCATCACGCTCGAACAGATTGCCGCGCTGGGCTGGAAGCCTGTAGCGCTGGTAGTGATTGTGGTGGTGGTGACGATTGGCGTCTCGGTGATCGCGGCAAAGGCCCTGGGATTCCAGCGTTTGTTCGGCATGCTCACCGGTGGGGCCACCGCGATTTGTGGTGCATCGGCGGCGTTGGCGCTGGCGGCGGCATTGCCCAACCATCCGCAGAAAGAACGCGCGACATTATTCACGGTGATCGGGGTGTCCGCGCTGTCGACCCTGGCGATGATCGTGTACCCGATGATTGCCAACTGGCTATCGTTGTCGCCACAAGTGGCGGGCGTGTTCTTGGGGGCGACCATCCATGATGTCGCCCAGGTGGTCGGCGCCGGTTACAGCATGTCGACCGAGACCGGCGATACGGCCACGGTGATCAAGCTGATGCGCGTTGCCATGTTGCTGCCGGTGATCGTCTGCGCCGCGATGATTACCCGCATGCAGGGCGCCGACCCAGCTGGCAAACGACCGCCGCTGCTGCCATGGTTTGCGGTCGGGTTTCTGATTCTGGCCTGTATCAACAGCACCGGTTGGATAGCCCCGGTGGTGCAGGGTTCGGTCAATGAATTGTCGCGCTGGTGCCTGGTGGTTTCCATCAGTGCCCTGGGCATGAAGACCCAGCTCAAGGAGTTGGCGGCGGTGGGCATCAAGCCGATCCTGCTGATGGTGGGGGAGACGGTGTTCCTTGTCGTGCTGGTGTTGCTGTTGCTGCGCTGGGGAATGTAGGCATACAAACCTGTGGCGAGGGAGCTTGCTCCCTCGCCACAGGACTCCTCGCCGGTGTCACAGACACCGGTTCTTTTGCGGCGACTGTACCAGCAGTCGCCGCTTTTTTTTGCATGCCCTGCGTCTGTTGCGTCCGGTTCAGGGTTCGCTGGAGCCGGGCAGGGTGGTCAGGTCCGGCGGTGCCTTGGCGGTGTGCTTTTGCGCGCTGCGCCATGCGGCGGGCGGCATGCCGAACTGGGTGATGAACCAGCGTGTGAAGGAACTCGCCATGGAGTAGCCGAGCATGTCGGCAATGCGCCCCAACGAATAATTCGGGTTTTCCAGGTAGCGCAACACCAAGTCGCGACGCACGTCGTTGATCAGGTCGTTGAAGGCGCAGCCGTCGTCTTTCAGGCGACGTTGCAGGGTGCGTACGTTCATGCCTTGGGTCTGGGCGATCTGCTCGATGGTGGCGCGCCCCATCGGCAGCAGCAGGTAGATGGCTTTGCGCACCTCGAACAGCATCGATGGGCCCTCATGATTCAGCAGCGAGTCGAGGTAACTCTGGGCGTAGCGCGCCATGGCCGGGTCGGCATTGGGGTTGGTCACGTCGAGGCTGGCGTCGGAGCAGACAATGCCGTTGAACTCGCTGCCGAATTCCAGCTTGCAACCAAACAGGCGGCGATGCAGTTGCAGGTTGTCGGGAGGCTGGTGCGTGAAGTTGACGCTGTAAGGGTGCCAGTGGGTGCCGAGCAGGGCGGCGCACAGGCGGAACATCACCCCGATGGCCAGTTCATTGGCTTGTCGGCAGGGCATCGGCGATTCAGTAACCACCTCCTCGCGAATGATCACCATCTTGCCAGCCTCTTCGATGAAGAGGGCCAGCGAGTCGTTCATCAGATGACGGTAATGCACCAACACTTGCAACGCATCACGCAGCGTTCGCTGGTGGCTGAGCAGCAGGCTGACCACACCGAAGTCCGAGAGCTGACGCGACTCGGCCATGCTCAGACCGAAGCTCTGGCAGCCACTGGCGGCGGCCGAATCTTCCAGCAGGCGTACGGCGGCATCAATGGGAATGCGGTGTTCGGGTGCTTGCAGAAGGGCTTTGCTCAGGCCGACACCGGCCAGCACATCACGCGGGTTGAATCCCAGGTACTGGGTGACCTCCAGGTAGTTGGTCAAGACGGCGGCGCGAACGAGCTTGGGCATGCGAAGGTCTTTCCTGGGCCGGTTGCGATTCAAATGAGCGTGGCGACTATATCCAGCACATCAGCAATTGAACAGTTGCGAGGTCGTCGACGGCGCTCGCTCAAATCTGTCCGGAATCACCTCCGTTGTCCTCGAGCAATCAACGCTCACCCCTTGATTACAGTGACCCGCAGAGAACCTGCCGGGATTTACGACCAATGGTCGGCGCGTGCCGATCCCTGGAAATTTGTCATGAAAAGAAAAGTGCCTGACGTCCAATGAAAAGCGCCCCGGGTGGGCGCTCTTTAATGTCAGTCCTACAAAAAGCCCCTGGCGATAGAGCCAGTCGAGTCATCGAGAAAGCGAAGGTGTTGAAGTGGACAAACTGCTAACTGCCGCAACCGTTCTGATCGTACCGGGCCTGCGCGAGCACGTTGCCGAGCATTGGCAAACGCTGCTTGAGGCAAGGCTCTGCAAGGTGCGCAGTGTGCCGCCGCTGGAAACCGACAAGCTCGATTGCGCCAAGCGGGTCGAAGCGATTCAGCACGCGCTGGAGCAGATCGACGGGCCGGTGATTCTGGTTGCTCACAGCGCCGGAGTGCTGATGGTCGCGCACTGGGCGGCGCAGCACCGTCGGCCGATCAAGGGCGCGCTGCTGGCGACGCCTCCGGATCTCGATGCTGATTGGCCGCAAGGCTACCCATCCGCTGAAACCCTGCGTACCCAGGGTTGGCGCCCTCTGCCAAAAGGGCCACTGCCGTTCCGCAGCCTGGTGGCCGCCAGTACCAACGACCACCTTGCCAGCCTGGACGCTGCCACTCGCCTGGCTGAAGGCTGGGGCAGTGAACTACTCAATATGGGCGAGGTGGGTCATCTCAATCCAGCTGCAGGCTTTGGCCACTGGCCGCAAGCCGAAGCACTCATCCTGGAACTGGATCGCTAATTCAGGCGCCGGTTGGCCCCAGCCATCCGGCATTTGCCCCCACACCTGAAAAACGTAAACCCCTGGAACAAGGGGTTGCGCGAGGGCGGCTGCGCTTAAAACAAATACAAAAGGCGGAGACAACGCAATGCACAACAATAAGAGTCACGGGTTCGCACCCTCGCGTTACACCTTGTTGGCCTCGGCCATCCTGGCCACCGCCGTGCCGGTCGCGCAGGCGGTCGAGCTCGATACAGGTAACCCGGACTGGACCGTACGTCTGGATAACACCGTGAAGTACAACTACGGCGTACGCACCGAAAGCGCTGACAAACGCATGCTGGCAACGCCGAACAACAACGACGGCGACTACAACTTCCGCAAGGCCGGAACCAACATCACCAACCGTGTTGACCTGTTGACCGAAATGGATGTGGTCTACCAGAACCACATGGGTTTTCGTGTCAGTGCCGCCAGTTGGTACGACAAGGCTTACGAGAACACCGGTTCCAATTCCAACCCGTTCGTCAACGGCAATGATGCAAGGTCGGGTCTGGTCGCCAACGATCCGCGCCTGGCCGGGGTCACCAACGACAATGTCGGCAATGGCAGCCCCCACCTGAGCAACTACGCCCAGCGTTACTACACCGGTCCATCCGGCGAAATCCTCGATGCCTTCGTGTTCTACAGCACCGAAGTGGGCGAGGAGTCGCTGTTGAGCGTCAAGGCCGGCCAGCACAACGTGTTCTGGGGTGAAACCATCCTCAACCCGGTGCACTCGATCAGCTACGGCCAGTCCGGCCTGGACCTGGCCAAACTGGCCGCCTCGCCGGGTACCGAAGCCAAGGAGCTGTTCGTTCCGCGTAACCAGTTGTCGATGTCGTTCACCGTCAACCCCGAGTTGACCGTGGGTGCCCAGTATTTCCTCGATTGGGATGCCGCCCGCCTGCCGGAAGCTGGCACTTATTATGGTGGTTCCGATCTGGTCGGCTTCGGTGCGCAGTCGTTCCTGCTGGGCAACACCAATGGCGTGGTGCCGGGCAGCCCGCTGGGTTGTGGTCTGGCGCCCTGCAACGGGTTGACCAATGTGCGTCGCGGTCACGACCTGACGCCGGACAAGCGCGGAGACTGGGGCGTGATGGCCAAGTGGTCGCCGGCCTGGCTGGATGGCACCCTCGGCGTTTACTACCGCAATACCTCGGAAATCCTGCCGCAAGCCTGGTTGAACGCCACCGGGCTGACGTCGGCCAATCCCAACGGTACCCCGCCTGCCGGCATGGTGCCGGCCGTGGTCAACACCCTCAATTCGTTGAGCACCAGCACCTATCAACTGGCCTATGCCGACAACATTCAGATCGTCGGCCTGAGCCTGTCCAAGGATGTGGGCGGTATCAGTGTGGGGTCGGACCTGAACATTCGGCACAACATGCCGCTGGCCAGTATTCCCGCGGTTGTCAGCTCGACAGGGCCGCGGGGTTTGGGCGCAGGTCTTGGGTTGTTGCCGGCCCGCACGGCGGCCACCGGGGTGATCTATGACACCCCGCAAAAGGGCGACAGCATGAGTGCCACCGGTGACACCTTGCACTGGACGCTCAACGGCCTGATGACCTTCCCGAAAACACCGGTGTTCGATTCGGCCAGCCTGCTCGCCGAGTTGTACTACAGCAACCTGCTCAAGCTCGATAGCAAGAACGAAGCGCTCTACAAGGGCAAGGACACCTATCGCGGCATCGACCAGCCGACCCGGGACAACTGGGGTATCGCGGTCAACTTTACGCCGACCTGGTACCAGGTGTTTCCCGGCGTCGACCTCAACGCACCAATGTCCATCAACGTCGGCCTTGACGGCGTATCACCAGTGTCCGGTGGCGGTGCCAAAGACACCGGCAACTATGCCGTGGGCGTGGGTGCCGTTGTGTACAACAAATACTTCGTCGACCTGAAGTACGTGGACTCCTTCGGCAAGACCGACAAGTGCGACGCCAGCGGTTTGAGCACCGGCGCGGCCAATGCCGGCAGCGGCGACGGTTCCACACCCAATGCCTTTAGCGGCAATGAAAACTATGCGTGTTACGGCGGCGGCTACTCGGCCTTCTCCGGTGGTGGGGCCACGACTGAGGACCGTGGCGCCGTTTACCTGACGATGAAAACCACTTTTTGATTCACCACTGATTTGCTCAATGCAAGCAGGAGAATAACAAGATGAAATTCGCAAAAACCGTGTTGGCTGCTTCGCTGGCGATGGTCCTTGCCGCCCAGGCACAGGCCGCTGTTTCAACCCAGGACGCTGCCAAGTTGGGCAGCAGCCTGACCCTGGTGGGCGCCGAAAAGGCCGGGAACGCTGATGGTTCCATCCCTGCCTATGACGGTGGCCTGACCACGCCGCCGGCCAGTTTCAAATCCGGTGACAGCATGCGTCCGGATCCCTTCGCCAACGAAAAACCGTTACTGGTGATCGACGGCAAAAACGTCGATCAGTACAAGGGCTTGCTCAGTGCAACCACGGCGGAACTGGCCAAGCGTTTTCCGAGCTTCCACGTCAATGTCTACCCGACCCACCGCACCGTTTCGCTGCCCAAAGCCATCCTCGACAATGGCGTGAAGAATGCCAGCGGCGCCAAGTCCCTCGAAGGTGGTTTGGCCATCGATAACGTACTGCCGGGCGTGCCGTTCCCGATTCCGCAGTCGGGCAACGAGGCGATGTGGAACTTCCTGTTGCGTTATCAGGGGGTCAACATCAACTCCAAGTACGACTCCTGGAACGTCGATTCCGCTGGCGTGCCGACCCTGGCGACCACCGGGCAGGCGTTCATTTCCTATCCGATCTACGAGAACCTGGCGCAGCCGATCAGCAGCGCCGACGTGTACTACCAGATGAAGCTGTCCTATACCGGCCCTGCGCGCCGGGCCGGTGAAGCGGTGATGCTCAAGGACGCCGCCAACCCGCTGCAGCAACCGCGCCGCGCCTGGCAATACTTGCCTGGCCAGCGTCGGGTCAAGCTGGCGCCGAACCTGGCTTACGACACGCCTAACCCTGGCACCGCTGGCGCGGGCACCTACGACGATGTTTTCGTGTTCAACGGTGCGCTGGACCGCTATGACTGGAAGCTGGTGGGCAAGCAGGAAATGATCGTGCCGTACAACACCTACAAGCTGACTTACGCCCAGGACCCCAAGTCGCTGACCGCCGCCAATCACCTGGCACCGGATTACGTGCGCTGGGAAAAACACCGAGTGTGGGTGGTGGAAGGCAACCTCAAGTCCGGCGCCCGACACATCTATCAGAAGCGCCGCTTCTACCTTGATGAAGACAGCTGGACCGCTCTGGCCTCTGACCAATACGACGCCCGTGGTCAACTGTACCGTGGCTCCTTCGCGTTCCTCAGCCAGAGCTACGACAAGCAGATCCCGGACTCCACGCCCTTCATGATCTACGACCTGGTGGGCGGCTCCTACAACATCAACGGCGTGGTCGGGCCTTACGGCGGCATCAAGTACATCGATCCGCTCTCCAAGGCGCAGTGGTCGCCTGAGTCCCTGGCCGGTAGCGGGATTCGCTAAGCAAACCGTGACAAAGCGTCCGTGCGGTCCACTGCCAGGCAGGGGACCGCACGACGGTCGGCGCGTGCCGATCGTTTCGCACGCCCAGGTTGGAACGTCAGGCACACGGACGTGTGTCCCGGCGCGGTTATCCGAAGAGGACGCGGTATGTGTTCGTACAAAAATTATCTGCGGCTGGCGCTCGGCGCTCTGCTTGCAATGTTGCAGGGCCTGAGCCAGGCGTCCGGTTATGTCGACGTGCTGGATCTGCCGGCCAGGGTCAGCGCCCTGGCCGTCAACAGTCCGTTATCCGGCATGGCCCGCGCCGGCGAGCGTTTGGTCGCAGTCGGGCAGCGTGGCCACATTCTGTATTCCGATGATGCCGGCAAACACTGGCAGCAGGCAGCGGTGCCGGTCAGTGCCGACCTCAATGCCGTGAGTTTTCCTTCCGCCACCCAAGGCTGGGCGGTGGGCGGCGACGGTGTGGTGTTGCACAGCAGTGACGCGGGTGCGACCTGGCGCAAGCAACTGGACGGCCGCGAGATCGGGGCCTTGCTGGTCAAGCATTACCAAGCGTTGGCCCGTGCAGAACCTGGCAACGAACAATGGCCACTGCTGGTCGCCGAAGGTGAGCGCCTGATGGCGCAGGGCGCCGACAAACCCTTGCTTGATGTCTGGTTCGAAAACGACCGCCTCGGCTATGTGGTCGGGGTGTTCAACTTGATCCTGCGCACCGAAGACGGCGGCCAGAGCTGGACACCGTTTCAGGATCGCACCGACAACCCGCAGGGCTTTCACCTCAACGCCATCGCCTCCACTGGCGATGCGCTGTACATCGCCGGCGAGCAAGGCTTGTTGCTGAAATGGGATGACACCCAACAGCGGTTCGCCGCCGTGCAGACACCCTATCAGGGCAGTTTTTTCGGTGTGCTCGGCAAGCCCGGCGAAGCGCTCGTCTACGGCTTGCGCGGCAATGTGCTGCGCAGCACCGATGGCGGTCTCAGCTGGACCCCGCTGAAGAATGGCCTGCACGTCAGCATCACCGCCGGCCTCGTCGATGGCCGTGGCAACTACCGCTTGTTCACCCTGGGCGGGCAGATGCTGGTCAGCCAGGGCTTCGGTGCGCAATTGCATCTGGTTCAGCAACGGGCACCGACACCGGTGACCGGCGCCACTCAGTCCGCCGACGGTGCGCTGGTGGTGGTTGGCAGCCGTGGTGCACGGACGCTGTCCGTTGAATAAGCCCTCGAACCCTTAGAGCGAGAACCCAGACATGGGCCATACCAAACAAGAAACCATGCCGGTGATCCGCGATCTGCGGGATTTCGACCGCCAGTCCGGCAACCGGCTGGAGCGACTGGTATTCAACTACCGTCCGTTGTTCATGCTGCTGATGGCGCTGGCCACCGTGGTGTTGGGCTACATGGCCGCAACTCGCCTGGAGCTGCGCCCCAGCTTTGAAAAGATGATTCCGCAGAGCCAGCCGTACATCCAGAATTTCCTGGAAAACCGTCAGTCGCTGCGCGGTTTGGGTAACTCGGTACGGGTGGTGGTGGAGAACACTCAGGGCGATATCTTCGACCCCGCTTATCTTGATGTACTCAAACAGGTCAACGATCAGTTGTTCGTCACCGAAGGCGTCGACCGCGCCTGGATGAAGTCGTTGTGGAGCCCGGCGGTGCGCTGGACCGAAGTCACCGAGGAAGGTTTCCAGGGTGGCCCGGTAATGCCCGATACCTACGAGGGCAAACCCGAGCAAATAGAACAGCTGCGCCAGAACATTTCCCGCGCCGGAATCGTCGGCAGTCTGGTGGCCAGCGACTACAAATCGAGCATGCTCATCGTGCCGCTGCTGGACAAAGCCACGGCCAGCGGTCAGCGCATCGACTACCACGCCTTTTCGCAGATGCTCGAGGAGCAGTTGCGCGACAAGATCGAGTTCGCCGGCGACAGTGCTGCGCGCAAGGCCGGGGAGGAGGGCAAGGGCCAGTACAAAGTCCGGGTGATCGGTTTCGCCAAACTGATGGGCGACCTGATCGATGGCCTCATCCAGGTGATGATGTTCTTCGGCCTGGCCGTCGTCACTTCGCTGATCACCATTTACGCCTACACCCGATGCGTGCGCAGCACCTTGCTGGTGGTCGGCTGCTCGCTGATCGCGGTGGTCTGGCAGCTGGGCATCGTCGCCCGGCTGGGCTATGCCATCGATCCGTACTCGGTGCTCGTGCCTTTCCTTATCTTCGCCATCGGTGTGTCCCACGCGGCGCAGAAGATGAACGGCATCATGCAAGACATCGCCCGCGGCACCCACAGACTGATCGCCGCACGCTACACCTTCCGCCGTCTGTTCATTGCCGGCGTCACCGCGCTGCTGGCCGACGCTGTCGGGTTCGCGGTGCTGATGCTGATCGACATTCCGGTGATCCGCGACCTGGCGATCACCGCCAGTATCGGTGTGGCGGTGCTGATCTTTACCTCGCTGTTGCTGATGCCGGTGGCGCTGTCTTATGTCGGCGTCGGCACCAAGGCGGCCGAGCGTGCGCTGAAAATCGATACGCGCGCAGAAGGGCACAAAGGCTTCGGCAAACTGTGGGACTTGCTTGACCGCTTCACCACGGCCAAATGGGCCACGGGGGCGGTATTGGTCGCGGTACTGATGGGCATCGGCGGCTTCATGGTCAGCTTGCAGCTGAAGATCGGCGACCTGGAAAGTGGCGCACCAGAGTTGCGTGCCGACTCTCGCTATAACCGTGACAACGCCTACATCACCAGCCACTACGCGCTGTCCAGCGACCTGTTCGCGGTGATGATCAAGACCGCGCCGGAAGGCTGCTTGAACTACAAGACGCTGGTTCTCGCCGACCGTCTGGCCTGGGAACTGCAGCAGTATTCGGGGGTGCAGGCGACGGCTTCGTTGGTCAACGCGGTGCGCCAAATCACCGCCGGCACCTATGAAGGCAACCCCAAGCTCAACAGCATCCAGCGCAATCAGGACGTGCTGAACTACGCTGCGCAGCAAGCCTCGGTCAATTCCCCGGAGTTGTTCAACACCGATTGTTCGCTGATGCCGGTGATCACCTTCCTCAAGGACCACAAGGCCGAGACCCTGGATGCGGTGGTGGGCATCGCCGAAAAATTCGCCCGGGAGAACAACAGCGAAGATCGCCAGTTCCTGCTCGCGGCCGGGTCGGCCGGGATTGAGGCGGCGACCAATATTGTGGTGCGCGAAGCCAATCGCACCATGCTGCTTTACGTCTATGCGGCGGTGACGTTGTTCTGCCTGATCACCTTCCGCAGCTGGCGCGCGACCCTGGTCGCCCTGTTGCCGCTGGTGCTGACTTCGATCCTTTGCGAGGCGTTGATGGTGGCCATGGGCATTGGCGTGAAGGTCGCGACTCTGCCGGTGATCGCGTTGGGCGTGGGCATCGGCGTGGACTACGCGTTGTACCTGCTCAGCGTGCAGTTGCATTACCAGCGCCAGGGCCTGCCGCTGAGTCAGGCTTACCGCAACGCCGTGTCGTTTACCGGTCGGGTGGTGGGCCTGGTGGGCATCACCCTGGCGGCGGGCGTGGTGTGCTGGGTCTGGTCACCGATCAAGTTCCAGGCCGACATGGGCATCCTGCTGACCTTCATGTTCCTGTGGAACATGCTCGGCGCGCTGATCCTGATCCCGGCCCTGTCGTACTTCTTGCTGCGTCACCCGGTTCCACAAGCCCAAGTGGCGCAAACCGGTGAGACCGGTGCATCCCAACGTCAGGACATGCCGCATGCCCTGACCACTTCCGAGTAAGCCAACCATGTCTGATTACAAAGCTCCTTTGCGCGATATGCGCTTCGTACTCAACGAAGTCTTCCAGGTGTCCCGGCTATGGGCCCAATTGCCTGGCATGGCCGAGGTGATCGATGAAGAAACGGTCGCCGCAATTCTTGAAGAGGCCGGCAAAATCAGTGGCGAAGTTATCGCACCGCTGAATCGCAGCAGCGACGAGCAGGGCTGCACCTGGAGCAACGGCGCGGTCCAGTCTCCAGACGGATTTGTCGCGGCTTACCATGCGTTCGCCGCAGGCGGTTGGGTGGGGGTGGGTGGCGACCCGCAGTTCGGTGGCATGGGGATGCCCAAGGCCATTTCGGCTCAGGTCGAGGAGATGGTCAACTCGGCAAGTCTGTCGTTCGGCCTGTACCCGATGCTGACCGCCGGTGCGTGCCTGTCGATCAATGCCCACGCCAGTCAGGAACTCAAGGAACGCTATCTGCCGAACATGTATGCCGGCACCTGGACCGGTTCAATGTGCCTGACCGAGGCGCATGCCGGCACTGACTTGGGCTTGATTCGCACCCGAGCCGAACCTCAGGCCGACGGCAGTTACAAGATCAGCGGCAGCAAGATTTTCATCACCGGCGGCGAGCACGACCTGACCGAAAACATCATTCATCTGGTACTGGCGCGGTTACCGGATGCACCGGCCGGTCCCAAGGGAATTTCGCTGTTTCTGGTGCCCAAGGTGCTGGTCAATGACGATGGCTCGCTGGGCAAGCGCAACTCGCTGTCCTGCGGTTCCATCGAGCACAAGATGGGCATCAAGGCATCCGCCACCTGTGTGATGAACTTTGACGGAGCGACTGGCTGGATCGTCGATGCGCCGAACAAGGGCCTGGCGGCGATGTTCACCATGATGAATTACGAACGCCTTGGCGTGGGCATCCAGGGCTTGGCATTGGGTGAGCGTTCGTATCAGAACGCGGTCGAATACGCCCGCGACCGTCTGCAAAGTCGTTCGCCGACGGGCGCGCAGCACAAGGACAAGGCTGCCGACCCGATCATCGTGCATCCGGATGTACGGCGGATGCTGTTGACCATGAAGGCCTTGAACGAGGGCGGGCGTGCGTTCTCCAGCTACGTGGCCCTGCAACTGGACATCGCCAAGTACAGCGATGACGCGGCAAGCCGCAGCCGCGCCCAGGAACTGGTGTCGCTGCTGACCCCGGTGGCCAAGGCGTTCCTCACCGACATGGGTCTGGAAACCACGGTGCATGGCCAGCAGATCTTCGGCGGCCACGGCTACATCCGCGAATGGGGCCAGGAGCAATTGGTTCGCGATGTGCGCATCACCCAGATCTACGAAGGCACCAACGGCATTCAGTCACTGGACCTGGCGGGGCGCAAAATCGTCGGCAGCGGCGGGGCGCTGTACCGGCTGTTTGCTTCGGAAATCCGCAAATTTACCGCCAATGCCTGCGCTGACCTCGGTGAGTTCACCAAACCGTTGAACGCTGCCGTCGACACCCTCGACGAACTGACCGCATGGCTGCTGGACCGAGCCCAGAGCAACCCGAATGAAATCGGCGCGGCCTCGGTCGAGTACCTGCACGTGTTCGGCTACACCGCATACGCCTATATGTGGGCGCGAATGGCCAAGGCTGCCATGAGCACGCATTCAAAAGACGATTTCTATGCCAGCAAACTGGCCACCGCGCGCTTCTATTTCGCCCGCCTGCTGCCGCGCATCCACTCGCTGAGCGCGTCGGCCAAGGCTGGCAGCGAATGCCTCTATCAACTGGACGCGGCGCAATTCTGAGCCCACGTAAATAGGACCGGGAACCTCAACCATGATGGCGACAAAAATAATTCCGCCCGCCGATGGCGCCTATGCCTATCCCTTGCTGATCAAGCAATTGTTGTTGTCCGGCGTGCGTTACGAGCCGGGCCGGGAAATCGTCTACGCCGACAAACTGCGCTACAGCTACCAGACCCTCAACCAGCGGATCCGCAGGCTGGCCAACGCCTTGACCGCTGCCGGCGTCAAGGCCGGGGATACCGTGGCCATGCTCGACTGGGACAGCCATCGCTACCTGGAATGCTTCTTTGCCGTACCGATGATCGGCGCGGTGCTGCACACCGTGAACATCCGTCTTTCGCCGGATCAGGTGCTCTTCACCATGAACCATGCCGAGGACGACCTGGTACTGGTGCATGATGATTTCCTGCCGCTGGTTGAACAGATTCACGGGCGACTTGAAACCGTCAAAGGTTACCTGCAGCTCACGGACGACACAGCAACCGCCACGTCGTTACCGGTGCTGGGGGAATATGAAAACCTGTTGGCCGGGGCCGCAGACCAATACGACTTTCCCGACTTCGATGAAAACTCGGTGGCGACCCTTTTCTACACCACGGGCACCACTGGCGACCCTAAAGGCGTGTATTTCACCCACCGCCAATTGGTCTTGCACACCTTGAATGCCGTGGGCACTTTGGGCGTCTATCAAGGCTTGCCGTTGCTGCGCTCCGATGATGTCTACATGCCCATCACCCCGATGTTTCATGTGCATGCCTGGGGTGTGCCCTATGTCGCCACCCTGATGGGGCTCAAGCAGGTGTACCCCGGCCGCTACGAACCCAACAGCCTGGTCAGGCTGTATCGTCAAGAGAAGGTCACTTTTTCCCACTGCGTGCCGACCATTCTGCAAATGATCCTGAGCTGCGAGGAAGCGGCACAGACCCGTTTTGATGGCTGGAAAATGCTCTTGGGTGGCAGCGCACTGACACTGGGAATTGCCAGCGAAGCGAGCGTCAAAGGTATTCAGGTGCACAGCGGTTACGGCATGTCGGAAACCTGCCCATTGCTGTGCCTGACGTACCTGCGTGATGAAGACCTCGAACAATCCACGCAAGCCCAACTGGCCACCCGCATCAAGACGGGCACGCCGGTGCCGATGGTCGACCTGAAAATCATCGATGCCAATGGCAATGACGTTGCCCATGACGGCGAGTCTCTGGGCGAGATCGTGGTGCGCGCACCCTGGCTGACCCAAGGCTATTTGAAGGAGCCCGAAAAGGGTGCCGAGCTTTGGCACAACGGCTGGATGCACACCGGTGATTTGGCCTTTATCGACACCTTGGGAGGAGTGCAAATCAAAGATCGAATCAAGGATGTCATCAAGACGGGCGGGGAGTGGATCAGCTCTCTGGAACTGGAAAGCCTGATCAGCGAACACGCAGCGGTGATGTCGGTCGCGGTCGTGGGCATTGCCGATGAACAATGGGGTGAGCGGCCGATGGCGCTGGTGGTGTGCGAGTCGGGGCAGTATCTCGACCGCAAGATCCTGGAGACGCACCTGCAAGGGTTTGTCGAGCGTGGTCGCATCAACAAATGGGCGATCCCCAAGCAGTTCAAATTCGTCGCCCAGATTCCTAAAACCAGCGTCGGGAAGATTGATAAGAAACTGATCCGGCAAAGCGAATTGGGGTGAAAGGCGCGGTGGATGCTACGTCAACCCTGACCAGTCGTACTATCGATCAATAAGGCTCGCCAGGGTTGGCGCTTTCATACCTTCACTTACCTGATCAAAACGTCTGCCCCATAGAGAACTGAAACACTTGCGTATCCGCGTTATCAGGCGTTTGAACCGGAAACGCCAGGTTGGCGCTCAAGGGGCCCAATGGGCTGTACCAAGTGACGCCAACACCCACGGAACTGGCCATCTGGTTGAGGTCGACACCGTCGCAAGCCTGGGTGGTGCTCAGGTAACACTTGTTTGAATAGACGCTGCCAACGTCCCAGAATACTGAGGTGCGCAGGGATTTATTGTCTTTGATAAAGGGCAACGGAAACAGGTATTCCACGCCGCCGGTGATGAGGATGTTGCCGCCTAGTGCTTCGGTGTCCCGATCGGAATAATACGACTGTCCGGCACTGGCATACGTGCCAGTGGCGGGGGTATTACGTGGGCCGAGGGTGCCGCTTTCAAAGCCTCGCACCGAGCCCTCGCCACCTGCGGTGTAGTTT
Organism: Pseudomonas cucumis; assembly: GCF_030687935.1. GTDB lineage: Bacteria > Pseudomonadota > Gammaproteobacteria > Pseudomonadales > Pseudomonadaceae > Aquipseudomonas > Aquipseudomonas cucumis. The sequence continues at coordinate 3,355,316 of NZ_CP117454.1, read as the reverse complement.
TCATAGAACGGCAGGCCGTCTGTTGAGCCGTAGCTGTTGCCATAGCCGAGCTTGGTATGGAACCGCAGTGAGGTGGAGTCGCTGACCGGCAGGAAGGTCTGTCCCGTGTAATCGATCTTGTAGAAACTCAGGTCACTGCCGGGCACCGTCACCGACAGGTTCAGGTTTTGCGAATGTCCGCGGGTGGCCAGCACGCTGCGGTTCAGGGTCGATTCCGACCAGCCGAGATTGGCCTTGAAGTTGGTGAACTCCTTGCCCTCACGTTCGATAAAGTCGTAGATCTCATCGGCGCTGTAGGTGCCTGGATCGATGCTGTCATGTTGCACAGTCAGGCCGAAATTCAGCCGTGAGGTTTCATTGATCGGGTAACCGATGGTGGTGCCGGCGCCGTAGCTATTGATGGAATAGTACGAAACACCGTCATCGTAATAATCGTTGTAGTCGGTGGCGTTGTAGAACAGGTTGTAGCCCAGGCTCACACCGTCCGGCGTGAAGTAGGGGTTGGTAAAACCGAAATTGTACTTGTTTTGATATCCCGAGCGGGTAAGGCCCAGGCTGGCGTAATTACCCGTGCCCAGGAAGTTGTTCTGGGTGATCGAACCACCGAGGATCAAACCTGAGCTCTGGGCGAAACCGACGCTGGCGGTGATCGAGCCGGACGCCTGTTCTTCGACGCTATAGTTCACATCGATTTGGTCATCCAAACCCGCTACCGCCGGCGTCTCGACGTTGACTTCCTTGAAGAAGCCCAGTCGTTCCAGACGGGTCTTGGATTGGTCGATCAGGTAGGTCGATGCCCAGCCACCTTCCATCTGACGCATTTCGCGGCGCAGCACTTTGTCGTCGGTCTTGGTGTTGCCACGGAAGTTGATGCGGTTGACGTAGGCACGCTTGCCCGGGTCGACCACGAAGGTGATATCGACGGTATGGTCGTCATTGTTCGGGGTCGGCACCGCGTTGACATTGGTAAACGTGTAACCCTCGTTACCCAGACGGCGTGTGATCAAGTCCGAGGTGGTGGTCATCAGCTTGCGCGAGAACACCTGGCCTTTCTGAACCAGCAACAGGGACTTGACCTGGTCTTCAGGCACTTTCAGGTCACCGCTGAGCTTGACGTCACGAACGGTGTACTTCTCGCCTTCGTTGACGTTGACGGTGATATAGACGTGTTTTTTGTCCGGGGTGATGGACACCTGGGTCGACGCGATATCCATATTGATATAGCCGCGATCCAGATAGTAGGAACGCAGACGCTCCAGGTCACCGGAGAGTTTTTCACGAGCGTACTTGTCATCGTTCTTGAAGAACGACAGCCAGTTGCTGGTCTTGAGAGTGAATTGGTCGCTCAATTCTTCTTCGGTGAATACGGTATTGCCTACCACGTTGATGTGTTGGATCGCCGCTACTGAGCCTTCGTCTATCTTGATTTTCAGGCCCACACGATTGCGCGGTTGCGCGATCACCTCGGCATCGACCGACGCCGAGTAGCGACCCTGAGCGACGTATTGACGCTGCAGCTCGTTACGCACGCCTTCGAGGGTGGCGCGCTGGAAGATCTCGCCTTCGGCCAGACCGGATTGTTTGAGGCCCTTCATCAGGTCTTCAGTGGAGATTGCCTTGTTGCCTTCGATCTCAATACTGGCGACTGAGGGACGCTCGACGACCGTGATGACCAGGACATCGCCATCGTGCCCCAGCTGGATATCCTGAAAGAACCCGGTTTTGAACAGTGCACGAGTGGACTCCACCAGGCGACGATCGTCCGCTTCATCACCGACATTCAACGGTAAGGCACCGAACACGCTGCCCGCGGAAACCCGCTGCAGACCGTTAATGCGAATATCGGAAATTTTGAAGCCTTGGGCGTGCGCAAGTGTGGCATTGAGCAGCAGTGCAGCCGAGCAGAGCAGACGCGAAAAATTCATCAAGATCTTATCCAGAACACATCGACAAGCAGCGTAGGCGGGCGCGGATATCTCACAGCAAGACGAGTTACCGCGGAGCGAGCAGGCTGGTGGAGGTGAAGCATAAAAGCTCGGTGCGTTTGGTGCGGTTAACCAAGTGTCAAGTTAGGTAAAGGTTGGCCCGGGGCGATGACGCTGTGCAGCGCAAGGGCGATAATGCGCCGATACCCATTCAAGAGCTCGCCATGATCTGCGTATTGCTAGTTGACGATGACCAGGAACTGACTGGAATGCTCAGCCAATACCTGGAGCGTGAAGGCTTTGAGGTGACAGCAGTGCACACGGGCGAGGAGGGTGAGGTCCAAGCGCTGTCCGGCCGCTACAGCATCGTGGTACTGGACGTGATGCTGCCGCGACTGTCGGGTATCGAGGTGCTCAGGCGCATTCGGGCTGCAAGCCAGGTGCCGGTAGTGTTGCTCACCGCCCGAGGCGACAACATAGACAAGATCACCGGCCTGGAACTGGGCGCCGATGACTATGTGCCCAAGCCCAGTTCGCCGGGGGAATTGGTGGCACGTTTACGGGCAATCATGCGCAGGGTGCAGCCGGTGGATCAGCCAACCACCGAAGTGATCAGGACTGGCCCTCTGGTCTTGTGGCCCGGTAAGCGTCAGGCCCTCTGGCAGGGGCGCGAGCTGGGGGTGACCAGTACCGAATTCAGCTTGCTCGAAGAGCTGGCCCGCTGTGCCGGGCAGGTGGTGAGCAAGCAGGATCTGTCGTTCAATGCCTTGGGGTGTCCCTTGACTCGCTACGACCGGCGTATCGACGTGCACATCAGCAGCATTCGCCAGAAGCTGGGGCCGCGGCCCGACGCCAAGGCCTGGATTCAGAGCGTGCGTGGCCTCGGTTACCTGTTGATCGCCGAATGATGAAACCCAGTCGGCTGTTCTGGAAACTGTTCCTGGCCTTTTGGCTGGCCACCAGCCTGACGTTTTTGGTCGGATTGGGCGTTCTGGTGCTGGGCAGTTTCAGGCCCGGTGATCCTCATCTGGAAGCGATCCTTGCCAGCGAAGAGCAGCTGCTGCGCCAGTTTGGCGTCGAGTCGGGCCGGCAGCTGCTGACGGTGTGGGAGCACCCCGGTGACCAGGCCATTGGCGTGTATGACAGTGCAGGCCAGCTGCTGGCGGGGTCGCCGGTTCCGCAACCGGCTTATGAGCGATCGGTCATCAGCAAGGACGGTATGGCGCTGTCGCTCAGGTCTACACATTCCCTTGGCAAGGAGGGTGACAGGGGGCCGGGGCGCTCGATTCCGTTGTTCATCGGCACGGTGATGAGTGCGCTGTTCAGCGGCTATATGGCGTATTACCTGGCGTGGCCGTTGGCCTATCTCAGGCGGGCGATGAGCAACGTGGCTCAGGGGCGCTTCGAAGCCCGGGTCAAGCCGATGATGGGTAAGCGTCGCGATGAAATCGTTGATCTGGCCGAGGACTGCGACCGGATGGCCAATCAGCTGAAACTGCTGGTGGAGGCCCAGCAACATCTGTTGCACGACATCTCTCACGAACTGCGTTCACCGTTGACGCGCATGCAAGCGGCTATCGGGCTGTTGCAGCAAGATCCTGCACGCCTGGAAATGGTGGAGCGCATCGATCGCGAGTCGGTGCGCATGGAAACGCTGATCGAGGCGTTGTTGACCCTGGCGCGCATGCAGGGTCGGCCCGAGAGTATCGAGCGCGAGCCAATTGATATCGTCGAGATGCTGTCGGTGATCGTCGAGGACGCTCAATTCGAGGCGCAAATGAAAGGTTGCCGGGTAAGCCTGCAGGCGTGTCCGGCCTTTGTCAGTCGTGTCAGCGGCGAACTGCTGTATCGGTGTTTCGAGAACGTCATTCGAAACGCGGTGCGCTATACCAAGCCGAACACGACTGTTGTTGTAGTGGCTGAGGTCAATCTCGACGCAGACTACCTGACGGTGCAGATTACCGATCGGGGGCCGGGTGTTGAAAACGAGCGATTGCAGGACATTTTTCACCCGTTCGAGCGCGGCCTGAACGAGGCCAGTGCCGGTTTCGGGCTGGGCCTGGCGATTGCCTCAAGGGCCGTGGAAATGCACGGCGGCACGATCGTGGCGCGCAACGAGCCGTCAGGTGGGCTGACCGTGGAAATCAGTTTGCCCCGTCAGGCATGATCTTTACACGATATTACATTGGCTTGACGGCCCTGTACGCCCCGTCTCAGTAGACTCCCCGCTCAAACTTACTCAGCGTTTGCTGATGTTTTAGTGAAGTTATTGAGTGGAGGTGGTCATGTTTCTGGTTCATAAAAAGGGCTTCGTTGCCGGCAAGAAAATGGTGGACGGACTTGTGCCCTATGACTTCTTTTGCGAAGACAATCCGGCCATCAACCTGTTTGTGTTTACGGGTTCCGCCGCGAAGGACCAAACGGTCGAGGAACAGACACTCTGGGGTTTTACCCGTCTGGAGCGCTTTGAGGCACTGACCGGCACCCTCGTGTCGAACAAGAAGAATGAAGGCTGGTTTCAAACGGTCAATGTACTCACCGGCCCTGCCCAGAACGGTACTCAGGGCGTGAAGTTTCAGCGGGTGCTGAAAATCATCAAGCATTGCGGTGCATCGGGCCGTGTCGCCAGCAAGGTCGACTACGAGATCCAGACAGATGAAGGCGACACCTACTTCACCCACCGCCTTGCGACATCCGACAGCGCGCAAACCATCATCTATGCGGCCGATCAATAACGGTAATCTCGACGACGCTTCAGGCGTCGGCGAGCTGAAACCGATAGCCCACGCCATACAACGATTCGATGGGATGCTCCCCCGGGCAGGCCTGTTCGAGCTTGCGCCGCAGATTACGGATATGGCTGTCGACCGTGCGGTCGGTGACCACCCGGTGATCGGAGTAGATCCTGTCGAGCAACTGATCCCGGGAAAACACGCGTCCCGGAGAGCGGGCGAGGGTACTGAGCAAGCGCAGTTCCAGAGGCGTCAGGTCCAGTGCCACACCGTCGAGGGAGGCTTGGTACTGTGCTTCGTCAATCTGTAGACGCGGTGCTGCAGAGGTCAAAAGATGCGGGCTACGTCGCAGGATGGCTTTGACCCTGGCGACCACTTCGCGAGGGCTGAAGGGTTTGCAGATGTAGTCGTCGGCGCCCAGATCCAGCCCGAGCAGGCGATCCACTTCCTCGACTCGGGCGGTGATCATGATGATAGGCACGGCACTGAAGCCGCGCAGTTCCTTGCACACTTGCAGACCGTCACGTCCAGGCAGCATCAGGTCGAGCAGGATCAGCCGCGGCTCGCGGGCACGCACCGCCGGCACCACCTCCAGCCCGTTGTCCAGGCACTGGGTCGCATAGCCAGCGGCGCACAGGTAGTCGCGCATCAACGCGGCCAGTTTGGGTTCGTCTTCGACGATGAGGATCGGGCTGTCGTTGACCATGGTCAGGCGTTCCGTGGCAGGCGCAGGGTCAGCCAAAGGCCACCCAAAGGAGAGTGATCGGCACTGAGGCTGCCGCCATGGGCCAGGGCGATGCTGTGACAGATGGCCAGCCCCAGACCAGCGCCACCACTGGCGCGATTGCGTGAGGCTTCGCCGCGGTAGAAACGCTCGAACAGCCGTGGCAACTGATCCGCGTCGACCCCAGGCCCGGAATCAAGAAAATCGATGCGTACGATGTCGCCATCGCTGGCTGCGTGAATGCGTAGCACGCCGCCCTCATCGGTATAACGGACGGCGTTTTCCAGCAGATTGCCGAACAGTTGCTGCAAGCGCTTGGGGTCGGCCTCCAACCGCAGCGGCGAGGTCGGTAGCTCCAGCTCCAGGCGCAAATGCCGGGCATTGCAGCGTTCCTGGAACATCGCCACGCAACTGTCCAGCAGCTCGTTGAGATCGCATTCGCACTTGCGGTAAGTCAGTGCACCCACATCGGCCAGAGACAGCTCATACAGGTCATCCACCAGTTTGCTGAGCATGCCGACTTCGCCTTGCAGCGATTTCATCGAGGATTGATCGAGGGTGCGCACACCGTCCTCGATGGCCTCCAGTTCACCACGCAACACCGACAGTGGGGTCCGCAGCTCATGGGAAACATCGGCCATGAACTCCCGGCGCATTTTTTCGTTGCGCTCCAGCGTATACGCCAGCTGATTGAAGTCGCGAGCCAGCTGACCGACTTCGTCATTGGAAGACACCGCCACCCGGTTGCTGTATTCCCCGGCGGCCAGTCGGTGCGTGGCGGCGGCCACCCGCTTGACCGGGTCAAGCAGGGTGCGGGCGATCCACCAGGCGATCAGCATCGCCAGCAGCAATGAGAGCACGCCCACGGCCAGACTGGTGCGCAACAGATATAGGCGAAAGCGTTCGCCGCCGGCTTCGGTCACGTTCTGGAATGGCGTTACCGCCAGCCAGCCGACGGTTTTACCGGCGACCTCGATAGGGCGCATCAGGGCATCGTCGGCAATCGCCGAGTAGCCCATGACGAGTTGCTTTTGCTGGTCCAGCAGGGCGATGCGAAACACCGCGCCGGTCAGGTCGGACATGGGCAGGGTAGGCAGCTGTGGGCCGGTAGGTTTTTCGCCTGGCTCCGGACGCATGAGCTCGAACCAGCGATCCGGCTGGTTGCGCAGGAATTCCCAGCTGCCTTCGCGCTCGTAGGCGCTGGCCAGGCGCGGCAGCACCGGCGTCATGCGCGCCAGGGCCTGTTCGTTGAGGTAGTCGAGAAAACCTTTGCCAAAGCTCCAGCCGTTGGCCACCCCCATGCTCAAGATGACAAACAGCACGCTGGCCAGTACGGCAATAAACAGCTTGGTGGAAATGCTCAGTTTCATGGGCTCGGGCAGGTCGGTGAATGGCCCGCCCATTTAGGCCCTGGCGCGACGAAGATTCAAGGGCGGCGGGCAATCTTCAATTTTCCTGCACATTTGCCTCGCAGTATGGCGCCTGACTTGCTCCATCCCGTCTTGCAGAGGCATTTATGTCGACCAAACTATTCGCCAAATCCCTGGTGACCGCCGCCGTTCTACTGTCCTTGATTGTTCTGCTCGTGTTGAGCGGTTGCTCCCCCGGCGAATCCGCGCCCGTGATCGAACCGCCCAAGGTTTCAGTGATCACGGTGCAGCCCAAAAGCCAGGCGCTGACCACGGAACTGGCCGGGCGCACTCAAGCGTTCATGGTCGCCGAGATCCGCCCGCAGGTCGGCGGTATCGTCCAGCAGCGGCTGTTTGTCGAAGGCGCCGAGGTCAAGGCCGGGCAGGCGCTGTATCAGCTGGACGCGTCTTCTTACAAGGCCGCGTTGGCTGAAGCACAGGCGACCCTGGCCAAGGCGCGCGCCACATTGAAGTCGGCCCAGGCCACGGCCAAGCGCAATGCTCAGTTGGCGAAGATCGATGCCATCAGCCAGCAGGACAACGAGGATGCTCAAGCCAGTCTGCTGACCGCCGAAGCTGAGCTGCAAGTGGCCCAGGCCGGCGTGGATACAGCTCGCATCAACCTGGCCTATACCCGCATCAGCTCACCCGTCAGCGGGCGCATCGAAACCTCGACGGTCACCCCCGGTGCATTGGTGGTGGCCAATCAGGACAGCGCACTGACCACGGTGCAGCAACTGGACCCGATCTACGTTGACGTCACTCAATCGACCACCGAGCTGTTGCGCCTCAAGCGCGACCTGGCCAGCGGCGTGCTGCAAAGCAACGGCGAGGGCGAAGCGCGGATCAGCCTCAAGCTCGACGACGGCAGCACGTACGCCCATGAAGGCCGCTTGAAATTCAGCGGCGTCAGCGTCAATGAGGGCACCGGCACCGTGACCTCGCGGGCAGAAATCGCCAACCCGGACCGGCTGTTGCTGCCGGGCATGTATGTGCGGGCGGTGCTGGAACAGGCCCGGGACGATCAGGCGATCCTGATCCCGCAGCAGGCGGTGACCCGCAGCGCCAGCGGTGTGACGTCGGTGCTGCTGGTGGTCAACGGCAAGGTCGAGCAACGCGTGCTGACCATCGACCGCGCCGTGGGCAACCAGTGGTGGGTCACATCCGGCCTGACGGCGGGTGACCAGGTGATTGTTGAGGGCGGGCAGAAAGTCCAGGTCGGTGCGCCGGTGTTGGCGCAAAACCCCGGCACTCGCAGCCGCACGCCGCGATCGGCGCCTACTGCCATTGCGCAGGAGGGCTGACCATGGCGCGGTTCTTTATCGATCGACCGATTTTTGCCTGGGTTATTGCCATCGTCATCATGCTCGCCGGGGCCTTGTCGATCAGTCAGTTACCGCTGGAACAGTACCCGGACATCGCGCCGCCGACAGTACGGATCTCCGCCACCTACACCGGCGCTTCGGCCGAGACCGTGGAAAACTCGGTGACGCAGGTCATCGAACAGCAGATGAAAGGGCTGGATAACCTGACCTACATGTCGGCCTCCAGCAGTTCGGCGGGCAGCGCCAGCATCAGCCTGACCTTTGCCGCCGGCACTAACCCGGATGTGGCGCAGATGCAGGTGCAGAACAAACTGCAACAGGCCGAATCCCGACTGCCGCAGTCGGTGCAGAGCGAAGGCTTGACCGTGACCAAGGGCGGTTCGGACTTTCTGATGATTGCCGCCCTGGCCTCCGATAACGAAAGCGTTACCGGCACCCAGATCGGCGACTACATTTCCAGCACCTTGCTCGACCAGATCAGTCGTATCGATGGCGTCGGCGACGTGCAGACCCTCGGTTCGGGCTATGCCATGCGCATCTGGCTGGACCCGGCCCTGTTGGAAAAGTATTCGTTGATGCCCTCGGACATCAGCAGCGCCCTGGAAGCACAGAACACCGAAGTGTCCGCCGGCCAGCTCGGTGCCTTGCCGGCGGTGGCCGGGCAACAGTTGAACGCCACCATCAGCGCCCGCAGCAAGCTGCAAACCGCCGAAGAATTTCGCAACGTGGTGGTCAAGTCCACCAGCAATGGGGCGGTGGTGCTGTTGGGGGATGTGGCACGGGTCGAACTGGGCAGCGAAAGCTACGACGTGAGTTCTGCCCTCAACGGCAAACCCGCCGCCGCCATGGGCGTGCAGCTCGCCGCCGGGGCCAATGCCTTGAGCGTGGGTGAGGCCGTGAAGGCCAAACTCAAGGAACTGGAGCCTTTCTACCCTACGGAAATGCAGCTCAAGAACGTCATCGCTTACGACACGACACCCTTTGTCAGCCTGTCCATCGAAGAAGTGGTCAAGTCCCTGGGGGAGGCCATCGTTCTGGTGGTGCTGATCATGTTCCTGTTCCTGCAGAATCTGCGCGCCACGCTGATCCCGGCGATCACCGTGCCGGTGGTGCTGCTGGGCACGTTCGGCGTGCTGGCACTGTTCGGCTATTCGATCAATACCCTGACCATGTTCGCCATGGTCCTGGCCATCGGTCTGCTGGTGGACGATGCCATTGTGGTGGTGGAAAACGTCGAGCGGGTAATGGGCGAGCAGGGGCTGTCGGCCTTGGCGGCGACGCGCCAGTCCATGACGGAAATCACCAGCGCGCTGATCGGCATCGCTCTGGTGCTCAGCGCCGTGTTTATTCCCATGGCATTTTTTGGCGGTTCCACCGGGATTATCTATCGGCAGTTCTCGGTGACCATCGTCTCGGCCATGCTTCTGTCGGTGCTGGTAGCGATGACCCTTACGCCTGCTTTGTGTGCGACGTTGCTCAAGCCGTCCGATGCCCAGGGCCATGGCGCGCAAAGCGGCTTCTTCGGCTGGTTCAACCGCAGTTTCGAACGGAGCGCCGAGCGCTATCAACAGTTGGTAGGCGGCATTCTGCAGCGTGGGCGTCGGAGCTTGCTGGTGTACGGGGTGGTTTTGCTGGCGATGGGTGCTGGTTATGCCAGCCTGCCGACCTCGTTCTTGCCGGACGAAGATCAGGGCATTCTCATGGCGCAGATCCAGTTGCCGGTGGGCGCCACCGATAGCCGCACTCAGGCGGTAATGAAACAGTTCGAGCGCTACATGCTCGAACAACCGGAAGTCGAGGCGCTGATCAGCATCAGTGGCCTGGGCATGGGTGGTAACAGCCAGAACACGGGTAGGGCCTTTATCAAGCTCAAGGACTGGAGCGAGCGATCCGGGAAAGGGCAGGATGCGGCCTCGATAGCCCAGCGTGCGACCCTGGCTTTAGCGAGCATTGGCGATGCCAGCGTGTTTGTCATGCAGCCACCGGCCGTGCGCGGACTGGGGCAAAGTTCGGGCTTTGACCTGCAACTCAAAGACCTTGGTGGTCTGGGGCATGACGCCCTGGTCGCCGCGCGGGAACAGTTTATCGAACTGGCCAACAAAGACCCTCGATTGCTGGGGGTGCGCAGCAATGGCCTGGACGATACACCGCAGCTCAAGGTCAGCATCGATGATCGCAAGGCCGGGGCCTTGAGTCTGAGCACCAGCGACATCAACGCCACTTTGTCCACGGCGTTGGGCGGCAGTTACGTCAATGACTTCCTCAATCAGGGTCGGGTGAAGAAGGTTTACGTGCAGGGCGAGGCGTCGGCGCGGATGCAGGCGGCCGACCTGGAGCACTGGTTCGTGCGCAACAGCAAAGGCGAGATGGTGCCGTTTTCCTCGTTCGCCAGCAGCGCGTGGAGCTATGGCTCGCCGTTGCTGGAACGCTACAACGGCAACGCGTCGCTGGAAGTGGTCGGTGATCCGGCGCCGGGGGTGAGTTCCGGGGTCGCCATGGACGCGGTGGAAGCGATCATCAAACAACTGCCCGAAGGCATCGGCTATGAGTGGACCGGGCAGTCTTATCAACTGCGCCTGTCCGGCTCCCAGGCGCCGCTGCTGTACGGGATCTCGGTGCTGTTTGTGTTCCTCTGTCTGGCGGCGTTGTACGAGAGCTGGTCGGTGCCGTTCTCGGTGATGCTGGTGGTGCCGCTGGGGGTGGTCGGCGCGGTGCTGGCGACCCGTTTCAGTGGTTTGAGTAACGACGTGTACTTCCAGGTCGGGCTGTTGACCACGGTGGGGCTGGCGGCGAAGAACGCGATTCTGATCGTCGAGTTCGCCAAGCACCTGCAAGAGCAGGGCAACAGCTTGCGGGACGCGACGCTGGTTGCCGTGCGCCAACGCCTGCGACCGATTCTGATGACATCCCTGGCCTTCATGTTCGGCGTATTGCCCCTGGCGTTGAGTTCCGGTGCCGGTTCCGCCGGGCGCCAGGCCATCGGTACCGGCGTGCTGGGGGGCATGTTCAGCGCCACTGTATTGGGGATCTTTTTTGTGCCGCTGTTCTTTGTGCTGATCCGTCGCCGTTTCGGTCGTGTATCCACCGCAACAATCGCCAACCCAACCGTCCAGAAAGGTGATGCATGATCAAGTTTCATTGGCCATTGTTGGCCGCTCTGGCGTTGCTCAGTGGCTGTATCAACCTGGCGCCGCAGTATCAGCGCCCTGAGGCGCCGGTCGCCGAGCAATGGTTACCGACGAGCAGCACGCCCACAGGCGATGCGGCGGCGGATATTCATTGGAAGCAGTTCTTCACCGACAGTCGCCTGGCGCGCTTGCAGACCCTTGCCCTGGCCAACAACCGTGACTTGCGTCTGGCCAGCCTGAACATCGAAAAGGCCCAGGCTCAATATCGCATTCAACGGGCGGCGGCGTTTCCCACCATCGATGCCGGAGTCAGCGGCACACATAGCCGCACGTCTAGCAGCAGCGCGGCGAGCACCAGTCATGAGTACAGTGCGCAACTGGGTTTGAGCAGTTACGAACTGGATGTGTTCGGGCGAGTGCAGAACCTTCAGGACGAAGCGTTGGAAGACTATCTGGCGCTGGCCGAAACCCGGCGTAGCACCCAGATCAGTCTGGTGGCGGAAGTGGCCACGGCCTGGCTGACCCTGGCGGCGGACAACGAACGTTTGCAACTGGCCGAAGAAACCCTGCGCAGCCAGCAGGCAACCTACGAACTGACTCAGCGTAGCCACGCCTTGGGTGGTTCCTCCGGCTTGGCCCTGGTCCAGGCACAAACCACTGTGGAATCGGCCCGGGGCGACGCGGCGGTCTATGCCAGTCAGATTCTCCAGGACCGCAATGCCCTGCGCTTGCTGGTCGGCAGCGATATTCCCGATGAACTGCTGCCCGGCGCTAGCCTGCAATCGGCCGCGGTGCTGGTTCAGGTGCCGGATGAGTTACCGTCCAGTTTGTTGCAACGTCGCCCGGATGTCCTGGCCGCCGAACATACTCTCAAGTCGGCCAACATCGATATCGGCGCGGCCCGTGCGGCGTTCTTTCCGAGCATCAGCCTGACCGCCAACGCCGGCTCCGCGAGCTCGGCCTTGTCCGGTCTGTTCAAGGCCGGCAGCGGCGCCTGGACCTTCGCCCCGAGCGTCAGCCTGCCGATCTTCGATGCCGGCAGTAACCGCGCCACGCTGGACGCAGCCAAGGTCGAGCGCGAAATTCAGGTGCAGACCTATCAACAAACCCTGCAAACAGCCTTCAAGGAAGTGGCCGATGCCCTGGCGGTACGCAGCACCCTGGACCAACGCCTGGCGGCCCAGCAAGCCTTGACCGACGCCAGCCGCAAAAGCTTTGAACTGGCCGACGCGCTCTATCGAGGCGGTTCGCAAAGTTACCTCGAAGCCCTGGACGCGCAGCGTTCGTTGTACAGCGCGCAACAGGACCTGATCACCCTGCGTCTGGCCGAGCAGAGTAACCGGGTAAGTTTGTACAAGGTGATGGGGGGCGGTTGGAATTGATGTCTGTGCCGGGGTAATGCAGTTCAAAAGTGTGGGAGCGAGCCTGCTCGCGATAGCGGTCTGGCAGGCGACATTGATGTTGAAGTTGATGGCCTTATCGCGAGCAGGCTCGCTCCCACAGGTTCCGTACCATTAGCTTCGGCCTCTTCTTTCGTTCCGGTGAATCAGAAGTTGATCGAGGCGCTCAGCCGCGCGGTCAGTGGCGCGCCCTGGAACAGGTAGCCATCGCCCATGTACTCACCGGCATCACGCCAGTAGCGTTTATCGAACAGATTATCCACGGTCAGCCGGAACACCGTGTCGTAACCGTCGATGCGCGTGCTGTAGCGGCTGCCGATGTTGAAGACGGCATAGGCGCCGGTCTGCACTTCACCCTGGCGGTTGGCGTACTTGCTGGCGCTGTACTGCACTCCGCCGAGCAGCGCCAGGCCGTCGAACCAGGGCAGGGCATAGTCGCCGTAGAGGTTGGCGCGCAGGGTCGGCACGTTGATCGCCTGGTGGCCTTCATAAGCTGGCGTGCCGCTGTCGGTGACCCGCGCGCGGATCGCCGCGACACTGGCAGAAATCTGCAGGCGCTGACTGGCCCAGCCATTGGCCGAGAGCTCCAGCCCGGTGTTCTTCTGTTCGCCCTGTTGGGTGAATGTGAACGTGCCGTCGTCATTCGGTCGCGAGTACTGATAAGCCTGACGAATCTGGAACAGTGCCGCGGCCAGGCTGATGCGCTGCCAGTCGTATTTGATGCCGGCTTCGATTTGTCGCGACACGGTGGGCGCGAGGATTTCATAGGCATTGGTGGTGAACCACGCCGCTTCGCCACCCAGGGACAGGCCCTTGCTGTAGCGAGTGTACAGCGACAGGTTTTGCAGCGGCTTGTAGATCAGTGCGGCCTGGGGCAGGAACACATAGCGCTGGGTGTGCCGGGTGGTGTCGCCCTGGCTGTCGAAGGTCTCTTCATCCAGGCGCACTTCGCGCCCACCGAGCACGGTTTGCCATTGCTCGTTGAAGCTGATCCGGTCATTGAAGAACAACCCGTACTGACGGCTGTCCAGGCGTCGATAGGAATCGTTGAGCGGGCCGTCGTAGCGGGCAAAATCAGCCGGCTCACTGTTGATGTTGGCACTGCCGATCATCTGGTTGATGGCGTCGCGCTTGTCCACCACGCGGCGGAACGCGCTGGTCCCGACGCTCAGTTCGTGGCCCAGGCCGCCGGTTTCGAAGCGGCCGCTCAGGGCAGCCTGCACTTCGTCGTTGCGGCGGGTATCGTCGGGGCTGCGGAAATCGTAAATGTCGTAGTCGCCCTCGGGGCTGAAATAGTTCGGCACCGCCGCGCTGGCGCAACTGACGGAGCCGTAGCAGCCCCAGGCGAACGAACTGTAGTCATCGATCACTACACGGCTGCGGGAAGCGCTGAGGCTGCCTTTCCACTGGTCACTGAAACGGTATTCGAAGTTGCCGTTGAGGTTCAGCGCATCGGTGGTGACTGGCTTCGAACCGCTCTGGTGTGCCAGCAGCTTTTTCGGCGAGGCGTGGTGCGGCAGGCTGGAACCGCCGAGCAATTGATAACCCGGTGCCGAGCGCTGTTCCTTGGTCTGGTACTCGGCATCCAGTTGCAGCAGCGCATCGGGGCTGATGTTCCAGTCGAAGGCCAGCGAGGCGAAATCGCGCTGGCCGTTGGTGTGTTCGACGTAGGAGTGAAGGTCTTCGTGTGCCAGGTTGGCGCGCAGGCCGAACTGCTGTTCACTGCCGAACCAGCCACCGACATCGGTGGCCAGGTAACCGCTGCCGCGATCGTCGGTGGAGACGGTGACCGAACGCACATCGGCAGGCCGCTTGGTCACATAGTTGACCAGCCCGCCGGGCTCGCTGACGCCGCTTTGCAGACCGGAAAGGCCCTTGAGCAACTCCACCTGCTGTTTGTTCTCCAGCCCGACGTTCTGCTCGCCGGTGATGGTGCGGCCGTTGATCTTGTAGCTGCTGGCGGAGTTGAGGGAAAAGCCGCGTACCACGAAGTTTTCGTAATAACCGACCGGCGCGTAGCTTTCACCCACCGAGGCGTCGTTGCGCAGCACTTCGCTGAGCAGGCGCGCCTGCTGATCCTTGATCAAGGCCTCGTTGACCACCGAAATCGAGGCCGGCGTATCAAGTAATGGCGCCGCTTCGAAACCACCGACCGAAGCGCTTTCGGCCTGATAACCGGAGGTGTCTTCGCCAGTGACGGTCACCGCCGGCAGTTCGGTGGCGGCCCAGGCCGAAGGCATCGCGCTGGCCAGCAGCAGGCCCAGGTTCAAGGGATTGAACGCGAACCGCGGGGCGGTCACTCCCTCGCGGGAGGTCCGGTAAAGCATATCCATGAAAACTCCTCGACGACTGCGCTCCCGGGCTGGCGGGCACAGGTGCCCGGGCGCGCTTCAGGAAAGAGTCGGTTAAAACTGGAAAAAACGATGTGTGCCCTGAGGGCTGGTAGTGCATGGCCCCTGTCGCATACGGCGATTATCGCGCCGGGGCATTTTACGGTGGGTCAATGTTCTTTGGCTTTCCTGATCCTGATCAAAATAAACAGCAGGACGCAGAGCGCGAGCGGGGTCATGGCCAGCATGGCATCTCGCGCGGAAATATCCGCGCCCATGACATGCAACCCCGAGTAGAACAGCTTGAACAGGCTCAACAAGTAATAGGTGATGGCGATAATCGACAAGCCTTCGACGGCGCGCTGGATTTTGATTTGAGTATCGGCGCGGGCGTTCAGGCTATTCAGGATTTCCGAGTTCTGCTCTTCCATTTCGACCTGGACACGGGCCTGCAACAAGTCCCCGAGGTTGGCCACGCTTTCGGCCAGTTGCTCCAGGCGTTGTTCGGTGACCGCGCAGTATCTGACCGTGGGTTTAAAGCGTCTTTCGATGAAGATACCCAGTCGCTGGCAGTCACCCACATGACTTTCGCGCAGTTCGCCCAAGCGCTCGAAAACCAGCTGTGCATAGGCTTGGGTGGCGCTGAAGCGGTGTCGGGTTTTCGCGCTGCTGCTGACCACTTGCGCCGACAGGTTGGCAATGTCGGTCAGCAACGCTTTCGCATTTCCGGTATCGGGGCCGGCGTTACGTTCCGAGAGGTTTACCAGGGTTTTGTCGAAGACGTTGAGCTGAGTGCTCAAGGCTTTCGCGGTGATGAGTGAAAGCGAAGCCATCATTCGGTAGGTTTCGATTTCCAGCAGGCGGCGGATCATCCGTCCCAGCCGATACGCATTCAGGCGTTTGTTAATGAACAGGAAACGGTTGGTGCCGTCATCGTTCAGGCGAAAATCGCTCCAGACCGTCGCATCGCCACCGCCGATGCAAGAGCCGCTAGGATCTTTGAATCCATAAACAGACAAATCGCCAGAAAAGGACGTATCAGTGCGCACCACAATCTGCACAGCGTTGATCACGTGCTGCATGAAGGGTTCGACCCGGTCCATCAAGGCTTTGGGTGGCGGGCTCCAGCAGGGCTCGTGGCTGGAGGAGGGCACCACCAGCGTCAGCGTCAGGAACTCCGCGTGCCGTTCCCACTTCAAGGCGTAGCCCTCCAGCTCGGTGATGCCTTGGGCTGCATCCGGGTCGACGGGGCCGGGGCAGCAGCGACTCAGCAGAGTGTCGCACTGCCCGTCATTCACCAGAAACGCCAGATGAAAGACGTGGGCGGGCTCGTCGAAATACAGAGAAGGGCGCGCGTGCAACTCGTTGTGCAGGATCAGTCTTTGCGGATGCATGCTGTTTGGGCCATGTTGGAGTTGTTTGTTCTTGGGACTGGGTGACGAATACCCGAGTCACAAACAAAACCTGGCGGTTGCCCAATACCAATGCCAACCATGGAACCTGTGGGAGCGGGCTTGCCCGCGAAGTCGGTGTATCAGCCTACATCAGCAGTGCCACCGATTTTCAGGCGAACGGCCATCGCTGATGTGTCCGGCACGAGATGGAAAGCTCCGTTGTGAACTATTCTTTTCAAGTGGCCCCTGCAATGCCTCATTCAAGGAATTGATATAAATCAACGCTTAAGAGGCTTTAATGGCGGAGTCTGGGCCTGATGCTGGATTCTCGAGGCCGGCGTCGAGGATCAACCTGTCTGGAGTCAGATCATGAGCCAGTATCAACGGTTATTACTGATCATCAACCCGCTGTTGCGCCATTCGCCTGCGATCAACCATGGCGCTGCCCTGGCCAAGGCCAGCGGGGCGAGCTTGCACATAGCCGCGCTGATCCCTTCGTTGAACATTCTGTCGTTGCTCGAAGAAGGCGACCGGAAAAAGGCTCGAGCGAGCTACCTGCAGGAACACCGCGACTGGCTCAATGAACAGGCGGAAAAAATGCGGGGCAGGGGGATCGAGGTGACAATCGAAGTCGCATGGGCCGACAACATGCGCCAGGACATTCTTGACCACGTCACCGAAATGCAGCCCGATCTGTTGATCAAGCAAGTGCAGCATGAACCCGTGCTCAAACGCGCATTCTTCACTCCGCTGGATTGGCGTTTATTGCGCCATTGTCCGGTCCCGGTTTATCTGGTGGGCGGCGAAGGTCATGCCTTGCCGCAGAAGGTGGTGGCCGCGGTTGACGTGTCAGACACCGAGCCTTCGAACAGCGAACTCAATGACCGGATCATCTTGCAGGCTTCCGGCCTGGCGCTGCAGTGCAATGCCGAGTTGCATCTGTTGTACGCGTGTGACATTTCGGCAGCGTTCCTGGCGGACATGGGCGGCGGTCTGACGCTCGCGGAGCTTACCAGGGAGTTACGCAACGACCTGGAAAAGTCTTTTCTCAAGCTGGCCGCCCGGTTCGGTGTGCCCGCCGACTGTCGGCATTTCATCATGGGGCAACCGGTCTCGGTGCTGAGCGAATTCGCCCACGAGCATCAGATGGACGTGGTCGTGGTGGGCAGAACCCAATACCGTGGCCTGGAGCGGCTGCTTGGCAGCACGACCGAACATATTTTGTATCAGGTGCCTTGCAGCATTCTGGCGGTCTAGGGGCGCACGCGCCTGTTGGAATGATGGCCGCCGTCAAACGAACGCCCATTTTTGGGGTTCCGGCCCCAGGGAGGTTTTCAAATGACTAGTCCTTCATTGCAAACCATCTTGCACGACCGGGTGGATGCCGGCCGAGGCCTGGTGGAGCCGTTGCTTAAATACGCTAAAAGAGCCGATGTCATCGTCCTCGCCTTGCCCCGTGGCGGCGTGCCGGTCGCTTATGAAGTGGCCACGGCTCTGGAGGTACGCCTGGACCTGATGCTGGTGCGCAAGCTGGGAGTACCGTCTCATCAGGAACTCGCCATGGGCGCGATTGCCAGCGGCAATATACGAATCGTCAATGACAATGTACTGAGGGCGAACGGTATTGATCAACGTACGCTTGAGGGCGTGGTTGCAAAGGAAACCCAGGAATTGTTGCGTCGCGAGCAGCTATACCGGGCATCGCGTGCACCTGTGGCGCTCAAGGATCAGGTGGTGATTCTGATCGATGACGGCCTGGCGACAGGGGCCACGATGATGGCCGCGATAGAGGCCGTGCGCCTGCACGCGCCGTCTCGTATCGTCGTTGCCGTGCCGGTGGCACCGCTTGAGACCGCTGAGGCGCTGCGTGACGAAGTGGACGAACTGATTTGCCCGCTGATCCCCGACTGGATGATCTCGATCGGGCTTTGGTACACGGACTTTTCGCAGACGTCGGACGAAGAGGTCATCGATCTTCTGCACCGGGCCTGGCAGAGAGAGTCCGGTTCAGGTGACTCATTTCAGAACGGTTCCGGTATTTGAGCCGTTGCCTGGCGTGGAGCAAACCACGTCAGGCCTTCAAGTGATCCTGACATTCATGAATTGCCACGGATCGGATTCATCGGTCTGCTCGGGCATCAATGAGTGACGTCCGGTAAGCGGCGTCCAGTCGGAATAAATGCCTTCTACATTGCCCAGGTAGGGCAAGCAAATCTGCAAAATCTCCCTGAAGGGCAATTCATCCGGTTCGACGATGCCGCGTTGAGGATTGCGAATCGCCCAGATCACACCGGCCAGCACTCCCGCCGTCACTTGCAGGCTGGTGGCGCTGTTATGGGGGCATAGAGCCCGGGCTTGCTGGATCGACAAGCGCGAGCCATACCAATAGCTGTTTCTGGCATGCCCCATCAGCAGCACGCCGAGTTCGTCACTGCCGTCGAGAATTTCATCGTCAAGCAGGCGCTGGCCGCTCTGGGGTTTCCAGTTGCGCTCGGTGAGTTCATGCACCGAGAGTAAGGCGTCATCACAGGGTCGATAAGCGTAGTGGACGGTCGGCCGGTAAATCGGTTGCCTTCCCTGGCCAAGGGTCAGGTAGTCGGCAATCGACAGAGCTTCGTTGTGGGTCACGAGGAGCCCATGGGTGGGGCCCGTCGAGGGCGTCCAGGTACGAACCGACGTGGCGGCACCGGGACGTTGCAGATAGATTCCGGCCTGGCACCCGAAGGCGTGGTAATAGCCATCCCCGGGAAGCACTTTTTCATGGCTGCCCCAACCCAATTCCGCCGGTTGACTGCCTTCACTGATGAAACCGTCCACTGACCAGGTGTTGACGAACTCATCGGCGATTTTGTGTTGCGATGAATACTGCGAATCGCGTTCGGCGATGTGGATGCAGCGGATATTCAGTCGGCTGGCCAGTTGCGCCCATTCTTCGCGAGTGGCGGGCAGGGGCGTTGTGTCACCCAAATCTTCAGCGAGGTTGACCAGTGCCTGTTTGACCAGGTGAGACACCAGCCCCGGATTGGCGCCGTGGGTCAACAGGGCGGTGGGCAGACCTTGCGCACTTTCACCCCGAAGCTGAAGCGCCGCTTCCCTCAATGCATAGTTGGATCTTTCGGACAGGGATTTGTCGGGGTCGGTGTAACCGCCTTCCCACGGCTCGATACAGGTGTCCATATACAGCACGCCTTTACGCTGGGCGAATTGAATCAGGGACAGGCTGGAGACTCCCACCGAGAGGTTGAGCAGGAAGTCGCCAGCGCTCAACAGAGGGTCCAGCACCACCTCGTAATTGCTCTGGTCCAATTGCTCGGACTTGTGGGCGACGCCGAATTCCTGGGCGAGCAAGCGTCCATCGTCATCGGGGCTGAGGATCAACAGTCGCTGCGGTTCAAGCTCAAGATGGCGCAACAGCAGCGGCAGTACGCCTTTGCCGATGCAGCCAGAGCCGATCATCACCAACCTGGCATTAAAGGGCTGAATGACATACTCAAAATCTGACATCGATTGCCTCCACCCGCCTGACCGCGGGGTCGCCGCCAATGACCTGTCGATAACCACGACGCTCTCAAACTAGAGACTGCAAGGCTCGGTTAAAGCTCAAAAAAGTTTCGGACACCGTGAAGGAGACTCTGCTGTGCCGATCGAGACCAAAAAAACAGATAAGAATGAGGCGAACTGCTGGCCCCCCGATTTCCGTTTCGTTGTCAAACTCGCTTTCTTTTCAGAAGGTTAGGCATTGGCGATATGCGGACTTTGATATGGATGGCTGCAACGTTTGCCCTGGTGACTCTCTCGCTTGAGGCTCAGGCAAAGGACCTGAACAAGAACAGTCGTTTCGTCTGCAGCTGGGGCTCGGACATCGCTGCCGGCGCACAGGCGTCGAAGCTTTCCGGGCTCACGCTTTACGGGGCGCGCAGGAAACTGCAAGCACGCAAATTTCCCCGGCCGTGGATGCGCATGACCGCCATGGGGATCACGGAACAAACCTATAACAGCCCCTCGCGCCTCAAGCCTGCTGCTATCAAGCAAACGTATTACGAGCAATGCATCAACCATGAACTGGCGCAACGGTAGTTGCGCCGACAACTCACGATCCCCATCCCTCTCTAACAGCCTTTCGAATCCCCTCCAGCAACATCGCAAACGCCGGGTTGTCGTTGTTCTCGCGCCAGATCAAATGCAGCTCGCTTTGCACGCCTTCCCCCAGATCGATATCGCGAAACACCACGTTCTTGAACACGACGCTGGTGGCGCAGCGCGGCACCAGGGCCAGGCCCATTCCGGCGTTGACCAGGGCCAGGATGGTCAGGGACGAGCCGAGCCATTGCACATATTCCGGGGCGACGCGGGCTGAGCGGAGCATGCCGGTCAGCAGTTCATTGAACGGCGGATAGGCCGCATGGGAGTACATGAGGAAGGGTTGTGCGTCCAGGTCTTTGACGGACACGATTTCGGCGCTGGCCAGCCGATGGTTGTGGGGGACGGCCAATACGAAAGGTTCACGCACCAGGCATTCGGTGGCGTAGCCCGGTTCCAGCAACGGCGCGCGAACGATGCCCAGATCGATACGACGCGCGCGAAGGGCTTCGTGTTGCTGGTAGGTGTTCATCTCCGACAGATCGATTTTGACCTGAGGCTGCTTGAGCCGCGCTTCAGCGATGACCTTGGGCAGGAACTCGTACACCGCGCTGCCGACGAAGCTGATGTTGACCGTACCGATGTCCCCTTCGGCGAAGCGCCGGGCGGTCACGGCGGCTTGCTGCGCTCGCTCCAGCAAGTTCTGCGCTTCGATAAAGAAGGCGCGGCCGGCGGCGGTCAGGGCGACGCTGCGCGTGCTGCGGGTGAACAACTCGACGCCCAGGTGATGCTCCAACAATTGAATCTGGCGGCTGAGGGGCGGTTGGGTCATGTTCAACCGTTCGGCGGCCCGGCGGAAGTTGAGTTCGGTGGCCACGGTGGTGAAGCAGCGCAGTTGCGTCAGTTCGAACATTGATCTAATCCAGGTATCAATCGAGTGCCAAGTTAGATTAGACGGGATCAATAGGCGCGTCCATGATCGGTTCTCCCCTAAAAAAACAATGAACGGGAGTCGCCCCTTGAGTAACCATCAGAGTCCGCCGGACCCGACCGTCCTTGCCCGAGCAGCGGCCAAGGTCAAGCGCCATGTGCTGCCGCTGTTCGTGGTGATGTTCATCGTCAACTACATCGACCGGGTCAACATCGGCTTCGTGCGCAGCCACCTGGAAACCGACCTGGGCATTGGCGCCGCGGCCTATGGCTTGGGCGCCGGGCTGTTTTTCATCGGTTACGCGATCTTCGAAGTGCCTTCCAATATGTTGCTGCAACGCTACGGTGCCCGCGCCTGGCTGACGCGCATCATGTTCACTTGGGGCGCGGCTGCGATGGCCATGGCCTTCGTGCGCGGCGAAACCAGCTTCTATGTGCTGCGCTTCATTCTCGGCGCCGCCGAAGCGGGGTTTTTCCCCGGCATCATTTATTACTTCACCCAATGGCTACCGTCGACGGAACGGGGCAAGGCCATGGCGATTTTCCTCAGCGGTTCGGCCATTGCGTCGGTGATTTGCGGTCCAGTGTCCGGCGCGCTGCTGCACGTCAGCGGTCTCAGCCTGCATGGCTGGCAGTGGATGTTCCTGATTGAAGGCTTTGCTTCCATCGTGCTCTGTGGATTTGTCTGGTTCTGGCTGCAATCCCATCCACGCGAGGCGAAATGGCTGAGTGTCGAAGAAAAGGATGCATTGGTAAGCGCCATTGCCCTGGAACAGCAGGCTCGCGAAGCCGTGCAGACGGTCAAACCGTCGATGTTCAAATTGCTGGCTGACCGGCAGATTGCCCTGTTCTGCTTTATCTACTTTTCCATCGCCCTGACGATTTATGGCGCCACGTTCTGGCTGCCAAGCATGATCAAGAAAATGGGCAACGTGGGTGACTTCCAGGTCGGCCTGTTCAACTCGATTCCGTGGATCATTTCCATCCTGGCGATGTATGGCTTCGCCGCCATGGCCAGCAAATGGAAATACCAGCAAGCCTGGGTGGCCGTGACGCTGGTGATTGCCGCGTTCGGCATGTTCATGTCCACCACCGGCGGGCCGATTTTCGCCTTCGTTGCTATCTGTTTTGCGGCCATTGGTTTCAAGGCGGCTTCGGCGTTGTTCTGGCCGATTCCCCAAGGCTATCTGGATGCGCGCATCGCCGCGGCGGTGATCGCTTTGATCAACTCCATCGGCAATCTCGGTGGCTTCGTGGCGCCGACCGCGTTCGGTTTCCTGGAGCAGACCACCGGCTCCATCGAGGGCGGTTTGTACGGCCTGGCGGCCACTTCGCTGGTCGCGGCCGTGGTGATCTTTTTTGCCCGCACTGCACCGCGTGGTGACACGCGCAGTTCGCTCACCGCTAAACCGGTCGACGCCGTTGCCCCCCAAAATCCTGTCAGTCATCAAGCCTTGAATACCGAGCCAAAGGGAGCTGCCTCTTGAAAATCAAACGCGTCACCGTCACCCCCATCGCCTTCCGCGATCCGCCGCTGCTCAATGCCAGCGGTATTCACGAACCCTTCGCGCTGCGCTCGATCATCGAGATCGAGAGCGACAATGGCTACATTGGCTTGGGCGAAAGCTACGGCGACGCCCCGGCGCTGGCGATTCAACAGCAATTGCAAAGTCAGCTGATCGGTCTCGACCCGTTCAACCTCAACCAGTTGCGCGCCATCGTGCAGGCCACCGTGGCGGCGAACAAAACCCCAAGCATCGCCGGTGCGGAACTGGCGCCCGGCTCCCACGCCAGCAAAGCGGTGAGCAACGCGTATTCGGCGTTCGAAGTGGCGTTTCTCGATCTACAGGCGCATTCCCTGAACGTGCCGCTGGTGGACCTGCTGGGCGGGGCAATTCGTGATGAAGTGCCGTTCAGCGCCTATCTGTTCTTCAAGTACGCGCAACACTTCGACTCACCGTACAAACCGGACAGTTGGGGCGAAGCGCTGAGTGAAGAGCAGATCGTCGCCCAGGCCCGGCGCATGATCGAGGCCTATGGCTTCAAGAGCATCAAACTCAAAGCCGGCGCACTGCCGCCGGAGCACGAAGTGTCGTGCATCAAGGCGCTGAAAAAGGCCTTTCCCGGCTACCCGCTGCGCATCGACCCGAACGGCAACTGGTCGCTGGAAACTTCGATTCGCATGGCAGAACTGTTGGGCGATGACTTGCAGTATTACGAAGATCCGACACCGGGCCTCGACGGCATGGCCGAGTTGCACAAGCGCACCGGTCTACCTCTGGCGACCAATATGGTAGTCACTGACTTTGATGAGTTCCGCCGCAGCGTGGCCCTGAACAGCGTGCAGATCGTGCTCGCCGACCATCATTACTGGGGTGGCCTGCGCGACACCCAGGCGCTGGCGAAAATGTGCGACACCTTCGGCCTGGGCGTGTCCATGCATTCCAATTCGCACCTGGGCATCAGCCTGATGGCCATGGCGCATGTCGCCGCCTCGGTGCCCAACCTCGATTACGCCTGCGACACCCATTACCCCTGGCAGGAACCGGACGAAGAGGTGATCAAGGGTGGCAAGCTACCCATCGTCGATGGCTGCGTGAAAATCACTCGTGCGCCGGGGTTGGGCCTTGAACTGGATCACGATCAATTGGGCAAACTGCATGACCAATACCTGACCTGCGGCATTCGTCAGCGCGATGACGTGAAGCAGATGCAGCGTTACAAGCCGGAGTGGAAGGCCGTCAAGCCGCGTTTTTGACCGATGGACGCGGATTATGCGTTGTCCGGCGCTTCGCGAAACCGCTGCTCGAGGGCCTCCGCAAACGGATAGAACGAAAACCACGGCCTGGCTTCGTCAATCACTCGCTGAAATGACGGTTTCTGTACCAACCGCTCGAAATAGGCGCTCAAATGCCGGTAGTCGACGGGGAACGGTACGAGTGTCCTGGCATAGAAAAGTGCCGGGGCAGCGGCGCAATCGGCCATGCTGAACGCCGGGCTGGCCACCCAGATTCTGGACGCCATTCGGCGATCAAGCATGCCGTACGCCGTTTCCAGCGTAGACCGCTCCCTGGTCAAATCACCGTTGGTCGCGTGTAGTCGATCACTGACAATCTGTTGTAGTGGCACTTGTACATAATGGTCGAAGAAACGATCCCATAACCGGACCTCCAGCGCGCTGTCCCAATCGTCTGGAATCAGTTTGTGCGTGCCTGGATACAGCCGATCCAGGTACTCGATGATGATGCTGGACTCCGGCAGATTCCGCTGCTGAGCATGGTCACAAAGAATTGGGAACTTTCCGATTGGCCACAATTGCTGAAGCTCTGCGCGGTCGCCAGCGTCCGCGAGATCGATGATCTTTCTTTCGAATTCGGTGCCATTTTCGTAGAGCGCGATGAGCACTTTGTGACAGAACGACGCCAGCGGATGGTAGTAAAGGGTCAGCGACATCTTTCAACTCCTCGGTGGATTGAGGGGGTAATGAACATTCATAGACGGATGTTGGCAGGGCGTCAGAGTGTCAGGGCCGCCACTTTCAGGCTTGCGTACTTGCAGGCGGAAGAATTCCTGCTTAACTGGTAACCACTGGTCGGTTTGTGACTTGTTGGTCATGGCGTTCATCTCAGCGCCCTTGTACCGTTGTCGCTGGTTTGTGCTGTATGGCTTGCCCGGAGGAAGCCGGAGAGTCAATCGAGCTGTGTGCCTGATCCAATTTGTTCAAGGAATAGAATGAAAATGATGCTGAAAACTGCGATCGTCGAGATTGGTAAGAAGTACAAGGTTTATACCGAACATTATCTCAACGCCACCGCCGACAAGACCATTATTCTGGTCAATGGCTCGCTGGCAACGACCGCATCTTTTGCCCAGACGGTGCGCTACCTGCGGCCACGCTTCAACGTAGTCCTCTACGATCAGCCCTACGCCGGTCAATCGAAACAACACAATCAGCACGACCTGCCGATCCGCAAGGAAGACGAGGCCGCAATTCTGTTGGAGTTGATCGAGCACTTTTGCGCGCAGCATGTGATGTCCTTTTCCTGGGGTGGCGCGGCGACCTTGCTGGCGCTGGCGCAACATCCACGCCGAATCGAAAAAGCGGTGATCAGTTCATTCGCCGCGCGAATCAATACCCCGATGCGCGATTATCTGGAGAGCGGCCGGCATTTTCTTCAGGCCTGTGATCGGCGCAATGTCGGGCGCTTGATCAACAGCACTATCGGCAAGCACCTGCCGTCGCTGTTCAAGCGTTTCAATGAGCGCCATGTCAGCAGCCTGGACGAACACGAATACCGGCAGATGCATTTTCACGTCAATGAGGTGCTGACCCAGGATACTCATTGCTATGTTTCCTGTGCCGATGCCATCGAAGTTCCGCTGCTGTTTATCAATGGCGAATGGGATGAGTACACCTCGGCGGAAGACGCCCGTCTTTTTGCGGCTCATAGCCGTCAGGCTCAGTTTCAGACCATCAAGAACGCCGGGCACTTCCTCGATATGGAACACCCGACGGCCTGGCATGACACCCAACAGGCCCTGCTGGGCTTTCTGAAGCCGGTCGCCAAAATACCGAGCCAGCCCCGTGACCTGACATTCAGTAGCAAAGCGTCAGTGATTCCACCCCTTCAGTCAGCTAACTGGGTGCGGCTTTAACTGACGCAGCAATTCAATCTGATCCGCTGGGACCAAGGTGCGCAAGGCTTTATAAAGCGCGCGGGTTTCAAGCAGGTTCCAGACACGCAGCATGGTTTCCAGGGCATCCAGAGGTTTGCTGATGAAATCTTTGGCGCCCAGGGCCAGCGCGCGCAGGCGGGTATCGCGTGTGGCGTCGGCGGTGAGCACGAGGATCGGCAGGTATTCGCCGGTCGGGATGCGCCGGTTGAGTTGTTCCAGGACGGCAAAGCCATCGAACTCCGGCATGTGCAGGTCAAGAATCACCAGGTCAGGCTCGAAGCTGTTGAACAGGTCCAGGGTTCGCAGCGGCTGAGTGCTGCTCAGGACATTAGTCAGCCCTTCGCGGACAAGCAGCTGCTCCATCAAATCGAGGTTGGGCCGTTGGTCGTCGATGATCAGAATGCGCAGGTCGGTGTTCACACGGGCTCCGGTAGATGCTGGTCAAGATGGGCGAGGAATGATGGGATGTGAATCGGCTTGGTCAGCACCGCGGTCGCTCCCGCCTCAAGCAAAGCCAGATGGGTGAGGTCGCTGGCATCGGCGGTGATCATCAGCACTGGAATGGCACGGGTGATGGAAGACTGGCGCAAGCGTCGCAGAACATTGAAACCATCAAGATCCGGCAGGGCCACGTCGAGCAAAATCAGCTGCGGCGCATGTTGACGGGCCAGGTCCAGACCCATTTGCCCCTGCATACTTGAAAGCAATTGAATGTGCGGCCGTCGTTGCAGCAGGGTTTCGATCAGGGCCAGGCTCGAGAGATTGTCTTCGATGCACAGCACTTTGCCCTGATAATCGGGAGCGGTGAGGGCGGCCGTGACCATTGGGTGACTGATTCGCGCAACCGGTGGCTCGGTGACTGGCTGCAGGCGCACGAAGGGCAGTTCCAGGGTGAAACTGGAGCCTGCGCCGGGTTGGCTTTTGACGGTCATGCTGCCGTTCATCATCTCCAGCAGACTCTTGCTCAAGGCCAGGCCCAGACCGGTGCCTTCCACATTCGGATCGGTCTCCAGGCGCTCGAATGGTTTGAACAGTTGCTCCAGTCGATCGGTCGCAATGCCCTTGCCGGTATCGCAGACCGACACGGCAATTCGCTGTTGAATAATCCTGACTTCGATGTGCACCTGACCCTGGGGCCGGTTGTATTTGATCGCGTTGGATAACAAGTTCAGCAGCACCTGAACCAGGCGTTGTCGATCGGCGACGATCCCGCTGTCGGCGGCCAGCATCGGCAGTTCAACCAGCTGAATGCCGGCGTCGCAGGCCATGGGGGAAACCAGCGTCAGGGCTTCTTGCAGCACCACTGCCAAGGGCACGGCTTCAACGTTGAGTGGCAGGCGCCCGGCCTCGATCTTGGCGATGTCCAGCACTTCGTTGATCAGGGTCAGCAGGTGTTGTCCGGCCCGCAGGATGTGACCGATCTGCGCCCGCTGCCCTTTGGACGAGTCCATGTCCAGCAGTTGTGCGAAACCGAGAATGGAATTGAGCGGGGTGCGCAGCTCGTGGCTCATGCGCGACAGGAACTCGCTTTTGGCTCGACTGGCGCGTTCGGCTTCTTCGCGGGCGGTGCTCAGCGCTATCTCGGCCGCACGGCGATCGGTGATGTCGCGGGTGATCTTGGAAAATCCGCGCAGGGCGCCACTGCTGTCGTATTGCGCGGTAATTACTACGCTGGCCCAGAAGCGGCTGCCACCCTTGCGACAACGCCACGCCTCTTCCATGTAATGACCATCGCGAGTGGCCTCGCGCAGCGCCATGTCGGGATGCTGCGGGCATTCTTGCGACAGATAAAACACCGAGAAATGCTGCCCGACGATTTCCTGCTCCGTGTAGCCCTTGATCCGTTCGGCGCCCGCATTCCAACTGGTGACGAAGCCCTGTGTGTCGAGGGCAAAAATGCCGTAGTCCTTCACTCCGTCGATGATCAGCCGCAAGCGTTCTTCGTTGTCGCGCAACGCCCGTTCACGTTCGGCCAGCAGCAGACCAGCTTCGACCAGGCGCGTGCCCAATTGACCAATCTCATCGTTCTCTGGCGGTTGCGGCAACAACGGCTGACCGAGTGCCAGTCGTTGTGCGTTGCCCTGGACCTGCTTGACCCGGGCGACGATGCCTTTGGACAGAAACAACACCGCCACGATGGCGCCAAACAGCCCGCAGGCCGCGGCCAGCAAGGTAGAGAACAACAAACGCTGGCGAGTCGAGGCGGCCGCCGCGGTGCGCTCGGCCAGCAGCGTGTCTTCAAGGGTGCGCATGGCGCTGATGCGTTCACGCAGTTCGTCGAGGATGTGCTTGTTATTGATCAGGATCGTGGTGATCGACTCGGGTGTGGCGTTGCGATCATCGAGCAATTCAACCAGACCCTCGACCTTGGTGTCGATCAGCGGCGTGATCGCCTCCAGATGTTTACGCACCCGCACATCGCGAACGTTGCTGTCGAGCCGGCGCAGGGCTGATTCGATCAAGGGCTTGGCTTGCCGATAACCCGGCAGGAAATCCTCGCGGCGAGTCAGCAGATAACCGCGCACGCTGGCGGCGGCCTCGGCGAGCAGGGTGTGCACGGCCTGAATATCGCCTTGTACCAGCAGCACACGGCGCACGTCTTCTTCTGCGCGCGCGGTCTGGCGTTCGGTGATGTAGATCAGCACCAGAGAGAGCAACAGGATTACCAACGGCAGGGAAATCACCACGAGGGCTTTGCCACGTAACGGCAGATCGGCCCAGCGTCGAGCGCTTGAAACTTTCATGACTGGGTCACCAGACCCAGGGCGATACCACGGACAGCAGCCTGGGTTCGGTCGGCGGCGCCGAGTTTGCCTATAACCCGTTCCACGTGGGCCTTGGCCGTGCCCGTAGTGATGCCGAGTTCTTCGCCGATTTCACGATTGCTGAAACCGCCGGCTACCAGCCCGAGGACCTGGCGTTCGCGGGCGGTCAAGGTTTCGGCAGGCGCGGCGCCACTGGCGTTGCGTTCGGTCATGCGCCGCAGCAGACGGGCGCTGACCGCGCTATTGAGCGCTTCCTCACCCGCGGCGACGCGTTGCAGGGCGTTGATCACTTCATCGCGGCTGGCGTCTTTGAGCAGGTAGCCCACGGCACCGGCATTCATCGCCGCTTCCAGGTGATCCGGGCTGTCGTCCATGGTGAAGATCACCACTTTCAGGGCCGGCAGGCGCTGCTGAAGAATCCGCGCCGCACCCAATCCATTGAGCACGGGCATGCGAATGTCGAGGATGACGATGTCGGGCAGCAGGCGTTCGCACGCGTCTACCGCTTCCTGGCCATCGCGGGCCTGGCCGACCACTTCGAATTGCGGATGGCCCGCCAGCAGCGCGACGAAACCGGTTCGGGTGACCTCGTGATCGTCCGCCAGAACCAGACGTAAAACTTCAGTCATTGAGCTGTTCCATTGAGGTCGGAGGGTACGGTGGCGCGCAGTCGGGTTCCGCCGTGTGCAAGGCTGACGCAGGTGAAATCACCGCCCAGCAGGCTCGCGCGTTCCTGCATCGCCGCGAGCCCCAAGTGACGGGCGCCACAGGTGTCGAGTCGTTGTTCCATGGCAAAACCTTTGCCGTTGTCGTCCACCCGCAGGGAGGCTTGCCCGTCGTGCAGTTCCAGCGCCAAGGCGACGTGGCTGGCCTGCGCATGTTTGAGAATGTTGTTGATACCTTCCTGGGCAATCCGGAATAGAGCGATCTCCACCTGGCTGGGCAAACGTGCTTCGCAACGCGTGCTCCAGTTCACTTTGATCCCGGCGTCGCGCAGGCGATCCGCTTCTTTGTCGACCGCCTTCAGCAAGCCAAAGTCGTCGAGTACCGTCGGGCGCAGGCCGCTGATCAATTGCCGGCCTTCACCGACGCAATGCTGGGCCAGTGCAAGAATCGTCTGTAAGTCCGCACCGAGTTCCTCGGGCAGTGACGGGCAGCGACCGGCAAAACCTTGCAGGCGCTGATGCAGCCCGGCAAGGGTTTGTGCCAGGCCGTCGTGCAGGTCGTAAGCCATGCGTTTGCGTTCGTCTTCCTGGGCCCTGAACAGCCGATGCACCAGATCGGACATGGTCCGCTCGCGGGCGACCAGGGCATCCAGTAACCGCTGGTTTTCCAGGTGTGCGGCCAGCAATGTGGCGAGCAATTGCAGGGATTCGATGTCCTCGGTGTCCGGTGCACTGATGCTGACACTGTTGGCCAGCATCAATGCACCGAAGGCCGCGCCATCGCCACCGCGCAAAGGCACCCGCAGCACATTGGGCAGGACCGCGCTCGGCTGCTCCTGCCATTGCGCAGTGCGCATCGCGGTATCGGCGAGGTGTTCGAGGCTGCGTAAACGATCACGGTTGCCGTGACTGGCGGTGGTCCTGACCTGCGCATCCACGTCCCATTCCAGCAGTAGCGCGTGGTCCATCGCGAGGAAGGCACAAGCCCGTTGCAGCACGCGTTGACGCATGGCTTCGGGGGCCAGTTGCGTCAGTTCCTGGCCGGTATCCACCAGCAACCGCAAGCGCGCGGCGCGACTTTGCGATTGCCGATACTGGGTGCGAATGGCCAGGGCGCTACCGGGGTCGTGATCAGGATTTTGCATGGACATATTCCGGCGCAGGCGCGTCCGTTCGGGCTGGGGCGTCATTAAACCGTGTTAACGGGGCAGGGCGCTATCTGCCGAATGGCATAGGCAAATGACTCCGGTTGGCCGATGGCGGGGGGCGTTTCGAGCGGCACAGTAGGGCCATCGACCACCATTGGATTAGCGCAATGAAATTCAAGACCTCAACCCTCGTCCTGTTGTTCGCCCTGACCGCCCCGTTGGCCCACGCGTTGGAGGCAGTGCCTTACGTTTACAGCAGCGTGGCCGAACAGCCCGGTAACGTGAAGGACCGTGAAATTGCCGCACTGTTTGATCAATGGAATAGTGCGTTGAAGAGCGGCAATGTTCAGAGCGTGGTCGACCTGTACGCGCCGAACGCGGTGCTGCAGCCGACGGTTTCCAATAAGGTGCGCACCACCCCGGCGCAGATCAAGGACTACTTCGATCACTTCATGGCGCTCAAGCCAGTGGGCCAGATCAACTACCGTGAGATCCGCCCATTGGGCGCCAATGTGGCGATGGACAGTGGCGTTTACACCTTTTTCCTGACCGAAGCCGATGGCAAGACCCGTCAGGTGCAGGCGCGTTACACCTTTGTCTATGAACAAGTGGGCGGTCAGTGGAAGATTCTCAACCACCACTCTTCGGCGATGCCGCAAGCGCAGGTGCTGCACGCCGGGAAATAAACAGGGTTTGACGCCCAACTGACACAGCCCAAAACCAGTCAGTTGAGCACAATCCCTGTGGGAGCGGCGGTGCGACGATTCGACTTGCCCGCGATGAGGGCGAGTCAGTCGATATCAATGTTGACTGATACACCGCTATCGCGGGCAAGCCCGCTCCCACAGGTTCCGTGTCTTAACTGACTGATTGTGTGCTCAGTTCAACGCGAGGTCGTCCACAGGCTGCTGCCCGCGGGCCAGCGCGGCGCGTTGCAACTGGCTGGCGATCAGGGTGTTTTTCAGCAGATAGGCAATGGTCATCGGCCCGACGCCGCCGGGCACCGGGGTGATCGCACGGGCAACGGTGCGGGCACTGGCGTAGTCGACATCGCCCACCAGACGGTTGCCGGACTCGCTGGCGATGCGGTTGATGCCGACATCGATCACCACCGCGCCGGGCTTCAGCCAACTGGCATCGATCAATTCTGGCCGGCCCACCGCCGCGACAACGATATCCGCCAACCGACACAACGCCGGTGCATCGACGCTGCGCGAATGCACCACGCTGACCGAACAGTTGGCCTGCAACAGCAAGGTCGCCATCGGTTTGCCGACAATGTTCGAACGACCGATGACCACCGCGTGCAAGCCGCTCAAGTCATCACCGCAGGTCTCGCGCAGCAGGCGCATGCAGCCGCTGGGGGTGCACGGGGTCAGAACCTCGAAGCCTTGCACCAGCCCGCCGACGTTTTCCCGATGAAAACCGTCAACGTCCTTGATCGGGTCGATGGCATGAATCACTGCCGCCTCGTCGATAGCGTCCGGCAAGGGCAGTTGCACAAGGATGCCGTTCACCGCGGGATCGGCATTGAGTTGTGCAATCAGTTCCAGTACCTGAGCCTGGCTGGCGGTTTCCGGAAGACGGTATTCAAGCGAGCGGATGCCGACTTCCTTGGCGCGCAGCAGTTTATTGCGCACATAAACGTGGCTGGCCGGGTCGTTGCCGACCAACAGGACCGCCAGGGCGGGATAGATCTGCTGGCCGGCCAAGGCCAGAACCTCTTCCCGGACCTCGTCGAGAACCTGGGCAGAAATGGCTTTGCCGTCGATATCGCGGGCAAATGCTGGGGTGCTGCTGGTCAAAAGAGTCACCGTCGTCTTGATTGAATGGGGGTGAAGTGATCATCGCGGCGTCTTTGCGCGCCGATGATCCATCAGAGACATGCAGGCAAGGGGGCTCAGATTATCAGGTGAGGGCAGGCGAATACGACAAAAGATCGCATTCGGCCGCTACAGGGATCGCATTTTATCCTCCTTGCGGGTCAAGATCAGACTCAACAGCACCGAAGTCAGAATGATCCCGCCAACAACGGCCAGCGACCATTCAACCGGCATGTGAAGCCACGGCATCAGCGTCATCTTGGCACCAATGAACACCAGCACGATCGCCAAACCGTATTTGAGCAGGTGGAAACGGTCAGCCATGTCGGCCAGCAGGAAGTACAGGGCACGCAGGCCCATGATCGCGAAGATGTTCGACGTGAACACAATGAACGGATCGGTGGTGATGGCGAAGATCGCCGGGATGCTGTCGACCGCAAACATCAGGTCGCTGGCCTCGATCAGCACCAGCACCAGAAACATCGGCGTCGCCCAGTACCGACTGTTTTGCATTACAAAAAAACGCTCGCCATGAAACCCGTTGGTGACGCGCAGATGGCTGTGTATCCAGCGCAATAAGGGGTTTTTATCGAGGTCAGGCTGCTGATGGGCGAATACCAGCATCTTGATCCCGGTGATGATCAGGAACACACCGAACACATACAGCAGCCATGTGAACTGCGACACCAGCCACACGCCGGCGAAGATCATCGCCCCACGCATCACGATTGCCCCGAGCACACCGTACAGCAACACTCGGCGCTGCAACTCTGGCGGCACGGCGAAGTAGCCGAAAATCATCACGAAGATGAACATGTTGTCGATCGACAGCGACTGCTCGATCAGATAGCCCGTGAGGAATTCCAGGGTTTTACGTTGGGCGATCTCGGGCCCAAACTCACCATTCAAATACCACCAGAGTAATCCCGCGAAAGCCAGCGCCAGCGCGAACCACGTAATCACCCAGCACGACGCCTCGCGCACCGATACCCGATGCGCCTTGCGCCCGCCGAAGACAAACAGATCCACGGCCAGCATGGCAAGAACGAAGACGATGAAGGCGAACCACATCCAGAGTTCACCGATGTGCAAGGGTTGCATGTCGTTCTCCCTGTCTAGACGTGCTCTGGAGCCGACAGAGTCATGCTAGCGGGGAGATTGCAGCGAAGAAAAATCGAATATTCTTTACCAATAATTCGTTATTTACGAAGTGTCGCTGATGGTTCTCCGAACACCACCGCAACACCGGCGATCAGACGGGCCGGCATGGAGCCTTTCAATGCATCTTGCTGTGATCCTGCATGCCGAGCGCCCGAGCCTCGGCTTCAACCTTGATCGTCTCTTTTTCGCCCTTGGCGTTTTCCACGGTCAGGGTCAGGGGTACTTTGTCGCCTTCCTTAACCTGGGCCGTCAAGTCCATCAGCATGATGTGATAGCCATGGGGGTCAAAGCTCACCGGTTTGCCGGCCGGCAGCGCGACGGACTCGACCTGACTCATGCTCATCACATCGTCTTTCATGCTGGATTGGTGAATTTGCAAGGTGTTCGCGATCGGCGACTGCACGCTGAGCAGTTTGCTGTCGCTGTCGGCCTGCAGGGTCATGAAGGCGCCGGTCGAATGCTGGCCGGCCACCGTCGCGCGGACCCAGGCGTCGTTCACCTGGGTTTGAGCGGACACCTGCCAGGCCATGCCGATCAGGAAAAGGCCCAGGGTCAGCTGTTTAATACGTGGTGCGTAGATCGAAGTCATCAGCAGACCTCCATGACGGTGAGCAGGTCTTCTGCACACTCTTGAGCGGTAAGGGACGCGGACAGCCCCAGGCGCAAATTGCCTCGGGAGTCGAAAACGAAGCTGGTCGCGGTGTGGGAGAGGGTATAGGTCGAACCGCTCGGGATCTTTTCAAAGAACACACCGAACTCTTTGGCGGTGGCGGCGGTTTCTTCCAGCGTACCGTGCAGCGCCTCGAAACTCGGGTCGAAGGCCTTGACGTATTTGTCGAGCATTTCGGGTGTGTCGCGCTCGGGGTCCAGCGTGATGAAGATCACTTGCAGGCGTTCGCCATCGCGGCCCATCAGTTTTTTCGCCTGTGCCGCACGGGCCAGCGTCGTCGGGCAGACCGCCGGGCATTGGGTGAAGCCGAAGAAGATCATCGGCATCAGGCCCCGATAGTTGCCCAGCATCCGGTACTCGCCCTGGGCGTCCTTGAGTTTGAAGGTACGCCCCATGATCTTGTCGCTGAGGTCCTTGCCGTACTTGAACGACAGCTTGCTGCTGTCATCGCAGCCGGCGAGCAGCCCAAGGCTCAACAGGCTCATGCCTTGCAGGACCGTGCGACGGGTATACAACGTACTCATGGAAAAAAGCATCCTGTGTAGCGACCGGGAATCTACAGTGGCTGATCAATCAGACGAAAAAAAGCGCAGGGATGTTAACAAACTGTTGCCCTGTGGCGCTCAATCGATGGCCAGTCGGCATGCGCCAAAAGGTCGCGGCCTGAGCAAGCACCGAGAAACCTGTGGCGAGGGAGCTTGCTCCCGCTGGGTCGCGCAGCGGCCCCAAAAAAGGAACCGCTGCACAACCCTGCGTCAGTGACTCACTCACCACAGCAGCCAACACTTACTCAGGCGTATTAATGTGATCCAGCACCCGGTTCGCCGTGATCTCCGCCACCATGATGCTGTTCGAAATACCCAGCAAGGCGTGACGCGACTCACCCTCCAGATGATCGACCAACTGATGGACCATCACATCGACCGAGGCCAGCGTCTCGACCAAAAAAACCGCCAGGGTTTCGGTAGTCGCCTCTGGGGCCACGGTAAATAGCTTGCTGGGTTTACGCGCGGTGGCTTTGATGTCGGCGATCGAATTGAGGTGAAAATCGAGGGCCCGCTCGGCGGCCTCGTTGAGTTTTTTTTAACCGGGTTCGTAGGGGGATATTGGATCGGTGTCCGGTGGGTTTGGCGTTACCTTGAACATTGGCTCTATCCTCATAGGAGTGAGGCTACAACCCGTTCGCTGCTAAACGAGAGGGAGGCAGCTGTGCGCAGGTTAGCAGACCGATGAGCCAAGAAATCGGCGCGCCGAAGCGCCCTGCGCACAGCCACCATCAAATGCAGGCTGGGATACCTGATTGATAGGGACATCGTGCGTCTTGACATCAACGGGCTGCTAAACCCGATCACTGATGGGCAGTGACGGGAACAAGTTACCGAGCAGCCCCAAGGCGCACAAGCCGGCGGATTCTGGCGTAAGCGTAGGCAACGGC
This sequence comes from Pseudomonas cucumis, assembly GCF_030687935.1. Classification (GTDB taxonomy): domain Bacteria; phylum Pseudomonadota; class Gammaproteobacteria; order Pseudomonadales; family Pseudomonadaceae; genus Aquipseudomonas; species Aquipseudomonas cucumis. The sequence goes on along the minus strand of NZ_CP117454.1, from coordinate 3,319,595 downwards.
GCAAGATCTTGTAGCTTGCAGGAAGTAACCTTGATGGCGTTTAAACAGGCTCCTTTAATCGATGTTGAATGATCTGACGCGCACGTCCTACAAGCGGTGAAAGCCTCGAAAAAACCGCTACATGCACTTTTATAAAGCGCGATGCCATAAAAGCGTGCACCTGCCGCGAGCGGTGCCCTGAGTTTTCCCCTCTGTCAGTACCCACACCCTCTGTTGCCAATGATCCGCGCAACCACGTCTGAAATCCTGTCAAAACACGTCTGTTCTGGGTCGCCAGCCTGTTTCCCGATTGTTCAATCGCAGGTTTCGCAACGCGGATGAAGTGTCGATCCACCGACTGGCACAAAGACTGCATTCATCCCTTCAGCCATCCTGAAAAAGATGGGCAGCCCACTCGATCAACGAAGATCGACCGGCCGAGCAGGTCGTGGGCAACATCGGTGGATCAGGCGAAGGCGCCAGGTCGAACACCGCGAAGAACAGGCAAAGACGCCTGGAACCGAAAGGTTTCAGGCGTTTTTTTTTGCTTTTTTAACCGTGATTGGCTTTGGCTGGGTGCTTACTATGAATTCCAATGTTGCCGCGTTGAACAAACTGCAAACACTGATCGTGATCGGCAATGGCATGGTCGGACATCATTGTGTCGAGCAGCTCATCGAGCGCGGCGCCCTCGACCATTACCGCCTGCATGTCTTCAGCGAAGAGCCGATGCGTGCCTACGACCGGGTGCATCTGTCCGAGTATTTCGGCGGTCGCGATGCCGAGTCGCTGGCCTTGGGCGAAGCCTCTCTGTACCAGACGCCGGGCGTCACCCTGCATCTGGGCGTGCCGGTGCTGGAAATCGACCGCGCCCGGCGCCAGGTGATCACCGCACAAGGTTGCGTCGCTTACGACAAACTGGTTCTGGCCACCGGTTCTTATCCTTTCGTTCCGCCTATTGAAGGTGCAGAAGGCGACTCGCGCCTGGTCTATCGCACCCTTGAGGACCTCGACGCGATTCGTGCCGCGGCGGCCAATGCCCGGCGTGGCGTAGTAGTCGGTGGTGGCCTGCTCGGTCTGGAAGCCGCCAACGCCCTGAAAAGCCTGGGCCTGGAAGCGCATGTGGTGGAATTTGCCCCGCGCCTGATGCCGGTGCAACTGGACGAGCAGGGTGGCCTGGCGCTGAAGGCGCAAATCGAGCGACTCGGCGTCGGTGTGCACCTGTCCCGTGGTACGCAGTCGATCAGTGCCGGCGAGCAGTACCGCTACCGGATGAATTTTACCAATGACGAATTTCTCGAAGCCGACCTGATCGTGTTCTCCGCCGGCATCCGCGCTCAAGACGCGCTGGCCCGCCAATGTGCGCTGGACATCGGGCCGCGTGGCGGCGTGGTAATTGACGATCAGTGCCTGACCAGCGATCCGAACATCTACGCCATCGGCGAGTGTGCCGCCTGGAATGGCAGCCTCTTCGGTCTGGTCGCCCCCGGCTATCAAATGGCCCGTGGCGTCGCGACGCTGCTGTGCAATCAAGTGGCGGAGCCGTTCCAGGGCGCCGACATGTCGACCAAGCTCAAACTGCTCGGCGTCGATGTCGGCTCCATCGGCGATGCCCATGCCCAGACGCCGGGTGCGCGCAGCTATCAATTCATCGATGAAGCCACGGCCAGCTACCGCCGCCTGGTGGTGGATGTTGACAGCAAGCGTGTGCTCGGCGCGGTGCTGGTCGGCGACAACAGCTATTACGACACCCTGCTGCAATACATGCAGAACGGCATTGCCTTGCCGTCGGAACCGGCCAGCCTGATTCTGCCGTCGTCCACCGGCGCGCCAACCCTGGGCCCGGGCGCGTTGCCTGAGTCGGCGACAGTGTGCTCGTGCCATAACGTCACCAAGGGTTCGATCTGCTCGGCCATCGACGGTGGCTGCACCGACCTCGGCCTGCTCAAGTCTCAGACCAAGGCTTGCACCGGTTGTGGCGGTTGCGCGGGGCTGCTCAAGCAAGTGTTCGAGCATGAACTGATTGCTCGCGGCGTCAGCGTCGACAAGAGCCTGTGCGAACACTTTGCCTACACTCGTCAGGAGCTTTATGCGCTGGTTCGGGTAGAAGGGGTGATCACCTTCGAAGAACTGCTGGCCAAGCACGGCCGTGGCCACACCGGTTGCGACGTGTGCAAACCGGCGGTGGGCTCAATCCTCGCCTCGTGCTGGAACCAGCCGATCATGGACGCCTCGCTGGTGCCGTTGCAGGACACCAACGACACCTTCATGGCCAACATGCAGAAAAACGGCACCTATTCGGTGGTGCCGCGCATCGCCGGGGGCGAGATCACGGCCGACAAGCTGATCGCGATCGGCGTGGTGGCGAAGAAATACGACCTTTACACCAAAATCACCGGCGGCCAGCGGATCGACTTGTTCGGCGCGCAGTTGCATCAGTTGCCGGACATCTGGTCCGAGCTGATTGAGGCCGGTTTCGAAACCGGGCACGCCTACGGTAAATCGACCCGTACCGTGAAGTCTTGTGTGGGCAGCACCTGGTGCCGTTACGGCGTGCAGGACAGCGTGAAAATGGCCCTGACCCTCGAGGATCGCTACAAAGGCCTGCGCTCGCCGCACAAGCTCAAGTTCGCTGTTTCTGGCTGCACCCGTGAATGTGCTGAAGCGCAGAGCAAGGACGTGGGCGTGATCGCCACCGAGAACGGCTGGAACCTCTACGTGGCCGGTAACGGCGGCATGCGCCCACGCCACGCCGAGCTGTTCGCCACCGACCTCGACGATGCAACCCTGATCCGTTACATCGACCGGTTCCTGATGTTCTACATCCGTACCGCCGACAAATTGCAGCGCACCTCGGTCTGGCGCGAAAGCCTGGAGGGTGGCCTGGATTACCTCAAGGACGTGATCATCAACGACAGCCTGGGGCTTGGCGCGGAACTCGAATCGCAGATGCAACTGGTGGTCAACCGCTACGAATGCGAATGGGCCAATGCCCTCAAGGACCCGGAAAAACTCAAGCGCTTCCGCACCTTCGTCAACGATCAACGCCCGGACCCGGACATTCATTTTGTTCAGGAGCGCGGTCAACGTCGGCCGATCATGGCCGCCGAACTCAACCTTATCCCTGTCACCGAGGAGAATGCCTGATGAGCCAGTCCACTACCCAGCGTGTCGAAGCCCCTGCAATCGCGGCCAATGCTCAGGTCTGGCAGGCGGTGTGCAGCCAGCAGGATCTGGTCAGCAACTCCGGCGTCGTCGTCTGGCTCGACGGCGCGCAGGTGGCGCTGTTCTACCTGCCGCAGGCCGAGGGTCGCACCCTTTACGCCATCGACAACCATGATCCGCAATCGGGCGCGAACGTCATCGGCCGCGGACTGATCGGCAGCCTCAAGGGTGATCTGGTGGTGGCGTCGCCAATCTACAAACAGCATTTTCGTCTTGAAGACGGCAGTTGCCTGGAGTACCCGGAGCAGCGCTTGCGCGTATGGCCGGTGCGCCTGAACGCCGGCGTCGTGGAAGTCGCGGCGGCTTGATTGCTGCCCTGAACCGTATCGGAGAACGTTGATGAAGACAGCCGCACAGTTGCTCAAACTGAAAGTCGTGCAAAACCAGCAGGTGCACAGCATCGCACCGGATCAGATGGTCCTCGATGCCCTGAAAATGATGGCCGAGAAAAACGTCGGCGCGTTGCCCGTCATCGAAGGCGGGCAGGTGGTCGGCGTCATCAGTGAGCGCGACTATGCGCGCAAGGTCGTGCTCCAGGGCCGTTCTTCGGTCGGTACGCCGGTGCGCGAGATCATGAGCGCGCCGGTGGTGACCGCCGACAGCCTGCAGAGCATCGAGCGTTGCATGGAGGTCATGACCGACAGTCATTTGCGCCATCTGCCCGTGCTGGAGAGCGGCGAACTGATCGGGCTGTTGTCGATTGGCGATCTGGTCAAGGAAGCCATCGTCGAGCAGGCCGATTTGATTCGGCAACTGGAGCACTACATTCGCGGGCATTGAGCCCGCTGTGTCACCCGAATGACAAGGTCCAGGCGATAGGGTGTACCGCAGGTCGTAAAAAATCGGTTTTTGTGAAAATAAGCTTAAGTAACCAGTTGGAACAGTCGATAACCCTAATAGTTGACCATACACACGCCGCCATGGGGATTAATTGAGTGTCCATAAAATTACGTTTGATCCTGTTGATCGGCACCAGTTTGCTCACCGCCCTGATCGTGAGTCTGGTCAGTTATCTGGGCAACATCCGGATGGCTGAAGCGGTGAGTGACAATGAAGTCAGCATGACCGCGCTGCGCAACCACCTTGAAGCCGACATGATGCACGATGCGCTGCGAGCCGATGTGTTGTCCGCAATGCTGGTAGGGTCGGGCAAAAACACCAGCAGCAAGGCCGAGGTGAGCAGTTCGCTCAATGAGCATGCCGCGCATTTTCACAAGATGCTCGGTGACAACCTCAAGTTACCGGTCAACGACACCCTCAAAGCGGCGCTGGACAAAATCCAACCCAGCCTTGAGACATACATCAGCGCCGCCGAGCGCATTGTCGGGCTGGCGCTGGATGATCCGGATGCCGCACAACAGCAACTGGACACGTTCAATAATGCGTTCAGCCAACTGGAAGATCAGATGGCAGCCCTCAGCGAGCTGATCGAAACCAACACCCATCAGACTGACGCCAGCACAGGAAAAGCCATCAGCAGCGCCAACTTCACTCTTGGCGTTGTACTTATCGCCAGCTTGTTGTTGCTGCTCGCCCAGGGACGCTGGGTCATCCTGAGCATCATGGGGCCGTTGCAGATCGCCAGTCGCATTGCCGAGAGCATCGCCCATGGCAACTTGAGCGAACCTATTGTCGAGCCCACCCGCAAGGACGAAGCCAGCACCTTGATTCGCAGCCTGGCGACCATGCAGCGCGACCTGCGCGGCATGATCGAGGTGGTTCGCAGCAACGCCCACGGCGTGAGCGGCATGAGCCAGCAATTGAGCAGCGGCTGCCATCAGGTCGCGGGCAGCAGTCAGCAGCAAAGCGTCGCCGCCAGCACCATGGCCGCAGCCGCCAGTGAGATGACCGCGAGCATCGAGGAAATCACCCAGCATGCCGAGCGCGCACTGGACATGGCCAACCAGGCCGAGGAACTGGCCAAGGACGGCGGTCGGGTGATTCATCAGGTGGTCAGCGACATGGACGGGATTGCCCGTTCCGCGCAGCAGTCGGCCCAAGTGATCCGCACCCTGGACAAGGAGTCCGAGGGGATTTTCAGCATCATTCAGGTGATCAAGGGCATCGCCGATCAAACCAACCTGCTGGCACTTAACGCCGCGATCGAGGCCGCTCGCGCCGGTGAACAGGGCCGTGGTTTTGCCGTGGTGGCCGATGAGGTGCGCAGCCTGGCGGGCCGCACCAGCGCCTCCACACAGGAAATCGCCGCCATGGTCGCGCGCATCCAGCAAAGCACCCGTGAGGCGGTCACCAGCATGGAAGCGGGCGTCGCACAGGTCGACAAAGGCATGGCGGTGACCGCCGATGTCGAGCGCGCCATCCGCGAAATCCTCCAGGCCACCCTCAGCACCACTGAGCTGGTCAATGACATCAGCCGCACGATCGGCGAACAGAGCCTGGCGAGTAACGAAATTGCGCACCAGGTGGAAATGATTGCCGGCATGTCCGAAGGCAACAGCAAGGTCATCAATCAGACCGCTTCGACCACCGATGAGCTGTCCACCCTGGCGGGCCAGCTCTCGCAGTCGGTGGATCGGTTTCGCCTTTGAGGCATTGGCTGGCCCTGTTCCTCGGGGCCAGTCAGCTCATCCAGTTGCCGCCATCGACGTTATAGGTCTGCGCCACGATGTAATTGCTCTCGGCCGATGCCAGGAATATCGCCATACCGACAAGATCATCTGCCGTGCCCATGCGTCCATAGGGTACTTCCTGACCCGCCAGCCTTTTCTTTTCACCGAGCGGCCGGTTCTCATATTGGGCGAACAGTGCATCGACACCATCCCAATGCTCACCGTCCACCACGCCCGGCGCGATGGCGTTCACGTTGATGTTATGGGGAATGAGATTGAGACCGGCCGATTGCGTGAGGCTGATCACCGCTGCTTTGGTCGCGCAATACACCGCGACAAGCGCTTCACCGCGTCGACCGGCCTGACTGGCCATGTTGATGATTTTGCCGCCGTGGCCCTGGCGGATCATCTGCTTGGCCGCGGCCTGTAGCGTGAACAGAGTCCCGGACACGTTGATCGAGAACAGCCGTTCGTAGCTGTTGCGAGAAATCTCCGTAATTGGCGCGAGATCAAACAGTGCCGCGTTGTTGATCAGGATATCGAGCTTGCCTGTGGTGGCGATGACCGCCGCGATGGCACCGTCGATTGATTGCTGATCGGTCACGTCCATCTCGACTGCATAGGCATTTGGCCCCAACTCGGTTGCGGTGGCTTGCGCCCGTTCCAGGTTGATGTCTGCGATCGCAACCGTAGCACCTTCACGGATGTAGGCTTGCGCGAACGTTCTCCCGATGCCTCTGGCAGAACCGGTGATAAGGGTGCTTTTTCCTTCTAGACGTTTCATTTTTTCCATCCAATCGTTAGAGCTAAAAGAGACGCCCCCATTGAGGGCATTAAAAAGGTCGTTAGTCTGTGACGAACCCTGTGGGAGCGGGCTTGCCCGCGAAGGCGGCGTGTCAGACGACATCAATGTTGAATGTGCCGGTCTCTTCGCGGGCAAGCCCGCTCCCACAGTGATTGCGTCAAGTCGTTACTACTTGGGATAACCAGCGCGCTTCATCTCGCGTTCGGTGGCCTGCTGGGCCGATGCCAGAGCCTGTTCCACCGGCATCTGCCCGGTGAGCGCCGCAGACAGCAGCTTGCCGACCGACGTGCCGATGGCCTGAAACTCAGGAATGGTCACGTACTGGATACCGACGTAGGGCACGGGTTGGACTGACGGGTGCGCTGGGTCGGCGTTCTGCATCATTTTCAGCGTGACACCGGCGAAGGGCGCGGCCTGCAGATAAGCGTCGCTGTAGGTGGACATGCGGGTGCCCGGCGGTACGTTGGTGATGCCATCCTTCTCGGCGACCAGTTGGATGTATTCCTTGGAGGTCGCCCAAGTCACAAAGGCTTTGGCGGCTTCTTTGTGTTTGGACGTCGCAGGGATGGCCAGCGACCAGGCATAGAGCCAGGACGAACCTTTGTCGGTGACTTGCGTGGGCGCCGCGACGAAGCCGACCTTATCGGCCACCTTGCTTTGAGTGGTGTCGGTGATGAAGGAGCCCGCGACGCTGGCATCGACCCAGATCGCGCATTTTCCGCTGTTGAACAGCGCCAGCGTCTCGTTGAAACCATTGCTCGAAACACCCGGCGGGCCGTACTGCTTGAGGGTGTTGACGTAGAAGTTGGCGGCGGCGGTCCATTCCGGCTCGTTGAGTTGCGGCTGCCACTGCTCGTTGAACCAGCGCGCACCAAAAGCGTTGGACATGGTGGTCAGCAGGGCCATGTTTTCACCCCAACCGGCCTTGCCGCGCAGGCACATTCCATACTGCTCTTTATCCGGCTGATGCAGCTTGCCGGCGAACTCGCCAAGCTGCGTCCAGGTCGGGTGCTCGGGCATGATCAGGCCGGCGTCCTTGAACAGGTCGGTACGGAAATAGGTGATGGTGCTTTCGCCATAAAATGGCAGGGCGTAGAGGGTGTCGTTGACCGACAGTCCCTGACGAACCGAGGGGAAAATATCCGCGAGGTCATAGCTGGCGGGCAGATCTTTCATCGGCTCCAGCCAATGCTTGGCGCCCCACAGCGGTGTTTCGTAAGTGCCGATGGTGAGCACGTCGAATTGACCACCCTGGGTGGCAATGTCGGTGGTCAGGCGCTGACGCAACACGTTCTCTTCGAGTACCACCCAGTTGAGCTTCACGTCCGGGTGCAGTTGTTCGAATGTTTTGGACAGCCGCTGCATGCGGATCATGTCGCTGTTGTTCACGGTGGCGATGGTCACCGTTTCGGCAGCCTGGCAGAGCAGGGCAGAGGACAGGCCGGCGGACAGAAAAAACGCGCTTGGAATGATCTTCATCGTGTTCTCCGCTCTGCGCCTTGGCGGCAGAGGCTCTTATTGTTGTTGTAATCCACGGTGCGGGTCATCGCCGCAACGGGATGACCACAGGATTACAGCAACCCAAGCGGTGAACAAATGAACGGCATACGTGCCACTGATACTTTTTTAACCACGCAGGAGCATGGAAAAAAAGTATCAGTGGTCGCCATACAGCGCGCTAGGCTTGCCGTCTGTTTAGGGTGAATCTGATAACAGCGCCTTGGCGTTTCGAATCAGCTTCGACTCGTCCCGGGCTTCGCGGTAGCCTTGATAAAACCAACAAAAATGGAATCGCCAGGGTGATGAACCATCACGTAACCGCAGACAAGCCGCCAGCGCTTGAAGTCATTCTGAACGAGCCCCAGCACAGCTTTCGTTGGTATGAGCATGACTATCCCTTCGACCTTGCTCGCTGGAACCATCATCCGGAGTTCGAGATCCATCTGATCCGCGAAGGCAGTGGCCGGCTATTGGCCGGTGACTACATCGGCCTGTTCGAAACCGGCCATGTCGCCCTGATCGGCCCCGGCCTGCCACACGACTGGATCAGCGACCTGGGCAAAGGGGAGGTGATTGCCGGGCGCGACGTCGTGTTGCAATTCGATGGTCAGATGCTGATGCAACTACGCGACAAGATCCCTGAACTCAGCGAATTGCAAAACCTGTTTCGCCTGGCGGCCCAAGGCATCCAGTTTCATGGCGCTACCCGCAAGAGCGCGGCCCGACTGCTGGAAGACATGGGCCAGTGCCAAGGATTGCAGCGGTTATGCCTGTTCCTGTCGTTGTTGCAGTTGCTCGCATCGGCCCCCGACAGCGAGCGGCAGACGCTCGCCAGCCTGCAATATGCGCCGATGCTCGACGCATTAACGACCCAGCGCATGAGCATTGTCTTCGACTACATCCTCAACGATCTCGCGGATGAGCTGCGGATGTCCGTCATCGCCCAGCGCCTGGACATGAACGAACCGGCCTTCTCCAAATTCTTCAAACGCGCCACTGGCCACACCTTCGTCGACCTGACGCGCAAACTGCGCGTCCAGCGTGCCTGCCGTTTGCTGGCGCAAAGCAGCTTCAGTGTTGCGGATATCTGCTTTGAAGTGGGGTATGCCAACCTGTCGAATTTCAATCGACACTTCCGCCATGAAATGCAAGAGACGCCCAGTCAATATCGGCAGCGGTTGCAACGGGTGGTGGCGGTCAGTCATTGAAAGGCTGCGATCTTTTCGGGGCACAAAAGCCGACACTTATCTTGCGACAGGTAGCGTTTTTTGTGGTGCTGAAGTGTTAGGCTCGAAAGCGACCGGCTATTGGCGATCGCGCATCTCGAATTTTTTTCCTCGAGTTCTTGACATGCCTTTCGAACCAGTCCAGAATTGCGTCCATTCCTGCTTAGGGAACACGAAAACCCCTTAGATTTCAAAGGGTTGGATGCTAGATTAGAATCTTGTTTCCAGATACGAGTTTACACGTTTGATGTTGTGCTACTACATCAGATGTTTGAGGCCGAATAGCAAAATGGTTATGCAGTGGATTGCAAATCCACCTACGCCGGTTCGATTCCGACTTCGGCCTCCACTTTAAACGAGCTCCGTAGATCCATGATCTACGGAGCTTTTTTATTTTCGCAACCCTGCAAGATTTAGTCTTGAAAAGGATCTTTGCGAACTTGCTTCACCGGGGCGGGATGTATATATTTCCCCCTCTGTTGCACAAGCGTCAGAACTGCCAGCCTCGTTATTGGTTAGTTTTAAGACTGCTTTACCGCGCTACCGCCCGAATGGCGAAACTGGTAGACGCATGGGACTTAAAATCCCCCGCTCGTAAGGGCGTGCCGGTTCGATTCCGGCTTCGGGCACCATCTTGCATTCCACAGAGCGCTTTTGAGTTCTTTGGAAGCCTTGAAAAACCTGCCTTCTGGCGGGTTTTTTCGTTTTAGCATTCCGTCGGAATCTCGCCCATTCTTCTGGAATCCAGTCATTTAGAGGGTAAAGCTAGGAATAGTCTTTGGTTCGATTAAGAACAGTACCCTTATGTCGCGCACAACTGCTCCGCTTACCGACGCTGCTTGCCGTTTAGCCAAGCCAACAGACCGTCCCTACAAGCTTTTCGACGGCGACGGTCTCTATCTCCTAATCCAACCAATGGCCGTAAAGGCTGGCGTCTCAGGTACGTAAAGCCTGACGGCCGGGAGGGGTTGACCTCCCTCGGCAGCTATCCTGTGATTGGCCTTGCCGATGCGCGCCAGAAGCGTTTAGATGCGAAGCGGATGCTCGCAGACGGCATTGATCCCGTTGAGAACAAGCGTAAAGCCAAAACAGAAAATGCTGTCAACGGCCGTACCTTTGAAAGCGTCGCGTTGGACTGGCACAAGAACATGTCGGCCAGATGGACACCCGACCATTCCAAGAATGTGTTGAACCGTCTGAATAACTATGTTTTCCCGTTTATCGGTGCTCGCGCGATTGCTGATCTCGATACTTATGATCTGATGCAACCTTTACGCTCAGGGCAATGCGCTAAAGACCTCATGTGCGGCTGACGCTTTTCTCCCACCCGATTTCCTTTTCCAGGCTGATATTCAAGCGCTCGTGAATTGTTGGTTTCGCTGCGCGAAGCTGGCAACTCGGCTCGCTGGATATGCCTTGCCGTATTCGAAACACAGGGAATTACCCAGGGGTGATGAAGGCGCGTGTTTGTTTTTGAAAGGGAGGGTCAGGCGTAGTTGATCCGATCGGTGTAGGCGTTCTGGGTCATTTTGCGTTGATAGTCGCAAGGCGTTGTACTGACCAGTTTCTTGAAGTCGCGCAGGAAGTGCGATTGATCGGAAAAGCCCAGGTCGAGGGCCAGCTCCGAAAACGATACATCGTGTTGGGTATTGAGGGTGTCCAGAGCTGCCTGGCAGCGGATGATTCGGCAAAAGGTCTTGGGTGACATGCCGGTGTCCTGGCTGAACTGTCGGTGCAGCGTGCGACTGGTGTACCCGCTGAGTTCTTCCAGTTGCTGAATACGAATATCACCGCGGTGGCGCAGTGCCTGCTGAATGACCATGGCCGTGAGTGTTGACGTTCTACCCATCAGGCGCGGGGCGAGGTAGTCGTTGAACAGTCGCATCTGATCGCCCAGCAGCGGTGCTTGAACGATATTTTCGAAGATGCGCTGGGCGAACCCCGAAACCTCCAGCAGGTCGAGTTCCCGTTCGGTCAATTCTTCTGCCAGCACATTGATAAATCCGGGAATGACGCCCGGTGAAAAGCGCACGCCAAAGTAGTGATGATTCTGGTGTAACTCGACCGCTTGGGCAGCCAGCGGCGTGCCACAGATCCGGGCGGTAGGGCGTGTTGCATCACAGTCGAAAACAATATCCACGCAACCGTCCGGCACGGCCAGCAGGTTGGCCGACTGAGCCACATCGAAGGCATAGAAATGCGAGATCGCCGGGTGTTCGGAGGGCATGACCGAATACCGTGAAGAGTTGAGCACGAACCAGGGCTGTTCGTTCGCAGTGTGGTGCCTGGGAGGCGGCGCGCACTGTTTGATCATGGTTGCACCTTCGATGAGCAGCGATACGGAAGTTTTCACGCATTAATCACGCCAACTGTTGCGCGCCGGCCAATCGGGCATGTCCGAAATTTACAATACCGCCGAAAAACGCGCCCTGATACTCGAGGTCGACAGCGTGGAGCTGCGCCTACCGCAGCGATATCACCTTCAGCCCGAGAACAACTATGTCTACAAATACAAAAATCGACTTCATCTACCTCTCCGAGCAGGACATGATCCGCGCGGGCGTGACTGACATGCTGGCGTGCGTGAACACCATGGAGGAGATGTTCGGCCTGCTCTATGCCGGTGACTATCGCATGGCCGGTCCGAACAATGACTCCCATGGCGCGATGGTGATCTTCCCGCAGGATTCACCCTTCCCGAACATGCCCAAGCCCACGGCTGACCGACGCATGATGGCAATGCCTGCCTACCTGGGCGGCAGCTTTTGCACCGCAGGCGTGAAATGGTATGGCTCCAATATCGCCAACCGCGAAAAAGGCCTGCCGCGCTCGATTCTGATGTTTACCTTGAACGACCCCGACACCGGCGCACCGCTGGCCCATATGTCGGCCAACCTGCTGTCCGCGTACCGCACCGGTGCGATTCCCGGCGTGGGGGCGCGCCATTTGGCACGCAAGGACTCGAAAGTCGTCGGCCTGCTCGGCCCGGGTGTGATGGGCAAGACCACGCTGGCGGCATTCATCGCGGTATGCCCGCATATCGACACACTGAAGATCAAAGGTCGTGGCCAGAAGAGCCTCGATAACTTTATCGCCTGGGTCAAGGAAACCTATCCGCAGATAACCACGATCGAAGTGGTCGACACCCTTGAAGCGTTGGTCCGCGACTCCGACCTTGTTACTTATTGTAGCTCCGGTGAGGTGGGCGATCCCACGACCTACCCAATTGTGAAGCGCGAATGGGTCAAGCCAGGTGCCTTCCTGGCGATGCCTGCCTCCTGCTCCCTTGACGACGGGATGGAACAGCGCGACGTACGCAAGGTGCTGGACAACACCGGTCTCTACCAAGCCTGGTTTGAAGAACTGCCCAAGCCTGCGCATCACTGCGTGCCGGTGATTGGCGTGCGCTTCATGGACATGATTGCCGAAGGCAAGATGCAGCTCGATGAAGTTGAGGACATCGGCAAGATCATTGCCGGCGCTGCGCCAGGCCGCAGGGACGATGAAGAAATCATCATCATGTCGGTGGGGGGCATGCCCGTGGAAGACGTGGCCTGGGGCACGGTGGTGTACCGCAACGCCATCGAAAAAGGCATCGGCGTCACCTTGAACCTTTGGGAAACCCCGGTTCTGCGTTAAGCCATCCATCCCTTATTTTGAAGAGGCATTCCACATGACAAACATCATCAAGCTCAAGACCGGTTCCCCGTTTGAAGACCAGGCCAGCTATTCGCGCCTGGTGGTCGTGGACAACTGGATCTACGTGTCCAACACCGCAGGCCGCAACCCGCAGACCAAAGTGATTCCGGAAGATATCCTCGAGCAGACGCACCAGGTGTTTGCCAACATCGAGACGGCCCTGGCGGCAGTCGATGCGAGCCTGGCGGACGTGGTGTGTTCGCGGGTGTTCATCCAGGACCCCAAGGATGTACCGGCCGTGATGGCCCTGATCGGCGAAAAGTTTCGCGGCGTTGACCCGGCCAGCACCGTCACCTGTCCGCCCTTGGGGTCGACGGTCTACAAGGTTGAGCTGGAAGTGACGGCGTATCGGAACGCGTCGAAGGCGCACGTTGAAGTCATTCGCCTGTCGCTGTAACTGTCACGCGGTCGCGCGCAGGCGTGGCTTACTTCATTCGCTTACCGAGTCTTGATCATGGCACCCACAATAGCGCCCGTGAATACGTCTACCGTGTTTCCCTCCGCCACCTCCGTCGTCATCATTGGCGGTGGGATTATCGGCCTGACCGCTGCGTTGACATTGGCCGAACGCAATATCGCGGTGGTGGTGCTGGAAAAAGGCCATATTGCCGGTGAGCAGTCGTCACGCAACCTGGGCTGGGTACGCAAGACCAGCCGCCACGCGGCCGATATTCCCCTGGCCCTCGCCGCGGACCGCTTGTGGGCGAAGATGCCTGAGCGGGTAGGGGCGGATGTCGGGTATCGCCAGGAGGGCATCATGTTCGTGGGCCGCAACCCCTCGCAGATGGCGATGCATGAGGGATGGCTCAAGTCGGTGGAGCATTTGTCACTGGATTCACGGCTGCTCAGCAAGCGCGAAATTGGCGCGCTGGTGCCAGGCGGCGTGGGTGACTGGGCCGGCGGCATCTTTACGCCATCCGATGCGCGTGCCGAACCGACGCTGGCAAGCAGCGCTATCGCCAAGGCAGCGCTGGACATGGGGGTGGTGATTATCGAGCAGTGCGCGGTCCGGACGCTGCAGATGTCCGCCGGTGTGGTCAGTGGCGTGGTCACGGAGAGAGGTGAGATTCGCTGTGATCATGTGCTGCTCGCAGGGGGGATGTGGTCACGGCGCTTTCTGGGCAACCTCGGTGTGTCGTTGCCGACCTTGCCCTTGACCTGCTCGGTGCTACGTACTCGCCCAATGGAAGGGCCGACGGAAATTGCTGTCGGCGCAACTGACTTTTCGTTTCGCAAACACAAGGACGGCGGCTTCATCATTACCCAGCGCGGCAAACTGGATGCCTTCCTGACGCTCGATCACCTGTTGCTCGCCAAGCAATACATGCCGCAGTTCCGTGCGCAGCGCAGCGTTTTGAACGTGTCGTTGGGTAAACCTTTTTTCAATGACCTGGCGCTTGCCCGGCGTTGGAAATCCGACAGCGTCAGCCCATTTGAACGCGTCAGGGTGCAGGACCCGGCCGCCAACCCGCGGCTCAATAACGATGCAATGAACAACCTCATTGCGGCCTGGCCGGTGTTTGAACAGGCGCGGATCGCCCAGGCCTGGGCAGGCACTATTGATGTCACGCCGGATTCGAACCCGGTCATAGGGCCGGTCGCGCAGATTCCGGGGCTGACCGTGGCCACCGGCTTCTCGGGGCATGGCTTCGGCACCTCGCCGGCGGCAGGCCACCTCGCGGCGGATCTCGTCAGCGGTCATGCGCCGATCATTGATCCAAGCCCTTATCGGTTCGATCGTTTCTAGGTCGACTGGCGCTATGCACTAAGGAAAAACCGATGCCATCCGAAAGCTGTTTCTTTACCAACCGCTCAGGCTTGCGCCTGCACTTTCTGCGGTGGGGCGAATCGACCGGCGTGCCCCTTGTGCTGTTGCATGGCTTGCGGGCCTACGCACAAACCTGGGAATCGCTGGTGCAATCTCTGGGAGCGGGCTACTGCATCTATGCCTTGGACCAGCGCGGTCGAGGACTGAGTGATTGGGCATCGCCCGACAGTTACCACACGCAGTCGTATGTCGAGGACCTTGAAGACCTTGTAGCCATGTTGGCTTGTCGCGTTTTGTATTGCTGGGGCACTCATTAGGGGGCGCCAACGCCCTTGAATATGCGCGGCAAAATCCGCGACGGTTGATTGGCTTGATGATTGAGGACATCGGTCCCGGCTCTTCAAGCCAGGGCGATGGTGCCGCGCGCATTCGCCGCGAGATGAGCCAGACGCCTTTGCAGTTCGAGAGCTGGGAGGCGGCCCGCGCATTCTGGCAGGCTTCGCGCCCTGGCCTGTCGGAACAGGGCCTGGCGTTAAGGCTCGCTCATTCGATGAAAGAGAGCGAGGGCGTGATCAACTGGCGTCATGATCAGCAGGGTATTGCCGAGGCGCGCCTGAGTATCGAGCCGACAGACCTGTGGCCGGCGGTGCGCGCACTGGATTGCCCGACCCTGTTCATTCGTGGCGGCCGCTCGGACTTTCTGCCGCCCTCGATGCTGCAGGCGATGAGCGCCAGCAATCCGCACGTTCGAACGGCGGAGGTCGCTGGTGCCAGTCACTACGTACATGACGATCAAGGAGAGGTGTTCAACCGGCTGGTCGCGGGCTTTCTCATGAGCCTTGCGATCCCCGCCCAATGAAATCCACGGTACGTCTGATTGCGCTGCTGGCTTCGCTGATGGCCCACGCAAGTTACTTACGTAGGCGCTTACGTTCTTGATTGTGGCACCTGCTTCGTTATGCCATCCAGGTTTATCACGACGCCTTGGGAGAACGATTTGAAAGCCGTGATTTTTGATTTTGTCGGTACCCATCGGGCGACGAATCAATCTTTGCCAGCGTTCGAATATAAACTCGCCATAGCTCGCGCAGGCGTAGCCCTCGCGGGATATGGCGGTGCTGGACAGGGCTAATCGACGGCTTTAACCATGTCTTCGATGACTTTCTTGGCGTCGCCGAAAACCATCATGGTCTTGTCCAGGTAGAACAGTTCGTTGTCCAGACCGGCATAGCCGCTGGCCATCGAGCGCTTGTTGACGATGATGGTCTTGGCCTTGAACGCTTCCAGAATCAGCATGCCGGCAATCGGCGATTTCGGATCGTTCTTGGCCGCCGGGTTGACCACGTCGTTGGCGTTGCGCGCGTACAGTGCCGAAGCGTCTGCCGCGACTTCACCGGCCAGGTTGGTCGGGCCGCAAATTGTCACGCCATTCTCGACCACCACCTGATCGGCCACGGTCAGCGGGCAGTTGCCGCCCTGGGCTGCCGCGAGGTCGATGACCACCGAGCCTGTCTTCATTTGCGCCACGGTTTCCGCGCTCAACAACGTCGGCGCCTTGCGGCCCGGGATCAGTGCCGTAGTGATGACGATGTCAGCCTGCTTGGCGCGTTCGTGCACGGCTAGGGCCTGGCGTTGCATCCAGCTGGCCGGCATGGGACGGGCGTAACCGCCGACACCCACGGCGCATTCGCGCTCTTCATCGGTTTCGTACGGCACATCGACGAATTTCGCACCCAGGGATTCGATCTGTTCCTTCACCGCAGGACGCACGTCGGACGCTTCAATCACGGCACCCAGACGTTTCGCTGTAGCAATCGCCTGCAAACCGGCTACGCCAGCGCCAAGAATCAGCACACGCGCCGCTTTCACGGTGCCCGCAGCGGTCATCAGCATCGGCATGAAGCGTGCATAGTGGTGAGCGGCCAATAGCACGGCTTTATAACCGGCAATGTTCGCCTGGCGCGGAGGCGGCCAGGGAGAAATTTGCCAGTAAGGAGCAGGACGTTGGATCAGCCTTTCGCTGTATGGATTTCAACCGCGACGCACTCTTTGTCGCAGCCAAAACGTAGGTTTCGCCAGCGACTACGGATCGCGTTGCGGCTTGACTGACTGGCATTAGGCCCGGAATGGGCCATCGGAGATTGCCAGCAATCGGCCCAGCGGTTGATCAGATCTTCACGTTACTTCCCTTCGAAGGTCTTCTTTGTCGAGCCTATAGCGTGATGCCCGAGATAGAGAGTTTACCTATTTCGGTTAATTGGATAAACACAACCATTCAATAGGTACTGTTCATGATGAAGTGTCGAGGATTTTGGCGATTATAAGGGCTTGTTACTATGTCGCGCGCCAATGAATTGTTCGTCACGAACAGTGTTGTTCGTTTGGTCGCAGACCTTGGCGGGATTTATGTAAAAATATGCAAGAGGAAAGACATATGATCATTTAAAAGACTGACAAAAGCTAACGTTTTATTGAGCCAGTCAAGCACGAGGTCCGTTTTATATTGTTAGACAATTTCCGTTTTTGGGGGGGATTTCAAGACGCTAGCAAGAGAGCTGGGTTTGTTGTGTATATTCATTCGGGTGGGGGTGAGTTTGGTGCGACACTGATTTTATGAAAATTTATGGTGTTGCGATTGTTGCACTAAGTTAGTGCATCTGTTGTGAAAGGTTGGGATGTTGATTGACGTTTGCTTATCATGTTCTCCGCTGGGAGCCCAAGAATGATAAAAGAACTGGGGGCTTGCGGCAGTTAAGGCACAAGATCGTATAAAAAGGCCCAGGTGGCACAGGAGTTTTGTTATGGTTAATGAAAGGGATGGCGGAGGGTGTTATGGAAAATAACCATCCAGAGGTGCATGAAGTACTAGACATCTGGGGGGCTCTACAGTCGTTCATACGAACGGCCGCTCCCCTGAAGGTGGATATGATTCTTGAAGGGGAAACCGGTACCGGGAAAGACACGTTGGCGCGGCGTGCCCATCAACTCTCCGGGCGTTCAGGGCCGTTTGTCGCGTTGAACTGTGCGGCGGTGCCCGAGCAATTGGCGGAAAGCGAGTTGTTCGGGGTGATGGCAGGGGCTTTTACCGGGGCGCATAAATCTCGATCCGGTTACATCGAAGCCTCTGACAAGGGCACGTTGTTTCTCGATGAGATCGACAGCATGCCGCCGTTATTGCAGGCAAAACTGCTCAGGGTGCTGGAAATGCGTGGTATCGAGCGGCTGGGCTCGACGCGTTTCGTCCCCTTGGACCTGCGCGTTCTGGTGGCCACGCAAACCCCCCTGAAAACGCTGGTCGAACAGGGTAAATTCCGTCGCGACCTGTATTTTCGGCTGAATGTCATCACCGTCAAACTTCCGACGCTGCGCTCGCGACCCGACTTGATATTGCCCTTGTTCGAGCGCTTTACCTTAGACGCGGCATTCAAGCACACCAAGCCCGCGCTTCAAGCCACGGCCGATTTGCGCAAGCAACTGCTCAACCATCACTGGCCGGGTAATATCCGGGAGCTCAAGGGTGCTGCAGAGCGCTTTGTGCTGGGAGTTTCGCCCTTGCAGGGTGAGCATTATGCCTGCGAAGGAAGTACGGTATTGCTGAGGCCCCAACTGAGATCGTTCGAGAAGGCGCTTATTGAGGATTCACTTCTACGCCACTCCAAATGTATCGAGGCTGTTGTCAGCGAGCTGGGGATCCCCAAGCGGACCCTTTACCACCGCATGAAAGCTTTGGACATCACCTCTGCAAGCGATTGGATGGGGGGAGTAGTGCGTCTCTGAGCGGTTGCCAGGCATAGCCTCAATTCGTTCATGCACTGTTTTGGTTCTAAAACCTGGTGTTTATCAAACTCCCATTAGAGGAGTTCTGGAACCCCCGATGGATCAGTCGGAATATGGCCGTGCGTAAGCTCCTTTATGACGCAACCAATAGGCGTGAAAGACAGGAATTACCTTGGCATGCATTGATCTTTGGCCCGAGCAGACGACTTGGTCGATGGCTAATGATGCAGGCAAGGACTATCGGAATTTTTTGTCTCTGAGAAATATTGGAACCATTTTCTACGCACCTCCACTCATTAAGCGAATGTCATGTCGATGTTCAAAAAAACCTTCAATGATCAGGAGTAATAATTATGGCTGGTGGTGCTTCCCTTGGCGCTTCGATGGCTGCAATGACTAAGATGGACGCAACTGCTGCTGCGACCACTACGATGAATGCCGAAGCGCAATCCAACAAAATGATGACCGATACCGTGAACGGCATTTCCAGTGCTTATCAGGACTCGGCCACTAAAAGTCAGAACGCTATGCAGCAAACTGGTAAAGCGATCAACTACTAAGTTGTCGACAGCCCTGCCCGTATAAACGGGTAGGGCTGTAAGGTCAGCACTTTCAAGGAGCAGAACACATGATTTCTTCTTTGTTTAGTACCGCTTCATTGACCAGCAGCTTCAATGTTGCCGATTTCGACAGTGAAAATAGCGATACTGCCAGTAGCATCGCCTCTTTACTGAGCGACGTCTTACTTGAAAAGAAAGGCAGCGGTGCAACATTCGACAAGAAAAATCCGCTGGTCACCATGGTCGCCGAACATATGGACAAGAATCCGGAAAAGTTCGGAAAGCCTGACGATGCCACCGGCAGTGTGAACGGTTGGAAGGATGAGTTGGAGGAGGATGACTATCTCAGCGGCGATGAAAAGAAAGCCTTTGCCAAAGGGCTGGAGAGTCTGATCCAGGAGATGCTTGGTGGTGGCGTGGACAACGACTCCGGTGGGGTCGGCAGCAACAGTACGCAAAACGCCTCAGGCTCGCTGGACACCAACGACTTGCTGTCGGCCTTGCTCGGCAATCTGGGTGAAGAGACGCTCGACAATCTGCTCAAGCCGACCGGCGATTCTGTTCGCGACCAGCGTGGAGAGGTGGCGTTCCAGTCTGAAGACAAGGATGTGCTCAAGGAAGTGGCCCGCTTCATGGACATGCATCCGGAAGAGTTCGGCAAGCCGGATGGCAAGTCGAAGGACTGGATGGGCGAATTGTCCGAGGGCGATACCTACATGTCCCGTGCCGAAGGCGAGCAGTTCCAGAAAGCCATCGACATGATCAAGGGGCAGGTCAAAGACAATGCCCAAGGTAATGCGCTGGCGGCAGACATGCCGAATGCCGCTCAGAATTTCCTGAACGGTGGCGCTGGCAATACGCTGCAGACCGACGCCAGCATTGCGGCCGGCAACGTACTTTCCGTGCTGGTCCAGCAGTCATCCACCAGCGCCCGTGGTTGAGGGCAACACCCATGTCTTGGCAGGAGAAGCGTGATGGCGATTGCACGCATAACAGGTAGCCATGCTGAGGTATCCGGTTCTGAAATAACGTCAGACGGTGCTCCTGCCAAGGCAGACATCGCCTGGTTCAACGCCACCTTGCACCGGCCCGCCGAAAAACCGGCCAGTGCCGATCAGGTGGCCATACCGGCTTCGCAGGCCTCGCTGTCTCTACAGCGTTTCAGCGATCGTGCCGCACGGGATCTGGACCGGGCCTCGAGGTCCATCAACCCGCAAGACGCGATGAAGGCCAACCGCTCGTTGTCCTCGTTTTATCTGGAGAGTTTGCTCAGCGCAAAAATCGTCAGCAAAGCCGCACAGAGCGTGGAAAAACTCACCAGTCTGCAATAGGCATGAATATGCGTCTTAGAGTATTGAGACTGGCCAGCGTCCTGCTGCTGTCGATGTCGATGGCGGCCTGTGGCGACCGCATGGAACTGCATCGTGGCCTTTCCGAACAGGATGCCAATGAAGTACTTGCCGAGTTGTCGAACAAGCACATCGATGCACAGAAGCGCGTGGACAAGACCAGTGTGGCGGTTCTGGTTTCTGCGCAAGATATCTCGCGCGCAGTCCGGGTGCTTAGTGCCGTGGGTTTGCCGCGCGACTCGCATTCGAGCCTGGGCGATATTTTTCGCAAGGAAGGGGTGATCTCCTCGCCGCTGGAGGAGCGGGCACGCTACATCTACGCCCTCTCGCAAGAACTGGAACGCACGCTTTCGCAGATCGATGGCGTGGTGGTCGCGCGAGTGCATGTCGTGCTGCCCGAGCGCATTGCGCCGGGAGAGCCGGTGCAGCCAGCCTCCGCGGCGGTGTTTATCAAACATCGTGAGGATTTTGATCCGGACAGTGTCGTGCCGCGCATTCGCAGCATGGTCGCCAGCAGTATCCCCGGAATGGCGGGTGCCGATGAAAAGAAACTCTCGGTGATCTTCGTGCCTGCTGAAACCTATCAAGCGCAGCCGGACATGGTCAATTTCGGGTTGTTCGTCATCACCCGCGATCAGTGGGAGTTCTGGCAGTTGATTGTGCTGCTCAGCGCGGTAGGGCTGTTGCTGTTTCTGATAGGGCTGTTCGCGATGAAACCGCGCTGGCGCCAAACCATGATGGCTCGATTCAAGCCCGGCAAAGAACCCTTGAGTGACTCTCGATGAGTGTCGGAGCTAATACCGAGCTTTCACTCGACTGGTTGCGCTGGTGGGCCTATGGATGGTCGCACGCCCATCCCAGCTGGTGTCTGCAAGCGCGTATCGGTCTGGATGCCAAGCTGTGCACAACGGTTGGCCAGATTCGCTATTCATGGCTAAGCCACAAACTGGATGTTATGGCGCTGCCAGCGCAGAAACCGCGTCCAGCCTTGTGGCGTCTACTCCAGCTTGCGCCGGAGGGCCGGCAACGAGCCCTGGATCTGGCGGTTGCCATCTGCGGCGGTGGCGAGTCGGGCCCGACCCTGGACGATGCCGGTCATACATGGTGTCGGCGCATGGCCAAGGCTTTGCAGCCAGGGTACTGGATGCCCGAAGGGTGGCGCCATTACCCGCCTGAGGTGGCAGGTTTGTTGTTACTCAAGGCCTGGGTTGCAGAACCCTGTTGGGAAAAACTGCGTCTGGGATTTCCTCGTACAGCCGTCGAGGCGGTCGAGCGAATCACACTGCCAGCGATGCCGTTGTCCAGACTGGATGCAATGTGGGAGGCGGTCAGTTGGCACGTCTTTAATGTCATGGAGTAAGGGGATCAGACATGCTGGCCGTTCGCAAACTCATACTGGCCGGTGATTGCCAGCTCATTGGCGAGTCACTGTTGCGCCGCGAAACGATAGACGATTGTTTGCTGGCCAGCCAGGTCCTGGAGGCTGCCCGAGAGCAGGCACAAAGCATTCTCGACGCCGCGCTCACTGATGCGCGGGTGTTGCGCGAGGTCGCCGCTGAGCAAGCGCAGGCGCAAGTTTGGGAGCAAGCACAGGCTTTGCTCGACGACTGGCGAGCGCAGCGCGAACAGATGTGGGAAGGGCTGAATGAAACGGCTCGGCAGTTGCTCGACGAAGCCTTGCACACGTTACTCGGCGAAGTGCCGGAACCTGCGCGGATCGATGCCTTGCTGCGCCATCTGAAAGCCGCTCAGCCGCATGACGAAACCAGTGTGCTGCATTGTCATCCGGACCTTGCACAAGTGCTCGCCGAGCGCTTGCCTGTGCTTGGCCATTCGAACTGGACGGTACGCGCCGACCCGCAATTGCCCGCCGATGGTTTGAGCCTGCGGGCCAGTAGCGGTGACTTCAATCTGAGTTGGCAGGCCCTGCAGCGCTGGGTTCTGCCAGAGCAAGAGCGTCTCGAAAGCTGCGCTTGAGTTTCGGTCGATCCATCGAGCATGCGATGGAACCTAAGTGGGCGCCGTACCACTCATGAGAGAATCAAGAACCAGGAGTATCACCATGTTTTCTTTGGAAGCAATCCGACACCGTCTCGACAGCAATTTCGAGCGCACGCAACAACAGTTGGACAAATCTGCCGTAGAGATGGATGGCCTTTCCCCGGATGACTGGCACGCCTTCAACACCGCCATGCGTCAGACATCCACCGCCTCCTGGGCGGCGAATCAGGAGGTGGTGGTCAAGCACAACCTCGCCAAGGCAATCATCAATGAAATCCGCTGAGCTCAGTCTGACTGTCGAGCGTTGGCTGGACAGTGGTGAGCATTCGCTGAGCCTGGCGGTCGATAGCTCCCGGATGTCTTTGCAGCGACGCGGAGGAGGGGTGCTGTGCTGCGCGATGCTCAGCACGGTGTGGCGTGGCGACGATACTTCGCTTGAGGCTGCACTGCGTCTTTGCGGTCCCAGCCTTGGACGCTTTGCCGGTGCATTGGCGCTCGATCCCCAGGAACGTCGACTGTGTCTTTTGCAGCGCCTGATGAGCGATGACAGCTCGGCCATCATCCGTGCACTGGAGTCATTGGCCAATCAGCGCGATGTCTGGCAAGCGTTGCTCGCGCAAGCCCCTGCGGCGATTCGACGCCCGGACCGACCTACCTTGATGGGAAGACCTTATGTTTAAGCGACTTTGCTGGTTATCCCTGCTGGCTGCCCTGGCGCTACCGGCGATGGCGGGAGTCCCGGAGGACTGGCGCCAGTCGGCCTACGCCTACGAAGCGGTTGAAACACCCTTGTCGACAGTGCTTGCCGACTTCGCTGAGTCGTACGGAGTCAAGTTGAGCATGCATGGGGTTAACGGTGTGGTGAACGCAAAGATACGTTCAGCCAATGCCGAAGAGTTTCTCAACCGGTTGGCGCTGGAGCATCAGTTCCAGTGGTTTCTCTATAACGGCAAGCTGTATGTGAGCCCTCAGACCGAACAGGTTTCTCAGCGCCTGGAGATTTCCGCCGATGCTGCGCCCGACTTGAAGCAGGCTCTGACGGATATCGGTTTGCTGGATAAACGCTTCGGCTGGGGAGAGCTGCCCGACGAAGGTGTGGTACTGGTCAGCGGCCCCTCGAGTTACGTCGAATTTATCCGCGGCTTCAGCAAAGAGAAGGTCAAGCCTGAAGAGAAACAGCAGGTCATGATGTTCCCTTTGCGGTATGCCTCGGTGGACGATCGGGAAGTTCGTTATCGCGATCAGAGTCTGGTGATTCCGGGCGTGGCCAATATGCTTAACGGTCTGCTCGACAGCCGACGCATACCCGTTTCGCCGGTGGGTTTTCAAGACAGCATACAAGCCTACCAAGGCCTGGCAGACATGGCCCGGGAGAAAATCCAGACCCTGGCGAGCGGGCGAGATACGATCAAACCTCGATCCGTCGCAACTTCCGCGAGCAAGTCCAACAAAAAGGTGGTGGCTGACTCGCGTAACAATGCGCTGCTGATTTATGACGACCCGCAGAAGTACAGTGTCTATGAGAAGCTGGTCGAGCAGCTGGATGTTTCACGCAATCTGGTGGAGATCGATGCGGTAATTCTGGATATCGATCGCACCCAGTTATCGCGTCTGGAGTCGCGCTGGAACGCTCAGGCAGGAGCAGTCAGTTTCGGCAGTTCCTTGTTGACCGGTGGTACGTCGACGCTCTTTATCAGCGACTTCAAGCGTTTCTTTGCCGAGATACAGGCCCTGGAAGGTCAGGGTGTAGCGTCGGTGATCGCCAATCCGTCAGTACTGACGCTGGAAAACCAGCCGGCGGTGATCGATTTCAGCCGGACCGTGTATATCACGGCCACCGGCGAGCGGGTGGCGAACATTCAACCGGTCACCGCCGGCACCAGTTTGCAGGTGATTCCGCGAACCATACCCAATGGCGCGCAAAACCGCTTTCAGTTGATCATCGACATCGAAGATGGCCAGATCGAACAGAACGCCGACAGCACCACGCCTGGGATCAAACGCAGCAATGTCAGTACTCAAACGGTCATCAGTGAGAATCGATCGCTGGTCATCGGCGGCTTCCATGTCGATGAAAGCGGCGATCATGAGGACCGGGTTCCATTGCTGAGCGATCTGCCGCTGGTGGGGCCGTTGTTTTCCTCCAAACGCCGGGAAAACTCACGACGCGAGCGGCTGTTCATCCTGACCCCGAGGCTGATTGGCGACCAAGTGGACCCGGCACGTTACCTGGCAGCGGAGAACAAACCCCAGTTGGCGGCGGCGTTGGCGCACACCGGATCGCCGGGTAAGGACGCCCAGCTGCGCGATAAGCTGGCCAATGCCTTGGGTGAGTTGGTCAAGGGGCGCATTCCCGCCGGGGTCAACGCCGTGTCATCTGGCGCGGCGGTACGGGATCTTTGCAAGGTCGGCGATCAGCCCCTGGCATTCAGGCCTGGAAAGGGGCAGTGGTTCGCGGGAGTCGACTACAGTGTTGCCGTGGGTGTGGTGCGCAACATCGGCAAGCGGCCGCTTCAGTTCGAAGAGCAATCCTGTGCCGGGCCGCAGACGCTTGCGGTGACGGTCTGGCCGCATACCTTGTTGAAGCCCGGGGAGTCTGCTGAGGTTTTTATTGCCTTGCGTCCTGTTGCAGTTTCTGGTGTGCCGAGAATACCATCGAGAGTGTCATTATTGCCGTTGTGAAGAAAGATAATTAAGTTGATTAATTAATCATGATTCCATGTTGTTGCCTGTCCAGGTACTTCAATAATTAGTCTTACTATTGCGGGTGGCAGGAGCGATGAAAGTAAAGGGATATAAGTATGAAGGTTAACTATTTTTCTTTTTTGTTGATCGGGAGTCAGTTGCTTTTGAGTGGGTGTTCCTCTATAGGTACAACGAACTGCCATTCGTCTGACTGTGCAAGCCCCGTGTCTAATGAGCAGCAGTTGAGTGTTTGGTGGTCACCGGCTTTACGCAACGGACAGAGTGATTACAGTAGAGTGTTGCTGCATGAATGAAGTGATTATCCAAAGTGCCGATCAACACAGTTTCATTACCCATGTCGGTGATGGACGAGCCAGTGTCTGGCAATGGGCTCCCGGTATAGAACTTGTCTTTCGTGAGGAGGGTGTCGGTTGGGGCATTGCCTTGAATATTCGGCACAGTGCGCAACGACCGAACCTTTTTTCCGATACGTTGAAGCGCCGCTTTGAAGATGTAGAAACCTTCGATGGTTATTATATTTGCCTTGATAGCCAGCATACGTTCGTTATCTGGCATGCGCTGCCCTGCGAGCAGCGCTCCAGCGATGCACTGGAGCAATTCCTGGCTCAGGTGTTGGAACTGGCGGGTCTGAAACACTGAATCTGGCTCGGTTCCAGAAGGAACCGAATGCCATTATTTTGGCTCTTCACGGAATCCCGGGCAACACAGGTACAAGAACGCCGCTTTGATTGATGATGTTCGTGCGAGCAAACACATTTAACAAATCGGCGTTTTTTATGCGCGACATAATACCTTCCTTCCTTTTTGGGAGCGTTTTCTGTCGTCATGATCAAGCTTGATGGCGACGCGCTACAGATCGATCTGATTCCCCACTCTACTTGATTCCCTTCCTGTGGTGGATGCCAAAAGCCCTGTTTAACCACATATGAGTATTGCGAACGAGTCGTTTCGCTGTACTGCTTCGAGCAACAGGCGGGTATATCGCTGATGCTTGTCATTGTTCCTGTATTAAAAACTCCAACTGCAGAGACGGTGTTCCACAAAATAGATGGAACCATTTTAGCTTGATCGACCACTTAGCAGCGTATTTTATTGAGGTGTGCTATGAAAAATGCATTTGATCTTCTGATTGAGGGGTTGGTTAGAGACTATAGTATGTCTAGCTTGCCGAACAAGCAGCATGAAGATGAGGTCTATTGCTTCCAATTCGAAAGCGGAATTTCTATAAAGGTGTATCAAGACAAATTTAGATGGATATATTTTGTTGCTGAGCTTGGTGCGCTTAAGAAGGTGACTAGTGAGATTCTAATTGATTTGTTAAGCCTGAATGGTTTTAGCTTCAGAAAGCCGTTTTTCACATTAGGCTTGGGCAAAGATGGAGTCGGGGTTCTACATGCTCGAGTTCCTCTGATTGAAGTGAATAATGTCGAGATGCGTAGGGTTTTTGAAGATCTTCTAAGTGTCGGCAGCAATATTAAAAAAACTTATAGTTTTGTACAGTGAGGTAGATGAGTATGGGGAATATTTGCGGAACAACGAGTTCCCACAACGTATATAGCCCACCGGTTAGCCCAAGGCAGCCTTCAGGTTCTGGGGGGGGCGGTTAAGATGAGGCTTGGCGACTTTTTGGACAAGGGGGGCAAGGTGTATAAGGATGTCTCATCTGTTGCCTCCAATGGCATTACTGCTAATGCGCTGATTGTTACATTGCCGAAAAATAAAAAGGTGCGTGCGCAAATTATTAACGACTAGTCGACCCGAAAATTGCCCAGTGCCTTGTTTTGGAAGTTCATTACCTTCTCGACGAGCGCCTGAGCCTGCCAGTTATAGCGGGTATGGCGAGGGGGCAATGCCGCTGGGCAGTCTCCAGGTGTTTCCAATACACAAACCAAGGCGATAGTCGTTCTTCCGTCCCTTCCAAATTCTGACAGTGCTATATCTACAGATAGAACACTTAAGATCAGACTCTCTGCAAAATTAGTTGATAGTGAGGGGGCGGAATCCCTTTGCCTCTACCGATCAAGAACCCGATCTCGTTCTGCCGTCGGTTTGGGCCACTGATTATGGAGAACACTTCACCGACATGTTCAAACGCTGCTATCGATATTCTGTCCGGTACTGCCGGGCAGGATGTTTATGGATAGCTATAGCAAGCATTTTCTTACCTTAACGTATGACCAAAAGACCTCACTCGGGAGTGACACAACATTTTTTAAGGTCTTTATGGAACTGGCTTGGCTGAACTGTCACTTATAGAGCTGAACGCTAATACCGCTCCAGGATGGGGCCTGTCCGCGCTGACGGATAAAAATTAAGGAAGACAAACATGAAGCTATCCCCCCTTGGTCAGATGTCCAGTTCGAGTTCCGTGGATGCCGCACAGCGAACCGGCGGCAGCAGCGATTTTCATCAGCGAGCGGAACAACCGACCCAACGCAGCTCGCATTCACTGGGCAGCATCGGCAAACGCTTCAGGAAAAAGCTCGGCAAGCTTCTGCATATCGGCACGCCCTCCGGGAGCCGTCCGAATGCTTCGGCAGCGGCGTCTGGCACCACCACAACCGCTGCCGCAGCAACCCCAGCGCCAGCCATGGCCACACCCGCCACCCGCCGACCCGCCAGCCGCAACTCGTTAGGCGCGCAACTGGTGGCCGCGCGCCAGCAGGAGAAACTGGACGGTAAAAAACCAGTGACACAGGGCCCGGCGAACGATGAGCCCTCGACATCAGGGAGTGCAGAAAAAGAGCCGCAAGCCTCGAACAAACCGGCAGCGAAAGGTGAACAGACCGTTACCGATAAAAAGACCAGCCCTTCACAGAGCCCGGCCACTACCGTCAGCGAGATCGAGGAGGTCGGCGAAGACACCGGCCTGCACGGCATCAGCCTGCAAGACGGAAAAACCCCGGAGCAGGACGAACAGGCGGTCAAATCGGCGCTCAGGGAAAGTCGCCGGGACGGTGCACGGCTGCAGGGTGGCGACGGTTTCGGTCGTTCGATCAGCGATCAACTGGCACCCACCGGCGAACGACCGCTGGCCAATGAACCGGGCCCCAAGCTGTCACGCAGCAATGCCGGGCGCTTCAACCATGGCACCGAACTGCTGGAGCGGACCCACGACCCGAAACGGCCCCTGAGCCTGGACCATGAAGGCCAGTTGCAGGTCGGGCGCATGGACCCGCCGGCGCTGGCCGACATCGTCCAGTCGAAACTCAAGACCGCCGACAACTCATTCGTCGCCCTGCACAGCGAGTCCGGGGCCAATAGCCACGAACATGTGCTGCTGGATAACAAAGGCAACCTGCTTCATCTCAAGCAGTCCGACACCGCCACCACCTTGCTGCGCAGCAGCCAGACCAGCGACGCCCACCCGTTCCTCAAGGACTTCACCGACGCCGCCCCGCAACTGCGCAATCAGAACGGCAGCCTGGGTCTGTACGGGCACAACACTCAAATCGGCAAGGAGATCCTCGACGCGCCCGGCAAGGCCCAGTTCAGCCAGTTGACCGGCGTCCACGAAGACCACAATGGCCAGCAACTGCGTCTGCATGACGACAAGCTCTATCGCTTCGACGCGGCCACCAAGGGCTGGCAAGCGCATCCGCAGCTGGCCGGGCAGACCTTCAGCGCGCTGAGCACCCAGGGCGATGGCAAGACCTACGGCCTGACCGACCAGGCGGTGGTCGACCTGAGCTCGCCAGAGCATCGGCGATACCCCGCCACTAACATCAAGGCCTTCTCCGTCAGCCGTGAGGGTGAAGCCGCCTTGCTCCAGGTCAAGGACGATAAACAAAGTCTCGGGCTGCTCGATCTGAGCACCCGTCCGGCCACGGCGCTCACCGCCAGCATCGACGTGAAGCTCGCCGATGATGCAGATGTCACCAGCATCGCCCTGACCAAGGAAGCGCTGTTGCTCAGCGATACCCAAGGCCGGCTGTACCGTGTCGACCGCCAGCAATTGGGCGGCGACCGCAGCGAACTGTCGCTGACGCCAGAGCAGGCCATCACGCACCCGGAGGTGAACCTGGGGGTGACCCACCAGGCCCAGGCGTTGATCGGTGACGACAAAGGCCAGGTGCATGCGCTGGTCAAGGATCCGGCCGGCCACACCCATGCCCACCCGGTCGATACCGGCAGCGGCTCGCTCAAGGCCGGCTGGAACCTGACCGACGCCATGGTCCTGAACAACACCCGCGGCCTGCCCGGCGTCACACCGACCCAGAGCAACACCTTCGACCTGGGCCGTCTCGGCAAAGTCGGCCTGGACAATCAGCAGGTCCAGCGTTGGGACGCGGCCACCCGTTCCTGGGGGCATACCGAGATCAAGGACGTCAGCCACCTGAGCATCGGCCTCGACAGCCGGGCCTACATGCTCCAGAACGGCACGCTGAAAAAACTCGACGTGAGCCAGGCCCCGGCACCGCAATCTTTCGGTCGCGACTATGCGCTGTCCCAGGCGACCCAAACCACCAAAGTGAGCGCCGGCAGCGCGATCGCCGGGCTGGAGGGGCGCACCATCACCGGTTTCGCCATGGTCAACCCGGAGCACTTCGTGGCCCTGGACGACACCGGCAAACTCACCGCCCATCACGAAAAAGGCGCGATGACCGAGCTGACCACCGAAGGTCTGAACGGCTCGATCAAGTCCCTGGCGCTGGACCAGCATTCGGACCTGTTCGCCCTGAACGATCAAGGGGAAGCCTTCCAGCTGGACAAGGAAGACTGGCAGGCCAGCGAGGCGAAACCGCGTCCCGAAGCGCAATGGAAAAAGATTGCCACACCGGACGACGAGCCGCTGGGCTCGCTGCGCACTGGTGATGACCAGCAATTGAACGCCACCCTGTTGCATGGCGACGATAAACCGCTGGCCCGGCAAAATAACCATGACTGGAAAGCGGTCGAACCGTCAGACAGCAAGGATGTGCTCGGCGACTTGCATGAGCGCCTCAATGATGGCGTCAAAACCAAGCGCATTCCCGGCACCGGTCTTACGGCGCGGTTCGCCGCCAGTGCCCTGGGCCGGGGAGGCATGGAAACGCAGAACCGGGTCAGTACCAAAGAATTCATCACCGCCCATGTGTTCAAGCCCACCCTGGAAATGCCGCGCTGGGTGAAGGCCACGGGCGACAGCCTGGTGCATACCGCCAAAGGCCGGGACGGTCTCAACGAGGTCTACCAGGCCGAGGGCAAGGTGTTCAAAAAACTGGAGGCCATTGCTGACGCCAATACCCCGCTGCCGGCCGCGGGCGAAGACCTCAAGTCACGGATCGCCCGGCTGGACCTGGGCCCGGAAGGCAAGGCGCTGGTTGAACAACTCGAGGGGTTTCGCAGCGAGCTGGAAAACCATGCGCGCAAGAGCACCGTGCATCTGGGGCAGTCCAAAGGTCTGCTCAATGAGCATGGGGAGTTCAATCCACCGTCCAAACGCACGGCCCTGAGCATGGGCCTGTCCGATGTCGCGCGTAAGCTCAACATCAACAGTTCCGACCATAACCTGATGCAGGAGCTGCAGGGCGCCCTGAAGAAAATCGGCCCTTCGGAGGAGAACCGCACCGGCGAACTGCTGGGCAAGCTCGAAGAAAAGGGCATGAATATCTCCCACCAGAAGGAAGAGATTCCGCTGGGTCGTCGGCGCAATCCCAGTGACGACCTGGCCCTGACCAAGGCCCGCCTGGCGCTGGATGTCGTGGCCCTCAAGGACTTGTCCGATCTGGTGGGCAAGATCGAGAACGAGCAAAAGGAAGCCCAGGCACAGACACCCCAGCACCCGTCCCAGCCGGCCGAGCCACCGCAGATGCGCACCGCGCAAATCATGGAGTACCGCGACGGCCTGCTGCAACTGCGTGATGTGCAGTACGAAGAGCACCCGGTCAAGCAGGTCACCGACATGGGCTTCCGTGGGCATGCCAGCCTGGAGTCGACCTATGATGGCCTCAAGGCCTTCATCAAGGGCTTCAGCAAAACCGACCATGCCATTAGCACTAATCTGCGCGCCGCCACCGGCAGCACCACCCAGAAGGAACTGGCCGGCACACTCAAGTCCGCGTTGAAACAGCTCGATCATGGCGATGATGAAATCAGCATACAACGCAGCTATGGCGCGAGCTTGTCCCCCCCTTTCGTCGGCCTGATCGGAAAGCCCTTCGGTCCCTTCCCGAATGGCAGTGTCGGTGGGGCTCGGACCTATACCATGGGTGCCTTGCGTGATAAGGAAGGCATCGTCGTTTATATGTCGCGTGATGGTGCACTCTCGGGTACGGCTGGGGTAGGGGCGGGCAAGGACATACTGAGCGAGTTCACACACAAGAAGTCCAACAGCATACCGATAGGCAACGATCGCGCACTCCAACCAGGTGTGCGTATGGATGCAGGTCTGAGCGCTACGGCCACGAGTACCTTAAGCAATGGCCTGCAGTTCAAGATTGCCGATGAGGATATCGACCAGTTCGTCGACCATATGATCTCGGGCAAGATCACCCCCATGGATCTGATGAAAAGTGGCTATTCCCATGAGGTACAGCAGGCGAAACGCTTCAACTTTGACGTGAACCTCACCGCCGGGGTCGATGGACGTGTCGGGGTCGATCTCAGTAAGACCGGCAGTACGCCCTTGAACGCTGCGGCCCGCGTCATAGGCGGGGCTAACGTCAGTGTAAACCTGCTGAACTACAGCGATTATTCAATGAAATCGACTTCGGATAACGCTACCGTGCGTGAGTCGGGCATGAACCGTCCACGCTTTTTGAACAAAGCGACCGCCAGTGCTTTCCTTCGCGCTCAAGTCGCCGGCGCACGCACGATCGCACCGCCTGCCCCAGCTCCCGGCAGTGGCGCAAAAGCCCCCCTTCCTGGAGCTATGGCTATCGCCTCCACGCCGGAACTCATCGGATCGATCAGTGTGGAGTCGAAAACTTCCAAGATGGTCAATTTCAAGTTCGAGGAAGCGCAACCCTTGAAAGAGGAGGACATCGGAAAAGTCTCTGACTCTTTGAAAAGCGCCTTCAAGGACAAAGCCACTCAGAAAGAGCTGGCTCGGCTCAGTGAGCAGTCGAAAGCGCCTGAGTTGGCGGCAGATCCAGCCAAGGCCATTGAGTCGCATCTGGAGGGGCTGAATAAACACTTCGCCAACAAGCAACCCGAGAATGACGACCAATATGCCGCTCTGCGCGCACTGACCAAAGCCGGCCACCGGCACGCTGCGGCCAAGGAGCATCACAACCAGCTCGCAGGTGCGATGTTCGAAAGTGCTTACACGAACCTGTCACGTCTGGACGAGAAAACCCTCTTGACTCAACTGGCGTCCGGCTTGAATCCAAATCATGTCATGAGCAATGCTGAACGTATCGGCGAGTTCATGGAGAAAGACCCGAAATTGAAGGCCCTTATCGGGCACCTTCAATCCACCAACGGCACGGTCGCCCGCGTCAGGCATGAACTCAAGGACAAAGCGACCGACACCGTGGATATCGGCTCAAGGAACGGCACCATTACTCATGGTGACCTGACCACGATGCTGGGTAACCGCGACAACACGCGCATCCAGTCCATCATGGTTCTTCACGGTGTAACCCAGCCGGAAAGCTTCAGCACGCCGACACCACTCATCAGTGCCGCCAGTAGCTCCTCCCTGACGGTCACCAAGACACTCGGCAAGATCAACTTCATCTACGGGGCGGATGAGAGTACGCCGAAGGGCTATACCCTTGATGGCGATATCGCCAGAACCAGGACAAGCGAAAAACAACTATTGAAAGAGTTGAAAGACGCAGATCTGCACCTCAAGAGCTGATCCAATAACAATCAGAATGCCGAATGGGGGAGACGACTGCTGGAGGGCTGTTTCATAAAGTTCTCTTTATTTTTGTTTTCATAATAGATAACGTTAACATCGCAGCGCATCCGGACTAGGGCTGGTGATTGCGCTGCTGCATGTTTTGTCATAAATCTGCAAGAAGGATTGTTATGAGTATTGGCTGTAATGACGAGCCCGGGATGTGCCTTTCACTTACTGATTTGTTTGCGCGCATTGGCGACAAGTGGACACTGAAGGTGGTCGACGCGCTGGTCCATAGACCAATACGTTACAACGAAATCCATCAAGCGGTCGCAGGCATTTCACAACGCATGCTGACGCGGACTCTCAAAGGTCTGGAGCAGGATGGGCTGATCAATCGAACGATGTACCTGACAATACCACCTCGAGTGGAGTATGAATTGACCGAGCTTGGGCAGCAGTTGATTGTCGCCCTGCAATCACTTTATGACTGGGCCTTGGTACACCAACAGGCGATGTCCGCGGCCAGGGCGAACGTTGCCCGGACAGCACAGGATGAAAAATTGCCGCCTGGTCATGATTAGCCTTGCAATGAAAAACAGATGGGCTGAATCGCTGTTGGAATGACAACCCTGATCCGAATGAAACATTACTTCTCGGGGCTCCCTCGCGCGCCCCAAACCACCGTCTACGCTCGACAGGGCTGGACTGAGTCCGGGCTTCCAATGGTTCAAGCGCTGGAACTGGCAGGTCTGAAAAACTGAGTCCGGCTCGATTCCAGAAGGAACCACATGCCACTGTTTTTCCACTCATGAGCTGAGCCAGACGTGTGTCCGGCAGGCGCTAACATGAGAGGGATCAAAAATGGCGGACTCCAATAAAACTATTCAGCGCTTTCTCGACCGGATGGGTGAGCGGTTGGGTCTCCCCTTGGCTTTGCAACAGGGAGTATGTGCACTTTATGACAATGACGATAATCAAGTAGCTGTTATTGAACTGCCGGAACATAGTGAAAATGTCGTCCTTCACTGTCGACTCGGAAACGTACAAAAACGTGCTGATAATCTGCAACGCTTGCTTGATCTGAACTTCGATATCTCTGCCTTGCGCGGTTGCTGGCTCGCGCTTGATCGGGGTGAGGTACGTCTGTGCACTCAGCGCGAACTTGAGTATTTGAATGAAGACCACTTCTGCCATTGGGTGACCGGTTTTATTGCGCAGGTCCGGGAAACCCGTACTTCGCTTGGGCGACTGTTGGCGTAATGCCCATAACAGGGAACTGGCTGTTATTCGGCGCCACTTAGCGAGGGATGGTTGCAGTCAGTAACTATCCCATTCACTCAAAAGCGAGGCTACAGATCATGGCAGATTTAGGTATTTCACAAAGTTCATTGGGCACGTCCGGCCTGGGCGGTCTTGGCGGTACGGGCGACACGGGACTGGGCCAGACTGGCCTGGGTGGCGGTCAAACCGGTGGTTCATCGCTGGAGGACCTGGTGGGGGCACTGTCCGAGTTGCTGCTCAAGTCGTCCGAGGGATCAGGACAACAAGGCGCCAGTGGCACCGGGAGCGGCAGTGGTGCTGGCTCGGATGCCCTCAGCAAATTGCTGGATCAGTTGAAGAGCGGCACCCAAGGCACTCAAGGCGCCCAGGACAGCGGTCAGGGCGATGCGTCCCAAACCAAGGGCGGTGAAGATGCAGCCAGTCAGGATTTGCTCAAACAGCTCCTCCAGGCGCTCCTCAAGCAACTGCAAGGTGGTGAGAGTGGTGACGGCACCAGTCAGAGCAAGGGCGTCGATGCCGCGGGTGGCGCGAGTGGTGCCAGCCCGGGTGGGGCGAGTGGAGCTGGCAGTGGCCAGGGCCTTGAAGAGTTACTCAACACGTTGATGAAAAGCCTCGGTGACAGCTCGTTGTCGAAGTCGGTAACGCCGACTGCCGATGGTGGTGGTCAGGTCAGCAAGGAGGGTACCTCGCAGGAGATGCTCGGGATGGTCGGTCAGCTCATGGACACTTATCCAGAAACGTTCGGCACGCCAGGACAGGGCGGTGGCGGTACTTCCGGTGTTGGCGACGCGCCAACCACCAAAGTTTAGAGCGCCGAAATCCAACGACTGGCTACTTAGACATGAGGCTTAAAATATGGCGGACTTGAATATCACAATAAACCTTGGCCAAGGTGCTTCCGGCGCCAATGGCATCGGCGCTCTGGGCGACACCGGACTGGGTCAGACTGGCGCGAATGGCAGCCAGTCCGGTGCTTCGGCGCTGGAGGATCTGGCGGGCCTGCTGGCTGAAATGCTGCTCAATTCGTCTTCAGGGCAACAGGGCGCAGGCAGTGCAGGAAGTGCAGGAAGTGCAGGAAGTGGCGATGGTTCCAGTGCCATCAGCGATCTGCTGGAAAAGCTGAAGAGCGGCAACAGCGATGTCCAGGGCAGCGGTCAAGGCGGTACGTCCAATAAGGGCGCGACTCAAGGCGGTGATGAGGCGGCGGACAAAGAACTGCTCAAGCAGGTTTTGCTGGCACTCTTTGAGAAGGTTCTGGGTGGCGATAATGCCGAAGGCTCGAACCAGAGCAAGGGCAGCGACGCCTCGGGCGGTGCGGGTGCCGGCGGCAATCAACTCAACTCGCTGGGCGGCACCAACGAGTTGGGTGGTGGCTCGGGCGTGGGGGGCACCAGTGGCTCAGGTGACAGCCAGAGCATTGAAGACTTGCTCAACAACTTGATGAAGAGCCTCAGTGACAGCTCGTTGAAAAACTCTGTATCGCCGACCGCCGACGGCGGCGGCCAGGTCAGTCAGGATAGCAACCTGAAAGAGCTGCTCGAGTTGATCAGTCAGTTCATGGACAGCCACCCGGAAACCTTCGGCGATGCTGCGAAAAGCGGCAATACGTCGTCTGGCCAGGGCGCCTCGCTGGTCTCGACTGGCGGCAGCCCGTCGCCGGTTTCCGGTGGCGGAGGAGGGGGCGGTGCTGCTCCAGAGGTCGGTGGTTCCGAGGGCGCAGCGCCTACGGTTAGCGGAACTGCTGGCGATGGTGGCGGTGCATTGGCGCCTGCTGGCACTGACGCTACAGGTCTGGCGCCATCCTCCAATGCGACTTCAAGCACTGGCGGAGCTTCGAACATCGATTTCCCGAGCGCATCGAGCAATCCGACAGTGGTCAACGAGACCATCAAGGTCGGTCCTGGCGAAACCTTTGACGGTGGCGGCAAGACCTTCACCGCAGGCTCGGCCCTGGGTGATGGCGGTCAAAGCGAGGGGCAAAAACCTCTGTTCGAACTGGCCGAGGGCGCCACCTTGAAGAACGTCGTGATTGGTGAAAACGGCGCAGATGGCGTTCACGTCAAGGCGGCGAGCGAGAAGGCGGTCAACGTTGATAACGTGCACTGGACCAATGTCGGCGAGGATGCGTTGACCGTGAAGGACGGCGGTGCCAAGACCACCAACCTGAACGTCACCAATAGCTCCGCTCAGGGCGCCAATGACAAGGTCTTCCAGCTCAATGCCGATGCCAACGTGAATGTCGATAACTTCAAGGTCAAGGATTTCGGCACCTTCATGCGCACTAACGGCGGTCAACAAGGCAACTGGAATCTCGACCTGAACAACATCAGTGCCGAGAATGGCAAGTTCTCGTTCGTCAAAAGCGACAGTGAAGACCTGAAGCTCAAGACCCACAATATCGATCTGCAGAATGTCGAGAACGCCTACAGCAAACTGCCTGAATCGACCAAGCGGGAGAATGTGTGATGGCTGACGAGCAGACCGGGGATCAGATTCCTGTAAGCTGGAAGAGTCTGGTGCAGGGTGACGGTTACCTTTCGCCGGAGCAACGCAAGGCGTTCGAATACGCGATCGACCTGGTGCTCGGGCGCTTGCATGCGACGCTCGATCAACCGACGCAAGGCAGCGGACACTTTCAATTCGACCGCTATGTCGATGGGCTGGAGACCTTGTTCTTGCGTGATGCGACTGCTCAGGACCTGCAAAGCGATGCAGCCGTGACCGCTTTCTGGATAGTGCGGCTATTTGCCGACAGGATCCTGCGGGCCGCTGACACAAGCCCCAGCATGCACTGATATACCGCTGGAACCAGGCCCGGTCATTTGACCGGGCTTTTTCGTTTGGGGCCGCGATCTTTTGCTTTCCTCAGACCCGCGCCCGAATCCGCTGCCCCAGCACATCCATCACATCACAACCACCGCGCAGCAACATCGGCACCGCATGCGCCAGTTGCTGCACACCCGATCACGAATGAGTCGTGGCAGGTGGGCGCAAAGGAAGTGAGGGCAGGGCAGTCAACCGGCTGAGCGCCCGCAACAGACGGTTTGCGTGTAGGTTTGTTCGGCAACTGACGTCGGTTTTTTGCGGCTTACTCCAACTCTCCACGGCTCGCCATCCTGGCCTTGTCGAACTCAAGGTAAAGGATCGTACGCTCGGCATTCGAGGCATTGACCACGAAATGATCGAGCGAGCCATCGAAGATCACCGCCTCGCCCGGGCGATGCTGATGGAACTCACCGTTGACATTGAGGTACGCGTAATTGCCTTCAGTCGCGGCGCTCAGGGTGATGTGCATCTGTAGCAGCCCCTCGCTGAAAATTTCCGGATGCCGATGGCAGGTCAGGAAACTGTGAGCGGCCAGGCGCGCCAGGGAGCACACTTTGATCCCGTCAAGGGCGCCGAGCAGGTCTAGAGTCTTGGGAAAAAACGCACGGGCGGCCTCGATCGGCTGGTTCTGTACCTGTAGCGCAAACTGCACCCAATCGCGATTACCGCCTGCCTGCCCCCAGCCCTTGAGCCAGCCGTAGTCACCGCCCGAAAGCAAGTGCTGGTTGAGTTCTGTGAAGACCTGACCATGGCTCTTGTCGGTCCGGTCGATGTCAAGCAGAGGTGCATGCAGATGCGATAGTTCGTCGCGAATGATCTGCCAGTTGTTCTTCAGTTCCAGCAACGGTTTGAACGAATCCAGCGAATAAAAAGAGGGGCGCACGGCAAGGTACTCCGGATGAGCGAATAAGGAAAAATCAGCGATTGTCAGTGACCACATCAGGCGTGTACTCCTGCGAATACACGCCTGATGCGAGGTACTGTCTGTTTAACTCTTGAGCTGCAGGCCTGCGTCTTTCAACTCGGTCAGCAGCGCTTTAGTGCCAGCGTCGGTCCTGGCAATGTCGCCATCCAGGGTGTAGCTTTTCGGCACGTTTTGATTTTCACCATAGCTGAAATTGATTTTGCCAAGTGTCTTGCTGATGCTCAGGGAGGCGCTGCTGCTGGCACTGAGCAGTGGGGTCGGCGTGGTGAAGCTTTCAGGTTGAGTGACGGAGTGGAAAACAGTGATGGCCTTGATCCGCATATTGTCGCGAGTGCCGAGCATTTTGCTCAGGTCATCATTGGTGATAGTGCCGTTTCTCGAGCCGATATCCACGGTATCGGCTGGCCCGTCCTTGAGTTCCAGTCGAACGCGGGCGAGGGTACCTTCGGTCGATTGAAGATGCTTTATCAGCGCATTGAGTTTGGGGTCTTGCGCCATGAACCCGGTAATCCGTTCGGCGTTGCTTTCGACATGCGTTGGATTCAAGTCAGACAGCAGTTGGGTCAATACACCGTTCTGATCCAGGCGGGACAGGTTTGTGTAAGAGCTTTCAAACCGTGCGTTATCAAGCATGTTGTGGTGGTTTTTTGCAGCCACATGTTGATTGTTGGCCTTGGTCAGGGCACGTAACGCTGCATATTGTTCGTCATTTTGCGGCTTCTTGTCTGCAAAATACGTATTCAGCCCTTCCAGGTGTGATTCGAGCGCCTTCTCGGGATCTTCCGCAGACGCTGGAGACGTTGACTGCTCGGTGAGTCTCGCCAGCTCTTTTTCGGTGGCTTTGTCCTTGAAGGCATTCTTCAAGTCGCCGGATACGGACTTTACGTCCGACCCTTTCAAGGGTTGCGCTTCAACAAACAGAAACTTGACGCGTTTGGTCGTTTTTGACTCTACCGTCACCGATCCGGAAAGCGCTGGAGCAGAAATTAGTCCCGCGCTCCCGGCTGTTGGGGCCTTTGTTGGCATGGCAGGGGCTGTGTTGGTTTGCTCAGTCGTTGAAGATCTACCGGATACGAGGGCATGTGAACCGGCAATTTGAGTACGTAAATGAATACCAGCGGTGGCATTGGTGAATAAGCGTGGACGGTTCATGCCCCCTTCCCGACGAGTACCTTTATCCATCGTCGAGACTAGTGAATAGTCGCTGTAATTCAATAGATTGACATTAACGCTAGCCCCTCCGGTGGCACGGGCCGCTGCGGACAAAGGCGTACTGCCGCTTTCACTCAAGCCGAATCCGGCACGAGCATCGGCAATGGCGGAGAGGTTCACGTCGAAGTTGAAACGCTGCCCTTTCTGCACCTCGTGTGAATAGCCGTTTTTCATCAGCTCCATGGGGGTGATCTTGCCGTCGATCAAATGGTCGACGAACTGGTCGATATCCTCATCGGCAATCTTGAATAAAAGGCCATTGCGTGTGATGCCTGTGGCCGTGGCACTCACATCGGCATCCAGACGTATAGCTGGCTGGAACGTGCGATCGTTGCCTATCGGTTTGCTATTGGACTTCTCTCCGGTGATATCTGTGAGCACGTCCTTGCCCGCTCCTACACCGGCTTTTGCCGAGAGGGCGCCATCGCGCAATATATAGAAGTTGATACCCTCACCATCACGTTCGGCATTCATGGTATAGGTCCGGGCCGCGCCGACACTGCCATTCGGGAAGGGACCCAAGGGTTTACCGATCAGACCGACGAAAGGGGTGGACAGGCTCGCGCCATAGCTGCGTTGTATGCTGATTTCATCATCGCCATGATCGAGCTGTTTCAACGCGGACTTGAGTGTGCCGGCCAGTTCCTTCTGGGTGGTGCTGCCGGTGGCGGCACGCAGGTTGGAACTGGTGGCATGGTCGGTTTTACTGAAGCCCTTGATGAAGGCCTTGAGGCCATCATAGGTCGACTCCAGGCTGGCATGCCCACGGAAGCCCATGTCGGTGACCTGCTTGACCGGGTGCTCTTCGTACTGCACATCACGCAGTTGCAGCAGGCCGTCGCGGTACTCCATGATTTGCGCGGTGCGCATCCGCGGTGGCTCGGCCGGCTGGGACGGGTGCTGGGGTGTCTGTGCCTGGGCTTCCTTTTGCTCGTTCTCGATCTTGCCCACCAGATCGGACAAGTCCTTGAGGGCCACGACATCCAGCGCCAGGCGGGCCTTGGTCAGGGCCAGGTCGTCACTGGGATTGCGCCGACGACCCAGCGGAATCTCTTCCTTCTGGTGGGAGATATTCATGCCCTTTTCTTCGAGCTTGCCCAGCAGTTCGCCGGTGCGGTTCTCCTCCGAAGGGCCGATTTTCTTCAGGGCACCCTGCAGCTCCTGCATCAAGTTATGGTCGGAACTGTTGATATTGAGCTTACGCGCGACATCGGACAGGCCCATGCTCAGGGCCGTGCGTTTGGACGCCGGATTGAACTCCCCATGCTGGTTGAGCAGACCTTCGAACTGACGGAACGGCACTGTTTTCAGCTGGCCATATTCCTGGCCCAGATGCACGGTGCTCTTGTACGCATGGTTTTCCAGCTCGCTACGAAACCCCTCGAGTTGTTCAACCAGCGCCTTGCCTTCCGGGCCCAGGTCCAGCCGGGCGATCCGTGACTTGAGGTCTTCGCCCGCGGCCGGCAGCGGGGTATTGGCGTCAGCAATGGCCTCCAGTTTTTTGAACACCTTGCCCTCGGCCTGGTAGACCTCGTTGAGACCGTCCCGGCCTTTGGCGGTATGCACCAGGCTGTCGCCCGTGGCCTTCACCCAGCGCGGCATTTCCAGGGTGGGCTTGAACACATGGGCGGTGATGAATTCTTTGGTACTGACCCGGTTCTGCGTTTCCATGCCTCCCCGGCCCAGGGCACTGGCGGCGAACCGCGCCGTAAGACCGGTGCCGGGAATGCGCTTGGTTTTGACGCCATCGTTGAGGCGCTCATGCAAGTCGCCGAGCACATCCTTGCTGTCTGACGGTTCGACCGCTTTCCAGTCATGGTTATTTTGCCGGGCCAGCGGTTTATCGTCGCCATGCAACAGGGTGGCGTTCAATTGCTGGTCATCACCGGTGCGCAGCGAGCCCAGCGGCTCGTCGTCCGGTGTGGCAATCTTTTTCCATTGCGCTTCGGGACGCGGTTTCGCCTCGCTGGCCTGCCAGTCTTCCTTGTCCAGCTGGAAGGCTTCCCCTTGATCGTTCAGGGCGAACAGGTCCGAATGCTGGTCCAGCGCCAGGGACTTGATCGAGCCGTTCAGACCTTCGGTGGTCAGCTCGGTCATCGCGCCTTTTTCGTGATGGGCGGTGAGTTTGCCGGTGTCGTCCAGGGCCACGAAGTGCTCCGGGTTGACCATGGCGAAACCGGTGATGGTGCGCCCCTCCAGCCCGGCGATCGCGCTGCCGGCGCTCACTTTGGTGGTTTGGGTCGCCTGGGACAGCGCATAGTCGCGACCGAAAGATTGCGGTGCCGGGGCCTGGCTCACGTCGAGTTTTTTCAGCGTGCCGTTCTGGAGCATGTAGGCCCGGCTGTCGAGGCCGATGCTCAGGTGGCTGACGTCCTTGATCTCGGTATGCCCCCAGGAACGGGTGGCCGCGTCCCAACGCTGGACCTGCTGATTGTCCAGGCCGACTTTGCCGAGACGGCCCAGGTCGAAGGTGTTGCTCTGGGTCGGTGTGACGCCGGGCAGGCCGCGGGTGTTGTTCAGGACCATGGCGTCGGTCAGGTTCCAGCCGGCCTTGAGCGAGCCGCTGCCGGTATCGACCGGGTGGGCATGGGTGTGGCCGGCCGGATCCTTGACCAGCGCATGCACCTGGCCTTTGTCGTCACCGATCAACGCCTGGGCCTGGTGGGTCACGCCCAGGTTCACCTCCGGGTGCGTGATGGCCTGCTCTGGCGTCAGCGACAGTTCGCTGCGGTCACCGCCCAATTGCTGGCGGTCGACACGGTACAGCCGGCCCTGGGTATCGCTGAGCAACAGCGCTTCCTTGGTCAGGGCGATGCTGGTGACATCTGCATCATCGGCGAGCTTCACGTCGATGCTGGCGGTGAGCGCCGTGGCCGGACGGGTGCTCAGATCGAGCAGCCCGAGACTTTGTTTATCGTCCTTGACCTGGAGCAAGGCGGCTTCACCCTCGCGGCTGACGGAGAAGGCCTTGATGTTAGTGGCGGGGTATCGCCGATGCTCTGGCGAGCTCAGGTCGACCACCGCCTGGTCGGTCAGGCCGTAGGTCTTGCCATCGCCCTGGGTGCTCAGGGCGCTGAAGGTCTGCCCGGCCAGCTGCGGATGCGCTTGCCAGCCCTTGGTGGCCGCGTCGAAGCGATAGAGCTTGTCGTCATGCAGACGCAGTTGCTGGCCGTTGTGGTCTTCGTGGACGCCGGTCAACTGGCTGAACTGGGCCTTGCCGGGCGCGTCGAGGATCTCCTTGCCGATTTGAGTGTTGTGCCCGTACAGACCCAGGCTGCCGTTCTGATTGCGCAGTTGCGGGGCGGCGTCGGTGAAGTCCTTGAGGAACGGGTGGGCGTCGCTGGTCTGGCTGCTGCGCAGCAAGGTGGTGGCGGTGTCGGACTGCTTGAGATGAAGCAGGTTGCCTTTGTTATCCAGCAGCACATGTTCGTGGCTATTGGCCCCGGACTCGCTGTGCAGGGCGACGAATGAGTTGTCGGCGGTCTTGAGTTTCGACTGGACGATGTCGGCCAGCGCCGGCGGGTCCATGCGCCCGACCTGCAACTGGCCTTCATGGTCCAGGCTCAGGGGCCGTTTCGGGTCGTGGGTCCGCTCCAGCAGTTCGGTGCCATGGTTGAAGCGCCCGGCATTGCTGCGTGACAACTTGGGGCCCGATTCATTGGCCAGCGGTCGTTCGCCGGTGGGCGCCAGCTGATCGTTGATCGAACGACCGAAACCGTCGCCGCCCTGCAGCCGTGCACCGTCCCGGCGACTTTCCCTGAGCGCCGATTTGACCGCCTGTTCATCCTGCTCCGGGGTTTTTCCGTCTTGCAGGCTGATGCCGTGCAGGCCGGTGTCGTCACCGACCTCCTCGATCTCGCTGACGGTAGTGGCAGGGCTCTGTGAAGGGCTGGCCTCGCTGCGTGGGGTTT
This sequence comes from Pseudomonas cucumis, assembly GCF_030687935.1. Taxonomy (GTDB): domain Bacteria; phylum Pseudomonadota; class Gammaproteobacteria; order Pseudomonadales; family Pseudomonadaceae; genus Aquipseudomonas; species Aquipseudomonas cucumis. Next base: position 3,276,501 of record NZ_CP117454.1, on the reverse strand, counting down.
TATCGGCAGCGCTCTGTTCGCCTTTCGCTGCCGCTTTCGGTTTGGGCAGGCTGGCGGCGAGCTCGTGGTCGAGGCCTTCAGAGGTTTTGGGCGCCAAAGGCGGGTCGATGAAGTGGTCTTCCGGAACTGACTCCAGCTTGACCGGCATTTTTTTCAGCGGGCGGGTGGTCACCAGCTCGTGCACGCCACCCGACAGCAGCCTGGTCCGCGGTTTGTTCGAGGCTTTCGACTCTTTCTCTGCACTCCCCGACGTCGAGGGTTCGTCGCTCGCCGGGCCCTGTGTCATCGGCTTTTTACCGGCCGCTTTCTCCTGCTGGCGCGCGCGCTCAAGTTGCGCGCCTAACGAGTTGTGGCTGGGTGGTCGGCGGGTGGCGGGTGTGGCCGTTGCCGGCGCTGGGGTTGCAGTGGTTACGGTGGCAGCAGCGCCAGACGCCGCTGCCGAAGCATTCGGACGGCTCCCGGAGGGCGTGCCGATATGCAGAAGCTTGCCGAGCTTTTTCCTGAAGCGTTTGCCGATGCTGCCCAGTGAATGCGAGCTGCGTTGGGTCGGTTGTTCCGGCCGTTGATGAAAATCGCTGCTGCCGCCGGTTCGCTGCGTGGTATCCACGGAAGCCGAACTGGAGATCCGGACGTTTGATGATGGAATCATGTAGATGCTCCTCGACTCGTGCTGATATGCCGCGCGCCCGGAAAATCCCTGTCCTGGGCGAACATTAGGGATGTATTCAGTCCGGTGAGTGGCTGGCCGCATCCGCCGGTTCCACGGCGATGGCGAATAAAGGCTGGATATCGAGGGGCAGAGCTCAGTTCAGGCTGTCGGTCATTTCGATGATGTCGTCAGCAGCGTGCTCATCCAGTTCGCGCAACAGGCGATAAGCCTGGGCCACCGCTTGCAGGGTTTCGCGCGGGATGAAGCGGCCGACCTCACTGCGATACAGGGTGCGGGCCAGCCAGACGAAGCGTATGACCGGCACACCGGCCTCGCGGGCACGCTCGATCAGGTCACGGGCATCAGCATCCTGGCCCTTGCAGATGATGCGCGGCAGGGCGGTTTCCTCAGGCCGGTAGAACAGCGCCACGGCGTAGTGCGTGGGGTTGACCAACAGCATGTCGGCGTCTTCCACCGGGGCCTTTTTCGGAGCGGGCGCGGCGCCGCCCTGAGTGAGTTCGCGGCCCATGGAACGGCGGTGCGACTTCATGTGCGGGTCGCCTTCGGAATCCTTGTGCTCCTTGCGGATGTCCTCGTGGCTCATGCGCTGGCCCTTGAGGAAGAAGTATTTTTGCAGCCCGAAATCAAGTGCCGCCAGCACCAGCAAAACGCCCAGGCAGATTCGTGAAAGTCGCGAGAACATGTCGATCATGGCGCGCCAGTACGTATCCAGATCGGTGTTGGCCAGCCCGATCAAGTCCTCCACGGCGGGCGGCAACAGCGCATACAGCACGCAGGTGATCAGCACCGCTTTGCTCAGGCTATTGAACAGGTTGAACAGTTGTTTGGCCGAGAACATCTGCTTGAACTGATTGATCGGGTTGAGCCGGTCGAAATCCAGTTTCAGGGCCTCTGGCGCGAAGAGGATACCGAATTGCGACCAGCCGCCGATGACCCGCATGATCACCGCCAGGCCCAGCGCCGGCAGCATGAACAGCAGAAGGTCGATGCTGGCCTTGATGAACATCTCCTTGAGCGCGGTCTGGAAAGGCATGCCCAGTTGGCCGAAGGGTACGGCCATCAGGCCTTTGAGCTTATCCATGCCGCTTTCGGCAAGGGTGAAAATCAGCTCGATCAGGGCACCGAAGATCAAGAGTTTGTGAACATCCTGGCTTTGCCCGATCTGGCCTTTCTTGCGCGCGTCGTTGAGTTTTTTCTGGGTCGGTTTTTCTGTTTTTTCGCTCATCGATGGCTCCTGGCAAGTGTGTTTTTCAAGGCATCAGGGCCGCGGGTTCAGCAGCAATGGCAGGGTATGGCGCAGATCGCCCAAGGCATCGAGCCGACCTTCGGCAAGGAGCGACAGCATCGGCAGGTACAGCACCAGGAACGCCAGCCCGGCCAGGCTCTTGGCCGGCATCGCCAGGGTAGAGACTTGCAGTTGCGGGCTGTACAGACTGAGAATCGCCATGCCGAATTCGATCAGCAGCAGCAGGCCGACCAAGGGCGCGGCGTAGAGCACCATGAAGCGGAAAATGCTCGCGATCAGGCTCAGGTAAACAACGAATCCATCGGCCGCGGGTATCGGCATCCATTGGGTCGCCGGCCACACGCTGTAACTGTCCCACAGCACTTGGGTGAGACTGGAAAGGCCTGCACCGAGGATCAACAGCATGATCAGCACTTGCTTGAACATGAATCCGAGTTCAGAGGTGTTATCGCCGAGTGCCGGGTTGATCTGTCCACCGATCAGGGCGCCGCGCTGGTTGTCGAACAGGCAGCCAATGGATTCGAACAGCCAGAACGGCATGGCCAGCAGAACTCCCAGCAGCATGCCGAGTACCGCTTCCTTGAGTGCCAGGCCACAAAGGTTCAGCCAATGGAATTCAACCCCGACCAGCGTGGCGCGGATCCCCGGCATGGGCATCAGGGCCAGCGCCAGAACGATGCCGTTGCGCTGCATGCCTTTGAGTTCGCGAAAGGAAAACGCCGGAACCAGCAGCAGGCAAGGGTAGATCCGCGCCATGCCAAGGGTCAGGGCAATGACAGAGTCGGACAACAGACTGATGGCGTGCTCGAACATGTCAGTGCCCGGTCTGCGCAATCATGCCGAACGCCAGTAGGGTCAATTGCATCAACTCGACGCCGATCCAGCGCCCGGTCAGAGCCAGGGCGATGCCGACCGCGACCAGTTTGATGGCGAACGGCAGCGTCTGGTCCTGCAACTGCAGCACCGCTTGCAGCAACGATGTGACGATGCCGACAATCACTGCCACGATCAGCGGCGGCGCCGAGAGCACGACCACCAGCAGCATGGCCTGTTTGAACAGGTTCAGGATTTCCATAAGTGCCTCGATTTTTCGGGGGCAGGCGGGCGGTTACAGGTAGCTGTAGAACAGACCGTCAAGCAGGCGCGTCCAGCCGTCCACCAGAACGAACAGAAGGATTTTCAGGGGCAGGGAAATTGTCATGGGCGCGACCATTTGCATGCCCAGGGCCAGCAGGATATTGGAGACGATCAAGTCGATGACGATGAATGGGATATAGATCAAAAAACCGATCTGAAAACCGGCCTGCAACTCCGAGAGCACGAACGCCGGGACGATCACCAGAATGTCCTCACGACTGGCCTTGGCCGCCATCTCCGCCGGCCACATACGCTGGGTGTTTTCCAACAGGTGGGTCTGAATGTCGGGATCGACGTTGCGCGACATGAACAGCCGCAACGGCTCGACGACCTGGCTGGCAGAGTCCTGCATTTGCACCAATGTTTCATGACGTTCCGGCAATTGCTTGAAGCGTTGCCCCATCTCGTTGAACACCGGGGCCATGACAAACAGGGTCGCCGCCAGCGCGATGCCATATAGCGCCATGTTCGGTGGCACCTGTTGCACCCCGATGGCGTTGCGGGTGATCAGCAGCACCATGGAAATCTTCAGGAACGCGGTGCAGATCACCATCAGCAACGGCACCATCGAGAGCCCGCCGAGAAACAAGGCGAGCATCATCGGATCGATTTGTCCCTGACTCATCGCAGTTGTTCCAGGCGTGTAATCTGCAGACCCAGACGCCCCTCCACATCCACCAATTCGCCATGAGCCAAAGGTCGTTCGCCATGGCACAGCATGGCATTGCCCACGGTGCTGCCCTCCACGGTCAGTACCGAGCCGATGGCCAGAGTCCGCAGTTCCGATAGCTTGAGTGAGACGCTGCCCATGCGCAGGGTCAACGCCAGCGGCAGGTCGGCGAAGCGGTCTGCGCTGGCGAGAGTTTGTCCGAGGGCGGAGGTGTCCAGATCGGGCAAACCTTCAAGGGCGTTCATGGAGTCAAGGCTGGGAGGGTTGAGGTAATCGAGCGGTGCATTCATGGCGGTTTCTTCCAGTTCGGTGACAATGAAACGCGGAGGGTTGGTACTCTCCATTTGTAGACTCAGGCGGCAGCCACCGATTTGCAGGGGGCCTTGCCCGTCCGGGGCAAAAAGTGCTTGCTCGGGGAATACGATGTCGCCCTGGCGCAAGGAGCGAAGGGCCGCTGCACTCATGTGGGTACGACCCAGCAGGAAGGGGATGCAGAGGGGCAGGTCACTGTCCGGGACTGACAGCGGTGGGCGCCAGTTGCCTCGATCGAGCAGCCGCAGCAAGGTGGTCGGCGCCAGTCGTAGCTGACTGCAAATCCGCACGTCGTTGATGCGCGCTTCCAGCAAACATTCCAGGCCGTCATCGAGGGGCGTTTGCGCAGGTTCCAGATGAATGAACAGCGCCTGCAATTCGGGGCTCAGGTACTGGTTATAGATCTGCCAATACCAGGCGCTGTCCTCCGGGTTGCGGTCGCTTTCCGACAGCATCGCCGGGCAACTGGATATCAGGCTGAGCAAGGCTTCCGCATCGCTCAACAACAAGGGGCCGCAGCCGCTGGCCATGACGTTGCCGGTGATCGACCGGGGGCCAGTGTCGAGCAGGTGTACGCTCAACGTGCCCCGGGCCGCTTCCAGCTGAAAGTCCAGCGTCAGGCCTTTACCCAAACGTCTGCGCACCTGGGCTTCATCGCTTTTCATCGGCCGCAGCCTGAGTGCTTGAACGGTCATCTCAACGGTCCTTCAGTTCGAATGACAGCTTGACTCGCCGCCCGAGACGCTGGCTCAACAGTCGGCGGCTGGATTCCTGGTTTTCCCGGCAGCGCGTCCAGGCATCGCCCTGGGCAAAACGCAGGGCGATATCCATGACATTGCCCTGGCGCATGACCTGTACCGCGACTTCGCCGAGGTTCGGCAGTTCGAAAACAGCCTCGATGGGCAGGTCATCGGCGAGCGGTGGTTGTTCGTCGATATGTTGTGTGAGGGCATCCCACAACGGAGCGCTATAGGTCGCGGCGCCAGACTCCGGTTCGAACGATGGCGTGCTGCCGGCGAAGCCCTGGGAAGACCCTTCGCCGGTGAATCCGCCAAGTGCCGGGGAGAACCAGCCGAGATCGGGGCTGATCAGCGTCTCGAAGACTTCACCGTCGTGGCGGATCTCGCTCACAGGCTCGGACGGGTGCGCGGTTCTGGGGAACTCGTTGCGGCCAGGTGTTTCCTGAGGGCGTGTGTTGGCCGTTTTGGTCGAGGCGTGAGCGTGGTTCATGACGCCTCCCGGGCAAGATCGAGCAAGTAATCGAGCTTTTCCACATCGCGCAGTCGACGGTTGACTTCAAGGCGACTTTCTTCAGCCCAGAGCGATTGTTGGTCGTGTTCCTTTTGCAGCGCGATGCGTGCCTGTTCGCTGCGCTCGATCCTGCGCAGCGACAGTTGTTCCTCGGCAAGGGAATCTTTGAGTTCCGTCAGCGGCATCGGTTTGTCGCGATACTGTTCGAGCAACTCGAGGCGTCGCTGGCTATGGATCGTGCGCAAGCGCAGGGTTTCGCTGCTCAAGCTGTCGAGCCGGACGCGCATCTCGTCGAGTACCTGGCGCTGACGGCGCCAGGCCTGTTCGGCAAGCCTCAAACGTTGCCGACGAATAGGCTCCAGCATGTCGACGGTTTGGCCAATCATCGCGAAATTGCCGGCAGGGCAGTCGTCTTGGTCTGCATCAGAGTGGGACATTGGCGGTTACCTGAGCAAGATGATCGAGGGTGTCCTCGAAGGACACCGGTTCGCGCAGTGACTGTTGCAGGAAGTCATTGATGGCGGAGCGCGAGTCCACCGCACAATCGGTCAAAGGGTCATGACCCGGTTGGTACTCACCGAGCTTGAGGAGCATTTCCACTTGTTGATACGCGGCCATTAATTTGCGTATCTGGGTGGCGCTTCTGACCTGTTCGGTTCCCACCACACCGCTCATCGTGCGGCTGAGACTGGCGAGGATATCGACCGCCGGGTAATGGCCGCTTTCGGCGAGCCTTCTGGAGAGAACGATGTGGCCATCGAGCAGCGAGCGGACTTCGTCGGCAATCGGATCGTTCATGCTGTCCTGTTCGATCAGCACCGAATACAGGGCGGTGATCGCTCCGTCGTGGGTTCGTCCGGCCCGTTCGACCAGGCGTGGCAGCAGGCTGTACACCGAGGGTGGTAATCCGCTGCGACCGCTGGGCTCACCGCTGGCCAGGCCGATTTCGCGCTGGGCGCGAGCGAAACGCGTCAGCGAGTCGACGATCAGCAGCACCGATTTGCCTTGTTCACGAAAACCTTCGGCAATCGCGGTGGCGGTGAAGGCGGCCCGGGCTCGCTCCATGCTGCTGCGGTCGGATGTCGAGCAGACCAACACGGTGCGGCTGCGCAACTGCTCGTCGAGTTCATGATCGAGAAATTCACGCAACTCCCGTCCGCGCTCACCGATCAGGCCGAACACGATTGCATCGCATGGGGTATTGCGCGCCAGTTCGGCGAGCAGGGTGGTCTTGCCGCAACCGGCGCCGGCGAACACCCCGACCCGTTGTCCTTCGCCGAGGGTCAGCATCCCGTCGATGCTGCGCAGCCCGGTGGGCAGCGGCATCTCTATTCGTGGACGGGCGGTCGCGGCCGGGGCATCGCGAATCACCGGGATGGCGCCCGGTGTGCCGGCATCGGCGAACGCACTGGGGCCGTCGCCATCCAGGTTGCGTCCAAAACCGTCGAGCACCGCGCCGAGCAGACCGTCGTCGACACACAGACTGTGGGGCTGGAACAACGGTTTCACCGCCGCGCCAATGGCAATGCCGTCAAGCGGGCCAAGGGCCGCGAGCAAGGTGTTCTGGCGGTCGAAACCGACGATTTCAGCCATGACCAGACTGCCGTCGGCCCGGCGGATTTCGCATAGATCGCCCATCCGGGCCCTGGGGATCTGGCTGTGCAGGAGAATCCCGCTGACCGCGCAGATACGCCCGTGAACCTCCACTGGAGCCGCTCGTTGCAGGCGTTCGCGCTCGCCCTGCGCCCAGTCTTCCAAACGCTCGAAAGCTTCACGCATCACCAGCTCAACTCGACTCGGCGATCACCCTCGAAAATCACCCGGTGATCGTTGATCTCCACCAGACGCATCCCGTCGACCTCATCACCGAGGAACAAGCGGCGCCCATCGTTCGTGACGATATGGGCCAGTCGGCCATTGCTGATCTGGGCCACGGTAAACGGCAGGATCGGTGTAGCGACCGGCAGGGCACTCTGGACCCGGATCGGGCTTTGATACTGACGTTCGAAACGCAGCAGCATCCGTTCGGTCAGCTGCAGCAAGTCGTCTTCGGCGAAGTTGCCATGCAGGAGGATTTTTCCCGGTTCTTCGGTCAAGGTGATGCGGTTTTGCAGGTCTCGCTGTTGCAGCATTTTCAGGACGACTTTGCGCACTTCCTGTGCATCGGCCAGCTTAACTTTGGTGGCCGGTGGCGGTGCGGCGGGGACCGGTGCCTGGCGGTTGAATGCCCACAGCAGGATCCCGAGAAACAGCGCCAGACCGCTGATCATCAACACTGAAGCGATCAGTGAGGGTGGCTGACGGCGCGGCTGCGGGTGTGCTGTTTCATCCCGTTGGGCGTTCATGGACAGCAGTTCTGGCTGCTCTTGGGAACCGTCCGGTTGTTCACTGACGATCGAAGGCTTGTCAGCAGGTGCTTGCTCGGCGGTGACTGTCTCGTCTTCCGGCCAGTCGGTGTTGGCGCTGACCACCGAGAGCCAGACGCCGTTCAAGGCAAAGGGGGTATCGGGTTGCAAGGTCGAAATCGCCTCGACGCGGTGCCCCTCGTTGTCGGTGACCACGCCTTCCTGACCGGTCAGCGACCAGGTGCTGTCAACCAGCCGCAGCAGGCAGTGGCGGTGTTTGATCCCGGTATCGTAGAGAGCAAGGTCGGCGTCGCTTGACGAACCGATGCTCCACTCGGCGCCGGACAAGGGCAGTGCCGCGCCACGATGCAAACCGGTTAATACGCGCAATTCATACAGCATGGTGTGCTCCATCAGGCCATCAAGGCCTGCGCCTCTTCCAGGTCGATGCGTCCCAGGACATTGACCTGCACCGTCGAAAGCAGCTCGACGAAGGACAAGACCGGAACATGATTGAAATCATCCTGCAGCAGGCTGCGCATCGGGCTGCGCAAATCCTGGGCAACCAGCAGCACTGGCGCCGGTCGGGCCCGCAATGGAAAGGCTTCGCGCAGTTGCTCGACGAAGGCGCCGGCCAGTTCCTGTTCGAGGGCGAAATAGGATTCGCTCTGGGTCTGGCGCAGCGCGTCGCGTAGCAGCACCTCGGTTTCCGGTGTCACCAGCCAGGCGTGCATGACCCCGCTTTCGCTATGCTGGTGGCAGATCTGGGCCTTGAGGGCGATGCGCACGTAATCGGTCAAGGTGCTCAGATCGCGTTCATGCTGGCCTTGCTCGATCAATGTCTCAGCGATCAGGCGCACCGCGCGCAGGGAAACCAGCTCGGACGAAAGCCGCTGCAGCACCGCCGAGAAGCGTGCCAGGGGCAGGGTGCGTTGTAGTTCCTGGGCGAGTTCGGGTTGCTCGCTTTCGAGCCAGCCGATAATCGCCTTGGTTTCCTGCAACCCGATAAATTGCGGCCCCGTGGACTGGAACGCGCGGTTCATCCGTTCAAGAATCAACGCCTCGCAACTGGCCCCTTCGACTTCATCGCGCAGCAGAACGGGATGCTCAGGATCGAACCAGAACCATTGGCTTTCATCGCGCTCGGGCAAACCGGGTTCGCCGCCATCGTCGTCATTGACCAGGCGATAATCCACGGCCAGTTTTTGCGTGGCGAAACTGGCGCGGATAAGCGGCACTTCATACACGCTGAACAGAAATTCGTCGGTTTTTTGCTGCTCGTCGAACTCAATGTCGAACGAGGGCAGGGTCAGGCCAAAACGATGAACCAGGGTGTTGCGCCGTTGGCGGATAGTCTGGATCAATTGCTCGACTTCGCGGCTACCCTGATGACTGGCGTGGAAGCGCAGCAGATAGGCCCGTGACGGGTTGAAACGGCGGATGTCTTCACGGCCATTCAGCTCAGGGTTCTTGAGTCGCTCTTCTCCGGCGTTGGCCTGTTGGGTGTTTTTATGGCTGGCGCGCAACAGTTGGATCAAACCACTGGCCAGGCACAGCATGCTGATGGTGATGAACACCAGGCTGGGCATGCCGGGGATGGCCGCAAAGCCGAGCATCCCCACCGAGGAAATGACCCAGGCCTTGGGTTGGCTGGTCAACTGCTCGGCGATTTCGCGGCCGATATTCAGGTCCAGGGACTGACTGTCGGGGGCCACCCGGGTGATGATCATGCCCGCGGTCAGGGAAATCAGCAGGGCGGGGATTTGCGCGATCAAGCCGTCACCGATGGTCAACACCGAATACAGGTGCATCGAATCCGCCGGCTCCATGCCGTTCTGCAACACACCGATCGAGAAGCCGCCAATCAGGTTGATGAACACGATGATCAGGCCGGCGATGGCATCGCCCTTGACGAATTTCATCGCACCGTCCATGGCCCCGAACAATTGACTCTCCTTGGTCAACTGTTCGCGTCGCTGGCGGGCCTCGCGGACATCGATCAGCCCGCCGCGCAGGTCACTGTCGATGGACATTTGTTTGCCGGGCATCGCGTCCAGGGTAAAGCGCGCAGCCACTTCCGCCACACGCTCCGAACCCTTGGTGATAACCAAGAAGTTGACGATGGTCAGAATCAGGAAAATCACCAGACCGACCGCCAGGTTGCCGCCGACCACAAAGCTGCCGAATGCCTCGACGATATGCCCGGCGTCCTGTTGCAGCAGGATCAGGCGCGTGGTGGCGATGGACAGGGCCAGGCGAAACATGGTGGTCAGCAGCAACACGGCCGGGAACGTCGAAAACGCCAGTGGCCGCGGCAAGTACATGGCCAGCACAATCAGCAAGGACGAGATGCAGATGTTCAGCGCGATCAGCACATCCACCAGACCGGTGGGCAAGGGCAGAATCATCATGAAGACGATGGCCATGACCATGAACGCGCCGACGATTTCGGTACGGCGCATCGCCGAAATGGCCAGTCGGTTGAGCCAGGATATTAGCTTGTTCATCACTTGGGCTGCCCCTGTCCATCGGCAAGCCCAAGTGTTTTGCGTTCATGTCGGGATACCTCGTCCATCAACCCCAGCATCAACCGCAGGCAGTTCTGCCGGGTCTTGTTGTCTTTCCATACCGGCAAGGGCAAACGCTGTAACAATGACAACAAGCCATTGAGGAAAATCGGTTGCAGGCGCTGATCGCGGCCGACGGTTTCTTCGGTCAGGGAGGAAAGGTCACGGGCAAAGAAACCATTGCCGCAGAACCGCACGATCCGCCGGGCCAACTGCAGGGTGGTCATCTTGCCGGTAGCGTTCTTCTGCGCGAGTCGCTCCAGCAGCTCGCGACAGATTTGCAGCATATTGCTCAACTGGCTGGAGGCGCCCAAGCCGCGCAACATCGAACGCAACGCCGCGCCGGGCAATGACGGCGCCATGGCCGCGATGTCGTCGGCCAGCGCCCGTTGCAAGGTGCGCAGCACCCGGGGAAATTGTTCTTCATTGAAGCGCTCAAACAGTGACTCCAGCAGAATGGACAGCGGTTGCTGGCCGACGATGGCTTTGTAATAGAGCTGACGAATGATCTTGCGCTGGTCGGCGTCCTGACTGAACAAAGCGATGGCGCTAGCGGTGTTCAGCCCGGCGCGAATCTTGTCGCCGTGCAACGCTCGCAATTCTTCGATAGCCGTCTGTACGTCAGCGATTTCTTTATCGTCGCCACTGGCGGTTGCCAGGCGCAGGGTTTGCTGCAAAACGATGTCGGTGCGTGCCGGATCATCCTGAGTCAGTGCCAGCATCGCCTGCATCGAGGGTTGCTGTTGCAGCAGCATCTGCATGCGCCGAGCCTGCTGTTCCAGGCTCGGTTGGTCCGGATGATCGAGCAGTCGATAGAGCTCGGTCAGCTTCTCGATTCTCTCCAGGCGGTTCGGCGCCTGTGAGGTCTGGACGTGACGTTCGTCGATACGCTTGGAGTGCCGTTCGACACTCTCGCTGAACTTCATACCGATTTCTTCCATGGAGTCCAGCAACGGGTTTCTGGGGACCTCCACGCGTTCAACCTTGGGGGCGGGCGCAGGAATGAAATCCGGTATTGCAGGCGTGTCGTTATAAGCGCCGATTTTCATAAATAAGGAACGCCATGAAAGAGTCTAGGTGTGTTCTGTGTGGCACTTTCCAGCGTTGGGTTCCCTTTGCGTTTTACTATTTTTTGTTTCAAGGGTTGTGCAAAAAATTGCATTGGATTTGTATATTTAATGCAACAAATGGCACGGTAGTGCCATTTTTGACTTATAAATATCCAATGAAATCAGTTAGTTAAAATTTTATAAGGACTGGTACATAAGCTGCTCTATCTCTCTCGCCATGTTGGCCATTTCATTTGCATGAAGCGAGGGATTTATTATGGAACTAAGCAGCGTTCAGCCTGACGTGATGGGCTCGATACATCTGGATGTTGGGGCGTTGGCAAGAAACAGTGAGCGCAAGTTGCGCAGCTTTATTACTCAACGGGTATTCAACGCAGCCGATGTCGATGATTTGATGCAAATGACTTATCTGGAAGCATTGCGTAACCAGCACAAGTTCATTGGGGCCTCGAAACCGGAAACCTGGTTGTTCGGCATTGCCATGAATCTGGTGCGCAACCACTTCAAATGCATGTACAGCCAGCCACCCTGCAGCGAACTGGAGGAGTCAGGTGCCGACAACCTTGAACACGGACATGACCCAAGCCACGTGAGTGATCATCAGCGCATCCTCAGCCGTACGCTGAAGGCCATCGGTGAATTGTCGGAAGACATGCGTAACGTCATGAATCTGGTGGTTGAAACCGATATCAGCTATCAGGATGCGGCGGACAGTCTAGGGGTCCCGATCGGTACCGTGCGTTCGCGCTTATCCCGTGCTCGCGAGCAGTTGAAGGCCAGCGTTTTTGCAGGAGCCGTATACTCATGAGCAGCCTGAAGCAAGGGGTACCTCAGCAAGTCTTGCCACGTGGTGTACGCGAATCCACTGATGCGGATCTTCCCGCCATGATGGCGATCTTCAACGAGACGGCGGACACGGGGGCCAATTCCCCGGTGACCCGACCCATGACCCTGGAAGAGGTCACCTTTTATATCAACCTGTACAAGAACGACGGTTTGCCGGTGTATGTCATCGAGCGAGGTGGCGAAGTGGTCGGTTGGTTATCGATCAACCGGTTCAGTTGGGGGACCCAGGCGTGTCGCAACACGGGTGAAGCCGCCATTTATGTGCGCGCTGACCATTACGGTCGGGGAGTGGGGGTACGCTTGGGCCAGGCCTCGGTGATTCTGGCCAGGCAATATGGTCTGGAAACGGTAGTGTCATGGATCATGGGCGCGAACACGCCGAGCCAGCACATCGTTCAGGCCATCGGAGCACGTCTCTGGGCACGCCTGCCGAACATCGCCCGATTCGGTGAAACCCGTGCGGATGTTCTGCTCTTTGGCTTGCCGCTCTATGAAGAGCTCTCGAACCCGGCGCCACTGGTCAATCAAGACGCTTGATAGGAGCCAGATCAACCTGTGGGAGCGGGCTTGCTCGCGAAGGCGGTGTGTCAGCCAACTGGATGTTGAGTGAACTGGCCTCTTCGCGGGCAAGCCCGCTCCCACAGGGGATTTTCGGTTGAATGCGGAACTTGTGTCACAGGAGATGGCATTGGGCGCCTGCCAATGCCATCCATTTGAGCTTGAGCGTCACTGCGCAGGTGTCAGCCTGAAAGCCGGGTTGTCCGGGTTATACCCTTTCGCGGCGAGCGTGGTTTTCAGCTTTTTCTCCAGCGAGCCACTGCTGCGATCGCTCAGCGCTGTTGTGATGATGTCGGCTCGTGACAGGCCATGACTGGTCGAGTCACCCTGGACCGTTTCGGCATAGGCCAGGCCTTTGCCCGCTGACTGCATGCTGGCGGGGGTATGGTCGATGAAGGCCTGCGCTGGCAACATGCTCTTTAGTTTACGGCCCAACTCCTGGGTCCCGGCGTAATCGCTGCGGACATAGAGAATGGCGGAATCGGTTCTTTGGCCGAATATTTCGGGGCCGGCTATTTTTCCACTGAGGATGCTGTTCTCACTCTTGATCAGTGTTGTCATGGCCTTTGCCAATTCGCCAGCATAACGCGGTTCGACACCGATGGTCAGCCGTCCTTCGTCTTCGCCCTCCGCTTGGCGACGTGCGGGTTCAGGCACGATTCGGTAGAAGTCCTTGCCTGCACGAGGATGCTGGTCCATATAGACACCGAGGAGGCGGTATTGCTTGCTCATGCCGTCCAGCCCTTGGGGGTACAGTTCGATCCCGTCCGTGCGTTCAAGCTTTTTCAACCCCGCCATGTAGGCTTTCTGCGCGTCGGGCGCCATCGGCTTGGTCTTGGGTGCGTCGTTCTTGAAAAGCTCGTAAATAGTCTCTCGCATGGGTTGTTTGAGCTTTTGTGCTTTTTTCGCCCAGGTGAGCAGGCTGGCAAAGGTTTTCTTGCCGTCGGGAATCTCGCCGTCCTTGATCGCGACACGGCTCGTCGCGGAGCTGCTCTGGCCTTGCTCCAGGTTGATCTGTCGCAGATTGAGGCGTCCAGCCAGTTGGCGCGTAACCTGCGGCTGTGCCTCGGCCGCTTTCTCGTTGAGCGTCTGGGCAATCCGCGAGCTCTGGCTCTGTCCACCGAGGAGGTGGCTGGCACTTTTGAAGAACTTGTCCACGGCGGCTTGCTTGTCCGGGCGTAGCACACTGATCTGGCCATCCGCCGCGGCACGGATTTCATAGTGCTTGCCGTTGACCTCGATCCGGCCATGGGCCTTGAGCGCCCGAACATCGACATTCGAATCTTTCAGCGCCTCGACACTGGTGAAGCGTGATTGCACAGGGTTCATATACGAGCCTCGCGCCAGCCTTTGATCCAGTCGCACAGCGTCGCGATTTCGCGCATCAAGACCGCTACACTGAGCTTTTCCCGGGCGATGCTTTGGTAGGCAAAATACAAACCGCTGCCGGCGTCCCAGCCGAGCCCGGGACCGGCGCTGACGAGGGGGTTGAGTGCGCCACCGAGCAAGCGCTGCAGGGGCAGGCCTTTTGGCGTTTCGAGCAGACCGATCAGCAACAGGCGCTGGTGAGGGTCATTGCACGCCAGCTTCAGCGGATAGTCGCCATTGACGATCAGATCGCACATCCCTCGGTCATCGAAAGCCAAGGGCTGCATGTCAAGGGTGGTGGAAAGATCTTTGAGCAAGGTTTTGTAGAAGAGGTCACTCACGCCTGAATCCGTACGTTATGGAGATAAGGCCTAAGTGGTATGGCGGGTGCTGTCAGTTCCATCAATATAGGATCCCCAAATGTTGGGGAAACATTGCGCTCATAACGCGGATGGCTGTTTATTTTCGAGTCGGGGTGCATCTATTAATTATGCATCCTGAGCATTTAATGTTGTTTAATTCGGCACAGCAATTTTTTCCAATACATCATAAGTCATTCTTGTTTTCATTTGGCCTCTTTTTTTCGGAAGGCAACTGATGAGTGATCTATTTTGGCCGCGTCGCCAGCAGCATTTTATTCGTATGGTTGAACTAAGTCAGCCTAACTCCCTTAATAAAGATGTGCTGAATTTGTTGGGGCGTATACTGTCCATGGTTAATGCGCTTCGTAGCCTCCAGTCTCTTGGGGATGCCGGCAAACCTTTGCGTGAAAGTATCAAAAAAACCATTGCGAATCACCTGAGTTCTGCGTCTGGCTTTGTGCAGGATGATGATTCAAGCCGAATGCTTGCTTATGCGGCCGAGGGGTTGACCAGCCCTGACTCCAATCGGGCCATGGGGCCCTTATTGGCAGGCCTCAATGAAAAGGAAGTTGTCGGTTACGTGGGAGGGTTGACGACCTGGCTCGGTAAAACCAGAAGCCTTTTCTACTCGGCTTTCTTTGGAACCCCCAATGCACGGCTTCAGCGAGTGTCCGATATCATTGATGGGCATTTTCAAGAAAGTCTCCTGAGGATAAACGAACAGTTGGGTTCATCGCTGCGAACAGTTCCAGGTTGCTCTTATAAAATCATCGACCTGTTTGGTATTGCGGGTGAAGCCAATTCATTTCCTAAGCATTTTGCCTACTTTCTTCCGGAAGATCACGGTGTCAAACACTCGTCAGTCAAGAGAACGGTTGTCTTCGCCAATACCTACAAAAGTCTCTATGAGCATATTTCTCTGCAGCAAATTTCTCTGTTTGGCTGGACCGCCGAACAGCTTCCTGCTCTGGAGGAAGTTGATGAGTATTTGATTGCCTGGTTTCGAGGACATGACCTTGGCCATTCGATCGTATTGAAGGAGACCGACTACGCGGCTTTGAGCCGATGCGATCGTTGGGGGTCGATGGTTGTACAAGAGGCCGTCGCCGATGTTTTTGGATACCTTGTTTCTCAAGACCCCGAGGTTGTTGCGCGGCTTGGACTGGATCCTGCAAAAGCCGCACGGGTTTACATGCTGGAGCTCCTCAGATACCTCAGGCGTGGTCCAGCTCTCTTTCCAGACGCCGGGGCCGCCTATATTCAACTTCGTCTGCTGGAAGAGTGTGCCGTAGTTGTCAAAGAGGGGGCCCGGATGCGGGTTGATCTCCATCGTTTTCATGCCGGTATGGTCTACGTTGCACAAGTGCTGCTCAACAACGTGCTGAATGCAGATGCCGACACATTCAAACAATTCATCTCGCGATATAGCCCTCATTTACTCGAGAACTCCGGGGAGGACCTGCTCTACGGAATGGACATCTGTGACATGGCTCTCGGTTACCATCAGGCGCTGACCGAGGGCAATGACAGTGGAGTTCAATAACGGATTTTTGTTAAGTCTGTCGCTCTGCCTGGACATAGGCCTCGCCAACATGGCAATGATCACGCTTGTCATTCAAAGAGGTTTTTCGCAGGGCGTCTGGCTTGGAATCGGAACCTGTGTGGGGGATTTGATCTACGCAATTTTGGCGATGGCAGGCATGGCGGTGTTGCTGCAGTTCGAGGTTGTCAGGTGGGTGCTTTGGATCGGAGGCTCAGCGGTATTGTGCTATCTGAGTGCGAAGATGCTTATCTCGACCCTGAGAGTGCAGTCAGAGACGGCTGAGGTAGAAACGGAAGGGGGCATCAGTAACCTTTCTCTATTTTCCCGTGGCATGTTCCTGGCCATGTCTTCCCCCAGTGCCATTTTGTGGTTCGCGGCAGTGGGGGGAGCCATTATCGCCCGCCAGGGGTCAGATGCTGTCAGCGCGGGGTTATTCCTTTCGGGCTTTTTCGCTGCGGGTGTGGTGTGGACGATGGTCCTTTGCACGCTGGCCTATCAAGGCGGAAAGATGATGGGTAAAAAGATGCTTAAATTTTCACAGTTGGCTTCCGCCCTAATCTTCGCCTACTTCGCCGTCTACGTCATTTATAGCGGCTATGCAGAGTTCATCGTTGGCCGCTCAACGCTATAGCATCGAGGTATACCTGACAGGGGAAACGCCCATGACCTTGCGAAAGGCATTGCAAAAGTGGCCTTGGTCATAAAAGCCGAGATCCATGGCAATCTTCAGAGGCGTTTCCCCTTTGCGCAATCGCCGTCTTCCCTCGATTAATTTCAACTGCTTGAAGTATTGCATCGGGGGTAAATTCGTTGTCTTTTTGAAGGCTCTGACCAAGTGAAACTTGGAAATGTTGGCTTCGCGGCAAAGATGTTCGAGGCTGATGTTTTCCTGCAGATTTTCCCTCATGTATTCGATCAGGCGAGACAGCTTGGCTGGCATGATGGAAATATCAGGCTTGCTTTGAAAGCGCGTCATCTCGATGAGTAAGCGGACGAGCCGTTCCTCTTGTTCGTCGGGCTGCGGCGCTTTTTCGAATTCCCTGATGGCGCTCAAGAGCGCGCTATCGGTAATGACCCCTTCATGGAAGATCGGCTGGTCCCGGTTGCCCAAGGCATCGTTTTCTGCCAAAACAGTTCGCACCTGCCGGGCATCGAGATGAATGCTCATAAAGTGAGTGCCCGTTGGACAAAACTCGGATGATTGTATGGTCAGGGGATTGTAGAGCGTAATCTGATTGGGCCCCACTTCTTGTGACTTTCCATCGAACCAGATCCTTTCATGGCCCGTCAAATTGGCGCTAATCACATATTCCTCATGAGTATGCTTGGGGTAGTGGGTCCCGGCGGCGTACATCTTCGAGAACTCTGCAAAGGAGTGATTCGATACGTGTTCCATCACGAGTGTCATAGTGTCCCTTTATGTTTTGCAGAAGCGCGGTCAATGGACAAATGATACGGCCTGTAATGGATTGCACAAGACGGCACATTTCACGCTGTTATGAACATTATTGTTCGTTACAGCGTCGCGCGAGCCTCCATCAAGAACTGACACGTACCTTTATTGAGGCAAATAGAGCTGTTGTATGCGAGCCAGGGTGCCATCATCGCGAAGCGTTTCAACCGCCTTGCGCAAGTCTTGCACCAGTTGAGCGGAGCATTGTTTCGAGCAGGCCAGATAGAGCTCTGCTCTGCTCATGACCGGGCTCATGAACAGCTTGCGTTCAGACATCTTCGGCCAGATGTATTGACTCTCGGGAACACCGTTGAACCAGGCATCAAGGCGACCTTTCAAGAGCATCTGTGCGGGGTTGTCGCCAATGGTCAGCGGATGGATCTGCTCGTCGCTGAAGCCTTGTGCACGGAGGATTTCCTCCTGCGCACTACCGAGGCCGACGCCGATCACCCGGTAGGTTTTTTTCGCTTGTTCGAAGCTGCTCACTGGCCGGTCGATGCTGAAGAAGGCTCGCTCCATGGGCATGACCGATGCGATCCAGGTGAAGCGATCTTCACGTTCCGGCGTGCGTGATAACGGGGTGATCAGGATATCCTGCTTCTCGCTGACGTGTTTCTGCGACCTCGCCCAGGGAAGCACATGGATATGAGCGATATAGCCGGCGTTGGCAATGGCTGTCAGAACGACTTCTCCGACTATTCCGTGGCCTTGGGAGCTATCGACAAGCGTCAGTGGCGGCGCGTCCGGGATGTACAGTTCCAGCGGCGATGGCTCGCCACCCGCGTGGCAGGCCATCAGCAGCGATACCGCCAGACAAAACCTGCAAAGTGCCGTTGTATAGGCATTTGATAACCGTGAGCTCCCGCTCATGGTTGGCATCTCAGGCATTGGAAGAGCCACAATTCACCAGTAGTGTTAATCACGGGGGTGATGAGTCTGCCGGCCGTTTTGTGTTATCGAATTCGGTATCGGCGTGGTTATTCTACGCAGACTTTGAGGCCAGACGCACCCTCCCATAGGTGAATGTGTTATGCGCAAGCAGCGCCTTCCGGGAGGGGCGCCTATTACTCCTTCAAACCTCTATTTGTGCGATCAGCGCGCCCAAATACGATGCGCCCCTCTCGCTGATCGCATGACGCAAAGTCCTCTCGGCTGCCGTGACAGCGTTATGGCTAGCCGCCCGGCAAAATCGATAAACCAGATCGACTGTTTTTTGCGGGTCTAGTGCCTGTTGTGTGTCCGCATCACAATGAGCAAGCAACAAATAGCGCAAGGTCAAGGTCCGAATGGCCAGAGTGTTCGCCCATTCGGTAAGGCTTACGCCGTAATCAAGCCCGGCACTGGTACTGGAAATGAACGGGAAACCTGTGCGAGTCATTTCGGCAGCTATGAAACGCTTCAGGATCGGTTCGAGCGTGCCGTGAGCCTTTTCCCGGTAAAGGTTACGATAGGCGAGCTTGAGCGTCCATTGAGCCTGCACCGGCGTTTCCCCGGGCTCGATGGCCGAGGCGCAGAGTATTTGTTGCCGCAGGGCCTGCGGCACACCCGATGCATTCAGGATGTTCATCAGCACGATTAGCAACGGGTCTGCAATGATCTCCTCACTGCTGGCTATTGGGGGCTCATATTCTGCCGCCTCAAGTGGTAACTCTTCGGTCCAACAGGCATGGGGCAGCGCTGCCAGCCTGGTGGCGATCCAATGCAGGCGCAGCAATACCTGTCCGGTGGACATTTGCGTGGACAGCGCCATTTGCAGAAGAAAGCCGATCACTGAACGCCATTGAGACGAGTCCATGCCAGGAAACGCCTGGTTGCTTGCCCCGTAAAGGTGGAAGTCGTCCTGGTGGCTTTCAACGATTTGGTAAGGGTCGTCACCAAACAGCCCCAGACGTGCGATTTCCGGGCAGCTCATGGTCGCAGACTTCACCAGCGCGCCATTGATCCGGCGATACATGCGCGGGTAATTGGCACAGGTATCGGTGAGTACCTGTTCGCCCTGCTGCGCATGGATCTGGCAACGTCCGCCCTGAAGCGCTCCACACTGACCGCCAGCCCTGCTCATTTGATAGCCCGAATCGTCTTTGACGATCAGGTTCAAGAGTTCAGGGTAGGTTCGGCTGTACAAGTCCTGACTGCGATCGCTGACCGCGATGCGCCAGTCGCCTTTGCAGCAGTTGTCTTCGCAGCGTTCGGCCAGGCATGTGAACTGCTGCACATGCCTGAAAGTCCTGATGGACTGAATCCCCATGCACAATCTCCAGCGGTCAAGGTTCGTTGCAGACTGAGTGGACATTGCGCTGGAGTTGTTCCATGGAGCAAGAGCAAATAGCTGTAGTCACTATATTACTCAGCCTGCTACTTCTCCGTCCATTTCCCACCACCGGTTTCGCAATCGATCTTGGCCTGCGGCAGGTTCTCGATGCTGTAGTAATACGTGATGACTTGGGCATTGTCGGGAATGTTCAGCGGTTTGCTGTTCTTGTCTTTGCTGATGGACTGAGGGTTGGCCAGCGCCTCTGGAGTCAATGTGCCCAGGCAGGTGGCCCGATAGCGATCGCCGCACTGTGCGACTTTTTTCTTGGTGCTGGTCAGCATTTCCTTGCTCTCGTTGCTGCAGGACCAATCAATAGAGTCCACGGGCATGCCTTCGTACTCATAGCAGGAATGTGTTTCGATCACGGGAACTGAAGGGCTTTGGGATCGGGTCTTGACGTCGCACCCTTGGGCCATCACCCACATGGGGCACAGGCAGACGATCAGAAGCAGAAGAAGTCTGTTCATCGGTATTTCCTCTCCTTAGCGCCCCATGCGGGGATCTGGGAGTCAGCTACACGAATGGCTGGCCGGTGAAACCACGCGGCAATCTTTGCAATCCGGGCATTTCGATCAGCCGCTGGGTCCAGGCTGCGCGCCAGTCAGTGACGGTGTGGACGACTTTGGCCTTGCGTGCGGCCCGACGTGCAGCGTTGCGTTCGGCTTTGCGCGCTTCTTTGAACGCATCGGTGTTGCGGCAGCTTCTGCATTTCACGCGGGTCAGTATGCTGCTTGAAATCAGGTTGCTGCCTTTGTGTCCGCAAGCCAGGTGCCCGCCGACTTTGAAGTGAGTGACCATGAGGTATCTCCTTCTTGATATGTAATCGTTCGACAGATGGGCGAGGGCGTTCGTTCGTTATATAGCAGGCAAAAAAAGGCCCGCATGCGGGCGGGCCAGGGGATTTCTTGAAAGGAGTGGGTGCACTGTAGAGGGGGAATTGTGAAGGCGGTGTGAAATGAGCAAGGGCGCAAACAAAAAAAAGCCCGGCAAACTTGACCGGGTTGGTGTGTAGCGCAGACAGGGATAAGCCTGGTGACGATGATGTCACCGATCAGGTGTCCTGACTCGGGCTCTGTCCTTGGCTTGAGTACCTTGGTCGACTCATCTGAAACGAGGCAGCGGCGGCTCGACAGGTTTGAGTGAAGACAGCGCGCTGCGAATCTGCGGCGTGTCTTTCTCGATGTCGTTCAGACGATCGCGAATCCTGAGGGCTGTCGGATGCCCCCCTTGATTATCAACCCAATCGGCGATTTCCTTGCATGCAGCGGCAAGGCGCGCCTGACGGGAGTCAAGCAGGGTGAGCAGGGTGGTGATGGACTCTTTCTCGGACATGACATACACCTCCGTTCAAAGAAATCGGGTAAAGGGCAACAAAAAGCCCGCGGGGAGCGAGCTTTCTGCCGTAGGGTCGCTGATCCTTCAGCTCCTTTTAGTATAGACCCGGAAATAAAAGAGGTCAGCTCAGGCCAGCGGGGACGATACCTGTGATCTCGCGTTAAGCCGCCGACATTCGCGTGCGGCGTCCTCTTCAAGATCGAAGCCGTCACCGATGAAACCGCGAGTGCGGGTATCGGTGATGCGATACCAGACGGCAGCGTCGGGTGGCGGGTGATCGGGTTCTCCGGCCCGGCGACCATGAATGATGATCTTGTTGCACCGTTTCACAACGAAAATGTCTTCCATGGCGTCACCGAAGCTATTCGTATTCAGATCAAGCATAGAAGCCCTTTGCGATCATGCAAAAAACGGACAGGTCAGTTCGTCGGTTTAGTCCAACTCAAAGAGATCTCACGGTGTTTCGGCCGTCTCGATAAGCTTCTCCAGAAGCACTGCCAACGCGACTTCTTCGGCCCTGAGCCTTTTGCGCCCCCTCGATCGCGGCAGTTCGGATAAGGCGCCGCGCATGAAACCATCGACGACTGCGGGGTGGATGTAGCACTTGCGGCAAACCGCCGGGGTATTGCCCAGCTGCCGGGCGACGTTCTTGACCATTTCCACCACATGCCGCTTCGCGTCGGCTTCCGATTCCCACTGCAACTCGCGCAGCACCGCCAACGCCAGCGCACTGCCGGCCCAGGTGCGGTAGTCCTTGGCGGTGAAATCGGCGCCGGTCAGCGTCTGCAAGTAGGCGTTGACGTCGGAGGAACTGATGGTATGCCGCTCGCCGTTTTCGTCCAGATACTGAAAGAGGTTTTGCCCGGGGATTTCCAGGCAACGCTTGATGATCCGCGCCAGTCGCCGGTCTTTGACGGTGATCTGGTGCTCGATGCCGCTCTTGCCACGAAACTGGAACAGAATCGCACTGCCGTTGACCTCGACATGACGGTTGCGCAGGGTCGTCAGGCCATAGGAGCGATTGTCCCGGGCGTATTGCGTGTTGCCGACCCGGATCAGCGTCGCATCGAGCAAGGTAATCACCGTGGCCATGACCTTGTCGCGGCTGAAGCCGGGCGCCGCCAACAGAGTTTCAAGCTGTTTGCGCAGTTTCGGCAGGGCCAGGCCGAAGTCCCGCAAGCGCGAGTATTTGTCGGCATCGCGCACTTCCCGCCAGCGCGGGTGATAACGGTATTGCTTGCGGCCGCGAGCGTCGCGGCCGGTGGCTTGCAGATGGCCGCGCGGGTCGGGGCAAATCCATACATCGATGTAGGCGGGCGGCACCGCGAGTGCGTTGATGCGTTTGATTTCATCCGGATCGGTAATGCGCTGACCCGCCGGGTCGAAGTAGCAAAACTTGCCGCGCAGGAGCTTGCGGGTAATGCCGGGCTGGCTGTCATCGACGTAATGCAGGTCGGACGGCAGAACATCGGGCAACGCGGTATCTGGCATGGCGGGCAATCCTGGGCGACGAATCATGGGTCGTTATGCCATTGACCGCGCACCGCTGGCAGGGTGCCTAGAGAATGCCTAGAGAATGCCGACAGATTTTATGCCAGCACCGCCACCGCTTTGATCTGCGCCCAGAGTTGCTGTCCGGGGTGCACGCCCAATTGATCCCGGGAATAGCGGGTAATCCGCGCCAACAGCGGTGTACCGGCCGCGTTCAGGCGAATCAGTACGTGAGCGGCGTTATCGGCGCCGATTTCACTGATCACCGTGACCGGCAGGCGATTGAGGATGCTGCTGTGCTCTACGCCTTGCAGGCTGAGGCTGACATCCCGTGCCTGGACCTTGCAGCGCAGTGCCTGGCCTTCAGCCATTGGTGAATGAGCGACTCGAATGCTCAGGTCCGTGTTGGGCAGTTCCAAGGTCAACAACTGATAGTCAGCGTCATAGGCACTGACGTGTCCCTCGATCACCACACCGGCGGTGTCGCCCAGCGCCAGCGGCAGATCGAGCCGGGCCAGGGTTTCACCGATGGGGCCGCTGGCCAAAGCCTTGCCGTTACTGAGCAGGACAAGGTGGTCGGCGAGCCGCGCGACTTCATCCTGGGAATGACTGACGTACAGCACGGGGATGTCCAGTTCATCGTGCAGCCGTTGCAGATACGGCAGGATTTCGTTTTTACGCTGGGTATCGAGCGCCGCCAGCGGTTCGTCCATCAGCAGAAGCTTCGGGCTGGTGAGCAGGGCACGAGCGATGCCGATCCGCTGGCGTTCGCCGCCAGAAAGGTTCTGCGGATCACGGCCCAGCAAATGGCCGATCCCCAGTAACTCAGTGGCATGAGCCATGTCGACCCGGCGCTGTTGACGAGGGATGCGCCTGAGGCCGAACTCCAGATTGGCCCGCACCGATAAATGGGGGAACAGGCTGGCTTCCTGGAAAACGTAACCCAAGGCGCGTTTATGTGGCGGGACGAAAATCCCATTGTCACTGTCCTGCCAGACTTCATCGTTGACCTGAATAAAACCCTGCTCGGCCTGTTCCAGACCGGCGATGCAGCGCAGGCACGTGGTTTTACCCGAACCGGAATGGCCGTAAAGCGCCGTCACTCCGCGGCCGGGCAGTTGCAGGTCCACATCCAGGGAGAATCCCGAATAATTCAGTTTCAAGCGCGTATGAATCATCGATCAGCTCCAGACCGCTTTGGTTTTACGGCTGGAGTAGAGCGCCAGCAATACTGCAAAGGAGAACACCAACATTGCCCCGGCCAGCCAATGAGCCTGGGCGTATTCCATGGCTTCGACGTGATCGTAGATCTGCACCGAGACCACGCGGGTCTTATCGGGAATGTTGCCGCCGATCATCAGCACCACACCAAACTCGCCGACAGTATGGGCAAAACCGAGAATGGCCGCGGTGATGAAACCGGGGCGGGCCAGCGGCACAATCACGCTGAAGAACGTGTCCCAAGGATTGGCGCGCAAGGTTGCAGCCACTTCCAGTGGGCGAGTGCCGATGGCAGAAAAGGCATTCTGCAGCGGCTGGACCACGAACGGCATCGAGTACAGCACCGAGCCGATCACCAACCCCACAAAACTGAAGGTCAGGGTGCCAAGGCCCAGCGATTGGGTGAACTGACCGATCCAGCCGTTCGGGCCGAGCGCCAGCAACAAATAAAAGCCAATCACCGTGGGCGGCAGCACCAGGGGCAGGGCGACGATCGCCCCGATCGGGCCGCGCAGCCAGGACTGCGTGCGCGACAGCCATAACGCAATCGGAGTGCCGATGACCAACAGGATCACGGTCGTCAGGGACGCCAGTTTGAGAGTCAGCCAGATGGCGGAATAATCGGCACTCGATAGCGTCATTTAGAGTTGGTAACCGTAGGATTTGATGACAGCGGCGGCTTTCGGACCTTTGAGGTAGTCAACCAGCGCCTTGGCGGCCGGGTTGTCCTTGCCCTTATTGAGGATCACCGCGTCTTGTTTGATCGGGTCATGCAGATCGGCCGGGACGATCCAGGCCGAACCGCTGGTGACTTTGCCGTCTTTGTAGATCTGCGACAAGGCGACGAAACCCAACTCTGCATTCCCGGTAGAGACGAATTGGTAGGCTTGAGTGATGTTCTGGCCTTCGACGAGTTTGCCTTTGACCTTGTCAGTCAGGCCCTGCTTGGCCAGCACTTGAGTGGCGGCCAGGCCATACGGGGCCGCTTTCGGATTGGCGATGGACAGATGTTGATACTGATTGTCGCTCAGCACCTTGCCCTTGGCGTCGACGTAACCGTCCTTGGCCGACCACAGCGCCAGGGTGCCGATCGCGTAGGTGAAGCGCGAGTCTTTGACTGTGTCGCCTTCGGCCTCGAGTTTTTGCGCGGTGGTGTCGTCTGCCGAGAGGAACACTTCGAACGGCGCGCCGTTCTTGATCTGGGTGTAGAACTGGCCGGTTGCACCAAAGGAAGTGACCAGTTTGTGCCCGGTATCCTTCTCGAAATCGGCCGCGATGGCATGGATTGGCGCGGTGAAGTTAGCGGCAACGGCGACCTGGACTTCATCCGCCTGGGCGGAGCCGAAAGCGAATACAGTGAACAGGCACGTGAGGGCAAAACGTGAGGCACGAATGGTCATGAAACGGCTCCGTGGCAGGCGAGATGAAACGCTATATAGCAGAATATATAGCGAATTGCCTGTAAACGGAACAAATGGGAATGCCCCCCGTTGAATGATGCGCTCCCTGTAGCAGCTGGCGTAGCCTGCTGTTACAGGGCTGCGTCCTACTGACGAACCAACTTCGCCAGTCCTTCCTCAGCCAACCGCCGGGTCAACTCTGCCGACGTCATTTCAACGCCCAGCGTAAACGCCTGCCCCGCCCAAAGGTTGCTGAAATCCGCTTCCCCTTTGGTCCGCAACGGCATCAACGCACCGCCCGCCAAGGGAAAGGCCGGCGCTTTGTCACACATCGGCCCCAGCTCACGCATTACCCGATTAAGAATCCCCCGTGCCGGGCGCCCGGTGAAGATGTTGGTGATCGCCGTCTCGCTTTCCTTGGCCGTGCGCAACGCTTTCTGGTGAGACGCGCTGACCTTGGCCTCGGGCGTAAACAAATAAGCCGTACCCACCTGGACCGCCGAAGCGCCCAGCAGAAACGCCGCCGCGACGCCCCGCGCATCTCCAATCCCACCCGCCGCAATCACCGGCACGTTCACCGCATCAACGATTTGTGGCACCAGGGCAAAGGTCCCCACCTGGCTGCTCAGGTCATTACTGAGGAACATTCCCCGGTGGCCACCGGCCTCGTAACCCATGGCGATGATCGCGTCGCAACCATGCTGCTCCAGCCAGACGGCTTCTTCGACCGTAGTCGCCGAAGAGAGAATTTTCGCCCCGGTCGCTTTTACCCGATCCAGCAGCGACTTTTCCGGCAGGCCGAAGTGAAAACTCACCACTTCAGGACGAAACTCTTCGAGCACTTCGCAGGCCGCATTATCGAACGGTGCGCGATTGGACACCGGCGTCGGTGCGTCGAAATCGACCCCCAATTCCCGATAGTACGGTTCCAGCAGGTTCTTCCAGTCCCGGGCACGTTGCTCATCGGGCGGTGGAGGTTGATGGCAGAAAAAATTGACGTTGAACGGGCGCTGGGTGTGTTGGCGAATCGTCTTCAGCTCCTCGCGCAACTGTTCGATGCTCAGCATCGCGGCGGGCATTGAGCCCAGGCCGCCAGCGTTGCTTGCCGCAATCACCATGGCCGACGTCGTCGCGCCAGCCAGAGGGGCCTGAATGATCGGCAGCTCGATCCTGAACAGGTCAAGAATGCGGGTGTCTGGCCATTGACTCATGTGCAGTGTTCTCCGACGTCGGTAGAAGGGAATTTGTATCAGTAATGCCTGACACAAGGCCAGTCGAGTTTGAGGATTGGCTTAAAGTCGGCTACGGCGATGTGTTTTCATGTGTTATTTCAACAGCACGACAACTGAGCGATTCCATCAGGAGGCAGTGATGTTCAAAGGCATTTTGATCGACAAGGACGACAGCGGTTACCGAGCCACCCTGCAAGAGATCAATGACGATCAATTGCCTGAAGGCGATGTGACCGTGCGTGTGGCGTACAGTACGCTGAACTTCAAGGATGGCCTGGCGATCACCGGCAGCAGCCCGGTGGTGCGCAAATTTCCGATGGTGCCGGGGATCGATCTGGCGGGCACTGTCGAAGTCAGCGGTCATCCGGACTACAAGGTTGGTGATCAAGTCCTGCTCAACGGCTGGGGTGTGGGCGAAGGACACTGGGGCGGGTTGGCGCAGAAAGCCCGCCTGAATGGCGACTGGCTGATCCCGTTGCCCAAGGCATTCACCGCTGCGCAAGCAATGGCCATCGGCACGGCCGGTTACACGGCGATGCTGAGCATCCTGGCGCTGGAGCACAACGGCGTGAACCCCGACCAAGGCGAAGTGCTGGTGACGGGCGCCAACGGTGGCGTCGGCAGCTTCGCCATCGCCCTGCTGAGCAAACTCGGCTATCGCGTGGTGGCATCCACCGGCCGCACTTCTGAGCACGAATATCTCAAGCAATTGGGTGCCAGTGAAATCATCGATCGCGCCACGTTGTCGGAGCCGGGCAAACCGCTGGCCAAGGAACGTTGGGCGGCGGTGATCGATTCGGTCGGCAGCCACACGCTGGCCAACGCTTGCGCAAGCACTCGGGCCAACGGCACCGTCGCCGCCTGCGGTCTGGCACAAGGCATGGACTTCCCGGCCTCTGTTGCGCCGTTCATTTTGCGCGGTGTGACCCTGGCCGGCATCAACAGCGTGACCCAACCCAAAGCTAAGCGGATACTGGCCTGGAATCGCCTGGCCAAGGATCTGGACTTCGCCTTGCTGCCGCTGATCAGTCACGAAATCGGCTTGAGCGAAGCCATCGACGCCGCGCGGCGTTTGCTCGCCGGCCAGTTGCGCGGCCGGGTAGTGGTCGACGTCAATCGTTGATCGTCTTGGCACTCATCAAACAGACAAACTGTAGAAACAAGGAAATAGCGACAATGGATGTAAAGCTGCGTGAAGTGCTGCCCTTTAGCGTCTCGGGGTTGCAGGTGCGAACCCTCAATGCCGCAGAACAGAAGCCAGATACCGCGCGTATCGGGCCTATGTGGGAACGATTTTTCGTCGAGGACATTTTCGACAAGATCGCCCACAAACAGCCGGAATCGTTTATGTACGGCGTCTATTCCAACTACGAGTCCGACGCTTCGGGTCACTTCGATGTGACCGCGGGTGCGGCGGTCGCCGCACCCTCCGAGGGCTTTGCGCAGATTCAGGTTGAGGGCGGCGATTACCTGGTGTTCAGCGCCAAAGGGCCGATGCCCGACAGCGTCATTCAGACGTGGGGCCTGGTCTGGGCTTACTTCGAGGATAACCCGCAGGTTTGCCGCAAGTTCGCCACGGACTTCGAGGTCTACACCGGTCCGGAGTCCGTGGCGGTTTATATCGGCATTCAGGATTCAGCCGCGTTTTCGCGTTCCAGCAACTGACGCTTGCGCTCTACGCCCCAGCGATAGCCCGACAGGTTGCCGTCGCTGCGTACCACGCGATGGCAAGGGATCGCCACCGCCAGGCTGTTCGCGCCACAGGCCTGGGCCACGGCGCGCACGGCTTTCGGTGCGCCGATACGCTGAGCGATATCGGCATAACTGGCGGTGCTGCCGGCGGGAATCTCCCGCAGGGCTTGCCACACCCGCTCCTGAAACGCCGTGCCGCGTACGTCCAGCGGCAAGTCCAGGCCGAGTGCCGGTGCTTCGATAAAACCCACCACTTTAGCAATCAGCTGCTCGAACTCATGATCGGCGCCAATCAGGTTGGCGCGCCTAAACTTGTCCTGCAGATCACAGACCAATTGATGCGGATCGTCCCCCAATAGAATCGCGCAGACGCCGCGCTCACTTTGCGCCACCAGAATCGCTCCCAAAGAGCACTGGCCGACGGCAAAACGAATGTCATTGTTCTGCCCGGCCGCGCGGTAGTCGCCGGGCTTCATGCCCAGCACTTGATCCGCTGCCTCATAGAAACGACTGTTGGAGTTGAATCCAGCGTCATACAGCGCGTCGGTGACCGTGCCGCCGTCCGCCAGGCGCTCGCGAACCTTGCGTGAACGATGGGCTGTGGCGTAGCCCTTGGGCGTCAGGCCGGTGATGGCCTTGAATACACGATGGAAGTGGAAACTGCTCAGGCCGGCAGCGTCCGCCAATTCATTCAACGCCGGCAACGTCTCGGCGGATTCGATGTGACGGCATGCGGCGGCCACGGTCGTGGCGTGCTGTGCGGCGACGTCGCTTTGATCCTTCGCGGCTCGTTTGCTGGGGCGATAACCCGCCGCCTGAGCTTGCTCGGCGGTGTCGAAAAACTCGACATTCTGTGGCTTCGGCAAACGCGCCAGGCTGCTGGGGCGGCAGTAAATGCCGGTGGTTTTCACCGCATATACAAACTGCCCGTCGGCGCGGGGATCGCGCGCGACCACGGCGGCCCAGCGAGGGTCGTTTTCGGTGGCGATATTTTTCGAATGCGTTGTCATGGCTTCATGTCCGTTGACCCGTTTCATGCAGATTAACCAGCCACCAGAGACGCCACACTCCGGGTCTTGCGGTCGAATTCGACGGTTTCATCCCGCGGTACGAAAGGTGAAGTTGATCCGTTGTTCGCCCAACTGAGGGTGATAACCCTCCTTGATCGGCAATACGCCGTGATAACGCAAACGGTCCACGCCGCCCCAGACCACGATATCGCCGTGCAACAGCGGCACGCGCTGGCTTTTGGCGCTGCGTTCGAAGCCACCGAACAGGAACGTCGCGGGCAATCCCAAGGACACCGACACGATAGGGGCTGCGTAGGAACCTTCATTCTTGTCCTGATGCAATGACATCCTGGCACCGGGAATATAGCGGTTGATCAGGCAGGAATCCGGTACGAAATCCGTAAACCCTGCCTCTCGCGCCGCCGCTTGCGCCAGCTCGAAAAACACCTCGGGCATTTCAGGCCAGGGCAGGCCGGTCTGCGGATCGTTGCGGGTGTACTTGTAGCCGCTGCGGTCGGTGGTCCAGCCCCAGGTGCCACAACTGCTCAAGGCCACCGACATGGTAAAGCCGCCGGGTGTGACCATCTGCCGAAAAGGGGCTGCAGCCAGAACCGACTCCAGCGCCGGTAGCAATCGGTCGAGCCAGGGCAGGGCAAAGCCTCTAAGCACGTAGGATTGTTCGCCGATTTGCTCGCGCCTGGGCTGTTGCTCGGGTTCGGCATCGGCAAACAAATCGAGGGTGATCGGGCTCATGGGGTCATAACGCATCGTGAAAGATGATTCCAAGGGTATGCCGTTTTCCGCTGTGCAGGCGACTCACCCCGTGACGCATGGTCACTCGGTAATAGCCGCGAACACCTTTTACCGGGCGCTGATTCACGGCAAAAATCAACGCGTCGCCTTTCTTCAGGCCGATGACTTGCGGGCGTGACTGCATCCGAGGACGTTGTT
The DNA here is from genome assembly GCF_030687935.1 of Pseudomonas cucumis. Taxonomy (GTDB): domain Bacteria; phylum Pseudomonadota; class Gammaproteobacteria; order Pseudomonadales; family Pseudomonadaceae; genus Aquipseudomonas; species Aquipseudomonas cucumis. The sequence goes on along the minus strand of NZ_CP117454.1, from coordinate 3,246,457 downwards.
CGGTCAGCACAAATTCACCGCCGGTGAAATCCTCGTTCGGTTCTGACAGAAGAATCGCCACTTGCAGCGGGAAGACGTGTTCGCCGTACAGATCCTGATGCAAACAGTTGTAGTCCTGCGGGCCATATTGCAGCAACAAAGGTGTCGGGCGTTCCTGACCGGCGGCATGACAGCGTTGCAAAAATGCTTCGTGCGATTCGGGGAAACGGGTCGGCAGGTCCATGCATTCGTACCAGCGATTGGCGATGGGAACCAGTCGAGGGTAGAGCGCGCTACGCAACCGGGCCACCGGATCCGGCAGCGGGTACTTGAAGTACTTGTACTCACCACGGCCAAAACCGTGGCGAGCCATCATCACCTTCGAGCGAAAGGGCTCGGGCCGGTCGTACAGGGCGCTTATTTCATCGCAGGTCTCAGGGCTTAAAAACGACCTGATGACTGCGCAGCCATCCTGATCGAGTTGTTGCGTAAGCCTGCCCCAGTCGAGGGCGTCGTTGTGAATCGGGTCGCTAAACAAGGGATCTGACTCCTTGACCAAAAGGTCGAGGCGGCCAGTTTAGTGAGCGTTGCGGGAGTGGACACTCCGGCGCTTGCGGTCGAATTCGAAAGGGGAGCAGACGTCCATGTTGTCGCTCCAGATCGCATTACAGCGCTTTGCTCACGCTGATCTCGCTGATGACATCTTCAGTCTGGCCATGAATAACGTCCAGAGCAGCCTTGGCTTCTTCTTCGGTGCCGTTTTCAAGCTGGGCGAATTCGAAGCGGCGCTCGCCGTTGAGTTTGTATTTGATGACGTATTTGGTCGTCTGGGCCACGGTCATACCTGCCTGTTCTGGTGTGGGTTCAGCTCAGTTTCGAGCTGGAGCGACGGATGATCTTGATCGAGTGTGTCAGGGTCGGTTTGCGGGTCACGCTGATCGGCCGGCGATTGACCGTGTCGATGGTGATGTTCCAGAAACCGGTGCTCGGCGCAGTGATCCGGGCCGGGAAGGTGTCGAATGCGCCGCCGTGGTAAGTATGACGGCCGCCATTCTTGAAGCTGCGAAAGTTGGCGTCGTTCATCAAGCGGATGTTGCACATTTGGGAGCATTGGATGACGACGATGTCGTCTTCGTTGAGGTGCTCGCGCTGGTGGATAAATTTCATGAGGCGCCTCCAGAAGGGCTTTTTCTACAAAATCAAAACGATAGCATGGGCGATTGGCGCAGTTTATCAGCCCGAACAGGTTATTATCCGGCTGTCGGGGTCCGCTTTGACAATTAAAAACAGTTATTCGGAATTCTATGAGCGATAAAAGCAATGAGCCTCGGAGAAAAACAGTATTTGTGCTGTCGGAGGGTCTTTATCGGAGGTTTTGTATGAAGTGGGGTGTTCTGGTCGTGCCGTTGGCATTGGCAGTGGGTGGATGTGCGAGTGTCTCGGACATCAATGAGACACTGCCCACCATGAGTGTGATTTCAGGCAAGAAACCCCATGAGTACGCGCAGTGCCTGGTCGAGAAACTGGCAGAAAGCCGTGGAGCCCTGCAGGTCGAGCCGCAGAAGGAAGGCGTGCGGGTTATCGTGCCGCAGAAGTTCTCGTCGGGGCCGGCTGCGGTGTTTGACATCGAAGACCGTTCCGGCGGCAGCAGCATCAAGCTGCATGAACGCATCTCCAATGTGCCTTTGCGCCCATGGGATGTGCGCAATGCCGCCACCGCGTGCATATCAGGCTGATAAACTACCCCCAGTCAGCATCGATGCCGTCAAAGTCGCGCTTTGACGGCATTGTCATTTCTGGAGTCAAGCATGAAGCGAGAGCAGGTGCGGGAGCGCCATGCAGAGGGTCATATCTCTGCCACCCACGTGATTCAGAACCCGGCGAATCCGGGGGAATGGATCGTGTTTTTCAAGAAAAGCGCCGGGCGCAGCTTTTTCCTGGTGGATGACAACGATGAAGTCGAGTCCTTCAGTCGCCTCGACGATTTGATCGAGACCGTGCGCGGGCTTGGGATCAAATTCGCCGAAATTCATATGTAGCTACTTGCAGACCACCACCACGCTGCGGTTTTTGTAGTTGCCGACGTCGACGCCCAGGGTCTTGTCGCTTTCCTGGGGCGAAGGTGTGCCGTCGGTACCGACAATCCGATAGCCGGTGCCGGCACACGAGGCATCGGCTTTTTCGTAGCAACTGGCCCAGGCGTTGGCTTCCCCGGAGCAGTCGATGCTCAGGCCTTGCTCGCCGTTTTTCAGGTACGTCGTTTCGGACGTGGCGCAGCCGCTCAGGGCCAGAACTGCAATCAGTGGCAAAAATTTATTCATGTTGAGGTGGTCGTCAGTGGTGGGGGCTAAACGCTGTGACAGCGGCGGCATCGAAAGATTATAGCGAATGGCCACTTCGTTGCAGATAATCACAAAAAAGCCCTGCGCAAAGGCAGGGCTGCGTCATGTCAGGTTCAGCTCAAGGCTTGTCCTTGCCACGCCGCTTGGGGGCTGCGGGTTGATCTTGCAACACCGATGCCACTTCAATCGCCAGCGCTTCTGTCGGGAACGGCCCGGCAATATTCTCGCCGCCGACGCTGTCTACCCACCATTGACCGTCTTTTGCCTGATTGATCAGGTACCCGTTAACGCTTTTTGCTGCCGACATCTATCTGCCTCGTTGGCTGGTTCAATCGCACAATGATAGCGCCAAATGGCCTCAACGGGTGCCGATGGTGTAGGGTGGGGTAGATTGCCTTTCGGCTGATGGTCATGCAGATCTGCCGATCTCTGCTATCTATAAGAGGTTGTGCAATGTATCTGCGGAACTATCCATCAGAATATTTCTCTATGATGGCATCGGTTAGCCAGTGCGGGGCATTGTAAGGTGCCCGCCGCCTGATTAGACTGCGCCGAAACTCGAACACACAGCCCTTTCAAGGACTTATATGATCAAGAAATGCTTGTTCCCAGCAGCCGGTTACGGTACTCGCTTCCTGCCAGCGACTAAAGCCATGCCCAAAGAAATGCTGCCGGTGGTAAACAAGCCACTGATCCAGTACGGCGTCGAAGAAGCACTGGATGCCGGGTTGACCGAAATCTCCATCGTCACCGGTCGCGGCAAACGTGCTCTGGAAGACCACTTCGACATCAGCTACGAGCTGGAAAACCAGATCAAGGGCACCGACAAGGAAAAGTACCTGGTCGGTATCCGTAAACTGCTCGACGAGTGCTCGTTCTCCTACACTCGCCAGACCGAAATGAAAGGCTTGGGTCACGCGATTCTGACTGGCCGCCCGCTGATCGGCGACGAACCGTTCGCCGTGGTGCTGGCGGACGACTTGTGCGTCAACCTTGACGGCGACGGCGTCCTGACTCAAATGGTCAAGCTGTACAAACAGTACCGTTGCTCGATCATCGCGATCCAGGAAGTTGACCCGCTGGAAACCAACAAGTACGGCGTTATCGCTGGCGACTTGATCGGTGATGACCTGTATCGCGTGCGCAACATGGTTGAAAAACCAGCACCGGAAGATGCACCGTCGAACCTGGCGATCATCGGTCGTTACATCCTGACGCCGGACATCTTCGACCTGATCAAGCAAACCGAGCCAGGCAAGGGCGGCGAGATCCAGATCACCGACGCCCTGATGAAGCAAGCGCAAAATGGTTGCGTGATTGCCTACAAGTTCAAAGGCAAGCGTTTCGACTGCGGCGGCGCTGAAGGTTACATCGAAGCAACCAACTTCTGCTTCGAGAACTTCTACAAGACTGGCAAGGCTTACTGATCGCGCCTGAGCTGCTTGTACTGAAAAGCCACCTTCGGGTGGCTTTTTCATTTTCCGGCCCCAAATAGTTTGCAACGCTTGCCCAAAGGCCGCTCGCAGGTATGCTGGTGGCCTGCCGAGGAGATAGAAATGGCCTACGATTTTGACCTTTATGTGATTGGTGCCGGTTCCGGCGGTGTACGGGCTGCGCGATTTGCGGCCGGTTTTGGCGCGAAAGTTGCCGTGGCCGAGAGCCGTTACCTGGGCGGGACGTGTGTGAACGTCGGCTGCGTGCCGAAAAAACTGCTGGTTTACGGCGCGCACTTCGCCGAAGACTTCGAGCAGTCGCAAGGTTTCGGCTGGACCCCGGGTGAGGCGAAGTTCGACTGGGCGACGCTGATCGCCAACAAGGATCGCGAGATCAATCGCCTGAACGGCATCTATCGCAACCTGCTGGTCAACAGCGGCGTGACCTTGCATGAAGGTCACGCGAAAATCGTCGATCCGCATACCGTCGAGTTCGATGGCAAACGCTACACCGCCAAAAACATCCTGATTGCCACCGGTGGCTGGCCGCAGATCCCGGAGATTCCGGGACACGAGCACGCGATCAGTTCCAACCAGGCGTTCTTCCTTAAAGAGCTGCCAAAGCGCGTTCTGGTGGTCGGTGGTGGTTACATTGCAGTGGAGTTTGCCGGGATTTTCCACGGGCTGGGTGCCGAGACCACGCTGCTGTATCGCGGTGATCTGTTCCTGCGTGGCTTCGACGGTGCGGTGCGCAAACATCTGCAGGAAGAGCTGACCAAACGCGGGATGGACTTGCAATTCAATGCCGACATCGAGCGCATCGACAAGCAAGCCGATGGCAGCCTGACTGCCACGCTCAAGGACGGTCGTAAGCTGGAGGCGGATTGCGTGTTCTACGCCACTGGTCGGCGTCCGATGCTCGATAACCTGGGGCTGGAAAACACCGGCGTCAAACTCGACAAGAAAGGTTTTGTCGAGGTCGATGAGCAGTATCAAACCGCAGAGCCATCGATCCTGGCTCTGGGCGATGTGATCGGTCGGGTCCAGCTCACGCCGGTCGCGCTGGCCGAAGGCATGGCCGTGGCGCGGCGTTTGTTCAAGCCCGAGCAATATCGCCCGGTGGATTACAAGATGATCCCGACCGCCGTGTTTAGCTTGCCGAACATTGGCACTGTCGGCCTGACCGAAGAAGAGGCGCGAGAGGCCGGGCACGATGTGGTGATCTTCGAAAGCCGTTTCCGGCCGATGAAGCTGACCCTGACCGAGTGCCAGGAGCGCACCTTGATGAAACTGGTGGTGGACGCCAAGACTGACAAGGTCTTGGGCTGCCATATGGTCGGCCCGGAGGCCGGCGAGATCGTGCAAGGATTGGCAATTGCCCTGAAGGCGGGCGCGACCAAGCGTGATTTCGACGAAACCATCGGCGTGCATCCGACGGCCGCCGAAGAGTTCGTCACCATGCGTACGCCGGTCGCGGGTTAATCGTCTTTACGCGGCGCTGATGCGTCTGGTCCTGTCGCAACGACAGCGGCCAGGCGTGTGCTTTCATCCAGGCTTGCCTGCAACTTGATCAGTTCAACTTCCAGCGCTTTGTTGATGTGCGACTGTTCGTCGATGTTCTGCTTGAGTGACTGGTTTTCCAGCATGGCAATGCGCAAGCGTTCCTGGAGGAGGGTGCGTTCGCTGTCGATACGGTTGACCTGTTCCAGCAGCTGATCCTGTCGGCTGTTGGTGTGCTTGAGTTGCTCTTGCGACAGGCTCAGCTCCCGCAGCGTTCCGCGGTTTTCCGTCAGTAAGCGCTCATTGTCGCGATGCAATTGAGTGATTTCATCCTGGCGTACCAGTGCGCTTTGCTGCGCTTGGCGCAACTCCATCTGAATCTGCTGCACCTGGCCTTCGTGGCGGCGCTGCTCCTGCTCGCGTTGGTCTTTGACGGCGCTGCGGTAGTGCTCCAGTGCCTCGCGGGCGTGCAGGTGCTTTTCTTCCAGTGAGCGGATCTGCTCGTCCTTGTCCTGCAGGCGTAATTCGAAATCTGCCAGTGCCTGATTCAGTCCGGCGTTGCGGGTTTGCTCGGTTTGCAGCATGGAGCGGGTGTCTTGCAGTTCCGCCGATTCCTGGGTCAGTGCCAGGCTTTGAATTTCGTACTGCTGCTGCAATTCAGTATTGGCCTCACGGGCCTCGTGCAGTCGGGTTTCCAGCTCTTTTCGTTGTTGCTCGAACTGTGCGCGCGCCTGGTCGATGGGTTCTTGCGCCTGTTCTTTCAGGCGTTGTGCCAGGCGCGACACCAGGCTTGTCAGCTCATCGTCGATAGGCTCGCAAGGTGCTTGCGCGGGTTCAGCGCCGTCATCGAGCTCCTTCAGATAGCGATGGATCGTGGTTTTCGAGCCGGTATTGCCCATCTCGATCCGTACCGCGTCGATGCTGGGGTGTTCGCCCCGGGCGAGGATCGCTGAGCGTGCCGCTTGCACCAGTGCCTTGTTTACGCCGCCACGTGCCATGTCTTCTCCTACGATTTGATACTGTGGTACGTACCACTAATATACGCAATGTACCATGATGCCGATAAAGTTAAAAATCTGTTATTCATCATGCGGGATATACTGGTATTACCCCGTGTGATGAGCTGTAATCCGGGTTTCGCCCGCCAGAGCGGTATGTTTTCGAGAAGTGAGCCCATGACTGAGCTGGATCGCTACCTGCAAGCCGCCACGCGCGACAACACCCGTCGCAGCTATCGCGCGGCCATCGAGCATTTCGAAGTCAGTTGGGGCGGGTTCCTGCCGGCGACCGGCGATAGCGTGGCGCGCTATCTCGTGGCCCACGCAGGTGTGCTGTCGATCAATACCTTGAAATTGCGCTTGTCCGCGTTGGCGCAATGGCACAACAGTCAGGGGTTCGCCGATCCCACCAAGGCGCCCGTGGTGCGCAAAGTGTTCAAGGGCATTCGCGCGCTGCACCCGGCGCAGGAGAAACAGGCCGAGCCGTTGCAGCTTCGGCATCTGGAGCAAGTGGTGGCCTGGCTGGAGCAGGAAGCGCAAACCGCCAAGGCGCAGGGCGATCAACCGGGACTGCTGCGGGCCCGGCGTGACACGGCGTTGATCCTGTTGGGCTTCTGGCGCGGTTTCCGTAGCGATGAGTTGTGCCGCGTGCAGATTGAACATGTGCGGGCCAGCGCCGGCTCAGGCATCACCCTCTACCTGCCTCGCAGCAAGAGCGACCGCGAGAACCTCGGCCAGACATACCAGACGCCAGCCTTGCAGCGCCTGTGTCCGGTGCAGGCCTATATCCAATGGATCACTGAAGCGGCGTTGGTCCGCGGGCCGGTGTTCCGGGGTATCGATCGCTGGGGCCATTTGAGCGAGGGGGGCCTGCATGCCAATAGCGTGATCCCGTTGTTGCGCCAGGCCCTGGAGCGCGCCGGTATTCCGGCCGAGCACTACACCAGCCACTCCTTGCGGCGTGGCTTTGCGACCTGGGCTCACCAGAGCGGTTGGGATTTGAAGTCGTTGATGAATTACGTGGGCTGGAAGGATATGAAGTCCGCCATGCGCTATGTTGAAGCCAGCCCGTTTATCGGGATGACCCGAATCGCTGAAAAACCGTTGGCGCCTTAGATCACGTTTTCTTCTATTAATACGCTCGGCTAATAGCGAAAACCAATCAGCAGCATCAGGTTTGCCAATGAGCCAACCGGCGATCGGGTGGGTAGGATTCACTTCATCAACTTCTTAACCCCTGACGGAGAGTCATCGATGCCTATCATCAACAGCCAAGTTAAACCGTTCAAAGCTGACGCCTTTAAAAATGGCGACTTCGTAAAAGTGTCGGACGCTGACCTGAAAGGCAAATGGTCTGTCGTTTTCTTCTACCCGGCTGACTTCACCTTCGTTTGCCCGACCGAACTGGAAGACCTGGCTGACAACTACGCCGAGTTCCAGAAACTGGGCGTCGAAATCTACAGCGTTTCCACCGATACCCACTTTGCCCACGCTGCGTGGCACAACACTTCGCCAGCCATCGGCAAAATCCAGTACACCATGATCGGCGACCCGACTCACGCTATCTCCCGCAACTTCGACGTGCTGATCGAAGAAGCGGGTCTGGCTGACCGTGGCACCTTCGTGATCAACCCTGAAGGCCAGATCAAAATCGTTGAACTCAACGACGGCGGTGTAGGCCGTGACGCTTCCGAGCTGCTGCGCAAAATCAAGGCTGCTCAGTACGTTGCTGCTCACCCAGGCCAGGTTTGCCCTGCCAAGTGGAAAGAAGGCGAGGCCACACTGGCTCCGTCCCTGGACCTGGTCGGCAAGATCTAAGTCTGTGACGCGCGTCATCAGGGCGGAACTCCGCACCTCCTAAGTAAGCTGCAACCGCCCAATAAAAACGCCCGGGCGAGATTCGCTCGGGCGTTTTTTTATGTTTTTGTCTCTTCACCAAACAGCATGGAAATCGCCCGTATGTTGGACGCCAATCTTAAAGCCCAGTTGAAATCGTACCTGGAACGGGTCACCCAGCCGATCGAGATCGTTGCCTCCCTCGACGACGGTGCGAAATCCCAGGAAATGCTCGCTTTACTCAAAGACGTTGCCAGTCTTTCCACCCAGATTACGTTGCTCGACAACGGTAACGATGCGCGTAAACCATCGTTTTCGATCAACCGCCCAGGGGCCGATATCAGCCTGCGTTTCGCCGGTATTCCGATGGGCCATGAATTCACTTCGCTGGTGCTGGCCCTGCTGCAAGTCGGTGGCCACCCCTCGAAGGCCAGTATCGAAGTGATCGAACAGATCCGCTCGCTCAAAGGCGAGTTCAACTTCGAGACTTACTTCTCGCTGTCCTGTCAGAACTGCCCGGACGTGGTCCAGGCATTGAACCTGATGGCTGTGCTGAACCCGAACATCCGCCACGTCGCCATCGACGGCGCGCTGTTTCAGGCTGAAGTCGACGAGCGCCAGATCATGGCCGTGCCAAGCATTTACCTGAATGGCGTCAACTTTGGCCAAGGCCGCATGGGCCTCGAAGAAATCCTCGCCAAGATCGACACCAGCGGCACCGAGCGCCAGGCCGAGAAAATCAGCGCCAAAGAAGCCTTTGACGTGCTGGTTGTCGGCGGTGGCCCGGCCGGTGCTTCGGCGGCAATCTACGCTGCTCGTAAAGGCATTCGCATCGGTGTGGCGGCGGAACGTTTTGGTGGTCAGGTGCTCGACACCATGGCCATCGAGAACTTTATCTCCGTGCAGGAAACCGAAGGGCCGAAACTGGCCGTGGCGCTGGAAGAGCACGTCAAGCAGTACGACGTGGACATCATGAACCTGCAACGCGCCGACAAGCTGGTGCCGGGCAAAAATGGCGAACTACACGAAATCCATTTCGCCAGCGGTGCGTCCTTGAAAGCCAAGACCGTGATTTTGGCGACTGGCGCCCGGTGGCGTGAAATGAACGTTCCCGGTGAGCAGCAATACCGCAACAAGGGCGTGGCTTACTGCCCCCACTGCGACGGTCCGCTTTTCAAAGGCAAGCGTGTGGCAGTAATTGGTGGTGGTAACTCCGGCGTCGAAGCGGCTATCGACCTGGCTGGTATCGTGTCCCACGTGACCCTGCTGGAGTTCGACGTACAACTGCGCGCCGACGCGGTGTTGCAGCGCAAGTTGCACAGCCTGCCGAACGTTACGGTGATCACCAGTGCGCAAACCACTGAAGTAACTGGCGACGGTCAGAAGGTCAACGGTCTGCGCTACAAGGATCGTCAGTCGGACGAGTTGCGCACGGTCGAGCTGGAAGGAATCTTCGTGCAGATCGGTCTGTTGCCTAACACCGATTGGCTCAAAGGCACCATCGAGTTGTCGCCGCGCGGCGAGATCATCGTCGATGCCCGCGGAGAAACGTCGATGCCCGGCGTGTTCGCGGCCGGTGACGTGACTACCGTGCCGTACAAGCAGATCGTGATTGCGGTGGGTGAGGGCGCCAAGGCTTCCCTGAGCGCGTTCGATCACTTGATTCGCACCTCGGCGCCTGCATAAACGCCGACGCTGAAAACACAAAACCCCATGAGCGATCATGGGGTTTTTTGTGTCTTGCTCTGATCGTTCCCACGCTCTGCGTGGGAATGCAGCCCGGGACGCTCCGCGTCCCAAAAGCGTGACGCAGAGCGTCACAGGAGGCATTACCACGCAGAGCGTGGGAACGATCATTTCGTTTACATCGGTGCAGGCTGAATAATTTCGACCCAGTAACCATCCGGGTCCTTGATGAACGCCAGGCTCTTCATGCGACCGTCGTTCAGGCGTTTCTGGAAATCGCAGCCCAGCGCTTCGAAGCGTTCGCACGCCGCGCGAATATCTGGCACCGAAATGCAGATATGGCCGAAACCGCGCGGGTCGGTGTTGCCGTTGTGGTAGGCGAAATCCGCGTCGTTCTCGGTGCCGTGGTTGTGGGTCAGTTCGAGAATGCCGGGGATCGATTTCATCCACTCGGTGCGGGCAGCGGCATCGGCCGGGATCTGGTTTTTATCGACCAGCGCCAGGAAATACAGACTGAACTCGGCTTCCGGGAAATCGCGTTTTTCCACTAGCGAGAAACCCAGGATGCGGGTGTAGAAATCCAGTGACCGGGTGATGTCCTTGACCCGCAGCATGGTGTGGTTGAAGACGAACTTCTGAGTGGCGGTGTCAGGTTGGGCGGTCACACCAGGAAATGTATTGAGTTCGTGCAGGCTCATGGGCCCTCCGGAAATTCCAAGAATGCTCACAATGATACGCAAGGGCCCTGGCATCGCCAAACCAAAACCGCAGGCTTGCCTGTCGGGCGGGTGAAGCTCAGACTTCGCGGCTCAATCCGTGAGTGTTCATTACAATGGTCCGATCCTGTCAATTGATGTTCGTCCTGATGTGTCTGCTTTCAGCTGTTACCCGTGCTCATGCAGAAGCTCCGGTCGTGACCTGGCCCAATGGATGGACTGTCGAGACCGTTCCGCAAGACGAGGCCAAGCCTCAGGTTTCCCGGCAACGCGCGGTAAAGAACGACCAGGACGGTACACCGGTGATGGTGATGGAGTTGACCATGACTCAAGTGGAAAGTGGTCACCAGGTGAATCTGGAAGGCGTGCTACTGGAAATGCGCAAGTCGGTGCAAAAGGACTTTTTTCAGAGCGGGTATCAGAGCGTTTGCACTAAAATTCACCCGACTACCTTGAGCCGACTATCGGCGCTGGAAACTACTTGCACGATTACGCAGAACGGTCGACATGTGCTGTCTCAAACATTGGTCGCTGCGGTAGACGCCGATAAGGCTTATGTTCTTTCCTATGCAGGGCAGGCCGAGGTTTATAAGGCAAGTCAGGACGACATAGCGGTGGCTCGAAACAGCTTGAAACTTTAGTTTAAGGTTTGCGTATCAGTAGATTTCAGCGTGTTCGGCATTTTTTAGATAGCCAAAGGGATTAAGCATAAAGTTGGTCGGTATATAACGAGTTGATCGGCGACTATCGTTGCATTTAGACACCATCCATGAAAAAGCCCTGCATTAGCAGGGCTTTTTTTATGATCGCGAGTGCTTAGCCACGCAGCCAGGAATCAACGGTGGCAGCACCGTATTGTTCCTTCCAGGCTTTCAGGCCGCGGTGGTTGCCACCCTTGGTTTCAATCAGTTCACCGGTGTGCGGGTTCTGATAAACCTTGACCACGCGAGCGCGGCGGGTTTTAGGCGCTGTTGCCTGCTGCAGGCCGGATTTCGCCGGGTTCGGATCGAGGATGGCGATGATGTCGCGCAAGCTCTTGCCGTAGGTTTTCATCAGCCCCTGGAGCTTTTCTTCGAATTCGATTTCTTTTTTGAGCCCGGCATCGTTCTTCAGCGATTCCAACTGCTTGAGCTGTTCTTGAAGGGCCTTTTCAGCTGCACGGAATTCAGCGAGTCTGGACAATATCTTTACTCCAATAGTGTGTTTGGCTGATACCAACCGCAAACAAAGCTATAAGCCAAGAGCCTTGAAGCGACTCGGTGATAATGGCTCACCTGCCAGTTCTGCACAGGTATGAAAAATTGTAGTAGTTAATTGGCCAAGAGTAAATCCTGACTTTTTCTTCATGTAACGAGAGTAGTCTTTTGATTCAATTTGGTGCGTATCATCATGATCTCCGTGCTTAAAGTGGTTAGTTAATGATCACTTAATGCACTAATGAAATCTGCACCGGGCATCGGTCGGCCGAACAGATAACCTTGCAGGAAGTTCACGCCGTGGGCGGTCAGATAGTCACTTTGCTCCTCGGTTTCCACGCCTTCGGCGACGATACCCAGATCGAGTTTGGCCGAGAGCTCGATGATGCTGTCCAGAATGTGCCGGGAGAGGGCGTCGACACCGATCATCGCAACAAAACTCTGGTCGATTTTCAGGAAGTCCACATTGAACTGACGCAAATAACCCAGGCTTGAATGGCCGGTGCCGAAGTCATCGATCGCGATCATCACGCCCAACCCGTGAAGCTGCTCGAACAATTGCAGGGTGATGGCTGTCGGCTCGATGAGTTCGCGTTCGGTCAGCTCAAGCACCAGGCTGATGCTGCCCGGCGCGAAAGCGCTGAGGAACTCACGACAGTCCTCGACCAGTTCCAGATCCCGGCAGTGACTGGCGGTGATGTTGATACCAATGTGAAATGGCCCGTCGAACGCCGCCGACAAGGGAGCCAGCAATGCGGCGGCCTGTCGCATCAAGGAGCGAGTCATCGGCACGATCAACCCGGAATGTTCGGCAAACGGGATGAACAGATCAGGGCGCACCAGGCCTTCCTTGGGATGTTGCCAGCGCATCAATACTTCGGCGCCGGACCACTGCTTATTGTCGCCATGCACCACGGGCTGAAAGTAAGGAATGAACTCTGCTGCCTCCAGCGCCCGCTGCATTTCACGACTAGGCGAGGTCGAGCGCTTCTGCAGGACATGCCCGATCGAACCGGACACCACACCGAAAAACATCAACAGACTGAACAGCGGTGGGTACTCACTGCGCATGTAACGCCAGGTTTCTCCTTCGGGAAAACCTGCGGCCACGGTAAAGGCATAACGCGAGGACGTCAGCGTATTTTGCGCCACCGGCAAGATGGGCAGGGCGTCGTCATGGACCTTGCCGTCGGCTGACAACCAGTGGGGGCCGACTTGCAGCATCAATAATGTTTTGCGCCCGATCAGGCGCAGCACGTTACTCAGGTGATAACCGTCCAGCGTGGTCAATGCGCCCTGGTTTCCTTCGCTCAGCCGATATACCAGCAACGCGGTATTGGGCGTGACCGGATTGCCGTTCATGAGCCATAACTTGCCTTGGGTGTAATCGCCGTGATTGATCTTTTCCTGATACTCACCGAACAACGAACTGCAATAGAGGTTGGTGTTCCATACAAGGTTGGTCGAGCGCACGAACGGCCGGCGGGTGACTTGTTCACGCAGGGCCAGTTTGACGTCGTTGCAATTCTGGCCGGCCAGCGGCAACAACTCTTGTGCGGCTTGCGCGGTGTTGTCGAGCATCAGCTCGAATTGGCGAACGGCTTCTTCGCCAGTCAGTTCGGTACTTTGCTTGAGTGTACGTTCAGCCTGCAGATAGAGAATGGCCACCCCCAGCAACACCGGAAGCAATCCGCTCAAAACAGTCACAACGATCCGGGTGCCACGCTTGCGGCGACTTTTAACGTTCAGTGGCATTCGCAAATCCATCGCGATAAAAGAAGGCTCTCAAAGGCTGGCAGGGCGACACGCCTCCCAGAAGAGTTGAGCCATGATAGTTGGCCGGCAGCACTTATGCCGTTCAATTGAGGCTCGAAGCCAGTTTGATAAAGGCCAATGTTGCAGGTGATGACTGACGCTGATCGAGCACCGCCAGCCCGACCTGGCGGCTGACCGGTGGCGACAGTGTTTTTTTCACGTAGCGGTTGTCGTTGTCGTCAGGCAATGAGCCTTCGGCAACAACGGTCAGAGCATCGCCACGGCCTACGGTGTCCAGCGTGCTGAGCAGCTGCGAGCAACGATAGCGAATGTTCGGCGTCAACCGAGCCGCATTGAATAGGCGTGACACCAATTGCGAAGAGCCGGCTTCGGTCAGCACAAACGGGTCGTGGCACAAATCGCTCAGGCTCAAGCTGTCGCGGCCAGCCAGCGCATGGTCGGCAGGCAGCAGCGCGACCATCTGGTCCTCGATCAGCCTGAAAGTGTCGAAACGTTCCTGGGGCAACACCACGAAGCCGACATCGATACGCCGTTCTTCCAGCCACTGGATCACCTGACGGTCCGGACCTTCGTCGATGTGAACCTCGATACCCGGGTGGGCGGCGCGGTAATGCTGCAGGATCCTCGGCAGCAGTTTGATCGATGAGGTCGGGCCGAACGAGCCGATGCGCAAGGTGCCGCGTTTCATTCCGCGAGCATCGGCCGCTTCCTGGCGCAACGTGTTCGCCAGCCCGAGCATCGCCCGAGCGCGCAGCAATAGCTGTTGGCCGATGTCGCTCAGCTCGACCTGGGACTGATGCCGACGCAGCAGTTCGACGCCCAATTCCTGTTCCAGCGACTTGAGCGCGTGAGAGACCGCAGATTGGGAAATCTCCAAACGATTGGCCGCCGCCGTGAAGCCGCGCAGTTCGGCCACCAGCGAGAAAATCTCGAGTTGAGTCAGGGTCATGAGTATTTACTCATTTTACGATGATAGGGCATTAGTCGAATGATACGCCCTGTGCCCGATTTCTGATGGTGGAGACTTATGACTACGTGTGAACAGACCTTGGCGAATTCCTCGGATCTACCGGTTTATCTGAAACTGGCAGCGGTCACAATGATCTGGGGCGGGACGTTTGTCGCCGGGCGGTTTCTGGCTGACAGCCTCAGTCCGTTATTGGCCGCGAGCCTGCGGTTCTTGCTGGCGAGCGTGGCGTTGCTGCTGTTTCTGTTGCTGGCGCGGGTGCCTTTGGTGCGCCCCAGCCCTCGGCAATGGCTGCAACTGACGCTGCTGGGGTTTTTCGGGATCTTCTTCTACAACCTGTGCTTCTTTTACGGGCTGCATTACATCAACGCATCACGGGCGTCGTTGATCGTGGCATTGAACCCGGCCGTGATCGGCCTGGCGTCGTGGCTGTTGTTCAAGGAGCGACTGAGCGGGGCGAAAGTGGCCGGTATCGCGATCTGCATTACCGGCGCCAGTCTGGTGATCGTCAGTCGCAATCCGCAATTGCTGGCCGGTGCTACTGATGCCTGGATCGGTGATCTGTTGATCTTCGGCTGCGTGCTCGGCTGGGGCATTTATTCGCTGTTCTCCAAAGGCCTGAATCAGACGCTGGGTCCGGTGCAGACGGTGACGTACTCGATTCTATTGGGCACGCTGATGCTCTGGGTGACCAGTGCCGTACGTGGCGAGCTGAGTGTCGCGGCGCTGGCCGAACTGGGCACGCGACAATGGTTGAGCCTGATGTACCTGGGCGTGCTGGGTTCGGCATTGGCCTATATTGGTTATTACGACGGTATCCGCAAAATCGGTGCGACGCGTTCGGGTGTGTTCATCGCCTTGAACCCGCTGACCGCCGTTCTTTTTGGCGCGTTGTTGCTGGGCGAGCAAATGACCCTGGTGATGTGTCTGGGCGGCGGGCTGATCCTGGCCGGGATTTTTCTGTGCAACAAACCGCTTGCACAGGCTGCGAAAAGGGGGATTTTATAAGAAGGCGGACAAACTGATTTACGCTGTGTAGAATCGGGTTACGCATATAAGAATAATCGTCTTCTGGCAGCAGAAGCCTCGCCCGTAATAGCCTTGGGTCGACAATGAAGATATTTGGGTTTCAATTGATCTACGGTGACTTCCTCGCCCGCAGCGTACGGGGCATCTCCTGCGCGCCACCCGCCGGTCTCAGCATTGCTAGCAACTAACGATCCGTTAATTGATAAGAAATGATGAGGCGCCAAAATGGCAGATTTATACGAAAACCCAATGGGCCTGATGGGCTTTGAGTTCATCGAATTCGCATCGCCGACCCCTAACACCCTGGAGCCGATCTTCGAGATCATGGGCTTCAGCAAGGTTGCGACCCACCGTTCCAAAGACGTGCACCTGTATCGCCAGGGCGCGATCAACCTGATCCTCAACAACGAACCCCATAGCGTGGCGTCGTACTTCGCGGCCGAGCACGGTCCATCGGTGTGCGGCATGGCGTTCCGCGTCAAGGATTCGCAAAAAGCGTACAAGCGTGCCCTGGAACTCGGCGCCCAACCGATCCATATCGAAACCGGTCCGATGGAACTGCACCTGCCGGCGATCAAAGGCATTGGCGGCGCGCCGCTGTACCTGATCGACCGTTTCGGCGAAGGCAGTTCGATCTACGACATCGACTTCGTGTTCATCGAAGGCGTTGACCGCAACCCGGTCGGGGCCGGCCTGAAGATTATCGATCACCTGACTCACAACGTGTATCGCGGTCGCATGGCTTATTGGGCCAACTTCTATGAGAAGCTGTTCAACTTCCGTGAAATCCGCTACTTCGATATCAAAGGCGAATACACCGGCCTGACCTCCAAGGCCATGACCGCCCCGGATGGCATGATCCGTATCCCGTTGAACGAAGAGTCATCCAAGGGCGCCGGGCAGATCGAAGAGTTCCTGATGCAGTTCAACGGTGAGGGCATCCAGCACGTGGCCTTCCTCAGCGATGACCTGATCAAGACTTGGGATCATTTGAAAAGCATCGGCATGCGCTTCATGACGCCGCCGCCAGACACCTACTACGAAATGCTCGAAGGCCGTTTGCCGAACCACGGCGAGCCGGTCAACGAATTGCAAGCGCGGGGCATTTTGCTGGACGGTTCGTCCGAGTCGGGCGACAAGCGTCTGCTGCTGCAGATCTTCTCGGAAACCCTGATGGGCCCGGTGTTCTTCGAGTTCATCCAGCGTAAAGGTGACGATGGTTTTGGCGAGGGCAACTTCAAGGCGCTGTTCGAATCCATCGAGCGTGATCAGGTTCGTCGGGGTGTGCTCTCCACCGATTAATCCGGTCGAGGCGTGAAAAAGCCCGGTCAGCAGCAATGCTGGCCGGGCTTTTTTTGGATCATGCAATTACATCGGCCGGCGTCGTTGCCGGACCAAATGCTTGAACCCTTCAAACACCAACACCAACACCGCCAACCAGATCGGAATATAAGTCAGCCATTCGCCGGCCTTGATGCTTTCCCCCAGCAGTAACGCAACGCCGAGCAACAGCACCGGCTCGACGTAACTCAACAACCCGAACAGGCTGAACGGCAGCAGCCGGCTGGCAATGATGTAGACCACCAGCGCCGAGGCGCTGATCACGCCGAGCAGCGGAATCAGCAGCGACAGCCACGGATACTGGTCGAAGACGCCAAAGCCTTGTTCACCGCCCTGCACGAACCAGAACGCCACCGGCAGCATCAACGCCATGTCCAGCCAGAGCCCGCCGAGGTTGTCCGTGGCCAGGCGTTTGCGCAGGATGAAATAGATCGGATAGCCAACCACCACCAGCAACGTCGCCCAGGAAAAACCGCCGACCTGATACAGCTCGTTGAGCACGCCGAGGCTGGCGAAGAACACGGCTATTTTCTGCAGATAGGAAAGGCGCTCGCCATAGACGATTCGCCCGGTCAGGACCATCGACAGCGGCAACAGGAAATACCCCAGCGACACGTCGAGGCTATAACCGTTGAGCGGTGCCCACATGAACAACCAGAGTTGCAGGCCCAGCAGCACTGCCGAGCCAATCAGCCCGACAATCAGCTTCGGCTTGCCGGCCAGCCGCCGAACAATCTCGACCACGCGCGTCCATTCACCGGACACCACCATGAACACAGTCATGCACGGCGCGGTCAGCAGCATCCGCCAACCGAAAATCTCCACGCCGCTCAAGGGTGAGAGCAGCGAGGTGTAGTAATACATGACGGCAAACAGCACCGAGGCTGTGACCGATAGAGCGATACCTTTAGACAAACTGTCCTCGCGTGACATTGATTGAGCATGAAGCGGGCGCAGAGGATACGTGGTTGATCAACACAAACCTAATGTGGGAGCGGGCTTGCTCGCGAAGAGGCCGTGTCAGTCGACGTCAATGTTGAATGACCCACCGCTTTCGCGAGCAAGCCCGCTCCCACATTTTTGGCCGGTGTCCTACACAGAATTTGCGGTCGACACAAAACCCTGTGGGAGCGGGCTTGCCCGCGATAAATCTCAAGCCGAACGCGGTTTACGCCCTGACACAAAATGGCTCACGTCATTGAACCCCGGCGTCGACGCGTGCCCCGGTGTCACCAGCGAATCAATAAACGCCTCGTCCTCAGCCGTGATCTTCACCGCCTGCGCCTTGGTGTATGCATCCCACTGTTGCTCAGTCCGAGGCCCGACGATGGCCGAAGTCACAGCGCCATTGTTCAGCACCCAGGCAATCGCGAACTCGACGATGCCCACGCCACGGCCCTGAGTGTATTCCTGGATCTGCTGGGCAATGCGCAGCGACTCAACCCGCCATTCGGTTTCCAGGATGCGTTTGTCCTGACGACCAGCGCGGCTGTTGGCGTCTGGTGTCACGTCGGGCGCGTACTTGCCGCTGAGCACGCCGCGCGCCAGTGGACTGTATGGCACCACACCTAGGCCATAGTTTTGCGCGGCGATGATCTGCTCGGTTTCTGCCTGACGGTTGACGATGTTGTACAGCGGCTGGCTGATCACCGGCCTGTCGACGCCGAGTTTGTCGGCCAAACGAATCACTTCGGCGATACGCCAGCCACGGTAGTTCGACAGGCCCCAGTAGCGGATCTTGCCCTGGCGGATCAAATCGCCAATGGCCGACACCGTGACTTCCAGCGGCGTGTCGTGGTCTTCGCGGTGCAGGTAATAGATGTCCAGATAATCGGTGCCCAACCGCGTCAGGCTGGCATCGATGCCGTTGAACAGGTGCTTGCGGCTCAGGCCGCTGCGGTTCGGCACACCGTCCACCGGGCCGAAACCGACCTTGGTGGCGAGCACCCATTCATGGCGGTTGCCGGCAATCGCTTCGCCGACGATCTCTTCGGAGCGGCCGTTGGTGTACACGTCCGCGGTGTCGATGAAATTGATGCCCTGGTCCCAGGCCTTGTCGATGATTCGCAGGGAATCTTCGGTGCTGGTCTGTTCGCCGAACATCATGGTGCCCAATGTGAGGGTCGACACCTGTAAACCCGAATGACCCAGCGTGCGATAGCTCATGACGAAATCCTTTTACCGGTCAGAAAGGCCTAATCAAATACCAGAACCGTGGCCGGGAGCAATCGGAATTATCGACGCAGTGCCTCACAACGCTCCTGCAAGAACGCTTGCAACATCTTGACCCGCTCTGACACCTGAACCCGATGCGGGCACAGCAAATTGAATGGCACGCTTTCGCCTTGCCAGTCATCGAACAGCGCCACCAGCCGCCCGGCCTGCACATCGGCGGCGACGTCGAGCCAGGCCTTGTAGGCGATGCCATGCCCGGCCAGTGCCCAGCGGCGGGCGACTTCGCCGTCGTCGCTGAGGTAGTCGCCGTGCACCTGAACCTCCATTACTTCCTCGCCCCGACTGAAACGCCATTGGTTGTAGGGCCGGCCATCGCGCAGGTAGAGCAGGGCGCTGTGCTCACTCAGTTCCGCCGGGGTTAACGGCACGCCGCACCGGGCCAGATACTCGGGGCTGGCGCAAGCCACGCGGCGATGCTGCGGCAGAATCGGCAGCGCCACCAGCGTCGAATCGCTCGGTACCCCGAAGCGCAGAGCCACGTCAACCGTCTCGCGGAACAGATCGGCATGGCGATCGTTGAGCAGTAACTGAAATTGAATGTGCGGATGCTCGCGTTTGAAGTCGTCGAGCCACGGCAATAGCACGTTGCGCCCGAAGTCCGACGGCGCCGCCAATTGCAGCACACCGCTCAAGCCTTGGGTTTGTTGCTTGAGCGCCTGCTCACCTTCAGCCAGCGCGGCCAGTGCCAGGCGCACGCTTTCCAGATAACGCCGACCTTCTTCGGTCAGGCGCATGCTTCGCGTGGAGCGGGCCAGCAAGCGGATGCCGAGGCGGGTTTCCAGGCGTTTGAGGGCGATGCTGGCCGCCGCCGGGGTCAGTTCCAGGGCGCGGGCGGCGGCGGAAATGCTGCCGGAATCGGCGGTGCGGACGAAGATCTCCAGATCGAGAATCGAGCTCATTGGTAAAAATCCTTTAAAGATCCTTCTGATTTACCGGGATTTTTCTTCGATTGGCAACCGGAGAAGATTGAATCTCCCTAACCCGACCGGAGATCGGCTCATGACACAACTCAACGCTTGCTTGCACAATCAGACCGTCGTGGTGATCGGCGGCAGCAGCGGAATAGGCGCAGCCGTCGCCCGGGCCGCAGCCGAGCGCGAAGCCCGTGTGGTGGCGGTGAGTCGCCGCCAGCCAGCGGTTGACCACGATGCAAACATCCGACACGAAGCGGCGGACGTCACCGATCAAGCGTCGTTGCGACAGCTGTTCGAGCGTATCGGCCCTTTCGATCATCTGGTGATCACGGCCGGTCCGAGTGTGAGCGCCAAACCGCTGGCTGACAGCGATTTGCAGCACGCCCAACAGGCTTTCGACGTCAAATTCTGGGGCACGCTGCGGGCGATCCAGATCGCGCTGCCATACCTGAGTGCACGTGGCAGCATCACGCTGACCTCGGGTCTGTTGTCGCGCAAATTCGTCGCCGGGCAGTTCATCAAAACCACCTTGAATGCGGCGCTGGAGGCCTTGGGCAAGCAGCTGGCCAAGGAACTGGCACCGCGCCGGGTCAACGTCATAAGCCCCGGCGTGACCGATACCGAGGCTTACGCCGGTATGGATGAAACGCAACGCGCCGCGATGTTTGCCCGTACCGCCGCCGCATTGCCGGTGGGTCGGGTCGGCAGTCCGCAAGATCTGGCGGCAGCATTTATTCTGGCCATGGAAAACGACTTTATCAGCGGCACCGTCATCGATGTCGACGGAGGAGGGTTGTTATGAGTTGGCACTTTGATCATCTGGCCTTCAACACCCCTGACGGGCAACTGTTGCAGGAGGCCTTCGGTTCGTTGCTGGGATTGGCGCCGGGACGCCGCCCGCCATTTCCATTCCCCGGACGCTGGTTGTATCAGGATGCGCAGGCGCTGGTGCATGTGATCGAACAGCCGACGTTCGATGAGACGGCGTTGAGCCACATTGCCTTTCGCACCGATGAGGACGCCGCCACGGTGATGCGGCGGGTCCGGGCCAGTGGTTTGCCGTATCAGGTGGCGCAGGTGCCGGAGGACGGGATCTGGCAGATTTTCGTACAGATGCCGGGTGGGCTGGTGATTGAGCTGGATGCCAAGGCGGGGAGTCTGGAGGGTGTTTAACGGAGATGTTTAAAAGACATTTCCAGATACTCACTCAGGCTACATATTCTTGCGCCGCTGCCTACGACTGCGCCAGAATCCGCCGGCTAGTGCACCTTGAGCCTGGGCAGTATCGTTTCCTTGTCGCTGAAAAACAGCGATGGGGTTTGGTAGCCCCGGGTGACGTAAGGTGCATAAGCATCATGATTTGCAGCGTTTGTTCGACTCTGCTTTATGGTGGTCATGCACAGGGCGCTTTCGGGCGCGCCGGTTTCCTTACGTCCCGGTCTACCAACCTGCGCATGGCCGCCACCCTCGTTTGGTAGCGAAAGTGATGGCCTTCTTTTAAATGACGTAAGAGGCTTCATCTATGTTCAAACCAACACCCAACCCACCAGCACCCGACGACGTTTCCCCCTACGAATCCCTCGATTCCAAAAAACTCCACGAAGCCGCCGACCGCGCCCTCGACCACTACCTTAAACCGCCCATCCCCAAAGACACCGCGCGCAAACCCAGCACCATTTACCACGTCGGTGCGAAGGTCGATAACGAAACCCTGCTGGTCAACGCCTGCGAATCCCTGGCGTCAGCGAGCATGATGCTCAGTGAGTTCGCCGGGCTGATGGACATGCCCCATCGCAACGTGATGTTGGGGATTCAATCGGTGGTCATGCTCGGTGAACTGGCCGTCAACAGAGTGCTGGACAACCTCGATCCGCAGGGCTAGAGGATTGATCGTTCCCACGCTCTGCGTGGGAATGCCTCAACGGACGCTCCGCGTTCGGCTCTGGAAGGAGGGACGCGGAGCGTCCCGGGCTGCATTCCCACGCGGAGCGTGGGAACGATCAGTCTCCGCAGATCAGGCCCGCAACGTCCGGGTCATGCGCAACGCCAGCAAACTCCCACACACAATCACACCCGCCAGCAGATACAACGCCGCATCGGTCGACCCGGTGCTGTCCTTGACCCAACCCACCAGATACGGACTAAGAAAACCCGCCATCTGCCCCATGGAGTTGATCAACGCCAAACCACCCGCCGCAGCACCCGCACTCAGCATGGCCGTCGGCACCGGCCAGAACATCGGCAGGCCGGTGAGGGCGCCCATGGTAGCGAGGGTCAGGCCGAGGATGGCGATGGCCGGGTTGGCGGCGAAGTTCACCGCGATCAACAGACCCACCGCGCCCATCAGCATCGGCACCACCAAGTGCCAGCGGCGTTCTTTGCGCAAATCGGCCGAGCGACCGACCATCAACATGAACACCGCCGCCAGCAGATACGGAATCGCACTGAGCCAACCAATCACCAGGTTATCGCTGAAACCGAGGTTCTTGATGATCGACGGCAGCCAAAAGTTGATCGCGTAGACACCACTCTGGATGCAGAAATAAATCAGGCCAAAGGCCCAGATCGCCGGGTTCTTGAACACCGCCAACAGCGAATCGGTGGCGGTTTTCGGTTTGCTGGCCAGGTCTTCAGCGTGATCGGCCTCAAGCACCGAACGCTCATAAGGGGTCAGCCATTTGGCGTTGGCGTAACTGTCGCTAAGCAGGAAGTAGGCGAGGGCGCCGAGGATAACTGTTGGAATACCTTGCAACAGGAACATCCACTGCCAGCCCGCCAGACCCGCCTGGCCCGCGCCGAAGTGGTTGAGGATCCAGCCGGAAAACGGGCTGCCGAGCAGGCCGGACACCGGGATCGCCGACATGAACAGCGCCATGATGCGACCACGGCGGAACGTCGGGAACCACTGCGAGAGATAAAGCACCACGCCCGGGAAGAACCCGGCTTCTGCCGCACCGGTAAACAGGCGCAGGGTGTAGAACTCGGTCGGGGTGGTGACGAACAGCAGGCAAGTCGACAGCGTGCCCCAAGTGATCATCATCAGCGCGATCCAGCGGCGCGGGCCGAATTTGGTCAGTGCCAGGTTGCTCGGTACGCCACACAGCACGTAGCCGATAAAGAAAATCCCGGCACCGAGACCGTACACGGTTTCGCTGAATTTCAGCGCGTCGAGCATCTGCAGTTTGGCAAACCCGACGTTCACCCGGTCGAGGTAGTTGAACAGGTAGCAGATGAAGATGAAGGGGATCAAACGCAGGGTAATGCGTTTGTAGACGGCGTTCTTGTCGTCAGCGGTGGCCAGGGTAGCTGCGGCGCTCTGTGACATGGCGGGCTCTCTCTTTATTATGATTTTTTGCGACGCAAGGGTAACGTTGATCGCCCAGTGAGTCTCGGCCACCCCTTGGGTGGTTGTCTTTGTGCCTGAGCACAGGGTTTACAACCAAGGCCTGTGCGGGTGAACAACCCGTTCCATCACGTTTTCAAGGAACCGCGCTATGTTCGAACTCGATCACGACCTGGCCCAGGACATCGTCGACCGGGCGATGGCCATCCTGCCGTACAACGTCAATGTCATGGACAGCCAGGGACTGATTCTCGGCAGCGGCGAACCGGAGCGCATTAACACCCGCCACGAAGGCGCGCAACTGGTGCTGGCCAACGGGCGCGTGGTGGAGATCGACGCGCAGACCGCGATTCACCTCAAAGGCGTGCAGCCGGGCATCAACCTGCCGCTGTTGCTCGATCAGCGTTTGATTGGTGTGCTGGGCATCACCGGCGAACCCGAGCAATTGCGCACTTACGCCGAACTGGTGCGCATGACCGCCGAGATGCTGGTGGGCCAGCGTAATCAACAGGCCGAGCAGCAATGGCGGCGTCAGCGTTGCGATGATCTGCTGGCGTTGCTGCTCAGCGAGGCGGGAGATTCGCCGCGGTTGCTGGACGAAGCGCAGCAACTGGGGCTCAAACCGCAATTGACGCGGGTGCCGTACCTGTTCGAGTTGGGCATGGAACACAGCCCGGGGCAGACCGTCGAAGCGCTCAGCGCCTGGTTGATGTCGCGTTATCCGGACAGTTGGTGCGTGAGCTCGGCCAAGTCTTCGTTGCTGTGGTGCCGACCGGCGACACCTGCGATAGAGAACGATCGGTTGCTGGAGAAGCTCGATGGCCTCGGCTGGAATATTTTGCGCATCGCCGTGGGTGGGCAGGCCGATGGATTGTCGGGCTTGCGCCGCTGCTATCGGCGGGTCGGCGATTTGCTGGCTTATGGGCGTGATGTATTGCCGCATTCGCGCTTGCTGACCCTGAACCGTTATCGGCTGCCGGTGATGCTCTGGCGGCACCGCGACGACGATGCGCTGGAGGAAGTGCTGCGGCCGCTGCGCAAAGTCATCGCCAAGGATGGCAACGGCCAACTGCTGGCGACTCTGCGCAGTTGGTGCGAACACGACGGCCAGAGCCAGGCCTGTGCAGATGCGCTGGGCATCCATCGCAACAGTCTGCGTTATCGCATGGAGCGGATTGCCGAACTCAGCGGCGTCGACCCGCTGAAGCTGGATGGGATGCTCGCACTCTATCTCGGCGTCCAACTCCTGCCCCAAACCGAACTGCCAACCGCCACACCGTAGCACCGTAGCACCGTAGCAGCTGCCGAGCCTGCGATGCGAGGCTGCGTTCGGCGGCGAAGCCGTCGTGAAATCATGCGGCGCGGTGTGTCAGGTAAACCATATTCATAGAATTTACGACGGCTTCGCCGCCGAACGCAGCCTCGCAGGCTCGGCAGCTGCTACGACGAGCGGGGGAGGCAAGGGTTTTGTGGAAATGAACAATAATCCTCTTGCCTGCTTGTGCAGCGGACCGGCGTTATTGTTCATGGCGGCTGGCAGCATGGACGCATTGGAACTGGAGAATTCGCATGAAAATCGTCATCGCCCCCGATTCGTTCAAGGACAGCCTCAGTGCCCAGGGTGTGGCCGAGGCCATTGCGTTGGGGTTGGCCGAAGTCTGGCCCGATGCACACTTGATCAAGTGCCCAATGGCTGACGGCGGGGAAGGCACGGTCGAATCGATTCTGGCCGCGTGCGACGGCGAACTGCGCCGTACCCATGTTCGCGGGCCGCTGGGCGCCACGGTCGATGCCGCGTGGGGCTGGTTGCCACTGAGCCACACCGCGATCATCGAAATGGCCGAGGCCAGTGGCCTGCAACTGGTTCCGCCGAACCTGCGCGATGCCTGTACCAGCAGCACCTACGGCACCGGGGAATTGATCCGCGCCGCGTTGGATGCCGGCGCGCAACGGGTGATCCTGGCGATTGGCGGCAGTGCCACCAACGACGGCGGCGCCGGAGCGATGCAGGCTTTGGGTGTGAAACTGCTGGATGCTCAGGACCAAACCCTGGTGCCGGGCGGTCTGGCCTTGGCGCAACTGGCTCGTCTCGATCTGAGCGACATTGATCCGCGTCTGGCCGATGTGCGCTTCGACATCGCCGCCGACGTCAATAACCCGCTGTGCGGCCCTCAGGGTGCTTCAGCGATTTTCGGCCCGCAGAAAGGTGCATCGCCCGAACAGGTGGAGCAACTGGACCATGCCCTTGGGCACTTTGCCGAACGCTGCGCGCAAGTCCTGGACAAAGACGTGCGCGACGAACCGGGCAGCGGCGCGGCGGGCGGTCTGGGGTTTGCCGCGAAGGCGTTTCTCGGCGCGCGGTTCCAGGCTGGCGTGGAAGTGGTCGCCGAACTGGTGGGACTGGCCGAGGCGGTCAAAGGCGCCGACCTGGTCATCACCGGCGAAGGTCGTTTCGATGCCCAGACGTTGCGTGGCAAAACCCCGTTCGGTGTGGCGCGCATTGCACGCCAGTGCGGCGTGCCGGTCATCGTCATCGCCGGCACCTTGGGGGAGGGCTATCAGGCCCTGTACGAGCATGGCATCGATGCGGCGTTTGCGTTGGCAAGCGGGCCGATGACCTTGGAGCAAGCCTGCGTCGAAGCACCGCGTTTGTTGCGCGAACGCGCCAGTGATATTGCGCGGGTGTGGCGGGTGGCCGCCCGCAAGGCCTAACCCGCTCCTACAGATTCCGTATTGAAAAATATTTCTCCAACCCCTGCAAAAAACCTCAACCCCGGCCGATACAGCTAACAGGCGCACACAAACCTATTACAACAGTGGCGCCAAGCTGAAAGGTGCGCGCCATCGCCCACCCGACAGTGATCACCGCAAGGATGCTCGCCGCCTCAATTACCGAGATCATCCTATGTCACTGCGTAATCTGAAAATCGCGCCTCGAGCTTTCCTCGGTTTCGCCTTCATTGCCCTGCTGGTCATTGTGCTGGGTGTGTTTGCCGTGAACCGCATGTCGACCATTCGCCAAGCCTCTGTCGATATGGAAATGACGCAGTTACCCAGCATCGGGTTTCTGGGCAATGTGACGGAAAACGTTCTGCGCCTGCGGATTCTTTCGTTCCGCGTATTGGTTAACCGTGACCCGGCGGCGTTGCAGGAAGCCCAGACCCGCATCGGTGTGCTCGTCGACAAGGTGCGCAGCGCCCAAGCCAGTTATGCCGCCTTGCCGGCCAGCCCTGAAGAAGCCGCGCTGTACAAAACCTTCGCGACAACCCTCGATAACTACATGCAGGCCCAGAGCCAGATGCTGGACCTGTCGCGGCAGAACAAACTGGATGAGATGCGCGCCCTGATCAATACGCGGATCAAGGAAGGCACCGATCAGATGGGCGAGCAATTGAACAAACTGGTAGCGCTCAACGCCGCCGATGCCAAAGCCGCATCGGCCAAGGCGGGCGAGCACTACAGCGAAGCCTTTATCGGCATCGTGACAGTGGCGGTGAGTGCTTCGTTGCTGACTGTGCTGCTGGCCTGGCTGTTGACCCGCAGCATCCTCACGCCGCTGAACCGTGCGGTGCTCGCGGCCGAAACCATTGCCGGCGGCAACCTGAGCAAGGTCATCGAAGTCGACGGCAACGACGAACCGGCGCGTTTGCTTGGTGCCTTAGCCGCCATGCAGACCAACCTGCGTAAAACCATCGAGCAAATCGCCGGCTCCGCAACGCAACTGGGCGCCGCCGCGGAAGAACTCAGCACCGTGACGCAAGAAGCGTCACGCGGTCTGCAACAGCAAAACAACGAAATCGAACAGGCCGCCACCGCCGTCAACGAAATGACTGCCGCCGTAGAAGAAGTGGCGCGCAACGCGGTGTCGACGTCCGAAGCCTCGAACCAGTCGACCCAGGCCGCCCGCGAAGGTCGTGACCGGGTGGTAGAAACTGTCGATGCGATCCAGACCATGACCCATGACGTGCAAAACACGGCGTTGATGATCGAAGGGCTGGCGACTCAGGGCCGCGACATCGGCAAAGTGCTGGACGTGATCCGCGCCATTGCCGAGCAGACCAACCTGCTGGCTCTCAACGCCGCGATCGAAGCCGCTCGTGCCGGGGAAGCCGGGCGCGGCTTTGCGGTGGTGGCGGATGAGGTTCGGGCGTTGGCCCATCGCACGGCGCAGTCGACCCAGGAAATCGAGAAAATGGTTGCCGGCATCCAGAACGGCACCGGCGAAGCGGTCTCGTCGATGCAGCAAAGCAATCAGCGCACCCAAAGCACCCTGGAAATGGCTCGGGCGGCGGGTATCGCCCTGGAGCAGATCACCCAATCGATTCAACTGATCAACGAACGCAACCTGGTGATCGCCAGCGCCTCGGAAGAACAGGCTCAGGTGTCCCGTGAAGTCGACCGTAATCTGGTGAACATTCGCGACCTGGCCACTCAGTCCGCCGCCGGTGCCAACCAGACCAGCGCCGCCACCCACGAACTGTCACGATTGGCAGTTGATTTGAATGCAATGGTGGCGCGTTTCGTGATTTGAGATAGGGTTGAAACTGGACCTCGCGCGTTAGGAGAAGTACATGCGCTATTCAGCCTTGACCCAGCGAATCGCCGGCGACGGAGCCGCAGCCTGGAACATTCACGATCGAGCGCTGGAATTGCGCGAACAGGGCGTCGACGTGCTGTTGCTGTCGATAGGCGATCCGGATTTCGACACGCCGCTGCCGATCATTCACGCCGCCATCGATAGCCTGTTGGCTGGCGACACCCATTATTCGGATGTACGCGGCACCCGCACACTGCGCAGCAGCATCGCCAGCCGTCATCAGCGGCGCAGCGGCCAGTTGGTGGATGCCGACCATGTGATCGTGCTGCCCGGCGCGCAGTGCGCGGTGTATTCGGTTGCCCAATGCTTGCTCGATCCTGGCGACGAAGTGATCGTCGCCGAACCGATGTACGTGACCTATGAAGGTGTGTTCGGCGCCTGCGGAGCCAGTGTGGTGCCGGTGGCGGTGCATCCGGAGAACGGCTTTCGGGTTGAACCGGCGGATGTCGCGGCGCTGATCACCCCAAAAACCCGCGTCATCCTGCTCAACAGCCCGAACAATCCCTCCGGTGCCAGTCTGTCGTTGAAGTGCTGGCAGGCGTTGGCAGCGTTGTGCGTGCGGCATGACCTTTGGCTGATCAGCGACGAGGTCTACAGCGACCTGTTGTATGAGGGTGAACACATCAGCCCGGCCAGCCTGCCGGGCATGGCCGAGCGCACCGCGACGATCAACAGTTTGTCCAAATCCCATGCCATGACCGGCTGGCGGGTGGGCTGGATGATCGGCCCGAAACCGTTGGCTGAACATTTGATGCATCTGTCGCTGTGCATGCTGTTCGGCCTTCCGGATTTCGTCCAGAACGCCGCGCAAGTGGCGCTCGATAAAGACTTGCCGGAAGTGGCGCTGATGCGCGAGGAATATCGCCAGCGTCGCGATCTGGTGTGCGCGAGTCTAAGCGGTTGCCCGGGCATCCGGCCGATCAAACCCGATGGCGGGATGTTCGTGATGGTCGATGTGCGCCAGACCGGGCTCGGTGCGCAAGATTTTGCCGAGCGGCTGCTTGAAGTGTATGGCGTGTCGGTGCTGGCCGGCGAAGCCTTCGGGCCGAGCGCGGCGGGGCATATTCGCATTGGCCTGGTGGTGGATCAGGCGAGACTGGCGGATGCATGCCAGCGGATTGCATCGTGTGCGGCGGATTTGCTACAGGTGCGGCGGGCCTGAAGGATTTGTGTTGAGTTTGATGGCCTCTTCGCAGGCCGACCTCGATCGAGTCATCCATTAGTTTGATTTTGATCAACCTCTCCATTGCTTTGCTGGCTAGACTGAAAATCAATACGACGTAATAGTCGAGGTTGTATTTCATGTACTGGTTCCGCCGTCACCGCCGACGCCTGTTGCACCTTATCCTGGTGGTGTGGGTGTCAGCTGTGACCGTGATGGCTATCCAAGGTTGTCTGGTGCAACCGAATCACAATATAGCCGCGCCACACAATGCCGAGCTGTATGTGGTGGATGGCCATGCCCTCCACACCAATGGCTGCCTTCAGAACTGTGAGGACACTGCCACGGCGATAAAACCTGCAGCGCAATTTCCTGCGTTGGATCCCATCCACTGGGCCGTCCTTTTGCTGTTAACTGTGGCAGTCATAAGGGTGGTGCTTGACCCTCAGGAAAAATTCTCCTTCGCCGCGCTTGTACTGAAGCGCCCCGCACCGCCGGAAGTCCCCGTCCGCCTGACTTTCCTCCGCTTCAACGATTAAACCCTCCCTACCTCAGAGTGGCGAAGCACGGGTTGCTCTGTCCTGCTGTATCGCTTTTTTCGCGACTGGTTATTCCTGCTTACCTCCTCGCAAAAAGGCGAACAGCAAAACCACCGACAAAGAAGAGGATCCACCATGCACCCTACCGAATCGGCCTACGGTCTCTGGTCGCTGGTCATCATCAACTCATTGGTGTTTATCTTGTTCGCCTTCAGCTTCGCCCGGCCGAAGACGAGCCGCGACTGGCGTTCCTTCGGTATGTTCTCGGCGTTCCTAGTGGCCCTGTTTACCGAGATGTACGGTTTCCCGCTGACGATCTACCTGTTGATGCCCTGGCTCACTCGTAACTTCCCCGGCATCGACTTCCTCTCGCACGATGCAGGGCATTTGCTCGAAATGGTTCTGGGCTGGCAGGTCAACCCGCACTGGGGACCCTTCCATATTCTCAGCAACCTGCTGATCGCTGGCGGCTTCTGGTTATTGGCAGCCGCGTGGCGCGTGCTCTACAAGGCCCAAGGTAGTGGGCAACTCGCGCTCGAGGGGCCCTATGCGCGGATCCGTCACCCGCAGTACGTTGGCTTCGTGCTGATCATGTTTGGCTTTTTATTGCAGTGGCCGACATTGATCACCCTGGTGATGTTTCCAATCCTCCTGTTCGTCTACGCCAAGCTGGCGAAGCGGGAAGAACGGGAGATGCTTGCGCACTTCGGCGATACCTACCGCACTTACTGTGAACAGACGCCGGCGTTCCTGCCCTGGTCAGCCCCCCGCAGTCCCGACATCCCTACTGACGCGCCTCCCAGCTCAGGAAAACAATCATGAACGCTCCCTGGAAAACCGGTATTTCTCTGGCCCTGACCATAGCCATTTCCTACACGGTCTGTGCGCTGCTCTATGCGCTATGGCCGGTGCAAGGTATCGCTTTTCTCAACGCCTTGTTCCATGGACTCGACTTCGGTCGTCTTCAAGCCCCGCAAGATTACGGGGTGATGACTTTCGTTGGGCCACTGCTGGTCTTGACCGTATGGGGCGCGATAGTCGGCACCTTGTTTGCCTGGCTGTCCGGCAAGCTCCATGGCAAGTCTTCATAGCCGCTTCAGGCAGGAGACACTGATGAACGAATCACACATGCAGCACAGCCAGCACCCGCCGGTGTTTGCATCAGAGAAAATGGCGAAAGATCCAATCTGCGGGATGATGGTCGATAAGACCACCGCGTTGTCACGGGAACGTGGCGGGCGCAGCTATTACTTTTGCAGCGATACCTGTCTGCGCACCTTCGAGTCGCCAGAAAGAGAACTGAAGGCGATGAAAACCCGCGTGACTATTGCCCTCACTGGTGTATTGGCCCTGGCGCTTCTGCGTGCCGGCGCCTTCATCGCGCTGGCCGCCGGTGCCACGCTGCTGACTTGGGTGCCGATCCCTGCGCTCCCTTGGTTCACCTGGGGTATATGGCTTTTCCTGTTGGTCACTCCGGTACAGTTCATCGGTGGCTGGAGTTTCTACAAGGGAGCGTGGAATGCCATTCGCACCCGTAACATCAACATGGATTTCCTGATCGCCCTCGGCACCTCGGTCGCCTATTTCTACAGTGTCGCGGTGCTGTTCTTCCCGGACGTCCTGCCGGTGAAGGTGGCCGAGCGCGACGTCTATTTCGAAGTGTCTGCGGTGATCATCGCCTTCGTACTGCTGGGTAGGTACATGGAGGAGATCATCAAGAAAAAGTCTTCGGCTGCGGTACGGCGCTTACTTGATCTCAAACCGGCGATCGCGCATGTGATTCGTGATGGGCAGGAGGTTGACTTGCCCGCTGAAAACGTCATGGCCGGCGAGTTCCTGGTAGTCAAGCCTGGCGAAAAAATCCCCACCGATGGCGATGTCAGTGAAGGTCAGTCAACGGTAGATGAGTCCATGCTGACGGGCGAGTCGATGCCGGTCGACAAACACCCGGGCAGTCCAGTGATCGGAGGTACGCTCAATGGCAGTGGTGTGCTCACTTTCAAGGCGAGCAGGATCGGTGCCGATACCGCCCTGGCGCAGATCATCAAGATGGTCGAGGAGGCACAGAACAGCACGGCACAGATCCAGCGCTTGGCCGATCAGGTCACTGGCTATTTTGTGCCGGCGGTGGTGGCGGTTGCGCTGCTGGCCCTGGTCGGCTGGTCTGTTGCGGGGAATTTTCCGCAGGGGCTGTTGGCCTTTATCGCGGTTCTGATCATTTCCTGCCCTTGTGCATTGGGCGTGGCGACGCCCGCCGCGTTAATGGTCGGGGTTGGCAAGGGGGCTGATAACGGCATCCTTATCCGCGGTGGCGAAGTACTGGAGCGGGCAGAAAAACTGAGTACGGTGGTGTTCGACAAAACCGGCACCATTACCCGAGGCGAACCCAATGTCACCGATGTGATTTCGCTAGACACAGTGTCCGAAAACGAGGTCTTGATGCTCGCCGCCGCCGTGGAGTCCGGTTCAGAACATCCGCTTGGCGCAGCAATAGTGCGCGCCGCCCGGCATCGCGACATCAGCCTGCCGAAAGCGACCGGTATCAATGGGATCGCCGGTCATGGCATCGAAGGCCGTGTCGACAATCGCAAAGTCTGGCTGGGCAATCGGCGTTTGTTCGCCCGCCAAGGCATTGCGACCGAGGTTGCCGAGGAGCACCTCATTCGCCTGGAAGCCGATGGCAAGACCGCCATGCTGGTCGGTGTCGACGACTGTTTGGTTGGGGTGATTGCTGTGGCCGATACCATTAAACCTGAAGCGGTTGACGCCGTTGCGGTGTTGAAGGCAAGCGGCATCAAGGTCGTGCTTCTGAGCGGCGACAACCACCGCACTGCCGAAGCGGTCGCGCGACAGGTTGGCATTGAGCGAGTGATTGCCGAGGTCTTGCCGGACGACAAGGTCGCAGTGATCCGCCAATTGCAAAGCGAAGGGCAGGTCGTGGCCATGGTTGGCGATGGTGTCAACGATGCACCGGCCCTGGCCACTGCTGACATCGGCATCGCCATTGGCTCGGGGTCCGATGTGGCGAAGGAAACCGGCGGCATCATCCTGCTCAAGAACGATGTGCGCGACGTGGTCACCGCGATCAAGCTGTCGCGCGCAACGATGGTCAAGATCAAACAAAACCTGTTCTGGGCATTCATCTACAACAGTATCGGCATTCCAATCGCGGCCTTTGGACTGCTCAATCCCATCATCGCTGCCGCCGCTATGGCGCTCAGTTCCCTGTCGGTAATCGCCAACTCCGCACTGCTGAAGCGTGCCCGCATTGGCTTGAGTCAGGAGGTTAAATCATGAACCGCGAGGTTTTAATTATCTGCCTGCTGGTGAGTATCGTGGGCATTGCAACGGTGGTTTACCTGTTGGGGCTGACGGGTAAATCGTTCGCTATAGCAGCGATTTTCCTGCTGTGCCCGGTCTTGGTCGGGGTACAACTTTTTCGCGGTGTCCGTCAATTTGACAAGGACATGGCCGAAGCCCGTCGCAAACTGCAAAGGAAGAATCTGCCATGAAACCCCATTACGTTCCCGCGCGCAGCGCCGGCCGTGTCAACGGGTTCTTCCTCGGCTTCCTTGCCATTGCCGCGTACTTCCTGTTGACCGAGCACCGGGCTCACGTCGTTCCTTATCTGCCATACCTGCTGTTGCTGGCCTGTCCGCTGATGCATCTGTTTATGCATCATGGACACGGGGGGCATGGCGGACAGGAACAGGCTGATCGCGGTGAGCATGCCGCGCACGGTGAATCGACTTGCTGCGGCAAGCCACCGAAGGGAACGTGATCATGCCGATACCCAGTGTTCTTGAATTACGCGTGTGCCGGCTCGGCATTGATACCCACCAGCAGCCGGTGGCGTTCATGCCGCGCGATTGCCATGTCTGCCGCTCGGAAGGTTTTTCCGCCTTGTCACGCATCGAACTGGTCAAAGGCACGCGCCGGGTGATCGCGACGCTGATGGTGGTAGATGGACAGTGGATAGGCGGCGGTGAGGTTGGGCTATCGGAGTCGGCCTGGAGGCTGCTCGGTGCGCAGGAGGGCGAAAGCGTTGCCGTGCATCACCCGGCGCCGGTAGAGTCGATGAGTGCTGTGCGCGGGAAGATCCATGGAAGTGCGCTGTCGCGGGAGGCGCTGGCTGCGATCGTGAATGACATCGATGCCGGCCGATTCAGCGACGTGGAGCTGGCGGCCTTTCTAACCGGCTGCGCCGGCAACCAAATGTCGTTCACCGAAATCCGCTATCTGACCGAAGCCATGGTTGAAGCCGGCGAGCGTCTGCACTGGGACCGACCGCTGATACTGGACAAGCACTGCGTCGGTGGGTTGCCGGGGAATCGGACCACGCCCATCGTAGTGGCCATAGTCGCGGCCAACGGCCTGTGCATACCCAAGACTTCCTCGCGGGCCATTACCTCGCCAGCGGGTACGGCCGACGCCATGGAGACTCTGGCCCCGGTAGATCTCGATTTGCCAACGATGCGCAGGGTCGTGGAGCAAGAGGGCGGTTGCGTCGTCTGGGGTGGGGCCGTGCAACTGAGCCCGACCGATGATGTCCTGATCCGGGTCGAACGAGCCTTGGACCTGGACAGCCAGGGCCAGTTGGTGGCCTCGGTGCTGTCGAAGAAACTGGCGGCCGGTGCGAGTCATGTATTGATCGACATCCCTGTCGGCGCTACCGCGAAAGTACGCGACATGCCAGCGACGATCCAACTGCAAACGCTGTTGGTCGAAGTCGGCAGCCTGCTTGGCCTCAACGTCCAGGTACATGTCTCGAACGGCGATGGCCCCGTAGGGCGGGGCATTGGCCCGGCTCTGGAAGCACGCGATGTGCTGGCGGTGCTGCGCGGCGATGCGCAGGCGCCACAGGACTTACGTGAGCGTGCCCTCGACCTTGCCGGCCTGTTGCTGGAAATGGCCGGCAAGGTGCCGACTGGCGGTGGCTATGCGCTCGCCGCCGCAACCTTGGCGAGCGGCAGCGCCTGGCGAAAATTCCAGGCCATCGCGAACGCTCAAGGCGGGCTGCGCGAGCCGCCGATGGCGCGCTATCGGCACCCGGTTTTGGCCGACCGCGACGGCCGTGTGTGCCGAATCGACAACCGCGTACTGTCGCGCATCGGAAAATTGGCTGGGGCGCCGGCGGCCCCCGCAGCCGGGCTGGTACTCGGTACGGCGCTCGGACAACGGGTCGAGGCCGATCAGCCGCTCTATACCGTGCACGCTGAAAGCCCCGGCGAACTGGCTTATGCGTTGGAGTATGCGCAGCAGCACTCGGAACTCTTCTTCATCGAGGAGGACGCGCCATGAATTCCCTGCTGTTTTGTCTCGACGGTAACCTGGCTTTGCAGACCGGGCTCGCGGCCCGTGCGCGGCTGCAACCCGCGGCCTGCCAACGGTGGCAGTTCCCCGATGAAGAAAGCTACGTGCGTGTGTTGAGCAATGTGCAGGGCCGCGACGCGGTGGTTTTGTGCAGTTTGCACCGCCCGGACACTTTGTTCATACCGCTGTGCTTGCTCATGGAAACCCTGCGCGAGCTAGGTGCCCGCTCCGTGGGCCTGGTGGCGCCCTATTTGGCCTATATGCGTCAGGACCAACGTTTTCATCCGGGGGAGGCCGTCAGCGCGCGCCTGTTCGCCGATCTGTTGGCTCCGCACATTGACTGGTTGGTGACGGTGGATCCGCACCTGCACCGTATCCATGATCTGGGCACTCTATACCCGGTACCGCATCGAGTCGTACATGCCGCGCCGGCCCTGGCCGCCTGGGTCGCCAGCGAGATCGCGCAGCCGTTGTTGATCGGTCCCGACAGCGAAAGCGAGCAATGGGTGTCGGAGGTCGCCCGGCTGACGAAAGCGCCATTCATCGTGCTGCAGAAAGTGCGACTCGGCGATCGGAAGGTCGCGGTCTCCGTGCCCGATATCGAGCGTTGGCGTGAACACACTCCGGTGCTGATCGACGACATCATCTCGACGGGGCGTACGCTGATCGAAACCGCCGGTCATCTGCAACGAGCAGGCATGCGCCCACCGGTGGCCTTGGCGGTACATGGTGTGTATGCAGAACACGCCGAACGTGATCTGCAAGCGGCCGGCATTCAGGCCTTCACTAGCAATAGCATCCCGCACGCCAGCAACACCATCGATCTGTCCGAGCTGGTTGGACAAGCCATCGAGGAGCTTGCTCCATGACTTTAGCGGCGGCCCCAATCTGCAGCAGGCTTTCGAACTGGGCTGCCGCACGCCTTTGAACGAGGCCATGCGCCAAGCGGTGCAAAACCTTGCGTATGCGCACCTGTCCGACATCGAGCGTCCCACTGCGCGTTTGGTGCGCGGCGATTTGCCTGCCTTCTGATAAAAGGCCTGATCGATTGGTGCTGAGTTTGATGGCCTCTTCGCGGGCAAGCCTCGCTCCCACAGGGATTTGTGGCGTTCACAAAACCCTGTGGGAGCGGTGTTTCCCGCGATGGCTGCCTGACAAACGCTAAATTTCTTAAGCCCGCCACGCCCCGGCATTCACCAGATTCACCGGCCGCTCACCCGCCAGAGCCGCCAGCAGATTCTCCACCGCACACCGGGCCATCGCCTCCCGCGTCTCATGCGTCGCCGACCCAATGTGCGGCGTCGCCACCACGTTATTCAACTGCAACAACGGCGAGTCATACCCCAGCGGCTCCCGCTCGAACACATCCAGCCCCGCCGCGCGAATCCGCTTCTGCTGCAACGCTTCGATCAGCGCTGGCTCATCCACCACCTTGCCCCGGGAAATGTTGATGAAGATCGTCTCGGGACGCATCAAGGCGAACTGTTCAGCACCAATCAACCCCTCGGTTTCAGCAGTCAGGGGCAACGTGAGGCAAACGAAATCGGCCTGCTGCAACAATTCGTTCAGGCTACGATATTGCGCGTTGAATCGCTGCTCCACCGCCGGTTTCGGCGAATGGCTGTGATACAGAACCGGCATGCCAAAACCGAAATGCCCGCGTTGCGCCAGCGCCTCACCGATCCGCCCCATGCCAATAATGCCCAGCGTCTTGCCATGCACATCGCTGCCAAAATGCGCCGGGCCGATGTTGCGGTTCCATTGGCCGGCGCGAACCATGTTGGCCAGTTCCACCACACGCCGGGCGGTGGCCAGAATCAGCGCGAAACCGGTGTCGGCGGTGGTCTCTGTCAACACGTCGGGGGTGTTGCTGAGCAGGATCCGCCGTTCGGTCAGGTAGTCGATGTCGTAGTTGTCGACACCGACGGACACGCTGGCAATGGCTTCGAGGTTCGGCGCCAGATTCAGTAACCCGGCGTCCAGTTTCAGACTGGCGCCGAGCAACCCTTGGGCCCGGGGCAGGGCCTGGCGCAGCGTGGCCAGACCCTCGGCGTCGAGGTTGTCGATCAGCGTCACCTCGGTCTGCTCATGCAGGCGAGCCATCAGCAGTGGCGAGAGTTTTTTGTACAGTACGACCTGCTTTTTCATCGTCGTCATATCAACATCCATTCAGGAATGAGCCGCCACCGACCGGGACACAGCGGCCTTGGCCACCACCCGGTCACTGGCGCCGGGCTTGAGGAAAATCGTCAGCACCACCGACAGCAGCAACGCGCCGCTCATCAGCAGGTAAGACGCACCGGGCGATCCGGTGGAGCTGTTCAGGTAACCCACCAGATAGGAACCGCCAAACGAACCGAGTGCGCCCATGCTGTTGATCAACGCCATGGCGCCACCGGCGACGTTAGCCGGGAGGATCTCCGGGACGATGGCGAAAAACGGTCCGTACGGGGCGTACATGCAGGCGCCGGCAATCACCAGCAGCGTGTAGGACCACCAGAAATGTTCCGCGCCCAACGCGTACGAGCCATAAAACGCAATCGAGGCGATCAACAGCGGTGGCCAGACGAAGCGTTTGCGCTTTTGCAGTTTGTCCGAGCCCCAAGACACCAGCAGCATGGCGATCACGGCGGCGAGGTACGGCAACGACGACAGCCAACCGGCTTCGATCATGTCCATCTGCGCGCCGGCCTTGAGGATCGATGGCAGCCACAACACGAAACCGTAGACACCGATGCTCCAGCAGAAAAACTGCAAGGCGAGGATGATCACCTTCGGCGAGCGAAAGGCTTCGGCGTAGTTTTTCACCGCTTTGATGCCCACCTGTTCGGCGGCGAGGGCACTTTCCAGATCGTGCTTTTCCTGGTCGCTCAGCCACTTGGCCTGAGCCGGGCGATCATCGGCCAGGCGCCACCAGATAAACGCCCACAGCACCGCCGGCAATCCTTCGATGATGAACATCCAGCGCCAGCTGAAATGCTGGATCAGGTAGCCCGAGACCACCGACATCCAGAGCATGGTCACCGGGTTGCCGAGGATCAGGAAGGTGTTGGCGCGCGAGCGTTCGGCCCGGGTGAACCAGTGGCACAGGTACACCAGCATTGCCGGCATCACGGCGGCTTCGACCACTCCGAGCATGAAGCGAATCACGATCAGCCAGTAGGCGTTGGAGACGATCCCGGTCAAGGTCGCCAGGCCACCCCAGAGGATCAGGCTGACGAAAATCAGCTTCTTCACGCTGTGCTTCTGGGCGTAAATCGCTCCCGGGATCTGGAAGAAGAAATAGCCGAGGAAGAACAGCGCGCCGAGCAGGGAGGACAGGCCTGGGGTGATCATCAGGTCCGCAGCCATCCCGGAGGCGGCGGCAAATCCATAGTTGGCGCGGTCCAGATACGCCAAGCTGTAGGTGATGAACACGATCGGCATGATGTACCACCAGCGGCGGGTGGCCAGTGTTGCGGTTTTCATAGTGATGCTCCTGAGCTTGTTGTTTTTGTCGCAGCAGGTAACGGTTGTGGCATCTCGTTCCCACGCTCCGCGTGGGAATGCCTCTAGGGACGCTCCGCGTCCCCTATGACGCGGAGCGTCACGGGCTGCGTTCCCACGCAGGAGCGTGGGAACGATCAGTGTCAGGATCGCGCAAGACCTGTAGGAGCGAGCGGTGCGGCGATCCGACTTGCCCGCGAATGGGGCCCTCAAACTCGGCATACATCTCGGCCCGATCGGGCAACCCCTCCATATCCCCACGGCTCTGCACCGCGCGGCTGCCGATCCAGTTGGCACGCTGCACGGCGTGGGCAACGCTATGGTTCTCCAGCAGCGCGCTGATCAAACCGACGGCAAACCCGTCACCGGCACCGACCGTATCGACCACCGTCTCCACCGGTACGCCAGCAACGAAACCTTCATCCAGAGGGGTTCGGTAATACGCGCCGTGCGCCCCGAGCTTGATCGCCACGGCTTCAGCGCCCTGGTCGAGGTAAAACGCCGCGATGTCGGCGGGGTCTTCGAAACCGGTGAGCAAACGTCCTTCGCTCAAACCCGGCAGCACCCAATGGGCGAGGGCGGCGAGGCGGTTGATCTCGGTGATCATCTGTTGCTCGCTGGCCCACAAACTCCGGCGCAGGTTCGGGTCGAACGACACGCTGCGCCCGGCATCGCGCATACGGGTCATCAATTCGAATGACATTTCCCGAGCCGTTGCAGACAGCGCGGGGGGAATCCCGGTGGCGTGCAAGTGCCGGGCCTTGAGCAGTGCCGGAGCAATGGACCGCACCGACAAATGACTGGC
Source organism: Pseudomonas cucumis (assembly GCF_030687935.1). Classification (GTDB taxonomy): domain Bacteria; phylum Pseudomonadota; class Gammaproteobacteria; order Pseudomonadales; family Pseudomonadaceae; genus Aquipseudomonas; species Aquipseudomonas cucumis. The sequence continues at coordinate 3,207,264 of NZ_CP117454.1, read as the reverse complement.
CGCCGAGCCACGTCGGAAGTACTCGACAACCGGATCACTCCCATCATCGGCACGGGACTTGAGTTGAAAGCCGGTGGGGTGCGCCGGGTCGATGTCGACGTGGCTGCAGTCCAGGCCTTCTTTCTCAAGCGCATCGATGACGAACCTGCCGAGCGAGTCCGCGCCAACCCGGCTCAGCCAGGCGACGTTGAATCCCAACCGCGACAAACCAATGGCGACATTGCTGTCGGCCCCGGCAATGCGCTTGTGGAAGTGGCCGACGTCAGCCAGCTCACCGTTCTGCTCGGCGACGAACATCGCCATGGTTTCACCGAACGACAGAATATCGATCTCAGACATGAGCAGGCTCCAGGCGGGGTTGACCGAGGCGGGCGAGGGCGGCGACATGCTCTGAGGTCAACTGCACCAAGTCATCGCCTTGCAATGGATACTCCGCCGCGCGCATCACGCCGTGATCCATGTGCCGCAGCAATTGGCCCCACAGATGCAGGTCGCTGGCAGTCGGTGGCACCGCCACCAGTTTGCCGTCGGCCCGGCGCGCCACTGCTTTACAGTGCACGTAACCGACATGTCGACCGAGCAACCGCGCGGCGCTGGCGGCGGATTGGTCCTGCCATTGCCAGTTGCCGATATCGAAGGTCATTTTGATCGGCAGCTGATGTTGTTCGACGTCGGCGAAGAAACGCTGAAACGGTTCGATTCGGCCGCCGTGCAGCGTCTGGTCGTTTTCCACCAGCAGCTGCACCGGGCTCTGTTGCAACTGCAGCGCCAGTGTTTGCAGTTCATTGTTGTCGGTGAAATAACCCAGGGAGATTTTCAGCCACTTGGCGCCGAATGCCTTGGCGCGCTTCAGGGCCGAGAGCAGTTCAGGGTTGGGCGCCGATTGCCCGGCCAACCACAATTCCATCGGTGAGGAATACACACTTTCCAGACTGCGGGATTGCGTGGCGTCAGCCAGTTGCGCGGGGTCTTCGAGGGTCAATAGTTCTTCGCGCCATTCGATGTGCGTGGCGCCAGCAGCGGCCAACACCTCGACAAAACTGCCCTGGCCGCGTTGGCGGACAAGGTCCGCGCCGTAGCTGGACAGACTGATGGAAACGGGTGGTTTGTTCATTGTTATCACCTCTGAAACCGGTTTCATTTTTGGTCAAAAAAATATTGATGTTGAGTTATGCGCTGGTCTTCAGGGCCTCTTCGCGGGCAAGCCCGCTCCCACAGGTTTTGTGAACGCCACAGATCCCTGTGGGAGCGGGCTTGCCCGCGATGGGGCCCGAACATTCACCGAAGATTCCCCAGGGTGGACCCCCGAACAATCAACCGCGCCGGAAAATCCAACGTCCGAACCGGCCCGTCATCGCCACGCAACCGCTTGAGCAAACACTCAAACGCACTCGCACCAATCTCCGCCGTCGGCTGGGCGAGGGCGGTGATCCCGCTGCCCACCAGTGGATACCAATCCAGATCATCCAGGGCGATCAGCCCGACATCCTCGAACAGCTTGCACTTCAGTTCACGCAACGAATGGGTACTGGCCAGCGCAGCGATGCCGTTGGCACAGAACAGCGCTTTCGGGCCGGGGTCAGGGTTATCAAGAAAAGATTTCAAGCGGCCGGTCAGATCGCCGCCGGTTTCGACCACCGCGCCAGAGAGCGCTGGGCGCTGCGCAATTTGCAGCTTGAAACTGCTGACCCGCTCGATCCGTGAACTGGTGCCATCAAACGGTTCCGTCACCATTAGCACATCGCGATAACCACGTTCTTCCAGGTGGGCGAGGGCCATTTCAACGGCGGCAGGATTGTCCAGCCCGACCAAATCACTCTCAAGCTGCGAGACCTTGCGATCCACCAGCACCATGGGCATTTCGCGGTGCAATTCGCGCAGCTCATCCCGGTGATGGCCGAGGGTGTTCACGATCAAGCCTTCGATGTTGTACGAGCGCAGCAACGCCAGGTGCTGACGTTCCTGTTCGTCATCGCGATCGGTGTTGCACACCACCAGGCTGTAGCCGTGTTGACGGCAAGCGGTTTCCACCCCGTGCATCACGGCAATCGAATAAGGGTTACGGATATCGGCCACCAGCATGCCGATCAGGCGGGTGCGCCCGCGTTTCAGGCCGCGGGCCATCTGGTTCGGGCGGTAGCCCAGTTCGCTGATTGCCTGCTCGATGCGCAGGGCAATGGCATCGGAGAGCAGGGCGCGGTCATCGCCGATGAAACGCGAGACGCTGGCCTTGGAGACGCCCGCGTGTTCGGCGACGTCGAGCATGGTGACGCGGCTGCGTTGGGCGGCGGAGAAGTCGTTCACGGTCTGAAACCTTTTTATTGGATGCGTCGTATCGTCGCGGGCTCTGAAACCGGTTTCATAAAGCGCCAGACAATCGGTTACGTCAAGCCCAAGATGCAGGAGAAAGATGTAGGAAGCCGACAGACGGTAGCTTTACCTGTCAGATATGACAGTAGTCCAATGACGAAATCAGGCGTTTAATTTGCTTCAACTGTGAACTCGAAAAGAAATGCCGAGGGAGAATAATCATGCCGCCTGTTGAAGTTCTGGTCTACGACGCACCGACAGTGCTTGGGGTGGATGAAAACGACCCGGACGGTTACATCCCACCTGATCTGTTGCTCAAAGGCATTGACGTCAGAGTGCCGATATGGAGTAAACAATCTCCCGACGGTAAACAAGACAGACTCATTGTTGTGCTGGAACGTAATGGTATTGCCGAATTCACTTCCAGGACCTCATACACCACCCCGATCAGTGAGTCGGAGTTCATCATTCCCATAGGACCAGAGTTTTTGATCAACGACGGTGTCGTTGATGTTTCATATACGACAATGAACTGGCTCAATAACCCGCATCCTTCGTTACCTCGAAAACTGACAATCGACCATACTTTGATACCCGAAGATCTTGCCGAAGTCAGATTCCCCGGTGCCAATCTGCATGGCTATCTGAATTGCGATACCGTTCCCCCTATTTGGGAGGGTGTGGAAGTCAAGGTTCCCCCGCTCCCCGATTTTTGCAGGGTAGGTGATATTTGTACCTTAGAGTGGTTCGGGTACCTGAGTCTGAATGGCAGCGATTCTCCTATAGCCGAAACGTATAAAAGAATCGACAAGCGGTTATTGAGTGACCAGGAAATAAAAAGCGGTTTCTCGTTAACGGTAGAACCCTATAGGCCGCATATAGAACCGATGCAAAACAAGGCTTCGGCTGTTGCGAACTACACACTTTATCGTGGCACCAGAAAGATTGGCGCATCGATCAAGGAACTAGTGAGGATCGACCGAGCCATCCCGGGAGAAGAGTTGCCTTGCGGGCCGTGAAGATTGTTGTGAAGTAATGCGTAATCAATGTGTGCCGTATTACGTCGCGTTATGGGCGAGGTGCCGTCGTGTATAAAAAATGGAGCTAATTCTAATGAACGCTAAAGTTGGATACATCGGTTTGAATACACAGGTTTCGCTGCAAAATGGCGGTGTCATATTGCTCGATGGAGCCGATATCCCTGCACAAAATCTTCCCAGAGGCGATTTACGCATTCCGATCGCAGCACTCGGTGCTGATCTGGATTACAGGATCCCCCAACCGCCCACTGAGTTCGCAAGAGATTTGCTGACAGTTTTTTTACGGGTAAAAGGCGATCCGACGCGCATACCGCTCATGACAGGGCACCCGCTGGGCCCGATTGCTGACCGGGTATGGCCGATGCCATTCAAAATCCCGGTTCTCGAACTCAAGGAGCTCGCGAGTCCCGAAGCCCCTACCCAATATGAACTGGTGTATGTGCTTATCGCCAATGGTTCGAACCCGAACCTCGAGGCCGTTACCGAATACCATATTGACAGGACGCGGCCCTATCAAACCAAAACACCCGCAACGGACTTCTCCCCGCCGGCGGCTGCATTCCCATTGGATTTGCCTCCGTCAAAAGATATCGATGACGCCTACCTGGGCGCGAACCCCACCGGTATCGAGATCACACTGACACTGGCTACCAACAATGCCGAGACGACGGACATTTGTAATGTTTATTGGGGCGACCCAGTGGATCCTGCCTATGCCACGCCAATATTGAAAGACGTACCTGTGCCCGCGACCGGTAAGATCAATCTACCTATCTCGATTTTTGAGAACTCCAAGGAAGGTCTGAACACGCTGACTTTCGAGGTCACGGATCTGGCGGGTAACCTCAGCCGCCGCTCCAGACCTAATCAACGCAATGTCCGGCGTCTGGCCCCCCCTGTCGCCAAACCACCCGTGGTGCCACTGGCGGATGGCACAGACGGTGATACCTTGATCGATGTGGCGGACTGCAAACTGGGGGTGACCATAGAGGTTGAAGTTCCGAAGCCCAATGCCCCTTCTGACACCATCACTGCCCAATGGCAGAGCATTGATCTTCCTGAACAACGCGTGGGCACGAGCACGACCCTTGTGTTCCAGGTGGATTACACCAGTGTTATCAAGGTCGCCTATGGTGCGACCGATGGCGTCGTCCCGACAACGGTCAGCTATAACATGTTCCGGGGATCAGGTGCACCGATCGCAACGCAAAGCACGGGTATTAACGTCGATATTTCCTATCCTGGTCCGACAAATCCTAATGAACCGGATCCGGTCAATCCTGCGCTGGGACTTCCTCGCCTGGTTTCCTCTCAAGGTGTGGACAATACACTCGACGATAACGACTTCGGCGAAGATGCGGATATTTTCATACAGCTTCATGCTGCCCCTCCCACGGAGTCGGCGCAAAGCATAACGGTGATTTATGATGACCAAAGACTGAGTCCTCCCTACCTGTTGCAACCAGGACAAGAGGGCACGGAAATCAAAGCGGCAACGGTTCCCTGGGCAATAATCGAGAAAAAGCTGAATGCGACGGTACAGTTAAAATGGGAGCTGTCAGCCGTTTTGGGCAATAACCCGGTCTATTCTAGAGAACAAGCCGTTGTTGTTAACATCACTAAAATCGATTTGCCAAAACCGATGGCTCAAGGGCTTATATTTGATTCTATTTCCTGTCCGACATTGAACTTCCTGCCGACGGGTGATCCAGACCATCCAGGTGACGGAACAACTCGCCGTAACTTAAAAGTCATTATTCCGTACAGTGCTTCACTTGTTGATGGACGCACGGTGACATTGAAGTGGGAAGGATTCGAAGATGAGAACGCGACCATTCCCATCTCCGGAACCGCCGTTACAAAAGACATTCCTATTTCCGGCACTGTTCCTGCGGAGGGTATTGAAACGGATATCGGCGACTATATGACTCATTTGAAGCCGGTGTCGGATGCCTTCGGGAAACTGACCTATACCGTCACAGGTGTGGTGCCGGAGTCGGACTCGGCCATCCACTTTGTATTTCTGGTGGATAATAATGGCGACTTCTGCGAAGTGGCCAATCCGATACCTTAATCAAGCATCACACCGGACGGCGAGCGTGAAATAAATATTTTCACGCTCGCCGCATTTGAATTTTCGACATGTTTTAGTCGTCATTTCGCAGGACTTGTCGTTCCCAAAATACAGAAAGCTCCTACATAACAATGCGTAATCACTCGATAGCCTAGCGGACCTCCAAAGGCTGGTCGTGCATTTTCACGACTTGCCGCAGAGCTCGATCCAATATTTTCGAAGTAGGTGTCTAGTATGCACTTCCACTCCAAACGGCTCCATGCGTCCTTCTTCATGACGGGTACGCTGTGTGTACCGTTCTTGGCGCTTTCTACCCTCGCTACAGCTGCCCCGGTCGTCGGGGGTACCGCTACGGTCACTAATGGTGATGCGGTTGAAAGCTGGTTTTTGAGTCAAAACGCAACACTGAACGTCAACAACGCACAGACACTCGCGATTGATGCCGACAGCTCGACAGTCAATGTCACTGCGGGCAGCAGCACCCAAGGAATCGCCGTAAGGAACAATTCTACGGTCAGCCTGAACGGCGCCACGGTGACGGGATCGGGCGGACAGTCAGGACTTCAACTGGTTTCCAGCCAGGGCAATGTCAACAACAGCACGGTCAGTGGTGATTTTTACGGGATATCGGCCGTGCGGTTTTCCACCACTCAGGCCGGCTCCACGGTCAACATCACGGGTAACAGCACCATCACGGGGGCGGATGCCGGGGCGTTTGCCTCTTCTCACAGCCTTATCAATGTCACCGACTCCACCATTGAAGGCACGGCCGCCACGGGTTATGGCTTGTGGCTGCAGAGTGCCGGTTCGGTTGCCACAAACAGCACGATAATTGGCGGGCAGAACGGTGTGTTCATTGAGCTTGATCCAACCGGCGTGGCACCGGCCACCCTGAATCTGGACAACACCACTGTGCAGGGCAGAAGCGGTTCCGCCATTTTGGTGGATTTCGATAACGTTACACGTTCCACCGCCACGTTGACGTTGACCAACTCCAGCTTGCTGGCAGGTAACGACACGTTGCTTGAGGTCAAGGGCGGCGCAGACGTATCGATGACGGTCAATGGCAGCACATTGAACGGCAATATTGTGACTGAAACCGGAAGTACCCTCGGGCTGACATTGCAAAACAACTCGGTGCTCACCGGACGCCTGGAAAATGTTGCCAGCGCCACCATCAATGACACTTCGCAATGGGTGCTGGTGAACAACAGTCAGGTTGAAAAACTCGTGCTCAATGGGGGCTCGGTGAAGTTTGGGGCAGACAACGCCTTTTATCAATTGAACGTCACCGATCTGTCGGGCAGCGGTCGGTTCATCATGGGCGCTGATCTGGCTACGGGCCAGGCCGACGTTTTGAATGTCACCGGAACGGCCAGCGGAGCACATGAGCTGCTGATTGCCAGCAGCGGAACCGAACCGCCTGCCGGTCAACCAATCACAGTCGTCAAAACCAACGGTGGCAATGCCCAGTTCTCCCTGCTCGGCAACGTGGCCGATAAGGGGACCTATTCCTATGCCCTGGCCAAAAGCGGCAACGACTGGATTCTCGATCCGAGCACACGCATCGTCAGTCCGGGAGCACGCTCGGTGCTTGCGTTGTTCAACACACCATTACCCACCTGGTATGGCGAATTGACGTCGTTGCGCACCCGGATGGGCGAGTTGCGTTTCAACGGTGGTAAGGGCGGCGCGTGGGGGCGTACCTATGGCAATAAATACGAAATTGCCGATGGTTCTGGTGTGGGTTATCAGCAGACCCAGCGGGGGTTCACCTTGGGTGCTGATGCCGCCTTGCACGTGGGTGATGGTCAATGGCTGGTGGGAGTGATGGGTGGACACAGTACATCTGATCTCGATCTGAATGCCGGCACCTCGGGCAACTCCGATAGTTACTACTTTGGCACGTATGCTACCTGGCTTGATGCGACCAGTGGTTACTACGCTGATGCTGTACTGAAAGTGAACCGGTTTCGCAATGAAGCCAAAGTCAGGCTGAGCGATGGAGCCCGGGCCAAAGGCAACTATGACACGACCGGTTTGGGCGGATCTGTCGAGTTCGGTCGTCATATCAAATTCGACGATAGTTACTTTGTCGAGCCCTTCACTAAATGGTCCGCCGTGGTCATACAAGGTAAGAATTTTTCTCTGGATAACGACCTGCAGGCCGATGGTGACCGTGCGCGGTCGCTGTTGGGTGAGGTCGGTATGACCGCTGGCCGAAACTTCAAAATGGAAAACGATATCGAACTGCAGCCTTACTTACGCGTTGCCGGTGCATACGAGTTCGAAAAGAACAACAAAGTGCAGGTCAACGATAACGTATTCAAAAACAATCTTTCCGGTGCACGAGGTAACGTGGGCGCGGGCATTGCGGCATCAATGACAGAGAGTCTGCAAATGCATGCAGATTATGAGTACAGCAAGGGTAAGAACTTCAAACAGCCCGGCGGGCTGACCTTAGGTTTGCGATACGCGTTTTAATACAGCGAAATGAGTTAATTAAAAAGGAGGTTTCGGCCTCCTTTTTAATGAGCGGTGTTTTTATCAATCGCTTAGCAATACCCTGCACGTGGTGAAGGACGGCGAGAGATTCTCCTTGCCGGTACGTGTTGAAACGCTTCGAACTCGACTTTCAGATTGACAGCCTTGCGGTCGTCTTCATCCAGATTTTCGAGAACTGCGCTGATCTCGCCAGAGAAGGTTCCCGATAACGAGTCGTATTGAACCCGGGCAATACCCTGGTATTGCGTATAGACAACAGGTTTGGCTGGAGTCGAGCGGTCAATGAAGAGCACTCGAACGGTGGAGTCATCCGGATACAGGCCATAGGAACCATCCTCAAAGCCCTTCGAGAATGAAATCTTCAACTCTTTTGTCGTGTAATCTGGAGCGGGCGCGCGTTGCGTGGCAAGCATGACATGCGCTTCGCCGTGAGGAGGAGGGTAAATCGCGTCTGAAAGTTCTACCAGGCGGGCGTCAAATATTTCTGTTGCATTGATTGTTCCTGTGCATTTTCCCAACATAACAGATGGTGTGGCCACTTTCGCAAATGCGTTCATTGATACAGTCTCCGCTGTTATGACAAGTGATATCTCGCCATTGGAAATAGCAGGCGGGATTGGGCTATAAGATGCGATGCCGACAAACTTGTAAACTGTCAAACCTGACAGTTTACAATCTTGCTTTGTTGTGATTGCTTTTGAGGTGTTTTTGTTAAGGGCGCCCTGATAAACGTAGCGGTTATCACCATATTCCCAGCCATGTTGAAAGCAGTAATAGCAGTCCCTATGTTGGATTAAAGTGGTTGCGTAACAAAGGTGATTGCAATGATTGTCTCAATCCTGCCCTCCCAAGCAGGCACGGGAAGAGCCACCAAAAAGAAGCGTATTGGCGAAACTCAGTTGACTGTTGTCGGGGGCTTTTCGAACACCATACTGAGTTCACGCTTCAGCCACTGTGGATCGAAGTACAGCATGCGGTAAGCGAAACCGTCCTTGGTCGGCGCGTCGCCATCATGCATGTCGCCCGGCTCGACCAGAAACATCTTGCGCGGTCACGCCCACCAAGTAGCTGTCGTGCCAATGCGGGTCGTAGGCGTGGCCTTCTAAATGCGCGCGCAAGGTCTCAATGCCGGTGTCGGCGTCCTGGGCCAGGTCGATCCAGTGGTGAGGGGACATGCTGCACCTGTGAGACGCATTACCGGATTATTTAACACCGGTGTCGAGGTCGAAGACTAGAACGTTTGTGCACGCATCAGTTGAACAGTCCCGCCGCAATATTAATTGAGAAGCCGAGAATCGCTGTGTTGAACAAAAAACTAATCAGCGATTGCGCCAGCACGATCTTGCGAATACCCCGTGTCGCCACGCCGACATCCGAGGTCTGCACCGCCACGCCGATGGTGAAGGAGAAATACAGGAAGTCCCAGTAATTGGGGGTTTCCAGGCCTTCAGCGAAGCGCAGCGCCAGGTCTTTGCCGTCCCAGGTGTAGAACAGGCGGGCGTAGTGCACGCTGAAAATCACGCCGATCAGTAGCCACGAACCGATGACCGTCAGCGCAGTGAGGCCGTAATGCAGCAGCTTGCGACTGGTTTCCAGGTCCTTGCTGCCGGCCAGTTCGAAGGTGATGGTCGCCAGACTAGCCAGCGCCGCGATGCACACCACGAACAACACCAACCCGGCGTTTTCATCTTCGATCTCGGCAATGCGCTTGACGTCCAGGGCTTTGGCGCGTGTGGCGAGCCAAACTATCAGGATCAGGTACGTCCAGACCCCGACATTCCAGCCGATGAGGATTTTGCCGAGGATCGAGTCGGCCGGAGCCAGAATGCCCACAGCGAGACCAAACACGGCTGCCGCAGACAAGCGAGGGTGGGTGCGGGCGAGTAGGGGCATGAGAACTCGATGGGCCAGGGTGTGCAAACACCTTAGCCCAGCGTTGTCCGTTGTGACCACAAGGATAAGGCTGATGCAAACCTTTGTGGGTCGGTGGTGTGGTCAGGTTTTTTTATGATGCTTGCCAGCCAGTTTCATCACCACCACAAAAAACACCGGCACAAACACCACTGCCAGTGTTGCCGTAATCATCCCGCCGATCACCCCGGTGCCGATGGCTTGCTGGCTCGCCGAGCTGGCACCGGTGGCAATGGCCAGCGGTACAACGCCGAGGATGAATGCCAGCGAGGTCATCACGATGGGACGAAGTCGCAGCCTTGCGGCTTGCAGGGTGGCGTCGATCAGGTCATGGCCTTCGTCGTACAGGCTTTTGGCGAATTCGATGATCAGGATCGCGTTCTTCGCCGACAGGCCAATGATGGTGATCAGCCCGACCTTGAAGAACACATCGTTGGGCATCCCGCGCAGGGTCACGGCCAATACCGCACCGAGTACACCCAACGGCACCACCAGCAGCACCGAGGTCGGAATCGACCAACTCTCGTACAGCGCCGCCAGGCACAGGAACACGATCAGCAGCGACAGCCCGAGCAGAATCGGTGCCTGGCTGCCGGACAAGCGTTCCTGCAACGACAGACCGGTCCATTCCTGACCCAACCCCGCCGGGCCTTGCGCCACCAGCCGTTCGATTTCCGCCATGGCTTCGCCGGTGCTGTAACCCGGCGCCGGTTCGCCGGAGATGCTGATGGCCGGGTAGCCGTTGTACCGGGTCAACTGCGCGGGGCCCTGGGTCCAGTTGGCCCGCACGAAAGCCGATAACGGGACCATTTTCTCGGTGTTGTTGCGCACGTGAATCTTCAGCAGATCGGCGACCTGACTGCGTTGATCACCTTCGGCCTGGACCACCACTCGTTGCATCCTTCCCTGGTTGGGAAAGTCGTTGATGTAGGCCGAACCCACGGCGGTGGACAGCACGTTGCCGATGTCAGCAAAGGAGACGCCCAAGGCGTTGGCCTGCTTACGATCGACTTCCAGTTGCACTTGCGGCGCTTCGGCCAGGGCGCTTTCGCGCACGTTCATCAGGATTGGACTTTTCTCGGCGGCGGCCAGCAATTGGCTGCGCGCCTGCATCAACGTGGCATGGCCGAGACCGCCACGATCTTGCAAGCGGAATTCGAAACCGCTGGAAGTGCCGAGGCCATCGACTGGCGGCGGCAACACCGCAAAGGCCATGGCATCCTTGATCTGACTTAGCGCGATGTTGGCCCGGTCGGCAATCGAACTCGCCGAATCGTCGCTGCCCCGATCTGACCAATCCTTGAGCGTGGTGAACGCCAACGCAGCGTTCTGCCCACTGCCGGAAAAACTGAAACCGAGAATCACCGTGCTGTCGCCGACGCCCGGTTCGGTGGCGTTGTGCGCTTCAATCTGCTCGACCACCTGCACCGTGCGATTCTTGCTCGCGCCCGGTGGCAGTTGAATGTCGGTGATGGTGTAACCCTGGTCTTCCACCGGCAGAAACGAGGAGGGCAGACGACTGAAGCACAACCCCAGACCGATCAGCAGCACACCGTAGATCAACAGGTAACGACCGGTGCGTTTCAACGCATACGCGACCCAGCCCTGATAACGCTCGGTCAGTTGTTCGAAGCGTCGGTTGAACCAGCCGAAGAAGCCGCCCTTGGCATGATGCTCGCCCTTGGCAATTGGCTTGAGCAGCGTCGCACACAGCGCCGGGGTCAAGGTCAGGGCGAGGAATGCCGAGAACAGAATCGAAGTGGCCATCGACAGCGAGAACTGCCGGTAAATCACCCCGACCGAACCCTGCATGAACGCCATCGGAATGAACACCGCCACCAGCACCAGGGTGATGCCGATGATCGCCCCGGTGATCTGTTTCATCGCCTTGCGCGTCGCGTCCTTGGGCGACAGGCCCTCGGTGGCCATGATCCGCTCGACGTTCTCCACCACCACAATCGCGTCGTCCACCAGAATGCCGATGGCCAGCACCATGCCGAACATGGTCAGCACGTTGATCGAGAAGCCCAGCGCGAGCATGGTCGCGAAAGTGCCCATCAAGGCCACCGGCACCACCAGCGTCGGAATCAGCGTGTAGCGGATGTTCTGCAGGAACAGGAACATCACCGCAAACACCAGCACCATCGCCTCGACGAGGGTGTAGACCACTTTGGTGATCGAGACTTTGACGAAGGGCGAGGTGTCGTACGGAATCTTGTATTCGACACCGGCCGGGAAGTAGCGCGCCAGTTCATCCATCTTCGCCCGCACCAGTGTCGCAGTGCTCAAGGCATTGGCGCCCGGCGACAGTTGCACGCTGACGGCGGTGGACGGTTTACCGTTCAGGCGGGTGGAGAACTGATACTCCTGACTGCCGATCTCGACCCGCGCCACATCGCCGATGCGCACGGTGGAGCCGTCAGGATTGGCCTTGAGCACGATGTCGGCGAATTCTTCAGGCGTCGACAGCTGGCCTTTGACCAGAATGGTCGCGGTGATTTCCTGCGTGGTGCGAGTCGGTAGGTCGCCGATGCTGCCCGCGGAAACCTGAGCATTTTGCGCAACGATGGCGGCGTTGACATCGGCCGGGGTCAGGTTGAAGCCAATCAGTTTCTGCGGATCGATCCAGATCCGCATCGCCCGTTCGGCACCGTACAGCTGGGCCTTACCGACGCCGTCCAAGCGCTTGATCTCGTTCATCACGTTGCGCGCCAGGTAATCACTGAGCGCCACGTCGTCGAGCTTGCCATCGCTGGAGGTGAGGGTGATCAGCAGCAGGAAACCGGCGGAGACTTTCTCCACCTGCAAGCCCTGCTGGGTGACCGCTTGCGGCAAGCGCGACTCCACCGCTTTGAGGCGGTTTTGCACATCGACCTGCGCCATTTCCGGGTCAGTGCCCGGCTGAAACGTCGCGGTGATGGTGGCGCTGCCGAGGCTGCTCTGGGATTCGAAATACAGCAGATGGTCGGCGCCGTTGAGTTCTTCCTCGATCAGGCTGACCACGCTTTCGTCCACGGTCTGCGCCGAAGCGCCGGGGTAGGTGGCGTAGATTTCGACTTTCGGCGGCGCAACGTTCGGGTACTGCGCCACCGGCAACTGCACAATGGCCAGCGCACCGGCCAGCAGGATGAACAAGGCGATCACCCAGGCGAACACCGGGCGGTCGATAAAGAACTGCGGCATAAAAAAGCGTCCTGCTTACTGACCAGAAACCTGGGCAAGTGGAAGAGGGGTGTCGTCGATCTGGACTTTTTCACCGGGGCGCGCGTGTTGCAGGCCTTCAGTGACGATGCGGTCGCCGGGTTTGAGGCCGTGGGTGACGATCCAGCGATCGTTCTGCACCGGGCCCAGTTCGACCGGTTGCTGGCCGACCCGCTGCTCGGCGTCGAGCAGCAGCACCTGGGCGACGCCGGCGCTGTCACGCTGGATGGCCCGTTGCGGCACGCTGATACCTTGCTGATTGAACGCTTGCTCCAGACGCACGCGCACGAAGCTGCCCGGCAGCAAGTCGAGGTCCGGGTTGGGGAATTCGCTACGCAGAATGATCTGACCAGTGCCTGGGTCGACGGTGATGTCGGTGAACAGCAACTTGCCCGGCAGCGGGTAGAGGCTGCCGTCGTCCTGAATCAACGTGGCTTTGGCCTGACCTTGGCCCACTTCCTTTAACTGGCCGGAACGGAACGCGCGGCGCAGGTCGTTGAGTTCACGGGTCGATTGCGTCAAGTCGGCGTGGATCGGGTTCAACTGCTGAATCAATGCCAGCGGTGTAGTTTCGTTCTGCCCGACCAGCGCGCCTTCAGTCACCAGCGCCCGACCGATGCGCCCGGAAATCGGCGCGGTGACGGTGGCGTAACCCAGGTTCAGTTTCGCCCGCTCCACGGCGGCTTTGTTGGCAGCGACATCGGCGGCGGTCTGCCGGGCATTGGCGCGGGCGTTATCGTAATCCTGGCCGCTGATGGCGTTGCCTTCGATCAACTGGGCGTAACGCTGCTCTTGCAGTCTGGCCTGGAAGGCATTGGCCTCGGCCTTGCGCAATGCGGCTTCGGCGCTGTCCAGGTCGGCCTTGAACGGTGCCGGGTCGATACGGAACAGAACGTCGCCTTTTTTCACGTCGCTGCCTTCGTGGAAGGCCCGCTGCAACACTACGCCGGCGACTCGGGCGCGCACTTCGGCGATACGTGGTGCGGCAATCCGCCCGCTCAGCTCGCTACTGATCGACAGCGGCCGGGCTTCGATGGTTTCGATCCGCACACTGGCCAGCGGCGCCTGTTCTTCCGCGGTCGAGGACTGGTCGCAAGCGCTCAGCGTCAACGCCAGTGCGATCAGGCTGAGCGTGGCAAGCAGATTCTTTGACATGTAGATACCCCAATAATGACCTCCCGTATCCTACGGGGAGGCGAGGAGGGTAGCGGTGAAGCTTTGTAGGTGCTGTGTGAAATTGTGTAAGGGTTTTGCTCAGGCGGGCGTGAGGGCGTATATCCTTGGCGCCTTGAAATTTAATGCGACAGATGTACCGCTATCGCGGGCAAGCCCGCGATGACGATCTATTCGGCGCCACTGCACTTTCTGGAAACACCCCATGCCCAACATCCTCCTGGTCGAAGACGACACCGCGCTCTCCGAACTGATTGCCAGCTACCTGGAACGCAACGGCTATTGCGTCAGCGTGATCAGCCGTGGCGACCATGTGCGCGAACGGGCGCGGGTCAGTCCACCGGACCTGGTGATTCTCGATCTGATGCTGCCGGGGCTCGACGGTTTGCAGGTCTGCCGTTTGCTGCGAGCCGATTCGGCGACTTTGCCGATCCTGATGCTCACCGCCCGCGACGACAGCCACGATCAGGTGCTGGGCCTGGAAATGGGCGCCGACGACTACGTCACCAAACCCTGCGAGCCCCGTGTGTTGCTGGCCCGCGTACGTACGCTGTTGCGCCGCAGCAGTCTCAGCGAACCAATGACCGCCAACGACCGTATTCTGATGGGCAACCTGTGCATTGATCTGTCCGAGCGCACCGTGACCTGGCGTGAGCAACTGGTCGAACTGTCCAGCGGTGAATACAACCTGCTGGTGGTGCTGGCCCGACATGCCGGCGAAGTACTGAGCCGTGACCAGATTCTGCAACGCTTGCGCGGTATCGAATTCAACGGCACCGACCGCTCGGTGGACGTAGCCATTTCCAAGCTGCGGCGCAAGTTCGACGACCACGCCGGCGAGGCGCGCAAGATCAAAACCGTGTGGGGCAAGGGCTACCTGTTCAGTCGCTCCGAGTGGGAATGCTGAGTCGATGTTCAGAATCCTGTTTCGCCTCTATCTGGTAACCATCGTCTCGTTCAGCGCGGCGATCTACCTGGTGCCGGACCTGGTGATCCAGGTCTTTCATGAACGTTTTGTCACCTACAACCTCGATTACTCCCGAGGTTTGCAAACGCTGATCGTCAAGCAGTTTCGCTCGGTGCCGATTGAGCAGTGGCCGGCGCTGGCAGACGAAATGGACAAGGAATTCCAGCCGCTGAACATTGTACTGGCCCGCAACGACGACGCCGAGTTCACCCCGGATGAGCGTCAACGCTTGCAGCGCGGCGAGAATGTTGTGCGCATTGGCGATTGGGGCTGGCGCACCTTGGCCGTGACGCCTTTGAACGAACAAATGGTCGTGGAAATGATCGTGCCGCCCGACCCGACGGACGTCAGTTGGTTGTACTGGAGCATCAACGTACTGATCGGCGCGACCATGCTCGCCTGCCTGTTGCTGTGGTTGCGTCCGCACTGGCGCGACCTGGAACGCCTAAAAGGCACCGCCGAACGCTTCGGCAAGGGCCACTTGAGCGAGCGCACGCAGATTTCCTCCAGCTCCAATATCGGCAGCCTGGCCCACGTGTTCGACACCATGGCTGGCGACATCGAAAACCTGCTCAACCAGCAGCGCGACCTGCTCAACGCCGTGTCCCACGAACTGCGCACGCCACTGACGCGGCTGGATTTCGGCCTGGCCCTGGCGCTGTCCGACGACTTGCCCGCTACCAGCCGCGAACGTCTGCAAGGCTTGGTCGCGCACATTCGCGAACTGGATGAGCTGGTGCTGGAACTGCTGTCTTACAGCCGACTGCAAAACCCGGCGCGGCTGCCGGAGCAGGTCGATGTGTCGCTGGATGAATTCATCGACAGCATCCTCGGCAGTGTCGACGAAGAACTGGAATCCCCGGAAATCGTCATCGATGTGCTGCTTCACGGCCAGCTCGAACGCTTCTCGCTGGACCCGCGACTGACCGCCCGCGCAATCCAGAATCTGCTGCGCAACGCCATGCGCTATTGCGAAAAACGGATTCAGATCGGGGTGCAGGTGTGCGCCAAGGGCTGTGAGATCTGGGTGGATGACGATGGCATCGGCATTCCGGAGGAAGAGCGGGAGCGGATTTTCGAACCGTTTTATCGACTGGATCGTAGCCGGGATCGCGCCACTGGCGGGTTTGGGTTGGGCCTGGCAATCAGCCGCCGGGCGCTGGAAGCGCAGGGTGGCACACTCACCGCGCAACCGTCGCCGCTGGGTGGTGCGCGGTTCCGACTTTGGTTGCCGACACCTGCCTGAATCTGGTTGGTCAAGGTGAAACCCGACAGTAGCAGCTGCCGAGCTCGCGAGGCTGCGTTCGGCTGCGAAGCAGTCGCAGAATCAGGCAACCGGTTCTTTCAGAAGACCGTGTTCGCCGGGATTGCGAGGACTTCGTCCTCGAACGCAGCCTCGCAGGCTCGGCAGCTGCTACAAACCACGCGGGAGCATGGGAGCGATCAGCAGCTCAGCCGAGTATTTCGGTTGATGGAATCAACCCAACCCCCGCCACTTGCATCCGTTCAATCGCTGCCGCCAACGAGCCGTCCAGATCAATCGCGCGACATGCATCCATCACCACAAACGCATTGAATCCCGCGGCCCGTGCATCCAGCGCAGAAAACATCACGCAAAAATCCAGCGCCAGTCCAACCATATAAACCGTGTCGATGCCGCGTTCTTTCAGATACCCGGCCAAGCCTGTGGTCGTGATTCGATCCGCCTCCAGAAACGCCGAATAACTGTCGATGTCCGGATTGCAGCCCTTGCGGATGATCAGGTGGACGTGGGGCAGGTCCAGTTCCGGGTGGAACTCGGCGCCGGGTGTGGCGCGTACGCAATGCTCAGGCCAGAGCGTCTGCTCGCCGTAAGGCAGTTGAATCACGTCGTAAGGTTTGCGTCCCGGGTGGCTGGAAGCAAACGAGGCATGACCGGGCGGGTGCCAGTCCTGGGCAATGATGACCTGTTTGAACTGGCGGCCGAGGCGGTTAATCAAGGGCACGATCAGATCGCCCTCCGGCACCGGTAATTGACCGCCGGGAATGAAGTCGTTCTGTACGTCGATAACCAGCAAGGCAGCACGTGAAGAAATTGGCATAGATAGGGTTTCCTCCTTGGAAAGTCAGGGACAAGCATAGTGACAACTTTGCTGGTGCGCTAAGCCGGTTTCATGAAATGGCTGCGCTTGTGTAAGAGAGGCAGCTGGATCGGCGGTGTGGCCTTCGCGGGCCAGTCCAGCCACTAAAGAACCTGAAGCCAGTCCCGCATTTGGCCGAACCGCTGCCTTACTGTCGGCACGGATGCCTTGTTATAGTTCGGGCCTCATATTCTGCCCGGTAAAGGATCACTGCCATGTCTCAATACACCGCCTTCAGCGTCGAACTGGCCGATAATATCGCCCATGTGCAGATCAATCGTCCGGAAAAAATCAATTCGATGAACGCCGCGTTCTGGAGTGAGATCATCGAGATTTTCCAATGGATCGACGATACCGATGAAGTCCGGGTGGTGGTGCTCAGTGGCGCCGGCAAGCATTTTTCTTCCGGGATCGACCTGATGATGCTGGCCGGTGTGGCCAACGAACTGGGCAAGGACGTGGGCCGCAACGCGCGCCTGCTGCGACGCAAGATCCTCGCGCTGCAAGCCTCGTTCAATGCCGTCGACAACTGCCGCAAGCCGGTGCTGGCGGCGATTCAGGGCTATTGCCTGGGCGGTGCCATTGACCTGATTTCGGCCTGCGACATGCGTTACGCCGCCGAGGACGCGCAATTTTCCATCAAGGAAATCGACATCGGCATGGCCGCCGATGTGGGCACTTTGCAACGCTTGCCACGGATAATCGGTGACGGCATGCTGCGTGAACTGGCTTACACTGGTCGCACCTTTGGTGCCGACGAAGCGCGCAACATCGGTCTGGTCAATCGCGTCTACAGCGATACTGCCAGCCTGCTTGAAGGCGTGATGGGCATTGCCCGCGAGATCGCCAGCAAGTCGCCGATTGCTATCACCGGCACCAAAGAGATGATCAGCTACATGCGCGACCATCGCATCGACGACGGCCTCGAATACGTCGCCACCTGGAACGCCGCCATGCTGCAATCCACCGATCTGCGCGTGGCCATGGCCGCCCATATGAGCAAACAGAAACCCGAATTTCTGGATTGATTAACCATGACTTCACGCTGGACCACCGCAGTACTGGACACCGATCAACCCGGCGGCTGGGCCGTGGCGCGCAGCCCCGAAGGCTTTTTGTTCGATGACAATGGCGCGCTGTTTCCACGGGAATGGCTCAAGCGTCAGGACCTGTCGATTCTCGCCGAGCACGGCATCGGTCATCTGGATGGCGAACCGGTCTACCTGCTGGAGTTGCGCAGTCACAGCGAAGTGCCTGGCTGCAACTGGAAAGGCCTGCGGGCGTTCATGCTCGAGGGCGATCACACCGTTTACAAAGTTCTCGGCTATGCCGCGCAAATCGGGACCTGGGCCCGTGAACACCGCTTCTGCGGTAATTGCGGGCAGGTGATGAGCCAGGTGCCGCGTGAGCGGGCGATGTACTGTGAACCGTGTGATATACGCCACTATCCGCGCATTTCACCGAGCATGATCGTGCTGGTGACCCGTGGCGACGAGGTTCTGTTGGCTCGCTCGCCGCGTTTTGTCACCGGGGTCTACAGCACCCTGGCGGGATTTGCCGAGCCGGGTGAGTCGGCCGAAGACTGCCTGATTCGCGAGGTCCGCGAAGAGGTGCAGATCGAGGTCAAGAATATCCAGTACATGGGCAGTCAATGCTGGCCGTTCCCGCATTCGATGATGCTCGGTTTTCACGCCGAGTACGCCGGGGGCGAGATTGTCTGTCAGGAAGACGAGATCGAAGACGCCCAGTGGTTCAACGTGCACGAGCTGCCGCCGTTGCCGGCGTCTCGCTCGATTGCCCGTTACCTGATCGACGTCTATGTGGCGCGGCGCTTAGGCCACGCTGAACCAGTGCTGCCAGGCTAACCGGACGGTCAAGCCGAGCACCACGGTGATGAACACCGGACGAATGAATTTCGCACCGCCGCTGATGGCGGTGCGCGCGCCGAAGAAGGCGCCGACCATCACCGACAGGCCCATGCTCAGGCCGATAATCCAGTCCACCTGCCCGGAAAATATGAACACCGACAGCGCCGCGATGTTGCTGACGAAGTTCATGCTGCGCGCCACGCCGCTGGCCTTGACCAGGTCGATGGGGTACATCAGCAGGCTGCTGACGGTCCAGAACGCACCCGTTCCCGGACCAGCCACGCCGTCGTAGAAGCCGAGGCTGAAGCCTTGGCTCGATTGCCACTTTTTCTTGATCGGCGCGTTGCTGTCCAGCGGCGCTTTCGGTGTGCCGCCGAACAACAGATAAAGGCCGCAGGCGAAAACGATCACCGGCAGCATCTTGTTCAGCCATTCGGCTGGCAAGTAATGCGCGACCACGGCGCCGGTGAGTGCGCCCACCAGTGTGCCGACGATGGCGTGCATCCACTGCCGAGGATGGAACAGCTTGCGTCGGTAGAAGGTGAAACTGGCAGTGGCCGAGCCGAAGGTCGAGCTGAGCTTGTTAGTGCCCAGCACCAAATGTGGCGGCAGGCCGGCAGTCAGCAGCGCCGGCGTGGTCAATAGACCGCCACCGCCGGCGATGGCGTCGATGAAACCGGCAATGAAAGCGACGACGGCCAGAACGGCCAGGGTAGTGAGGTCAACGCTGAGTTCGAAAGGCATGGAATGGGCTTATTCGGCAGGGCGCAGAAGTGGGCTGCGGGAAAGGCCGGTATCTTACCCATAAAGTTATCCTGGTACAGCCGATCGTTCCCACGCTCTGCGTGGTAATGCCGCCACGGACGCTCCGCGTCGGCTGTGACGCAGAGCGTCACAAGATGCATTCCCACGCGGGAGCGTGGGAATGCTCAGTAGGGTGAAGTTACAGGCCCAGGTCGGAGAGGCCCGGGTGATCATCCGGCCGGCGGCCCAGCGGCCAGTGGAACTTGCGGTCGCTTTCCTTGATCGGCATGTCGTTGATGCAGGCGTAGCGGTTGAACATCAAGCCGTTCTCGTCGAACTCCCAGTTTTCGTTACCGTAGGAACGGAACCAGTTGCCCGAGTCGTCATGCCATTCGTAGGCATAACGCACGGCGATGCGGTTGTCGCCATGGGCCCAGAGTTCCTTGATCAGCCGGTAGTCCAGTTCCTTGGCCCATTTGCGGGTCAGGAAAGCTTTGGCTTGTTCGCGGTTATGGGCAAACTCGGCGCGGTTACGCCACTGGGTGTCCAGGGTATAGGCCAGGGACACCCGTTCCGGGTCGCGGGAGTTCCAGCCGTCCTCGGCCAGGCGAACTTTTTCGATGGCCGATTCACGGGTAAACGGCGGCAATGGCGGACGAACTTCGGCAGTAGACATATAAAGTCTCCCTATCAAATTAACGTTCAAGCAAGTTGTCGGGCTTATTAAAAGTGTTACAGGTCCAATAACTTTCGCGCCATGCATTGCGCATTATCGGCGGCACTGTGATCACCCATCACAAGCGCTACGGTAATGGCACCGTCGATCAGGATCAGCAGCTGTTTGGCCAGCGTCTCCGGGTCTTGAGCACCATGTTCGGCACAGAGCTCGCGCACGTAGTCGAGCAGCTTCTGTTTGTGGTCTTTGGCAACCAGGCGGACCGGGTCTTGCGCATCGCCGGTTTCACCACTGGTGTTAATGAATGCACAGCCGCGAAAGCCTTCAGAGGCGAACCAGGCCTTGAGCACGGTAAACAGGCTGAGCAGCCGTTCGGCCGGGGTTTGCGCCTTGCCGACTTCGCTTCGATACCAATTCATCCAGCGCACATCGCGGCGTTGCAGGGCCGCGACGGTGAGCTCCTCCTTGTTGGCGAAGTAACGGTAAATACTTTTTCTGGAGACGCCGGCGGTTTTCACCAGAAGATCCATGCCGGTGGCAGCAATGCCACTTTTGTAGATCAACTTTTCGGTGACGTCCAGAATGATGTCGCGTGTGTCGTTGCTAGTGATTTCGTTCATGTGGCCAACAGTAGAATGATCGTTCTCCTTAGTCAACGGTTTTTTGTAGTGATCGTTCCCACGCTCTGCGTGGGAATGCTGCCATGGACGCTCCGCGTCCAGCGTTAATGTGACGCAGAGCGTCACGAGATGCATTCCCACGCGGAGCATGGGAACGATCGGTGCGGTGGGAAGACCCAAGGCAATCCATGGTGTAAGCTCTCGGGTTCTTCGGATTCGACCCTTTTGCGAGCCCTATGCCGTCGCTTTTCAAACGCTCTCTGCTGCCTAAACTGCGCAGTTTTCCGCTGACCGCCGATGCCGTCACCATCCTCTCTGGCGCCGCCGAGTTCCGTCGTTGCCTGCTGGAACAAATCGCCCAGGCCACCCAGCGCATCTATATCGTCGCGCTGTACCTGCAAGAGGACGAAGCCGGGCAGGAAATCCTCGACGCCCTGCACGCCGCCAAACGGGCACGCCCGGAACTGGACGTGGTGGTGGTCGTGGACTGGCTGCGTGCCCAGCGCGGTTTGATCGGTGCCAGCAAGCAACCGGGCAACTCGGCCTGGTATCAGGAAACGACCCGCACCCACGAAAGCGTTGTGCCGGTGTACGGCGTGCCGGTGCAGACCCGCGAGCTGTTCGGCGTGCTGCATTTGAAGGGCTTCGTGATCGACGATTGCGTGCTGTACAGCGGCGCGAGCCTGAACAACGTTTACCTGCACAAGTTCGACAAGTACCGCTTCGACCGCTATCACCTGCTGCAGAACCAGGCGCTGGCCGATTCGATGCAGCACTTGATTCAGCACGGTCTGATCGCCTCCAAAGCGGTGCATCGCCTCGACCTGCCGAACCTGCCGACCACTCGCAGCCTGCGCAACGACATCGGTGACTTGCGCAGCCGTCTCAAGCACGCGGCGTACGACACCACGGCGGGCAGTACGGCGAAGGGCGGTTTATCCGTCAGCCCATTGCTCGGTGTGGGCAAGAACAACCCGTTGAGTCGGGTGATCTGCGAGTTGATCGCCAGCGCCCAACATCAGCTGACCATCTGCACGCCGTACTTCAACCTGCCGCTGGCAGTGACCCGGGAAATCAATCGGGCGCTGGCACGGGGCGTGAAGATCGACATCATCGTCGGCGACAAAACCGCCAACGACTTCTACATTCCGCCCAGCGAGCCGTTCAAGGTGATCGCGGCGCTGCCATACCTTTACGAGATCAGCCTGCGACGCTTCGCCAAGCGTCATCAGCGCAGCATCGACAGTGGCAAGCTGAACCTGCATTTGTGGAAGGATGGAGACAACACCTATCACCTGAAGGGCATGTGGATCGATCAGCGCTACACCTTGCTGACCGGCAACAATCTCAACCCGCGGGCGTTTCGTCTTGATCTGGAGAACGCGTTGCTGATCGATGATCCGAAAGGTGAATTGCTGGAGCCCCGTGGCAATGAGTTGGTGGAGATTTTCCGGCACACCAGCCGCATCGAGCGGTATCAGGAGCTGGAAACACTGCCGGATTACCCGGCGGGGGTGGCCAAGTTTCTCAAGCGTGTGAGTCGGGTACGGATCGAGCGGTTGTTGTATCGGATATTGTAGGGATTAGTACGGCGGGGTGGGTGCGTTGCCAGTGAGATTGTCATCGCGGTGCAAGCCCGCTCCCACAGAGATCTGCGCCGGGCTGGTGGCTGCGCTAATATGCCCACCATTCAAATAACAAGGCTCACTCCGGTCCATGTCGGAAAAAGACACCATCTCCATTCAACTGGTGCGTGAAGCACTGTTGCAAAGTTGCGCCCCGGGCGCTGCCACCGAAGAGGTGTTGAACAAGGTCGGCATCGATCCGGCGTTGCTGGAAACCACCGACGCCCGTGTTCCGGCCACCGCCTATGCGCGGCTGTGGCGCTTGCTGGCCCGGCGCGGTGACGATGAGTTTTTTGGCATGGACCCGCGCAAGCTCAAGTCCGGCAGTCTGGAGTTTCTCTGTCGTTGCTCGATGGTTCAGCCGAGCCTGGCCGCCGGGCTGACCTCGGGGCTGAGTTTTTTGTCGTTAATGCTTGAGCGCATGCCCGCGCAGCTGGTTCGCCAGCAAAGCCTGGCGGAAATCGTCCTGCTGGAGGACGAAGACCCGCGCCGCGCCTTTACCTACTTCACTTACTGGATGATCGTGCACGGCGTGGCCTGTTGGCTGGCGGGGCGGCGGATACCGATCCTGGCCATTGAGTTGCGCTGCCCGGCGCCGGATTTTTGTGATGACTATCGGGTGATGTTCTCCGAGAACCTGCGGTTCGACCGGCCGCGCACGCGGATGATTTTCTCGGCCGATTGTCTGGATTTGCCGATCAAACGCAGCCCTGAAGAGCTCAAGCGTTTTTTGGCCCATGCGCCGGCGAACATTCTGGTCAAGTATCGCGATCCCGAAAGCCTGGCCAGTCGGATCAAGCACGACTTGCGGCAACTGCCCGCCGAACACTGGCCGGAAACCGAGGCGCTGGCGCAACAACTGTGCATGTCGGCGTCGACCCTGCGTCGACGCCTGGCCGAAGAGGGCCAGACGTATCAGGGGCTCAAGGACAGCGTGCGTAAGGAATTGGCCATCGTCTGGCTGGCCGAACCGGCCATCAGCTTCGCTGAAATCGCCACCCGTTTGGGGTTTGCCGATGCGAGTTCGTTCTACAAGGCGTTTCGCAAGTGGTCGGGGTCAAATCCGGGGCATTATCGGAGTTTGATTCTTAACGAGGCCGACTGATCTGGATTGTGTGGTGCCTGATCTGGCGCCATCGCGGGCAAGCCCGCTCCCACAGTGATATGCGGTGACCATAAATGTCGTACACGCCGCAAAACCTGTGGGAGCGGGCTTGCCCGCGATGGGGCGTCCGGCGCACCGCATCCTTCGGCCCTTGGCCAAACCAGTCACACAACTTGATAGCTTTGACCATTGTCCCGCTCCCCGCGCAGAGCGAGTATTTCCCTGTTAATTACGGTTCCCCCAACCTAATAAAAATACAGAGGGATTCTGGCAATGCGCGATTACTTGTCTTCCACGTCACAGTTCAATTATCAGCACACCGTCGATGCCGCGCTCACAGGGTCGTTGAGCGCGCTCAATGCCTGCGTCGAGTGTTGCGACCGGCATGCCTTGCCGGGGCGCATCGCGCTGTTCTGGGAAGGCCGCGACGGCGCCAGCGCGACCTACACCTTCAGCGACTTGCAGGACAAAGCCGCGCGGTTTGCCAATTTCCTGCTGACCCAGGGCGTGAAGAAGGGCGATAAAGTCGCCGGCCTCTTGCCACGCAACATCGAATTACTGATCACCGTGTTCGCCACCTGGCGCATCGGCGCGGTCTATCAGCCGCTGTTTACCGCCTTCGGCCCGAAAGCCATTGAACATCGCCTCAACAGTTCCGGCGCCAAAGTGGTGGTGACGGATGCGGTTAATCGCCCGAAACTGGCTGAAGTGGCCGACTGCCCGACCATCGTCACTGTTGGCGGTCCCAAGGGCCAGGGCATCGTGCGTGGCGACTTCAGTTTCTGGGCCGAACTGGCCAATTATTCCTCCGAGTGTGAACCGGTATTGCTGACTGGCGAAGACCCGTTCCTGCTGATGTTCACCTCGGGCACCACCGGCCCATCGAAAGCGCTATCGGTACCGCTCAAGGCGATCGTCGCGTTCCAGAGTTACACCCGCGACGCGGTGGATTTGCGCCCTGAAGACGCATTCTGGAACGTCGCCGATCCGGGCTGGGCCTATGGCATCTATTTCGGCGTCACCGGGCCGATGGCGATGGGGCACCCGATCACCTTTTACGATGGCCCGTTCACCCTCGAAAGCACCTGCCGGGTGATCAACAAATACGGGATCACCAACCTCACCGGTTCGCCGACCGCGTACCGTTTGCTGATTGCCGGTGGCGACGAGTTTGCCCGTTCGATCAAGGGCAAGCTACGCATTGTCAGCAGCGCCGGCGAGCCGCTGAACCCGGAAGTGATCCGCTGGTTCGCCGATAACCTCGGCGTGGTGATCCACGACCATTACGGCCAGACCGAACTGGGCATGGTTTTGTGCAATCACCACGGTCTCGAACATCCGGTACACGTCGGCGCTGCCGGCTTCGCTTCGCCGGGCCACCGCATCGTGGTGCTCGACGACGAATACAAAGAACTGGGCGTCGGCCAGCCAGGCATTCTGGCCATTGACCGCACCCAGTCGCCGATGTGCTGGTTCGGTGGTTACGAAGGCGCGCCGACCAAGGCCTTCGTCGGCAACTATTACCTGAGCGGCGACACCGTGGAGTGGAACCCGGACGGCAGCATCAGCTTCGTCGGTCGCAGCGACGACGTGATCACCACCTCCGGCTACCGCGTCGGCCCGTTTGATGTAGAAAGCGCACTGATCGAACACCCGGCAGTGGTCGAAGCCGCCGTCATCGGCAAACCCGATCCGGAGCGCACCGAACTGGTGAAAGCCTTCGTTGTGCTCAGCCCGCAATACCGCGCCGAGCCTGCGCTGGCCGAAGAGCTGCGCCAACACGTGCGCAAGCGTCTGGCGGCGCATGCGTACCCCCGTGAAATTGAATTTGTCAGCGAATTGCCGAAAACCCCAAGCGGCAAATTGCAGCGCTTTATCTTGCGCAACCAGGAAATCGCCAAGGCTCAAGAGGCCGCCGCGAAGAACGTTTCAGCTTGAATCCAAGGAAACAATGATGCAGATCGAAAACAAGGTTTTTCTCGTCACCGGCGGTGCCTCCGGCCTCGGTGCCGCCACTGCTGAAATGCTGGTGGCCGCTGGCGCCAAAGTGATGCTGGTGGACATGAACGCCGAAGCCGTCGCGGCGCAGGCTGCACGTCTGGGCGCGCAAAGCGTGGTCGCCGACATCAGCAATGAAGCTGCGGCCGAAGCGGCGGTGCAGGCGACGGTCAAAGCGTTTGGTGGCCTCAATGGTCTGGTCAATTGCGCCGGTATCGTCCGTGGCGAAAAGATCCTCGGCAAGAACGGCCCTCATGCACTGGACAGTTTCAGCCAGGTGATCAACGTCAACCTGATCGGCAGTTTCAACATGTTGCGCCTGGCGGCGGCAGCGATTGCCGAAACCGAAGCCAACGAAGATGGCGAGCGCGGCGTGATCATCAACACCGCCTCGGTTGCGGCCTTCGACGGCCAGATCGGTCAGGCCGCGTATTCGGCGTCGAAAGGCGCGATTGCCAGCCTGACCTTGCCCGCCGCCCGTGAACTGGCGCGCTTCGGCATCCGCGTGATGACCATCGCCCCGGGCATTTTCGAAACGCCGATGATGGCCGGCATGACCCCGGAAGTACGTGATTCGCTGGCCGCTGGCGTGCCGTTTCCACCGCGCCTGGGCAAGCCGAGTGAGTACGCCGCGCTGGTCAGGCATATCATAGAAAACAGCATGCTCAACGGCGAGGTGATCCGTCTCGACGGTGCCTTGCGCATGGCCGCCAAATAAGGAGTATTTGTCATGACACTGTCCAACGATCCGATTGTTATTGTCAGCGCCGTCCGCACCCCGATGGGCGGTTTCCAGGGCGAACTGAAAAGCCTGACCGCGCCACAGCTGGGCGCCGCGGCGATTCGTGCTGCCGTCGAACGCGCCGGTGTCGCTCCTGAATCTGTAGAAGAAGTGCTGTTCGGCTGCGTACTCTCCGCCGGCCTCGGCCAGGCCCCGGCGCGGCAAGCGGCACTGGGCGCCGGGCTGGATAAATCGACCCGATGCACGACGCTGAACAAAATGTGTGGTTCGGGCATGGAAGCCACGATTCTGGCCCACGACATGCTGATCGCCGGCAGTGCCGATGTGGTGGTCGCCGGGGGCATGGAAAGCATGTCCAACGCGCCGTACCTGCTGGACCGCGCCCGCAGCGGTTACCGCATGGGCCATGGCCGGGTGCTCGATCACATGTTCCTCGATGGCCTGGAAGACGCCTACGACAAGGGCCGCCTGATGGGCACCTTTGCCGAGGATTGCGCCGAAACCAACGGTTTTACCCGCGAATCTCAGGACGCCTTTGCCATCGCTTCGACCACCCGCGCCCAACAGGCGATCAAGGACGGCAGTTTCAACGCCGAGATCGTGCCTCTCACCGTGACCGTCGGCAAAGAGCAGGTACTGATCAGCCACGACGAACAACCGCCGAAAGCCAAACTGGACAAGATCGCCTCGCTGAAACCGGCGTTCCGCGACGGCGGCACCGTGACGGCGGCGAACTCCAGCTCAATCTCCGACGGCGCGGCGGCGCTGGTGCTGATGCGCCGCTCCGAAGCAGAGAAACAAGGCCTGAAACCGTTGGCGGTGATTCATGGTCACGCTGCATTTGCCGACACGCCGGGGCTGTTCCCGGTGGCACCGGTGGGCGCAATCAAGAAGCTGATGAAGAAAACTGGCTGGTCCCTGGACGAAGTTGAGTTGTTTGAAGTCAACGAAGCCTTTGCGGTGGTCAGTCTGGTGACCATGACCAAACTGGAAATCCCCCACGAGAAGATCAACGTTCACGGCGGCGCCTGCGCCTTGGGTCACCCGATCGGTGCGTCCGGCGCACGGATCCTCGTGACCTTGCTCTCGGCCTTGCGCCAGAAAGGCCTGAAACGCGGTGTTGCAGCGATCTGCATCGGCGGCGGCGAAGCCACGGCCATGGCTGTGGAATGCCTGTACTGAGGCTGACACTAATCCCTGTGGGATCGGGCTTGCGTTTCAACTTGGATTTAAGGACTTGGCATGATTCCCAATGACGAACAACTTCAGATCAGCGACGCGGCCCGGCAGTTTGCCCAGGAACGGCTGAAACCGTTCGCCGCCGAATGGGACCGCGAACATCGCTTCCCCAAGGAAGCCATTGGCGAGATGGCCGACCTGGGTTTCTTCGGCATGCTCGTGCCGGAGCAGTGGGGCGGTTGCGACACCGGCTACCTGGCCTACGCCATGGCGCTGGAAGAAATCGCTGCGGGCGACGGCGCCTGCTCGACCATCATGAGCGTGCACAACTCGGTGGGTTGCGTGCCGATCCTCAAGTTCGGCAATGACGACCAGAAAGAACGCTTCCTCAAGCCACTTGCCAGCGGCACGATGCTCGGTGCGTTTGCTCTGACCGAACCACAAGCCGGCTCCGATGCCAGCAGCTTGAAAACACGTGCCCGGTTGGATGGCGATCACTACGTGCTCAACGGCTGCAAGCAGTTCATCACCTCCGGGCAAAACGCCGGAGTGGTGATCGTGTTTGCGGTGACCGACCCGAGTGCCGGCAAGCGGGGGATCACGGCGCTAATCGTGCCGACCGATTCGCCGGGCTATAAAGTCGCGCGGGTCGAAGACAAACTCGGTCAGCACGCCTCTGACACCTGCCAGATCCTCTTCGAGGATGTGAAAGTCCCGGTGGCCAATCGACTGGGCGAGGAGGGCGAAGGCTACAAGATCGCCCTGGCCAACCTCGAAGGCGGCCGTGTCGGCATCGCCTCGCAATCGGTGGGCATGGCCCGCGCCGCGTTCGAAGCGGCCCGCGACTATGCTCGTGAACGCGAGAGCTTCGGCAAGCCGATCATCGAACACCAGGCGGTAGCCTTCCGGCTGGCGGACATGGCAACCCAGATCGCCGTCGCCCGGCAGATGGTGCATTACGCGGCGGCCTTGCGCGACAGCGGCAAACCGGCGCTGGTGGAAGCGTCCATGGCCAAGCTGTTCGCGTCGGAAATGGCCGAGAAGGTCTGCTCCTCGGCGTTGCAAACCCTCGGCGGTTACGGTTACCTGAACGACTTCCCGCTGGAGCGGATCTACCGCGACGTGCGGGTGTGCCAGATCTACGAAGGCACCAGCGACATTCAGCGCATGGTCATTTCGCGCAATCTTTGAGAAGGAGTCCCCTCTGTGAGCAATAAAGAGCTGAACTACGAAACGATTTTGCTGGAAACCCACGGCCGCGTCGGCCTGATCACCTTGAATCGTCCGCAAGCGCTGAACGCGTTGAATGCACAGATCGTCAGCGAACTGAACCACGCCCTTGATGGCCTGGAAGCCGATTCGAACATCGGTTGCATCGTGTTGACCGGCTCGAAAAAAGCCTTCGCCGCCGGTGCCGACATCAAGGAAATGGCCGAGCTGACTTACCCGCAGATCTACCTCGACGACCTGTTCAGCGACAGCGATCGCGTGGCCAACCGCCGCAAGCCTATCATTGCCGCAGTCAACGGTTTCGCCTTGGGCGGTGGTTGTGAACTGGCACTGATGTGCGACTTCATTCTGGCCGGCGACAACGCAAAATTCGGCCAACCGGAAATCAACCTCGGCGTGCTGCCGGGCATGGGCGGCACCCAGCGCCTTACCCGCGCGGTGGGCAAGGCCAAGGCCATGGAAATGTGCCTGAGCGGGCGTTTGATCGATGCGGTGGAAGCGGAGCGTTGCGGCATTGTTGCGCGCATCGTGCCAGCGGATGAGCTATTGGAAGAAGCGCTGAAAGTCGCGGCGCTGATTGCCAAGAAGTCGCTGCCGATTGCGATGATGGTCAAGGAAAGCGTCAATCGCGCCTTTGAAGTCAGCCTGTCGGAAGGCGTGCGCTTTGAGCGTCGGGTGTTCCATGCGGCGTTTGCCACGCAGGATCAGAAGGAAGGGATGGCGGCGTTTATTGCCAAGCGTGAGGCCGAGTTCCAGGGTAAGTAACCGCACCGATCATTCCCACGCTCTGCGTGGGAATGCCGCCCGGGACGCTCCGCGTCCCTTCGCAAACGTGACGCAGAGCGTCACAGGATGCATTCCCACGCGGAGCGTGGGAACGATCATTTAGACCAGGTAATGCTTCAACTCCCGGGCAATCACCATCCGCTGTATCTCACTCGACCCTTCATAAATCTGCGTGATCCGCGCATCCCGGTAGTAACGCTCCACCGGGTAATCCTCCAGATACCCATACCCGCCATGAATCTGGATCGCCGACGAGCAGACCTTTTCCGCGATCTCCGAAGCAAACAGCTTGGCCTGTGAAGCCTCCGACAGACACGGCTTGCCAGCACTGCGCAACCTTGCGGCGTGCAGGATCAGCAAACGCGCGGCGTTCAGTCGGGTGTGCATGTCGGCCAGCATATTGGCGATGCTCTGGTGCTCGATGATCGGCTTGTCGAACTGTACCCGATCCCGCGCATAGGCCAGCGCCGCTTCGAACGCCGCACGGGCGATGCCCAGGGCTTGCGCGGCGATGCCGATGCGTCCGCCTTCGAGGTTGGAGAGGGCGATGGCCAGGCCTTTGCCGCGTTCGCCCAGCAGATTGGCTTCAGGCACCGTGCAATTATTCAGGGTGACCGCGCAGGTATCGGAAGCGCGGATGCCCATCTTGTGTTCACTGCGGTCGACGATGAACCCCGCGGTTTCGGTCGGCACCAGGAACGCCGAGATGCCGCGCTTGCCCAGCTCCGGATCGGTCACCGCGAAAACGATCGCCAGTTTTGCCCGTTTGCCGTTGCTGACGAATTGCTTGGCGCCATTGATTACCCACTGGCCGTCGCGCAGTTCGGCGCGGGTGCGCAGGTTGTGGGCTTCGGAACCGGCCTGGGGTTCGGTGAGGCAAAAGCAGCCGATGGCCTGGCCGCTGGCGAGGTCCGGCAACCATTGCTGTTTCTGTTCTTCGGTGCCGTAGTTGAGCACCGGCCCGCAGCCCACGGAATTGTGGATGCTCATCAGCGCACCGGTGGCGCCGTCACCGGCGGAAATCTCTTCCACCGCCAAGGCGTAGGCCACGTAGTCGACATAAGTGCCGCCCCATTCCTCGGGCACCACCATGCCCAGCAGACCCAGTTCACCCATCTTCGCCACCAGACCGTCATCGATCCAGCCGGCCTTTTCCCAGGCTTGTGCGTGGGGCGCGATTTCGCCGCGGGCAAAATCCCGGGCCATGTCGCGGATCATCACTTGTTCTTCGCTCAATTCGATATCGTGCATGGCTCAGCTCCCGCTCTGGTCGAACCCGGTGAAAAAACTCGCCACGTGCTCGGCGTCCAGCGCCTGCAGAGTTGGCGGATTCCAGCGCGGGTTCTTGTCTTTGTCGATCAACAAGGCGCGCACGCCTTCGATCAGGTCGCCGCGTTCGAACCACTGGCGATCCAGGTGCAGTTCGAGGGCGAAGCACTGTTCCAGGCTCAGGTGCCGACCGCGTCGCAGCATTTCCAGGGTCACGCCCATGGCCAGCGGTGAACGGCTTTCCAGCAGGTCGGCGGTGGCCGTCGCCCACTCGTGGCTGTCGGCGACGGTCACTTCACGCAGTTGTTCCACCATACTCGGCACATCGGGCAGGGCGAAGAAGTGATCGATGGCCGGCCGCAACGCTGCCAGGGGCGCTACCGGCAGTTGCTGCACGGCGAGTTTCGCCAGCACGCCTTGCAGGTCCTTGAGCGGCGTGTCGTGCCATTGGAGGTGATCGAGTTGCTCGTCCAGCGTGCTCAGGTTGGCGCTGTCCAGATACCAGTCGGCCAGGCCGCAATAGAGTGCATCGGCGGCGCGAATCTGCACACCAGTGACGCCGAGATAAATGCCCAGCTCACCGGGAGTGCGCGGCAGGAAGTGGCTGCCACCAACGTCTGGGAAATAACCGATAGCCACTTCCGGCATCGCCAGACGGCTGCGTTCGGTGACCACCCGCAAATCGGCGCCTTGCACCAGCCCCATGCCACCGCCCAGCACAAAGCCGTCCATCAAGGCCAGGACCGGTTTGCGATAGTGATGGATGGCGAGGTCAAGGGCGTACTCCTCGACGAAGAAGTCTTCGTGCAGGGTGTCGCCGCTTTTGAAACTGTCGTACAGCGAGCGGATATCGCCGCCGGCACAGAACGCTTTCTCACCAGCGCCGCGCAATACCACTGCGTGCACCTGCGGATCCTGTGCCCAGGCATCGAGCTGCTGTTGCAGGCTGCGGACCATGTCCAGGGTAATGGCGTTGAGGCCGGCGGGGCGATTGAGGGTCAGGTGACCAATGTGATTGCGAACCTCGGCCAACACTTCGTTTTGCGTGGCATCCATGGGCTGTGTTGTCGGGGATGAAACCTGAGCAGTCATCACTAACTCCCTGCTTTTATTGTTCTTTATAGAGAAGCTCGCGCGCGAGCGATGCTGGATCGTATCAGTGCAAATTTGTGATGTACAAGCGGGATACGTGCAGGTGCTGTTTGCATTTTTACCTTAGGGCAATATCAAAAGATCGCAACCTTTGGCTGCGCCCCAAGGTACAAAGGAGCTGCCGCAGCCAGCGATCTTTAGATCTTCAACCCTTGCTGGAAAATACATCCCCGATGCTACGGCGCCTGGCATGCAATTCACTGGCATGGATCAGTTGTTCGAGGTCTTCGGGGGTGATGTCGTAGAAGGCCTCCATGTCGGCGAGGGCCAGTTTCAGATCCGCGGCAGTGATCGCCTGGCTGTCAGGGGCGGGCATCATCGGCGCCGGTTCAGCGGGACGTTTTGGGTAACGAATGCGCGTCAGGTTGTTGTACGCCAGTGCGCTGAGCAGCATCGTCGAGGCACTGAGCATCACCGGGCCGAGGGCTTTCCACTCCAGGGCGATGGTCGCCGGGTCTGCCACCACCATAAGCAACGCCAAGGCACCGGCCGGTGGGTGCAGGCAACGCAACCAGCACATCAGAATCAGTGCCATGCCCGCCGCAAGGCACGCGCTGCCGAGGGTGCGTCCGAGTACGTGAGCGACCAGCAGTGAGACCACTCCCGCGCAGAGGTAACCGCCAAGAATCGACCACGGCTGGGCAAGCGCGCCCGAGGACACGGCGAACAACAGCACCGCCGAGGCGCCCAGCGGGCCGATCAGATGCAGCGCCACGTCGATGCCGAACACCTTGCCGCAGAGCCAGACGCTGAACATCGTCCCCAAGGCCATGCCGATAGCGGCGCGGCTCCATTCTGAAGGACGGGTATTGATGGCGGCAGGTAACCAGCGAGCAAACATGAGGCAAACAGTCCGTATAAAAATCGAGGCAAAAAAAAGGCTTAGCTGGGATACCCAGAAAGCCCTTGAAAGAGTTCCAACTATTGGGGGAGGAACGGCGCACAGTGTGCCGATCAATCCTGATGCTGACAAATTCATATTAATGCAGTTTCAGTGCATTATTTTTGCAGTATCGCCACCCGCCGACCGCTCATGAAACAGAGAGAACCGCCCATTGCCGTCAACGCACTCAGGGCATAGAACATGGTGGGCGCGGGCGTGTGCAACAGCAGATAGCCACAGATCACCGGGCTCAGCGCACCGCCGAGGGCTGCGAGGTTCTGCGCGCCGTAGTAGCTGCCGCGCAGTTCTTCCGGGGCCAGGGTGTCGACGAAGAGGAATTCGGCCGGGTAAATGATCATTTCGCCGAGGGTGAAAATGAACATCGCCACGCACCAACTCACCAGGCTGTCAGCCAGACTGAAACCGATCAACCCGAGGATGAACAGGCCGGTGCCACCGGCAATCCAGTAACGCAGTTGTTCGCGCTTGAGGAACCGGCCGATCTGGTATTGCAGCAGGATCACGCTGATGGCATTGCAGGCGAGCAGGGCGGCCATGGTTTCCAGGGCTCGTTTGGTGTCTTGGGTGACCAGCAGGTATTGCGACAGGTACAGGGTAAAGCGCCCGTGCACCACGGTGCTGAGCAGGCAGCCGCAGGTGAACATGATCAGCGTGCGGTCGTTCTTCAGGGTGATCAGGGTTCTGAGGAAACTCTGGGGCTGGCCGATGGCGGGTGTCTGGGCCGGGTCTTTGGGAATCCCGCTCATCAGGAAAATACTGAAGAATGCGATGCCGCCGGCGATCAGGAACGGCGCAATCGGATACACGCCGGCAATCACCACGCCGAGCATGGGGCCGGTGGCGTAGCCGATATTGGTCAGCGTGTAGCGCAGCGAAAAGGCCTTGGCGCGCTGGCCCACGGGCAGGTTTTCGCTGAGGATCGCCTTGGACCCGATCAGGAACAGCGCCGAGGCGGTTTCGGTGATCACCAGGGTGGCGGTGGTCAGGTAGAGGTTTTCGGCGAAGGTCAGCAGCACGAAACCGATGGCACTGGAGAGCATGGCCAGGATCAGCAGCCGACGCTTTTCGAGGCGGTCGATGATGTAACCGCCGTAAAGGGCGAGCAGGGTGGCGATGAACACCGCGATGCCCAGCAACAGGCCGACGTCCTGTTGGTTGAGGCCGAGTTTGTTGCTCAGAAACAGGGTGAGCAATGGGCTGGTAATGGCGCGGCTGACGACGATGGTCAGCGAAACGATCATCAAGCGGCGAATAACGAGGGAGTAAGTAGCCACGGTGGGGCAAATGTCCTTATTCAGATTCTGTAGTGTTCGACACCAGACCGAGTTGCTGCCAATCGCGGGCAAGCCCGCTCCCACAGGATTTAGGTGATCCCTGTGGGAGCGGGCTTGCCCGCGAAGAGGCCGGATCAGACAACGCCATACTCAAGCCAGCCACCGCTCAAGCACCCGAACCGACTCCAATTCTTCCAGCCGCCACAACTGCGCAAGCAACTCTTCCGTCTGCCGCCGCGGCATCACCCGCCCAGCCAGGCTGAAAAACTTCTCCTCCAGCGCCCCATCACTCAGTGGGTTCCCCGGCGCACCCAACGGCACTTCAACACACAGGCTCGCTTGCCTACCGTCCACGGTCTGCAGGCTGACGACAGGCTCGCCATCTTCCGACAGTAGCGGGTCCACTTGAAGGCAAATGCGCGACATCCAGTAAGCAATCCGCGGGTGGTGGCGCTGTTCATCGTCGTAGGCTTCCAGCCTGCAATGCCCGTGGACCAGACGGGCGGCGAGGGCATAGCGCAGGCTCATTTGCGCCGCTGGCAGGCTATTGATGTCCTGGCCGCCACACATGTCCTGAAGGAATCCGCACAACGAAACCTGAACGCTTTCGACCTGATCCGCGCTGACCTGTAACTGATCCAGCAACAGGCCCAATGCATCGATCGCCGAATGCGTCCCTCGGCACGCCGCGTAGGGCTTGATCGAGCAGCGGGCGAGTTTCCATACCCGGCCCAGTTCGGCATCCAACGCCTCGGGCACGGCGGTATCCGCCGCGAGGGTCTTGAGAAAACCGCCCCAGACATCATCGAACAGCTTTGTCGGCCCGGTGATCCCTTGTTGAGCAAACCGCGCCGCCAACAATCCACCTTCGGCGGCCCGACCGCTGTGGAGTTTTTTGCTTTGCGAGCCGTCATGGATGAAGGCCCAGAGCCCGCCGCTGAAGCTGCCGGCGATGCCCAGCGCCGCCAGGGTTTGCTGTGTATCCAGCCGCAGAATCCGCGCACTGGCCGCTGCCGCACCAAACACCCCGCACGTCGCCGTGGAGTGCCAACCGGCGCCGTTGTGCGCCGAATAACTGCCGCAGGCTTCGAGTACCCGACGGCCGATTTCGTAGCCGATCACTACAGCGGTGATCAACTCGCGGCCATTTATCGGTGTTTCAGAAATCGATAGCTCAGACATCGACACAGCAGCCATCACCGCCGGCAGCACCACCGCGCCGGAGTGGTCGCAGCCGCCGGTGTCGTCCAGCTCCAGGGCATGCGCGGCGATGCCGTTGAGCATGGCGGCCTGCGCTGCGCCGACTCGCTGATCGGTGCCCCAGACCAACGTGCTGCCGGCTTCACCCTCGAAAACCTGACGCGCCTGTCTGGCCACATCACTGCCAGCCCCGGCCAGGGTTACGCCGAAGGTATCGAGGATGTGTCGCCTGGCTTGCGCCACCAATGCGGGTGGTAAATCTTCGAAGCGAGTCTCCACACAAAACTGCGCCAACCGCTCCATTCGCATGACTCCATCGTAGGCGCTACCGAAGGCTGCGATCTCTTGATCTTTCATACCCCGTAATCCCGATAATGACGTTCGTACACCGCCGCCGGGTGATCCTCGGTCACGGGCGCTGCCGACTCGGCCCACCAATGAGCGACTTCGGCACCAGTTGCGATCCATACATCGTCGTGCTGTTGAATGCCTTGCAGCAATTCGCGCAACACGCCGATCCGCCCAGGCGTGGCGATGATCTCCGGGTGCAGCCGCAGCACGTAACACAGCCCGAACCGGTAAAACCCGG
Source organism: Pseudomonas cucumis (assembly GCF_030687935.1). Classification (GTDB taxonomy): domain Bacteria; phylum Pseudomonadota; class Gammaproteobacteria; order Pseudomonadales; family Pseudomonadaceae; genus Aquipseudomonas; species Aquipseudomonas cucumis. Next base: position 3,171,002 of record NZ_CP117454.1, on the reverse strand, counting down.
CGAAGTCCATTTGCAGGTTGCCCAGGGTGTGGCTGTAAGAGGCGATGCGCGATTGCGCCGGTGGCACCGCCGGGCTGAGGTTGAAGGCGAAGTAGGGTTCGTCTTCCAGTTCGTAGTGCAATGGCAGCTCAATCACTTCGGGCGCCGTTGGGTGAGCGAAGGGCAAATCATCGCCGCGCCATGACGAGTCCCAGCGGATGCCATGATCGCGCAACGCCTCGATGAAACCTGGCGCACCATTGCCGGCGGGGATGCGAAAGCCTGTCGGACGCTGACCGGTCAGCGCGCTCAAGGCCGCGCAACCTTTTGCGACCTCGGCACTTTGCTCGGCTAGCGTCAGGTTGTCGTAGTTTTGATGGCGATACCCGGCACAGGCAATCTCATGCCCGCCGGCCTGGATCGCCCGGACGTGCTGCGGGTTTTCCTCGGCGACGATGCCGGGGATGCACCAACTGCTGGAAACCCCCAGTTCTTCGAACAAACCGAGCAAACGCTCGACACCGCGTTGGGTGCCGTAGCGCCACACCGATAAAGTCTTGTCGCGCCCGGCGACTTCCGGGGCCTGGGTGAGGATGCCGTGAACGTCGTTGTAATCGACGGTCAGCACCACGGCGCAGCGGTAGCCGTTGGGCCAGACAGTGGAATCAGCCATGGTGATGCTCCTTCAGCCACCAATGGGCGACGTCGCGGCAGGTGGCGAACCAGACGTCATCGCGCTGGCGCATGTGTTCGAAGAGTTTTTCCAGGAGCAGGATGCGCCCCGGTTTGCCGGTGATCTTGGGGTGGAACAGGGTGGTCAGGCACAGCCCTTCATCCATGGCGCCGTCGAATTCGCGGCACCAGTTGTCGAGGGTCAGCGCGTAGCTGGCGGTGCGGTCCAGTCCCGAGGGAAAGTCCGGCGCGCGGGTGTAGGCGAGGGAGGCGTAGTCGTCCATTTCCCAACGACCGGGGATTTCCACCAGCGGCGTATCGAAGCCCGGCACGCTGACCAGGTACGGCCGGTCATCACCGCGCATGCTGCTGGAATAAGTCACGCCGGCTTCCACCAGCATGGCCGGCGTTTCGGCCCGCCAGTCACCGGACGGGGTGCGGAAGCCTTCGGCGCGGATGTTCAGGTGTTTCCAGAACACCTCACGGGATTTGTTCATTACGGCCTTTTGCTGATCCAGCGTCAGGGCGTAAAAGGATTCGTGTTTGTAGCCGTGGTACGCCACTTCATGTCCGCGCTCGACAATCGCCTGGCACTGTTTCGGCCAGTTCTCCACGACCCAGGCCGGGACGAAAAATGTCGTCGGGATCTGGTACTCATCCAGCACGTCGAGAATCCGCGGCAACGCCCGATAGGGGCCGTAACCACCGAAACCAAAGTACTCGGGCTTGCGCCAGATCGAGCCGTTGAGCATGGCATCGCCGGTGGGACCATCGAGGTCGAAGGCCAGGGCGAGGCAGGCTGCGTGCTGATTGGGCCAGGTGGGTTGTGGTGAGGAGGACATCGTGTGGCGCTCCGGAATTTATAATTGAAACACCCGTAGCAGCTGCCGAGCCTGCGAGGCTGCGTTCGGCTGCGAAGCAGTCGTAAAATCAGGCGCCCGGGTGTGCCTGACACACCGTGAACGCAGGATTTGCGAGGACTTCGTCCTCGAACGCAGCCTCGCAGGCTCGGCAGCTGCTACGAATCGTGTTACTTGCCGGCGTTAATGGTTACCGTCTTGATCGCGCCCAGTTCCAGGTCCCACTTCTTCAAGATCGCCTGGTAGCTGCCGTCATCGACCATGCTCTGCATCGCCACTTTCACCGCTTCGCTAAGCTCAGGCTTTTTCTTGCTCACGCCCAACCCGGTGAACTGCTTGGAAATCGGCAGGCCCACGGTTTTGTACATGTCCTTTTCCTGGGTCTTGAGGTACGGCAGGGTTTCGCTGCCTTGCATGGCTGCGTCGATACGGCTTTGGCGCAATTGCGCGCGGGCGTCGGCCGAGCCTTCGGTGCCGATCACGTTGATCGCAGGCTTGCCGGCAGCTTCACAGTTGGCCTTGCTCCACTCGGCGATTTCCGCCGGAAAGGTCGTACGTCGGCTGGTACCGACTTTCTTGCCACACAGGTCGATGATCTCGTTGGTGTCCTTGTTTTTCTGCAAGGTGTAGAACTGCGGACCGCTGGTGAAGTAGTCGACGAAGGTCACACTGGCCTGGCGCTCGGCGGTGTCGGTCATGCCCGACATCACCATGTCCACGCGGTCGGTGGTCAGCGCATTGATCATTTGCTCGAAGCCGGTTTCCTGCCATTTGATCTTCACGCCCAGCCGCTCGGCCAGGGCGTTGCCCAGGTCAACGTCGAGACCGGTGAGGGTGTTGGTGGCCGGGTCCTTGAAATCCATCGGCGGGTAGTTCGGCATGATTGCCACAACGACCTCGCCTTTGTCCTTGATGCTGGCCGGTAACTCGGCAGCCCAAGTGAAACTGGAAGCCATAACGCCTGCGAGTACTGCTGGAATAACGAAGTTCTTCATGGTCGTTCTCTTATGAGTGTTGTGAGGTCCGCTCTTGGTTTTCGAGCCAGGGCCTAGGTTCGAACGGCAGAAATGAAGCTTTGGGTGCGTGGATTTTGTGGACTTATTAGTATTTCTTCGGGGCTTCCAGCCTCCACGATCTGTCCTTCGTCCATGAACACCATGCGGTTGGAAACCTCGCGAGCGAAGCCCAGTTCATGGGTGACGACGATCATGGTCATGCCGGTCTGCGCCAGATCGCGCATCACCGACAGCACCTCACCGACCAGTTCCGGGTCGAGTGCCGAAGTGGGTTCATCGAACAGCATCAGCTTGGGTCGCATGGCCAACGCGCGGGCAATCGCCACCCGTTGTTGCTGACCGCCCGACAGTTCGATCGGGTAGCTGTTGCGCTTGTCGGCCAGGCCGACGCGAGCGAGCAATTCCAAGGCTTCTTCGTGCGCTTCCTTGGGCGAACGCTTGAGCACCTGGCATGGCCCTTCGATGATGTTTTGCAGCACAGTCATGTGCGGGAACAGGTTGAAGCGCTGGAACACCATGCCGGTGGCCAGGCGCTGACGGGCGATCTGCGACTCGTTGAGTTCGTGCAGTTTGTTGCCGACGATCCGGTAACCCACCAGTTCGCCGTCGACCCACAGGCCGCCCTTGTCGATTTTTTCCAGCTGATTGACGCAGCGCAGCAGGGTACTTTTGCCGGAGCCGGACGGGCCGATGATGCACAGCACTTCGCCTTGCTCGACCTCGATGTTGATGTCCTTGAGCGCGTGGAAATGGTCGTAATACTTGTTCAGGCTCACGGCCTTGACGATGCTTCTCATGTTGAACTCCTCAAGAACGCTTGCCGGCGCCGCGAGCGAAACGACGCTCCAGACGGCTTTGACCAAAGGACAGGACGGTGACGGTGGCCAGGTACCAGATACCGGCGACGATCAGCAGCTCCATCACGCGGGCGTTGGCGTAGTAGATGTTCTGGGCGTTGTAGAGCAGTTCGGAGTACTGGATGACGCTCGCCAGCGAGGTCATTTTCACCATGCCGATGAACTCGTTACCCACCGGCGGAATGATGATCCGCATGGCCTGGGGCAGTATGATCCGGCGCAGGGCTTGCAGTCGCGGCATGCCGATCGACTTGGCGGCTTCGTACTGCCCGGTATCCACCGACAGCAGGCCGGCGCGCACCACTTCGGCGGTGTAGGCGCCCTGGTTGATGCTCAAGCCGAGGAGGGCGGCCACGAACGGCGTCATCAGGCTCACCGTGTCCATTTCGAACAGGCCGGGGATGCCGATGGTGGGGAAAATCAGCGCCAGGTTGAACCACAGCAGCAGCTGCAGAATCAGCGGCGTGCCGCGAAACAGCCACGTGTAGGTCAGCGCCACATAGCGCAGGATCGGGTTGGCCGACATGCGCATGATCGCCGTGATCACCCCGAATACGATGCCCAGCGCCATCGCCAGCACCGCCATGACGATGGTGTTGAGCAGGCCCCACATAATGGCCTGAGAGGTGAGGAACTGGCCGATGTACGACCATTCGATCTTGCCTTCGGCGAAGGCGCGCACCAGGCCGACAATCGCAATCACGATCACCGTGGCGAAGAAAATCCGCCCGTAGTAACGCCGTGGCACATGCTGGTACTGGGTGATATCGAACTGGTTTTCCGCCAGTTTGCGCTCCGCCTGGAGTCGTTCTGCCTGAGTCTGGCTCATGTTGTTTCTCCGTACGCCGCCCTCGATTCAGGCGGCGTGTATGGTTTATTCGTTGCAGCACAATCCCTGTGGGATCGGGCTTGCCCGCGATGGCGGTGGGTCATTCAGCATTGATGTCGACTGATACGGCCTCTTCGCGGGCAAGCCCGCTCCCACAGGTTTGGTGGCGTTGATTCAGAGACGGAAACCCTGATAGTTCTCGGTCCATTGTTGCTGCGCGGCAAGGGCGGTTTTCAACCGGCCGATCTGCTCGCGCACCTGTTGCGGCGCGGTGCCGCCCCAGCCGCTGCGGGCAGCGATGGCGGCTTCGAGGGTCAGGCTGTCGCGCACCTCTGGCGTCAGACGTGAATCGATCTCGGCCAACAGCGCCGGGGACGCTTCCCACAATTCGATGTCATGTTTCTCGCAGGCCTGGACCAATGCGCCGGTGATTTCATGAGCTTCCTTGAACGGCACACCGCGCACCGCCAGCCAGTCGGCCACTTCGGTGGCGAGGGTGAAGCCCAGCGGTGCCTGACGGCGCAGTTCTTCGACGTTGACCTTCATGGTCGCAACCATTCCGGCCATGGCCGGCAACACCAGCAGCAGGGTGTCGACGCTGTCGAGCACGCCATTTTTGTCTTCGCTGAGGTCGCGGTTGTAGGACAGCGGCAGGGACTTGAGCGTCGACAGCAGACCAGTCAGGTTACCGATCAAGCGGCCAGCCTTGCCCCGGGCCAGTTCGGCGATGTCCGGGTTTTTCTTCTGCGGCATGATCGAGCTGCCGGTGGCGTAGGCATCGTCCAGTGCGACCCAGCGAAATTGGCGCGACGACCACAGGCAGAATTCTTCAGCGAGACGGGAAATGTTGATCCCGAGCATGCTGGCGATAAACAGGAACTCGGCGACGTGATCGCGGCTGGCCACGGCGTCGATGGAGTTTTCGCACACACCGCTGTAGCCCATTTCCTTGGCCGACTGCTGCGGCAGGCGAGCAATCGCAGAACCGGCCATCGCCGCGGCACCGAGTGGCGACAGCGAGGTGCGCACGTCCCAATCCACCAGGCGCTGCACGTCACGCAACATCGATTGGGCGTGGGCCAGCAAGTGATGAGCGAAAACGATCGGTTGCGCCTGTTGCAAGTGAGTGAAGCCCGGGCAGATGCTCTCGATGTGTTGCTCGGCCTGATCCACCAGTGCTTGTTGCAAGGCCAGCACTTCGACGGCCAGGGTGCGCACGTGATCACGCAGGAACAGCCGCAGGTCATTGGCGGTCTGGTCGTTGCGCGAGCGGCCGGCGCGCAGCTTGCCGCCCAGTGCGCCGAGGCGTTCGGTCAGCAGGCGCTCGATGAAGGTGTGGACGTCTTCGTCGTCCAGCGTCGGCGCGATGCTGCCGGCACGGAAGTCATCACCGATACGCTCCAGAGCGTCGAGCATGGTCTGGGTTTCCTGCTCGCTCAACAGCCCTGCGCGCTGCAATTCCCTGGCATGCGCCCTGGAGCCAGCGAGGTCGTACGGGGTGAGGCGAAAGTAGCGCTCGGGGCAACGGGACAGGGCCGCCAGGGCTTCGGACGGGCCGCTCTTAAAGCGGGCACCCCAGAGGCGGTCGGTGGTTTGAGACATTGTTGTTTTCCTCGTCGGTAAAGCGAACTGAAATCGGTGTGCCAGGCCCTGAACACTTGCCTCGGTTGAATAGATTCAACGGGGCGTAGTTAGGCCAAAGCAGTTTCCAAGAGGGCAGTTGAATCGTCGCGAGAGCTGATCGAAGTGTCAGCTTTTAATAGTTCGAAATCAGTGAGTTGGCACTGATCTGTGGGATTTATTAACGGTTGCCAAGCCTTGTTTTCTGTGTTCATTATTATTGGCCAGCTATGTTTTTGTTGTTGGGCACAGATTGTTGAATAGGGCGCCAGAGGTAAATAAGCATTATGGAAACCCCACTTTCCAATTCCGGAAACCCGCCGCCAAAAACGGTACATCGGGCGCCGCTGGCCCTCAGCGGCCTGGACTTCAAACTGCTCAAAGTATTCAAGGCCGTGGTCGAGGCCGGCGGTTTCAGCGCAGCGCAGAATGAGCTGAATGTGGGCTTGGCGGCCATCAGCAAACAGATCTCGGACCTTGAGATTCGCATCGGCATGCGCCTGTGTACCCGAGGGCGGGAAGGCTTTCACCTGACCGAAGAAGGGCGTCTGGTGTACCAGGCGTCAATCGATTTATTTGCTTCGGTCGATAACTTTCGTGATCGGCTTAGTTCGGCGCAGAACGAACTTATTGGCGATCTTGGGGTGGGTGTTATTGACAATACGATCACGGACACTAATTCGCCGTTAGTTACGGCGCTGAGAAAAATAAATGAAGAGTCGCCGAAAGTAAGATTTCAACTTCAGGCGTCTCAGTTAGATGAGGTAGAAAGAGGCGTAGTCGAAGGACGGTTAGTGGCCGGAATCGTGCCGGTTTATCAGAAAAGAGAAGAGTTCGATTACTTCCCGCTTTATGAAGAGCACTCGTACGTGTATTGCGCCGTCGGCCATCCGCTGTTCTCGGTGCCGGAAGCAGACATGGGCGGGAACGTGCTGCAGGATTACGAGTGCATCAACCACCGCTACGCGATCCATCGGGACAAACTGAATTTTGCCCGCTACGACAGCTTTTCCGCCTCGGCGACTCAAGTGGAAGCCGTGGCGCTGCTGGTCAAGACCGGCCGTTTTGTGGGTTTTCTACCCGAGCATTACGCGGCAACACTGGTGGCTCAGGGGCAGTTTCGAGCGGTGCGTCCGGACCTGATCAACATCGTCACGCCGTTCAATCTGATCCTGCGTCACAACACCGTGCGCAGTCCGTTGGTGAAGGCGTTTGCCCAAGCGCTAGGGGTGGATTTGAAGGCGCCGGTTTGAGGCTAACGCAGCTTCAAGCGCATCGCGCACCGTCGTTCCCCAGGCAGACCGTGGTTGATTTCGTTGTTCAACACCGTCCTTAAACGCGAGCCTATTTCGGCCGGGCTCAATGTTTCAAAGTCGAGTTTGCGATAAAACGGTTCATTCCAGGGCAAGTCGCGGAACGTGGTCAAAGTCAGACCGTCGAGTTTCCGTTTGCGTGCGTGTTCGAGTGCCGTTAACAGCAACTTACGGCCAGCGCCCTGGCCCTGAAACTGTTGGCTGACGGACAGTTCCTCAATATGCAGTTCCCTGTCGACTTCAATGGCGCTGAGAAACCCCATAAGTTCACCGTCGGCCGATTGCGCCACCCAAACCTGCTCGTTCTCAATTGCCATTTGATGGTGTTCGGTATCGGCTACCGCAGCGTCGGCGAGCCAGGCCAATGAAGGGTCGCAGCGAAACAGCGCAGCCGCCGAACGCTCGATGGCGGGGAGGGCGGAGGCGTCGGCAGATTGGGCACGGCGTACAGTGAAATTCATACGGGCCACTGTAGCAGCTGCCGAGCCTGCGAGGCTGCGTTCGGCTGCGCAGCAGTCGTGAAATCAGGCACGGTGGTGTTTCAGATGAATCGGGGTTTGAGGGTTTGCGACGACTTCGTCGCCGAACGCAGCCTCGCAGGCTCGGCAGCTGCTGCAAGGGATTGACGTGCAGCGGATAAGCGAGCCCATAGTTACCCAGCGAACGGGTGAAGTAATACAGCGAACCGCTGACCCCCTCGCTGCCATCCATGCGCCCGAGGAACTGCATGCGCACCACATCTTGCATGAAAGCCGGCCCGCCGCTGGTTTCGGCCAGCCATAGCAGCACACCGACACACATCGCCAACAACACGGTCGCCAGCAAGCCGAAACCGATCGCCGCTTGCTGGTAAACCCCGGCAATGAACAACATCAGCGCCAGCAGCCCAACTCCCAGGGACTGCCGACTAATGCCGGGCGATACCGTGTTCACGCCACGACCGAGGCCGCTGGCCATTGCTGATGGGGAATCGGCAGGTTGCGCGATTCGCCACGGCCCATCGGGAAGTACAGGAAGCCGCTGCGGGCCAGGCGTTCGGCATCGTACAGGTTGCGCCCGTCGAAGATCACCGGTGCGTTGAGCCGTTGCTGGATCAAGTTGAAGTCCGGCGCCTTGAACTGCTGCCATTCGGTGCAGATGATCAGTGCGTCGGCCCCGGCGAGCACCGATTCCGGCGTGCCCATGAGCATCAGCTTCGATTCGTCGGGGTAAAGGTGTTGGGTTTCCTGCATGGCTTCCGGGTCGAACGCCCGCACATTAGCCCCGGCAGCCCAAAGCGATTCCAGCACCACCCGACTCGGCGCGTCGCGCATATCATCGGTGTTGGGCTTGAAGGCCAGGCCCCACACGGCGAAGGTCTTGCCGCGCAAATCGCCCTGGTAGAAGGCGTTGATGCGCTCGAACAGTTTGTGTTTCTGCCGCTGGTTGATGGCTTCAACCGCTTGCAGCAGATCGCTGGAGCAGTGGGCCTGTTCGGCACTGTGAATCAGCGCACGCATGTCCTTGGGGAAACACGAACCGCCGTAACCGCACCCGGGATAGATGAAGTGATACCCGATGCGCGAATCGGCACCGATGCCCAGTCGCACCGATTCGATGTCGGCGCCCAGGTGCTCGGCCAGTTCGGCGATCTGGTTGATGAAGCTGATCTTGGTCGCCAGCATGCAGTTGGCGGCGTATTTGGTCAGCTCGGCGCTGCGCAGGTCCATGAACATGATGCGGTCATGGTTGCGGTTGAAAGGGGCGTAGAGGTCGCGCATCACGTCGCGCACGTCGTCGCGTTCACAGCCGATGATAATGCGGTCCGGGCGCCGGCAATCGGCCACGGCCGAACCTTCCTTTAGAAACTCGGGGTTGGAGACAATATCGAACTGCAACAGCCGACCGACCTTGAGCAGGCACTTTTCAATATGGGCGCGCAGGGTATCGCCCGTGCCCACCGGCACCGTGGATTTCTCCACCAGAATCACCGGTTGTTCACGGTGACGCGCCACCGCTTCACCCACCGACAGCACGTAGCGCAGGTCCGCCGAACCATCGTCCCGGGACGGCGTGCCCACGGCAATGAACAGCACCTGGCCATGCTGCACCGCAAACTTTTCGTCCGTGGTGAACTGCAACCGTTTGGCTTCCAGGCTTTCGCGCACCAGGCTGGCCAGCCCTGGTTCGAAAATGCTCACGTGGCCTTGTTGCAGCAACTCGACTTTCTTCTCGTCAATGTCCATGCACACCACGTCGTGGCCGACTTCAGCCAGGACGGCGGCTTGCACCAGGCCAACGTAACCGCTGCCAAATACACTGATTTTCATGGAGCTCTCCTGATAGGGGGCGCGTGAACAGGTCCGGAGTTGATGGTGATGACACCGAGGATGACCAGCGCCACCCCCAGGGTTTTCGAAAAGCTGAAGGTTTCATTGAACAGCGGCAGGCTGGCGGCCAACACATACACCAGCGCGTAGCTGATGCTCAGCAGCGAATAGGCCCGACCCAGGGGCAAATCCCGCAGGGCGGCGAGCCAGGTGAACATCGACACGGCATAGGCGAGGATGGCGGCGAGCACGACGGCCACGGCAAATACATCGACGCTGCCGTTGCTCAAGGCGGGTATCAATTGTTCGGGATGGGGCAAGCGGGTCATGCTCCAGCGCATGCCCAACTGCGCGGCGCTACCCAGCAGCACGCTGCCCAGGGCGAAGGCGAGTCCGCGACGCAGGCTCATGCGTGTTGCCCCAGCAGCGCCACGCCAGCGATCACCAGCGCCACGCCCAGCCAGTGACGGCGGTCGACGGGTTCGTGAAAGACGAAGCGGGCGACCAGTGTGATCAATACGAAGTTCAGGCTGAGCATGGGATAGGCGACGCCGACTTCGAGGCGCTGCAACACCAGCAGCCAGACCAGCAAGCCCACTCCCAGAGAAGCGAGCGCCAGCCACAGCCACGGCGAACGCAGTTTCTCGCCCCAGCCCGACGCCTTGCCGCGCCAACTTTCCACGGCGTACTTCTGGGCGATCTGGCCCAGGCAGGTCAGCAGGCAGGCAGCCAATACGAGCAGCAGGCTCATGACGCCCCCTGAGGAGAAATCAGAATCACCAGGTTGCCTTGTTCATAACGTTTGCCATCCTTGGGCAGTCGTTCGATTTCTTGCAGCTCGCCATCGCCCTTGACCTGCATCCACGGTTGCACCTTGTCCAGGTCGACTCGCTGCTTCACCGAATCAGGATAGAGAGGCCATATTTCAATTCGCCTATCGTGCTGTACGACCAGCGTGTTGCCGATGGTCTCGCTCATCTCCACCGTTGGTATCCAGTCAAGCAGACGTTTGGCATTGGCGATGCTCGGTTTGCGATAATCCTGACGTAGCTGTGCCGACCTGATCTCCGGGCGAACGAAGCCCTTCAGCGAATTCGCCGAAAGTATCGTGTTTACAAAGGCTTAGCCGATAAGCCAAGAAGCCATCAATTGACTTTCCCGGCCATGATCGGCAGCGTGACGGCCCCTCGGGCTCGTCGAATGCAGGGAAGGTGTAGATTCATTGTTTAGTTGTTGTGTTGAACTTTATTCATTTTCAAGGCCGTTTCATTGATTGACTTAGTTGCTACTGAACCCAGCATTTCCAAAGCCAACCCGTTGACCCTGTATCTGGCGCGTCTGGCGCCGTCCAGCCAGTTGACCATGCGTTATGTGTTGCAGGACGCCGCCGACCGTCTGGACTTCGAAGACATGAACATCGACGAGATTCCCTGGCATCAACTGCAGCCCGAGGATGTCGTTGCACTGGTGGCGACCTTGCGCGAAGACGGTTACGCGCCGAACACCTCGTCGCTGTACGTTAACGCGGTGCGCGGGGTGATGAACGAAGCGTGGCGCATGAGCCTGATCAGTCAGGAACACCTGCTGAAAATGCGCTCGGTCAAAGGCATTGCCGGCACGCGACTGTCCCAGGGGCGCAATCTCAAGCGCACCTTGATTCGCGACTTGATGGAGGTCTGCGCCGCCGATCCACGGCCACAAGGGCTACGGGACGCGGCAATCATCGGGATTCTGTACGGTTCGGGGATGCGCAAATCGGAATCGGTGAATCTGGACCTGGCCCAAGTGGATTTCACTGAGCGCAGCCTGTGCGTCACCGCCAAGGGCAACAAACAGCTGATCAAGTACGCGCCAGCCTGGGCCTTCGCCAAACTGGATGCGTGGCTGGAGTTGCGGCGTTCGCAGTTAAAGGAGGGCGAAACGGATGATCCATTCCTGTTCAACCGCATCCGCCGTGGCAGCCACATTACCCGCGAGCGCATTACCAAGCATGCGATCTACTACATTGCCCGGCAACGCGGCGCACAGGTCGGGGTGAAAATCATGCCGCACGATTTCCGGCGGTCATTCATCACCCGAGTGATTGAAGAGCACGACCTGTCGATCGCGCAGAAACTGGCCCACCACAGCAACATCCAGACCACGGCCAATTACGACGTGCGCGACGACAATGAACGCCGTCGGGCGGTTGACCGCTTTGATTTGTGAACCGTCAGGACGCCGAAGGACACCCTTTTTGCGCGCTGATCGCCTGATTGATCAGCGCGGCTAACCGCTTCACATTGTTCTGATGGGCCACCACCAGATCATCGATGCTCACGCCGGAAGGGGTCTGCAAGGTGCTGCGACAGGTGATCAGTGCGGTATCGCCGGCGCCGAGACTGCGCAGGCGCCATTTGACGTCGATCAAGGCGTATTGACCGGGAATCGAATCAAAGCGCTGCACGTCCAGGCGCAACGACACTCTGCGTTGCAGGTTGCCGTTGACCAGTTGATCGACCAGGGCGCTGCGCAACTCGTCCACCAGGCTCGCCGCCCACCATTCGGTTTCGAGGATCGCCACGCCACTGTTGCCCTGGCGAATGACAATCTGCGGACGGTCGACCTGGGGCGGCACCGTGATGCCCTCGATCTGGATCTCCGCGCCGCTGCTGCTTGCTCCACTCAATTGGGCAGGGGTCAGGGTGTGAAACTGAATCGGGTCGCTGCGACAAGCGGTGAGCAGTAACAGTGCAGTGACCAGAGAGATCTTCAGTGGGATAGCCATGGGTGTTGCTCCTGTGGTCAGTTGCGCGGGGGCGCCTTCATATCCATCGGTGCGGCATTGTCGGGACGGCCGCGAATCAGTGATTCCGGATGCCGGCCCAGGTAGTCCGAGAGCTCACGCAATGAGCGAGACATGCGCCCGAGTTCGTCCAGGGTCTGAGTCAACTGTTCTCGTTGCGGCGAATCCTCGGCCAGGGTCGAACTGGCCGATTGCAAGGTCTTGCTGACGTCCGCCAGGGTGGTCTGCACACCGGGCAGGGTCCTGGCATTGAACTGCACGAGCCCTTTGCGCAGTTCGACGAGGTTGCTGTCGAGATTGCCGGCAATACGTTCGATGGGCAGCTGGTTGATTTTGTTGACCATGCTCTCCAGTTTCTCCTGCAACTGTTCGAGGCTGCCAGGAATGGTGGGAATGACGACAGGACGGGCGGCAGGATCGAACACGACTTTCTCCGCGTTGGGGTAGAAGTCGAGTGCGATGTAAAGCTGACCGGTCAACAGATTGCCGCTACGGGCCTGAGCGCGCAGGCCGTTGTCGATGAAACTGCCCATCAGCTTGATACTGGCGGCTTCATCATTGGGATCATGATTCAAGGCCTTAAGCATCTTGGCATGGGCCTGGCCGAGTCGTTGTGGGTAGATCACGATGCCGACATTGACTGGAAAGCTGCGTTTTTTCGCGTCGAAATCCAGATTGACCGAGACGACTTTGCCAAATTCGATGCCGAGGAATTCCACCGGCGCGTCGACCTTCAGCCCGCGCAAGGCCTGATCGAAGCGCAAACTCAGGTACTGGCCCTTGCCATAGGGAGGAGCGAGGGCGGTATGCTGGTCTTCGAACAGGTCGAAGGCTTTATTCTCGCTGGCCGGCTGATCATTGGGGCTGTATTCCGGCGCGCGAAACGCGATGCCGCCCACCAATAGGGACGAGAGGGATTCAGTCTTCACCGCAAAACCATTGGCCCCGACGCTCACATCGATACCACTGGCGTTCCAGAACCGGGTGTTCTCCGTGACGAAGGCGTCATTGGGCGAATGTACGAAAATTTCGATGTTCACCCCTTTGCCATCTGCATCCAGCGCATAGGCCACCACTTGCCCGACCGGGATCTTGCGGTAGTAAACGGGGGAGCCGATATCCAGCGATCCGAGGTCCTGGGTGTGCAGCATGAAGCGTTTGCCCGGTTCGCCATAGGTAATGGGCGGCGGGTTTTCCAGGCCCGTGAAGTGTTTGGATCGGGCATTGGCCACGCCGATATCGGCGCCTATGTAATCGCCTGACAGCAGCGTATCGATGCCCGAGACGCCACCAGCACCAATGCGCGGTCGCACGACCCAGAATTGCGAATCTTCGCGGGTGAAGCTTTCAGCCTGTTTGTCGAGTTTGATCGTGGCGTTGACGCTCTTCTGGTCGTTGCTCAGCTTTACTTCCGAGACATGGCCGATGACCACGTTTCGATACTTGACCTCGGTCTTGTTGGCCGTAAGGCCGCTACCGGTTTTGAAGGTGACGGTAATGGTCGGACCTTCCTGCATCACGCTGTGAATCACCAGGGAGATCCCCACCAGCACCGCAACGATCGGCACGATCCATACCAGCGAAACGCTGAAGCGACGGGTCTTGATACTGGCCTGGCCGGGGGCTTGCGGCCCATCAGTGGCTTGCGACTTCATCCATGACCTCCTCGTTTTGTGGTTTTTCCGGCCCCTTGTCCCAGATCAGACGCGGGTCGAAACTCATTGCCGACAGCATGGTGAACACCACTACCAGACCAAAAAACAGAATGCCCACACGCGGTTGAATATCGCCCAGGGCCTGGAATTTCACTAGCGCTGCGACCAGCGCGACCACAATCACGTCGAGCATCGACCAATAGCCGATCAACTCGACGAAACGGTAAAGCTGCGAACGCTCCTTGCGCGCCCACAGGCTGCCGCGTTGCACCGTGATCAGCAGTAGAGAGAGGGCAACGAACTTGACGCCCGGCACCGCGATGCTGGCGATGAAAATGATCAGGGCAATGTCCCAGGCACCATGTGCCCAGAACTCCAGCACGCCGCTCATGATGGTGCTGTCGGAGCCGCTGCCGAACAGACTGGTGTTCATCACCGGCAGCAGATTGGCCGGGATATAAAACACCAGTGAGGCTAGCAAGTAGGCCCAAGTGCGAGCTAATGAGTTGGCTTTGCGGGCATGCAGGGGCGCGCCACAGCGTGGGCATTCGTGAGGGTTGTCGGTTATGTCACAGGCCAGGCCGCAGCTATGGCATAGGCACAGGTTGAGTTCGCTGGCGAGCGGTGGCCTGTTCATAGGATGTCCCACAATTCACGGACATCGCGCCCGGCGATGCGGATCAGCAACAGGCTGAGAACGGCGAGGGAAAACAGGCCAATGCCGGGCAGTACATCCAGCATCCCGGCGAGTTTGAACACTGCAACCATTGCGCCTAGCAGACAGACTTCCAGCATGCTCCACGGCCTGAGGGTTTCCAGCCAGCGCATGCACAGCTTGAAGCCGGGTGAACGTCGAGAGGTGAGGGCGAAGCTCAACACCCAGATCAGCAGGAGCAACTGGAACACCGGCGCGATAATGATGGAGATCGCCGCCACGAGCGCAATAAACGTGATCGGCCCCTGACTCAACGCCACAACCGAATCCCAAAGCGTCGCACTGTTCTTCAGGCCTTTGAGGCTGATGCTCATGACCGGATAGAAATTGGCGAAAATCCATAGCACCGCTGCGGTGAAGCTCAGCGCCAGGCGCTGTTGCACCGACAAACCGTTGTAACGCTGGAGCACCCCGCCGCAGCGTGTGCAGAGGGCTTTTTGATGTTTGGCGAGCGTGACTTTTTCATACACGCAGTCGCAGTGCTCGCAGATGATCAGTTGGTCAGTCGTAGCCATAGGCCGCACTCGCCAGGAGGCAGGAAAGTCAGAGCCCCCCCTCAATATAGAAGTGACTTGCGATTGAGCAAATTAAAAGACTATTCAGAGTCAAAGCGGTCCCTGTAGGAGGCGGTCAGCCGAGCAATTCGCGCAGGCGATACCAGAACATGCCAAGGGCCAGCAGCGGTGAACGCAAGACTTTTCCACCGGGGAAGGTCATGTGCGGCACGGCGCTGAAAACGTCCAGCCCCTGGCTGTGCCCGGCATGAATCGCTTCAGCCAGCAACCGTGCACACCAATGGGTCACGTTCAGCCCATGACCGGAATAGCCCTGGGCGTAGAACACGTTCGGGTACTGGCTCAAGCGTCCGGCCTGGGGAAAGCGGTTGGCGGTGATGCCGATCATGCCGCCCCATTGATAATCGATGCGCACGTGCGCCAACTGCGGGAAGACTTTGAGCATTTTCGGCCGCATATAAGCGCCGATGTCCGCCGGATCACGCCCGGAATAATGGCAGGCACCGCCGAACAACAAGCGTCGATCCGCCGAGAGCCGGTAGTAATCGAGGCCTACCTTCTGGTCGCACAGCGCCAGGTTCTGCGGGATCAATTGCGCAGCAACCTCAGGTGCCAAAGGTTCGGTAGCGATGATGTAACTGCCTGCCGGTAAAACCTTGCCGCTCAGGCGTGGTTCGAGTTCTTCCAAGTGCGCGTTGCAGGCCAGCACCAGACTGCCGGCGCGTACCGTGCCGCCGGCGCAGCGAACCTGCACGGTGCTGCCGTGGATCAACTCCAGCACCGGGCTCTGTTCGAATATTCGCACCCCGAGGGATTCGGCCACACGCGCTTCGCCAAGCACCAGATTCAGCGGATGCAAATGACCCGAACCCATGTCGATCAGGCCGCCGGCATAAACATCGGAGCCCACCACTTGCTGGCGGATCTGCTCGGGGCCGACAAGTCGGGTTTCATGGGTGTAACCCAGTTCGGCGAGGCTTTGCTGTTCAGTCTTGAACGCGGCGAACTGCGCCGGGGTGTTGGCCAGCTCGCAGAAGCCCCAGCGCAGGTCGCAATCGATCCCATGCTCGCGGATGCGGTTGCCCACCAGCTCCACTGACTCGATGCCCGCACGCTCCAAATAGCGCACGCCGTCCTGACCGACATATCGGGCGAAACCTTCGACGTCATGGCCAATGCCGCGGATCAGCTGCCCGCCATTACGCCCGCTGGCGCCCCAGCCGATCCGCCGGCCTTCCAGCAGAATGACCGAGAGCCCGCGCTGCGCCAGTTCGATCGCGGTGTTGACGCCGGTAAAACCGCCGCCCACCACGCAGACATCGGCCTTGAGGTCGCAAGCCAGCACGGGGTAGGGCGCCAGGCTGTTGGCCGACGCGGCGTAATAAGAATGAGCGTGTTCGGTATCGTACTGATTCATTGGTTGGACTTCACTTTGCTCCAGGAGCGGGTCATCAGACGCATGATCGGCTGGGGCGGGGTGGTTGAGATGTAGAGCTTGTCGAGGACTTCCTGAGGAGGATAGACCTCTGGATTATTGACCAGCTCGGGGTCCATGTATTGCTTGGCCGCCGGGTTCGGATTGGCATAACCGACCGAGGCGCTGACCTTGGCGATCACCTGCGGATCCAGCAGATTGTTTACGAACGAGTGGGCCTCTTTCGGGTTGCTGGCGTCGGCAGGAATCGCCAACAGGTCGAACCACAGGTTGCTGCCTTCCTTCGGGATCGAGTAGGCGATGTTCACGCCATTCTTCGCTTCTTTGGCACGGTTCGCCGCCTGGAACACATCGCCCGAATAGCCGAACGCGACGCAAATGTCGCCATTGGCCAGGTCCGACACGTACTTGGACGAATGGAAATAGGTGATGTAAGGCCGGATGGTCATCAGTTTGGCTTCGGCCTTTTTAAAGTCCGCGGGATTTTCGCTGCGTGGGTCCATACCCATGTAGTTCAGGACCGCCGGGAATACCTCATCGGCCGAATCCATCATCGACACGCCGCACTGACTGAGCTTCTTCAGGTTCTCCGGTTCGAAAAACACCGCCCAGGAATCGATGCGATCGATGCCCAGCACCTGCTTGACCTTGTCGACGTTGTAGCCAATGCCGTTGGTGCCCCACAGGTACGGCACCGAATGTTCATTGCCCGGATCGTTTTTTTCCAGCAAGGCCAACAGTTTCGGGTCGAGGTTTTTCCAATTGGGCAACTGCGAGCGATCCAGTTTGAGAAACGCGCCGGCCTTGACCTGACGCGCGAGGAAATGGTTGGAGGGCACCACCACGTCATAACCCGTGCGGCCGGCGAGTAGTTTGCCCTCCAGGGTTTCGTTGGAGTCGAATACGTCGTAGATCACTTTGGTCCCGGTTTTCGCCTGGAAGTCGGCGAGGGTGGTCTCGCCGATGTAATCGGTCCAGTTGTAGACGCTCACACTTGGCTGAGCTTGTGCAGTGGCGCTGAACAGCAACGCCAGCGAGACCGGAACCACGGATTTCAATAGACGCATATCGACACCTTTTTTAGTTATTGGATTCTTCAGGCTGATCGTTCCCACGCTCTGCGTGGGAATGCCTCAAGGGACGCTCCGCGTTCCAATGGGACGCAGAGCGTCCCGGGCTGCATTCCCACGCAAAGCGTGGGAACGATCGTCAGGGGAGTTAGACGCTGAGCAGCAGGAACTCGCGCTCCCAGGAGCTGATCACGCGCTTGAAGTTTTCGTGTTCGGCACGCTTGACTGCGACGTAACCCCGGACGAATTTGCTGCCCAGATAGCGCTCGATGGTTTCGCACTCTTCCATGCGGGTCAGTGCGTCTTCGATGGTGATCGGCAGGCGCAGATTGCGTCGCTCGTAGGCACGCCCCTGCACCGCGGCGCTCGGTTCGACCTTTTCGACCATGCCCAGATAACCGCACAACAGGCTCGCGGCAATCGCCAGATATGGGTTGGCATCAGCGCCCGGCAAGCGGTTTTCCACGCGCATGGCATCCGGCGTCGAGGTCGGCACGCGCAGGCCGACGGTGCGGTTTTCTTCGCCCCATTCAACGTTGACCGGTGCCGAGGTGTCGGGCAGGAAGCGGCGGAACGAATTGACGTTGGGCGCGAACATCGGCAGTACTTTGGGAATGTACTTTTGCAAGCCGCCGATGTGGTGCAGGAACAACTCGCTCATCTGCCCGTCGGCATCGGCGAAAATCGGCTGGCCGGTGGCAATGTCCACCACGCTTTGATGGATATGCATGGCACTGCCGGGTTCGTCACCAATGGGTTTGGCCATGAAGGTCGCGGTGACGTTGTGCTTGAGTGCCGCTTCGCGCAGGGTGCGTTTGAACACAGTGATCTGGTCCGCCAGGTCCAGCGCATCGCCGTGACGGAAGTTGATTTCCATCTGCGCCGGGCCGTCTTCATGGATCAGCGTGTCGAGGTCCAGGCCCTGGAGTTCGCACCAGTCGTAGACGTCTTCAAACAGTGGATCGAACTCGTTGGCGGCGTCGATGGAAAACGACTGACGACCGCTTTCCGCACGGCCCGAGCGTCCCAGTGGCGCCTTGAGCGGCAAGTCCGGGTCTTCGCAGCGCTGGGTCAGGTAGAACTCCATTTCCGGCGCGACAATCGGCTTCCAGCCTTTGTCGGTGTAGAGTTTCAGGACTTTTTTCAGCACGTTGCGTGGCGACAGTTCGATGGGATTGCCGAACTTGTCGAACGTGTCATGGATCACGATGGCGGTCGGCTCGATGGCCCATGGAATGACGTAAACCGCGTCGGCGACGGGCTTGCAGACCATGTCGATGTCGGCCGGGTCGAGCAGGTCGTAGTAGATGTCGTCGTCGACAAAGTCCCCGGTTACCGTTTGCAACAGCACACTTTCCGGCAGGCGCATGCCTCGCTCATGCAGGAACTTGTTGGTGGGTGCAATCTTGCCGCGAGCAATGCCGGTCAAGTCGCTGACCACACACTCGACCTCGGTAATCTTGTGATCTTTCAGCCACGTGAGCAGCTGATCGAAAGGGACATTCATAAAGACCTCGTTGTTGGTTTTTGTTACGCCGGGGAAAGCGGCTTCATCCACCGGACACTTCCCCTGTGGCGCGTTGACGACTATCTTGGGTGAGCCTTGCCGTTCCATCTATCCACTTTAAACAGCACAAAGCGCACCAAAAGAGTGCGCAAGGCGTCCCATGACAGCGTGTAATCCGTTACAGGTTCAAGCGTTCAACACCGCCGACGTGGCCGAGCAAATCCGCGCCACGCCGGGTTGGGTGCAGCACTATCAGCAGATGTCTCCGGGACATTTCGCCGGGCGGGTGCGCTATCTGGATTTGCAGGGCGTAGAGATTTACGAGGAACAGATGAACACCCGCGTCGAGCAGAATTTCAGCGCCCCCGATGGCGCGCTGGCGTTCTGTTTCGATCGCAACGACAACTCGCTGTACGTGTTGAACGGTGAAAGCCGCAACATCTGGATCACTCCGGAGAACTACCAGGAAATCGCCGTGGTGTTCGGTCCACAATTCGTTCAGCGGCATGGGCTGGATGTGGCGCGGCTCGAAGGCTTGTTCATGTCGCCGCTCAACTCAGGCCAGAACGCGCTGTTCAGCCGCTGGTTGAGCGGAACGTTGACGCGGTTGACGCAGACGCTGGATCCGCCGAGCAAGGAAGCGTTGACCCAGCAACTATTAGAGGACTGTTTGTACATCCTCGATAACGCCTGTGTGTGCCTTGATCGCGCAGGTTTGCAGCGTCGGGCGGAAGAGCGAACGATCATGAAGCGCGTCGCCGAATGGGCCGCCGATACACCGGAAGAAACCCTCAATTTGCTGGAGCTGTCCCAGGTAGCCGGGGTTTCGCTGCGTCAGTTGCAGCATGCGTTCAAGGCGTATACCGGAATGACCCCCACGCATTGGTTGCGCTTGCGTCGGCTCAACAGCGCGCGCCGCGAATTGCTCAGGCGAACGGCTGGGGAGACGACGGTCGCGCAAGTGGCGATGAATTGGTCGTTCTGGCATTTAGGACGGTTTTCCAGCAGTTACCGGGCGTTGTTCCAGGAACTTCCCAGCCAAACGCTGACCCGCAAACACAGTGGACCGTGTCGGAGGTCATCATGAGTCGGTTATCGTCGTTCAGCCTGTGCGTCGTAATGTCGATGGTCTATTCGCAGGTTCAGGCCGAAACGGTCGTGCCCTTGAACGGGCAGACCTCGCAACAAGTCCAGCTGGACATCGACGATTGCAGCAACCTCGTGGCCATACAGAGCACCTCAAGCCCGCCACCCTCGGAGGGTGCTGCGGTGGATGCTGCTGCCGGGACGAGGAAGGCGGAGGAACGAGGACGTCAATATGACGAGTTTTATGAGCCGGTCGAGGACGATGTGAAACAGCCCCATCACGGTTGCCTGCAAGGGCGGGGTTATCAGGTAACCCCGTGAGCCTGAGTGACGCCTGGGTTGCGCTGCCGCCGATCCAGTAGATGAACCATCAGCAAGGCATAGAGCGTGAGGGCGATAAACAATCCCATGCGCACGACGAAGGCGGTATAGACGTCTTTCCCGGCGAGGCTGTCCTGAACCGACTGGCCCAACAGGATGATCAGTGTGACCAGGCTGTTGAGCCAGAACCCCGGGGTTTGTCGGGTCGGGCTCAGGGCATAGAGCTTGCGCGCCAACAGCAAGCCGAACAGGAGCATCCACAGGAAGAACATCCACAGGTGCACAAACAGGCTGAGCGCGCACCAGAACACAATGGCCAACAGCCCGCCCATCAAGGTCGAACCGAGCAGTTCGTGACCAGCGCTACGCGCCGTTGTCGTCGAACTCTGCTGGCCAAGACTGACCGCTTTCAAAATGATCGGCAGATAGCTCGCCGGGTCAATCAGTGCCAACAGGAACGCCGGTATGACAATCAGGGTCGCACGCAACGCAACCCTGCTCACCTCTTGCGCCGGCAGTGTGCTGGCGGCGGGTGGGGAGGGTGCATTGGCGGGATCAGGAAACAGCCAGTGACTGATCGCCACGACGATGACGGCGAGGATCAAGCCCTTGACCAAGGCGCCGATGACCATCATTGCCAGATCGAACTCGGCGACACCGGCCGATGAAATCATGGTCAGACCAATGATCAGGAAGGTCATGATCAAGGTATTGCCGCCGCGCAGGCCAAAGCCAAACGCCAGGAACAGACTGACTCCAATCAGCAGCACACCGCAGAAGGGGTAATAACGCAGGACAGGGATCAGCAACAGGCCGATGCCGGTGGTCAGCATCGCAGCCACCGCAAGCACCAGTGCGGCCTTGAACGGCAAAGGCCGATTGAGCGAGGCCAGTAACAACACGGCGAGCACTGGCGAAATAAAGGGGATCGGCAGCGCCAGGCCGAAGCTGATGGCCAGGCATAGCGCCGTGCCGGTGGCCAGGCGCAACGCCCGCTGGACACGAGGCGTGCGCTGAGCAGGCACGCCCTTAATAGGCATAGCTCAGCCAGCTCATTAGCCCTACAAACAGACGCCCAAGCGGGTTCAGCGGATTGCCTTCGGTAGGAAACGCCATGACTTCAGCCTGCCCCCCGGCACGGATGGCGCGACTGTCGAACAGCGTTTTCCTTGAGTCTTCCGAAAACTCGATAATCACCGGGAAACGCTGGGCCGGACGCAGCCAGTCACGACTGTTCTGCACACTGGGGAGGCTGCCGGGCGCAGGGGGCTGGCCGACGCTGACACCGTAACCGACACTGCGCACACGCCCTTGGAAAACCTTCCCCGGCAGGGCATCCAGAACGATCGAAACAGGGGTGCCGACCTCCACCAGGCCGAGGTTGTTTTCGGTCATGTCCGCGCTGATCCACACATCGTGGATGGCAATCAGGGTCATGACCGGGCTGCCGGCAGTGGCGAACTGTCCGACATCGGTGCGCAGATCGGTGATCAGTCCCGCCGACCGTGCGCGTATCTGTGTGTTGGACAAGTCCAGTTCGGCTTTTGACAACGCTGTGGCGGCGCTGCGCAACAGCGCGTTGTCTTCCTCGCTGCCGCCTTCCTGTTCCCGTGCCCGCTGGACTTCGGCATGGGCTGCGGCGACCTGACTGACGGCCTGTTCACGGCTGGCCCGGGAGACCTCCAGCAGGCGCACGGAAATGGTTCCCCGGTCTTCGCGGTACAAGCCTTCAAGGCGTTCGTTATCCTGTCGGGCCTTGAGTTCGTTGGCCTGGGCCGCTCGCAACGAGGCTTGCGCGGAGGCAATGCCGGCGGTGCTGGCACCGATCTGTCGGCGTGTCGACTCGAGGTCTGCGCGTGCACGGTCGACGGCTATTTGATAGGGCTGCTGATCCACTTCAAACAGCACATCGCCCGCTTTGACGTCCTGATTGTTGCGCACATTCACACGGGTCACCCGACCTGCCACTTCGGATGCCACCGGTATGACAAAGGCGCCCACCCGAGCCTGTTGCGTATACGGCGTGAAACGGTCAGCCAACAAGTACCAGGCCAGGCTCAATACGATCAGCAGCATCACCCATTTGATGCCTTTTTTTGCAGGATCGGCGGCAGGCTCGGGAGCCTTGGGGGAGGGCGCCTCAGTGACGGGCGGCGAGGGTTCAGTCATCGGCTTTGACCTTCTGGCACGGGATAGGAGGCTTGCGAAGGGACCGGCTCATTCAGCAGGTTGCCCCAGTCGGTGCGTTGTTCCATTTGCCGGCGAGTGTCTTGATCGACTGTCGGCTGGGCGCTGTACCACCCACCGCCAAGGGCTTTGTACAGGGCGATCAGGTTGCTCACCGCGTTACTGCGGCTGAGCAGGTAATTGTCCTGCTGTTCGAGCAATGCGCGTTGAGCATCCAGCACGCGCTGGAAGTCCGAGTAACCTTCGCGGTATTGGGTGTTGGCCAGGCTCAATGAGCGCTTGGCGGCGACTTCCGCCTCACGCAGGATGCGCTCGCGTTCCAGTGATTTGATTAGCCCGCTGGCGGCATCATCGGCCTCCCGTGCGGCCTGGCGAACTTTGTCGCGATAAACCTCAATCAGCTGCTGCAAACGCGCATCCTGTACACGCACGTTGTTGCTGATCTGGCCATGGTCGAACAGGTTCCAGCGCAAACTGGGGCCGCCGATCAGGTCCAGGCTGTTGGAGGTGCCGCTCAACGTGTCGGTGGTCCAGACGATGCTGCCCAGCAAGGTCAACGACGGATAGAAGTCGGTTTCTGCCACACCGATCAGTGCCGATTGGGCGGCGACATTGAGCTCGGCGGCGCGCACGTCCGGGCGACGCAACAACAGGCTGGCCGGCACGTCTTGCAGCACGGCTAGGTCCACCAGCGGGATCAGTCCCTCGCTTTCGAGCAATTGGGGCAGGGCGCTGGGTGGCTGCCCGATCAGCACAGCCAACGCGTTGCGGGTGCGCAGTACTTGCGCCTCAAGATCTGGAATGCTGCTCAAGGTGCCCAGGTACTGGGTCTTGGCTTGTTGCAAGTCGAGTTCGGCGCTCTGGCCACTGTTGAACAGTTTTTCGGTGATCTCAAAGTTGCGCTTTTGCTGCTCGGCGTTTTCTCGGGCCACGCGTAAACGCGCTTCGGTGGTGCGCAACGAAAAGTATGTGTCGGCCACCTGAGCACGCAGCAGTACAAGTACGTCTTCATAGTTGGCTTGAGCCGCGAAATAACTGGCATCGGACGACTCGATGGCTCGACTGAAACGCCCCCAGAAGTCCAGCTCCCAACCGACGTCAAAGCCCGCGCTGTGTTGCCAGAAATGGCTGTCTTGTGGGTTGTTACCGCCGGACTGCTTGCGGTTGAAGTACAGACTGTCGGCGCTGGCCTGTTGCAGTTGCGGATAGCGTCCGCTTTGCGCAATACCCAACCGGGCACGGGCTTCCATGACGCGAAGGCCGGCGATTTTCAAGTCTGAATTGTGCGCATCCGATTCGGCGATCAGCGCGTCGAGGACAGGGTCGGCGAACACTTGCCACCACTGGCGAAGGTCGGGATTCAGGCTTCGTTGGCTGGCCTGCTCAAGCGCAGGGCTGCTCCAGAGTTTTGTCCAGGCCTCGCCGGGGGCCTGAAAATCCGGCCCAAGACGGACACAGCCGCCAAGGCCAAGGGCGACCAGCAGAAGCAGCCGACCCGAGTGCGTCAGCATCGGTGCACTGAAACTAGATCTTGGGAAAACGTCATCCGAACATACCTGATATTGAAATGGCGTTGGTTACCGGTTCGCTTAGGTTAGTACAGCTCGGATAAATACAAGGTCATGTTGAATGATCATGGGATCGAGCAACTGCTACGCTTCTGAAGATCTATTAATCCCGGCCAGAAAGAAGGTTAAGAAGACCATGAGCAACCCTCAGGATGACAACGTACCTAGTTCCGCTGGTTGGCGCTTCAAACTGGGCATCGCGATTATCTGTTTGATGTTGGGATCGTGGCTGATGGTACCTCTCGCTGCCGCAGCGGATGTGCCTGGCTCAAAGATCGCGGCGCTGACTGGTGTTCTGTTTATCAGTAACAAGATTCTGTTGATTCTCGCGATTGCCATTATGGGCAAATCCGGCTTTCAGCAACTCAAGCGCAGTATGTTTGGTTACGTCTCCGCGCTTGCACCGGCGGCAGACGTGGAAGTAGGCCCGGCTCGCCATAGAATTGGCCTCGTGATGTTTTGCCTGCCGCTGATCTCGGGATTTCTCGAACCCTACATAGACACTCTTTGGCCGGGACTGAGACCCAATATCTGGCAGCTCCAGGCGCTGGGCGATGCCATGTTGATCGGCAGCTTTTTCGTGCTTGGGGGGAATTTCTGGGACAAGGTACGCGCGTTGTTTATTCGCACGGCACGTGTCGTTAATACGAGTGCGGTGTGAATCGCCTCTAACGCGAAATGATTC
The DNA here is from genome assembly GCF_030687935.1 of Pseudomonas cucumis. Taxonomy (GTDB): domain Bacteria; phylum Pseudomonadota; class Gammaproteobacteria; order Pseudomonadales; family Pseudomonadaceae; genus Aquipseudomonas; species Aquipseudomonas cucumis. The sequence goes on along the minus strand of NZ_CP117454.1, from coordinate 3,146,018 downwards.
CGTGATCGATCGCGTACTTTACGAGGGCGGCGGGTTTGTCGATGTTGAGTTTGCGACGGATGCTCAGGCGATGGGTTTCTACCGTCCGGACGCTGATGTCCAGTTCGCGAGCCATTTCCTTGTTGTTCAGCCCCTGAGCCATCTTGTACAGCACCTGGCTTTCGCGCGGAGTCAGCTCGTTGTCGGTACTTTTATCGGCAATGAGCCGCTGCGCGATCTCGGCACTGTAGAACGTCCCGCCGCTGACAATGGCTTCGATCGCCGCAATGATTTCCCGTGAAGGCGCATTCTTCAGTACATAGCCGCTGGCACCCGAGCGAACGGATTCACTCACGTATTCATAGTTGTCGTACATGCTCAGCACCAGCACCTTGAGCGATGGGTACTGGCTGCGTAACAACCGGGTCAGCTCAAGGCCATTGATGTCCTTCAGGCTGATGTCGACCAGCAACAGATCCGGCTGGCAGCGCCCGACCATGTCAATGGCATCCGCGCCATTCTCGGCTTCTCCCACCACTTCCAGTTGCGCCATGACCGCCAGCAGCGATTTGATTCCGTCGCGGACCAGGGAGTGATCGTCGACCAGGGCGACGCGGATCGGGTAGGGCAGGTTCATCGCAGGCATTCACTCTAATTGTTATGGGTTGAGTCAGCGTTCTGTACCGGGCAGTTTTATCGGTAGCAGCACGTCCAGCTCACTTCTTCCCGGCATCGATGTCAGGTCGAATCGACCGCCAAAATGCTCGACACGTTCACGGATATTGCGCAGGCCAATGCCAGCGTGACGACGTTCGACCTGGGCGACGTTGAAACCGATACCGTCATCGACCACCGTCAACTGTACGGACTTTTCAGAGCCGTGCAGGGTAATGATGACGTGTTTTGCCTGGGCGTGGCGTTCGATATTGGTCAGGCCTTCTTGCACGATGCGAAACAACGAGACGGCAGCGCCATCGACCAGGTGACAGTCGAATTCGTTATCGTTGAAGGTCACGACAAGACCGCTGCGCTGCTCGAATTCTGCGGCCAGTTGACCAATCGCTGCCGGCAAGCCGAGTGTGTCGAGCAGCGACGAACGCAGGTCGTGAGAGAGGCTGCGAACCTCGCCAATCGCATCCCCCAGCCGTTCCGTGGCGTCTCTTAAAATGCTCAAACCCTTGTCTTGCCCATTCTCCAACACATGGCTGGCCAGTTCGAACTGAAACTTGATCGACACCAATAGCTGGCTGATGCCGTCATGCAGCTCTCGAGAGACCCGGGATCGTTCCTCCTCCTGCAGGCTGACGATGCGTTGGGTCAGGCGCTGGAGTTTTTTGTCGGCCAGGCGATGTTCACTGACGTTCAGCGTCATGCCGGTGGCGAAGATAAACAGCACAGCCACAAGGGCCACCGCGGCAATCGCCAGCATGGTTTTGCGGATGCCCTGAGCCACCTCGGCACGCGCTTGTTGGGTGGCGCGTTCAACGTCTTCAAGGTAGATGCCAGTGCCGAGCATCCAGCCCCAACGGTCCAGCATCACTACGTAGGCAAGCTTGTCGGTCACTTGGCCGGAAGAGGGTTTGTTCCAGGCGTAACGTTGAAAGCCTTCGCCTGATTGCGCACTTTTGAGCAGCGCCTGGATCACGGGTAAACCGTGAGGATCGGTCATGTCCCACAGGTATTTGCCCACCAGCTCTGACTGGCGCGCGTGCATCAGACTGCGACCCTCGCGGTCGTAGACGAAGAAGTAGCCGTTGATGCCAAAGCTGAGTTTGCGCAGTTCTTCGAGCACTTGTTGCTGGGCACGCGCGTCCCCTCGGCCGTTGTCATACAGCGGCGCGATCAGGCTCTGCGCCATTTCGACGTAGTTTTTCAGTTCTGCGCGCTTGCTGGCCAGAATGCTGTCTTCGATCAGTTGCGCCTGTTGATCACCCAGTTGGCGGTTCAGGGAAATCACCAGCGCGCAGATGACCGCGATCGCCAACACCAGCGGCAGAATCCCGAGCGCGACGATTTTGTGTTTGAGCTGCATCTCTACTCCTGGCCAGGCGGAGGGAAGGCGAAGGCCCGGCATCATATGCCAAAGATACGCGCCTCCAGTAGCGGTGCTGGACGGAATGACAAGCTGTCTACGTAGAACTACGTAGACGACGCGTACGTAGTAACGCGGATTTATTTGTCGACAGCATGGGCGGATATTGGGCCCGCTCCGCAATGCGGACACAATTATAATAATTACCGCCGCAGCCACTGGCTGTCGGCAGGAGACACGCTATGCCCCGTCTGGCTAAACACCTCGCCTGGTTTGCCGTGGCTGTCCTGGGAGCGTTTGCGCTAAGTGTCGTGGCCCTGCGCCGCGGCGAAGCCATCAACGCCCTCTGGATCGTAGTCGCAGCAGTCGCTATTTATCTCGTCGCATACCGCTATTACAGCCTGTTCATCGCCACCAAGGTGATGCAGCTCGATCCCAATCGAGCCACTCCCGCCGTACTCAACAATGATGGTCTGGACTACGTGCCGACCAACAAACACGTGCTTTTCGGTCACCACTTCGCGGCCATTGCTGGCGCAGGGCCGCTGGTTGGTCCGGTACTGGCGGCGCAGATGGGCTACCTGCCCGGCACGCTGTGGCTGATTGCCGGCGTCGTGCTGGCCGGTGCGGTTCAGGACTTCATGGTCCTGTTCATGTCCACCCGCCGCAACGGTCGCTCCCTGGGCGACATGGTTCGTGAGGAAATGGGCCGCATCCCCGGGACCATCGCGCTGTTTGGCTGCTTCCTGATCATGATCATCATCCTCGCGGTGCTGGCGCTGATCGTGGTCAAGGCCCTGGCCGAAAGCCCGTGGGGGATTTTCACGGTGATGGCGACCATCCCGATCGCGATGTTCATGGGCATTTACATGCGCTACATCCGCCCGGGTCGCATCGGTGAGATCTCGGTGATCGGCGTGGCGTTGCTGCTGGGTTCTATCTGGCTGGGCGGGCAGATTGCCGCTGACCCGGTGTGGGCCAAAGCCTTTACCTTCACTGGTATCCAGATTACCTGGATGCTGATCGGTTACGGTTTCGTCGCCGCAGTGTTGCCGGTGTGGCTGATTCTGGCGCCGCGTGACTACCTGTCGACCTTCCTCAAGATTGGCACCATTGTCGCGCTGGCGATCGGCATCCTGATCACCATGCCCGACCTGAAAATGCCGGCATTGACCCAGTTCATCGACGGTACCGGGCCGGTGTGGAAGGGTGGGTTGTTCCCGTTCCTGTTCATCACCATTGCCTGTGGCGCAGTCTCCGGTTTCCACGCACTGATTGCTTCCGGCACCACGCCGAAGTTGCTTGCCAATGAAGGCCATGCCCGTTACATCGGTTACGGTGGCATGCTGATGGAGTCCTTCGTCGCCATCATGGCAATGGTTGCCGCGTCGGTGATCGAGCCAGGCGTGTACTTCGCCATGAACAGCCCCGCGGCCCTTGTAGGCTCCGACGCTGTTTCGGTCGCTCAGACGGTCAGCAGTTGGGGTTTTGCAATTACCCCGGAAGCCCTGCAAGCAGTGGCCAAGGACATCGGTGAAACCACCATCCTGGCCCGTGCCGGTGGTGCGCCGACCCTGGCGGTCGGTATCGCGCAGATCCTGCACCAACTTCTGCCGGGTGAAAACACCATGGCGTTCTGGTACCACTTCGCGATCCTGTTCGAAGCGCTGTTCATCCTGACCGCGGTGGATGCTGGTACCCGTGCCGGGCGATTCATGCTGCAGGATTTACTCGGCTCCTTCGTTCCGGCGCTGAAACGCACCGAATCCTGGACCGCCAACCTGATCGCAACCGCCGGTTGCGTAGCGATGTGGGGTTACCTGCTGTATCAAGGCGTGATCGATCCACTGGGTGGCATCAACACCTTGTGGCCACTGTTCGGCATCTCCAACCAGATGCTGGCGGGTATCGCGCTGATGCTGGCAACCGTCGTGCTGATCAAAATGAAACGCCAACGCTACGTCTGGGTGACCATGCTGCCAGCGGTCTGGCTGCTGATCTGCACCACCACCGCAGGCTTCATCAAGCTGTTCGACGCCAACCCGGCAATCGGCTTCCTGTCGCTGGCGAAGAAATACAGCGATGCGTTGGCCAACGGGCAGGTCCTCGCGCCAGCCAAGAGCATCGAGCAGATGCAGCACGTGATCTACAACGCCTACACCAACGCAACGCTGACGGCGCTGTTTTTGCTCGTGGTGTTCAGCATCCTGTTCTTTGCACTCAAGGTTGGTATAGCCGCCTGGGGCACGAAAGAAAGGACGGATAAAGAAGCGCCGTTCCAGGCTCTGCCGGATGCTTGATGGAGGAGGGTGCCCATGTTCAATGACCTGAGTCGCCTTGGTAAATACCTCGGTCAGGCCGCGCGCTTGATGGTTGGCATGCCTGACTACGACACCTACGTTGAGCATATGCAAACCAAACACCCGGACAAACCGCTGATGAGTTACGAAGTGTTCTTTCGCGAACGTCAGGAGGCTCGTTACGGCAGCAAGGCGGGACCGAAGTGCTGTTGATGCGAAACATTTAAGCAGCACTTTGCTTTAGGAGCCCGGCCTGCCGGCGATAGCGATCTTCGAGACGCTATCGCCGGCAGGCCGGGCTTTTTTGTCGTTGTACTTTTCAGGCTCGCCTCTACGGTATCGCATAGACCTTGAACAGCTTTTTGTCCGTGTCGGTAATGCCTTCCAGGTAGTTGCCGTATGCCCGCTCGATCTCGCCCGATCGATACATCTCACTCAGAGCGGTATCGACCAGCAAACGGAAATTTTCATCGTCTCGATCCAGCGCCATTGCAGTCGGCGAGTACTCAAAAACTCGATCCAGCAGGACCAGATTTCCTGCGGAATGGTTATTGGCGAGGAGATTCTTCAGCATCATGCGCTCGGCGAAGAAGGCGTCGGCTTTGCCTTCGGCGACCAGTTTGAGGCCTGCTTCAGTGTTCTCGACTGTGACCAGGGTGGCCACCACACCGAGTAATCGCATCTGCTGACGGATCCATGCCTCGGTGACTCCGCCAGCGGTGGCGGCATAGGTTTGGTTGGATAGCCCATGGTTGACGGTTGCACGCCAGGTCGGTCCGGTATGGGCTACTTTGCCGTTTAGTACATTGAGCAAAGCCTCAGGTGCTTCCTGGCGCACCACTGCCGAAAGGCCGGCCGTGTAGATTGGTACCGAGAAACTCACATGCTTGCGTCGCGCCAATGTAGGGGGCGTCGGCGTACAGAGGATGTCGATCTCGCCCGAGCTCACGGCACTCATCTCGTCGTTTATGGAGACGGGGCGGTAACGTACCTGCAACGCGGGCAAACCCAGCTCGGTCTTGATTTTGTCGGCGACCTTCAGACAAAGCTCGATCGCATAACCGCTGGCTTTGTCGCCCTCCTGGACGCTAAACGGTGCGAAGTCCGGCAGGTAACCCAGGGTGAAGGTATTGCTCGACCGCACGCGTTCAAGTGTATTGGCACCGGCCAGTACCGGCACCATTGTGAGCAGGCAGACGAACAGCAAGTTAGTGGCTTTGGTCAGTTGTACGTTCATATCCTGGCGCCCCGCATTCGGATGTCTGTGCTGTCTTGAAGATTACAGCTAAGGATTGCCGGCCCTGGTCTGAGCGGTTGGAGACGCATCGACAAAACGCTTGGAAAGGAAGCCATAAAGCAGGTAGCCGAATGTAAGGACAATGAGGCCACCGAATACGGCGTCCTTGCCGCAGGCATAAAGGGCGTACAACGAATAAGCCACGGCGATCAGTAATAGCGTCGTGTTGCGGGTGTAGACCCCTGTGCTGACTTTGGCTTTGTACATCATGACCAGCAGGCCGGTGGCGGCTGTCACGTATGGGATCAGGTTGGTCACCGCCGCCAGGCTGACGAGCTTTCCGAACTGGGCGCTGGCATTGGGAGAGATGGTCGACAGCGCCATCAAGGTCTGCAAGACGCCGCAGACGAGCATGCCGACAATGGGCGCATCCTGTGCGCTGACCTTGCTGAACAATTTCGGAAACATACCTTGGTCAGCAGTCATTTTGGCCGTTTGCGCCAGGGTGAACTGCCAGCCCAGTAGCGAGCCAACACAGGCCATCACTGCCAGCGCCATGACGATGTTGCCGACCGTAGGGTTAAACATATGTGCATAGACGAACGCGAAGGGGGCCGAAGAGTTGGCCAATTCGGCATTGGGTATGATGCCCTGAATGACCGTAGTCGACAGCACATAGACCACTGCCGCACCCAGCGTGCCGAACAGGCAGGCCAACGGTACGGTGCGCTTGGGATCTTCCACCGCATCGGAGGCCTGCGCCGCCGACTCCATGCCGAGGAACGCCCACAAGGTCAGGGGAATCGCCTTACTGATGGCGTCGGAGATCGGCAGATTGTTCGGATTCCAGGCGGCAATCAGCACATCGGGCTTGAACCAGAACCAACCAATGATGCTCAAGCCGGCCACCGGGATGATCACACCCCACACGGTAATCGCACCGATCTTGCCGGTGATACTGGGGCCACCGAAGTTGGCCGCGGTGGTCAACCAGAGCAGGCCAACCGTACCGATGAGCAGAGGAATCGCGCCACTGCCCAGCCAGGGCACGAACGATGTCATGTAGCCCACCGCGGAGATGGCAACGGCCACGTTGGCGATGCCCAGCGAGAGAAAGTACAGATACGAACAGAGGAAGAAGCCTGATTTGGCGTGCGCCTCTTCGGTGTAGGCAGACAACCCGCCTGAGCGCAGACAGTAGATGCCGCACTGGGAAAAGCAATACGCGATGGCCATGGAACCAACGGCAGTGACGACCCATGACAGCAACGAAACAGCCCCGAGTTGGGCCATGCTCGTCGGCAACATGATGATGCCCGACCCCATCATGTTCACCGTCACCAGTGTGGTGAGCCCCATGAGGCTCATTTTCTTGCTTGAGTCGGCCATCGAAAACCCCTTGATCTGCTCAACACATTGACCATAGCCCTGATTGTCATGCACAAGGTCCGGAAAGTGCCCATCGAACAGTTTTATCGCCAGTTAGTCTCCTCGAAGATGGCTTTTTGGGGGGGCTGAACAGCAAAAAGAAATTGCCGACATGGTATGACTCCAAAGCAGGAGACTGAGACAACAAGCTGACTTTGTTTGCTGTTCAATTATCTGATTTAGATCAATCAACGGTCATTGTAGAGGGACTTTTCTTTAGCTGGCTCTGTCACACGTACATACATACAAAACACATATGAGGTTTTACATGTCCAAGCTTGCAGAGTTCCGTCAACTCGAAAAACACCTGGCTAAACAGCTCCAGGCTCTCGAAGCACTGAAAGGTGATGCAGGCCTTCAAAAGGAAATTGATTTCGAAAAGAAGCTGCGTGATTTGCTAGCCAAATACGGCTATGGCCTGAAAGACGTGATCAATCTTCTTGAGCCACAAACTGGTCGTCGCGCATCAGCAAGCGCGTCGAAATCCGGTACACGTAAACCGCGCCAGGTGAAGATCTACAAAAATCCAAACACTGGCGAAGTCGTCAAGACCAAGGGCGGCAACCAGAAGACACTGAGGGAATGGAAAGCTAAATTCGGCTCTGCCACTGTCGAGTCCTGGCTGACCAAGTGAGTTTGATTTGCAGGAGCCAGGCTTGCCGCACCGCTGGTTCCTACATGTCCGATCATTGCCCGAGAAGGGCCTTTTTGTAGCTGATACGGGCTAGTGTCTGTGATGCTTAAGTGATTTGGGTTTACGGCCGCGCGGGGTTGGCTTCAGCGGCACGCTTTTCCCATATTCGCTCCACCATAATGCGAGTGCCTCCATCGTCGGCCCGAGCACACGGGCCTTTGCCGTCATCTCATATTCGACGCGCGGTGGCACTTGCGCGAAGACTGTTCGCGACACCAGACTTCAAGCGATGTTCGTCGCGGCAAGAGGCTCCCGCGATGCTGCGCGTGCAGCCAGGAAGGCAAGAACGGCCGCCACGCCCAGCACAGCGGCGCTCAACTCGAAGGTCGCTCGATAACCGCTCAAGTCAAAGACCAGCCCGCCAACGGTTGCCCCAGACGCGATTGCTAGCTGGATGATCGCAACCATTAAGCCGCCTCCCGCTTCAGCAGCGTCTGGCAATGTTCTTGCCAGCCGTGTAGATCTGCGGCAATCGGTGTCAGCAGGCTGACGGGCATGAACTCTGATGCCACCAGCACGAAGGCGGCGAGCGACATGGCGAATACGACGCCCCATGATTTATGGGGCACTGGGAGGAGGTGATCAGTCATTGGTTGAATCCTGTATTGCGCGAAGCGTCGTAGCCCCGAGGACAAGGCTACGAGAGAACCGGTGCCCGGCCAGGGCACCGATCAGGCTACTTCAGGTTGCTTTTGAAGAACGCGGTCAACTTGGCGAATGGAATGAGGTTGACCCGGTCGTAAAGACCCACGTGTCCGGCATCTGGAATAATGAGCAACTCTTTAGGCTCGGCGGCCCGCTTGTAGGCGTCCTCACTGAACTCGCGTGAGTGCGCCTGGGCGCCGGCAATGAACAGCAGCGGGCGAGGGGAGATAGTCTCGATGTCATTGAACGGATAGAAGTTCATGAACTTCACGTTGCTGGTTAGCGTTGGCATGGTGGTTGTCTGCGGCGAAGAGTCAAACCAACGAATTGCGTTTGCTCACGCTTTTAAACGCTATCGAGATAAAACGACTAAACAACCATTTAGCATAGTTATAATCTATCTATTATATATTCTTAATAGTTGCAGTATTTCAAGGGGGCAATCCACATGACCAACAGTGAGCTCGACATTCATATCCCCAACGCTGAAGCAGTGATCGCCGCATTGGCTCTGGAGCCTCACATGGAAGGCGGTTTCTACCGAAGAACCTTTCAATCCGATCACCACGCTATGGTCGAGATCAATGGCGGTCAACGTCACTTGATGACTTCAATTTATTACTTGCTGACCAAGGATTCGCCGATAGGTCATTTTCACCTGAATCAATCGGACATCGTTCATTACTACCATTTGGGAAACCCGATTCAGTACAGCCTGATTTTTCCAGACGGCACGTTGAATACTGTGGTGATGGGCAGCGACGTTATCGCCGGGCAATGTTTGCAGCTGCATGTACCTGGTGGCGTCTGGAAAGCTTCGCAGCTTATGAATGGTATAGCGGAATACGGTTTGATCAGTGAAGCGGTTTCACCAGGGTTTGATTTTGCAGATATGGAGATGGGCAGTCGGCAAAAGCTCAGAGAGCAGTTTCCCGAGCATTCGGAGCTGTTTGGAAAGCTGACGCGAGGATGAGGGGCTGAGGTGGATCCCGGGCTTCAAAATCTGCGTGCAACCGGGCTAATCTTGAAACACATTGTTACGTGTAATGTATATTATGTTAAATGATGTGTCTGGGTGGAACTTTCAATACTTGTGCTTGAGGTCACGCGCCACCACTTTCCGATTTTTGCAGACGTTCAGGCTCTTCTCGTTGGACGTCCTTCCTGACTTCGGTCCCTAATGTATGCATGAAAGTTTTGCCCCCGTCTGTACAAGAACTCCAGCCAGATATACAGATATCGCTTTTGAGGCGTTCAAGCACGCCTCATCGATACAGCCGAGCGTTTAACTGATGTCATTCGTTTGCGGCGGTAACAACCAATGTCGTTCGGTGGTCCATCCGAGAAAAACCTGAGCCCCCTCACTTTTCCGGCGGTTGAGGGTCAACGGGAGCCCGGAAGCTGCCACACGCAACCCCATAATTGCCGGTAGAAATCTCTCTCGGAATGCAATGGGTTGAGCCGCGAAATGAGCTTCGATGCTATCGATTGCGCAACGCCTCTCGGCGTCATCCTGCATGGATAAATAAAACACCATCTGGCGCCAGGCATAAGCGGTATTTTTGAGCATCACCAAGCTTGAGTGATAGAACTTGATTTTCATCTGCTGCCGCATGCATATCCATTGGAAGCACTCCTGAGCAAGTGAGCCCAAGCGATGATGTAGCAGCGCTTTCAAACCGAGATCACCAAATAGAAGCGAAAGGTTTTGCGTCGTCAAAATCTGTTGTTGCTCGATGATCCTGCCGTTGGTTGCTGAATGCCATCCACCCAAGGGTGCATTAGCCCGCTGTGCGCACAGGTTCGCCAATGCATCGCTGGTATCCAAGTCACGCTGGAAATAGTTTCTGCTCTTTGATTTCGGCTTATCGGGAAGGATCGCCAGTTGGTTCGTGTCGATGTCGTAATAATGGGCGTAAAGGGTGCCATCTATCAACGAGGCCGCTCGCCTGGCTGCTTCCACGAATTTATTCGAAAAGGTTCCCATGAAAATGTCCGCCGCGACCTCCTCCACAAAAGGAAGATCCAGCTTCGCCGTGACAGCAAGCGAACCAAACTCCTGAAGTAGCTTGTTCGGAAGGATTGCCTGAGGGAAAGCAGCGAGGGTTGTTGCCGAGGATTCGATCAAGGCTTGTCTGGCTCCCTCAACGGCGACAGTGTGTGCCTCTCGTTCACCTTCAACGGCCGCCACCCAAGGCAACTCACTGATTTTGACTTGGCTCTGTAGGTTGAGCAGCAGCAATGAACGGCGTCGCCGAAAAGCACGATACGTTGCGATAGATAACGTGCGCAGTGTCGTATCGCGAAATCCAGCACTGCAGATTTCGGCCGTCATCGCTGGCAGTACTCGCGCCACGGTATCCCCAGATGTGATCAATCCCTTGTCAATCAACTGACTGATGGTTCCCTTTCGACAGCGCTCGAGGCGTCGGCGAACTGCTGGTGGAATGGCGACACCTGTTTTCAGCGAATATGCCTTCGCCTCCTCATTGGTAATCGGTTCCAACAGGGACGAAAAATCAGAGATGCCTTCCGAGCTCGTATAGCTGGTCAGACGCTCAGAAACCGCCTTGGCGATCAGATGATGCTCGGGCGCGGCCACCTGATGGCGCTGTATAGCTCGGCTCTGTAGATGATCTTCGGATTCGGGATGACCATGTTTGCACACGAAATCATTGACGATCCGCCGAATACGTCCGACTTGACGCCCTGTCAGCGAGATTGGGTCATTGGAGCAGAGCCTTAGCAACGCGTACAACTCCCCTACCCGGCCCCTGAAAGGTTCAACGTTGAGGATGTCATTGCTACCGGTGGCATCGAACTGACTACTTAGCGCATTCGCCTGCTCAAGCCAGCCTTCAGGATATTGCCGACAAGGCCAATCATCCTGGTACGTTAAGAGGAAGAGCGAGATAGCTGCATCGTAGAAAGGCAACCGAGTCACGACCACATGTTTTTGCAGCGCCAGACGCTGCTGCGCAGGGAGTTTTGAAAGCAGCTTTTTGATATCGCCGACATCGAAGATCTGCACTTCCACCGCCGCGAGCGGTAGCCCGTCAGAAGCCATTGGAAAGAAACGCAGTTGCTCAAAAAAAGGTGCGATCGACTCAATCAGTCTGCGTGCTTCCTCCGTGCGCTGCTGTCCCAACAGCCAAGCCACGTACAGTAGCGCTGCCTCTTCTGGTACATCGATCCGATAGTCGCTGTTCACCAGTTGCTTTTGCAGTGCTTCGATCCCCTCATCCGTAATGTGCCAGGTGTTGAGATCAAGTCGTTCAAAACCAGGGCGGATGCCTGGGACTGAGGCGGCCAACCGCCGTTCGTACTCGGTCAGTGCACCACCGGCCAGATACTGTCCAGTGGCAAAACCACCCGTGACTACCTCCAGTGTGACCCATTCAGGCACATCCACGAGTGGTATACGCGAGCCATACAGCGCGGTGCCCTGCACCATGTGTTCGACCACCTGCTGCCAGCGCTCAATCCGTTCACGCGCTTTCTCAGTATCTAGACCCGATGCGGTCAATGCTCGAGATAACTGAAAGACCGCATAATCGGCGTTTATGCCGGCCATTGCATCCGATTCCCTATCGTGCCTGGACATATGTCCTTCTGACCCTGCGATGTAGTGGGTCCGGGGGCTGGATTCGAACCAGCGCCCACCCGGTTAAGAGCCGAGTGTTCTACCGCTGAACTACCCCGGAACAGAGCGCACATTGTCTACTCGCAACGAACGAATGTGAAGATTGAAAACGTTGCCGCTCGTGACGCATACAGAGATTACTCCCGTTCGAAAATATTGGTGTAACTTCCTCCCCCCCGCTGCAATGCCAGAGGCAACTGGATTTGCGCAGATAACCACTGTTTGCACCGCTGCGCTCTGAACAGTCGGTCATGAACAAGTTTTGGAGAGCATGCGCTTTGTTTTTCTAATCCAGACCCTTATTTTAAAAGGACTTATTGGAGCCATGAACATCTGACATCGCCCATAAGTTAAATGATGTGTCTGGGTGGAACTTCTACCAAAGGTTCTTTCAAGCTACCAATCCCGATCCCTGTTCGAGCCAACTCAATACCCCAGCTCCAGCAAACGACACTCGAACCGTCTGATCAGGTATGACCCACCCCGGGAAGCTTCGGCTCAGAGTTCGATGACAGGCACCCAGATCAAAGCATCAACCGGCTACCGCTGCGGTGACAAATCACCCCTTCGATCCTGCTAACGATCTATATCTACGGCTATCTCAACCGCATCAAGGCCGGTGCAGCGAACTTCGCCTACGGGGCATCGAAGGACTCTATGGATCTCGGAAATCACCTGCATCGTTGCGTCTTCGATCGTTCCTTCATTACGGCATAAAACCCAGCCGTGATCCGCAATCGCTCGCTCGAACGCCTTGGTACAAGCGACATGTTCTTCCAGCTTATGGATCACAGTACTGCTCAGCCCACGCCCTCGTGCCGCTGCCCTTGCCCATGAAATTTCAGGGGCGGTGACAACTCCGACATGCAGGTCTGGCACTCGCACGTTTCGATCAATGTTCAACTGTAGAATCTCTGCAAACGGGACTATCCGGCGAAACGCGGCATCAGACGGGTACCAGCGATCGATCAAGATGATGCTGCCTGGTGGCTGTTTAGCCAGCACGTGGTGGGAAATCCAAGTACGGCTATCAGCAAAGCGCTCGCAAACCTCCAACTCCAAATCCCGGGTGGGATTTCTGACGAGTTTGTTCACGAGGGCCATTGTTTCCCCCCTATAGGGATCGCTTTTTTTCTCGCAAAGTCGGATTACCTTTTTGTTGTCTGCCCTCAGTACTTTCGTAACGGCCTCCAACAATGTGGTTTTGCCGGCTCCCTTGGGCCCATCTAGAGAAACAAACAGCGGACGATTCATTCTTCACATAACGATTGATATACGGTTTTTTTGCCCTGTTCGTTCGCTGGAACCGCTTGGCGCGACTACGCGAATCGAGTGGAGGGACCTTATGAACAGACATTGGTGAACACTCTAACCCTGTTTCCGGTTAACGGGTCTCAAAATCCAGGGTTACAGCCGCTTATGAACATCGGTCATCACTTTCCATAAGCCACTCCCTATACATCCTGACACGGAGTATGCCGCCTGCTGGCAGGCAGAGACGCTTCTATTGCCCTTTCCCGTCCCAGAGCAGTCTGTCAATCAGCTGCTAGTGTTAAAAGTGCGCGGCTTCAATACCAGACTTACTTGCGCATCCTCTCTCGCGTCCACAGGCGGAACACCATGAGATACAACCTGTTTGAGAATCAGAGAAACGAGATCATCCTGCTCGCCCGCATTCTTCTAATGATCCTTTTCATCATTTCCGGTTGGAGCAAGCTGACCAACTTTGGCGGTACCGTTGCTTACATGGGCTCACTCGGCGCGCCCATGCCCATGGTCGCTGCGGGGGTTGCGGTCGTCATGGAGTTATTTGTCGCTATAGCGATTGTCGTGGGTTTCTACACCCGCCCACTCGCATTTCTCTACGTCTTGTTCGTACTCGGTACAGCTCTGATCGGGCATCACTTTTGGACTATGGTTGACCCCGAGCGCGCGGCCAACATGACCCAATATTTCAAGAACCTCAGCATCATGGGCGGCTTGCTGCTGCTGGGCATTACAGGTCCTGGCAAGTATTCGGTTGATGGCAGATAGCAGCGCGCGCATCGGTGGGCGCCCGTTTAACTGCGGCTGGCCGGCAACCCAGTGTTGCAGACTGATGACGCCATTACCATCGTGTCGACGGACCATCCTGCCACCACTCAACGGTGTAGCCCGTCAGAACAGCTGATAACTCATAAGCCTCCTCCCGCCTTCTTCACCGGGCGACGGTTATCGCGTGGCCCGTGTCTGGGGGGGGGTGATGCCAACCAAGGAAAACCACATCTGCCAGTCCGTCGCGGCGGCTTGTGGGCCATCGCTTGCTACTTGAGCGAGTGTCAACAGAACGTTATTTTTTCGAAATATCACAAACCCCCCTCATAACCGCTAATCAGTTAGTCCGGTTTTTTGACGCTTCCCCGATACGCGGTCACAACTTTTGCCCTCCGCTGGGTCATAACACGGTAGCTGTCGATGGAATATTGGCATCTACCGAGGTTTTCGCCTGATACGGAGATAAGCTCATGATTTTCAATGTACAAAATTTTGGCGCCAAAGGAGATGGCATCACTGACGACACGGCGGCAATACAAAGTGCAATTGATGCGGCGGCCGCTGCAGGCGGGGGGCAGGTGTATATGCCGACCGGAACTTATATCGTTTCGGGAGGTGAGGAACCCTCCGACGGTTGCCTGATGCTCAAGAGCAACGTCTACCTGTACGGCGACGGCATGGGCGCAACCACCGTCCAGGTGGCTGACGGCTCCGACACCAAGATCACGGGGGTCATCCGCTCCGCCTATGGCGAGGAAACCCACGACTTCGGCGTCAGCAACCTCACCATCGATGGCAACCGTGACAACACCACGGGCAAGATCGACGGTTGGTTCAACGGCTACATTCCCGGCGAAGCAGGCTACGACTCCAACGTCACCCTCGACAGCGTCGAGATCAAGGATTGCTCCGGGTACGGTTTCGACCCCCACGAGCAGACCGTCAACATGGTCATCAAGAACAGCGTGTCCCACGGCAACGGCCTGGACGGCTTCGTTGCTGACTTCCTGAGCGACAGCACCTTCGAAAACAACATCGCCTACGACAACGACCGCCACGGTTTCAACATCGTCACCAGCACCCACGACTTCACGCTCACCAATAACGTTGCCTACAACAATGGCGGCAATGGCATCGTGATCCAGCGCGGCAGTGAGGACATCCCCTCCCCCACAAACATCACCATCACCGGTGGCGAGGTGTACGGCAACGGCGCCGAAGGGGTGCTGATCAAAATGTCCAGCGAGGTGACAGTCAGCGGCGTCGATATTCACGACAACGCCAGCGCCGGGATTCGCATCTACGGCAGCAACCACGTCGAGATCATCGACAACACGCTCAACAACAACTCCCTGGGTAGCCCCGTACCGGAGATCATCATCCAGTCCTACAACGACACCCTGGGTGTGTCCGGCAAGTACTTCAACGGCAGCGATAACACCATCCAGGGCAACATCATCATCGGCAGCGACCTGTCGACCTACGGCGTTGCAGAGCGCAATGAAGACGGCACTGATCGCAACGCCATCATCGGCAACACCATCAGTCACACCAGCAAGGGTGCCACGCTGATCTATGGTGACGGCAGCTACGTCAGCGCCACGGAGCCGATGACCACCGTGCAAGGTACGGCTGGCAACGACACCCTGCTGGGCAGCGCCGCCAGCGAGATTTTCTACGGCGGTGCCGGCAACGACACCATCAATGGCGGGGCCGGTGGCGACATTCTGGTGGGTGGTGCAGGCATCGACAAACTCACCGGCGGAACCGGCGCCGATACGTTCCGTTTCACCGCTCAGTCCGACAGTTACCGCAACGCAACCACAAGCTTCGATGACATCATCACCGACTTCGACGTCACCCAGGACAAGATCGACCTCGCCGGCCTCAGTTTCACCGGCCTGGGCAATGGCCGTGGCGGCACCCTGCAGGTCAGCTACAGCGCCAGCAGCGACCGCACCTACATCAAGGACTACGATGCCGACGCCAGCGGCAATCGCTTCGAGCTGATTCTCTCGGGTAACCTCGTCAGCACCCTGACCGCCAGTAATTTCATCTTCAATCGGGTGATCACCGGCACCAGCGGCAGCGACTTGCTACTGGGCAGCGATTCGGCCGACACCCTCCTCGGCCTGGCGGGTAACGACAGCCTTAATGGCGGCGCGGGAAGCGACAAGCTCGATGGCGGTGCCGGTATGGACACCCTCACCGGTGGTGCCGGAGCGGACACGTTCGTGTTTTCCAATCGCCTGGACAGCTACCGCAACTACAACACCGGCGGTGCCAACCTTGGCGACCTAATCACCGATTTCGATATCAGCGCCGACAAGATCGATCTCTCGGCCATGGGTTTCACCGGCCTGGGGGACGGCAAGAACAACACCGTGTACGTGGTGCTCAACAGTGCCGACACCAAGACTTACATCAAGTCCCTGACCGCCGATGCCAATGGCAACCGCTTCGAAGTGGCACTGGACGGCAACTACCTCAACACGCTGACCAGCGCTAATTTTGTCTTCGCCACCTCATCGCCGACCAATCAGGCGCCTGCGCTGGCCACGCCGCTGCTGGATCAGAACGCGACCGAAAACACCCCGTTCAGCTACGTGGTGCCGGCCACCAGCTTCACCGATCCGGATAACGACAGCCTGAGCTACACCGCGACCCTGGCCGACGGCAGCGCCCTGCCCGGGTGGCTGAGCTTCAATGCCACCAACCTGACCTTCACCGGCACGCCGACCAGCACCGCGTCCGGCAACTACAACGTGATGGTCAAAGCCATGGACCCAGCCGGTGCATCGGTCAGCGATAGCTTCGCCCTGACAGTGGCCGATGCGCCCGCCAACACCATCACCGGCACCAACAATGCCGAAACCCTCAACGGCACGGCGGGCGTGGACTTGATCCTCGGCCTCGGTGGCAACGACACCATCAAGGCCGGCACCGGCGCGGACATCGTCGACGGCGGCGCCGGACGCGATTCGCTGTACGGCGGCGACGGTGCCGACACCTTCCGCTACACCAACGCGCTCGACAGCTATCGCGACTACGACACGGGGGGTATCACGGTCACCGACACGATTTATGACTTCACTGCCGGCGTCGACAAGATCGATGTTTCGGGGCTGGGCTTTATCGGCCTCGGCGATGGCCACCATGGCACGCTGTACATCACCCTCAACGCGGCCGGCGACAAGACCTACATCAAGTCCGCCGAAGCGGATGCCGATGGCAACCGTTTTGAAATCGCCCTCAACGGCAACTACCTCAACACCCTGACCGCCAGCGACTTCGTGTTCGGCGAGAGCGTCCAGCAAAACATCCTCTACCTGCCCACCCTCGGCCAATCCAATGCGCGCCTGCTGCGCATGACAGAGGACGACAATCAGTCCGGCACCTCGATGCTGGTCAACGACCTGGACCGCTACACCCCCTATGACGTGCGCAGCCAGTTCACCGATGCCAATGGCAACGGCATCGACATCGCGGTGGGCGGCAGCACGGTTACCGGCCTGTCGACTCTGAGCGCCGAGGAACTCAAATTGTGCTGGTGGCTGACCGACACCAACCAACCCGGGGCTGCGCTGTTGCGCGCAGTGACGCTGCTGCAGGACCAGCGCACCGAACTGCAATCGATCGATAACGTCACCATGGGCATCATTTGGGGCCAGGGCGAGGAAGCCGCCCAGGAAATCGGACGCGCCACGGACAAAGCAGCGGCAGCAGCGGCCTACAAGGCCGCGACCCTGAAGGTGTTTGATTACCTGCATGCCCAGTTCGGCAACTTCAGTGTGTACTTGATGGAAACCGGTCACTACGAACAGGACGCGGCGCGTGCCCGTGGTTATTCGGAGGAGAAAATTGCCTCCATCGTCGAGGGGGTTGGCTATGTCCGCGCCGCCCAGGAAGCCATCGCCACCGAGCGTGCCGATGTCAAGCTGGCGGTGGACTACACCGACCTCCCCTTGCGCTACGAAGTCGATCCGCTGGCGTATCCCGACGACGTCTGGCACCTGCACGAAGAGTCGGCGGAGATCGTCGGCCAGCGCCTGGCCGACTACATTGCCAATGACCTTGGCTTCCAGGGCAACCCCAACGACAACAACAGCGTGCAGGACATTTTCGACAACGCCCAGAACATGATTTCCGGTACCGACCAGGCGGATACCCTGGTGGGCAGCTCGGGCAACGACACGCTGGATGGCAAACTGGGCGCCGACACCATGACCGGTGGCAATGGCAACGACGTCTATGTGGTCGATAACGCGTCAGACCGCGTAGTGGAAACCAACACCTCGACCTCGCAGATCGACACGGTGCAGGCCTCGGTCAGCTGGACCCTGGGCGCCAATCTCGAGAACCTGGTGCTCACCGGCGTGTCGGCCATCAACGGCACCGGCAATGAGCGGGACAACTTCATCACCGGCAATGCCGCCAATAACGTGCTCAATGGTGCCGCAGGGGCCGACAGCATGAGCGGCGGCGATGGCAACGACACCTACTATGTCGACAACGCCGACGACACCGTGATCGAGACCAACAGCAATGCGGCGCCTGGAGTGGTCGACAGTGTGCACAGCAGCCTGGCGGCTTATACCCTCAGCAACAACGTCGAGCGTCTGTATATCGATAGCACTGGCGCCGCCAATGGCACGGGCAACGCGCTGGACAACACACTGTTCGCCGGAGCCGGAAACAACGTGCTGGACGGGCGCGATGGCAATGACACGGTGTCTTTTGAACGCGCGCTGTCCGGCGTTACCGTAAACCTCTCGACGTCAGCGCAACAAAACACCGCGGAGTCCGGGCTCGACACCTTGAAATTCTTCGAAAACCTGACGGGAAGCGCCTACGCCGACAGTCTGTCGGGCAACAGTGCCGCGAACGTTCTGAACGGTGGTGCGGGCAACGATACGCTGGTGGGTGGTTCGGGCGATGATCGGTTGATCGGCGGTGCCGGCACCGACAACCTCACCGGTGGCACTGGCGCGGATACCTACGCGTTTGGTGCGCTGTCGGACATGGGCGTCGGGGCTTTGCGCGATGTGATCAACGGCTTCAAGAGCACCGAGGGCGATCTTCTGGATTTCACCGGCCTGGACGCCAACCCGCTGACCACCGCTGTCGACGCCTTCACCTTCATCGGCAGCAACGCCTTCGACCCTGCCGACGCCACCGGCCAACTGCGCTTTGCCGATGGCATTCTCTACGGCAGTGTCAACGCCGGGGCCACCCCCGAGTTCGAAATCCAACTGGTGGGCATCCAGGAGCTGCACGCCAGCGATTTCACAGTCTTGGGTTAGGCCCACACCTCCTGGGAGCGGGCTTGCCCGCTCCCACAGGGGATTTGCAGTACCCCAGGCAGATCTACTCTTGATCTACAGCAACCACCGTCCAACTGTCATCTGGATCAAAGCGCTTCATCGACTGCGCCAACTTGTCACCTGCGGGTCCCAGGTCTTTCTCAAACACCTGTCCTTCATGACTGATCATGAAACTCATCACCCCGGTGTCATTGTATTTCGCCGGCCAGGCGATCAGTGCAAAGCCACGGATCATCTTGTCACCGATCAGGTAGCTGTAGGCGCCGCCAGGTGCCGAAGGACCTTGGCCATCAAGGATACGGAACTGGTAACCGTGCCAGTCTTCGCCAGCAATGGTTTTGCCGAACGCGGGGCCCAAGGGGCTGATCTGACCGCTATCGTCGTCCGCCCAATAGAGTCCGTCGTGCTTGCCGGCGGTGCTGAAGATTTTCTGCGCATAGGCAAGTGCGCCGTCACCGTCACGATCCACTGACGCATAGTCCATCTGGACATCGTGATAGGTCAGCACTGATTGCAACGCAGCGAGTTCGTTGCGGCCAATTCGACGTGCACGGACTTCGGCGCTACCGGCCTTGATGTCGAAGCGCCAACCGTTCGCGTCTTTTATCATGGGGATAGGCAGTGTCCAGTGGTCACTGCCAACCGACAGGACCGCCTTGCGATCGCTGGCTTTTTCAATGGAGTGTTGCTCGCCGTATTGCTTCAAAAACGCATCCACATCACTGCGCTGCACGCCTTCGCGCGGGATGAAACTGCGCCATTCATTACCCAGCAACTCTGCCAGACGTGCCTGATCGGCGTGCTCCGTACCCAGTGCTTCGACGAACGCTTGGGCGGCCTTTTCTGGCGTTGGAAATGCCTGCTGCGCCGTAACAATGCTCGACCACGCCAAGCCGGCAGCTATTGCCAAGACATGAAGGAGCAAGCCCATGAGTGCCTTCACTCGAGCATTGTTTTTCAACGACGGCCTCCCCTTTGACGCGCTGGTGGATTGGACGGCCGACTGATCTGATGGCCGGCTGATCGCGAGGCACTGGGGCGCTGGGCGGATGCCTGGCTGGCCCGGCCACGACTGGCTTGTGCGTTGGTCTGTGACGGTGAGCGCGCGCCGGCGAATACATTGTTGGGGGCACTGCCCGTACTGGCGGACGGCCGTTTTTGCGCAACCTGGCGCGCTTGGGAATCGCCCTGCCCGCGCTGATTTACCTGCGCGGTCTGTTTCCTGGGTTGCTGACTCTCCCGAGTGTTTCTGGCAGTGCCCTGGCTTCTGTCGGACGACTTCGGTCTGTCTGTACCTGCTTGCATCCGATTGCTGGCCGAGGTTCCGGACTGGGCTGCGCGCGCTCGATCACGGGCTTCGCGGTTGCTGGTGGCAGGTCGTTCGATACCGTGCTTGTCCATTGAGCTGCGGGCTTTTTCGCGAGCCTGTGCTCGCTGAGCATCGTCCCCTCGATAAGCCTGACGCTGATTGGCGCCGCCCAGTTGGCGGCCATACTGTTCGCGGCTCTTACTGTCTCGATAGGGAACGCCATCGCGATGAGCGGCGTTGTGCTGCCACTTGTTCTGATTATCGTTGATTCGGTTGTTGACGTTGATGTTGTTGTAGCGGTCGACGTCGATGTCGATGTCGTTATTGCCCCAGTCACATTCACCCCACAACGCACCGACGATAGCCACACCGGTACCGAACGCCAACCCAGCCATCAATGCCGAACCGGGGTAATAGGCTGGCGGCGGTGGATAGTACACGGGAGGCGACGCAGGATAGGGCCAAGTGCCGTAGGTTGTTGTCGGGTTATAACTGGGTACGTACACCACCTGCGGATCGGAGGGCTGAATAATGATGGTGGATGTGCTACTGGCAGGGGCCGGTGCTGTAGCTGCCGGTGCCGGTGCCGGTGCCGGTGCCGGTGCTGCAACAGCCTGAACCGTTACGTTCTGATATTGGTTGCTCTGCAGGTTGCCTGCTGCTTGCGCCTGATGACGCAAGCGTTGCACGCCCCCCATGACATCGTCGGGCTGCGCCAGGAAGGCATCACCCAGGCGTTGTACCCAGACGGGATCCTGTCCCAGCGTTGCCAGGACCTGTGGAAAGGCGACCAGCGCCTGCACGCTCGGATCCCAGGGCTGGCTCGCGACTTGTTTGACTGCATCATCGCCCTTGGCGTCCGGGTGTGCTTTAGACCAGGTTACCGCCTCGGTGACTTCCCCGGGGTACGTGGTGGCCATCAGCACCTGTGCCAGCAACGGGTCCGGGTAAAGCGCAATGGGAGCCAGCATTTGATCCAGCTGCTCCTGGGTAAACACGGCATCCTTGGCCGCTGCCGTGACGGGCGCTGTGTCGGCAGCGTTTGCGGTCACGGTCGCATCCAATGACTGCGCCAGGCAGGAAGCTCCGCTCAAAAACAGTACCGCTGACACCGCGTAAAACAATGGAATGCGCATTGCACCCCCTATGTGGTCAGGCAGACTTGAGCGCCTTGATCGTTCCGGCCTTCCCTGCACCGTCGCGCCCGTCAAAGACGATACAGTTCTTGATGCAATGACCCTTTGTTGTTCACGTTCAAGGGGTTATCTGGTAGCCCCGTTGCTGCATGCAACTGTTGTAGGCGGAAGCAGTTGCCGCCGGTTCTGCCCGGCGATCCTGACGACGATCCTGACGTTGCCGGGATCCACCTACAACCGCACCTGCCACAGCAGCATCCTTGGCTTTGTTCTGTCGATATTCCTGTTTGACATCATCGTCGACCTTGTCATAAATCTCGTCATGCTGACGACCGCGCGCTCCGGCAACCGCGGCACCGGCAACTGCGCCAGTAGCGGCACCACGGACACGTCCACCTGATTGAGGCGTTGTACTGGTGCTTGCTGTGTTGCCGGCCTGAGCCTGGCATGAACTGATGTCCTGCTGAATGATTTCGGGAGACTGCCCTTTGAGCGGCGTTACGGTCTCGGCTGAAGCGTAAAGGCACAATACCGAGACAATCGTAGCCAGACAGGGGGGGATGGATTTTTTCATAAAGACTCCACTGCAATCAGTGTGCTTTGGATCTTTCAGTCTAGCTCAGCATCTGGGCGACTAACCCTGGAACAATGTTCTTATGATGCAACCTCTAATTTCTTTTGTACTTCTACCCCCTGAAACGGGTGTGGCAAGTTTTGAGCACTGACTTACACTGCGATACACCCAATGCGAACGAATGACTGCTCAACGGATCGATAAATCCCACAGCAATCCGGGCATCACGTAATGATCAAGCCAACATGAAAACGGTCACGGCCCTTTTCACCTCTCTGCTCGCTGCCAGCCTGTGCGCGGCGACGAGCACCTGTACCAATGCCGAGCCTGTTTCGCCAATCATCCAGACCAGCTTCGACTGCGCCACGGCAAGAGCGTCCGTCGAAAAGCTTATCTGTCGCGATCCACAACTGACGCAGATGGATATTGAACTGACGCGTCTTTATCGCCTGGCGCTCACGGATGATCATTCAGTACCGCGTCCAGACAAAGTCATGATCGACCAGCAGTTCTGGATCGACGCCCGCAATCAGTGTGCCTCCACGTCTGAGGTCAAGGCATGCACGATCCGAAGTTATGCCGAGCGCGCGCACCAGCTACGCCAAGGCTCGGCAATTGCAAGAACCAAGGATCCAGACAGACTCACCGAAGGCCCCCTGGCTTTTCGTTGTACAGGGCTAAACGCGTTGCTAGCCGCCACTTTCTTTAACACGCAGCCTGGTGTCGTGTACCTGAAATGGGCGAACAGCTCGATTACCCTGAACCAAGTGCAGAATGATTCGGGAACCCAATACACCGGCAAGGATTCCCAGGGGAACTACAGCTTCTGGCAAGACGGCAACGGGGTGCTTTTCCAGAAGCCAGGCTCCGGGGAAATGAGTTGTACGGCCGAACCGATCGGCTGAGACCGTCTCTCACAAACTCGGCGATTTATGCCACGGGTAGCCTTTGGCACTGAGTTCAAAGGCGTATTCGAATAAGCGCTTCATGTACTCGCCATCGAATTTATGCAGGCGAGAAATATGGAAGTCGGAGCCGATGTACGCCAGATTGAAGTCCGCCCCATCCTGCTGGGCAATTCGGTAAATCCGATCCAGGTCGCTGATCCCCTGATTCTGGATCAATGCGCTGATGGCTCGACCGCCTATGTTCAAGGTTCGGCGCTTGGTTCCGGACCATTGCAGTTCCAGTTTGCCGTTGCGAATGACATAGAAATGCCGCTCACGACGCAAACGCGCTCCGGGCACCTGGTTCAGCGCCATCACGGTGCCGGGTGGGTAAAGGAACACCTGCGTAAGGACACCTCCGTCCACGTGCATTTCCTGAAACGGGTGGCCGTTAACGTCCACATCAATCATGACGGGTGAGACGGCACCAGGAATACTCATCGACGCGACCATGATGTTGCGAAACAGCTCGAGCGCTCCCGGTGCCTGGCTGGAGGCAATAGCGCCCATGTTCCAGGTGACCGGGCGCCCTGAATCAAGGTCGGTTGTACCGATCATCAGGAGCCGTCCCTTGGCGTATTCCAACGCGATCGCCGCAAGAATCTCGGCAGTGACGTGCTGTGCAATGAGCCGCGACAGTGGCTTGCTGTGCGCCATCCCATCGCTGGTAAGACGGGTCAGCATATTGCGCGCATGGAAAATGTCTTTTGGACCGACTGCATTGCAGATACGCACAATGACATCGTCGTACTGGGGCCCCAGGTAGGCAAACGGGGCGACCAGGGCGCCAGCGCTAATGCCGGTGACGACTTTGAACACCGGTCGAGTCCCATGCCGGGTCCATCCCGCAATGATGCCCCCCGCGAATGTGCCGGCGTCGCCGCCGCCCGAAACGGCCAGCAGATTTGCCCGCGGCAGGATGTCGTTCGGTAGCCCTGCGCTGGCGAGCGCCTCAGCCTCTCGAAGGTTGGCCTGGCTCACATCCCGAATGAACGGCGTCAGGTCCTGGTCCAGCCAGTAACGAGCATCTGGAATGTCCGGGATCAGCGCTCTTTCCGTTAACGTTGGCGGCACCGCATCACGGCGTTGCAGGCACGCTTGACGCAACATGTTCAGGGTTGAGGCGCTAGGTCTGAGCTGGAATGGTTTCAACACGCCTCCTCCGGCCCCTGCAATTGACAGAGCCCGTCATGCACACTCGACACCCATGACCAGACTCTCAATGGCGAGTGGCCTGAACATCTTTCATGCTAGCGCAAGCTCAGGCAGTCATGACGTTGGCGGGACGTCCGGTCTGCCCTGCGGCTGATCCTCCCCCCACATAGACGATCATTAGAAAACGCCAGCAATCACCGCAGTTTCAGCGGATCAACCAGTTCAGCGGCGATGGCCATGCCCACTAGGTCCGGCAAGGTATTGGCCTGCATGCGTTTCATCACCCGCGAACGATACAGGTCGACGGTTTTCGCACTGACGCCCAGTTGCTCGGCGATCTCACGGGTGGTGTAACCCTGGACCAGCGGCAGCAAGACATCGCGCTCCCGTGGGGTCAGTGTCAGCAAGCGCGCCTGCAAGGCTTCGTGCCCCTGATTGCCCGAGCGGTTTGCCGCGCAGTTGCTGAGCGCCTGTTGCACGCTGTCCAGCAGCAATTGCTCGTTGTAGGGCTTCTCGATGAAGTCATGGGCGCCCGCCTTGAAGGCGCGAACCACGATCGGCACATCCGCGTGCCCGCTGACGAAAATGATCGGCAGGTTCAGCTCACGTGCGCGCATTTCTTCCTGCACGTTCAAACCGCCCATGCCGGGCATGCGAACATCGAGCAGCACGCAGGCATCAAGACTGGCATCGCAGGCATTGAGAAACTCCACGCCACTGGTAAACGGCAAGGCTTTGAGCCCCACCGACTCCAACAACCAGACGGTTGAATCGAGCATGCCTTGGTCATCGTCGACCACATACACCACGTGCTCCGTCGCACCTGCCATTACGTTATTCCTGTTGTTGTTTTGTTGGACCGGCCAGCGGCAAACGGCAGCACATCAGCAGCCCGACAGGTCGGCGTCGGGCCTGTAATTCGCCACCGAAACCTTCGATGATGCTGCGGCTCATGGACAAGCCAAGCCCCAGGCCATCGGCCTTGCTGGTATAGAACGGGGTAAATATCTGCTCCAGTTCGGGCTCGCTGACGCCTGGCCCCTGGTCTTGCACACTGATTTCCACGGTTGCACCACCGCCCTGCCCCGCAGCCATCACGATCAGCGAGGGTTGCCCCGGATGTTGTTCGCGGTTGGCATCGATGGCATTTCGCAGGAGATTGAGCAGGACCTGCTCCAGCAGCACTCGGTCGGCAAAGATCGGCGGCAGATTATCCGGTAGGCGATCCTCGATTGTCACTTGGCAATTGCTCGCCTCCCAGGCACATAAACGCACGGCCTCGCGGGCGACCTCGGTGAAATTCAAGGCCTGCATCCGGCGTTGCCCCTTGCGCAGAAACGCCCGCAAACGTTTGATCACTTCTGAAGCATGAGTGGCGTGATGGGTAATGCGCTCCAGCCCTTGCGCTACTTTGGCGGCGGCCTGGGGATTGGAATCCAGCGTCTGTAAATAGCGCTGGCTGGCATTGGCGTAATTGACGACCGCCGCCAATGGCTGGTTGATTTCATGAGCGATGCCTGAGGCCAGTTCACCCAGGGTGACCAACCGCGCGGTGTGCGCCAGTTCGTCCTGATGGCGGCGCTGTTGCACTTCACGTAGTTCACGCTCGGTCATGTCCCGCGCCACCAACGAGTAATAGCGCTCGCCACCGGCCGAACGGTGCGCCAGCAGCACCAGCGATACCGGCACTGAAGTGCCGCCGCCCGGTGGCTGCAATCGCGCATCGGTGCTCCAGACACCGTCGCGTTCGGCGCTGCTCCAGCCATCACGCTGCAGACGTGCCAGGTCGCCGCTGGCGAACAACGTTGCCAGGGCTGGCATCGGTTGTTGCTCATCGACCCCCAGGATGCGCCGCGCCGCTGGATTGAGGTAAGTGACTTGCCCCTCGGAGTCGATGAACAACACCGGATCGGTGTTGGCCTCGACGACTTCCGCCAGGCGTCGCTTGTTCTCTTCGGCGTGCACCCGGGCGGTAATGTCACGGGACACGCTGACCACTTCCACCACCGCCCCGGTATAGGTCTCGCGAATCGCGCGGCTGGCGGTTTCAAACCACAGGTAATGCCCATCCCGATGGCGGATCCGGTACGTCATCGTGTGATAACCATCCTGCTCCAGGGCATCCCGCGCGCGCTGCACCAGGCTGGCCAGATCCTGGCCATGGAACAAGCCTTGGGCCATTTGCCCGCGCAACTCCTCCGGCCAGTAGCCGAGCAATGTCCAGGACGCCGGCGAGGCATCAAGAAAGCGCCCGTCCGGTGTGTGTCGGGAAATCAGGTCGGTGGTGTTTTCAATGATCAGCCGGTACAGCCGCCGTGCCGTGGCCGCTTCGCGCTCGGCCAGCACTTGTGCCGTGGCATCGCGACACCGGGCGAGCACACGGTTGTCCTGCGGATCGGGGATAAACGTCCAGATCAGAATCTGCGCTTCGAATTGGGCTTCGACCCCTTCGATGGCGCGTTGCTGGTCCAGGCAGGCGCGTACCAGCACCCGGTGATTGACCGGTAAAAAACCCAGCACATCGGTCAGCGGCTTTTCGGCCAGCAACGCCAGCAGCGCCGCGTTGAACTCCAGTGGCCGGCCCTGCGCATCGAGCAGCAGACTCGGTTGCGGGTCGTGCCCCAACAGCGGTGAACCGCGCAGCATGCCGTTGACGCTGCTCAGCAACGTCGTCAGCAAGTCCTGCACCCAGCCCAGCCAATCAAGACTCACGCCCTCGCACACTTCCACCAGCAACAACCCCGCCTGCCCCGGTTGCAACGCCAGATCAAACACCTGGCCATGGCTGATAGCGGCCCGGCGCAGTCGGCCGGCCAGCCAACAATCGAGTTGACGTACTTGAGCCAGATCCAGCCGCCCCGCTTCGGCCAGTCGATCAAACAACCGCTGATCGCTGGCCAGCGAAGGGTCGCCCAGCCCCGGAGGAAAATGCTGGGCGGCGCCCTCGTGGCTGTAAATCCGCGCATTGGGTTGCCAACTCAAATAAACCGCCCGGCGCACCTCGGGGCAATCCTGCAGCGCACGGCACAACGCATCGGCCCGGGCGGCCAGAGAGACACCCTCGCGCTGAAGGCGCAACCAGCTGTGCAATCGAACGGGAGTCAGGGTCATCACAGGTCCGCTTCGTTGGGGAGGCCAAGGATATACCGGCCTTGGCGGTGTCACTCTATTCATTTAGATCTGGAAGAATCAAATATAGTACATATCCTATATTGCGTAGGTTGTACTTCCATATCGCTAGCTGAATGTTATATAAAGCAAGCCGGACATAAAAGGGACCTCAGCGGCTACGCTGCAAGGTCACCTATAGAGCTAACAATCAGCCACCGAGTACCGTACATGTCGATCTATGAACAAGGGCTAAGCCCTGCGGCTGTCAACCATATTGCCTTGTCTCCGCTCAGCTTCATCGAGCGCACCGCCAGCGTTTACCCACACTATCCCGCCGTCATCCATGGCTCGATCCGCCGCACCTGGGCGCAGACCTACACCCGCTGCCGTCGTCTGGCCTCGGCGCTGGCCGGTCGCGGCATCGGCAAGAACGACACGGTGGCGGTGATGTTGCCCAACATTCCCGAGATGCTCGAAGTGCATTTCGGCGTGCCGATGATTGGCGCAGTGCTCAACCCGCTCAACGTGCGTCTGGATGCTGAAGCCATTGCCTTCATGCTCCAGCATGGCGAAGCCAGGGTGCTGATTACCGACCGTGAGTTCCATGATGTGATTCACGCGGCGATCGGCATGCTGGACCACCCGCCATTGGTCATCGACGTTAACGATCCGGAATACGGCGAAGGCCAGGCTGTCAGCGATCTGGACTATGAAGCACTGTTGGCCGAAGGCGACCCTGCTTTCGCCTGGCAGTGGCCCGATGATGAATGGCAAGCCATCTCGCTGAATTACACCTCCGGCACCACCGGCAATCCCAAAGGCGTGGTTTACCACCATCGCGGTGCCTACCTGAACTCATTGGGCAACCAGATGACCTGGGCCATGGGTAACCATCCGGTGTACCTCTGGACCTTGCCGATGTTCCATTGCAACGGTTGGTGCTATCCGTGGATCGTCACCGCCATGGCCGGTGTGCATGTGTTTCTGCGCCGCGTCGATCCACAGAAAATCCTCACGCTGATCCGCGAGCATCAGGTCACCCATCTGTGCGCTGCGCCGATCGTGCTCAATGCCTTGGTCAACATGCCGGAATCGGCTAAAGCTGCGATCGATCATCCGGTCAACGCGATGGTCGCCGGTGCCGCACCGCCAGCCAAAGTGATCGGTGCCGTGGAACAGATGGGCATCAAAGTCACCCACGTCTATGGCCTGACCGAAACCTATGGCCCGGTGACGCTCTGCGCCTGGCATGCCGAATGGGATGAGCTGCCGCTCGACGAACGGGCGCAAATCAAATCCCGTCAGGGCGTGCGCTACCCGACACTCGAAGGTGTGATGGTTGGCGATTCGAAGACACTGGAACCGACCCCGCGAGACGGTCAGACCATCGGTGAGATCTTCATGCGCGGCAACACCGTAATGAAGGGCTACCTCAAGAACCCGACCGCCACAGCCGAAGCCTTCGACGGCGGCTGGTTCCACACCGGGGACCTGGCGGTGTGTCATCCCAACGGTTATGTCGAGATCAAGGACCGACTCAAGGACATCATCATTTCCGGCGGTGAAAACATTTCCACCATCGAACTGGAAGGTGTGCTCTATCGTCATCCAGCCGTCATGGAAGCAGCCGTCGTCGCTCGTCCCGATGAGAAATGGGGCGAAACGCCCTGCGCCTTTATCACATTGAAGGCTGATCACCAGGACGTTCGCGAGGCCGACATCATCAGTTTCTGCCGCGAACACCTGGCCGGTTTCAAAGTCCCGCGCACCGTGATTTTCACCCTGCTGCCGAAGACTTCAACCGGCAAGATCCAGAAGTACGTGCTGCGCGACAGGGCCAAAGCGCTCTAACCGAATCGACGTTGTACCCACCAGGCGGCAGGTGTTTTACCTGCCGCTTCGGGCTCGTGCAGGCTGAATTCGGCCCTGCCCCTGACCTACACACTGATAACAAAAACAATGTGGAGCCACCCATGATCGACATTCATTCAACCGATACCCAACGCTGTGAACGCATTCGGTCCAACCCCAAGTTCCTTCAATTGGTGAGCAGCCGTTCGCGCCTGGCCTGGTCGCTGAGTGCTGCCGTGCTCGGCACCTACTACGCGTTCATGCTGGTGGTGGCGTTTGCTCCGCAGTGGTTGCATGCGCCAATCGCCGAGCATCGGATGTTGACCCTGGGCATGCCGGTTGGCGCGGCGATCATCATTTTTTCCTGGCTGCTGACCGGTTGGTACGTCTACAGCGCCAACACACGTTTCGACGCACTGGGCGCCGCCATTCTCGAGGAGAGCAAGTGATGACTCTGCTGCGTAAACTTCTCCTCGCCGCTGCCGGGCTATTGCCGGCCTCCGTTGTGCTGGCTGCACCCACGTTGGGTGCGGTGGAAAAACAGCCGCTCAACCTGCATGCGATCGGCATGTTCTTCGTCTTCGTATTGGGCACATTGGCTATCACTTGGTGGGCCGCGCGGCAAACCAGATCCACTTCGGACTTCTACACTGCAGGCGGTGGCATCACCGGGTTCCAGAACGGACTGGCCATTGCCGGTGACTACATGTCCGCCGCCACGCTGCTGGGGCTGTCCAGCCTGGTGTTCGCCAAGGGCTACGATGGCTTCATCTATACCATCGGCTTCTTTGTGGGCTGGCCGATCATCACCTTCCTGATGGCTGAGCGCTTGCGCAACCTGGGGCGCTACACCTTTGCCGACATCGTGTCCTATCGTCTGGATCAAAACAAAGTGCGGATCTTTGCCGCTTTCGGTTCGCTGACGGTGGTGTGCTGCTACCTGATCGTGCAGATGGTCGGTGCTGGTCAGTTGATCAAGTTGCTGTTTGGCCTCGACTACCCCGTAGCCGTGGTGATCGTCGGCGCGCTGATGCTGGTTTATGTGATTTTCGGCGGCATGATCGCCACCACCTGGGTGCAGATCATCAAGGCCGTGCTGCTGCTTGCCGGCGGCACGACTTTGGCATTGATGGCCATGTCGCAGTTCGGTTTCAGCTACGAAACCCTCGCCGACAAAGCCGTCCAGGCGCACGCCAGTGGCTGGAACATCATGGGCCCAGGCTCGATGCTCGCCGACCCGATCAACACCGCTTCGATGTCGCTGGGCCTGGTGTTCGGGATTGCCGGCCTGCCGCACATTCTGATGCGTTTCTTCACCGTGCCTAACGCCAAGGAAGCACGCAAATCGGTGTTCTACGCCACCGGTTTCATCGGCTTTTTCTTCCTGGTGGTATGCACCCTGGGCTTCGCCGCGATGGTGATCATCGGCACCGACCCGCAGTACTACGTCAATGGCGAAGTCGGTGGCACCTTGATTGGTGGCGGCAACATGGTCGCCATGCACTTGGCCAAAGCGGTCGGTGGCAATCTGTTCTTCGGTTTCCTCTCGGCCGTGGCCTTCGCCACCATCCTTGCGGTGGTCTCCGGGCTGGCCCTGGCCGGTGCTTCGGCGATTTCCCACGACCTCTACGCCACGGTGTTCAAGAAGGGCAAAGCCAGCGAGAAACAGGAAATGCGCGTGACCCGCATGGCCACCGTAGGTCTTGGCATCATCGCGATTCTGCTGGGCATTCTGTTCGAGAAGATGAACGTCGCGTTCCTGGTGGGCCTGACCTTCGGCATCGCCGCGTCGACCAACTTCCCGGTACTGATCATGGCCATGTACTGGAAAGGCTTGACCACCAAAGGCGCAATCATCGGTGGTTTCGCCGGGCTGATCTGCGCGCTGGTCCTGGTGATCCTTTCGCCAGCGGTCTGGGTCACCGTGCTCGGCCATGCGCATGCGATTTTCCCGTACGACCACCCGGCGCTGTTCTCCATGCCACTGGCGTTCTTCGTGATCGTCGCCGTATCCAAACTCGACCGCAGCGTGCGGGCCGACAAGGAGCGTGATGCTTACGCCGACCAGTTTGTCCGCGCCCAGACCGGCCTCGGTGCCGCCAGCGCTTCCAGCCATTGATTGAAAGGGCACGGCCTGCTCAAGCGGCGCCGTGTCCATCGCACACCCTTTTGAGGTTCTCGTTATGCCCGAATTCAACGCCCCGCTGCGCGACATGCGCTTTGTCTTGCATGAAGTGTTCGATGCCCCGGCCTTGTGGGCACGCCTGCCGGCCCTGGCCGACAGTGTCGATGCCGCCACCGCCGACGCCATTCTTGAGGAGGCGGCCAAAGTCACCTCGCACCTGATTGCGCCATTGAATCGCAGTGGCGACGAGGAAGGCGCCCAGTGGGTCGACGGCCAAGTCAGCACGCCGATCGGCTTCAAACAGGCTTATGCCACCTACATCGAAGGCGGCTGGGTGGGCTTGTCCGGCAACGCCGATTTTGGCGGCATGGGCATGCCGAAGATGCTCGCCGTGCAGTTCGAAGAAATGCTCTACGGCGCCAACTCCAGCTTCGCACTGTATTCGGCGTTGAGTTCCGGTGCCTGTCTGGCGCTGGATGCCCACGCCAGCGACACCCTGAAAAGCCTCTACCTGCCGCCGATGTACGAAGGCCGCTGGGCCGGTTCCATGTGCCTGACCGAAGCCCACGCCGGCACCGATCTGGGGATTATCCGCACCCGCGCCGAACCCCGGGCCGACGGCAGCTTCAGCATCACCGGCAGCAAGATCTTCATCACCGGTGGTGATCAGGACCTGACCGAAAACATTGTGCATCTGGTGCTGGCCAAACTGCCGGACGCCCCTGCGGGGCCCAAAGGCATCTCGCTGTTTGTCGTCCCCAAAGTACTGGTCAATGCCGACGGTTCCCTCGGCGCTGCCAACGCTGTGAGTTGCGGTTCGATCGAACACAAGATGGGCATCAAGGCCTCGGCCACCTGCGTGATGAACTTCGATGGCGCCAGCGGCTGGCTGGTCGGCGAAGCCAACAAAGGCTTGGCGGCGATGTTCACCATGATGAACTACGAGCGCTTGTCCATCGGCATTCAGGGCATCGGCTGCGCCGAAGCGTCCTATCAGAGCGCCGTCGCCTATGCACGTGAACGCGTTCAGAGTCGCGCGCCGACCGGTGCTATTGCTCCGGACAAAGTGGCCGACCCGATCATCGTCCACCCTGATGTGCGCCGCATGCTGCTGAGCATGAAAGCCATGACCGAGGGCGGCCGCGCGTTCGCCAGTTATGTCGGGCAGCAACTGGACCTGGCGAAGTTTTCCGATGACGCCAAGGAACGGGACAGCGCGCAAACCCTGGTGGCGCTGCTCACACCGGTGGCCAAAGCGTTCTTCACTGACACGGGCCTGGAAAGCTGCATCAACGGCCAGCAAGTGTTCGGCGGCCATGGCTACATCCGCGAATGGGGCCAGGAACAATTGGTTCGCGATGTGCGCATCGCGCAGATCTACGAAGGCACCAACGGCATTCAGGCCCTGGACTTGCTTGGACGCAAAGTGCTCGCCGATAAGGGCTTCGCGCTGCGCCAGTTCACCGGCGAGATCCGCCATTTCGCCCATCAGCCCGACGCGCCCTACTCCGTTCAACTGTTCGATGCCGTGCAGCGTCTGGAAGACGTGAGCGACTGGCTGCGGGACCAGGCGACCACCAATCGCAACGAAGTCGGCGCTGCTTCGGTGGAGTATTTGCACCTGTTCGGTTACGTCGCCTATGCCTGGCTGTGGGCGCGCATGGCACAGGTTGCCAAGCAAAAGCTGCACGAAGATGCAGGGTTTTATGGCGCGAAGATCGCCACCGCCGACTTCTACTTCCATCGCCTGCTGCCACGCATTTTGAGCCTGGAACAATCCATCCTCGCGGGCAGTGCCTCGTTGTTTGGCCTGCGCGCCGAACAGTTCTAACGATTGAACCGCACGCGGCGCCACGCTCCTCTCTTTTTGGCGTTCGCGTTTTTTATTGATAAGCCCTCGCCCACTTGGCGAGGGCCGTGGGACCTGTCTTTCCATAATAAAAACAAAGGGGCTTCACCATGGACCGCAACACCCGCATCCTCGCGACTCGACTATTGCTGGCCGGCGGCGTCATCAGCCTCTCGGCCCCCGCCGCTGCGGACTTTGTCAAAGACAGCAAGGCTAGCCTTGAACTGCGCAACTTCTATTTCAATCGCGACTATCGCCAGAACAACGCCCCGCAATCCAAACAAGAGGAATGGGCGCAAGGTTTCCTGCTGCGCTATGAATCGGGATTCACCGAAGGCTTGATCGGTGTGGGTTTCGATGCCATTGGCCTGCTCGGCGTCAAGCTCGATTCCAGCCCCGATCGCGCGGGCTCCGGCCTGCTTAAACGCCATCGCGACACAAGCAAAGGGGCTCAGGACGAGTACGGCGAACTGGGCTTGACGGCCAAGGTACGAGCGTCGAAAAGCACGTTGAAACTCGGCACGCTGCTGCCGAAACTGCCGACGGTATTGGCCAACGATTCACGCTTGCTGCCACAAACTTTCGAGGGCGGTCAGCTGACGTCGCTGGAAATCGAAGGCCTGACGGTGGATGCCGGGCGACTGACGCAAGTCAATCAGCGCGACTCCTCGGACTACGAGGATATGGGCATCACCCGCACCGGCGCCAAGGGCATCACCACGCGTCATCTCGATAGCGACAGCTTCGATTTCGCCAGCCTGAACTACAAATGGACCAGCAACCTCGCCACCGGTTACAGCTATGGTCACCTCGACAATTTCTACAGCCAGCACCTGGTCAACCTGACCTACGTGCTGCCGGTCACAACCGGCCAGTCGCTGAAGACGGATCTGCGCTTTGCCCGCTCCACGGACGATGGTGGCAGCAATATCGATAACAATGCCATCGGCGCGATGTTCACCTACAGCCTCGGCGGGCATGGGTTGGGCCTGGGTTATCAAGGCATGAGCGGCGACACCGGCTACGCCTATGTCAACGGCACCGATGCCTTCCTGGTGAACTTCGTGCAGATCGGCGACTTCGCCAGCAAGGACGAAAAATCCTGGCAGGCGCGATACGACTACAACTTTGCGGCGATTGGCGTTCCGGGCCTGACCTTCATGACCCGTTACCTCACAGGCGACAATATCGATCTGGGCGGCAACCGCCCGCAAGGCAAGGAATGGGAACGTGATACCGACATCGGCTATGTCGTGCAAGGCGGGCCATTAAAGAATGTCGGGGTGAAATGGCGTAATGCGACCGTTCGCTCGACCAACTTTGGCAGCGATCTGGATGAAAACCGCCTGATCGTCAGCTACACCTTGCCGATCTGGTAAACACCGCAATGATCGTTCCCACGCTCTGCGTGCGGAGCGTCCCGGGCTGCGTTCCCACGCAGAACGTGGGAACGATCACCCGCGTCCGTGGCGATAATGAGTTGGTTGCGGCCAACCAAAGGAGCATTTTTAAAAGCGGTTACAGGCATTCCTGCGCGGCACGTTCGAAACTCGAAGGCATGAAGTTCGACGCCAGCAAGTGGCGCTCATACAAAAACACCTTGCCGCCACTCGGGGCTTTATAGGCTTCGAGAATGTTGTCTGCCGCGACTTTGCTCGGCACCACGATCCGATAGCTGCGCTGGGTTTGCGAGACCGTCGGGTTCAGTGCGCTGCCCTGCAACTTCGGTATCACGCAATCGGCGTACTCGGCAGGCGTTTTTTTCGTCTGAAAGGTCAGCGTCGGGTCGTTCGGCGCAGAGGCGCAACCGGCCAGCAGCAAGGAGACGAAAGCCATGACAGGAACAAATAAAGAGCGCATCGGTGAAGTCCTGAAAATAAAGAGTCGGGTCGTTGAGCAGCGTCTTCGATGGAGGCGATTTTCCGCCTTTGTCCGACAAAGCAGAACTTGCGTTTCTTGATTGTCACTATTACTTGAACCGATAGTTGCGCCGTGCCGCCTATCATGATTCGCGAGGCGTCAGGAATCTGGCCTGGATAAAACCAAGCCCCGCCATAAGCGGGGCTTGATGTATTTCACACGGCATCAGGGCTTACGCCCGCCGCCGGGATTTTGCCCTCCTCCTTTTTTGTCGGCGTCAGCTATTTTTTCTCTGTCTTCGGCAAGGTTGCCGGCGCGCCCTCCTCCCTGTTCGCTGCCGGAGCGATTGGTATCGCTGGATTGACGGCCCCCTGAGGCCTGTCCACCTTTTTTGCCGGCGTCGGGGGTGCGTTGCGGATCGTTCATCATCCCGCCGCCCGACTGCCCGCCTTTTTTGCCAGCTTCGGAGGCCTTTTGAGGGTCATTGGCAAAATTGCCAGGGTTCTTGTTTCCGGTGTTAGCCATTTTCGTTCTCCTCATTGTCACGCACGAACCTTTGTCGGCTCGTCTAATTCGGAGGTTTTGTCGGCTTGAAAGTTTGAACTGAACAAGGGTTCTCGCGACAAGCGGATTGGGATGGTTAGTTCCAGAAAACTCGTTGAATAACGACTAATGGTGATCAGTCAATCGAGTATAAAAACGTGTGTCGCTTATACAATTTGATAAAGGAAGATACTGCCGAAGTCTGGCATTATTCGAGCAACCCAATGGACTATAAACTCTGTAATTTATTCTGTATGGAGGTATGTCGATGACAGAGCACATCGTCCACTTTCATTGCCAGATCGATCAGGGCACCATGGAGCGCTTCAGAGACTGCTGCCTCGACGCCATCGACCAGGGCGCCTCCTCCTTGCTGCTGAATCTTTCCACCAGCGGTGGCAGCACCAATTTTGGCTTCGCCCTCTACACCTTCCTCAAATCCCTGCCGGTGCCGCTGTGCGCGATTAATGCCGGCAACATCGAGTCGATGGGCATCATCATGTACCTGGCCGCCGGCCGACGAATCACCGCGCCCCATTCGCGGTTTCTGATTCACCCAATGAATTGGTACTTCCCCCAAAGCTCGGTCGACCATCAACGCCTGCGCGAATACCTCTTGAGCCTGGATAACGACCTCGCGCGTTATGTGCAAATCTTTGCCCTGGAAACGGCCAACGCGGATACCAGACTGGATATTTTTCATTGCCTTTCAGCGGAAGAGAAAGTCATTGCGGCGCATGAATCCCTGGCCTACGGAATCGCCCACGAAATGCATCAGATGGTGTTTGCCGATAACGTCAAGCACTGGAAAGTCAGTGGCGGCTGACGCATGTTCCCTGAACTTTTCGTTACCGATGAGTCAGGTGCCAGCAATGGGCTGAATGTCCAGCGTCATTCCGTCACTCAACGTGAGTTTCAAATCCTTGATCGTGCCAGCCACACGGTCCTTGAACACCGGCTCGCCCTCGGGATCAAGTTCATCGTAGATAAAGCGGTTGCCCTCAAGCCAGCCGATGGCCGTTTGCAGTTCGGGGGTGAGGTAATACTTGCCGTCCAGAAAAAAACCGGCGAACGGTTCTACCCTTTCCCGATTCTCGATTTCGTAGCGCACGCCGGGGGTCATTCCTGTGGATTCATCAATCATGAAGGTGTACCTCGTCATGGTGTCTGATTGGCGTCGACAAACCGGGCTCGACGGGACGTCTGTGCATCAGACCTCCCGCCTTGCCCTGATACCTGTCAAGAAGTTCCCAGCCCACGCGACAGATCGGCTGAGGTTTCGGACGCGGTCTTGCGCATCTCGCCCGTTTCTCCAGCGATTGCCTCGTGGGGCTCCGTGGTTTCCATTACCTTTTCGCGCACCGCCTCATAACCCTCCCGTGCTTGCTGTTTGACCTTGCCGGTGAGGCTTGCACTGGTCCTGCCCAAATAGCGGCGCTCCGTTGCGGTGGTCGGTAGCGCTGCGCCCAGCAACGCTCCCACCGCGATACCCATCGCAGCCATCAGCAGGGGTTGCTCCTTGAGCAGATGACTGAACTGGTCGCCCATTTCATGAGTCCTGCGCGCCAGCCGATCACTGGTGTCATGGACGGCGTGGCTGAGCTGATCGGTCTTCGCATGCAGGCTGTCGCTCAGGTGCGCGGCCTTACCCTTGACCGCCTGATAGCTGTCCTTGAGCGAATCAGTGGTGTCGTGCAGACGCTGTCGGGCGCTGTCCAGCCCCTCAGAGAGCCCTTCCCCCAAGTCATCGGCCCAGTCGACATCCGGCTCGACGCGATATTCCCTGGGCGTTGGCGGGCGATTCTGGCTCATCATCAACCACATCAGCCCGACCGAGGTCAGCACCGCGGGCACGGGGTTGTTGCGCACACTGGTGCCCAGATTGGTCAGGAAGGTCGAGCCGTTGCTTTGCATCAGCAGCAGTGCCTGATCGAACATCTGGCCGGGGGTAAACTTGCTTTCCAGCGCGTCGACGATATGCCCGATGTTCTCCCGTTGCGCATCGATTTCACGCTCAATGGTTTCCGGGCTCTTGGCCGCTTCGGTTTCGAATTCACGGTTCATGACACTTTCCTCCGCAGGGCTTCCTGGTCTTTGTTCAAGGCGTCCAGGGTGCGATCAGGCTTGAAGTGGGAAGGCTCGAATTGTTTTTTGCCTGCTTGCAGCATCACGAACCCGATGACCATCACCACGACGCCGACAATCAGCGCGGCCAGCCAGGGCGCCATCACCAGGCTCAAGGCATAGACGACCGCCATCAGCAGAATGATGAACCCGGCGAGCAGCACGATGGCGCCACCGGCGACCCCGGCAATCCCCGCTTTCAATGTCGTCAGGCTGGCCTGTAATTCCACCTTGGCCAACGCCAGTTCCTTGGTGAATAACGCCGGTACTTCCCGAGTCAACTGCCGCAATAAACCGACCACAGAGGCGTCATGATCAGCCGTCGTGACAGACGGTGTGACGGGTGGTGTGCGTTGCAGTTCTGGATCTTCTCTGTTCATCACCGTTCTCCTGAGAAGGGGTTGGACCCCGGCATTGAGGAACTGTCGCCACGATGGTCGGGCGCGCTCGGCGAGGACGGCGTGATGCCCGTGGCCAATCCGGGCGACAGATCGCCCCCGGTCGGCATCGATGTTTCATAAAGTCCTTGCGAGCCATCGCCAGTGAACGTGGGGGTGCTGCTTTGGGCAGTGAAATCACGGTCGGTTGTTGTCGGCAGGGTCGCCGTGCCTGCTTTCAGGAACCGCGACAGACCAAACCCCACCGCGATGCTGCCGACAATGAATAGCCCCGGATTGTCCCGTGCCAGGTCGGCGCCATCGTGCAGAAGCTCTTCGGCACTTTTGCTGCGCAGTTTTCCCGCCAGGCTGCTCATGCTGTCGGCCATGTTCGCCAGGTAGTCGGACATCCCAAACGTGTCGTTTGTCCTGATCTCGGAAACGACTGATTGGGCGCCTCTGGCCAAGGCTTCAATCTGATCCGCTGCGGTATCGCGGTACTGGCCGAACTGCTCATCGGCCTGATGCCGTGCACCGCCTATCGCTTCGGTAACCTCCTCCTTTAAATGCTGAAAGTTTTGTTCGGAGCCTGCAGACTCCCGTGGGGTATCCGGTTGTCCGGTTCTGCTGTCTGGAATAGTCATGTCATCCATCGCCTTCGTAATGAACACGTCAGGAAGTGTCCGCGGGCTGTCCGCGGTGGTGCTTCATTGCAGATGACGAGAGGGGCTGGCGGGGAGTTCCAAGCAGATGATGAAGTGATAAAAAAGCGTGCCGGAGCAAGCCCGCTCCCACAGGACTGCGTTTCATTGATTTTGTGGGTAGCTATGATCGTTCCCACGCTCTGCGTGGGAATACAGCCCGGGACGCTCCGCGTCCCTTCCGGAGCCGAACGCGGAGTGTCCGTTGAGGCATTCCCACGCGGAGCATGGGAACGATCTACGTGGGGATTCTTGAGCCATGCTCCCAGGGCAAAGCATCATCAAACCAGCTCACGAAGCGCTCAATCATCCTCATGCAATTTGATCCCGCGTTTATGCAGCACGTACGGAACCAGCAGCACCAGCAGCGTCAGCGCCAGGAGCGAGGCGGC
This sequence comes from Pseudomonas cucumis, assembly GCF_030687935.1. GTDB lineage: Bacteria > Pseudomonadota > Gammaproteobacteria > Pseudomonadales > Pseudomonadaceae > Aquipseudomonas > Aquipseudomonas cucumis. Next base: position 3,106,648 of record NZ_CP117454.1, on the reverse strand, counting down.
GATGGGTTGTGTCACAAACACCATCCAGTCGCCCTGGCTGATGGACAAGGCGTTGCGTAGTTGTTTTTCCGCCATCGGCCCCAGCAGCATGCCGACGATCACCGGGGCGACGGGGAAATCGAAACGCCGCATCAACACCCCGGCCCAGCCGATGCCCAGCATCAGAAACAGGTCGAATGATGAGTGGCGCATGCCGTACACGCCGATGGTGGCGAACACCAGAATGCCGGCGTTCAGGTATGGCCGGGGGATCTGCAGAAGCTTGACCCACAGGCCCACCAATGGAAGGTTCAGCACCAGCAGAATGGCGTTGCCGATGTACAAGGAGGCCACCAGCGTCCAGACCAGTTCGCCCGAGGTCTGGAACAGCAACGGCCCCGGTTGCAGGTTGTAGTTCTGGAACGCAGCCAACAAGATCGCCGCCGTGGCGGAGGTCGGAATGCCCAGGGTCAGCAGCGGCACCAGAGAGCCGGTGGCGCTGGCGTTGTTCGCAGCCTCAGGGCCGGCGACACCTTCGATGGCGCCCTCGCCTTTGCTGGCCGCGAACTCTTTCGGGTATTTGCTGAGTTTGCGTTCGGTCGAATAGGACAGGAACGTCGGAATTTCCGCGCCACCGGCCGGAATCGAGCCGAAGGGAAAACCGATCAAGGTGCCCCGTAGCCACGCGGGAGTCGAGCGTTTCCAGTCGGCGCGGGTCATCCACAACGAGGTCAAGCGATGTCGCCCGGCCGTTTCTTCCTTTTGGTAGAGCACGCCATACAAAGCCTCGCCGACGGCAAACAACCCCACCGCGACGAGCACCACTTCGATGCCATCGACCAGTTCGGGCACCTCCAGGGTGTAGCGGGCTATGCCTGAGGTCGAGTCCAGACCGATCAAGCCGACGGTCAGTCCGATCCCCAACGAAACGAAGCCGCGCAGCATCGACGCACCGAGCACCGCTGACACCGTGGTGAAGGCCAGCACCAGAATCGCGAAATACTCCGCCGGCCCGAACTTCAGCGCCAACGTGGCCACGAGGGGGGCGAACAGCGTCAGCAAAATCGTCGCAATGGTGCCGGCCACGAATGAACCTATCGCGGCCGTCGCCAAGGCCGGGCCTGCCCGCCCGTTGCGTGCCATGAGGTTGCCTTCCAGGGCCGTGACCATGGAGGACGACTCCCCCGGCGTGTTGAGCAGAATCGAGGTGGTGGAGCCGCCAAACTGAGCGCCGTAATAGATACCGGCGAACATGATCAGCGCCCCGGTAGGATCGACCTTGGCGGTAATCGGCAGCAGCAAGGCGACGGTCAGCGCCGGCCCGATCCCTGGCAAAACACCGATCGCGGTACCCAGCAGACAGCCAATAAACCCCCACATCAGATTGATCGGCGCCAACGCGGCACCAAAGCCGGTTGCCAGACTCGCGAGAATGTCCACCTTGTCGACCTCCTTCGGCCTGGATCAGATCCAGGCGTTGATCAGGGGCGGAAGGGAAACCCCTAGCCCGGCGGTGAAAAGCCAGTAAATCGGCAGCGTCAGGGCGATGCCGATGGCCAGGTCCCGCAGCGGGCTGCGACTGCCAAAACCCCGTGCCGAACAGGCAAACAGCAATGAGGCCGCCAATACGAAACCGATGTAGGTAATGAGCAAGGCAACCCCCACCAGCCCCGCCGTGACCCAGGTCGCCCCGGCCTTGCCGCCGGGCTGAGCCTGGGTAGTCTCGTGGTCGTCGGCAAGGTTGCGAAAACCACCGGTGAGCGCCTGATAGCACATCAACAGACCGACGACGCCCAGAAATGCCGCCACGGCGTAGGGGTAGACGTAGGCTGGCATGATGACGAACCCCATCTCGGCAGGAAACCGCGAGGCGCCGAAGGCCAATACCGCGCTGATGACAACGATACTGACGCCAATCGCCAGTTGGGCCGGCATGACTCTCCAGCGCCCGGCCATCTCAAAGCAGCCCGACCTTGACCAGCATCGCGCGCAGGCGCCCATGTTCTTCTTCGACGAATTTGCCGAAATCATCCCCGGTCAGAATGCTCGGTGACCATGCATTGGTTTTTACGTTTTCTTGCCAGACGTTGCTTTTGGTGGCGGTCAGGACGGCTTCGGTCAGTTCTTTGCGCTGTTCGGGCGTCAGGCCCGTTGCGCCGTAAACGCCACGCCAGTTGCCAATCGTCACGTCATAGCCGCTTTCTTTGAGGGTCGGTGCATCGATGCCTTCAACGCGGTTGGGTGCGCCGATAGCCAGCAAGCGGAACTGCTTGGACTGCACGTACTTGGCCAGCTCGGCGTAGCCGCCGGTGATCACTGTGATGTGGCCCCCCAGCGTCGCGGCGACCACCTCGCCGCCACCCGCGAAGGCGACGTAATTCACTTTGTTGACGGGAACGTCCATTTTGCTCGCCAGTTCGGCGATACCGATGTGATCGATCGAGCCCTTGGAGCCACCGCCCCATTTGATGCTGGACGGGTTGGCTTTGAAGTCTTTGAGCAAGTCGTCCAGGGTTTTGTACGGGGAGTCCTCCCGCACGGCAATCACGTTGTATTCGGTAAACAACCGGGCAATCGGTGTCACGTCTTTCAAGGTGATTTGCGGTTTGTTCTGCTCGATGGACGCCACCATGATCGCACCGACCACGAGCAGTGCATTGGCGTCGCCCTTGGTGCCGTTGGCAAATTGCGCCAAACCCAGGGTGCCACCGGCGCCGCCCTTGTTCTCGAAGGTAGCGGACTTTGCCGTTTTCGCCTCGACCATGGCTTTGCCCAGGACGCGTGCGGTCTGGTCATAACCACCACCGACCGAACCCGGGGCCATGAACTTGACGGTGTCCAGCGCAAAAACCGGTGATGCGAGGGCGGCGGCGGTAATGAATACGGCGAGGTGGCTGCTGAATCGACGGGCCAGTGCGAACATGAGTGGTCTCCCGAGAGCTGCTTTTTGTTGTTTTCGATCAGGGAAGAGCCCCTGTTCGTTGAACATGCGTCTGGGAATAAGCGTAGGTCATAGTTGTATTTGTTGGCGGGCTTTCAATGGCCTGCCTGCCATCATTATTCCTGCGAAAAAACAGCACATCGACTCAATATTCCCGCCCTGATCTACGCAACCATGGCCTTGCGAATCACCCCACTCATTTAATCCGTAAGGACATTCACCATGGCCATTGCAAAAGCAGTTCCCGGCAAAACCCTGCTGACCCCGACCGACCACACCCTGATCATGATCGATCACCAGTCGCAGATGTCGTTTGCGACCAAGTCCATCGATGCCGTCACCCTGCGCAACAACGCTGCCCTTGTCGCCAAGGCCGCAAGAGGCTTCAAGGTGTCGACCATCCTCACCACCGTTGCCGAGAAGAGTTTTTCCGGCCCGATTTTCGACGAAATCAAATCGGTATTCCCGGAACACAAGGTGATCGACCGCACCAGCATGAACACCTGGGAGGACGAGCGTATTGCCGTCGAAGTCAACGCTGCCGGCAAACAGAAAATCGTTCTGGCCGGCCTGTGGACTTCCGTGTGCATCGTTGGCCCTGCCCTTTCGGCGATTGACCAGGGTTTCGAGGTCTACGTGATTGCCGATGCCTGTGGCGACGTCACCACCGAGGCGCATGAAATGGCCTTGCAACGCATGATCCAGATCGGCGCCCGTCCCATGACATCGCTGCAGTACTTGCTTGAACTCCAGCGCGACTGGGCACGTACCGAGACTTACGACGAGACGGTGAAAACCTCCATCGCCAACGGCGGTGCCTATGGCCTGGGCCTGATCTACGCCAAGACCATGTTCAACGCCTCTGAAGGCCATTGAGAATAAACAGCGACTCTACGGAGTCGCTGTTCCAGAGTGGCCGATCAATGATGTTTTCTCCGCAAGCCCTCCCGCGCATTCGCAATCAGGGAGCCATGCTTAAAGCGTCCTTCTGGCTCTCTGTACTTTTCACCGGTACTGCCCTGGCGGATGAGACGCCGGCAACATCGCAAGGCTTTGTGCAGGGCGCAAAGCTTGAAGTACTCAGTCGTAACTTCTTCCTTAACAGCGACTACCGATCCCCCTCGCCAGCGGGCAAGAACTACAAACAGGAGTGGGCTCAAGGTTTTATCGGCGCTTTTGAATCCGGATTCACAGCGGGCACGATTGGTTTCGGCGTCGACAGCCATGCCTTTCTGGGATTGAAACTCGACGGTGGCAAGGGACATTCCGGGACCGGGTTACTACCGCTGGACAGTGACGGTCGCAGCGAAGACAACTATTCCAGTGCCGGTGGCGCGCTGAAAATCAGGGCTTCCCGAACCACCCTGGCCTTCGGTGAAATGACCGTCGAAACCCCGGTGTTCGACACCGCCGACAAACGCCTGCAACCGGAATACGCCACGGGCTTTCTGTTGAACAGCAGCGAGATCGACAACGTGAAACTGGCGGCTGGTCATTTCACGGCGTTCAAGAATCAAGACAACACGTCGAGCAAGGGCAACTTTTACGGCTACGGTGCCAACACCGAGGCCGGTGGCATCACGTTTCTGGGCGCCGACCTGTTCACACACAGCCCTGTCGGCGGCGCCCTGTATGCCTCCGAACTGAGTGACACCTGGCGGCAGTATTACGCCAACCTGCACCTGAAACAGTCCGGCGTGTTCCTCGACGCCAACCTGTATCGCACGCAAGACACCGGCAAGGCGCTGGCCGGTGCCATCGACAACGCCGCCTACAGCCTGTCGGGCAAATATACGGTTGATGCACATGCCTTTACCTTGGCCTGGCAACGCATCAATAGCGACACACCGTTCGACTTCGTCGGTGGCGACTCCATTTACCTGGCCAACTCGATCAAGTACGCCGACTTCAACGGCGCCCACGAACGCTCCTGGCAGGCACGCTACGACCTCGACCTCGGCGCTTATGGAATTCCCGGTCTGAGCTTCATGACCCGTTATGTCAGGGGCAGCGCCATCGACGGCACCCGTGCGCCCAAGGGTGGGGCCTACAACCCGTTCGACCAGACTGTCGGTGAGTACGTGCCTCAACAAGGCGATGGCGGGCGGCATTGGGAGCGCGACATAGACGTGCGCTACATCGTGCAATCCGGCGCCGCCAAGGGTTTGTCAGTGCAACTGTCCCATGTGTCTCACCGAGCCAACACTGCTCAGGCGGGCGATGACATCGACAGGGTTTACGTTGTTATCCAGTATCCGCTGACCTTCGGGCAACTATGATCAGCGCGTCACGATGGAAATGGCGGAAGGCAGCCGGAGTCGAACCTGCCCGGGAACGGATGCCGTCCCCAACCGGGTTTGAAGCCCGGCCGCGCCACCGGGCGCGATTGCCTTCCTTGAACTCAGTCTGTTGCTGGTTGAGCCAGTGCATTGTCGAGCCGAATGTGGCGCCGGTCGCCAAAGCGTCGGGTCAGGCCGATGCGGTCGAAGTATTCAAGAATCTGAATGCTGCGCTTGCGCCCCAGGCCCACGGCATCGCGAAACGCGGTGACCTGAATCACCGGGTTATCGCTGGCCAGTTGCACCAGCATAGCCGCCAATCGGCGCAGCAGCGTGTCGGTGTAAAACAGGTCACGGACCACTTGGTGCACCCACCCCAGGCGCGCCATCTTGCGCAGCAGCAGGCGCACGACCGCCTCTTCATGGCCTGTCGCTTTAGCCAGATCACGCACCCATGGCGGATCGAAACCCGCCTGTTCAAACAGCGGCTGTAACTGTTGCCACAGGGTTTCGTCATCCTCGCTCAACCGCACTTGGTGATCGGGCAAATGCAGCCAAGGGCCGCTGGCGACAATGGCCCCACTGGCCAGTAATTCGTCGATCAGGCTGATAAAGGTCGGCCGGTCCAGCGCGGTGCCGGCGAAGCGACGCAGGCGATCCCTGTCCGGTCCCATTTGATCCGGTTCGAGTTGATGAAAGCGGGCGAGATGTTCCAGCAGCGGCGCTTTCAGGGCTTCCCAGCGGGCAGCGCTGAACAGCAACGGCCCCTGCCGCGTATCGATCAAGCGCACATCGTCGGGCAGCTCCCAAGTTTCGCGCGGACGATTGAACTGACGCTCCAGACGTTGCGGATCGAGTCCGGTGTCGCTGTTGGCCAGCAGCGTCGGCAATGCTTCTTCCAGACTGGTCGTGGTGGCCAGTGTTTGTAGCTGCGCCAATCGTTCGGGGCTGCGGCGGTGTCGCGCCGGGGCGAACGGGTCGAGCACCCGGCCACCGCCGAGGGTCCGTTGGGCGCTTTGGTCGCGCAGGATCAAGCGGTCGCCCTTCACCGCCAGCACCGGCGCGTTCACCAGCAGTTGCGCGAACATCTTTGCCCCCGGCGCCAGGCTGCTGCCCTCCAGCAACGCCACTCGCCCGGTCACGTCCTGAGTGCCGAGGTGCACGTGCACCGGTTGAAAGTGCTCGAAGCTTCGCGCTTCGCTGGCCAACAAGGTCATCTCGATATCCAGACGCTGGGTCGGCGCATGCAGCCATTCGGCCAACAGCCAGTGCCCCCGGTGAATCTGCTCCAGGGCCAAACGTTCGGCATTCAGGTTCAGCGCGACTCGCTGCCCGGCCGTTGCGCTGTCAGCCGCCTGGTTCTGCGCATGCAGGCCTCGCACCCGTACCGGTTTGCCCAGCGGACTCAACATCAGCGTATCGCCCACGGCCACCTGGCCAGACAACGCGGTGCCGGTCACCACGATACCAGCGCCAGCCACGCTGAAAGCCCGATCAATCGCCAGGCGAAAACCGCCGCTGGCGCTGCGTTGAAGCACCTCATGTTGCGCCTCCAGCAAGGCTTGACGCAGTGTCTCGATACCCTCGCCGGTCACACTCGACAGCGCGATTTGCGGCGCGTCGGCATACGGTCCGGGCGCCAGCAATGCTTCGATCTGTTCCCGGACGGCTTGCACACGAGCAGGATCGACGCGGTCACATTTGGTGATTGCAATCAGTGCCCGAGGGATGCCCAGCAACTCGACAATCGCCAAATGTTCGCGGGTCTGCGGCATGACGCCGTCATCGGCCGCCACCACCAACAACACCAGATCAATGCCCTGAGCGCCGGCCAGCATGTTGTGGGTAAAACGTTCATGGCCGGGTACGTCGATAAAACCGGTCAGCGCGGCGCCCGGTTCCAGCGTCGCGTAGATATAGCCGAGGTCGATGGTCATGCCGCGTTCGCGTTCTTCCCGGCGACGGTCGCCGGCCTGGCCGGTCAGTGCCTGGAGCAAGGAGGTCTTGCCGTGATCAATATGCCCCGCGGTGCCGACAATCACCCGTCCCGGCCCTCCTCCTGCAACTGATCGAATTGCGCCAGCTGATTGAGCTGAGCCAACCACGCGGCTTCATCGTCGAGTTGGCGCAGGTCCAGCCAAAGCGCATCGCCGTCGATGCGACCGAGCACGGGAATCGGCAACCGACGAAACCCTGCCTCCAGCCCCAGCAATCGCCGCCCACGCAGACGTTTGGAAACGTTGGGCCGCAGGCATAACGCAGCGCTGGGCAGTCGCGCCACCGGCTGGCTGCCGCTGCCGATCATGCCCAGCGCCGGCACCGCGCTGACGCTCCAGCGGTCACCCAACACAAGCGCCAGTGACGGTTGCAGGCGTTCGGCCTGGGCGAGGATGTCGGCTTGAGGTCGCGTCAGCAACCGCAGACTCGGTAAGCGTTCGGCCAGCCGATCAGGATCGCGGTACAGCGCCAATACGGCTTCGAGGGCAGCCAGGGTCAGTTTGTCGACCCGCAGCGCGCGCTTGAGCGGGTTCTTCTTGATCTTCGCGATCAGGTCTTTGCGACCGACAATCAACCCGGCCTGGGGACCGCCGAGCAATTTGTCGCCGCTGAAGGTGACGATGTCTGCACCATCAAGCAGCGCTTGGCGCACCGTCGGTTCGGCGGGGAGCCCCCAGCGAGTCAGGTCCAGCAGGCTGCCGCTGCCCAGGTCTTCGAGCAGCGGAAGCCCGTGGCGGTGAGCCAGCTCCGCCAGTTCAGCCGTCGGCACCCGGGCGGTGAAACCTTCGATGGAATAATTGCTCGCATGTACGCGCATCACCAAGCCACTGCGCGGACCAATCGCAGCCTCGTAATCGCGAGCATGGGTGCGGTTGGTGGTGCCCACCTCGTGCAGCCGCACCCCGGCGCGGGCCATGATGTCGGGAATGCGAAAGGCGCCGCCGATTTCGATCAGTTCACCACGGGAAATGATGCCTTCCTTGCGCGCGCCCAGGCTGTTGAGCGTCAGCAACACGGCGGCGGCGTTGTTGTTGACCACGGTCACCGCTTCGGCGCCGGTCAGCTCGCGGATCAGCCCTTCGATCAAATCATCGCGGTCGCCGCGCTTGCCGCTGTGCAGGTCGAATTCCAGATTGAGCGGATAGCGGGCAGCGAGCTGAACGGCTTCGATAGCGGCCTCCGGCAATAACGCGCGCCCGAGGTTGGTGTGCAGCACCGTGCCGGTGAGGTTGAACACCCGGCGGACCTGGCTGCGATGCTGGATCGCCAGACGTTCACCCGCCCTGCCCGCCAATACCTCGGGGGCGATTTCAACGGCATTGAGTTCACCCTTGAGCACCGGTTCGCGCAAGTCATCGAGCAGTTGCCGCAGGCCGGCCAACAGCGCGTCACGCCCGTAACGCTCGGCCAACGCCTGGCAGGCGGGATGGCGCAGCAAGCTGTCGATGGAGGGCAGCCGCAAGGCTTGGCCGGCGGAGGTTGCGGACATCAGAGGCTCCCGGAAGCGATTGACCGTCGCGTCTGAGTGTAGCCGCTGAGTTCACTGCTCAAGGGGGGAGGCTCAGTCGCCTCCCGGTGCCAGCATCAGATTGGGCGATGGGCGCTGATAGCCTTCCTGCTCCAGGCGCATATCCAGCATCAGGCTGGACAGGTCTGCCGAGAGCGCTTCGGCTTCGGCGTCGTTTTCCAGGTAGATCAGTTTCAAATAGCTATTGCAGCCGGGGCAGACTTCCGCCCGCAACGGCGCCTGATTGGCGGCATGGCGGTCATCCTCGAAGCTGACGTATTGAAGCCCCTTGCTCTGTTCGCAATACACGCACTTGACCCGCACCGCATGCCATTCGCAGGCACATAACGAGCACACCAGATAACGCAAGCCGTTGTATTTGCCGCGATGACGAATCACTCCGGCCATCGCCGGCGAGCCGCAGGCCGGGCATTGGCTGAGGCTGTCGCCGCGCTTGAGTTCAAGGTTGGGTGAACTCAGCAGCCAATGGCTCCAGGCCGCTTGCAGCGCTGCACCGAGGAACGGCACCAACTCTGCCGGCAGCATTGAATACTGGCCGCTGACCAAGGCAATCGCCCAGGCTTTAAGTAGCCCCGGGTTGGCACTGCGCAACGTCGCCACGGCGTTTTCTACCGCAGCCTGTGGCGGTGGCTGATAGCGTTGCAACAAGGCTTCGAGAAAGGGTAGCCAAACGTTTTCACGCACCAGACTGTCGGCAGCGAATGGTGGCAAGCCATGTTCCACGCACACCCGCAGGCGTTCGGGTTCGGGCATGGCCGCAACAGGCGGATCGTCCATCAGGCGCTGCTGAACACGACACAGACCCGCGATCAATCGCAGATAGTCCGCCATGGGATGCCCATCGGCCAGACGTTCCAGGCGCAGCGCGCGCAAGGTGAACAGGTTGTTCGGCGGCAGGTACAGAAACGGCGGTGAACTCGCCGCCGCTTCTATCTGCCCGGGCTCGAGGATCGTGGCCAAGGGGTCATCCTTTTTTTGTGATCGGTCGCTCAGGCGTTTCGTCTTGGGTCACTTCCCGGTACCAGAGTTCATGGTGTTTTCTCGCCCAGGCGCGGCTGACCCTGCCACGCACCATGGCGTGGACCGAGCCGCGAATCCAGATACCGGCGTAGACGTGGACGATAATGCTCAGCACCAGGATGAACCCCGCCAGTGCATGCAGCAGCATCGCCCAGCGAATACTGGTGATGCCGAAATACGCGCTGAACCAGGCACGCCAGATCACCAGCCCGGTGAACAACAGCACCAGCATGCAGAGCAGCAACACCCAGAACAGCACTTTCTGCGCCGGGTTGTATTTGCCGATCGGTGGCACGCCCTCCTCTTCGTTGCGCATGACCGTCCCGACGCGCCTGAGCCACAACCGGTCGTTGGCGCTGAAGTAGTTCGCCCGCCAGAAACTGAACACCAGGCCGAGGAACAGCACAAACATCGCCACGCCCATGTACGGATGCAGAATGCGCGTCCACGAACCGCCGCCAAACAGGTTGCTGAGCCAGAACAGCCCCGGGTGAAACAAGGCGAGCCCCGACAGCGCGGCCATGAGAAACACAATCGCCACCAGCCAGTGATTGGTGCGCTGGTTGGCGGTGTAGCGCAGGATCGGTTTGTTGTTCATGGCCTGTCCTCCCCGCCGGGTTTCGTCGGATCAAAGGTGTGCACCGAGGGATCGAATTCATGCACCGCCGGGTCGAGGGTGACTGGATGTTCGTCCTCCTCGACCAGTTGTGGCCCGACGCGCACGTAATGGAAGAACCCGGCCAGTACAGCCGCGCCCATGGCCAGCAGCGCCAGGGGTTTGCTCAGGCCTTTCCACAGGTCCACCAGCGGACTGATCGCCGGGTGATCCGGCAACCCGGCATACAACCTGGGCGTGTCGGCATGGTGCAGCACATACATGACGTGGGTGCCGCCGACGCCTGCGGGGTCATACAAACCGGCGTTTTCGAAACCACGGCTCTTGAGGTCGACGATACGTTCGGCAGCGTGTTCTTTCATGTCTTCCTTGCTGCCGAAAACGATGGCGCCGGTCGGGCAGGTTTTCACGCAAGCCGGCTCCAGCCCCACCGCTACCCGGTCCGAACACAGCGTGCATTTATAGGCTTTGTGATCCTTTTGCGAGATGCGCGGAATGTTGAACGGGCAACCGGTGATGCAATACCCGCAGCCGATGCAATGATCCTGATCGAAATCGACGATGCCATTGGCGTGCTTGATGATCGCGCCGGGGCTCGGGCACGCCGCCAGGCAGCCGGGTTCGGCGCAATGCATGCAGCCGTCCTTGCGGATCAGCCATTCGAGGTTGCCGGCGTCGGTTTCATGCTCGGTGAAGCGCATCAGGGTCCAGGTGTCTGCGCTGAGATCATGAGGGTTGTCGTAAGTGCCGAGGTTGTGACCGACATCGTCGCGCAGCTCGTTCCATTCCGAGCAGGCGACCTGGCAGGCCTTGCAGCCGATGCACTTGGTGGTGTCGATCAGCTTGGCCACTTCCTCTTGGGTGCGCACCGAAGGCGGCATGGTGGTGGTGGCCGAACGGGCGATGATGTCTTGGCTGGCCATTTAGACTTTCTCCACGTTGACCAGGAATGACTTGGATTCCGGGGTCTGTGTGTTGCCATCGCCGAGGAACGGCACCAGGGTGTTGGTCAGGTAACCGTGGCGGGTGGCGCCGGTGAAGCCCCAATGCAACGGGATACCGATCTGATGCACCACCTGATTGTTGACCTGCAGCGGACGAATCCGCTTGGTCACCACCGCCACCGCTTCGATGTGCCCGCGCTTGCAACTGACCCGAACCCGGTCACCTGCGGCAATGCCCTTCTCCTTGGCCAGGACTTCACCGATTTCGACAAACTGTTCGGGCTGGGTAATAGCGTTGATCGGGCAATGCTTGGACCAGAAATGGAAGTGTTCGGTCAGCCGGTAGCTGGTCGCCGCATAAGGGAAGTCCTTGGCCTGCCCGAGGGTGTCCCAGACTGAATCGAAGATCCGCCCGGCCGGGTTGCTGGTCGCCTGCTTGTTGTTGGGGTGCATCGGGTTGATGCCGATGGGCGTCTCGAACGGCTCATAGTGCTCCGGGAATGGCCCTTCGTTCATCTTGTCGAGGGCGAAGAAACGCGCCACGCCTTCGGGGTTCATGATGAACGGGTTGATGCCCGCTTCCGGTGCGGCGTCGGCCTTGTAGTCGGGCACGTCGGTGCCGGTCCAGACCTTGCCGTTCCACCACACCAGCCGTTTGTTTGGGTCCCACGGTTTGCCTTGAGGGTCGCAAGAGGCGCGGTTGTAGAGGATCCGTCGGTTCATCGGCCAGGCCCAGGCCCAGCCCAGGTTCTGCTTCATGCCGAAAGGATCGCTGTTGTCACGCCGGGCCATCAGGTTGCCCTGCTCGGTCCAGCTGCCGCAGAAAATCCAGCACCCGGACGCCGTGCTGCCATCGTCCTTGAGTTGGCCAAAGCCGGACAGCTGCTGACCGGTCTTGATCATCGCGCCCGAAGCGTCGGTGATATCGGATACGGCGTAGCCGTTGAATTCCCGGGCCAGCTCTTCCGGTGTCGGGTCATCCGCTACTTTGTAGGGCCAGTCGAGCTTGAGGATCGGCTCGGCCCAGGCACCGCCGTCGGCCTGATAACGCTTGCGCAGGCGCAAGAACAACTCGGCCATGATCTTTATGTCTGTGCGCGCCTGCCCCGGGCCGTCGGCACCCTTCCAGTGCCATTGCAGCCAGCGACCGCTGTTGACCAGTGAACCGTTTTCTTCGGCGAAACAGGTGGTAGGCAGGCGGATGACTTCGGTCTGGATGTTGGCCGTTTCCACATCGTTGTACGGCCCGACGTTGCGCCAGAACTCCGAGGTTTCGGTGGCCAACGGGTCCATCACCACCAGCCACTTGAGCTGGGCCAGCGCCTTCATCACCCGGTTCTTGTCCGGCAAGGCGGCGATGGGGTTGAAGCCCTGGCACATGTAGCCATTGACCTGCCCTTTGCCCATCATGTCGAACATTTTCAGGATGTCGTAGCCGGGAATGTCCAGCTTGGGCAGCCAGTCGTAGCCCCAGTTATTCTCGACAGTGGCATTGGCGCCGTACCAGGCTTTCATCAGGCTGACGTGGAACTTGCCGTAGTTCTGCCAGTAAGACATCTGCCCGGGACGCAGCGGCTTGAGTGCGCGCTTGGCGATGTAGGCGTTGTAATCCTGTTCGGCCTCGGCCGGCAGGGTCAGGTAACCGGGCAGCAGGTTGGACAGCAAGCCCAGGTCGGTCAGGCCCTGGATGTTGGAGTGCCCGCGCAGGGCGTTGACGCCCCCGCCCGGCATGCCGACGTTGCCCAACAGCAGTTGCACCATCGCCGCGCTGCGGATCATCTGCGAGCCGGTCGAATGCTGGGTCCAACCCAGCGCGTAGAGAATCGTCATGGTTTTGCCCGGTTGCGAGCAGGTGGCGATCTCCTCCCAGATTTTTTTCATCGCGTCCACGGGCATGCCGCAGACCTGACTGGCCAGTTCCAGGGTGTAGCGGCTGTAATGCTGCTTCATTAATTGGTAGACGCAGCGTGGGTCTTGCAAGGTCGGGTCGACTTTGGCAAAGCCGTCCTCGCCGATTTCATAGCCCCAGCCGGACTTATCGGTGTAGATGCGCTTGCTCGCGTCGTAACCGCTGAACAACCCGTCCTCGAAACCGTAGTTGGCCTTGACGATGAACGACACGTCCGTATAGGCACGTACGTATTCGTGCTGGATCTTGTCTTCGGTCAGCAGGTAATTGATCAGCCCGCCCATGAAGGCAATGTCGGTACCGGTGCGGATCGGCGCGTAATAGTCGGCCACCGAGGCCGTACGGGTGAAACGCGGGTCGACCACAATCAGCCGCGCCTTGTTGTGGGCTTTGGCTTCGGTCACCCATTTGAAACCGCAAGGGTGCGCTTCGGCGGCATTGCCACCCATCACCAGAACCAGATTCGCGTTGGCGATATCGGTCCAGTGGTTGGTCATGGCACCACGGCCATACGTCGGGGCAAGACTTGCCACCGTCGGGCCATGTCAGACACGTGCCTGGTTATCAAACCCCAGCATGCCGAGACTGCGAATCACCTTGTGGGTGATGTAACCCGCTTCGTTGGACGACGCCGACGCTGCGAGGAAACCGGTGGTCAGCCAGCGATTCACTGTCTGCCCCTGGGCGTTCTTCTCGATGAAGTTGGCGTCGCGGTCGGCCTTCATCAGGTCGGCGATGCGATCCAGCGCTTCATCCCAGGAGATTCGCGTCCACTCCGTGGTGCCGGGCTTGCGCACCTGCGGGTACTGGAGACGGCTGGGGCTGTGAATGAAATCGAGCAGGCCTGCGCCTTTGGGGCAGAGGGTGCCGCGATTGACGGGGTGGTCGGCATCGCCTTCGATGTGAATGATGCTCTGGGCGACATTCTTCGCGTTATCGCCCTGGCTGTACATGATCAAGCCGCAACCGACCGAGCAGTACGGGCAGGTGTTGCGGGTTTCATGGGTATGGGCGAGCTTGAAATGACGCACTTGTTCGGCGAAAGCGGGCGTCGGGGCCATGCCCAGCGCGCCGAGGCTGGATCCCGCAAGGCCGAGACCAGCGACCTTGAAGAACTGACGACGGTTGAGGTCCATCGTGCACTCCTGATCAGGTGGAAACCCGGTGCGATGACCGGGTTTTTCTGGACGATCACGGTGACGGCAACGGAACTACCGCCAATTAGAACTTTAGACAATGTTGCCGTGCGCGGTCTGGAAACCGACCGTCGGTGGCTTGCCGGTCATGGTCTATCGAACACCTCGCCAGCGGTGAAGGTTGGCGCTTATCATGAGCGCCGGATTAACCCCTCTGCTTTTTATGAGACTGAGCATGACTTTCGATTTTGATCAGGTGTTCGACCGCCATGGCACCGGCAGTACCAAATGGAGTCGCTACCCGGCCGACGTATTGCCGATGTGGGTCGCCGACATGGATTTCGCCGCGCCGCCAGCGATCATTCAGGCACTGCAAAAACGCCTGGAACATCCGATGCTCGGTTACAGCGTGGCGCAGGATGACTTGCGTGACGCCATCGTCGCCGACCTGTGGAGCAAGTACGCCTGGCGCGTGCAACCCCAGGAGCTGGTATTCCTGCCGGGTATCGAGTCAGGTTTCAACATGGCCCTGCATGCGCTGGTTCAGCCGCAGCAGAACGTGGTCGTGCAGACGCCCAACTACCCGCCGCTGCGCCATGCACCGGGCCACTGGCAGTTGAACAAGATCGAACTGGACTTCGACGCCTTGGCCGATGGCACTTATGCGACGCCACTCGATGCCTTGCGCCAGGCGCTGCAAGGGGGCGGCGCGCTGCTGCTGAGCAACCCGCATAACCCACTGGGCAAGGTCTTCCCGCGCGAGGAACTGCAAGCAGTTGCCGACATTTGCCTGGAGCAGGACGCCTGGATCATCTCCGACGAGATCCACTCCGAACTGTGCTTCGACGGGCGCGTGCACATTCCGACTGCCTCTCTCAGCCCGCAGATCGCCAAGCGCACCATCACCCTGATGTCGGCGAGCAAGGCCTACAACATCGCCGGCTTGAAGACTGCGTTCATGATCATTCAGGACGCGGCATTGCGTCATCGGGTCAACAGCGCCCGCTGCGGCATGGTCGACAGCGTCAACCCACTGGGCCTGGAAGCCACCCGCGTCGCCTACAGCGAAGGCCGCCCATGGCTGACCGAGCTCATGGCTTACCTGCAAAGCAATCGGGATTATCTGGTGGAGGCGGTTCGCATTCGGTTGCCGGGCGTAACCATGAACGTGCCCCAGGGCACTTACCTGGCGTGGCTCGATTGCACGGCGCTGGAACTGGACAACCCCCAGCAGTTCTTCCTCGAACAGGCCAAGGTCGGGCTGAGCGCAGGGCTGGATTTTGGCGATAACGCCCGGCAGTTCGTGCGCCTGAACTTCGGCTGCCCGCGGGCGCTGCTGGAAGAAGGGATCGCGCGGATGGAGCGTAGTTTGCGTAACCGCTGACCCCTGCGGCACCACGGGTTAATTGATCGTTCCCACGCAGAGCGTGGGAGCGATCACTGAATAGCCAGCGGAAATCCAACCGAACTCAAGACAAAAGACCGGGGTCAACCCTCAACGAGCGCTTGTGGCGCTTGAGTCTTTTGCCTTGAACCGAGGAGATTTCCCGATGACTGACTATCCAAAACCACCCTTCCCGAAACAAAGCCAGCCAGTCCCCGGGGTTCAAACGAAAATGGACCCTTACCCGGATTGTGGCGAGCAGAGCTACAAAGGTTCGGGGCGGCTGGAGGGCAAAATCGCCCTGATCACCGGTGGCGACAGCGGCATTGGCCGTGCGGTGGCGATTGCGTTCGCCCGGGAAGGCGCGGATGTAGTGGTTGCCTATCTGAATGAAACTGAAGATGCGCAGGAAACCGCGCGCTGGGTCGAACAGGCCGGTCGTCAATGTCTGCTGCTGCCCGGCGATGTGGCGCAGAAAGCGCACTGCCAGGCGCTGGTGGATAAAACCATCGAGCGCTTTGGCCGGATCGACGTTCTGGTCAACAACGCCGCGTTCCAGATGAGCCACGAAAACATCGAGGACATCCCCGACGAAGAATGGGTGATGACCTTCGATGTGAACATCACGGCCATGTTCAGGCTCTGTCAGGCTGCGCTGAAGCACATGAAACCCGGCAGTTCGATCATCAACACCAGTTCGGTCAACTCCGACATGCCCAAGCCGACGTTGCTGGCCTACGCGACCACGAAAGGCGCGATTGCCAACTTCACCGCCGGCCTGGCGCAGATGCTGGGGCCAAAGAACATCCGGGTGAACAGCGTGGCGCCGGGGCCGATCTGGACGCCGCTGATCGTCTCGACCATGCCCGAGGAAGAGGTGCAAAACTTCGGCGCGCAAACCCCGCTCGGCCGTCCCGGTCAACCGGTGGAAGTCGCGCCGATCTATGTGCTGCTGGCCTCGGATGAAGCCAGTTACATCACCGGGCAACGGTATGGCGTCACGGGCGGCAAGCCGATGCTTTGACGCAGCTGGCGTGGCCTGCGTTCGGTCTGTAGCAGCTGTCGAGCCCGCGAGGCTGCGTTCGGCTGCGCAGCAGTCGTGAATCCGGCTGACGCGGTTTGCCTGATGCAACGCAGGTTATGGTTTTACGACTGCTGCGCAGCCGAACGCAGCCTCGCAGGCTCGACAGCTGCTACAGGGGCCAAAATGCAGGTTCGGCAAGGATCGCGGGTGAGTCAGGGCTCTTGAGCAATCACCGATATCTTGCCGTTGCGCTCGATGATGGCGAATTTGATCTGCTCAAGGGTTTCAATGCCCTGGCTCGACCGCGCAGCCTCCATGACATCCGCTTCCACCAGTCGCGCATGGCGCAGGCGTTCGTGCAGGATCTTGCCGTTTTCGACGATGATCGTCGGTCCGCCATCGATCAGCCGCGACACCCATTGCGAGCGCTGTTTGAGCAGTGAAAGCCCAACGTCGATAGCAATCAGCGTAACAATCACCAGCATCGAGTTGGTCAGGGAAAAATCATCGCCCAGCAATGCTTGTTGCGTGGCCTCGCCGATGATCATCAGCAGCAAAAAATCAAACGTCGTCAGTTCGGCCAAAGAGCGCCGGCCCGCGATCTTGAACAGCACCATCAACGCCAGGTACATCACGGCCGCGCGCAATACCGAATCCATAAGTCACCTAAGGAAAAATGAATTGATCCACCTTGACGGGGGCTGCACCGGGCGAGGCGATCTGGCTGCGAAACAGGCCCAGCCCATCCCCGCGCAACGTCAGGTAAAGACTGGCCTGCCCTTGCGCGTCGGTTTGCACCCACAGTTTCATGCCCTGCTCGCCACTGAGTGCGCGCACAGGTTCCGGTTGCAGGGTTTCGATGTCGAAGCCCTCCAGCAGTTCTCCGGTCAGTTCCAGTTCAACCGTGGCATCCGGCCGGCCGATCACGCTGAGCTTCATCGGATTGGTCGAGCCATGACGGTGGAACATCTCGTATTCCACCCGCACCTTGCCATCGCTGCCGTGAACATCCCGGGAACTGAGCGGGCCACGTGAAAACAAGCCGAGCAAGGCCAGCACCACCAGCAGCACCAACACGTACCAGCCCCAGCGCTCGAATCGCCAGACCTTGACCTGATAGGCCATGTCTTCGCGAACCGGAAAATCGCGGCTGTGGTATTCGGTGCGGCGCGATTCGTCGTTCATTGATTTACCTGATCTTGTTCACCGGTCAGTGCACGTTGATGAAAAAACGAGATCTGCTTCAAGGCATGCTCTGCGGCCAGTAACTGGACCTTGCTGCGGGAGCCGAAAAACCGATGCTGATGTGTGAACACATACTTCCCTCGCTCAGTCTGGTACGCCCAGGCGAAACAGATGGTGCCGGCCGGAATCCCGTCGACATCCTCCGGCCCTAAAATCCCGGTGGTGGCCACGGCGACGTTGGCGGTGCTGTCGAGCAAGGCGCCCAAGGCCATTTCGCGAGCGACTTCACAACTGGTCAGGTTGAAGGTTTTGATCGTATGGGGGCTGACGTTGAGCAACCGTTGCTTCGCTTCGGGGGAATAAACCACGTAGCCGCTCTCGATCAAGTCCCCGCTGCCCGGCACTTCGGCCAGCAAGGTCACAATCTTTCCGGCGGTACAGGACTCGGCGGTCGTCAGTCGCAATTCGTGTTGCCGCAAATATTCGACGACGGTTTGGCTGACGCTCATGACCAAGTATCCAGGCAAGAGGAACTGCTCGGTTGACCTTCGACGCCTGGAAACATTCCCTCGGGCAGACCGCCTATGACGCTCCTGATAAAAAATGAACCCCCGGCGATGGATGCACCTCAATACTTTTAGGGGCCGCTAGCCGGGCCGCTCGCTATCTGGAGGTCGTCATGTCCGCACCCCTCGTCAGGCTGTTCACTCAGCCCAATTTCGTCTGGACAGATATTCGTAAGGAAGAGGAAGCGCATCCGCGCCATTACCTCGCTCATTTGCTGTTGCTCGCCCTGATCCCCGCCGTCTGCCTGTTTATCGGGACCACCTACGTCGGCTGGAGCCTGGCCGAAAACGAAACGGTCAAACTCAGTGCCACCAGCGCCCTGCAACTCTGCGGGCTGCTGTACCTGAGCATCATTGTCGGCGTGGTGCTGATGGGGCTGTTCATCCGCTGGATGTCGCGCACCTTCGACTCACGCCCCAATGTCAATCAGTGCATCGGTTTTGCCGCCTACACCGTCACCCCGTTCTTCCTTGCAGGTATTGCCGGGCTCTATCCGAGCCGCTGGCTGGCGATCACGGTGCTGGGAGCCGCCTCCCTCTATTCAACGTTTCTGCTGTTCGTCGGTTTGCCGATCTTCATGCACGAGCGCAAGGAGGAAGGCCTGCTGAATGCGGCGAGCGTATGGGGCGTCGGGCTGTTGGTGCTGGTGACTATCCTGGTGGAGATGATTCTGCTCTGGTTCAACTATCTGGGACCTGAGTACGTGCGCGTGACCGGCGTGTGATTATCCTGAGTCCGCCATCCGCCGGCGATCGGCGGTACACCTCCGAGAACCGGGCATGAGCTTCATTGTATGGGTGGCGGTGTTGGGTGCGGTGCTGCTGACCCTGGCACTGACCTCGTCCTATCTGCGCTGGATGCCGGTGACCACGTCGGCGGTGTGCCTGGCGCTGGGCGTGGCGATCGGTCCGGCGGGCTTGGGCTTGTTGAAGCTGGACATCAAGGACGCGGCGGTCTGGATGGAGCACCTGACTGAGGTCGCGGTGCTCTTTTCGCTATTTGTCTGCGGACTCAAATTACGCCTGCCGCTGAAGGATCTTCGATGGCGGGTAGCGTTCGGCCTGGCGGGACCGGTGATGATCTTGACCATCATTGGCGTGAGCCTGTTGCTGCATTACGGCTTTGCCCTGGCCTGGGGGCCGTCGCTGCTGATCGGGGCGATTCTGGCCCCCACCGATCCGGTACTGGCCTCGCTGGTGCAAGTCAACGACGCCAGGGATTACGATTCCGTGCGTTTCGGACTCTCCGGTGAGGCGGGCCTCAACGACGGGATCGCCTTCCCCTTCGTGATCCTCGGCTTGCTGGTTGTGCAACAGAGCGGCAATAGCGAGGCCTGGCTCGGTGAGTGGGCATTGAAAAGTGTGCTGTGGGCCGTGCCGGCCGGTTTGTTCATCGGTTACTGGATGGGCCACGGCATCGGTCGCTTGACCTTGTCGATGCGCATCCGCAATGCCGACAGCACTATTTCTCCCAACGATTATCTGACCCTGGCCCTGATCGCCCTCGCCTATGTCGCGGCCGAGGAGATCCATGGCTATGGCTTTCTGTCGGTGTTCGCCGCCGGTTTGGGGTTGCGGCAGGCCGAAGTCAAATCCACCGGCGACGCGCGGGTCCCCGCCGAGCATCTGGTGCAACCGGTGGTCGGTCACCAGAACGTCGAACCTGCGGCTGCCGTCCACGGCGACGTGGCGAACTTGCCAGAAACCCAAGTCGCGGCGGGCATCATGATGGGCGACATGCTGGCCTTCGGTAGCCTGGTGGAACGCGCCATGGAAGTGTTTCTGGTCACCCTGCTGGGCGTGGTGCTGGTGGGCCATTGGGACTGGCGAGCGTTGGTGATTGCACTGGTGTTGTTCTGTGCCATTCGCCCCTTGTGTGTATGGCTCATGCCGTGGGGTCGCTTGCTGGACGGCCACCAGCGGCTGTTGATTGGCTGGTTCGGGATTCGCGGCATCGGGAGCTTTTATTACCTGTTCTACGCCTTGAACCACGACCTCGGTCCGGCCGCGGCGACACTGTGCACCGACCTGACGTTGTCGGTGGTGGCGCTCAGTATCCTGGTCCATGGCATCAGCACTCAACCGATCCTGGCCCGTTATGAGCGGCGTAATCAGCAACACGCCTGACGCCTTTCTCGGCGAAGCCATTCCTTCGGTCAACCTGCACTGAACAGCAAAGGATATTCATGCAGGTTGCACGACAAACGTCGCTTCCAGCCGATCACAACCAACTGTTTTTACGGGTTTTTTTGTGAATTCTGAAACCGGCACGGGAAATGCTCCAACAGTATGAGCGACAACGGCAGAAAGACCGTTTGCCTGACCCGTGACTAAACAAGAGGTTTGACCATGAACGCCATTGACCTGTTGAAAGCCGACCATGAACGCGTAAAAGGCATCCTGGCCCAGTTGAGCGAGTCCACCGAGCGTGGGGTTAAAAAGCGCACCGAGCTGCTGGCCAAATTGGAAATGGAGATATCGATCCACACCCGCCTGGAAGAGGAAGTCTTGTATCCGGCGTATAAAAAGGCCGGGGGCAAAGAGCAGGACGTGATGTATTACGAAGCCAAGGAAGAACATCGCACCGTCGATTCGCTGGTGCTTCCCGACCTGAAAACCACCGATCCCTCTACCGTTGAATTTGCCGGTCGAGTGAAAGTGGTCAAGGAGTTGTTGGAGCATCACATCGAAGAGGAGGAAAAGGAAATGTTTCCTCAGGCCAAAAAACTGCTGGGCAAAACGACGCTCGACGAATTGGGTGTAGAGATGGAAAGCCTGAAAGCCCGCTACAAAAAAGAGCTCGGGCTGGCGGCTTGATGCTGTTCACAGAGAAGCCTGTAGCGAGGGGGCTTGCTCCCGTCGGAACGCCGCCCGGACCAAGCTCGCTCGCCACAACTGATGGGGCCCCCAAGGGGATTGTGGCGTATGCCGGGCCTTTTTGATTTTACGGCGTCACGCGCCGGGATTGGTCAGTTGGATGTAAACCGCATAGGTGCCCAGCAACACCCAGAACGTGGCGAAGATCCACGGCGTGCGCACGGAGAACAGCAGCGACTTGCGATAACCCTTGTGGGTTGATTCCATTTTACTGAACAGCGGTGACTCGTCGTAGGCCAGCCCCATCAGTGGCTCGCTACGCAGCAATTCACTTTGCTTGAAGTGCCAGTGATCGATGATGTCGTAAGCGGCGCGAATACCCGGCCAGGCGTTGAGCGAACTGAGCAACCCCAACAGTGCCAGGAATGGCGGGACCACCAGCGTGAAGAGCTTTCCCCATTCGGGGTTGAGATTGGCCATACAAGAAGCGAAAGCGATCACCAGAAACGATTGCGCTGCCAGATAGGCGTCGGTGCGGTTGGCCAGAATGCTGGTCTCGTACTGGATTTCCCGGCGGTAGAAATCCAGACGTTCCTTGGGTGAACCGAACATCTTGGCGTTGTGTTCAGTCAGCGTTTCGGCTGCTGCGGGTTCGGTCAGTATTCTCGGCACGGTACTGTCAACCCGATTCAGGTAGAGGATGAAAAACGTTTAGAAGAAGCACGAACCGACAAGTTCAGCCCGATTGCCTGCGTCATTCACTTCATCGCCAAGGCAATGACTTCCACCAGATTGAGTTGGGTAAAAGGCTTGGACAGGCGCGGAAGTCTGGACGCGAAGCCTTCCAGGCGCTCGGCGTAGCCGGTGGCGAGGATGATCGGCAGGTGCGGCCTCATTGCCCGAATAGCCTGCGCCAGCTGCGCACCACTCATCTTGGGCATGACCATGTCCGTAATGACCAGGTCAAAATCGTGTTCGCTGTCGAACAGCTCCAGTGCCTGTGCACCGGACGCTGCACTGATCACCCGATGGCCCAGGTCTTCAAGCAACAGGCTGGTACTGGTCAATACCAGGCTATCGTCGTCCACAACCAATACACACAAACATGGCACCTGCGACCCGGCTGTATCCTCGGTAACGGGATCGGTGGTCGAGCCGGCGATAGCGACGGGTAACCAGAGTTCGGCCGTAGTGCCGACGTCCTTCTGGCTTTTCAGAATGAAGCGCCCACCCAGTTGCTCTGTAAACCCGTGAACCATCGACAACCCGAGGCCAGTGCCTTTGCCGACGCCTTTGGTGGTGAAGAAGGGGTCCATTGCCGAGGCCAGGGTAGCGTCATCCATGCCCTCCCCCGTATCCGTGACACTCAGGCAGACATAGCGGCCAAGCGAAAGGGACAATTTCGACTGATCGTGGATTTCTTCTGTTTGGGCACTGATGACAAGTTTCCCACCGTCGGGCATTGCATCGCGGGCGTTGGTCGCCAGGTTCAGTACCGCCAGTTCGAGCTGATTGACGTCGGCCATGACAGGTTCGAGTTCGGGCGAAAAGTGGGTTTCTATGCTCACCCCAGGCCCCAGAGAGCTGCGCAATAGCCCGGTAATCCCCTGTATCAGCGCCGGTATCTCGACGGATTCGGTCTTGAGCTCCTGACGCCTGGCAAACGCCAGCATGCGCTGGGTGAGGGAAACCCCACGCATGGCGCCTTGAGTGGCGTTGTCAAGCAAACGGGTAATTCTCGGGTCGTCTGCCGCACGTTTACGAACGATTTCCAGATTGCCGAGAATAACGGTCAGCAGATTATTGAAGTCGTGGGCAATCCCCCCGCTGAGTTGACCGATAGCCTGCATCTTTTGCGCCTGAAATAACGCTTCGCGGGTTTTTTCAAGGGCTTGCTGGGCTTGGGTCACCTCGGTGATGTCCCGAGTGATCTTGGCAAATCCCAGCAACGTGCCGGTGTCGCCCCAAATCGGGTCGACCACGACATGCGCAAAAAACCGCGTGCCGTCCTTGCGCATGCGCCAGGCCTTATTTTCGTATCGCCCCTCGCGCGTAGCAATCTCCAGCGCCCGTTGCGGTTCACCGGCTTCACGGTCTTCAGGGGTGTAAAACATCGAGAAATGCTGGCCGATAACTTCTTCGGGCCGATATCCCTTGATTCGCTGAGCCCCCAGATTCCAGTTGGTCAGGCGTCCATCCGGGGCGAGCATGTAGATGGCGTAGTCGGTAACGCTTTGCACCAGCAGCCGGAACTGCTGCTCGCTTTGTTTGAGGGTTTCTTCGGCCATTTTACGGTCGGTCAAATCCCGGGTGATCTTGGCAAAACCCAGCAATTTGCCCGACGGATCGAGAATGGGATCGATGATGACGTGGGACCAGAAATGCGTGCCGTCCTTGCGAACCCGCCAGCCTTCGCCCTCGAACCGCCCTTCGCGAATGGCGGTATCGAGCGCGCGCTGGGGCAGACCGGCTTTGCGATCCTCCTCGGTATAGAAACGCGAAAAGTGCTGACCTAGAATCTCCGCCTCTTCATATCCCTTGAAGCGTTTGGCACCGGAATTCCAACTGTTGATAATGCCATCGGGGTCGATCATGTAGATCGCGTAGTCGACCACTGCATCGATCAGCAGACGAAAGCGCTTCTCCTCGATGGCATTGGTCTTGGTCCGGTCATCGCTCATGGATCCCTGTCCTTATTGTTGTTCTTCTGGAGTATGCGACAAACCGCTTGTCAGGAAATTCAAAAAAAAACGTGGGTTTGTCGCATTGGCGCGACGGACTATCGGTACACGTACTTGACGATATAGGCGTACAGATCGTTGTACACAAAATCCGGCACCCGTTCAGCATGGGCTTGGGTTTTGAGCAGTGCCAGATGACATTCTTTTATCATTTCATCGCGCTCACTCATCGTGTAGATGTGATTGTCGATGATCCTCCCATAAGCGCTGTACGTATAAGGTGCCGGTGTTCCTGCGATGGTCAAGGTCCCGTCGGCGGCTTTGGTATAAGTACTTTGAGCGCGTAAGGTCCGTTCGTTCGCCGGGCTGCAAGGGTCAGGTAAAACGTGCCTGCTGGAAAAGAACCTCCTTCCCTCGAATCGCTACGCCAACTACGTTCGTCTGTATCTGCCCGACTACCGAAAAAAACACCCTCAATACGCCGAGATGATCAAACTCGGTGTCCTGCACGCTTATGAGCATACGGAGGCTTTCGTCAGGGAGGTCAGCGCGAAGATCTGGAAATGGAAAGGTTCGTCACTGTGTCGGATCTGGATGCCAGCAGAGACATACCTTGATTTCCTTATCAAAGATTCGCTTGAAAGTGATTGCTGCCTTTTGAATAAAGCGCTGTTTCGCTGTTTGTTCAAATGAGCGTGTCTTTCAAGATATATCACTGTTTTATAAAGTAAATATTCCTACAGAACAGAAGGAAATTGCGTCGTCTCGACTGACCACCAGCGCGGCAGCAATTGCTTGACCTTGCTCTCGCCAAACCGGTCATCGATCAGCATCACCACCCCTTGATCCTGCTGAGTGCGGATCACCCTCCCCGCGGCTTGCACGACTTTCTGAACGCCAGGAAACAGGTAGGTGTAGTCATACCCGGCACCGAAAATCGCCGCCATGCGCTGTTTCATCTGTTCGTTGACCGGATTCAGTTGCGCCAACCCCAGGGTGGCAATGAATGCACCAATCAACCGCGCGCCGGGTAAATCGATGCCTTCGCCGAATGCTCCTCCCAGCACCGCAAACCCCACGCCCTGACTATGAACAGTGAATTGATCGAGAAACGCCTGACGCGGCACTTCCCCCATTCCCCGGGACTGCGACCACAGCGTGATGTGCGGATGCCGTTCGGCCAGCAACTGGGCCACTTGCTGCAAATAATCGAAGCTGCTGAAAAACGCCAGATAGTTACCGGGGCGTTGCGTGAACTGTTTGGCAATCAGCTCGACGATGGGCTCGAGGGATGCCTGACGATGGACATAGCGGGTCGAAATCTGGTTGACGATGTGTACTTGCAGCTGATCGGCATGAAATGGCGATTCCACATCGATCCATACCGTGTTCGCTGGTGTTCCCAGCAAATCGGCATAGTAATGCCGAGGGCTCAGGGTGGCGGAAAACAACACGGCGCTACGCGCAGCAGTCAGGCGCGGGCGAATGAAAGCGGCGGGCACAACATTGCGCAGGCACAGTTGCGACAGGTTGCGCTTGCGCTCGAGGTCGCGCTTGCTGATGTCGAACAGGAAATGTTCATCGAACAGTTCAGCCACGCGGCCGAATTGCAGCATGTCGAAGTAAAAATTCTGTAATCCGCTGTCCAGGCCCTGAGGGTGATCATTCAGGTAGTCGCCGATGCTCGCGCAGCACAAGGACAGCGCCTGAAGCAGTTTTTCCGGGGCTTTGTCGTAGGCCTGATAGGGGCTCAGTTGCTGATCATGCAGGGCGCTCCATTCTCGATTAACCCGTTGCAGGGATCTCTTCAGTGCCTCAGGCGCGGTTTTTCGCACGTTGTTCAACGTCGCCTGATCGAGGCTGGCGCTGTACATCTGCCGGCCGCGCTCTACCAGGTTGTGGGCTTCGTCCACCAGCACCGCGACTTTCCAGTTATTGGCCTGGGCCAGCCCGAACAGCAACGCACTGAAGTCGAAATAGTAGTTGTAGTCGGCGACCACCACGTCCGCCCAGCGAGCCATTTCCTGGCTCAGGTAGTAGGGGCAAACGTCGTGCTGCAGGGCAACCTCGCGCAAGGCACTCTGGTTCAGCAGGCTCAGTTGGCTGGCGGCCTGACGCGCGGCCGGCAGACGATCATAAAAACCTTGGGCCAACGGGCAAGACTCGCCATGGCAGGCTTTGTCCGGGTGCTCACAAGCCTTGTCCCGGGCGATCATCTCGAGGACTCGCAAAGGTGGCGCGTCGGCGCTGTCGAGGATGACCTGAGCGGCGTCCAGCGCCAATTTGCGCCCCGGGGTTTTCGCCGTGAGGAAAAACACCTTGTCCAGTTGTTGCGGCGCCAAGGCCTTGAGCATCGGGAACAGCGTGCCAACGGTCTTGCCGATACCGGTCGGCGCCTGGGCCATCAGGCAGCGACCGGTGCTGACAGCCTTGAACACTGACTCAGCCAGATGCCGTTGCCCGGGGCGAAAATCAGTATGAGGAAATGCCAACCGTTGTGCCGCCAGATTGCGCCCTTCGCGATGGGCCATTTCCTGTTCGGCCCAGTGCAGGAACAACCCGCAGTGGTGTTCGAAGAACAACTGCAATTCGGCGGCGCTGAAGGTCTCGACCAGGCAGGTTTCCTTCTCGCTGACGATGTCGAAGTACACCAACGCCAGATTAATCTGCTCCAACTGCAGTTTCTGGCACATCAACCCGCCGTAGGTCTTCGCCTGCGCCCAGTGCAACTGACGGTGGTTGGCCGGTTGTTTGCTCAGGTCGCCACGGTAGGTTTTAACTTCTTCAAGGCAGTTCTGCACCGGGTCGTAGCCGTCCGCCCGCCCCTTTACGGTCAAGGTCCGATACTGGCCCTCAAGGGCGACCTCATTCTGGTAACCCTCGCTGCGCCGTGACGCCACGGTGCGATGCCCGGCGATGCCTTCCAGCGCAGTCGGTGACGGGGTGAAGCGCAGGTCGAGGTCGCCGACCTTGGCGGTGAATTCACACAGCGCCCGCACCGCAATGCTGTAGCTCACGCGCCCTGCTCCGCCCATTGCACGTAGCACACGGCGATCGGCATCTGGTGCTCGTGACAGAATTCCAGCCAGCGCAATTGATTGTCTTGCAACCGATCGCCGGGGCCTTTGACTTCGATCATCCGGTAGGTTTTGTGTTGCGGCCAAAACTGGATCAAGTCCGGCATGCCGGCGCGGTTGGCCCTGATGTCGAGCAGCAGTCGATTGAACCAGTGCTTGAGGTGTTCCGCGGGCAGACAGTCGAGCGCCTGCTCCAGCAGTTCTTCGCTCAGCGCGCCCCAGAATACGAACGGTGACTGCACGCCCCATTTGGCGCTGTAACGCTCGCGAACCGTTTGCACATAACGCCCGTCATCGAGTTCGGCGAGGCAGGCCTGGAACAGGTCCGCGCGCCGCGCATGAAAGTCTTCGTTGAGCAGGTCCACCGGCCCGCGCTGGAACGGGTGAAAAAACGCCCCCGGCAACGGCGCGAAGATCGCCGGCCAGCACAGCAGCCCGAACAGTGAATTGATCAGACTGTTCTCGACGTAATGCACCGGCGCCGAATCGTCCGCCAGGTGTGCCTGAACGTAAGACTCCACCGACAACGCCGGATCGTGCCGGGGCAGTTGCAGGTCCAGACGCTGCATGGCCCGAGGGGCTGGCCGCTTGATCGGCGGCCCACCCAATTTGCGCCGCAGTCTGGGCAGCACACGCGATAGATGCTGATGCTCGGCGGCGCTTTCGGGGGCTTGCTCGGCGTGGGCGGCCAGGTCCATGGCCAGTTGATATTCAGCACAGCGCTCCAGCACGCGAATCAGCCGCAGACGCGCGCCGGGGTAGGCGCATTCACGATAGAGGCTCAGGGCGGTGGAAAAATCGGCAATGCGCTCGCAGTGTTGACCGATCTGGAACAGCAGTTTGCCCCGACGTCTTTGCAGCCAGGGATTGTCGAGCTGCAGCCCGTTGATCTGCTCGACAACGTCCGCCACGTCTTCACCGGCCTCAAAACGTTGCTGACAGCTGTGCAGAAACAGGCAGGCGTCGACGTCCTCGCGACTGCGCAAGCCACGGGACTCGGCGCAGAACTCGACTTTTTCATAGGTAAATATGCCCAGGTCGGCCAGCACGAATTCCGACCAGTCCTGGTAAAGATTGCCAAAAAACATCAGCCGCAGCCGGTCGCACAGGCCCATGACGGTCAGGCTGAACAACCGGTCATTCAATGCCGGGCACCACAGGGCAAAACTTTGCGCCTCGGGAAATTGCTCGCTCAGGGCCGGCAGCCAATCGGTCTTTTTGCCTTTTGGCTGATCGATGACGCTGCCAAAACACTGGAGAATCTCGGCCTTGAGCAACACCTCGAACAAGTCTTCGATGTGCAACGGCGACTGCTCATCGACCCAGCCCGATGCCAGTAGCGGCGCCGCAGCGTTGTCGATGTCGCCGATCTCGACGTAACTCAGTTTACCCGCCCTGAAATGCACCCCCTTGCGCATCACCAGCCTGACCAGCAGCGCCTGGGATTCACGGGGCAGTCGATTGAAGTCGCGGATAAAATCCTGTTCCTCGACGCTCAATACATCGGCATAACGATGTTCAAGCCAATCAAGCACTTGCATGAAGTTATTCAAGTAATAGAACGGGTCATCGAGAGGATTTACAATCACGGGCAAAAGGGCCATGGCAAACGAGTACTGGTTATGCGTACAGATACCAGCTATGCCCCACCCGGTGCAAACGGAAAAGGATCAGTGGCAACGCTATCCGGCAATTTTCGGGTGACCATCGAACTTTCTGCCATTCCATTGCACCAACCGCGTTAGAGGCACAGCGACGATCGACCTCAAGCGAGGCGTTCGCGCTGTTTTTATTCAGTGATAAGAGGTGTGTATGAATATCAAGACTCTGGGTTTGCCCCTGGCAGTAGCGGCCTTTCTGGCCTTGGCCGGTTGCTCGACGCCGACGGTCGTGACCCTGCAGAACGGCACCCAGTATTTGACCAAGGACATGCCGAACACCAAAACCAAGGATGGCTTCTTCGAGTTTGAAGATATTTCCGGGGCGACGGTAAAAGTCCGGGCCGATGACGTGGCCACGGTTCGCAAGGAAGACTGACGCCCTGAACGGGTTGCCCGCGTTGTCATCGCGGGCAGCCAAATCAGAGATATTTGAGAATCGCGATATCGCGACGGCGCTGTTTGAGATTGGCGAACCAGCGCGTCGGGAAGAACAGCAACACCCCGAGGATCACGCTCCATAGCCAGACCAGGGGCAGGTTATCGAAGCCATAATAAGTGCCCTGATTGGTGCCCCAAATCGCCACGGCCACCAGATACATGGCCTTGAGCACGTACAGGTGCAGCAGATAGAAAAACATCGGCGCACCGCCGTAAATCGCCAAGGTCGCGGTGGACCAGCGATCCTGGGCTTTCTCGAACAACGCCAGAAGAATCAACCCCAGACCCAGCGTCGGCATCAGGAACATCAGCGATGGCGGGTACTTCTTCGCGCTCATAAAGCTCATGAACGTGCGAAGTGAGTCCCCGGTCTGGACCCAAGGTTTCTCGCCGTAAACGTTCAGGTAGCGGATAAACACGAACGCTACCAGCAAGCCAACACCGACTTTCAGCAACCGCGAAACCCGCTCCGCCGAATCCATGTCCTTGCCGAACCATGGCCCGATGGCCCAACCCAGCAGAATCACCCCGATCCACGGCAACACTGGATACGTGGTGCGAGCCCGGGTGAACTCGGTGATGTCGATGAACACCCGCTGATGCAGGATTGACCACGGCACAAAGAACGGCGACTCCGGCCCCACGGTCACGCCATCGAGCAGGTTGTGTCCGGCGACAATCGCTACTCCGAGCACGATCAACCAACCGCGTTTGAAGTGCAGCAACCCGGCGAGCACGATCATGCAGATGCCGATGCACCAGATCACTTGCAGCCACAACGTCTTGGGCGGGAACTCGGCGTTCCAGGCAAAGCACACGAACGTGAGTTCCAGAAACACCAGGAACAGCCCGCGTTTGAGCAGGAACACCGAGGTTTCATTGGCCGTGTGTTTCTGGCTGTAGAGCCAGGCCGACAAACCGGTGAGGAAGATGAACACCGGGGCGCAAAGGGTGCTCAGCAGTCGGGTGAAGAACAGGTCCGGGGTCACACTAAAGGCGTCGACCGGGTCGGTCACCTGGCGGTGCAGCAGAAAGGTTTCCCGTACGTGGTCGATGAGCATCAACAGCATGACGAAGCCGCGCAGGGCATCGATCGCCAGCATCCGCGTATTGGTTTTTGCCGCGCTGGTAGCAAGCGCAGGGGAAACACGTCCCACCTGCCCTGCAACGCTGGTGGATAGGGTCATATCAGTCACTCATGTCGTGGTCAGTGGACTATTGCTGGCGGCTCAGTGAATCCCGGAATGCTGTTGTCGCAGGAAATGTATTGCCCCCCGCGCCGGATCAGTTGTTCCTGCATCCGCTGGCAGCGCTCCAGTTCCTGCTGCATTGAGCGATCGATGCTGATGTTGCCGGTCTTCTCCGGTTGTTTACCGTCGCCCAGGCGCACTGTCACCCTGGGCTGTTCTGGCTGGAGCTGGAAGCGGCTTTTTTCTTCGATGGGGTTGGCGGGTTCGGTCACTGCCGGTTTGGGCAATTGATCGGAGGTGACCCCGTAACGGGTCAGAATCGAGCTCTGAGGCAGGTCTGCGGCGGCGGTGGCCGATAGAAAGGCCAGCGCCAAACCGACGGTGTACCTCTTGCTGTTACTCACGTTGCAAAATCTCCTGTACTCAATGGCGGCATGCAGTACTAGCGTTATAGCGTAACGCATAAAGAGGCTGATGCTTTAGTGCCAGTTCCTGTTGGTGCAGGTATTGGAGTCCGGGAGTGAACCGTGAGTCACCGACATCGCGGGCAAGCCCGCTCCCACATTGGATTTTCATTGTTCGCAAAATCCCTGTGGGAGCGGGCTTGCTCGCGAAGAGGCCCTTACCGGCGCCCCATCACCCTCAGGCGATCACAATCCCGCTACCAGACAAACTGTCCAGCCCCACACCCACCAGGGTCACCGAATCACTGCCGAATGTCAGCAGCGTGTCCTGCCCCACCGCCGTGGCATGGGCCCGATAATCATCGTTCGGCGCAACACCCTGAACCCCGAGGAACACCAGTTTGTCGTTGGTTTGATAACCCACCACCCGGTCCTGGCCAAACGCGCCGCTGAACAGGAACGTATCGACCCCGCCACCCGACTCCATCAGGTCATTCCCCGCCCCGCCGACAAACACGTCGTTACCAATGCTGCCAATCAAATGATCGTTACCATCAAGGCCAAACAACCAGTCGCCCGATGCGTGTGCGTTGAGAGTATCGGCGCCGGTCGTGCCCTTCATGCTTGAGGCGTACTGGGTCAGGTTGCTGCCGGTCGCAAGGCCATTGGTGGTGACGCTGTGGGTTACGTCATCCTTGAACACACCCCAGAGAAAACCCGGCTCCTTGGTGACGATGCTGCCGATGTCGCGGGTGATGCTGATGCCGCCATTGGCGTCGCGCACGTACAGGTTGCCGGCACCGTCATTGGCGAAGACAAAGTTCTTCACCGACTGCTGCAGGTCCAGCACGTTGCTGCCCTTGCCGCCCAACAGGATGTTGTAGCCACCGCCATCGCGGAAGGTGTCGTTGCCGTCGCGGCCTTCCAGGTAGTCGCTGCCCTTGCCGCCCTGGATCAGGTCATTGCCGTCGCTGCCGATGATAAAGGTGCTGCCTTTGTGGGTTTCGGCATTGCGGTTCAAGTCCTGAACCCAGGTGTTGCTGCGTGCCGGGTCCGAGAGGTTGGCGACGATGATGGTCGAGTCTTTGCTGGTCAGGTCGTAGAACGTCGACTCCAGCACCCGGGTCATGCCGTCGCCGTAACCGGTGGGCAAGTGCGAGATCCAGGTGGGAATGTTGAGGATGGAATACGGCAGCACGTTCCACGCCGTCGACGCGTAATGGTCGTTGAAGCTGACGATATTATCGGTCGTCGAATCCTTGGCGGCATCGTGCACGCCTACCGAGGACAGGTTGAACGACGAGCCATCGAGGGCGCGGAATACCGGGTCGTTTTCATAACCGATGTTCAGCACTTTGTCGCTGCTGCTTTGGGTCGGCGAGGCGTAGGCGATGTAGTTGGAATCCTGGTAGAACCCGGACCATTTTTCGCTGCTCAAGTCCGCCAGGCTATTGACCGCCAGGCCACCGAGGCTGTGGCCGCTGACCAGCACGTCCTTGCCCGACAGCCCATTGGCCTGGGCAAATGCCGCAACGTCACCGAGCAAATTGCCGAAGGCTTCGCCCGCGTAGTTTTTCGCGTAATCCTTGGGACCCAACGCCGCCAGCAGATCGTTGATCACATCGCCGATGGAGTCGCCGATCTGGATTTCTCGCGGGCCGCTGGTGCCGCGAAAGGCGATGCCGATTTCGGTGAGATGACCCTGGGCGTCGTACTTGCCGAGGATCTCGACTTGAGCGCTGGTGTAACCGGCCTTCTCGCCGAAGAAGGTTCCACGAGCGTCGGTCTTGCCGTCATAGCCCAGTTGCGCGGCGGTGATCGGCGTCCAGCCGGCTTTTTGCACGGCGTCGAGCGCGGCCTTTTCCGAATCGGGGTTCCAGGGAATGCCGGGGATGACGCCTTGGGAATCGGTGCCGCCAATCAGTGCGGTGACCAGGGTTGCCGGCAAGCCCAGGCCGAAGCCGTTTTGCTGGTAACCGGTGGCGAAACCGTTGTCGAGGTTGTGATAGGAATACAGCGTGATCGCCATGGCGTCGCTGAACAACGCCTTGGAGTCTGCTGTGCCGAAGTTTTTGTAGTCATACACACCCATTGGTATTGCCTCTCTCTTTGTTGGAATTGTCAGAGATAGCTCACAGCCAGGACGCCTCGACCACGAAGCGCCCCGGAGCATTTAGTGCATGCAGCTTTTACGCAAACGTAATTCCCGAAGCCGAGAGATTATCCAGACCCACGCCCACCAGCGTTACGGCGTAATCGCCAATCTTGAGCACAGTGTCGTTACCGGCCTGGGTCGCGTGCTGCGCGTAGTCATAACCCTGCCCCGCGCCCTGGACGCCCATGAACACCAGTTTGTCGCTGCCCTGGTAGCCATTGATCGCGTCGAAGCCGAAGGCGCCGCTGAACAGGAAGGTGTTGTTGCCGCCCCCCGAGGCATGCATCACGTCATTGCCCGCGCCACCGACGAAGGTCACGTGGCTCTTGTCGCTACGCAGCAGATCGTCGCCGGCGTTGCCGAACAGCCAGTCACCGTCGACGCTGGCCACCAGCGTGTTGCCGTAGGCATCGCCATTGAGCGAGTGGTTGTAATGGGTCAGTTCGCTGCCATTGAGCAAGCCATTGGCAGTGACGTTGTAGGTGATGTCCTTGCTGCCCCACCACGAACCCGATTCCTTGCTCACCAGCGCGCCGATGTCGCGGGTCATGCTGATGCCGCCGTAGGCGTCGCGCACGTACAGCGTGCCGTCGCCGTCATTGGCAAAGCTGAAATTCTGCAACGGCTTTTGCAGCTCGAAGGTGTTGCTGCCCTTGCCGCCCAGCAGCAGGTTGTAGCCACCGTCATCGCGGAACCGGTCGTTACCGTCGCGGCCTTCGATGAAGTCATTGCCCGCGCCGCCCTTGAGCCAGTCATTGCTGTCGGTGCCGATGATGAACGTGCTGCCGATATGCGGCTCGCCACTGCGGCCCAGGTCCTCGACCCAGGTGCTGCCGCGGGACGACTCCGACAGGTTGGACACGATCAGCGTCGAGTCCTTGTCGGTGAGGTCGTAGAAGCGCGAGTCGATCACCCGGTTCAAGCCGTCGGCATAGCCCAACGAACCGTGGGCCGACCAGTTCAGCGGGTTGAGAATGCTGAACGGCACCAGGTTCTGCGCGGTAGAGGCGTACTGGTCATTGAAGTTGACGATGTTGTTGGTCGCCGAATCCTGATGACCGTCGTGTTTGCCCAGCGAACCACTGCTGAAGGTGGTGCCGTCGAGCACTCGAAACACCGGGTCATTCTCGTAGCCGATGTTCAGCACGTTGTTGCCGGTGGCGCTTTGGGTCGGCGAGGCGAAGGCGATGTAGTTGGCGTCCTTGAAAAAACCGCCCCAGTTATTGCCGCTCAACTCCGCCAGGCTGTTGACCCCTAACCCGCCAAGGCTATGCCCGCTGACCAGCACCTCCTTGGCACTCAGGCCATGGGCGATGGCGAACGCGGCGACGCTTTTGAGCAAAGTGTCGAAGGCGTTCTTCGCGTAGTTCGTCGCGTAATCCACCGGGCCGATCGCGGCCAGCAGGTTGTTTTTCATGTCGCCGAAGGTGTCGCTGTAACCCAGGCCGCCGGTGCCACGGAAGGCGATACCGATGCCGATCAGCTTCCCTGCCCCGTCGTATTTACCGAGCACTTCGGCTTCGGCGCTGGTGAAGCCGTCCTTCTCGCCATAGAAGGTGCCTTGGGCCCCGACCTTGCCCTGGTAGCCCAACGCTGCCGCGCCAATCGGCGCCCAGGCAGTCGCCGGCAGTGGCTGGCCAGTGGGCGTGTACGCGTAGAGCGTCAGCGCGATCGCGTCGGAGTACAGCGCCTTGCCGGCCTCACTGCCGGCATTTTTGTAATCAAACAGTCCCATGATCTTGCTTCCTTAGCGTCAAATCAGAACTGCCAGTCCAGGGTCAGGCCCACACCGTGGTCTTTTTCCCGGGAGCCGAGCAGCCCGTTGTAATCCAGGTTCAAACGGGTATCGCGGCCCAGCGCCAAGCCGGCACGGGCACCGACCACCGCGGCATCGCGGTCCATGGACACGCTTTGCACGCTGAACGCGGTGTTGCCGTTGACGAAGGCCAAGTGGTCTTCGGAACGGGTGTTGCTCAGGTTGTGCTGCCAGCCGAGCGTGCCGGACAGTTCCAGCTGTTGCTGGTCGGACAGCGCAATGGCTTTGCTCGCCCGCAGGCCAAGGGTCGAAAGCACCACGTCGCGGTTGTTTTCCCCGCCCTTGAGCGCAGCGGCGTCACCTTTTTCGCTGAAGCTTTCAGTGTTCAAGTGCACGTAAGCCAGATTGGCGAACGGTTCCAAAGCCAGTGCTTGCAGGTTCAGGCGATACGCTGCCTCGCCGAATACTTGGGTAGTCCCGGAGTCGACCTTGGCTTTCTGTTTGGCGCTGACATCACCGTATTGCAGGTCGCGTTTGACGTCCGCCCGATGCCAGCTGTAGGCACCGCCGGCACTCAAGCGCCAAGCGCCCAT
This sequence comes from Pseudomonas cucumis, assembly GCF_030687935.1. Lineage (GTDB taxonomy): Bacteria > Pseudomonadota > Gammaproteobacteria > Pseudomonadales > Pseudomonadaceae > Aquipseudomonas > Aquipseudomonas cucumis. The sequence continues at coordinate 3,071,367 of NZ_CP117454.1, read as the reverse complement.
TTCGTGGCCGGCATAGGCGCCCAGGTGATAACTGTCGACCTGTGCTGATGAATGAGTTCCGGAGCCCATGCTGACCGAGCTGTCGCTGTAACCGGCGACCAGGCCCACACGGGTTTGGTCATCCACCGCACCATCGACACCGGCCAGCAAACCGCCAATCGATGTGGTGTAGCCGGCAGTGTCGTGACTGTCATCGGTCTTGCCCCAGGCCCCCAATGCCTTGATCCAGCCATTATTTCGGGAACCGTCGGCTTCATTGAGACGCTCACCGACCGCATCGCGCAGATAACGGCTGTCATTGATCAACACAGAGCCCAGCGCCGGGTAAATTTCCCCCGACAACTGCTGGAACGCTTGTTGCGCTGAACTGGCGGTCGGCGACAGCAGCAGGCTTTCGTAGACGGCGTTACCCGCGCCAAGCCCTTCCACTGCGGCCGCGACGGAACGCTGATTCGGCGTTTGCCCGACGCTGGCGAAGGTTGTGGCGTTACGCTCCACGCTCAGCTGAATGCCGGTCGCGGCGTAGTCGAGGCTGCCGCCGATGAACAGATAGTTGGGCAGCACCGCGCCGAACTGGCCCTGAATCCCGCCCGCCGCTTGCAGGATGTTGTATTGATTGCCCAGCAGGCTTTGCACTTGTTGGGTGCTGAGCAAGGTCGGGCTGTTTTCCAGGGACAGGCTCACGGTAGCGCCGCTGATTGTCGCCGTACCGCCGGCAATAATCTGGTCGCTGCTGGTGGGTGACAGTTCGACGGCATAGGTCGAACCCGGTGCAAATGTCACATCGCCGCTGACTTGCAACGTACCTATGGAGTTACCAGGCGCCACGGTGCCGCCGGCATTGGCATTCAAGGCGGCGACTCGTCCGTTACCGCCGAGGGTGCCGCTGTCATTGACAGTCACCGTCGATGTCAGCGAGCCGTTTACCGCCAGCAAACCACCGTTGACCGTGGTCGGGCCGCGATAAGTGTTGTCGCCAGTGAGCATCAACCGTCCGGCCCCGGACTTGATCAGGCTGCCTTCGTAGACTCGGTTGGCGGCGGCGGAGTCGCGAGCTGTGCCCACCGCGTAATCGGTCTGATCCTGCTGACTGGCGCCGGCCGGGACACCGTTTTCCCAGCCCTTGTCCTTCAACGTCTGTTGCCAGGCGCTGTGTTCGGCGGCGTCTTCGGCCTGACGTTGAATCAGCGCCCGGTCCGAAATGTCATTGCTCCAGACATCGCTTTGCCCGGCTGCCAGATTGGCGTCAAACGCCCCGAGCAATTGCCCCGGTCCGCGCATCGCCCGTTCGAGGTTGGCCACGCCCCAACCGATGCGCGTACTCGGTGCGTTGGTGATTGAGCCGTCGAGCTGCGTTGCAGTGGTCAGCAGCACCTCCAGCGCCTGCTGATTATTCATGTACGGATAGCGTTCCATCACCAGCGCCAGAGCCCCGGTGGCATGCGGCGCGGCCATGGAGGTGCCGGACTTGATCGCGTAACCGCCGCCGGGAATGGTGCTGTCGATCTTCGCCCCCGGGGTGGTGATGCACCAATACTTGGCGATCCCGCACTGGTTGTATTTCTGCTGATTGCTTTGATCCAGCCCCGACACTGCCAGCCAGTGGCCTTCCAGGTCCGGCTGAAAGTACGGCAAGGCCGAACGCACGCTGGCATTCGGGTAACCGCTGTTGCCGGCGCTGAACACGTTGATCACCCCTCGGCGCGAAACGTCGGCGGCGGCATCAAGCCAGGTGCCTTTGTTCCAGTGCTGGGCGTAAGCGGCGTGCAGGTCGTCGAGGGTTCGGTAACTGACGTCCTTCGGCTGGCTGCCCCAGCTGTTGTTGATCGCGCGCACGCCAGCATCTGCCAGGGCGTTATAGACCGCTGTGAAATAGCGCGGGTCGGGGCTGGGGCCGAACAGGAAACTGTCGTTCTTGTTGGTGTTGCCGACGTAGATTTGCGCGTTGTACGCCACGCCGTGCATGCCGCTGCCATCACGGGAAGCACCCATGGTGCCGGTGACGTGGGTGCCGTGGGAGTCGTTGTTGGTGTTGAGCGTGCCGTCGACATTGAACGCCGAGCCGTCGACATAGCTGCCGCTGGCCGTCACCGCGTGATAACGCTCTGCGGCAAATTCGGGATGGCTGGAATCGAAACCGGAATCCAGCGCGCCGATTTTCACCCCCTTGCCGGTGATGCCGGCGGCATAGGCTTGATCAGCCTGCATGCGCGCCAGGCCCCAATCGCGCTGGAACTCCGTCGAGCGCCAACTGGCGGGGTCGCCGGGTTTGCCGGTTTCCAGATAAAGCGCCTGGGCTGGGCCTGGTACTGATGAAATCAGGAGCAATAGCGCGCCGACCGACATCGGCTTGATCTGTACGTCCATGTTCATGACTCTCGCTTTTTTGGCGTTTTTAGAGTTGTAGTCCCCCTGATCAGGGGCGGTGTTTCATTGCTAACTCAAATCCTGTATCCCGGTGCTCTGTGGCGAGGGGGTTACTGAGTCTTCGTTGGCCGGCCCTGGCCGAAGGCCTCATCCACCTTGGCCAGATCCTGCTCGCTCAAGGTCCCTGCGTAGTAATGCAACTTAGTCCAGGCCATCAAATAGTCGTAGCGCGCCTGAGCCAGATCCCGGCGGGTGGTAAACAGTTGTTGTTCGGCATTCAACGCATCGAGGTTGACCCGTTCGCCGCCCAAAATGCTTTGCTTGGTCGAGACCACCAGCGCTTCGGCCGACGTCAACGCCTTCTGATAAGCCCGCAATTTATTGACCCCCGACAGACAGGCGCTGAACTGACGGCGCAACTGGATCAAGGTTTCCCGGGTCTTGCCGTCCAGCTCGTACTCGGCCTGTTCCATCGTCCGGCTGGCCTGACGGGTCGAGGCCGAGACCCCGCCACCGGCATACAGCGGCACGTTGACTTCGATGCCGATGGTGTTGGTGTCGTAGCGCTGGTTATAGGTGTTGCCGCTTTCCGATTCGTTCTGGCGCACCGAGGCGTAGGCACTGACTTTTGGCAGGTGGCCGGCGCGGTTGCGTTCGACTTCGTAGCGCGCCACTTCCACCGCCTGACGCTGGGAGGCCAGGTTCGGGTTGTTGGCCACCGCCATCTCGTGCCAGGTGTCGTAATTGGCCGGTTGCAGGGTGAAGGTCTGGAAGTTCTGATCCAGCGGCGTCAGGTCACCAATGTTGATGGCCGGCACGCCAACCAGTGCGCCGAGCTCGCGCAGGGCCGCGTCCTGTTCGTCGCGAGCCTCGATTTCCTCGGCGGTCGCCAGTTCGTAACGTGACTCGGCTTCGAGGATATCGGTGCGCGTGCCCTCGCCTTGGCGGAACATCTGCTCGTTCTGCTGAAACTGCTGCTCGAAGGCTTTTTTCTTGGCCCGTGCAATGTCGATCTGGTCCTGAGCGAACAGCGCCTTGGTGTAATTCTCCAACACGCGAACCAGCAGTTCCTGGCTCTTGCCACGAAAGTTTTCGTCGGCGAACAGCGATTGCGCCACGCCTTTGCGATACGCCGCATAAGCCTCGTAATCGAGCAGCGGCTGTTGCAGGGTCAAGGTCGAGCCGTAACTGCTGTAGTTGCGGTCCTCGGTGAAGTCTGGTCTCCCCTCATTAAGTTGAGTGACCTTGGAGGTGTTACGCCCCTTGTTGTAGTTGTAACCAATCCTGGGCAGCAGCCCGGCGCGGCCGATGGCACGGTTTTCAAGGCCTGCATCGCGCTCCTTGATGGCACCGAGGAACACCGGATCATTGCGTAACGCTTGCTCATAGATGTTGAAGGGCCCCATGGCCATCGTGCTGTTGCACGTCAGCAACGCCAGGGTCGCCGCGAGCAGGGAAAACTTATTCATACAGCCGAACATCCTTATTCCTCGGTCAACGCGGAGCCTGCCCGGTCGAGCAGCGGTTTGAACAAATAGTTGAGGAGTGAACGTTCACCGGTACGCACGAACATTTCTGCCGGCATGCCCGGTTTGATCACCAGACCGTTGAGTTTTTCCATGGCCTGGTCACTGACGCTGCTGCGCAGCACGTAATACGGCACACCGGTTTTCTCATCGACCATCTGGTCGGCGGAGATCAGGCTGACTTCACCGGGGACTCGCGGGGTACGGCTCTGGTTGAACGCGGTAAACAGAATGTCCACCGGCAAGTGCGTGCCGACCTTGTCGATCAGGTTGATCGGCAGGTGTCCTTCTACTTCCAGGCGGGTACCTTGCGGGACAATCTCCAGCAAGGTGTCGCCCTGACGCACCACGGCGCCTTCGGTGTGAACCCCAAGGTTGACGGCGATGCCGTCGGCGGTGGCGATGATTTCGCTGTGTTGCAGGTCGAAGCCGGCGGAAGTCAGTTGCTCTTCCAGGGTCACGCTTTTGAGCTGCGCGTCGGCCAGTTGGCTGCGGACTTCTTTCTGGTATTCCTCGCTGTGCTGTTGCAACTTCAGTCGGGATTCAAGGATGCCTTGCTCCACGCGGCCGCTTTCGCCGGTGTTCTCGGCCAGCTGTTGCTGCACTTGCGACAACTGACGCTGGTAATCCATCAAGCGGTTGCGCGGGATGTAGCCGTTGTCCGCCAAGGGCTGAAGATTGCTCAACTGTTGTTGCAGGGAACTGGCCTGGGCCGTCAGGTCGGTGCGCGCGCGGCGCATGCCGGCCAGTTGCGCGCTGGCGCCTTCGATGTTCGCGCGCAGGGCGGCATGTTCCCGGGAAAAGGCTTCGCGACGGCTGCTGAACAATTGCCGTTGGCCTTCGAGCACCAAGGCCAGACGCGGGTCAGGATCGTTGCTCAGCTCGGCGGGGAAATTTACCTGTTTGAGGTTATCCCGTTCACTCTGCCAGCGCGCCAGGCTGGCCCACGCCATGCGGTATTGCGCTTGCAGCGATTGCACGTCGGCCGCGACCTGGGTCTGGTCAAGGCGGAACAGCGGCTGGCCTTGCTTCACCACTTGTCCTTCGCGCACCAGAATCTGGCTGACTACGCCGCTGCTCATCGATTGCACGGCTTTGCGCTTGCCCGAGACCACCACGGTCCCCTGCACCGGAATACCTTGATCGAGCGGCGCGAGGCTCGCCCACGTGAAGAAACTGCCGGCACCGACAATCGCCAGAATCCAGCCCATGCGAGCGAAGAAACGCGCATCGCGCTCAGGACGTTCGGCGATGTAGTCGTGTTCCATGGTCGCTTCGCTGTCGTCGTTCATGCGTGTGCTGCTCATACACCCGAATTCCTTGTCGTGGGCTGATACTGCCGGCTCATGCTGAGCCCGCCCGGTGCTTGCGCAGGTTTTTCACGTTGTTGTTCCTGGGCGCCTGACGGGTTACCGGCCAGCGCCTTGAGCACTTCCTGGCTTGGGCCGAAGGCCTGCAAGCGACCTTCGTTGAGCACCAGCAACTTGTCGGCCTGGGCCAGGGCTGAAGAGCGATGGGTGACCAGAATCACGCTGGTGCCCCGGGCCTTCATGTGCGCGATGGCGCCGGCCAGTGCCGCTTCGCCGACGGTGTCGAGGTTGGAGTTCGGTTCATCCAGCACCACCAGACTCGGATTGCCGTACAGCGCGCGAGCCAGGGCCACACGCTGTTTCTGACCACCGGACAAACCGCTGCCGTCCTCGCCGAGCACAGTGTCGTAGCCTTGCGGCATACGCAGGATCAGTTCATGAATGCCGGCCTGTTGCGCGGCCTCGACGATTTTTTGCGGATCCGCTTCACGGAATCGGGCGATGTTTTCGGCGATGCTGCCGCTGAACAGTTCGATGTCCTGGGGCAGATAACCGATGTAAGGGCCAAGGTCATCGCGGTTCCAGCGATGAATGTCTGCACCGTCGAGGCGCACCGTGCCGCCCAACGTTGGCCAGACGCCGACCAGCACCCGGGCCAGGGTCGATTTACCCGAGCCGGAAGCCCCGAGCACGCCCAGCACTTCGCCGGCGCCGAGGTTGAAATTGACCATGTGCAAGGTGGCTGCCCGTTGCCCTGGCGGGCCGGCGCTGACTTGCTCGAAGGTGATCTGGCCTTTCGGCGCCGGCAACGCCATGGCCTCCTCAGTCGGTGGATAGGCTTGCAGCAAGGCGTCGAGACGGCGGTAAGCGAGCTTGGCGCCGCTCCACTGTTTCCACACGGCGATCAGTTGATCGATGGGGCTCAGGACCCGGCCCATCAGGATGGAACCTGCGATCATCATCCCGGCGGTCATGTCACCCTGGATCACCAGCAAGGCGCCCAGCCCCAGCACCAGGGATTGCAGGCACAGGCGCAGGGTTTTGCTCAGGGAGCTGATGACCGCGCCGGTGTCGCTGGCCTGATTCTGCAAGCCGAGAAAACGCGAGTGCACCTGGAACCAGCGCTTGCGCAAGACACCGAGCATGCCCATGGCCTGAATGGTTTCGGCGTTATGCAGGTGACTAGTGGCCAGTTGGCTGGACTTCTGGGAAAACCCTGCGGCTTCGCCCAAGGGCTTTTTGGTCATCGCCTCGTTGAGGCAGGCCAGCCCGATCAGCAGTACCGCGCCTGCGGTGGCCAATACACCGAGCCAGACGTTGAACAGAAAGATCACAAACAAATAGACCGGAAACCACGGCGCATCAAAGAAGGCAAACAGCGCCGGGCCGGTGACGAATTGGCGAATATGGGTCAGGTCGCCCAGGGATTGCCCCGCGTTGCCCTCGCCCTTGAACAGGTTGCGCTCGAAAGCGGCTTGATACACCCGCAGGTTGAAACGACGCTCCAGTTGGCTGCCGATACGGATGACAATGAAGCTACGCACGATCTCCAGCAGACCGATAAAAGCGAAAAACCCGACCACCATCAACGACAACATCGCCAGTGTGGTTTCGTTTTGCGAAGACAGTACCCGGTCATAGACCTGAAGCATATAAATCGACGGGACCAACATCAGCACGTTAATCAGTGCGGTAAAACACCCGACACTGATCAGGATGCTTTTATAGTCGCCCAGTGCCTTGAATAACGGTGCGGTGGCCGGGCTCTTCGCCATCTTCATTGGTTTTTCCTGAGGTATTAATCCTCGCCTTACTTGGCGAGGTTCCAATTAACTGTCCGCACATGGCCGAGACGTTCTTTTGCCGGTTATCGCTTACACATTAATAACAACTCTTTGTGTTCTTCAAAGAGCTCCGGTTATTGATCTGCTGCTTATAACGGCAATAACGAGCTTTATATTCAGCGCCTGGTGCCGGTCCGGCATTTTTCACTTACTGCGCTGCGCGCTCGAGCGTAATGATCAGACCTGACTTCAAGGTGCTCTTATAAAGCCCCTCATGCTGTCGGCTGAAAAACACAATTCTTGAGCCTTCTTTACCGGTCACGGCGATGCCATCCGGTTCCGGGAACCAGCCAATCGCCGACTCATTCAGCCAGGCGCCAAGGCAGTCGGCGCCCTCACCCAGCGTCTGGTTCAATTTGAGCTCGATCGAGCAGACATTCGACGGCTTGTCCTGCAGCGCCTGGGACTCGGGCGAGTCTTGCGCGCTATTCAAGGTCGCCTGCCATTTCCCGGCGAGCTCCGACGGATCGGCCAGTTTCAGACTGCGTGCCATGGCTACATCTCCAAGAAACATCATCAGCGTCGCCAACAGCCACGCGGTTGCTTTGTAGGTAAAAGCGTTCTGGATCATAGGGCGTTTTACTCTGGATCGGGGCAGAGAGCGGCGCATCAAGCGCCGCCCTCCTTTTTGCCTTGAATCAGGCCACGATGTCCGAGAACGTCGCCTGGCCAACAGTGCTGACCAGGAAGTCAGCCACGCCGTGCCCGGAGAAGTCCACCGACAACAGGCTGTTGCCGCCCGAAGTGGTCAATACCGCATCGCCTGCCGCACCGGTGAACGAATTCACGAAGTGCAGGCCTGCGCCATTGGTGATGCCGGTCAGGTCGATCTTGTCCAGGCCACTGACAAAATCGAGGATCTGGTCGACGGCACCTGGCTTGGAGTCGCTGCTGGCCGCGAACACAAAGGTGTCCGAACCCGAACCGCCCCACAGTTTGTCCGAACCGCCCGCCCCGAAGAGGATGTCGTTGCCGGCACCGCCCTTCAGCTCGTTGGCCACGCTGTTACCGATCAGCAGGTCGCTACCCGAACCGCCAATCGCGTTCTCGACGGTGACACCTTTGGCGATGGACACGTTACCCACCATGCCGCCAACGTCGGAGAACGAGGCTTCATTGAGGTTTATCTTCTGGTTTTGGGTAAAGCCGGAGAAGTCCAGGGTGTCCTTGCCGCCCGCATCCCAGACCGAGAACACGACTTTGTCCGACGACGAAGACGCGCTCAGGAAATCGCGACCGGCGTTGGAGTTGAAGCCGTAGGTGGTGTCACCGGTACGGGTGGTGGTGTTGGCACCGTAGAGTTTCTGAATGGCGGCGATATCGTCCATCAGCGGGCCGGACGCATAGGCTTCCACACCGCCCTTGCTGAAGTTCTGGTCGGTATTGCTTTCGCTCCAGTAACTCATGAGGCTGTAACCGCGGGTGTCCTCGCCGTAGGTCGCGTCGTTGTAGGTCGGCGCACCTTCACCGGCGTTGTAGTCGCCAGGGTGAGCCAGGCCCAGGGAATGACCGATTTCATGGGTCAGGGTCTGACGACCGTAGTTGTTCAGGTCCGGTGTCTTGTTGACGTTATAGCCACTGCCCGTCAGATACCACGAAGTACCGTCATAACCTGGACCCGTGCCTGGCAGGTAGGCGAATGCCGCCGCGCCATCCTGACCACCACTGTAGTTGCCGAAGGTCATGTGACCGTCGCCGCCAAACGACTTTTCGGTGAAGGTGACATTGGCCACGTCGGCCCAGGATTGCATGGCGAGCACGGCCTGGGCTTTCTGTTGCGTATTGAACTGGCTGAACCCGGTAATACCGTGCTTGTTCATGGTGCTCGACGAAGCCGAGGTCAGGAACGTGTAGGTGAGTTCGATTTTGCCGCTGCCGTCCTTGTCCTGGTAGGCAGCGCCGTCACGCAGCAGTTGGGTAGCTGCCTCGTCGACGGAGAAGGAGGGTTTGCCATTGACCGTGAGATTGCCACCCCGATCATATTGATGGCTGAAACTATCGATCTGGTTGTAGGCGGAACTGGGTGCAGCCAGCGCTTGGAATGGCGCAAAGCCCTGTTCGGCAAGATCAATAGCGTTGTCTTTTACTTTCGACATAAACACACTTCCTTGTTTAGCAATGGAACAGTTTTTGTCCGATACGACAATCTCTGGCGAGATCGTCCTATCACTCGCCCAATGAAGGCGTATAAAAACTGACACAATTCGAAATCAAACGTCTACATTTTTTTTGACGTCAAATTGAGCGGTTCCGGCGAACTCCAGTAAACAGTGCGTGTGCTGTCGAAATATAGTTTTTAGTTGGAGGTTTTAGCCGAATTGTCTGACAATATGCTATCTAAATATTAAATAGTGGTAAGTTGTTTTTCTGTAGATGAGTTCACATTTTTCTGAACTTATTAATATAAGTGCCAGCGCATTGCCATCAAATAAATTAAACGACCAGTTAGTTGTAGACAGCCACGCAGATGTCACCGTTGGCTAAGTCGCTGGTGCTGTTTCTTTTTATTGGAGAGCTGCCGGGCAATCAGAAGATCAAAAATCATGGTCTTGCGCACGGGCAGCAACTCAGAGCGTCGCCGTTTAGTGCATGAACCCTTCCATGAACCCCGCGACCCGACTGGCCAGTTTGCGACGCCAGGGCGCGGTGGCCGGGTTGGCCAGGGTCTGGTCTTCGTGGACGAAGCTACGGATGATCGCGTTGTAGCCCAACCAGCGGCAGGGCTCGGGTTCCCAAGCCTTGAGCGCGTCAAGACCGCCCTGAGGAATGACCCACGGCTGGCGGACCAACTCGGTATCCCGTTCGAGAATCAGGTCGGCCAAGGTTCGCCCTCCGAGGTTGCTGGCACCCACGCCCTCCCCGCCATAACCGCCGGACAAGGCGATGCCGCTGGCTCGATCGCAGAGCATGTGCGGCTTGAAGCGCCGGGACATGCCCAGGTTGCCGCCCCAGGCATGGGTGATTCGTACGCTCTTGAGCTGCGGAAAAAGTTCGCTGAACAGGTAGCGCCGCAACTCTACTTCGCTGGTGGTCAGGTCGAAGTCATGGCGCAACTTGCCAGCAAATTGATAGCCGCCACGGGCACCAAATACCAAGCGGTTATCCGCCGTGCGCTGGCCATAGGTGACTTGACGGCTGCTTTCGCTGAAGGCTTGCCCGCGACTGAGGCCGATTTCATCCCAGGTCGCGGCGGACAGCGGTTCGGTTGCCACCAGCAAACTCTGGACCGGTAATTGATAACGGCCCAACGGCGGCAATGTGACCGCATAACCTTCTACCGCCGGCACGATCCAGTGGCTGCGAACCTGAGCCTTGGCTGTACGCAAACTGCCCGACTGCCATTGAGTGACCGGGCTGCTCTCATAGATGTTGACCCCCATGCGCTCTACCGTCCGTGCCAGACCTCGCACCAACTTTGCCGGGTGAATGGTCGCGACGTGCGGTGCATAGATACCGCCATAAGGTTTGGCAATTCTGATCTGTTGCGCCAATTGCTCGGGACTGAGCCAGTGGTAGTCGCTTTCGATCAGACCTTGGCGGTAGAGCGTGTCCAGATAATGGCGCAGGGTAGTTTCCTGCTCGGGATAACGCGCAGCGCAGTAAAGCACCCCGCCTTTGCGATAATCGCAGTCGATGCCTTCTCGATCGAGGACGATCGCAACTTCATCAGGGATGCCATGCAGCAGATCGAGAGAAGCACGGCGCTGTTCGGCCGGTAAATCGGCAAGCAAGCGATCTTCGCCCAACAGGTTGCCCATCAACCAGCCGCCGTTCCGGCCCGAAGCACCAAAACCCGCGATGTTTGCCTCGACGATGGCAATGTTCAGCCCCGGCGCCAGGCGCTTGAGGTAATACGCGGTCCAGAGCCCGGTGTACCCGGCGCCAATGATGGCCACGTCGACGTCCAGATCCTGCTCCAGCGGCGGGCGCGCCAGCAACGGCTCGTCGAGTTGATCCATCCACAAACTGATCGTGCGCCACGCCGACATGCAAGACTCCGCTACTCAAAACTTCGTTGGCGTCGATCCTAATGCGTGGGCTCAGGGATTAGAAATTTGTTTGGCGTAAGCCCGTCCAGACGAATACGGTCCGAATGCTCCAGGGCTTCGGATCGCGGGGCATGCTGTCGCACAGGACTCGACGAAAAAAAACCGAGCTTGCCGAAGCTCTGGCCAGGCTTCAATGCCCCCCGTGGAATGCCCCGGCCATATAAGCCTTTGGTCGAAAAATCCGTATCTCGTGATCTGCATCAAAAAAAATGAACCATTCGCCTAACTGACTGAAAAAATCCACATGATTTTCACATCTGGATGCTACTTTTAAAGTCAGTCACCGGTTGAGCCATTGAAGGCTCTTCCCTCCTAACATGAGCTAAAGGAAGCGCTCGATGAATAAGGTGGGCAACACATGAATCAAGGCACATTCAGTAAGGTCACTTTTCCAAATGCCTGCCAGCTGATGCGCTGGCATTTTCATCCCATGGGTTTCGAGGCGACCATGGATGCACCGGGCAGCATGGTTGCCCGGCTGTTCGACCGCGCCAGTGGCGAAACCATGATCGCCATTGCCGGCATTCCTTGCGCAACGGTCATGAATGCGGCGGATGTAGAACGAATTATCGAAGCTGTGGAAGACGAATTGGAGGCGTTCATTCCGCCGCAGGCTCTCAGAAGCTATGCCTGATGGTTGGCGTTCCACAAAACCTGTGGGAGCGAGCAAGCCCGCTCCCACATTGATTGCGTTTAACCAATCCTCATCAGGGCCTGCGACAGATCGGCGCGCAGGTCTTCGACATCCTCGACCCCCACTGACAAACGCACCAGCGCATCGCCGATGCCGAGTTGTGCCCGGGTTTCGACGGGGATGCTGGCATGGGTCATGATCGCCGGGTGCTCGATCAGGCTTTCCACCCCGCCCAGGCTCTCGGCCAAGGCGAAGATCCGCACACTCTCGAGGAAACGCCTGGCGCCAGCCAGGTCGCTGTTCAGGTCAAGGGAAATCATCCCGCCGAACCCACGCATCTGCCGCCGCGCCAGTTCGTGCTGCGGGTGCGATGGCAGGCCCGGATAATAGACGCGCGCCACCTGCGGCTGACGTTCCAGCCATTGCGCCAGCTCCAGTGCGTTGCTGCAGTGGCGCTCCATGCGCAATGCCAGGGTCTTCACGCCGCGCAACGTGAGAAAAGCGTCGAACGGCCCGGCTATAGCCCCCACCGCGTTCTGCAGGAAACCCAGCCGCTCTGCCAGTTCAGCATTCTGACCGACCACCGCGATGCCGCCGATCACGTCGGAGTGACCGTTCAGGTACTTGGTCGTCGAGTGCAGCACGATATCGAAGCCCAACTCCAGCGGGCGCTGTATCCACGGGCTGGCGAAGGTGTTGTCGGCTACGCAAATGATGCCTCGCTGGCGACAGATACGCGCGACGGCGGCGAGGTCAGTGAGGCTCAGCAAAGGATTGCTCGGCGTCTCGACCCAGACCATCCGCGTGTCGTCCTGCAGCGCCGCTTCGAAGGCCGCCAGATCGGTCAGATCGACGAAGCTGAAACGATGCCCGGCACTGCGCCGGCGCACCTTGTCGAACAGGCGGAATGTACCGCCATACAAGTCATTACCGGAGACGATGTGGGCGCCCGCATCGAGCAATTCGAGCACATTGGCGATCGCTGCCAGCCCGGAAGCGAAGGCGAAGGCCTGGGTACCGCCCTCGAGGTCCGCCACACAACGCTCCAACGCAAAGCGCGTCGGGTTGTGCGAGCGCCCGTAGTCGAAGCCCTTGTGCACACCCGGGCTCTGTTGCAGATAGGTGGAGTTGGCGTAAATCGGCGGCATCAGCGCCCCGGTGGACGGGTCCGGTGTCTGTCCGGCATGGATCACACGGGTGGCAAAGGCGCGTGGTTCGGCGGTGTCATCGTGCTGACTCATGCAAGGGATCTCCGTAGGTAATTGAGCATGTCGACACGGGTAATCAGCCCGTGGAAAGCCGAGGCGTCGGCGATCATCGCCACCAATCCTCGGTCGAGCTTCGCCTCTAGCTCCGCCAGACTGGCGCCGGGCGGCAGGATTTCCAGCTTGCCAGTCATCGCACTGCTCACCGGCATACGGAAGTGTGAAGCGTCTTCGTGCACGCCAAGCAGAATGTCGGACTCGTCGATCACGCCGACCAGTCGCTGCCCGTCCACCAGCACCGGCAGTTGCGACACGTCCGCCAGGCGCATGCGTTGGAATGCGGTGAGCAGCGTGTCGTCCGGGCCCACGCTGACCACCCGGCCATCCTCGAAGCGCCGCGCGATCAGATCGCGCAAATCACCGTAGCGCTTGCGCGCAAGGAGCCCCTGATCGTTCATCCACTGGTCGTTGTAGACCTTCGACAGGTAGCGGGTGCCGGTGTCGCAGACGAAACTGACCACCCGCTTCGGCTCGGTTTGTTCGCGGCAGTAACGCAGCGCCGCTGCCAGCAATGTGCCGGTAGAGGAGCCGCCGAGAATGCCTTCCGCGCGCAACAGTTGGCGGGCATGATCGAAACTTTCCTCGTCGCTGATGGAGTAAGCCTTACGCACGCTGGACAGGTCGGCAATCGACGGAATGAAGTCTTCGCCAATGCCCTCCACCGCCCAGGAACCGGGCGTACCGAGGGTGCCGCTGCGGCTGTATTCGGCCATCACCGAGCCGACCGGATCAGCCAGCACCATTTCCAGATTCGGTTGTACGCGCTGAAAGAAACGGGTCAGCCCGGTCAGCGTGCCGGCCGAACCGACGCCGACAACGATGGCATCCACATCATGCTGAGTCTGCGCCCAGATCTCCGGAGCGGTACTGCACTCGTGGGCCAGCGGGTTGGCCGGGTTGTTGAATTGATCGGCGAAGAAGGCGTCGGGAATATCCTGCGCTAACCGCGCAGCGACGTCCTGGTAATAATCGGGATGGCCTTTTCCGACATCGGAGCGGGTGATGTGTACCTCGGCGCCCATGGCCTTGAGGTGCAGGACCTTCTCGGTGGACATCTTGTCCGGCACCACCAACACCACCCGATAACCCTTGGCCCGGCCGACCAAGGCCAGGCCCAGACCGGTATTGCCGGCGGTAGCCTCGACGATGGTGCCGCCAGGGCGCAGGCGACCATCGCGCTCGGCGGCGTCGATCATTGCCAGGCCGATGCGGTCTTTGATCGAGCCACCGGGGTTCTGCGATTCGAGTTTGAGAAACAGCGTGCACGGGCCGGTATCGAAGCGGCTGACACGCACCAGCGGCGTATTACCGATCAGTTCGAGCACGGCGGGACGGGAGTCGTTCGGCATGTCGTCACCTCGCTGCATGTATCCGCATTGGATGGACAGCGACCTGCGGCGAATCATTGCGCGCGAGTCGCAAGCAAAGCCTCGCCTTGGACCATAGGCCGGGATTGCGCCCCCCGCAACTTTTCGCAGTCAGCCGGTACTGCCCCTGTGGTGAGCAAGCTCGCTCGCCACAGGTTTTTCTGACTCAAGATTCTCAGTGAACAGCTTCAGGATCAGGCCGGCACTTTTCCCTGACGGTGATCCGCGAAGAACGCCTTGCCCTTGCCGATCCGGTCGGAGGCCTTGGGCATATTCGCAGCCGAGGTATCCTGGCCATCGACATACCAGTAGCAATGGCTGACTGCCCGGGTGATGCCCACGTAAGCCAGCCGCAATATCTCGTCTTTCTGTGCGCTGTCGTAAGCTTCGCTGTCCCCAGGCTTGCCGAGCCGGGCCATGCGATAGACCTGGTTCTTGTAGGGTGAACTGGTCAGATGCTGGCAATCGCCCAGCAAAAATACCGCATCAGCCTGCAGGCCCTTGGCGCTGTGATAGGTCAGTTGTTTGAGCCGCCGAGCGTCGTACGACAAGCTAGAATCCACATTAACTACAGATTGAATATGCTCTTCAATCAATGACTTATCGCTGCTTTTTCGATAAAGCATCAAGATTGAATCGCCCTTTCTATAGTGTTCGATCAGGCGCTGGGCCATGCCTTGGTCATCCCGATCGAGAACATTCACCGGCAGCAACGCCTTGGGCTCACCGCTGGCCTTGGCCTTCTTGCCGGCGATCGCCGGTGCCGCGCGGACAATGTGCTCCGCCGCGTCGATGATGTGCTGATGGCTGCGGTAATTGTCGCAGAGCATCACTTTGGTCGTGGTCGGCGACGGGAATTCCTTGTTGAACTCCATAAAGTAAGTCGGCGAACTGCCGCGCCAGCCATAGATGGACTGCCAGTCATCGCCGACGCAAAGCAATGACGAACGTTGCGCCCCGCGCCCCACATGCATGGCCGGTCCGCGACTGCGGATCTCCGCCAGGCTGGCGCGAATCCACGAAACGATCTGCGGCGACACGTCCTGAAACTCGTCGATCATCAAGTGCGACATCGGCCTGAGCAGCTCATCGCTCAGCAGCTTGAGATTCTCCGGCGAATGCTCACTGAACAAGGCGAACATCCGATTGTAGGTCATTACCGGTGGCGATTGATCCAGCAGATGATCTTCCAGCGCTCGCCAGAACAGGCTTAAGGCCTCAAAGAAAAACCGGTCCGGGTCATCCTTGGCGAAGCTCATCTGGCCTACGGCATTCGGCACATCCAGGCCGAGGTTTTCAATAAACCCGGCCGCCGCGACAAAACAGTCCAGCAACGGCGCGGAGCCGAGCTCGCCCTTGACCTTGTAATCGAAGCCCGGTCCGGCGCTGGCGTCTCCGGCAAGCGATGCCAAAACACGCTTTGAAGACTCATAACTATCCAGCCATATCAAAGGCTTACGACAGAAAGCTTGAAACAACGTGCGCTTTACCGCCCATTCTGCGCGCACCGAAAGCTTGGCATTCGGACGGCTGACCTGGGGATTTTCACGGGGATCGAAACCCAGCACCACCCAGGCGTCGAGCGTCGGAATGTAGCCGTGGCAATGAAAGGTCGAGCCGTTGATGTCGAAGGTTTGACGATTCGGTTCGATGCCCTTGATCGGCCAGGCACCGGCGCGAAACCACAAGTCTTCGATTGTGTCGCACAGTTCTTCATCACGCTTGGCGGCGAGTTCAGTCACCGCCATGCGCTTCTGCACGTCCGGGTGATCACGCTCCAGCTCCTTGAGCTGCAAGGCATGGCGAGACAGAGGTTTGATCAGTTCGCGAAAGCGCTCATCGCGATTGTGCAGGCTGTGATAACAGGCATTGAGTTGCTGGCGCTGGGCGTCGTTGATGCGCAGGTCAAAGGGGTTGCTGTCGATCTCCTCATCGCCGCCTTGCACGCGGTGACTGAGGTTTTCGAAAGCTTGCAGCCGCTCGAAACCCGGCAGGCTGCGAACCATCGGCAGGATGCGCGAATGGAAAGTGCGCACCAGGTCGCGCGCTTCTTTAAGGCTGATTCCCCGGCCCCATATTGCAAACAACTCGATCAGCTTGTTGATGAAGTCCTTGCGCGATTCGCGGGTGAAAGTCACCACGGTCATCGAGCTCAGCTCAAACCCCAAGTAATGGCTGAGCAGCAGAATTCGCAACACCAGGGTAGTCGACTTGCCCGCGCCCGCCCCGGCGATCACCGAGGTCGACGGTGTGTCACTAAAAATCATCTTCCACTGGGCAGCGCTTGGCTGGGCATGCGCTGACAGCAGTCGCGCCACGTCGGCCTTCATGCGCTTCTTCAGCTCAGCACTCAATGGCAGCCGCCAATCGTCGAACAGATTGTCATCGACGTTGGGCGGTCGATGCTCGGTTGAGCGCGAGTCGCGAATCAACAGAACCTGCCGACCTTCTTCCAGCCCCTCGAGCTTGCCTTCCTTATAGCCGTACTCCACACCGGCGCTGTGGCCGCTGCGAAAACCGTCGGCTTGCCCGTGCAGCCAGGACGCACGGTGTTGCGCGCGCAGACGGGTAAGGCCATGGCCAAAGAACCGGGCGGCCAAGCGCTTGAACAAAGGCATCTCGGCCAAGGGACGAAGTTCGGGGGGAAGATCGGGGGTGTGTTGCGGCACGCTGACGGACTCCAGGGTGTGAGGCTGTTGAGGGCTATGGTGTCTGCATTTGCCGTTGAGTTCTAGTGAAATGCTTACAGGTCATTGGCTTATGCGATGAACTGAAGGCTGGATGAGAATGTTTCGAGGTTATTTGATATCAACTAATTCGATTGTATTGAGGCATTTTTTACGCTTTTTATCGATGATTGCCTGATAGATGATGCTCGCCATCAACCACCGGTTCTCGTTTGTGGCTCAGGCGTTCTGCCCCATGACGAACCTTTTCAGGAGACGATCATGCTTGAACTCAGACCCTTCAACTCGCTCGGCGGCGCGCATCATGGCTGGTTGGATGCCCATCACCACTTTTCGTTCGCCGAATACCACGACCCCAAACGCATGAACTGGGGCAACCTGCGGGTGTGGAACGATGATGTGATTGCCCCTGGTACCGGCTTCCCGCAACACCCGCACCGGGACATGGAAATCATCACCTACGTTCGTGAAGGCGCGATTACCCACCAAGACAACCTCGGTAACAAGGGCCGCACCGAAGCGGGCGATGTACAGGTCATGAGCGCCGGCACCGGGATCGCTCACAGCGAATACAACCTGGAAGCGACCGAGACCCGGATCTTTCAGATCTGGATCATTCCCAACGAAGTCGGTTCGGCACCGTCGTGGGGCGCCAAGCCGTTCCCCAAAGGCGAGCGCGAAGGATTCGTGACCCTGGCCAGCGGCAAGGTTGGCGATGATCAAAGCCTGCACATTCGAGCCGATGCGCGTCTGGTGGCGGCGAACCTGAAGGCCGGTGAATCCGCGGAGTATCATCTGGACAGCGGCCGCCGTGCTTACCTGGTTCCGGCCACTGGTGTCATTGAAGTCAATGGCTTGCGTGCACAAGCTCGAGACGGTGTCGCGATTGCCGATGAGCAGGTGTTGCGCGTGACCGCGATTGAGGACAGTGAGATTGTGTTGGTGGATGTGGCTTGATGCGTTAAATGCGGGATTTTTTCTTAAATGTAGTGACTGTACTGACGCCATCGCGGGCAAGCCCGCTCCCACAGGTTTAGCGCAATCCTGGTGGGAGCGGGCTTGCCCGCGATGGGGCCCTCAATCACTTCGCAGAAATCGCGCCATCCACCAAGGTCTGAGCTTCCGCCACCAACTGCTTCAGGTGATCGTCACTGACAAAGCTTTCCGCGTAGATCTTGTAGATATCCTCAGTACCCGACGGACGCGCCGCGAACCAACCGTTCTCGGTCATGACTTTCAGACCGCCAATAGCCTGGTCGTTACCCGGTGCATGGCTAAGGATGCTCTGGATCGCTTCGCCCGCCAGTTGAGTCGAGGTGACCTGGTCTGGCGACAATTTGCTCAGCAGCGCTTTCTGCTCAGGGTTCGCCTTGGCATCGACCCGTACCGAGAAAGGTTCGCCCAGCTCATCAGTCAGCGCGCGATAGGCCTGACTTGGATCACGGCCCGTGCGAGCAGTCATTTCGGCGGCCAGCAAAGCCGGAATCAAGCCGTCTTTGTCGGTACACCAGACACTGCCGTCCTTGCGCAGGAACGAGGCGCCGGCACTTTCTTCACCGCCAAAACCGAGGGAACCGTCGAACAGACCATCCGCAAACCATTTGAAGCCGACCGGTACTTCGTACAGACGACGGCCCAGACGCTTGGCAACACGATCGATCAAGCCGCTGCTGACCACGGTTTTGCCCACGGCCGCATCGGCGCGCCACTGTGGACGGTTCTGGAACAGGTAATCGATCGTTACCGCGAGGTAGTTGTTGGGTGCAAGCAAACCACCGGATGGGGTCACGATGCCATGACGGTCGTGATCCGGGTCACAGGCAAAGGCCACGTCGAAACGCTCTTTCAGACCGATCAGGCCTTGCATGGCGTGGCTGGACGATGGGTCCATACGGATCTGCCCGTCCCAGTCGACGGTCATGAAACGGAATGTCGCATCAACTTCTTTATTCACCACCTCCAGGTCCAGGCGGTAGTGCTCGGCAATCGCCGACCAGTAGCGCACCCCTGCTCCGCCCAGCGGATCGACACCCAGACGCAGCTTCGCATCGCGGATGGCATCGAAGTCGATCACGTTGATCAGGTCAGCAACATAGGTATTGAGGTAATCGTGACGATGAGTGGTGCTGGCCTTCAACGCTTGCTCGTAGCTGATGCGCTTGACCCCGACGAGTTTGGCCGCCAGCAACTCATTGGCCTTGGCCTCGATCCACTTGGTGATGTGGGTATCGGCCGGGCCGCCGTTGGTAGGGTTGTACTTGTAGCCACCGCTTTGTGGCGGGTTGTGAGACGGCGTGATGACGATGCCGTCCGCCAGGCCCGAGGTGCGCCCACGGTTGTAGCAAAGAATCGCGTGGGAAATGGCCGGCGTCGGGGTGTACTCGTCGCCTTCGGCAATCATCACTGTCACGCCGTTCGCCGCCAGGACTTCCAGGGCGCTGGCACCGGCTGGCGTGGACAGCGCGTGGGTGTCGATCCCGACGAACAGCGGACCGTCGATGCCCTGGGCTTCGCGGTACAGGCAGATTGCCTGACTGATGGCCAGAACGTGCCATTCGTTGAAACTCAGGTCGAACGAGCTACCTCGGTGTCCGGACGTGCCGAAGGCGACGCGCTGGGTAGAAATGGCTGCATCGGGCTGGCCGGTGTAATAGGCCGTTACCAGTCGCGGGATGTCTACCAACAGTTCTGCCGGTGCCGGTTTGCCCGCAAAAGGACTGAGTGTCATGCAAAACCTCTGAGAAAGAGTGGTTCGGGAATAGAACGCAGTTTACTGACAGTTTGCCCCTGGCGCGATGTTATCGATTGTCAGGTTCCGGGAAGGATTGGCACCTCGGCTCAGTCGATCGATTCCAGGCGCAAGGCATCCCCCAACAGTCCCAATGCGTCGGCGAGGTCGTGGTGACCACCGAAGGTGTGACTCAGGCGCAAGTGCTGACCGTGCAGGCCCTGCAAGCTAAACAATTCTCCCGGCGCAATCACCACATGCTGCTTGAGCAAACGCTCGAACACTCGATGCACATTGACCTGGCGCAATGAGCGAATCCAGATCGTCGCCCCGCCCCGGGGTTCAACGAAGTGCAGCGCATCGGGCAGACGCTCTTCAAGCAACTGGGTCATCTGCACCATGCGTTCCTTGAGCAGTCGACGCAACACCAGCAGGTGTTGATCAATGCGTCCGTTGCTGTACAACCGTGCAATGGCTTTCTGACGAATCAACGACAGACGGAAAGCGCGCAGCAAAAAGTGCCGCTGCAATCTGGCACGCAATTGTCGCGACAGTAGATAGCCGAAGGGCGCCTCCGACCCGATGAATTTCTCGAATGTGGAAAACACGATCAGCCGATCCGGGTCCAGCAGATCACGAAATCGCAGGCCGTTCGACTCGAACTCAAGCTCGCCATAGCAATCGTTTTCCAGTACCCAACTGCCATGTCGTAGCAGCAGCTGTGCGGCGGATTGCCTGTTGCTGTCAGGTGCCACACTGCCTCGTGGCATGTTCAGTCCCGATGAAAGCATCACCAGTCGCACCGGCTCGGTCTCAAGCAGTTCCTTCAACTGCTCCAGATCCAGACCACCATCGGCTTGCAACGACAGCTCGATCACCCGCACGTCCGCATCCTGGAGCAGACGCAGAATGACCCAGTCGCACGGTGATTCGACCACCACCACAGCGTCTTTGAGGCCAAGAGCGGCGATTAATATTTCCAGGACTCCCCGCAGATCTGCACCGATATAAACATCATCAGCATGCCAGCAACGTGTCGGCGAAGTGGTGTAACGCGCCGCCAGGGCTGTGCGCAGCTCCAGTTCGCCGCAGGGTTGCGAAGACGGTTGTGGCTGGCGTGGGTACTGGCGCAGCAATTCTCTCTCCAGCAACAGCAACGGGCTATCCAGCGGTTGTAATAACGCCGGTTCATCGGCGCTCAGCACCAGCATACCGGGACGTCTGGCGTTGACATAAACCGTTTCGAGCAGGTCCTTGCCGCGGCCGGGCATGCCTATTGAGGATACGGGGACGGCGTAGTAGCCGGACTTGGCCACCGAATAGACGCGCCCTTCCTTCTCCAAAAGCGAATAGGCGTACTGAATGGTCGAGATCGACACACTCAGGCGGTGCGCCAACTGTCGCAATGATGGCAGGCGCACTTGCACGTCACTGCCCGGTTCATTGATCAGGTTAGTCAGGTAACGGTACACCGCCTGGTACGCAAAATCGGTATCTCGCGGTCCTTTCATGGGTAACGGCCGAACAGGCTACGAACGTCGTGACGCATCCTTGCTGAATCCGTCAGACCTGGCACTTTCACCGGCCCGTCGACCATTCGCCAGCCACAGTCGTTTCACTGTCAGGTTCCACGACTTCAGCTTGCGCACCCACTTCGCCGCTTTCCATGCCGAGCCCCCTGCCCTCATCCCGAACCACCGGCCCCATGCGGTAAAGCGTACCGATCAGACTTACAGGCAACCCGCTGACATCGACCATCCACTGCAGAACCTGCTCGGGCGCCGGGCCGCCCTGCATCGCCCGGTGCAAGTCGGGCAACGCCACGAGCATGCCCGGATGGCACCGACGAAGAAAATGCTCCAGCGCCGCGCCGCTATCGACAAAAGGGGCGAACAGCAGACACACCAGTTGAGCCTCGCTCAAACCGAGGTTCTTTTGTGCCTCGGCCGTCGCCAACGCGCGCTGGTCGGTCATTGTCATCGGGTTGCCGAATGTCTCCATTGCCTGTTCGCAAAAACGCTCTGGAAGCTGTTTACGACGCATCATCACCAGCGACCGCTGCAGGAACTCGCTGACGCCCGTCTCGTAGGTGCGACCGTGGACAAAGCACGCTTGCAAGCCACGAAGATGCGCGGATATCGACAAGCTGACGTAGTCGTTATCACTGAGCTGAGCCGACAACTCGTCAGGTTGAACCCCTAGGAAATCGGTGAGCAGTGGCCAGCGCTCTTCCAGATTGCTGACCAGCATGTCGTGAATATCAATGAAAGTTGTGCGGCGACAAGCTTCAAAGCGATCGGCGGGACGCCATGCCGCTTGGGCAGACTCAGGATAAAACGCGCGGTAGCAATCGCTGCCCAATTCATCGAGCCGCGCGAACAGGCCCTCGTACCCCGCCTCATGATGGTCCGCTGCCTTGAGCCCGGCCTTGGCCGCTGCACGGTTCAATCCCACGAGAAACTGCTTCTGCCGACGGGGCGTATCGCTGCTGATCAATGCATCGACACCTTGGTCCCAGCGGGCAATCTGTCCATAAAATTCGCCGGTTGCCAGGTACCCGTCATCCCACAGATCAAGCGGCCCGTCCCAGGTACGGCGGTGCCCGACCATCAGCAGATTGAGCCGGTTCGACTCGCGACCGGCTTCAGAGATCGGCGCCAGATGGTTGAACGGCAGGACTTCCCGATTATCGACCATCAACACTTCGACTCGGGGGTCGTCGTAGAGAAACAGCGCACTACAACTGTGATGGATGTTTTCCAGGGATGTGGAGGCCACACCGTTCAAGCGCAAGGTCGCCACTCGCAGTTGAAACGTTGCCGGTGCCCGACTGGCAATACTCAGTTGCGCCGCGCGCAGCAGCGCCAGTGCGTAGCAACTGTCGCGGGACCCGGACTGGATCGTCAGCACCTTGTAATCGCCGATACGCTCAATACCTCCCGCGGACACCACCAAGCGCTGAATCATCAACTGCAATGCCGTACGCTCGGCGCGGGAGAAAAAACCCAACAAACGCTGCAGCATTTGCTGGTAAACATAGTTCATTGCCTGATCATGGGTAGCGGTCATCATTTATTTACCTGTAACTCATAAGTTTGATACCGCGCAAACAGCGAGCATGCAGTTGCGCGACAATTACCTGTCATGAATGGGTGCCGGGATTACTGTTCAAATGCTAGCACTTAAGTCTTATGCAATTATTTGAAATAATTGAACACTGGGCATACCCCAACGAAGCCGAGGCCGCCGCGAAGCCAGCCAGACTGGGGACCTTGCGCTCCCATGTGCTTTCCTAGGAAATTTCCGACAGCGTCCCACAGACACTGAGTACAAGAAATAAGGAAAGAAATTGCCAATAAATGTATGACAACTGAGCGACGCTGCACTATTTGTTGAGCATATATTGCCGGCGCGCATTGAGAAGTTTCAGCCTGATACCCGATCACGACTCTTTCCTTGAGATGAAAGTAATCATTCAATTATCAGGGCTTATATGATGATTAGAAGATACAGATGGAGAGCAAAAACCGGTTCAGTTGCTGAACCGACCCACCGCGGGATCGATGGGTGTCTCATTTGGGAGGTGTTGGGAGAAAGAGTCCGTGCCTGGACGGACTCTTACTGAGGGTCTTGCATAAGGGCTCAGGCAGCAGGTTCGACCTGAAGGGCTACCCGTTCGCGACATGGACATTCGTCCATATAGCGGTGGGCTTCGACAAACTCGGAAAAAGGGAAGACCCGGGTCTTGAGCGGCAACAGCACACGGTCCGCAGTCATCTGATTGATGTCGCGCAGGGCACGTTGCAGTGCGGCCTGATCCTG
This sequence comes from Pseudomonas cucumis, assembly GCF_030687935.1. Lineage (GTDB taxonomy): Bacteria > Pseudomonadota > Gammaproteobacteria > Pseudomonadales > Pseudomonadaceae > Aquipseudomonas > Aquipseudomonas cucumis. The sequence goes on along the minus strand of NZ_CP117454.1, from coordinate 3,047,768 downwards.
GATGATGCCCAGTTCCGGCTTGCCGGTGAAATTACCGATGCAATGCACGAAGAACTGAATGTTCTTCTGGAATGCCGCGCAGGCCGGGAATGGCGTCTGATTACCCCCTTGCAAGCCATAGAGCACCAGGCTACCGCGAGGTGCGAGCACATCGCCGAGCAGCGACATCTGCGGCCCGCCCAAGCCATCGAACACCACATCGACGCCGCGGTTATCGGTGATCTTGTTGATTTGCATCAGCAGATCCTGTTCTTCGGTGACGATGACCTTCTCGGCACCCAGGGACAACAGGTACTCACGCTCATCCGCGGTTTTGGTCGCAGCAATCACTCGCACACCAAGGGCTTTGCCCAATTGCACGAATGACGGCCCGGCGCAGTGACTGGCGTCGGTCACCAAGGCAAATTGTCCGGGTTTGACTCGCGCCAGATCGGCGTAGGCAAAATAGGCGATCAACAGTGGCGTGTAATGAACGCTGGCTTCAATCGGGCTGAGTACGTCCGGGTAGCGGGTCAGCGCCGAGCGCGGCAGAACGATCTGTTCGCCGTAAACCGGGTAGTCGTTGGGGCTCTCTGCCGGGAAGCTGGCGACCTTGTCACCAACAGCCAGATCATCGACGCCTTCGCCGACCATCGTGACCACGCCAGCCATTTCATGACCAAGGCCTGAAGGCAGACGAGCATGGGACGAGGCCAGGTTCTGGCGCCAGAGAATGTCGTACCAGCTGATGCCTATCGCTTCGACGCGCACCTGCACTTCGCCCGGCGCAGGCAGAGCGGCCGCATGCTCTTCGCATTTGAGCACCTCGGCTGGACCAAACTTGTGAAAACGGATCGTGCGGGACATCGCAAACCTCGTCAAAGTAACCTCTAATGCCTTGAACTCTATCTGGGCTTTCTACCCAAGACCATCAGTGGCTATTAATAGTCGACATGCCTGTCATTGATTCCGCAGCGACGGCGACATCATCAAATGCCGTAAAAAACCGAAGCGCCTTTCAGGAAAAACTGAATTACCCTGTGCAGAGTACCAGCCTTTGCCCGTAAGATTCATGCCGGCCATTGTTCTCATATGGCCGCTCACGTCAAGTTTGCTGAATCTGCCAGGACTCCAGATGAATCGTAATGACCTGCGTCGTGTCGACCTGAACCTGTTGATCGTTTTCGAAACACTGATGCACGAACGCAGCGTGACCCGCGCCGCGGAAAAATTGTTCCTCGGCCAGCCGGCCATCAGTGCGGCGCTCTCGCGCCTGCGCGGGCTGTTCGATGACCCGCTGTTTGTACGCACCGGCCGCAGCATGGAGCCTTCCGCTCGGGCGGTGGAAATCTTCGCCCTGCTCTCGCCGGCCCTGGATTCGATTTCCACCGCGGTCAGTCGTGCGGCGGAATTCGACCCGGCGACCAGCACCGCGGTGTTCCGCATCGGCTTGTCCGATGATGTTGAATTTGCGCTGCTGCCAATGCTGCTCAAACGGTTGCGCGCTGAATCGCCGGGGATCGTGCTGGTGGTGCGTCGGGCCAACTACATCCTGATGCCGAACCTGCTGGCCTCGGGCGAGATCTCCATCGGCGTCAGCTACACCGCCGACTTGCCGGCCAACGCCAAGCGCAAAGTACTGCGCCGCAGCATGCCGAAATTGTTGCGCGCCGATACGGTGCCAGGGCCGTTGAGTCTGGATGATTTCTGCGCCCGCCCCCACGCTCTGGTTTCGTTCGCCGGCGACCTGAGCGGCTTTATAGATGAAGAGCTGGAAAAACTGGGGCGCAAACGGCATGTGGTGCTGGCAGTGCCGCAGTTCAATGGGTTGAGCACACTGATCAGTGGCACCGATATCGTGGCCACCGTCCCTGATTACACCGCCGAAGCGTTGACCGCGGCCGGTGGTGTTCGGGCCGAGGACCCGCCGTTGCCGGTGCGCAGCTTTGAATTGCACATGGCTTGGCGCGGGTCGCAAGATAATGACCCGGGGGAGCGTTGGTTAAGGTCACGGATTCAGATGTTTTTCGGGGACCCCGATAGCCTGACATAAGGCACGCCGAGCGTTTTACCGTACGCTGAGCCATTAGCGCCCGGGTACTGGACTGCTTGGGCGTTTTACAACGCGTTTTCGCATTAGCGAGTCAGGGCTCGCCATGCGGCTCGGTTGAGGCAACCGGGGCGTACGCAGTAACAGACTGATTTCCTCTGCACTGACCGCGCGGCTGAAAAAGTGGCCCTGCATTTCATCGCAACCGTTTTCACGCAGGAAGGTTTGCTGCTCTTCGGTTTCGACACCTTCGGCAATGACCTTGAGGTTCAGTTTGTGCCCCAACGAAATCACTGCGGTGGCGATGGCTTTGTCGTTCTCGTTGTCGGGCAGATCGCGCACGAAAGACTGGTCGATCTTGAGTCTCGCGATCGGGAAGCTTTTCAATGCTGCGAGGCTGGAGTAACCGGTACCGAAATCGTCGATCGAGAGACTGATCCCCATTGATTGCAGTTCCTTCATTTTGCTGATGGCTTGCTGAAGGTCTTGCATGATCAGACTTTCGGTCAGCTCCAGCTCAAGGTACCTCGGTTCCAGTCCGGTTTCTTGCAAGGCATGCCTCACCCGGTCGATCAGGTCCCTTTCGATGAACTGGCGTGCTGAAATATTCACCGACATGGTGATCGGCGGCCAGCCCGCATCCTGCCAGGCCTTGTTCTGTCTGCACGCGGTATGAATCACCCAGTCGCCGATGGGCACGATCAACCCGGTCTCTTCGGCCTGGGGAATGAATTTGATTGGAGACACCATGCCGAACTCGGGATGCTGCCAGCGAATCAGTGCCTCTACGCCGATAATCTGACCTGACTGCAAATCCACCTGTGGCTGGTACAGCAGCAGGAACTCGTCATGGTTGAGTGCGTTTCGAAGCCCGTCTTGCATGGCGAGCTTGCCCTGATCCTTGTTATTCATCTCGCTCGTATAGAACTGGTAACTGTTGCGACCCAGCTCCTTGGCCCGGTACATGGCGGCGTCCGCATTGCTGAGCAACGTGTCGGTATCGCTGCCGTCCGCCGGGTAAGTGGCCAACCCCATGCTGCAGGTGACGTGGAGTGTATGTCCGCTGAGCTGAATCGGCCGCAGGATGGCCTCCTGGATTTTATGCAGGGCTGGCGTAACACCGTCGATGTCTGAGGGCTGGTCGAACAGGATGATCACAAACTCGTCGCCACCCAGTCGCACAACGGTGTCGGTGCGGCGTACACACTCCTGCATGCGCTGGGCGACGGTTTTCAGCAGTTCGTCTCCAGCACTGTGTCCAAGGCTGTCATTCACCAGTTTGAATTTGTCCAGATCGAGAAACACCACCGTCACCAGCCGGCTGTAGCGCTGAGCATAAAGCATTGCCTGCTTGAGACGGTCTTCGAGCAGTGTGCGATTCGGCAGCCCGGTCAATGCGTCATGGTCGCCCATATAGCGAATGCGTTTTTCGGTCAGTTGGCGTTCTATCGCAATGCCGGCAAGAGGTGTCGCCATGTCGATCAGTCGCGTCTCGGTCGAGCTGGGGCTGCGGACGGTGTTGGAATACAAGGCGAACGTACCCAATACCTTTCGCTCATGGGACAGAATCGGCGTCGACCAGCAGGCGCGAAATCCATAGGACGCAGCAGCTGATCGGTACTCCTCCCACAGCGGATCCAGCTCGATATCCGTGACGATGACCGGCTCTCGTCGATACACCGCGGTGCCGCATGAACCGACACTCGGACCGATCGCAGTCCCGTCAATGAGCTGGTTATAGGCCTTCGGCAAACTGGGGGCAGCCCCGTGCAGCAGGTGCTTGCCATCCTCATCCAGCACCAGGATGGACACCATCATCCCCTCCAGTTGGGACTCGACCAGGTGAGCCAGGCTCTCGAGGACCTCTGCAAGCTCAGTGCTTCTGGCGATCAGCTCCAAGACATGACCTTGTCCGGCACGGACGATGGCTTCTTGTTCTAATCGGTTGTTTTGCAGGGCGAGCCGCTCTGTGGCGATACTCAATTGGACCGTTCTTTTTTCCAGCTGAAGTCGGTCTTTGAGGAATTGATTCACTGCGCGGGCCATGCTGCCGATCTCGTCCTTCCCATGCTCCGCCATCAACAAATGCGTTTTGTCGGTGTGTTCCTGACGCAATTGCCGGCTTATTTCATTCAGGCGCACGAGCACATGACGGCCCATGAAGACCCGGGTCACAAACCAGGCGAACACCAGGCTTGCGCCCAACATGATCAGCACCCATTGCTGGCTACGATTTGACGCCTCGACCAGGCGCTGCACAGCTTCGCGATAGTCTTCGGTGTAAGCACTGGATTGCGCACGGGCCACCGCGACCAGAACCCCGGCCTCATTCTTCAGTTCCTCATTGAAGCGCTGTATGACGTGGTGCTGATTGATGAGCCTCAGGCGCAAAGAGAAGAGATCGGGTGTCGGCACATCAGCGTCGGGTAACTTGCCTGCGGTGTGTGACAGGCGCTCATATCGGACCCGCAGCCGTTGCACGGCATCACTGTCAATAGCCTGCGGCAGATCGAAAAGTAACACCGCCAGTTCCAGGCTGGCCCGGGTTTGGGTCGCGGTTAACCGGGCGGTGTGATCCTCCAGGGTTTGCTCAAAGGTGACCTCGGTTTGCAGCAGGCTTTCTCGCAGCTGCGCAACGATGTTGGCGGTATTGCGGAACATCTGACTCGACTGATGCATGTCGAGTATCGCCACACCACTGTTCGCGGCAGTCAACTGCTGCACCAGTTGATCAAGGGCTTCGAGCTCTTGGACGGTCGCTGCATAGCTTGAACGCAGGGTGTCGGGCGAGCGGGTTGTCAGAAGCTGATCGGTCTGGCGTTCGATCAGCAAGGTCCGCTGCAGCATGTCTTGCCCATCTTGCATGCGGACCAGTCGTTCATCCGTCAGCTGGCGGGTGGCGCTGTTTGACGTGCGCAATGCATAGACCGCAGTAGCACCACCCGCCAGGATCAGCAGTGCCAGCGTCAGAAACGCCAGTGTGAACTGTGCGCGTAGCGATTGCGGCAATAGCCGGCGTCCGAGCCGGGAAGTAACGTCCAATGTCAGGGGTTCCATTGGTGGCGATAGATGTCTCGATAGCCATTGTCAGGGTCGTACTGGAGTTTCTTCCCGCCGTCGAAGGCAATATTGTCGGCATTGACCAAGTGAATCGGCGCTACGAAGCCGCTCACCGGCTGACCTGCAAACAGCCGGTTCAATTCATCCATCACTTGCCAGCCATGCAGGTTGAGCGGCTCGGCCACGGTAACGGTCTGGTAGGTTTTTGCCTGTATGCGCAAGAAAGCCGAAGCGCTGCCATCACCGGCAGACAACAGACTGATGCCGTCACTGGGTATTGCGGCGCTGGTCAATGAGGCAATCGAGTAGTCGAAATAGATATCGTTGATGGCCAGCGTATGGGTCCAGCGCTTGCCATAGCGCTGAAGCAGCTCCTCGGTGATCGCCGGCATCTTCTCACCACTTTCGGAGATCGCGACATCGCGCACTTCCAGCAACGTACATTCCCGACAGGCCCGAATGACGTTTTCCATGGCCTTGGCTTTCGCCATGGCGATGCTGTACTTGGAGTCGGTCAGTATGACCACGCCGGCGCGTCCGTTTGACTGTGCCACTGCCGCCATGGCCGTGAGGCGAGCCACTTCGAGCGGGTCGGTCGTGACGTTCATGGCCACCGGCGTGCCGTCAATCGGCCCGGGGCGTGCCCCGGCGTGCCAGCCAACCACCGGCACATCCCTGTTGGCGAAGAGGATCAGCGCCGCATTGTTCTCAAGGGCATCGGAGCCGCACAGAATGAGGCCGTCAGGTTTCGCTGCGAGGGCATCGGAAAAGGCCTTTGCGCGCCCGGCCGATGATCCGGCGCCATCGAATATCTTCAGCGTCCAGCCCATCGCCTTGGCGGCCTCACGAACGCCCTGCGCGACACCCACGATGCCTCCGTTACGCAAATCTTCTGCGACAAGGGCGATGCTCTTGCCCCGCAGGGCTCGCGGGCCAGATTCAGGGCCGCTCCAGCGAACGGCTTCAAGGGTGGCCCTGGAAACGATTTCCTGCGCTTGAATCACCGTAACCGTGGTGTTTTCGACAGCGTATCCGGGAGTTGCCGTGAAAAGACAGAAAACCGTAATTGAAGCCATCCAGAGTAGCCAGGGCCTGAGTAAGCAGGGCCTGATCAGACAGGTTCGATCACCGCATGTGATGCCGGGTCTGGAACTGATAGCGCGATCATAGTCTGGCATGGCGTCCCTTTTTGCCAAGAGTGCAGCGTTCACTATCCGAAAGGATAGTCGGTTCTGCTGTCATCAGGCCTTTTGTGGGTAAAGTACGCGAACTTTAGTCCTGAACATTCAGGAAATGGCCGCACCACATCGATCAGGTCCAGGATCGGAAGGTGCCAGTCGTCGCCCGCGGTGCGGGCAAGCTGCCGAGCCCGCGAAATCCCTTACACTCCCCGCAACACTGAATTGTCATCATTTCATTTGATAGCCCACTAACGGAAGGTGCATGCTAGAGGGCTCGCTTTGAGCTTATATCATTCCGAATGATAGTTACCTTCGCTTCATTCGATTCGTGCCATACCACCCCGCCAAGCATCATCCGTCCATCTCAATACATTGGCGGATGCATCCATGGAACAATCACTCAAACATTTGCGCTTCCCCTTGGCCCTGTTGGCCGTGCTGGTGATGAGCGCCTGCGGCAAGACCCCGGACGCTGCCGCCACCATGCCCGCGGCCAAGGTCAGCGTGGCCAAGGTGCTGGAACAACCGGTCAACGAGTGGGACGAATTCACCGGCCGCCTTGAAGCGCCGGAAACGGTAGAGATTCGTCCACGGGTTTCCGGCCAGATCGATGACGTGGCCTTCACCGAAGGCGCGCTGGTCAAGAAAGGCGATCTGTTGTTCCAGATCGACCCGCGTCCATTCCAGGCTGAGGTCCGCCGCCTCGAAGCCCTGGTTGCGCAAGCTCGCGCCACAGCCACCCGCAGCGAAAACGAATCCCAGCGCGGCGAACGTCTGCGCACCAGCAACGCGATTTCCGCCGAACTCGCCGACTCGCGCACCAGCGCGGCTCAAGAAGCCCGCGCCGCCGTCGGCGCCCTCCAGGCACAACTGGACCTGGCCAAACTGAACCTGAGCTTCACCCGCGTCACAGCGCCCATCAGCGGCCGTGTCAGTCGTGCGGAAATCACCGCCGGCAACCTGGTGACCGCCGACACCACGGCGCTGACCACCGTGGTCTCCACCGATAAGGTCTACGCCTACTTCGACGCCGACGAGCGTGTGTTCCTCAAGTACACCCAGCTCGCCCGTCAGGGGCAACGCGGCGCCACCACCCCGGTTTACATGGGCCTGTCCAATGAAGACGGCAACCCGCACCAGGGCCAGATGAACTTCGTCGACAACCAGGTCAACCCGAAGACCGGCACCATCCGCGGTCGTGCGGTGTTCGACAACAGCGACGGCACCTACACCCCAGGCCTGTATGCACGCCTGAAACTGGTGGGCAGCGGCACCTACTCCGCGGTGTTGATCAACGACGAAGCGGTCGGTACCGACCTGGGTAAAAAGTTCGTGCTGGTGATGGATGCCGACAACAAAACGGCTTACCGCCCTGTCGAGCTGGGTCCGAAGATCGAAGGTCTGCGCATCGTGCGCAGCGGCTTGAACAAAGACGACACCATCATCGTCAAGGGTTTGCAGCGGGTTCGTCCTGGTTCGCCGGTCACGCCTGAAGTGATCCCGATGGCCAGCCAGGAAACCCTCGCGGCTCTCGCACAACAACGACAAGCGCTGGAAGCCAGCAACCTGCCCCAAGTCGCACCTGCCAAGGTCGCGCCGGGTACGGTTGTGAAAGTGGCTGCTGCGACTCCACGCGGTTAAGGGACAATTACTCCGATGAATTTTTCCCAATTCTTCATTTCACGGCCGATCTTCGCAGCGGTACTGTCGCTGCTGATCCTGATCGCCGGCGCCATCTCGCTGTTCCAGTTACCGATCAGCGAATACCCGGAAGTCGTGCCGCCGACCGTAGTGGTCCGTGCCAACTTCCCGGGCGCCAACCCTAAAGTCATCGGTGAAACCGTGGCCGCTCCTTTGGAGCAAGCCATCACCGGCGTCGAGAACATGCTGTACATGTCCTCGCAGTCCACCGCTGACGGCAAGATCACCCTGACCATCACCTTCGCCCTGGGCACTGACCTGGATAACGCGCAGGTACAGGTTCAGAACCGCGTGACCCGTACCGAGCCCAAACTTCCCGAGGAAGTGACGCGCATCGGTATCACCGTCGACAAGGCGTCGCCCGACCTGACCATGGTTGTGCACTTGACCTCGCCGGACAAACGCTACGACATGCTCTACCTGTCCAACTACGCCTTGCTCAATATCAAGGATGAGCTGGCGCGTCTGGGCGGTGTCGGTGATGTGCAGCTGTTCGGCATGGGCGATTACTCGCTGCGGGTGTGGCTCGATCCGAACAAGACCGCTTCGCGCAACCTGACCGCCACCGATGTGGTCACCGCGATTCGTGAACAGAACCGTCAAGTGGCGGCCGGTGCCCTGGGTGCTCCGCCTGCGCCGAATGCCACCGCGTTCCAGCTGTCGGTCAACACTCAAGGCCGTCTGGTGTCCGAGGAAGAGTTCGAGAACATCATCATTCGCTCTGGCGAAAATGGTGAAATCACTCGCCTCAAAGACATTGCTCGCGTCGAGCTTGGCTCTAGCCAGTACGCCCTGCGCTCCTTGCTGAACAACCAGCCGGCGGTGGCGATCCCGATCTTCCAGCGCCCAGGCTCCAACGCGATCCAGATCTCCAACGACGTTCGGGCGAAAATGGCCGAGCTGAAGAAGAACTTCCCGGAAGGCATGGACTTCAGCATCGTCTATGACCCGACGATCTTCGTGCGCGGTTCCATCGAGGCGGTGGTTCACACCCTCTTCGAAGCGCTGATCCTGGTTGTGCTGGTGGTGATCCTGTTCCTGCAAACCTGGCGCGCTTCGATCATCCCGTTGGTGGCGGTGCCGGTTTCGCTGATCGGTACGTTTGCCGTGATGCACCTGTTCGGCTTCTCGTTGAACGCGCTGTCGCTGTTCGGGCTGGTATTGGCCATCGGTATCGTGGTCGACGATGCGATTGTGGTGGTGGAAAACGTCGAGCGAAACATCGGGCTCGGACTCACCCCGGTAGAAGCCACCAAGCGTGCGATGCGTGAAGTGACCGGTCCGATCATCGCGACGGCGCTGGTGCTGTGTGCGGTGTTCATCCCGGCCGCGTTCATCTCCGGCTTGACCGGTCAGTTCTACAAACAGTTCGCCCTGACGATTGCGATTTCGACCGTCATCTCGGCCTTCAACTCGCTGACCTTGTCGCCAGCGCTGGCCGCCGTGTTGCTCAAGAGCCATGACGCGCCTAAAGACCGTTTCTCCAAGGTTCTGGACAAGATCTTCGGTGGCTGGTTGTTCCGTCCGTTCAACCGCTTCTTTGACAAGGCCAGCCATGGTTATGTCGGCACCGTGGGCCGGGTTATCCGCAGCAGCGGTATCGCCCTGCTGGTGTACGCCGGCCTGATGGTGTTGACGTTCTTCGGATTCTCCAATACCCCGACCGGTTTCGTACCCGGCCAGGACAAGCAATACCTGGTGGCCTTCGCGCAACTGCCGGATGCCGCGAGCCTGGACCGTACCGAAGACGTGATCAAGCGCATGTCCGACCTGGCCCTGAAACAGCCTGGCGTGGACAGCGCCGTGGCCTTCCCGGGTCTGTCGATCAACGGTTTCACCAATAGCCCTAACGCCGGCATCGTGTTCGTGACCCTGAAACCGTTCGACGAGCGTAAGGATCCGAGCATGTCCGCCGGTGCGATTGCCGGTGCATTGAACGGCCAGTACGCCGGGATTCAGGAAGCCTACATGGCGATCTTCCCGCCACCGCCAGTACAAGGCCTGGGGACCATTGGCGGTTTCCGCCTGCAGATCGAAGACCGGGGCAACCTGGGCTATGACGAGCTGTACAAAGAAACCATGAACATCATCACCAAAAGCCACAGCGTGCCGGAACTGGCTGGCCTGTTCACCAGCTACACCGTGAACGTGCCGCAGGTCGATGCCGCCATCGACCGGGAAAAAGCCAAGACCCACGGCGTTGCTGTCAGCGACATCTTCGACACCCTGCAGATCTATCTGGGTTCGCTGTATGCCAACGACTTCAACCGCTTCGGTCGCACCTATCAGGTCAACGTTCAGGCTGAGCAACAGTTCCGTCTCGAATCGGACCAGATCGGTCAGCTGAAAGTGCGTAACAACCGCGGCGAGATGATTCCGCTGGCGACCTTCATCAAGGTCAGCGACACCTCGGGGCCGGACCGCGTAATGCACTACAACGGCTTCATCACCGCGGAAATCAACGGTGCGGCAGCCCCCGGCTACAGCTCCGGCCAGGCCGAAAAAGCCATCGAGAAACTGCTCAAGGATGAACTTCCGAACGGCATGACCTACGAGTGGACCGACCTGACCTACCAGCAGATTCTGTCCGGCAACACCGCGCTGTTCGTGTTCCCTCTCTGCGTACTGCTGGCGTTCCTGGTGCTCGCGGCGCAGTACGAAAGCTGGAGCCTGCCACTGGCGGTGATCCTGATCGTACCGATGACCCTGCTGTCGGCGATTACCGGGGTGATTGCCTCGGGCGGCGATAACAACATCTTCACCCAGATCGGCTTGATCGTACTGGTGGGCCTGGCGTGTAAGAACGCGATTCTGATCGTCGAGTTTGCCAAGGATAAACAGGAAGAAGGCCTCGGCCCGCTGGCAGCGGTGCTGGAAGCTTGCCGTCTGCGTCTGCGGCCGATCCTGATGACCTCCTTCGCGTTCATCATGGGTGTTGTGCCTCTGGTGTTCTCCAGCGGTGCCGGTGCCGAAATGCGTCATGCCATGGGTGTGGCGGTGTTCTCCGGGATGCTCGGGGTGACCTTCTTCGGTCTGTTGCTGACGCCGGTGTTCTACGTACTGATTCGCAACTTTGTGGAGCGCGGTGAAGCGCGCAAAGCGGCCAAGGCGCTGAAATTGGAAAAGCCACTGGAGGCGCAACAATGAGCCTGAAAGCCTTCCTGCCAAGCCTTCTGGTACTGGCCCTGAGTGCCTGCGCCGTCGGCCCGGACTACAAAACCCCAACCACCGAGGCGGCCAACATCACGGCCGCCACCGATGGCAGCGCCGGTCAGAAGAACTTCGACCGCGCCCGCTTCGAAGGCATCTGGTGGCAGCAGTTCGACGATCCGACCCTCAACCAGTTGGTGACGCAATCCTTGCAAGGCAACCGCGATCTGCGCGTGGCTTTTGCCCGCTGGAAAGCGGCCCGGGCGATTCGCGATGACGCCAGCAATGACGCCATGCCGACCATCACCAGCCGCGCCAGCAGTGATCTGGCCAAAGGGCAAATTCCCGGCCAGACCACCGACCGCGTCAGCAGTGAACGCTATGACCTGGGCCTGGACATGGCCTGGGAACTGGACTTGTTCGGTCGCATCCAGCGCAACCTGGAATCCAGCGACGCCGAACAGCAGGCCGCCGAAGCCGATCTTTACCAACTGCAAGTCACCATGATTGCCGAACTGGTGGATGCCTATGGCCAACTGCGCGGCGCACAACTGCGGGAAAAGATCGCCCTGGCCAACCTGAACAATCAGCAGGAATCGCGCAAGATCACCGAAAGCCTGCGTGATGCCGGTGTCGGCGATCAGTTGGATGTGGTTCGCGCCGATGCGCGCCTGGCGTCTGTCGAAGCCAGCGTGCCGCAACTGCAGGCCGAACAGGTGCGTCAGCGCAACCGTATCGCCACCCTGCTGGGCGAGCGTCCGGACAAGCTGACTGTCGACCTGAGTCCAAAAGATTTGCCGGCGATCGCCAAGGCCCTGCCGATCGGTGATCCGGGCGAACTGCTGCAACGGCGTCCGGACATCCGCAGCGCCGAACGCCAACTGGCGGCCGCCACCGCCCGTATCGGCGTGGCCAAGGCTGATTTGTTCCCACGGGTCAGCCTCAGCGGCTTCCTCGGTTTCACCGCCGGGCGCGGTTCGCAGATCGGTTCCTCGGCGGCCAACGCCTGGGCACTGGGCCCAAGCATTACCTGGGCGGCGTTCGACCTGGGCAGCGTGCGCGCCCGTTTGCGCGGTGCCGATGCTGAAGCCGAAGGCGCCCTGGCGACCTACGAGCAGCAAGTACTGTTGGCGCTGGAAGAGTCGGAAAACGCCTTCAGCGATTACGGTAAACGTCAGCAGCGCCTGATCTCGCTGATTCGTCAAAGCGAATCAAGCCGCGCCGCCGCAGACCTCGCCGACATTCGCTACCGCGAAGGCACCGTGGACTTCCTCGTGCTGCTCGATGCCCAGCGTGAGCGTTTGGCGGCGGAAGACACCCAGGCCCAGGCCGAAGTCGATTTGTATCGCGGCATTGTCGCCATCTACAAAGCGCTTGGCGGCGGCTGGCAACCAGAGACGGTCGCCAGCAAGTAAGGTTTTAAAGAGCTCCTTTGGTTGGCCGCAACCAACCAAATTCTTTGCCCCGCGTCTCATTCGGTCGCGGGGCTTTTTTTTTGGCTGCGCACCATAGCGCAAATACCACAATCCCCTGTGGGAGCGGGCTTGCCCGCGATAGCGGCCTATCTGGCACATGGATGTTGGATGTACCGACGCAATCGCGGGCAAGCCCGCTCTCCCCCAGGGATTTGGGGGTATGAGGAATAAACAGCTACCCCAAGACTCAAATCGCGAAATCCTCACTCGTGGTTTGACTCACAGCCCCTCCTGACCGAAGCTGATGGCTTTGCAAAAACCTGCCATCCCCCGGATTCCTGCATGCCTCAGTCCCGCCGCTACTTGCTCATCAGCCTCTGCGTATTGCTCGCCCTCGCCCTCGCCTGGTTTTTTCTGCGCAGCACGACGCCTGTGGTGCCGGCGGCGATCAAGCATGGCTACAGCGAAGCGCTGGCCCAGGCTCGCGCGGGTCAACCGGGAGCGGCGCGAGTGCTTTATCAGCAATTGGGGCGCCCTGACCTGTCGGCCAAGCGCCGTGTGTGGCTGCATGCCGAACTGCCCAACTACCCAAGTCCGCAAGCCCTGAAACTGGCGAATGCAGACCTGCAACATCCCTCGGCGGATGTGCGCATCGCCGCGATCAAAAGCATCAGCGGGCTGGTGCCCAGTGGGCAGCGCAGCCTGTTACTGGGGCCTTTGCTCGATGACGGCGATCCGAGCGTGCGGTTTGCGACGGTCAACGCCTTGTTGGGCCTGACGCCGGATGAACTGGGGTTGTACTTCGGCCCTTTGGAGCAAGCGATCGATGCCTGGGAACAACGCCTCAAGCGTCAGCCGGAAAGCGCCGAAACCCAATACCAACTCGCGCGCTTGCACTTGCACAATGCCGAACTGAAGGACGCGCAGCAGGCCCTGGAGCGCTCGTTACAATTGGCGCCCGGCAACTTGCCGGCGCTGGTGATGCAGATCGAAGTGCTTGATAAACAGGGCCAAAGCGATGCCGCCAGGCAATTGTTGGCGAAACAGCTCAAGGCGCAGCCTGACTCGGCCTACCTGCAACATGCGCTGGGGCTCTGGTTGCTGCATCACGGGCAAAGTGAGTTCGCCCTGCTCGGGCTGTCCAAAGCCGTGGAGCTTGAGCCGGACAACAAGGATTACCGCTACGACCTGGCCACCACGCTGCATGCTGAGCAAGAGCTGGAAGCGGCGCAGAACCAGCTGCAGGAAATCGTCCAGCGTCACCCGGCCGATCGCAAGGCGCGCGTGCTGCTGATCAATTACTGGAAGGAAAGCGGACAGTTGCAGAACGTGCAGGTATTGCTGGCACAGCTGGAACAGCTCAATCCGGATGATCCGGCGTTGCAGCAAGGTCTGTAAACGATCGCTCTGTAGCACAAATCAGAGCAGGAAAAGGTTGAACCGTCGTCTCGGCAAAAGGTCAAGTGATCAGGCAGTCCACTCAGGCGCTTCCAGCCTGCTGCCTCGTTTCCCCTAGTCATGAGAGGGCATTTCTTGTCTACATCTAACGAGCTGATCAGTGCAAAAGCCGCCACCGGCATTGAAGGTCTGGATGACATCCTGGCCGGTGGATTGTCCCGCGGTCACCTGTTCTTGCTGGAGGGTGAACCCGGAACCGGCAAAACCACCGTCGCTTTGCATTTTCTGTTGGCTGGCGCCCGTGCTGGCGAGCGCTCGTTGTACATCACCTTGTCGGAAACCGAGCGCGAGCTGCGCCAAGGGGCGTTGTCCCACGGCTGGGAGCTGGATGAGAACATCCACATCTTCGAGCTGACGCCGCCGGAAAGCCTGCTCAATGCCGAGCATCAACAGAGTCTGCTGTATTCCTCGGACCTGGAGCTGGGCGAAGCCACCAAACAGCTTTTCGAAGCGGTCGAGCGGGTCAAACCGACCCGCGTAGTGGTCGACAGCCTGTCCGAAATCCGCCTGTTGGCCCAAAGCTCTTTGCGCTACCGCCGGCAGATTCTGGCCATCAAGCATTACTTCGTGCGCTACCAGGCCACGGTGCTGCTGCTGGATGACCTGACCACCGAAGCCCTCGACAAAACCGTGCACAGCGTGGCGCACGGGGTGATTCGTCTCGAAGAATTGACGCCCAACTACGGTGCCGAACGCCGACGCATCCGCGTGGTGAAGTACCGCGGTCAGAAGTACCGCGGCGGTTTCCATGACTTCACCATCATGGGTAACGGCGTGCATGTCTTCCCGCGCCTGGTGGCGGCCGAACATCGCGGGCGTTATACCCGCCAGCAGTTGACCAGTGGCATCCCGGAAATGGATGCCCTGCTTGGTGGCGGTATCGAGACGGGCTCCAGCACCCTGATCCTCGGTCCGGCCGGTACCGGCAAATCACTGATCTCGATGGTCTTCGCCGCTGCGGCGGTGGCCCGTGGCGAAAAGGCCGCGCTGTTCATTTTCGATGAAGAGCTGGGGCTGCTGTTCGAGCGTATGAAAAACATCGGCATTGACCTGAAGGCCCTGGAAGACACCGGCAACCTGCTGATCGAGCAAGTGGATGCCGCCGAATTGTCCCCCGGCGAGTTCTCCTACCGGGTTCGCCGTTGTGTCGATGAGGGCCATATCAAAACCGTGGTGATCGACAGTATCAACGGCTATCAAGCGGCCATGCCCGAAGAAAATGCCCTGGTGCTGCACATGCACGAGTTGCTGCTGTACCTCAATCGTCAGGGTGCCGCGACATTCATGACCGTAGCCCAACATGGGCTGGTCGGTGACATGCAGGCCCCCGTCGACATTACCTATCTGGCCGATACCGTCATTCTGTTGCGCTACTTCGAGGCCCTGGGCAAGGTTCGCCGGGCAATCTCGATCATCAAGAAACGCACCGGCAGCCACGAATCGACCATTCGCGAGTACCGCATCAGCAGCCAGGGCATGACCATCGGTGAACCACTGGATGCATTCCAGGGTGTATTGCGTGGCGTGCCCACTTACCTTGGCGCGAGCAATCCGCTGCTTAAGGAAGATGTCCAGTGACGGCCATGGAGGCAATGTCCGAGCGTGCGATTATTCTTGCGCCGCTGGGCCGCGACAGCCAGATCGCGCTGATGATGCTCAACGAAGCAGGGTTCGAGGGGGTCATCGCCCGGGATCTGGGCACGTTGTGCAACGAGCTGTCACTGGGTGCCGGCCTGTTGGTGATTGCTTCCGAGGCCTTGTTGGGCGCAAACCTTGAACCGCTGCTGGGTCTGATCGAGCAGCAACCGGCGTGGTCGGATCTGCCGATCGTACTGCTGACCCACCACGGTGGCCCGGAGCAGAACCCTGCGTCGCGACTCGGTTTGCAGTTGGGCAACGTGACCTTTCTCGAGCGACCGTTTCATCCGGTCACGCTGATCAGCCTGGTCACCACAGCGTTGCGCGGGCGACGACGGCAGTATGAAGCCAGGGACCGTATGATTGATCTGAGCCAAAGCGAACTGCGTCTGCAAAATACCCTGGAAACCCTCGAACAACAGGTCGAGGAGCGCACGGCACAATTGCGCCACAACGAAGAAGCCCTCAGGCAGTCCCATAAAATGGAAGCGGTCGGCCAACTCACCGGCGGTATTGCCCACGACTTCAACAACATGCTGACCGGTATTATCGGCAGCCTCGAGCTGCTGCGTCGGCGCCTGGCCCGGGGACGCACCGAGGATCTGGACAGCCTGATCGATCTTGGGGTGACCTCAGCCAACCGCGCGGCCGGCCTGACCCATCGACTGCTGGCGTTCTCCCGACGCCAGTCGCTGGATTCAAAACCGGTACAGATGAACACCCTGGTGGTGTCCATGGGTGAATTGTTGCAGCGCAGCATCAACGAAAGCATTCACCTGGAAATGCAACTGGACGAGCAACTGTGGGTGGCCGAGGCCGACCCCAACCAACTCGAAAGCGCCCTGCTCAACCTGGTGCTCAACGCCCGGGATGCCATGCCCGACGGTGGAAATCTGCTGGTCAAAACCTCCAATCAGCATCTGGATACGGGGTTCACTGAGGCCCACAGCAATCTGCAACCGGGCGATTACATCGTCCTGAGCGTCACCGACACCGGTTACGGCATGCCACAAAGCACCATCAACCGGGCCTTTGATCCTTTCTTCACGACCAAGCCCATCGGCCAGGGCACAGGCCTGGGTTTGTCGATGATTTATGGTTTCAGCAAACAGTCCGGCGGCCACGTCAGCATTCACAGTGAAGTCGGAAAAGGCACCACGGTCAGTCTGTTTCTGCCGCGTTTCAGCGGGGAACTGCTCCAGGACACCCGAGTCGATGCCCAACACACTCCTTTCGCCCGGGACGGCGAAACCGTGCTGATCGTCGAGGACGATCCCGCCGTGCGAGTCCTGGTCAGCGCCGTATTGAGTGAATTGGGCTACGCCTTCGTTGAAGCGAGCGATGCCGACAGCGCCATGCCGATTCTCGACTCCGGCCAGCGAATCGACCTGTTGATCAGCGACGTGGGCCTGCCGGGTATGAACGGCCGGCAACTGGCGGAAATCGGCCGGCAGTATCGGCCTGATCTCAAGGTATTGTTCATCACCGGGTATGCCGAACACGCAGCGGTGCGCGGGGGCTTTCTTGATCCCGGCATGCAGATGATCACCAAGCCGTTCACTTTCGATTTGTTGACGGCGAAGGTGCGGGAGATGATTCGGGTCTGATGTGTTATCCGGAAAATCACACCTTGATCGCACGGCACAGCCACTCAGCATAGACCTCGATTTGAAGCCTGTCAGCTGTCAACTCTGACAGCTATTCAGTTCACTTCCTCCTTGATTAAATCTCCTCTGAAATCCGCAGAGCGGCCCGGTAGGTCGCTCTGCGCCCGCCTGCCACGCGCAGGTCACATTCAAGGGATGGACAGGCAATGAAGGAAGTCATCGCGCTGATGTTGATGGTTGTTTTGGCGGGCTGTCAGGTTCGCGAACAACAACAATCGGCTCCAAATGAACAGACGCCCATGCGGGCCGTGCAAGCTGAAACCGGCATCGCCAGCACCCTCTCGATTTCGGCACAGAATGGCACCACCGTCGCAACCAACCTGACCAATCGCTACAACGATGTTCGCCCTGATTGCGGCAAGCCCAGGCTGGCGGCCCTCTACTGCCGTGGGATCATTTTGCGAGCGACAGTACCATCGGATGCTTATTCAAGCTGGAACCCCAGCCCGCACTCTCAAACCAGCGGCGGCGTTTCATTTACATTTTTGGGCAAAGACGCGAAGTTCAAAAACCTAGTGTTTGGGCGAAATAACGGCTTTATTTTTTACCCCCGACTATCGCAGCCATATGGCACAAAACACATCGAGATTCTGTGTGCATACCCAAGAGACGGCGCGACTATGGCGAGGGATAAGCCGGGGTGCGGTGCTCACCCTTATGCACCCGATCGGAGTGGACTCTGCCAGACAATCGGTATATCCACTGCTGAACAATGGATCGCAAACTGGAATCAGAACATTTGGAATATGTGTGGTTTCGATGTGAGCTATTCAATGAACAACCTGAGCGCCGATTCGTTCTACCAATCTATTAGGGCTCACAATCTGAAAAACATGTTCGCCGATTCATACGACTACACCGAGTTGATCCTGGCCACCTGGCCGCAGAACATTCCTCAGGAACTGCCCATCGAGGCGTTTTTCTATCTACCCGGCGGGCTCGCCGGCGCACAACATGATCAACGTGACTTTTACGCTAAAACCGGGGGAAAGGTTGTCCCGATTATAAAACTGACGTTACCCTCCGCTGCCACGGCCGATGCGACTTTCACTTACATTCAGGCAGATCAGGTAAAACCTTGACTCGCCGAAATGTACCACCGCGCGTAGGCGAAAGACCGACGCGCAGCTTCAGGACAGCATGTCCTGCATGATCTTTTGCAGCACATCCAGATCGAACGGCTTGGCCAGGATCGGCGCTTTGCGGGTGATCGGGCTGTCGGTCTCACGAATTTCCTGCGGATAGCCGCTGATGAAGATCACCTTGAGCTCCGGTCGCAGCTTCACGGCGGGTTCGGCGATCTGCACACCGGAGATTCCCCCCGGTAAGCGGAAGTCGGTGATCATCATGTCCAGATGCGGTTTGCTCGCCAGAATTTCAAAGGCCTGCTCGCCGTTTTCGGCTTGCAGCACCCGGTAACCCTCACCCGACAAATAAGCAGACAGCACCATCAAAATCGAAGGGTCATCTTCGACGATCAGTACCACATCTTGTGCATCTTCACTCATGGAAAGCCTTTGTTCGGTCAATAGCTGCTGATACGACCGTGCGGTCACTCAGAGGTTGCGTTTATCGGGCTGTTTTCCTGCAGCGGCAGACAAACGCGAAACAATGCGCCTTCGCCAATCCGGCTCTCGACGGTGATGGAGCCACCATGGGCGGCGACAATCTGCTCCGAAATAAACAGCCCCAGGCCCAGCCCCGCTACAACGGCCTTGGCGGAAACCCGTTCGAACTGCTGAAAAATGCGCTGCTGATTCTCTTCACTGATCCCGATACCGCGATCCTGAACCTCAACTCGCGCCTGCCCGTCGTGATTGTACACGCGTACGTCGATCGGGCTCTTGGCGCCATAACGCAGCGCATTGGTCAACAAGTTGGAAATCACTTGTTCGATACGGAACTCGTCCCAGTTGCCCACCACGGGCTGGTCGGCCGTCAAGGTCACCGACGACTCTGCGGTCTCGACCTGCGGTGTGAAATTTTGCAGAAGATTCTTTACCAGCTGCACCAGATCCAGCCGACTGGGGCGGATCGACAGCTTGCCCGTGCGGATGCGCGACACATCGAGCATGTCTTCGATCAGGCGGATCAGGCTTTTGATCTGCCGCTCGTCGCGGTCGACCATGGCGTGCATCTTGTCCAGGGTGAATGCCGCGGCGTTATCCCGGGCCAGATGCATTTTGCGCAACTGGGTTTCGAGAATCAGGCCATTGAGCGGCGTACGGACTTCGTGGGCCACGATGGACATGAAGTCATCACGCATGCGCACCGCTTGCTCCAGCTCATTTTGGGTGTTCTGCAATTGTTTGAGCAACGCCTCCTGTTCACGGCGACTTTGCTCCAGCGCTTCGACCTGGTGCTTCATCGCTTTGCTCTGGCGATACAGATCGACGAAGACATTGACCTTGCTCTTGACCGCATGAACATCCAGCGGCTTGTGCAAGAAATCCACCGCACCGCTTTCGTAGCCCTTGAACGCGTAATTAAGCTCGCGGCCGGCGGCACTGACGAACACAATCGGGATGTTTCTGGTTTTTTCCGTACCGCGCATCAACTCGGCCAGTTCGAAGCCGTCCATGCCGGGCATCTGCACATCGAGAATGGCCATGGCAAATTCGTGTTGCAGCAACAGCGATAAAGCTTCGTCGGCGGACAGGGCTTTGTAGACAATACGGTCTTCACGCCTGATCAATGCTTCGAGCGCCAGAAGGTTCTCCGGCAGGTCGTCGACGATCAGTAATTTGGCCTGGATATTACTTAGCATGCGATTCCTTCCAGCTCGACAAAAAAACGGTCGATGCCGCGAAGATCCAGCCGATGAGTATCCAGCACTGCACTGTTCATGATTTGCGATAGATCCGTTCTGGTTTGATCAATGCTTCAAACTGGTTGCCATAGGCCGAGAAGTCCAGGGTTTCTTTACTGCCCAGTGCCAGAAAACCCCGATGGCACAAGGATTCGTGAAATAGCCCGAAGGCACGATCCTGAAGCTTTTTATTAAAGTAAATCAATACATTACGACATGAAATCAATTGAGTTTCCGAGAACACACTGTCGGTAGCCAGGCTGTGATCGGCGAAGGTCACGTTGTCGCACAGGCTCTTGTCAAAAATGGCGTAGCCATAAGCCGCAGTGTAGTAATCGGCGAACGAACGCTGGCCACCGGCCTGCTGGTAGTTGTGAGTGTAGGCCCGGACATTCTCCAGGGAGAAAATCCCTTGCCTGGCTTTATCCAGCGAGCGCGGGTTGATGTCGGTGGCATAGAGGATGGTGCGATCCAGCAAGCCTTCTTCGCGCAGCAGAATCGCCATCGAATAGACCTCTTCGCCGGTGCTGCAACCAGCGATCCAGACCTTGATCGACGGCCAGGTCTTGAGCAGTGGCACCACTTCCTGACGCAGTGCCAGGAAATGCGAAGGGTCGCGGAACATTTCGCTGACCGGGATCGTCAGCAATTGCAGCAGTTGCATGAACGCGGTCGGATCGTGCAGAACCTTCTCTTGCAGCGCCGAGATGGTTTTGCACTCGAACTGGCTCAAGGCGTGATTGACCCGGCGTTTGATCGACGCGCTGGAGTAATCGCGAAAATCGTAGCTGTACTTGAGGTAGATCGCCTCGATCAACAAGCGCAGTTCGATTTCGGTATTGCGTTCCACTAAATTCGTTCCATCTTCGGTAACCACACACGAATCAGCGAGAACAGGCGATCCAGGTCGATGGGCTTGGCCAGGTAATCGTTGGAACCGGCCTGCAAGCAGCGCTCCTGATCATCCTTCATGGCCTTGGCCGTCACCGCAATGATCGGCAACTTGCGCCAGCGCGGGTCCTTGCGGATTTCGAGGGTGGCTTCGAAACCATCCATTTCCGGCATCATCACGTCCATCAGCACCAGGTCAATGTCCTCGACTTCATTCAACTTCTCGATCGCTTCACGGCCGTTGCGACCAATGACCACGATTGCGCCTTTTTGCTCCAGCGCGCTGGTGAGGGCGAAGATGTTGCGTACATCGTCGTCCACCAGCAGCACTTTACGGCCCTCGAAAACCTTGTCGCGGCTACGGGCGGTCTTGAGCATCGTCTGGCGTTCATGGGACAAGCGGGATTCGACTTTATGCAGAAAGAGTGTCACTTCGTCCAGTAACCGCTCGGGCGAGCGCGCGCCCTTGATGATGATCGAGCGCGAATACTTGCGCAGCTCGGCCTCTTCGTCCCGGGTCAGGTTACGTCCGGTATAGACGATCACCGGCGGGAACGAGCAGATATCTTCGGTGGACATACGTTTAAGCAAGTCGTTGCCGAGCATGTCCGGCAGCTTCAGGTCGATGATCATGCAGTCGAAGATCGTGGTGCGCAGCAAGTCGAGCGCATCCTGCGCCAGGCCGACGGCGGTGATTTCAATGTCATCGTCGCCGATCAGTCGGGCGATGCTGTCGCGCTGCACATCGTCGTCTTCAACCAGCAAGACCCGTTTGACCTTCTGCGTCAGTTTGGCTTCGAGGCGGGCAAACACAGCCTTGAGTTCCTCGCGGGTGGCCGGCTTGACCGCATAACCGATGGCGCCCATGTGCATGGCGGCCTCGACGCGGTCTTCGACCGAAATCACATGCACCGGGATGTGCCGGGTTTCGGCATGTTCTTTCAAACGCTGCAATACCGTCAGCCCGGAATGATCCGGCAGGCGCATGTCCAACAGAATCGCATCGGGGATGAACTGCCTGGCCAGGTCGTAGCCTTCGTCGGCGCCGTGGGCCACCAGGCACTGATAACCCAGTTCATGGGCCAGGTCGTAGAGAATGTGCGCAAAGTTCGGCTCATCCTCCACCACCAGAATGCAGCGAGTGGCGAATGGCGCCTTGTTGCGATCATCGTCGAAACGCGGAATGTCGACCTCGGCAATCAGCGGCACAAGCGCAGCAACCACGGCGTTTTTCTGCACGGCAACCGGCGTGGCTTTCATCGTCTCGACAGGCGCGTCGCCCGGTTCGACGTACTGCTGCGGCAGCACCAGGGTAAACACACTGCCCTGCCCAGGCGTACTGGCCACGCTGATCGAGCCGCCCAACAAGGTGGCCAGATCACGAGAAATCGACAAGCCCAGGCCGGTGCCGCCGTAACGACGATTGGTGGTGCCATCGACCTGACGGAAGGCTTCGAAAATGCTTTCCTGCTGGTCCGGCGCAATACCGATGCCGGAATCGCGGACGATAAAGGCGATGCCGTTGCCCGGCTGAGCAGCGACGCTCAGGTTGACGGTGCCCGTTTCGGTGAATTTCACTGCGTTGGACAGCAGGTTCTTGATCACTTGCTCCAGACGCTGGCGGTCGGTGAACAGCATCAGCGGTGCATCGGCCATCAATTGGATCTGGAAATCCAGGTTCTTTTCCGCAGCCAGCGGCTGGAACATGCCCCTCAGGCCTTCCACCAGACGCGCGACACTGGTGTTCTCTGGACGCACCTCAAGCTTGCCGGCCTCGACCTTGGAAATGTCGAGAATGTCGTTGATCAGGTTAAGCAAGTCATTGCCAGCGGAGTAGATCGACTCGGCGAACTTGACCTGCTCGGCGCTAAGGTTTTCCTGCGGGTTTTCCGCCAGCAGTTTGGCCAGAATCAATGAACTGTTCAGCGGCGTGCGCAGTTCGTGGGACATGTTCGCGAGGAATTCTGACTTGTACTTGCTTGAGCGCTGCAATTCTTCGGCGCGCGCTTCGAGCTCAACTTGAGCCAGATTCAGTTCGGTGTTCTTCAGGTCCATGGCATCGCGTTGCGCGGCCAGGATCTGCCCCTGCTCGGCGAGTTGTTCGTTGGTTTGCTCCAGCTCGACCTGCTGTTTTTCCAGGTGAGTCTGGGACTCCTTGAGAATCCGCGATTGCTCTTCCAGTTCTTCGTTGGCGGTCTTGAGTTCTTCTTGCTGAACCTGCAGTTCTTCGTTGAGTTGCTGGGTTTCGGCCAGCACTTCCTGCAAGCGATGACGATAGCGGGCGGCCTCGATCGAGGTGCCGATGTTGCCGGCAATCAATTCGAGCAGTTCGACGTCACGATCCGTGAGCGTGCGCAGGAAACCCAATTCGATCACACCGTTGACCCGATCGTCGTCACTGGTCGGCACCACCAGCACGCTATGCGGCAGGCCTTCGCCAAGACCGGAGCTGATTTTGAAGTAATCACTCGGGACGTCGTCGAGACGGATCAAGCGCGCCTGTTGCACCACTTGGCCGACAATTCCTTCGCCACTGTAAATCTGCTGCTCAAGCGCTTCCTGTTCCCGGGAGAAACCGTAAGACGCGATGCGCTTCAGGCCACCATGATCCTCACGGACATAGATCGCCGCGACAGCCGTCCCTAAATATTGGGCGCAGAACTGCAGAATGTTGCGTCCCAACAGATTGAGGGATAGCTGCCCCAGGACTTGCTCGGCCAGTTCGGTCTGCCCGTTGCGTAACCAGGCTTGCTGTTCCAGACGCCGGGCACTGGCCTGTTGTCCCGCGAGGTTGGCACTGTAGTTTTGGGACAGGTTGAGCAAGTCCCGACGGCCAATGTAGGCCAGCATCCCGCTGATACCGGCCACGAACAGCAGATAAAGGGCGATGCTCCAGATCGTGGTACGGCGCACTTCCTCGTTACGAGTGGTGCGCAACTGCTGCTCCATGTCGATAACGTCTTCGAATTGCTTGCGGATCTCATCGGTCAGCCGCTTGCCGCGTCCGGCCTTGACGGCGCCACGGTAGTCACCGCTGGCACGCTGCAAATCGATCATCGACTGCGCGTAATTGGCCCATTCTGTCTGCAAGGCCTGGAGCCGGCGCAGCCGATCCGTCTGGACCGGATTGTCGCCTGTCAATTCGAGCAAGGTAGTGAGAGCGACGGCGATTCTCGGCTTGGCCGTCTCGTAGGGATCAAGGAAATGTTCGTCGCCGCTGAGCAGGAACCCGCGCATGCCGGTTTCCAGATCGACGGTCAGCTTTATCGCCTCATTGGCATTATTGATCACCCGGTCGGTGTGCTGGACCCACTGGAACACCGACAACAGGTAGATGATCAGCGAAACGAAGAAAACCGCGCTGATGACGCCGACACCCAATGGCAGGCTGACGTTGCGGCTCAGAAGTTTACGGAATCGTTGCTCATCAACCGAGGACGCAGAGGTCATGGGGAAGCCTTGTCGTACTGTTGAAAACCATCGAGTCTGCCCCAAAACGGCCGAGCCGATCCATTTTTCTGACATGTTTTACGGCAAAATCCCGCATTTAGCTGCTCTGGGACAAAGGAGCGGTTAATCTCTGCGGCTCTTGTGCGGCTATTGTTTTTGTAGCGCGTCGGGAACTTGTCGTGATTCGTCACTTACTCATGCAAGAGCCCGGCGGTTTCGATCGACCGGCAACCGCGAATTCAACCTTTGAGAGCCCCACTATGTCCGACAACGCCTCCACCATTCTAGTCGTCGAAGACGATGCCATTGTGCGTACACTGATCGTCGATGTGCTGGAGGAGCTCGAGTTCCGGGTGCTTGAGGCCGATGGCTGTGAAGAGGCGCTGGAGTTCATCAACGATGAGGACCAGGACATCGACTTGCTGATGACGGATGTGGGATTGCCGGTCATGGACGGTCGTGAACTGGCCAGGCAGGCGCGCATGCTGCGTCCCAAGTTGCCAATTCTGTTCGCCAGCGGTTATGCCGAAAGCATCGAGGTGCCTGAGGGCATGCATAGCATCGGCAAGCCATTCTCGATTGATCAGTTGCGGGACAAAGTAAAGAACATCATCAAATAGAGATATCGACAATCAAACCTCTTCAAATAGCAATGAAGGGGGCATCCCCCCCAGACAAGTTCTCAATAATATAATTCAGAACTACCAACACTTGCAAAACACACTTACACAACAACTCTTGATAAACGCAAGACAACAAACGAGGATCCCCAAACATAGAACCCAAACCAAATGGATTTATCATGATCATCAGACATACCCCACCGACTCAAAGATACTTATCCAGATCTGTCACCGACACCGCCATTCAAGCTCACCATACTCAAAGTGATAATAGTGAGCGAAGTGAAGTTATATATAAGTTAAAGCAGCGCGGAGAGCACCTCGCCCCTTCGCAAGCCATCACGCTGGAAGGTGCCCTCATCTCCCTTGACTCCGGATCGACGCTTGAAGACGCTCTGCAACCCGGCAGGGCACTGCTACAAACAATGACCGAACAACACGCCTTCAAAAAACTAATGGTCACCCTCAGACTTCCCGAGCACTCCCTGTTCGAAGTAACTTCCGAAGGCGAAATAAACGCAAGATACTCAGGCAACACAATTGGCTTTGCGAACGCATTCAAACTTGCACCGGACCTGAATGATGATCTTCATACACTGGTTGAAATGGCGCAATTGACCGGTGGCATCATCACTCTCGCTGACCAAGTCGAGTTGGCGCAATGGCTGAAATTCCATGGTTACACCATCCCCCGAACCGCCGCCGAAGGTTTCAGGCTGACAGAATTCATGCAACTGAAGCCGCCAGTGAGTCCACCGCTTGGTAACTACTGGGAAATGATCAAAGCCGGGGGAGACAATTCCGTCACTCTTTCTGCCGTTCAGCGTAGCGAATTTCGCAAAATCATCAGCAGTTACATCAAGGATCAGTCGTTACTTGAGCACCTGGTCAATGGCATTTTGGGCGGTAGGTCTACCCCCTTCAAACGCTCGGAGGCTGAGGATATTCTTGAAAAAATAGTTTCCAGCCCCATCGCTTTTTACTGGGCCAACGCTTATGTGCGGGATCTGGGCTGGTATGGCGCGCAAGAAAACCAACCCCAAACAGATGAGTCGCTCAAGCTAATGATGGTGACTTCGCTCTTGCTCAATCTTCATCCTGGAGTCGGCGAACAAGAGCCTCGCAATCATGTGGCAGGTTTCAACTTATATGCTGTCGAGCACATGGAAAAATCCTTCGCCGATGTCCAAACGGAATTCGAAAGGCACCTGATCGAGAACCACCGGATTACCGAAAAAAATGCGGCACTGGCCGCTCACCTGTTGCTGGCAGAAGCCGCACCGGAATTTCTGGTGAGAGATCTGCCTCCCACCCTGTTATTGGGCACGCCGCAATGGGTTGAATTATGCCGGATCGTCGCGGTGGAGGAAATCATTGCGCCGGGATCGACGCGCTCGATGACTTATGCGCAGCTACAACACCTGTCGAAGTTTGACGCGGTCTCCGAGTCGCGAAAGACGCTCGACGCTCTCGCTGCCGTGGATCCTGTGATTGATTGGGCATTGTTTAACAAAATCGTCACGCCGGATGACGTAGAGAAGTCGGTCACGGACTCGCTTGAAGTGGCATTGGACGCGTACGCCCGACACGCCAAGACGCTTGCCGAAACGGCGCAAACATTGTCTCGCCCTCTGCCGACTCGCAAGATCGTCGCACTGGACATCCTCAAGCAGGTCGCCCCAGGATGTACCTATCTCGAACAAGACGTCCTTCACCAAACGAAAAATCGACCAGTGGAGGACTCTTACGCCGACCCGTTTCCCGTATCGCCTGTCGAACTGCACATGTCTAATGACCTGGCGACCGGTGACTGGGATCTGAAGAAGGGCGAAAGTATCTACAAAGCATTTCCCCGCATGCTCCCCAACCTGATTGCTCCTGATGGTGAGTTCTACCGTCAGTTCAATCGTGACTATGTGGCTCATGTACAAGCAATGAACATGCATTTAAAACTGGCATTTTCATCATTGCCACTGCCTGATCGGACACGGCTGCTAAAAGGCAAGGTGACGATATTCACCATAAGACCATCAGTCGCTAAACTCCAGCCGATCACTACTCTCCCCATGAACCCCATCGCGTCAACCCTTGATGCGATTCTGAAGGTGACCGAGCGCAAACCGACGGAAAGTCATAAGGAGATAGAGGAAGCAACGGGTCGCTACGGTGTAGTCATCTGTTCACACTTCGAGGGCCGAGTGACTTGTTACGAATTATTCACCTTGCACGGAACCTGTCGCGAAAACACCGAGCTGGCAGCGCTTGTGCAAAGGGAAAACCTTTTAAGCACAACCGTTCGCAGCAGTAAGAAAAACTACTCTCTTCCTGCAAAGGTGCATCAGCTGCCCACAAACATCGAGTGTTATACCCACGGGGTAACGCCCGGCCTCGTCAACGTCAGTGCTGGTGTGATCGACAAAATCGGTGAGTTGTCAGCGTCTCCCCAGACTTCAGAAATCAACGGCTATTACCAGAGTTTCTATTCGACAGAGTTCGACTCATTGGTGAACTTCGTACTGAAGCACAGGCCAATCGCGACCTACGATGAACTGGTGAGAGAGTGCTGGGGACAGACCAGGCTGGAGGCATTGCGCGCAAAACGGGAAAAGGATCTGGATACGTTTCTTAATTTTGTCGTGCCCTTCAAATCCTGTATCGAAGATCTGAACTCAGACGATCTGGATCGACAATTCCAAGGGGTGGCTGGGTGTACTTTAGAAGCCGCGATGACCGTTCTGTTAGTAGTCGGAGCCGCCGCCAAGATTGCCAGCCTTGCCGCCAAAAGCATGAGCATTGCTACCAAGGCGAGCGCGATGGCTTCGACAGGTCTCGGATTAGTGAGCAGCCTGTTCAATCCGCTGGACGGAGCTTCCGACTTGCTTTTGCACGGCGCAAAACTGTTGCGCAAAGGGTGGCGCAACAGTGTGGCCGCACTCGATAAGGCGGTTTTCGATGCGCGTAAATGGTCGGGCGTAACGCCACACCGCCACCTGGCCGCAACTGTCGACCCTGACACTATTCGCCTAGGAACCTGGCGTCCCGCGCAAACTTCCCAGGATGCCTTTCAGGTATGGGGTATACGCCGCAATGACGAATGGTACGCTCTGAACCGATTGGGCCAGCCTTGGGGAGCCAAACTGGAAAATTTCAATTACAAATTCAAACTGCCTACCCTGCCGTGGCACAGGATCATGCCCAAAAGCTACACCCAACGTTACATGAAGAAGGCTATTCCCGCCGCCAAAGCCAAACTGGACAATGCGATCCACTTATTGGCCGATGCAGAGCCAGACACCGAAGTTCGCAAGGTTCTCGAATATCTGTTTGGGACGGGATCCGACGAAGCTGCTCAACATATCGGGCTAAAACTGCGAGCAATGCGTAAGGATCTCGATGCTTTCACGCTCTCCAATGTGTCGTTTAGAAAAGCCGATGTCAGCGCAGTGGCAGCATTGAATGTGCCTGATTACAAGCGGTGGAAGAAGGCGGTAATTAATGGGACTGTACATAAAGAATCGATCAAGAAATTCATCAAGATTTATCCGGAACACCTGGATGATTTTTATCGCACAGCACGCTACGATGAAACCCGAATTGCCGACGTCTTGATCCATGAGATGTCACATGGCGCACCTGGCACATTCGACCTCTATTATGGGAAAACTCTGGATCGTGTTGAATTCGACGTGGCTCCATTAATTGATTTGGCGCGCAACCCTCGCATGGTTGACCCGTCATTTTCGAACCCTTACAGGACAGTGGACACGGAAAAATTTACTCATCTACACAACTTTGAATCCATCCGCCCCAGTCTTCCGACTCTGGTTCAAAAGCATCCAGCCTTGTACAACGCAGACTCTTACGAGGTAGCGGTTTCTTTGATTGACCAAATCAAATCCGATCCTACTGGGTTTCACATAAATATGGCAACCATAGCAACGGCGCTACGCAGCACCGAGACCGATCAGTTCATCGGTACGTTAGAAATCAATCTTGGCAGAGTACTGGCCTGACGTTTTGCTCTCGATGCCAAGACTATCTGGCTGATTGAACAGAAAAAATGCCAGTCCCGCTCAGGGCTGGCATTTTTGCATTTATCGTTTCCTATCCAGAACAAAAGATCCAGCAACCATGTAACGAGTGCCCAGCGTCGTCAACGGATGAAATTATCCAGCGCTGTGGTTTAATTGCGCCCTTTCCGCGCCTCCCGTTTGCAGCAAAGGATCACCCTTCATGACTCCCCTTCCCATCACCAAAGTCCTGGTCATCGGTTACGTCTGGCCCGAACCCCACTCTTCAGCGGCCAGCGGGCACGTCATGCAAATCCTCGAAACGTTCTTGCAGCAAGGCTGGGACATTACCTTCAGCAGCCCGGCCGGCCCCGGCGAGCATAAGGCAGACCTCACCGAGCTGGGCATTCGCGAGGTGCCGATCGAACTCAACAACAGCAGTTTCGACGCTTTCGTCAGCGAGCTGGCGCCGGACATCGTGCTGTTCGACCAATTCATGATGGAGGAACAGTTCGGCTGGCGAGTAGAGAAACACTGCCCCGACGCCCTGCGCGTGCTGGAGACCTCCGATCTGCAAAGCCTGCGAAATGCCCGGCATCAGCGGCTCAAGGAACGCTTGAAGGCCAGTGACGACGCCAACGATTTCAACGAATTATTCGCCCCGGCATTGCGTGAAGAGTTCGAGCTCATGGCCGATACCGATCTGGCGAAGCGGGAGATCGCCGCGCTGTATCGCTGCGACTTGAACCTGATGATCTCCGAAGTGGAGATTGAATTGCTGATCGAGCAGTTCGGGTTACCGCAACAACTGCTGCACTGGTGCCCGTTGATGGTCGAACCGCTGACCACCGCATCGCCAGCCTTTGAAGACCGTGCGCATTTCCTCAGTATCGGTAACTTCCGCCACGCGCCCAACTGGGATGCCGTGCTCTGGATGAAAACCACGATCTGGCCGTTGATCCGTGCGCAGTTGCCAGAGGCGCAACTGCATATCTATGGCGCCTATACGCCGCCCAAAGCCACCGCCCTGCACAACGCGGCCCAAGGGTTTCATGTGATGAACTGGGCAGAAGATGCATTGCAAGTCATGTCCGCGGCCCGGGTGTGCCTGGCGCCGTTACGCTTCGGTGCGGGCATCAAAGGCAAGATCGTCGACGCAATGATTTGCGGAACGCCCAGTGTCACAACGCCGATCGGCGCTGAAGCCATGCACGCAAGTCACCCCTGGCCGGGGGCTGTCACTTGCACGGCGCAAGAGTTCGCCACGTGTGCGGTTCAGCTTTATAAAGACGAGATACAGTGGCGAACGGCCCAGTCTCAAGGGCAAGCTTTATTGATGGACCGTTATCAACGCGCGATACATGGCCCTGCACTGATTGAAAAATTGCTGTATTGCCAACAACACCTGCCACAACTAAGAAAGAACAACTTTACCGGCAGCATGTTGCGCCATCACGCCCACAAGAGCACACAATACATGGCTCAGTGGATTGAAGCGAAAAACCAGAAAAAACCACCCCAGTAAAAAGTATAAAAAAGAATAACCAACAACTTGCATCAATCAACGTATTGGCAATCAGCAAATTCAACCCTATAACATCCTGCCAACGCCCCTTTTATAACTTCAACGCGCAGGGGCTTCTTTCTTTAATTTATGCAGGATGCATTCATGAACGATATTAAAAACAACGACGCCAACAATAACTGGATGGCCGCTACGCCGTCCATTGATGCACTATCGATCTGTGAGTTGACGTTGCCCGGGACCCACAATGCGGGCAGTGACTGGCAGGCGTCTTATCCGTTGCTCGGCCCTCCCCGTCACTGGCTGGCTTGTCAGCACAACACTTTCCATACTCAATTGCATCACGGCTCCAGGGTTCTCGATATTCGCCTGATCTACGAGCCAGAGGCAGAGGGACTTGGAAAATTTCGTGCTCACCACAATGGTCATCGAAATTCCCGAACACTGGGTAATTTGATAACCGATGTAAACGACTTCCTGCGAAAGAATCCCGACGAGTTCATCATTCTGGACTTCCACAGTCTCGACGGCGAGAACTTTGATTACGATTATTTCAATAAAGTGATGATCCACCTGCTGGGCGACCGCCTCATCCCCAGCAGCAACCTGCCTCTTAGTCTTCGTAAGCTAAAACAAGTCAGTTCTGAACAGCGAGTGTTTGCCGCTGCCAAGTCGCACTGGCAACTTGATCGCAGTGTATTTATTAATCAGGTCCATCATAAATGGACAGGCAATGGCATCACCGGAATCGACGAGTTAAAAAAATACATCGAGGGTGTTCTGCAAGCTCCGCCTGGCACCTGGGCACCCTGGTCGTTATCTGCCACCAGTTACAGCGCTCTCGGCGGCCCCGTGGACATTCATGACCCACTGAATGAATGGTTCGACCCGACAACAGACGACTGGGCGATGAAGTGCAACATTATCAATGTCGATTTCATTGAAGAGTCAAAGATCGTTTCTTACTGCCGAGCCGCGAACCTGACCAAAGCCCGCCATAAACTCAAATAGCCACCACGCCTGCCCTCCGGCCTTGGACATACAGGGTCGTTGCAAGCTGGCCTTAGGCGCCCCGAAAGAGGCATGATCATCGGGCGATAACAATAAAAGTGTCCTGACATGAGCCGACCACCCAGAGTTACCGACCCTTCTTACGAATTGATGGACGACCATAACGGGTTGTCCATCATCTATCGTCAGCACGGTTTCCCCTGCCCTTTGGTGCGCTGGCATTTCCACAAGGAATACGAACTGCACCTGATCGTCGCTAGCTCCGGCAAGGTGTTCATCGGTGACTACATCGGTAATTTCTACCCGGAAACGCTGTTCCTCACCGGCCCCAACCTTCCGCACAACTGGATCAGCCAGGTGGCCGAAGACGAAGTGGTGGAAAAGCGCGACATGCTGGTCAACTTCACCGATGAACTGTTTGAAAGCGGTCATCAGGTGTTCGCCGAACTCAAGACACTCGTGCCCTTGCTGGAGCGCGCGCAGTACGGCATCGAATTTCGTTGCAAACGGACTATCCGCCAGGCCATGGCCTTGATGCAGCGCATTGCCGACACCCAGGGCATGACCCGGCTCGGGCATTTTTTCATTCTGCTGGAATTGCTGGCGACGTCTGACGACTATCAGTTGCTATCCGGTGCCACCACGCCGCAATTGGCCGATGAGCACAACATCGATCGTACCAACCGGGCGGTGGATTACATTTTTGCCCATTACGCCCGCGATCTGCCATTGGAAGAAGTCGCCGAGCACTTGGGCCTGAAGCCGACCTACTTCAGCCGCGTGTTCAAACAGGCCACCGGGCGCTGCTTTATCGAATTCGTCAATCGCCTGCGCATCAGCAAATCCTGCGAATTGCTGGCCGATGGCGATAAAACGGTGACCGATGTGTGTTTCGAATCGGGTTTCAATAATATTTCCAACTTTAATCGGCGTTTCCAGCAGCTCAAGGGCATGACGCCGTCGTACTACCGGCGGTTGGCGGTGCAGCGTTTGACTGAGCAGAATCAGCACTGACTTTTCCTGATCCACGAATCCTTGTAGCAGCTGCCGAAGGCTGCGTTCGACTGCGCAGCAGTCGCAAATCCGATCAATCCAACCCTTCTGAGTCGTCGCATACTGGAGCCCGCGAGGGCTTCGCCCTCGAACGCAGCCTGGCGGCAGCTGCTACAGGGCGACACGCAGCGAAACCAGCCCCCTGACTTACCAGTGCAAAAAAGTATCGATGACAGTGCGATGGATGATTTGTCAGCCCGTCAATTGAAGGCTGTAATCAGCGCACATTCTTCCTGCCTACGGAAGACACAAAAACAATAACTGTCCTTCTGTAACCCGCCGGGTGCAGAAAAGGAGTGCACGATGCAACCTTCTGTAAAAGCTCTGCTTGCCCTCACCTGCATGACCCTCAGTAGCGTCAGCCTCGGCGCCCAGACCCTGACCATTGCCACCGTCAACAACAGCGACATGATCCGCATGCAAAAACTCTCGAAAACCTTCGAGGCCGAGCATCCGGACATCAAGCTCAATTGGGTGGTGCTTGAAGAAAACGTTCTGCGTCAACGCCTGACCACCGACATCGCCACCCAGGGCGGACAGTTCGATGTGTTGACCATCGGCATGTACGAAGCTGCACTCTGGGGCGCCAAGGGTTGGCTGGAACCCATGAAGGACTTGCCGGCCAGCTACGCCCTCGACGACGTGTTCCCTTCGGTCCGTGAAGGCCTTTCGGTCAAGGGCACGCTCTATGCCCTGCCGTTCTACGCGGAAAGCTCTATAACCTATTATCGCACCGACCTGTTCAAGGACGCCGGGCTGAGCATGCCCGAACGCCCGACCTGGACTCAGATCAGCGAATTTGCCAGCAAACTCACCAATAAGGACAAAGAACAGTACGGCATCTGCCTGCGCGGCAAGGCTGGCTGGGGCGAGAACATGGCGCTGATCACCACTGTCGCCAATGCTTATGGCGCACGCTGGTTCGATGAAAAATGGCAGCCGGAATTCACCGGGCCTGAGTGGAAGAACGCGCTGAACTTCTACGTCGACACCATGAAGAAGTCCGGCCCGCCGGGCGCGTCGAGCAACGGTTTCAACGAAAACCTGGCGCTGTTCAACAGCGGCAAGTGTGCGATCTGGGTCGATGCCAGCGTCGCCGGCTCGTTCGTCACCGACAAGACCCAAAGCAAGGTCAGCGATCACGTCGGCTTCACCTACGCACCGCATGAAACCACCGACAAAGGTTCGGCCTGGTTGTATTCCTGGGCGCTGGCCATTCCGACCAGTTCCAAGGCCAAGGATGCGGCGAAAACGTTCAGTACCTGGGCCACTTCCAAGGAATATGGTGCGCTGGTCGCGGAGAAAGACGGCATCGCCAACGTGCCGCCAGGCACTCGCGCCTCGACTTACACCGAGGCCTACATGAATGCCGCACCGTTCGCCAAGGTGACGCTGGAATCACTGAAGGCTGCGGACCCGAGCAAACCGTCCCTCAAACCCGTGCCCTACATCGGCATCCAGCTGGTGACCATTCCTGAATTCCAGGCCGTAGGCACCCAGGTCGGCAAGCTGTTCTCCGCGGCGCTGATCGGCCAGACCACGGTCGACCAGGCCCTGACTGCTGCCCAGTCAACCACCGAACGTGAAATGAAGCGCGCCGGTTATCCCAAGTAACCAGCACCTTTCCCTGTGGGAGCGGGCTTGCCCGCGATAGCAATGGATCAGTCACGAAGATGTGCCGGATGTACCGGCCTCTTCGCGGGCAAGCCCGCTCCCACAGGTTCCGCGTCGTCTGTTCTCAATTGGTTCTATCGCCATGAATATTTCAACTGTCAAAGCTCACATGGACATCTCCCAACCGGTGCGCAAAAGCCGGTTGACCAACCCCGGCTGGTTTCTGGTCAGCCCATCGGTGGCGTTGCTGTTGCTATGGATGATCGTGCCGCTGGGCATGACCGTTTACTTTTCAATGATCCGCTACAACCTGCTCTACCCCGGTGAAAACCAGTTCGTGGGGCTGGAGAACTTCAGCTACTTTCTGAGCGATTCGGGTTTCCTGCCCGGCGCCACCAACACCCTGTTGCTGGTGGGCAGCGTGCTGCTGATCAGCGTGGTGTTCGGCGTGTTGATCAGTGCATTGCTGGAGGCCAGTGAGTTTCTCGGTCGCGGCATTGTGCGGGTGATGTTGATCTCGCCGTTCTTCATCATGCCCACCGTCGGTGCGCTGATCTGGAAGAACCTGATCTTTCACCCGGTCTCGGGGATTCTCGCCTACATCTGGAAGCTGTTCGGCGCACAGCCGGTGGACTGGCTGGCGCATTACCCGCTGCTGTCGATCATCATCATTGTCTCGTGGCAGTGGCTGCCCTTCGCGATCCTGATCCTGATGACCGCCATGCAGTCCCTCGATCAGGAACAGAAAGAAGCCGCACGCCTGGACGGTGCCGGTCCCATCGCGATTTTCTGGCACCTGACCCTGCCGCACCTGGCCCGGCCGATTGCGGTGGTGGTGATGATTGAAACCATCTTCCTGCTGTCGGTGTTTGCCGAAATCTTCACCACCACCAACGGTGGCCCCGGCTACGCCTCGACCAACCTCGCGTACCTGATCTACAACCAGGCGCTGGTGCAGTTCGACGTCGGCATGGCGTCCGCCGGTGGTTTGATCGCGGTGTTGATTGCCAACGTCGCGGCCATCGTGCTGGTGCGAATGATCGGCAAAAACCTGACAGACAAAGCCTGAGGCCTGCGCCATGACTCTTCAACAATCCCGCCGCCTGCAAAGCCTGCTGCTCGGCACCCTGGCCTGGGCCATCGCGATCCTGATCTTCTTCCCGATTTTCTGGATGGTGCTGACCAGTTTCAAAACCGAAATCGACGCGTTCGCCACGCCGCCGCAGTTCATCTTCACACCGACGCTGGAGAACTACCTGCACATCAACGAGCGCAGCGATTACTTCAGCTTCGCCTGGAACTCGGTGGTGATTTCCTTCAGTGCCACGGCCCTGTGCCTGCTGATCGCGGTGCCGGCGGCCTACTCGATGGCGTTCTACGAAACCCAGCGCACCAAAGGCACACTGCTGTGGATGCTCTCCACCAAGATGCTGCCGCCGGTGGGCGTGTTGATGCCGATCTACCTGCTGGCCAAGAGCTTCGGCCTGCTGGACACGCGCATCGCGCTGATCGTGATCTACACGCTGATCAACCTGCCGATCGTGGTCTGGATGATTTACACCTACTTCAAAGACATCCCCAAAGACATCCTCGAAGCCGCACGCCTGGACGGCGCGACGCTGTGGCAAGAAATGGTTCGGGTGCTGCTGCCGATCGCCAAGGGCGGCCTGGCTTCCACGGTTTTGCTGTCGCTGATCCTGTGCTGGAACGAAGCGTTCTGGTCGCTGAACCTGACCTCGTCGCAGGCCGCGCCACTGACCGCGTTGATCGCCTCGTACTCGAGCCCTGAAGGTCTGTTCTGGGCCAAGTTGTCGGCAGTGTCGACCCTGGCCTGTGCACCGATCCTGATCTTCGGCTGGATCAGCCAGAAACAATTGGTCCGCGGCCTGTCGTTTGGCGCCGTGAAATAGCCCTCAAAGAATAAGCACAAAGGAGCGCCATCATGGCCAACCTGAAAATCAAGAATCTGCAAAAAGGCTTCGAAGGTTTTTCCATCATCAAAGGCATTGACCTCGAAGTGAATGACAAGGAATTCGTGGTGTTCGTCGGCCCGTCGGGCTGCGGCAAATCCACCCTGCTGCGGCTGATCGCCGGTCTTGAAGAAGTCAGCGGCGGCACCATCGAACTGGATGGCCGCGACATCACCGAGGTCAGCCCGGCCAAGCGCGACCTGGCGATGGTGTTCCAGACTTACGCCTTGTACCCACACATGAGCGTGCGCAAAAACATGTCGTTCGCTCTGGACCTGGCCGGTGTAGCGAAAGCCGAAGTTGAGAAAAAAGTCGGCGAGGCGGCGCGCATCCTCGAACTGGGGCCGATGCTGGAGCGCAAGCCGAAGCAACTGTCCGGTGGTCAGCGTCAACGCGTGGCGATCGGCCGGGCGATCGTGCGCAACCCGAAAATTTTCCTGTTCGACGAACCGCTGTCCAACCTCGACGCCGCCCTGCGGGTGCAGATGCGCCTGGAACTGTTGCGCCTGCACAAAGAACTGCAAGCCACGATGATCTACGTGACCCACGACCAGGTCGAAGCCATGACCATGGCCGACAAAGTCGTCGTCCTCAATGGCGGCAAAATCGAGCAAGTCGGTTCGCCACTGGACCTGTATCACCAGCCGGCCAACCTGTTTGTCGCAGGCTTCCTCGGCACGCCGAAAATGGGCTTCCTCAAGGGAAAAGTCACCCGCGTTAACGGCCAAAGCTGCGAAGTGCTGTTGGACGCCGGCACTCGCATCAGCCTGCCGTTGAGCGCTGCCAATCTGAGCGTCGGTGGCGCAGTGACCCTGGGCATTCGCCCGGAACACCTAGAGTTGGCGCAACCCGGCGACTGCACGCTGCAAGTGACCGCCGACGTCAGCGAACGCCTGGGCAGCGACACCTTCTGCCACGTCCTTACGTCTTCCGGCGAAGCGCTGACCATGCGTGTTCGCGGCGATCTGGCCAGCCGTTATGGTGAAACCCTGAGCCTGCACCTGGATGCCGAACACTGCCATTTATTCGACGCCGACGGCGTGGCGCTGACCCGTCCACTGCGCGCCGCTGCCTGATCCGAGAGCATGTGATGAAACTGAATAAACAGAACCTCAACCGCCTCGCCCCCGAGGTGGCCCTGCCCGCCTACACCCTGAGCGATACCCGCCAAGGCATCGCGCACATTGGCGTCGGCGGTTTCCACCGCGCGCATCAGGCGTACTACACCGATGCCTTGATGAATACCGGCGAAGCACTGGACTGGGCCATCTGCGGGGTCGGCCTGCGCGCCGAAGACCGTCGCGCCCGGGACGATCTCAAAGAGCAGGATTATCTGTTTACCCTGTTCGAACTGGGCGACGCCGATGACGCCGAAGTGCGGGTTATCGGCGCCATCCGCGACATGCTGCTGGCCGAAGACAGCGCCGAGGTGCTGATCGACAAACTCGCCGATCCAGACATTCGCATCGTCTCGCTGACCATCACCGAAGGCGGCTATTGCATCGACGACAGCAACGGCGAGTTCATGGCGCACCTGCCGCAGATCCAGCACGACCTGACTCACCCGAACGCGCCAAAGACTGTATTCGGTTTCCTCTGCGCCGCATTGGCCAAACGTCGTGCAGCCGGTACGCCCGCGTTCACGCTGATGTCTTGCGATAACTTGCCGCACAACGGCGCCGTGACCCGTAAAGCCCTGCTGGCATTCGCCGCCCTGCGCGATGCCGATCTGCGCGACTGGATCGAGCGCCATGTCAGCTTCCCTAATGCGATGGTCGACCGCATTACGCCAATGACCAGCACCGAGCATCGTCTGCAACTGCACGACAAACACAGCATCGACGACGCTTGGCCGGTGGTCTGCGAGCCGTTTGTGCAGTGGGTGCTGGAGGACAAATTCGTCAACGGTCGCCCGGCGTGGGAAAAGGTCGGCGTGCAGTTCACCGACGATGTCACGCCTTACGAAGAGATGAAGATCAAGCTGCTCAACGGCAGCCATCTGGCGCTGACCTATCTGGGCTTTTTGAAGGGTTACCGCTTCGTTCACGAAACCATGAACGACCCGCTGTTCGTGCGCTACATGCGCGCCTACATGGACCTGGACGTGACGCCGCAGCTGGCGCCGGTGCCGGGGATCGACCTGACCGTGTACAAAAACACCCTGGTGGCGCGCTTCTCCAACCAGGCGATTGCCGATCAGCTGGAGCGGGTGTGTTCGGATGGCTCGTCGAAGTTTCCGAAGTTCACCGTGCCGACGATCAATCGCTTGATTGCCGATGGGCAGGAGACCAAGCGTGCAGCGCTGGTGGTGGCGGCGTGGGCGCTGTACCTCAAAGGCGTGGATGAGAATGGCCAGACCTACGCAATTCCGGATCCACGGGCGGCGTTCTGTCAGGCGCTGGTGGCCGATGATGTGTTGATCACTCAACGATTGTTGGAGGTTGAGGAGATTTTCGGGACGGCGATTCCGCGCTCTGCGGAGTTTGTCGCGGCGTTTGAGTGGTGCTGTAACAGCTTGCGGGAGGTTGGGGTGACCCGAACCCTCGAAAGAGTGCTCGCCGCCTGATCATTCCCACAGCCCGGGACGCTCCGCGTCCCATCCAGAAGCGGACGCAGAGCGTCCATTGAGGCATTCCCACGCAGAGCGTGGAAGCGATCTTCGGTAGGGGTTTCCATGGCAAACCAACAACTGTTCCTCGGCATCGACTGCGGCACCCAAGGCACCAAAGCCGTCGTCCTCGACGCGCGCAGCGGCCAGGTCCTCGGTCAGGGCGCCGCCGCCCATAGCCTGATCAGCGGCGCCAATGGTCTTCGCGAGCAAGACACTGCCCAATGGCTGGAAGCCATTGCCCTAGCCACCCAGCGCGCGCTGCTCGCAGCGGAGGTAGACGGTCAGGCGATCCTCGGCATCGGTGTTTCCGGCCAGCAACACGGCCTGGTGCTGCTCGACGATCGTGGCCAGGTGCTGCGCCCGGCCAAGCTCTGGTGCGACACCGAGTCCACGCCGGAGAACGACCGTTTGCTCGCCCATCTGGGCGGCGAAAAAGGCTCCCTCGAACGCCTCGGCATCGTCATCGCGCCGGGCTACACCGTGTCCAAACTGCTCTGGACCAAAGAACAACATCCGGAAGTATTCGCCCGAATCGCCCGCATCTTGCTACCCCATGACTACCTCAATTATTGGCTCACCGGCCGCAGTTGCAGCGAGTATGGCGATGCCTCGGGCACCGGGTACTTCAACGTGCGCACCCGCCAGTGGGACTTGCAACTGCTACGCGACATCGACCCCACCGGGCGCCTGCAAGCCGCACTCCCGGAACTGATCGATGCCCACCAACCGGTCGGTACGATTTTGCCGAGCATCGCCGAGCATCTGGGCATCAACCCCAAGGCACTGGTCTCCAGCGGTGGCGGCGACAACATGATGGGCGCGATCGGCACCGGTAATATAAAGCCCGGCGCGATCACTATGAGCCTCGGCTCCTCGGGAACGGTCTACGCCTATGCCGAGCAAGCGAACGTCAGCCCGGATGCCTCGGTCGCGACGTTCTGCTCCTCCAGCGGCGGCTGGCTGCCGCTGATCTGCACGATGAACCTGACCAACGCGACCGGCGCGATTCGCGAGTTGTTCGAATTGGATATCGAGGCGTTCAACGCCTTGGTCGAGCAAGCGCCTATTGGTGCCGACGGCGTGTGCATGCTGCCGTTCCTCAATGGCGAACGCGTCCCCGCCCTGCCCCATGCCAGTGGCAGCCTGCTGGGGCTGACCATGACCAACCTGACCCGGGCCAACCTGTGCCGCGCCGTGGTGGAAGGCACCACCTTCGGGTTGCGTTACGGGCTGGACCTGCTGCGCCACAATGGTTTACAAAGCCGCAGCATCTGCCTGATCGGCGGCGGTTCGAAGAGCCCGGTGTGGCGACAGATCGTCGCCGACATCATGAATACGCCTGTGATTTGCACCGAACACAACGAGGCCGCCGCCCTCGGCGCAGCGATTCAGGCAGCGTGGTGCAAGTCTTGGGCAAACGGTCACGAAGACAGCCTGGCGGATTTGTGTGATCGCTGTGTGAAGCTCGACCTGGCCAGTGAAACCTTACCGATTGCAGTAAATGTGGTGGCCTGCCAGCAGGCCTACGAACGCTATCAACAGCATGTCGCAACCCTTTAAAGAGCGAGCAATTATGTATTTGGTATGTGGCGAAGCGCTGTTCGATTTCTTCAGCGAAGACGATGCCAGCGGTCTGGCATCCAAAGTGAATTTCAAGGCAATTGCCGGCGGCTCGCCGTTCAACGTGGCGGTGGGTTTGCGCCGCCTGGGCGTGGACGCCGCGCTGTTTGGCGGGCTGTCGACCGATTACCTCGGCCGACGTTTGCAGCAAGTGCTGCAGGACGAAGGTGTGCGCCCGGACTACCTCGTGGACTTCGCCGCGCCGACCACCTTGGCGATGGTCGCGGTCGGGGCCAATGGCTCGCCCCATTACAGCTTTCGTGGCGAAGGCTGCGCTGATCGACAGTTGAGCCTGGCGCATCTGCCAGAGCTGGGGCCTGAAGTGCGCGGCTTGCACGTCGGCTCGTTCTCGCTGGTGGTGCAACCGATTGCCGATACCCTGCTGGCGCTGGTGCAACGGGAAAGCGGCAAACGCCTGATCAGCCTCGATCCGAACGTGCGCCTCAATCCCGAGCCAAACATCGAGTTGTGGCGTTCGCGAATTGCCACGCTGGTGGAGCTGGCCGACCTGATCAAGGTCAGCGATGAAGATTTGAGCCTGTTGTATCCCGAGCAGGATCCTCAACGCGTCATCGAAGGCTGGCTGGAGCATCGCTGTCGGTTGGTGTTCCTGACCCGAGGCGGCGAAGGTGCAACGGTGTTCAGCCGTGCCCACGGTTCGTGGTCGGTGCCGGCCTGCTCGGTGAAGATTGCCGACACCGTGGGGGCGGGCGATACGTTTCAGGCAGCGTTGATTACCTGGCTGACCGAGCAGCAGCTGGATTCGGTTGAAGGTTTGCAACAGCTGAGCCGTGAGCAAATTGACGCGATGCTCAGGTTTGCGGTGAGTGCCGCCGCGTTGACGTGCAGCAAGACCGGGCCGGATTTGCCGTATCGACATCAGCTGTGATGGCCTCTTCGCGGGCAAGCCTCGCTCCTACGGGATCTGCGCAGATCCATCGATCGCGACTGAAATACCTGTAGGAGCGAGGCTTGCCCGCGAAGGCGTTCTAACAGTCAAAGGCCAGGATTCATTGACCAAAAACCTGTACCTAAGGGTTTTCCCTATACTTTTTACCCTCCCCAGCTACGGCATTTCAACCTTGAACATGGCACTTTAATGCTGCACCATCCGCCCCTGCTTTTTCAAAGGACGGAACTCAAGGCATGCTGGACGCAAACGCAACCCATATTTCCCTCACGCTCGAAGGCGTTTCCGTCGACCTGCAGGTCCTCAGCTTCGTCGGTCGCGAAGCCCTCAACCAGCCGTTCTGTTTCGACATCGAACTGGTCAGCGCCCGCCCCGACCTGAAACTCGAAGAGCTGCTGCACAAGCCCGGTTGCCTGACCTTCGGCGCCACCGGCCAGGGCAAAATCCATGGCCTGGTCTACCGCATCGAGCAAGGCGATTCCGGCAAGAGCCTGACCCGTTACAGCATCAGCCTGGCGCCGCAACTGGCCTACCTGCGGCACAACCATGACCAGCAGATTTTCCAGCATTTAACTGTGCCGAAGATCATCGCCCAGGTGCTCGAAGCCCGGGGCATTCTGGCCGACGCCTACAGCTTCCAGCTCGGCGCGATCTACCCCGAGCGCGTGTACTGCGTGCAGTACGATGAATCCGACCTGCACTTCATCCAGCGCCTGTGTGAAGAGGAAGGCATTCACTTCCATTTCCAGCACTCGAGCAGCGGCCACAAACTGGTGTTCGGTGATGACCAGACGGTATTCCGCAAACTCGCGCCGGTGAGCTACCAGCAAGACTCCGGCATGGCCGCCAAAAAACCGGTGATCAAGCGCTTCAACCTGCGCCTGGAAACCCGCACCACCCGCGTCAGCCGCCGCGACTACGACTTCGAAAAACCACGATTGCTGCCCGAAGGCGCGGCTAAAAGCGAATTCGCCCCGGACCTCGAAGACTACGACTACCCCGGTCGCTTCATCGACCGCGCGCGCGGTAAGCAACTGGCAACCCGCGCGCTGGAACGCCATCGCAGCGACTACCAACTCGCCGAAGGCAAAGGCGACGAACCGACCCTGGTCACTGGCCACTTCATGGCCCTCAGCGAACACCCGCGCGCCGAGTGGAACGACCTCTGGCTGCTGCT
Source organism: Pseudomonas cucumis (assembly GCF_030687935.1). GTDB lineage: Bacteria > Pseudomonadota > Gammaproteobacteria > Pseudomonadales > Pseudomonadaceae > Aquipseudomonas > Aquipseudomonas cucumis. Next base: position 3,005,195 of record NZ_CP117454.1, on the reverse strand, counting down.
GGAAATCGTCCACGAAGGCAAGCAGCCGCAAGTGCTCGGCGAGAACATCACCAGCGACGTCACCCATAACAAAGATGACTTCCACCAGGGCTACCGCAACCGCTTCCTCGCCACGCCGTGGGACGCGCACTTCCGCCCTGCCCTGGAACACCCAAAACCCAAAGTGCTGGGCAGCCAGACCGCCATCGTCACCGGCCCGCCCGGCGAAGAAATCCACTGCGACGAATACGGCCGCGTCAAAGTGCAATTCCATTGGGACCGCGACGGCCAGGGCAACGACACCAGCAGCTGCTGGCTGCGCGTCGCCACCGGCTGGGCCGGCAACGCCTACGGCGGCATCGCCATCCCGCGAGTCGGCATGGAAGTGCTCGTCACTTTCCTTGAAGGCGACCCCGACCAACCGCTGATCACCGGCTGCCTGTACCACAAGGAAAACGTCGTCCCCTACGACCTGCCGGCGAATAAAACCCGCAGCACCTTCAAGACCCTCAGCTCCCCGGGCGGCAAGGGCTACAACGAGTTTCGCATCGAAGACAAAAAAGGCGCGGAACAGATCTACCTGCACGCCCAGCGCGACTGGGATGAAAACATCGAGCACGACCAGAAAATTCGCGTCGGCAATGAACGGCATGACACGGTCGAGGCCAATGTGTTCAGCGAGTTCAAGGTAGAAGAGCACCGGATTACCCATCTGGACCGCAAGACCGAAGCACGGGCGGATGATCACCTCACCGTGGGCGTGACCCAGCACGTGAAGATCGGCACGGCGCAGTTTGTCGAGGCGGGTCAGGAGATTCATTACCACGCCGGGGAAAAGGTGGTGGTTGAGGGTGGCATGGAGCTGACGGCCAAGGCTGGCGGGAGCTTTGTGAAGATTGATGCGGGGGGTGTGACGATCAGTGGGGCTGAGGTGAAGGTCAATTCCGGTGGCGCTCCCGGCGCTGGTACGGGGATTCAGATTCTCGACCCCGTCATCCCATGGGCTGCCGCCAAAGACAAGGCCGGCGCCCTGCTCGTCCCGGCCGCCGTACAAATGGCCATGGCCAAAGCTGCTCGTGCTGCTGGTGACATCCGCTGCCCGATTTGCGAAGCCTGCCGTGAAGGCAAATGTGATTTGGGGGCAACAGCATGAGCGACGCACTGAACAACTGGCTCGGCGAACAAGCCCGGCTCAATCGCGTCCTGATCCTGGCCCTCGACAGCCTCGCCGAACCGAACCCCGTCACCTCGCTCTACAGCGCAGGCCTGATGCAGCGCTCGGTGCAACTCTATCGACGCACCCAATACGCCGAGTTCGCCGCCATCAGCCCTTGGCTGACCGAACTGCACAACCCCGGCGCCGATGCCTTCCGCAAACTGCTCGACGACCCACAACGCAACTGGGGCTGGATCGGCAGCATGGACAAGGCCGACCTCGACGGCCTGACCCAACACTGGCAGGCCCGAATGGTGATTGAGGAAGATGGTGAGCGTTCGTTGTTCCGTTTTCAGGACAACCGCGTGATTGCTCGCTGCCTCGCCAACCTGAGCGAAGCCGAACGCCCCTTGCTGCTAGGCCCGATCAGCAGCGTGCTGTATTGGGATGAAGAGCAGTGGAAAAGCGCGGATAACGCCAGACCCGGCCTGTACCCGGTGCCAAACCCCGCGCCGTGGTTGCGAATTCCAAACTCGCCGGAGCGTACGCGCAGCATCTTGCGCGAAAACCTGAAACGCTGGTTGCTGGTGTACCACGTCGAAGCCGCCGCCAAACTCTCCGAAACCCGCAACGTGCGCGAATGGCTGGAAGAACAGATGGACCTGCTTGAGGCCTGGCAATGGAACACGCCGGAACAACGCGAGTTCATGCTCAGCCTCAGACTTGATCCTCAATGCGCAGACGATGTGGCTTGGCAGCCGCTGCCGGGTGAGACGCCAGAGCAACATTTTGCGCGGTGTCAGCGGGTGTTTGATGCGCAGTTAGGTGAGTCAGAGCGTGGGTGAGATTGAGGCGTCTGGCGCAACCTTTTCGGGACGTTTGCTTTGGTTATTCGCTGTTGCTGGTGCGATGGCGGCTTCTGGTTGTTCGGTTAGGTCTGCAGACAGCTTTACGCTGGTGACCGAATTGCCGCCGGGGTTCAGCATTAAAGGGGAAGCGTCTTATGTGCCTAGGACGGGAGAGATTTGTACGGTCCCTCCTCGCAAAGGCAGGAACTATCCGGGCTTGAAGTTTTTTGAGCAGAAGCTGAGTAACGATGCACAATCGGCGCGTTTCGAAGTTCCGCTGACGAGCAAGGAAGGTGGCTGTCCTTTGGTACTTGACACCTTCGCATATGAAGTTGACGCCAAATATGGTGCTGACTTCCGGAATGTAGGTAGGGCCCACACAGGGATCTCGTTCCGGGATGGAAATGCAGACAGTCCCGTTCCTCCTTCAGTCTTGGTATTACAGAAGCAGTGCCAATGGTTCTTCCGTACCGCTGGACCTGACCGTTACATTGTAAAAATTCTGAAATGTAAATCTGTGGAAACGCCAGATCAGGCAAGTGACTCAGATATTAAAAGTCCCATGCAACGTGCTCAGTTCGCGGGAAAGACAATAAAAGTGGTTTTCGATATCTCACGCGAGGAAAGACCAGCCGTTGGCGACAACTGGGTGAAATCCCCCTCTGGCTGGAAACGCTGCATGGGTGACAGTCTTGAGGATCCCTATGCATTTTGCGATGGCAATAAAACAGATTTCAAACCCTTCAAAATGCCGGATGGGCGTGATTGCACCGTCTATCCCAACTGCACTGAATAAGGACTTTATTATGGATGCTCGCGACTTTTTCCACTGCATTGCCCGCGTTGCAATCCTCAGTTTTGGAGCGTTTGGGATTACAGGTTGCTCGACTGCTCAATCTGACAGTTTCACGCTACTAACTGAACTCCCACCTGAATTCCGTTTGAGAGGTGAAGCCTCGTATGTTCCCCGTACTGGAGAAACATGCACTGTTCCACCCCGCGAGGGAAGAAACTATCCAGGCTTAAAATTCTTCGAGCAAGAGCTTATCAAGGGTGCGCAAACTGCCAACTTTGAGGTCCCCCTAACCAGCAAGGCTGGAGGATGCCCTTTAGTATTGGATAGCTTTAGTTTCGAGGTCCAAGGCAAATACGGCGCAAAGCGACTGGATATCGGGAGAGACTATGTAGATCTTTCATTCCAAGATGGAATCGCAAACATCCAATCGCTCACGTCACCGATAGTATTTCAGAACCAGTGCCAATGGTTATTTCGTACTATCGGAAAAAAGAATTACATCACAAAGATACTTAAATGCGAAACGGCGCCTAATGAAGGCCAGACAACCAGTTCAGTTATCGGTGGAGCTCTGCAACGTGATCAGCTTGCAGGAAAGACAGTAAAAGTAGTCTTCACCATGATAAACGAGGAAAAACCAGCTATAGGCGACACTTGGATAAAATTTCCAACTGGCTGGAAACGCTGTATGGGTGACAGCATCGAGGATCCCTACGCTTTCTGTGGTGACAATAAAACTGATTTCAAACCTTTCAAAATGCCGGATGGACGTGACTGCACCATCTACCCGGCTTGCACTGAATAAGGAAATTCATTTATGCCGGTTAAAAAACCAACGCAACCTCTACTGAACGAAACTAAACCCGCCTGCCCACTCAGAGGCACATGGGTTAGTTTTCAACTAGTTGATGAGTCTGGAGATGGTAAACCCTATGCCGGTCTCGCCTATAAACTTGTGGATAGCACAGAGCAAATCCACGAGGGAGTTTTAGATGCTGAAGGTTTTGCAAAAGTTGAAAACCATTATGAAGGACCAGTAGCCCTCACGATTGATAGCGCTTATAAAGGAGACGATAAAAATTATAAGCTGCTGATGACAAGAGCAAACTATCCGCTAAGAATTACCGAACTCCAGGTACGAGCCGAAAAAACCCGTTTCGTTAGAGAAGATGGTTTGCGCGTCAACAACAATCCTGCAAAAGCAAAAGCAGACCAGTTCTTTCACGTCGAAGTGAGAGATCTGGTTGAGAAATTCGCTCATCTTCCTCCCTTTTCAAAAAGCGCGCACCCGCCAAACTACAACCTCCTAAAAGTAATGGGCGACCTCGGATTTGGTCCGGAAAAACCAGAATTACGGGGGGTTGTTCTTCTTCCAGATAAACACACGGCCCTTGAAGTTCGTCCGCTACGGGCTTTCCGCCCCATGCTATCGAAAGACAATAACTTCAGTGCCTTGAATTTGTATCAACTATCTTTGCTTGCCAGCTTGAGTTACAGCAACTTCGGCCAAGAACCAGTCGAAAACCCTATCGACAAGGTATCATTCCCATTAGACCCGAGCGTTGGGTATATGTTTGGCAATAGCCTTGCCAGCTTCATAGAAACCTGGAAAGTCAACAAAGACCAAACAACTGCTTATTATCCACTTTATGAAGATGTACCTTATTCGAAGCGTTTCGAGATCCTGCCATTCGACCCCACACTGTACAAACAAAACAAGCCTGATTCGGGTGTAAAGCAAGAGCACCCCGCCAAATGGCACTTCTTCGATGATGGCAAGATCAAAGGTGGCAGCGATACCCAAGCGTTCATAACTCACCACGACGAAATTATTCTGATCGCCGTCCGAGGAACCTTGGAAGGCGCGGACTTCATTCGGGATACTGATGCAGAGCAAGTTCCATTTGTGGAAGGTGTAGGTAAAGCACACCAAGGCTTTTACAACGCATTTAAAGCAATGAGCGAATTCATCAAAGTCTACCTCGATCAGTTTTACGCGGGCCAAAAGATCATTGTCTGTGGGCATAGCCTTGGTGGGGCGATCGCTACCTTACTTGCAGAGGCATTACGACGTGATCCCAACGAATACGACGTCCTCCTCTACACCTACGGCTCCCCAAGAGCCGGCGACGCAGACTTCGTCAACGGCGCCGCAGAACTGGCCCATCACCGAATGGTCAACAACAACGACCCGATCCCAAGTGTTCCCGCGCCATGGATGAACACTCGTAAACGTATCTGGGTGCCCGGTGTAATCATCAGTTTTGTCACCGCCCCGTTAGGCGCTCTGATTTTCGCTGTAGGCCTGTCGCGAACCGGCGGCGCGCCATACGAGCACCACGGTAATTTGCACCACTTCATGCCCGTCCACTTTAAAGGACGTGAGCAATCCGCCGTTCTCTGGGATCCAGGTTGCGACTCCATCGAAGAGGCCGCCTGCACCAAGGCATTGAAGAAATTCGGAGACTTGCCCGACCGTGACGCTTTTGTGCGGCAACTGTTCCAGATGGGCGATCACTTCATGGTGCCCTCCTACATTCCGTACGCCTGGGCAACATTGCGCCGCTGGCAGCAAACCCAGGAAAGCGGAACCACGGTGGTGACCAAGACTGAGTACGATCAGGTCTACTACCAACTGCAAGAAATGCAGGACCGTTTGAAGACAAAGGAAGCCGAACTGAACAACGCCTTCCAATACGATCGTCAGGCAAGCCAGCGAGAAGCGAGTTTACTGAGAGCGGAAATAGGTCGGTTGAATACCGCCCGGCAACGGCTGCACGCCTTGAGCTTCCTTAAACTGACGCCCGAAGACATTTACGGTTCTGCCAGCCAGTCGCCAGAACATAAAATCAATGTCGATCGCTGGATGGCGAAAAAAGAAAACACTGTCGAGGTTCAGCTCGCAATGATTCCTCAAGCGAGTGGCAGTGAACTGAGGACGGCTTAGTTTTCAGTGCGTCCCGCAAACAAGCCAGCCTTCATAAGAGACTGGCTTGTTTGTAATGCTGTGGCGTCAGACCGGCGCTTTCCAGCCCATCATCCGCTGCTGAGCAACCGTCAACAGATCGCAACCATCCTGAGTCAGCAGATAAAGTGCATGGGTAATGTGCGGAATGTCCTGAACATCACCGTGCTTGAAGCATAGGCAGTGAAGTGTTTCAAGTAACTGGCTGGAGGCTCGGATGCGCTGGAGGGCGGATTCGAGGATGTCTTGGGGATTGGCTTCTGTGTCGATCACCAAGGGATTTGAGTCGGTAACGCTGCTTTTGATTGAACGGTAGCGTTCGGGGAATGGATTTATCGTTGGCATAGTGATTACTCGATGATTAGTGAATAACCGCCAGCATCGTGACCAAACGATGGGAGGCGGACTGTGTACAGGCTTGGTCAACCGATACCATCAACTCGGCTCGCCCGAAGGCGTCCAGCACACAGCCGCCATTGCAACGCACTACGAGGACATAGAAGTCCGCAGAGCGAATGATGGCACACATATGTGTGAAGGTATCAGGTGACCAAACCTGTTCGCTGATTTTGCAGCGAAGCCAAACAGTAAACGCTGATCTCCAGCCAGCGAAAGACGACAAGGCGCCCAAGCGTGTAGGAACGAGCCGAAGCTCCCTCAGTTTTTTTACCTACATGAAACCTCTGTCAGAAACCGCCTCACGACAGGCGGCATACAACCCGGTTAACCATCGCTTAACCCCACGGTCCAAAGCTTTACTGGACCGCACGCCCTCAGCTCCCTCTGACGCCCAGTGCGGCAGGTTCGACGTTCTTCAGTCGAACTGACTTCCCTCTGCACTGGAGACCCATCATGAACATGCGAACACTACTGATGACCACCGCCCTCGCCTGCACCGCGTTCGCCGGTTTCGCTCAGGCCAACGAGACGTCGTCCTCCCAGGCCGTGCCTTATCACTACGGCATGCAGCTGCAGGTGGCCAAGGTCATTTCCCTGACTGAGCCGCAGACGCTGGAATGCCAAGTAGTGACGGCCAACATGAAGTACATCGACAAGTCGGGTAAGCCTGCGGAAATCACCTACAGAAAATTTTCTGACGCGTGCAGTTATCAGAACTGACAGAAGCTTCTGATTCGGTGTTTGGCAGTAGGCCTGTGAGGGTTCTGACGCTATGCTTTGGCGTCTCCCTCACTGCCGAAAGGATTCGCCATGCAGTTCTCGTTTCGCACGCTGTCGACGTTCACCGCCGCGCTTTGTTTTCTGCTGGCACTGGTCTGGGGTTTGATGCCGCAAGGGTTGTTGGCGATCTGGAGTATCGAGTACTCGTCGGCGGCGGGCTTTATCGCCAGGCGCAGTGCGGTGCTGTTCGGCGCATTGGGGGTGATGTTTTATCTCGTGCGGCAGGCGCCACCCTCGGCGGCGCGAAGCGCGATGTGCAGCGGCTTTATGGTGGGATGTTTCGGTTTGGCAGCGCTGGGCTTCGGCGAATGGCTCAATGGCCATGCCGGGCCGGGTATTTTGCTGGCGATCCTGGTGGAACTGGCGCTGGGACTGGGGTTTATCCAGACCCGGCGCGTGTCGGTCGAACTGGGTGAAACGGCCGGTTAATGGGCTTTCGACTTAGCGTTGAACAACTGGCCATGGCTGTTGTGCTCAAGGTCGGTGCGTAACTCGGCGATCAGATTATTGATCTCCCGACACCCGTTGAGGCGATGGGCGTCTATGCCGGTGACGCACAGGTCGAGATGGTCAGTCTCGTTGTCCGAATACACCTTGACGGTCATCGACAGGTCCGGCGACAGCGTGCATTGGCAGCGTCTCGGAAGAAAACTGCTTTCAACGATATTGCGTAGTTCCAAGGCAGAAAGAAACATGGCCACCCTCTCGGTATTGTGAGATTGCCAATCAAGAATCAATGTCGGTCGGAGCTCAGATCACCCGTTCTTTTCTTCCTGGCGGGTTTCATCGTTCCAACGTCCGACCGTTTTTTTGTTTCAGTGCTGACTCATCAGGGATCGCGGTCAGCTCAAGACAGCTTCAGCATAAAACATGCCCGAGATTTCGCTCTGCGCCTCGTCGGCAAATCAAGGGTTTGCTGCGGGATGCGATAAAGTGACTCGTGCAAATTGCAAGAAAGGACTGTTTCAAGACCTGCATTTTGCAAACACCCCGATGACGAGTTTGCATTGGGTGAGGACGGCAGTGAAAATGCGGCCCATCCATTCAGTATCCGCTGACCCCACACACACGCAAGGAGGCATCATGGGAGCTTTGCCGCTTAACACGACCGTCGGGCTGATAGTCGCCGTTTTGTCGTCTGTAGCCCACGCCGCAACCCTCGAAGACGTCGCACCGTATCCCAAGCCCGAGAGCGGTTTTACCCGCCAGGTCATTCACCTCGCGCCGCAACAACAGGAAGACGGTTATCAGGTCGAGATTCTTGCCGGCAAGACCCTGACCGTGGACTGCAACCGTCAGCGCCTGGGCGGCATGCTCGAGGAAAAGAACCTTGAGGGTTGGGGTTACCCGTATTACCGTCTGGAAAAAGTCACCGGTCCGATGAGCACGCTGATGGCCTGCCCGGATGGCAAGAGCAAAAAGGACTTCGTGCCGGTGGTCGGTGACGGTTTCAGGCTGCGTTACAACAGCAAGTTGCCGATCGTGCTCTACGTGCCCAAGGACGTCGAAGTGCGCTACCGGATCTGGTCGGCGTCGAGCCATGTCGAGAAAGCCGTTCACGAATAACCGGTCTGTCCCTCACGCCGACACGCCGCTCAGCGCGGCGCGCTCGGCCACATGCCCCAAACTGTCGAAATTGATATTCGCGCCGGAATCGATGGCCACCAGGGTTTGCCCCCGTGCGCCGGTTCGTCCCACGTACTGCTTGATTCCTGCCACGGCCAGGGCGCCAGAAGGTTCAGTGATCGAGCGGGTATCGTCGTAGATATTCTTGATGGCCGCGCAGAGTTCGTCGTTGCTGACGGTCACCACCTCATCCACGCAAAACCGACAGACCTCGAAACCATGAGCCCCGATTTCAGCGACGGCCACGCCATCGGCGAAAGTGCCGACGGTTGGCAGCACGACCCGTTCGCCGGCCTGTAATGCAGCCTGCAAGCAGGCGGAATGTTCCGACTCGACGCCGATGATGCGGACTTCAGGGCGCAGGTATTTGACGTACGCGGCAATGCCGGCGATCAAGCCACCACCGCCCACCGGAACGAAGATCGCGTCCAGCGGCCCTTGGTGTTGGCGAAGGATTTCCATGGCGACGGTGCCCTGCCCCGCGATCACGTCCGGGTCGTCGAAGGGCGAGACAAAGGTGCGGCCGGTTTGCTGTGCCAGGCTCAGCGCGTACTCCAGGGCAAATGGAAAACTCTCGCCGTGCAGCACCGCATCCGCTCCTCGGCTGCGAACCCCGTGCACCTTCAATTCCGGCGTCGTGCAGGGCATGACGATGGTTGCGGCGATCCCCAGCTCGCGGGCCGCCAACGCTACGCCTTGGGCATGGTTGCCCGCCGAGGCCGTGATCACACCACGAGCTTTCTGTTCGTCGCTCAGGTTCACCAGTTTGTTGTAGGCACCGCGGATCTTGAAGGAAAAGGTCGGTTGCAAGTCTTCGCGCTTGAGCAGGATCTGATTGCCCAATGCCTCGGACAAGGCCGGTGCGGCTTGCAACGGCGTGCGTACGGCGAGTTCGTAAACCGGCGCGGCGAGGATTTTTTTCACGTAGTGCTCAAGCAAGCTCTGCTGGGCGGGGGTGCTGCTCATGGTCGTCTCCTGACTTTGATCGGAGCCCAGAGACAGAAAGTAAAAACCCGCCTCTAGGGCGGGTTGGGTGCTGCAGTCGTGAGCTAGCCCGCCAAATAAGGAATGGCGGTAATAATGCTTGGCTGGCAGCGCAATACGGTGGAAGTCATGGCTGGAAATTAGCCGGACGCTGATGGCAAGTCAATGGCCAATTTTCAAGGGCCGCTGTAGGCTGGCGATTCTGCTCATTGTCCCAAGGAAGGAAACCATGAAATCTGTCGCTGTCGGGCCGTTGTTGTATCTGGTGGTGCGGGGGCTTCAACGCCGCAAGAACTCCATCGATGCCACTCAACAAGCATGATCCAGAATTGGTCTGATTTTGAGATGACTATCGCGAGCGGGCTTGCTCGCGAAGGCGATCTGACAGCCACCGGAATCACCTCGCCAGGCGCTTGAGGCCAATCACCATCCCCCCCGCCCCGAGCATCATCGCCGTCAGAAATAACGGATAGGAAACCCACCACGGCGTGCCGGCGGTCATCATGCTGAACTCGGACATTCCGCCAATGCTCGCAATCAGGTTCAACGGCAGAAACACCACGTTGATCAACGTCAGTTTGCGCAGCAGGTTGTTCATGCTGTTGTTCATCAGATTGCCCCGCGCATCGATCAGCCCGGAAAACACCGTGGAGTAGATTTCCGCCTGTTTGTAGCACTGGTTGTTCTCGATGATCAGGTCGTCGATCAAACCAATGGCCTCAGCGCTGAAGTGTTCCTTCGCCGCATGATTACGCAACCGGGTCAGGACCGCGCCGTTGCTGTGAATGGCGTTGATGTAATAGATCAGGCTTTCGCTGAGGTTGAACATCTGGATCAGATGCTGGTTCTGCATCGAGGCATTGAATTTTTGTTGCAACTCCCGGGCAACCATCTTGATCACCTTGAGGTGCCCCAGATAGTGGTGAATGTTGTTGAACAGCAGGTCGAGCAACACATCCAGTGGCGTATTCAATGACTGCCGCGTGCCGAGGCCGCTAAGCGGTGAGTCGTCGGTGGCGATCACCAACAGGCGCCCCGGGGAAAACAGCAAGCCGCAGGAGGACACCTCGAAGGCCAGGCTGCCGCCACCGGAGTAGTTTTCCGGGCGCTTCCAGATCAGGAACAGGTTGTCGGGGTGGAACTCGATGCGCGACACCTCGTCGGGGTCCAGGGCCGAGGCCAGAGCGTGTTCATCGAGTTTGAAATGGCTGTGCAACAGATCCCGTTCGGCCGCATCGGGGTTACTGAATAGCATCACGTCGGCGTCTAGCCGCTCAATCGCTTGCAGGGCGCCGTGGCTCAGCTCAAAACTCTTGATCATCGGCCGCTCACCAGGCCTGGCCGCGGCGCTTGAGCTCCAGCCGACGGACAAACTCTTCCAGCACCAAGGAATACAAATCGTCCTGCAAGTAGGCGTCTTCGATGCCGGCGTCCATGTTCGGGTTGTCGTTGACTTCGATCACTACCACTTTGTCGCCGGACTGTTTGAGGTCGACGCCGTAGAGGCCGTCGCCAATGAGATTCGCGGTTTTCACCGCCAGTTCAACCACCGCGCGCGGCGCTTCGTGAACTGCCAGGGTGCGGCATTCGCCGTTGATGTCCTGGCCTTTGGCTTTGTGGTTGTAGATCTGCCAATGGCCCTTGGACATAAAGTACTGGCAGGCAAAGATCGGTTTGCGGTTGAGCACACCAATGCGCCAGTCGTATTCGGTGTAGAAGAATTCCTGGGCCAGCAGCAATACCGAGTGTTCGAACAGTTCGGCGGTGGCTTCAAGCAAGGCTTGCTGGCTTTCAACCTTGATAACGCCCTTTGAGAAACAACCGTCGGGTATCTTCAGCACCAGTGGAAACCCCAGACGCTCGCCTACCCGCTCGAAATCTTCCGGTCGTTCCTTGTAGAGGATTTCAGTGGCGGGCATACCCAGCTGATGGCTTTTGAGCAAATCAGTCAGGTACACCTTGTTGGTGCAGCGCAGGATCGACGCCGGGTCATCCATCACCACTAAACCTTCACTCTCGGCTTTTTTGGCGAAGCGGTAGGTGTGGTTGTCGACGCTCGTTGTCTCGCGAATCAGGAGCGCGTCGTACTCGGCGATTCGGGCGTAGTCCTTGCGTTCAATCAGCTCGACGTCGATGCCTAGTGTCTTGCCGACCCTGACAAAGTTGTCCAAAGCCTTGGGATTGGAGGGCGGTAATGCTTCTAGCGGATCGTGCAGAATGGCCAGGTCATAACGGGCCAATCGCCTGGAGCGCGGCATGCGCCAGATCTTGCGACTGAAACTGTCGAGTGCATGAGCGAACTGATCTTCCTGATCTTCACGCAACTTATGCAAGGCGCCAAACCTTACACCTTCGATGTGCCAACCGTTAGTTCGACGAAACTCAACCAGCAATATAGGACAAGGAAAAACCTCGAACAACTGTCGAGCCAGATCCTGTAATGGTTCGATAGAAGTTTTGCCGAAGTACAGTGTCAGGGTAAACCCTTCGGTATCGCTGTAAAGATGATTGCTGAGGGCTTTTTCCAGGGTTTTATCCAGATCATCCAGGGACAGGCCATACAGGGATTTACGGGTCAGTTCGCTGATGGTCCGCACCGACGGAATAACCTTGTGCCCCCGCGCCTCAGCCAGCAGCGAGCAGTAATAGCCGTGCCCGAGGTACTTGTAGCTGCGGCACAGGTTGATCACCTGAACCCGTTTGCCCTGCTCGTTGTCGCGGGTCTGTTCGAGGTATTCCTGGGCAGTGACGATGTCTTCACTGGGGAAGTAGGAGGCCCAGTCTTCCTTGCGTTCGACGATGATCATCAACTGGCTGGAAGTTCTGATCGAGCCATTTAAATAATTTGCAGAAGTTATTGCTGTCGGCAACTTTTGCTCAGATACTTCGCGCCAATGACCTTGTACCGCTGACATAGTGATTGATCCATTGAAGAACAAGACCTTTCCTATTAAGCACGAACTTTTTCGAAAGTCCCGTTTCGTTACGTAACTTTTACGGCGGTCATATGAATCTTGTTTTTCGCTTGGCGGTAGTTGAAGACATACCGGCACTGCTGGCACTCGAACAGCAATGTTTCACAACGGATCGGCTCAACAGTCGCAGTTTTCAATGGATGATTAGTCGGGCTCACGGGCAACTGCTGGTGGCCCAACGTGGCGAGCAATTAGTGGGCTATGCGGTGGTGCTGTTTCACCGGGGCACTTCATTGGCGCGCCTGTACTCGATTGCGATAGCCCTTGATGCTCGCGGCAGTGGACTGGGCAAGCAATTGCTCGAACGTGTCGAGGCCTGCGCCGTTGAGCATGACTGCGCCTACCTGAGGCTGGAAGTGCGTATCGACAATCCGACGGCGATTGCGCTGTATGAGCGCAACGGCTACCGGCGTTTCGCGCTGATTCACGACTATTACCAGGACCATGCCGACGCGCTGCGATTGGAAAAACGTATCCTCCAGCACCGCGATTCACGCAACATCAAGGTGCCTTACTACCCTCAGACCACCGAGTTCACCTGTGGCCCGGCCTGCCTGCTGATGGCCATGGGCGCGCTGCAAGACAATCGAGCGCTGGAGCGTGGCGAAGAGCTGCAAATCTGGCGCGAGGCGACCACGGTGTTCATGACGTCTGGCCACGGTGGCTGCAGCCCTCAAGGTCTGGCGCTGGCAGCGTGGCGGCGTGGCTTTCGGGTGCAGCTACAACTGAGCATGGCCGGGCCGTTGTTTCTCGACGGTGTGCGCGATGCGCATAAAAAAGACGTAATGCGCCTGGTACACGAGGAGTTCACGGCGCAGTTGCAAGCCATCGATGTGCAACGAATGATCGGCGGACCACTGGATCTGCCACGGTTACTGCACGATGGCGGACAGCCGCTGGTATTGATCAGCAGCTATCGCCTGACCCGTTCCAAGGCACCGCACTGGGTGATCGTCACCGATTGCGACGAAGAGTTCGTCTACCTGCACGATCCGGATGTGGATCACAGCCAGCATCGTCAGCCGATGGACTGCCAGCACTTGCCAGTCAGCCATGGCGAATTCGACAAAATGTGCAGTTTTGGGCGAGGCAAGCTGCGGGCAGCAGTGATTCTCTACCGGCGTGAGTAAACCTGTGGCGAGGGAGCTTGCTCCCGTTCGAGTGCGAAGCAGTCGATTGCATGGGGGCGCTTCGCACCCCGGCGGGAGCAAGCTCCCTCGCCACAGGTTATACGTTTTACTTCAGGCCAAGCTTGTACAGCACCCCGCCATCTTCATCGGTCAGTACATACAAATAACCATCCGGCCCCTGCCGCACATCGCGGATTCGTTTGTTAAGTTCACCGAGCAGCCGCTCTTCGTGAACGACTTTGTCGCCTTCGAGCTGCAGGCGGATCAGCTCCTGACTCACCAGCGCACCGATAAACACGTTGTGCTGCCAGGCCTTGAAACGATCGCCATCGTAGAAGGCCATGCCGCTCAGGCCGGGGGATTTTTCCCAGACGTGGTGCGGGCCCACGGTGCCTTCGGCGGTTTCGCCCTTGGCTTCCGGGATTGGCAGGCCGGAATAATTGATGCCGTGGGTTGCGATGGGCCAACCGTAGTTTTTGCCTCGTTCGATGAGATTGATCTCGTCGCCACCCCGAGGGCCATGCTCGTTTTCCCAGAGTGTGCCGCTCCAGGGGTTGAGTGCCGCACCTTGCGGGTTGCGTTGGCCATAGGACCAGATTTCCGGGCGGACGCCTTTTTGCCCGACAAAGGGATTGTCCTTCGGCACCTTGCCGTCCGGGTAGAGCCGCACGATCTTGCCTTGCAGTTTGTCGAGGTCTTGCGCCGTGGGCCGGTCGTTATTCTCGCCCAAGGTGATGAATAGATAGCCGTCGCGGTCGAACACCAATCGCGAGCCGAAGTGATTGCCGACCGAGAGCTTGGGCTTCTGGCGGAAGATCACGTTGAAATCCTTGATGGCCGTCAGGTCTTCCGACAACCGTCCGCGACCGACCGCCGTGCCGGCCTTGCCACCTTCACCGCCCCCTTCGGCGTAAGACAGATAGACCATGCGGTCTTGCTTGAAATCGGGCGACAACACCACATCGAGCAATCCGCCCTGCCCCTTCGCCCAGACCTGAGGCACGCCACGGAGCGGGCCCGAGAGTTTGCCGTCGGCGCTGACCAGCCGCAGGTTGCCGGGCCGCTCGGTCACCAGCATCCCTTGGCGGTCGGGCAGAAACGCCAGCGCCCAGGGGTGCTCCAGGCCTTTAACAATTGGCGTGAGCTCAACGGTGCCCTGCTCGCTTTTAAAATCCTGTGTTGGCGCCGCGAAGACGGGCGCCGTGACTGTCAATAATGCGCTGGCACAGAAAGTAGCCAAGAAGGCTTTACGCAACATGCACGATTCCTTTTGTCGTCAAAATGGCTGGCAAGACTTCTGTTCTGCCGTTCAACGGTAGTTGCGGCCCGAGTCCCGGGGCGGTGGATTGGGAATGAATTTCGGTTGGCTGCTGGGAGCCGATCGATCTTGTGGGTAGCGGTTGCCGATCCCACCGTTATCCAGCGTTGGCGGTCGTGGCACAGGCACCGTGTTTGGACCGCGTATCACCGGGATGCTTGGCTGGGTGCCTTGCATGCTGTTGGGATTGGCCCGACGGATCGGGCTATTGTAGGGATTGTTATTGGTGCTGCCTGGCAGGTTCTGCGCCATCAGCATGGGCGAGGACGGCGATGCGGCATCTGCCAGAGCCAAAGGGCTCAGCACGCCACTCAATGCCAGTGCGATGACGCCGAGCACACATCGGTTCATGAGGACCTCTCTAAATGAGCGTGCCATGCTTCACGGATGAATAGAGCCACGCTACGCCCAGGGTTCGAATTTGTTAACCAAAACCTGCTCCACAAGATGTAACACGAGTTGACCGCACCGCTGATCCGCCCGCAGGACCGGGCCGCTGCCGACTGAAACTTTTGCCCTTGGCCACAGGTCACCAGAACATCAATCGACGAGATCACGACGATGGCACGGGCAATCTGGAAAGGCGCAATCAGCTTCGGTCTGGTGCACATCCCCGTGGCGCTGGTTTCGGCAACGTCTTCGCGCGGGATCGATTTCAATTGGCTCGACAGCCGCACCATGGACCCGGTCGGCTACAAGCGCATCAACAAGGTCACCGGCAAGGAAGTCACTCAAGAGCACATCGTCAAAGGGATCGAGTACGAAAAGGGACGTTACGTGGTGCTCAGTGAAGAGGAGATTCGTTCGGCCCATCCAGTGTCGACCCAAACCATCGATATTTTTGCCTTTGTCGCCAGCAAGCAGATCCCTCTGCAAAACATCGACACGCCCTACTACCTGGCGCCGGACAAGCGCGGCGGCAAGGTCTATGCGCTGTTGCGCGAAACCCTCAGCAAAACCGACAAGGTCGCCCTGGCTCGCGTTGTGTTGCATTCGCGCCAGCACTTGGCGGCCCTTATGCCGCTGGAGTCAGCCATGGTGCTGGTGATGCTGCGTTGGCCCGCCGAAGTGCGCAGCCTCGATCAACTGGAACTGGGCAGTGAAGTGACCAAGCCGGATCTGGCCAAAGGCGAGCTGGAGATGGCCAAACGGCTGGTGGAGGACATGAGTGCCGACTGGACGCCCGAGGAGTACCGCGACAGTTTCGAAGACAAGATCATGGCGCTGGTCGAGAAGAAAGCGAATGAAGGCAAGATCGAAGATGTCGAAACGGCGACAGGGGAAGAGGTGCGTAAAACCGCCGATGTTATCGATCTGACCGAGCTGCTCAAACGCAGCCTTGGTGGCAAGGGCGGCGGTAAAACGACAGCAAAAGCCAAAACGACTACAGACAAAAAAGCCACGAAGCATTCTCGTGGCTGACCGGTCCCAGCAGCATTCATAAATTATGCGGTGAAAATACCGGCCTCTTCGCGGGCAAGCCCGCTCCCACAGTATCGGCGTCGAATACAAATTCTGCGAACGCCGCCAAACCTGTGGGAGCGGGCTTGCCCGCGATGGCGTCATGCGCCACAACGCAAAATTCAGATCAAAACAAAAATCGCCAGCAACCCACCAAAAACCGCCCACTTCTCCAGGTAGTAGCGAGTGCGGTTACGCTTCTTGAGCGCTTTTCCACGCAGGCGAATCTTGTAGATTCTGGCGAACAATCGGTTGATGCCACCGACCTTGTCGCCCGCATCGTTCGGCGCGCCCGCCGCCGCCATCACCGTGCGGCTGAACCAACGATTGAACGCCGCCGCCCAGCGATACTTCATCGGCCGCTCGATGTCACAGAACAGGATGATGCGGTTTTGCGCGGTGGTGTTTTCGGCGTAATGAATGAAAGTCTCATCGAACATTACCGCTTCGCCGTCGCGCCAATGGTAGTTCTCACCGTCGACGTTGATGTAGCAACCGGCATCGTTCGGCGTTTCCAACCCCAAGTGATAACGGTAGGAACCGGCATATGGATCGCGGTGACGGACCAGTTTCGAACCCGGAGGCAATTCGGCGAACATCGCTGCCTTGATCGAGCCGATGCTTTGCACCAGTTCAGTCGTGCGCGGGCAGAGCTTTGCGGCGGATGGGTGACTGTCGCCGTACCACTTGAGATAAAAACGCTTCCAGCCACTTTTGAAAAACGAGTTGAAACCAACGTCGTCGTACTGATTGGAACGCTTGATCTCCCCGGCCTCGAGCAGATTCTGGCCTTCGGCACGAATCTCTTCCCAATGGGCTTGCAAAGGGCTCAAGTCGGGAAAGTCTGCCAGATTGAGATAAGGCTTGTTGGGCGTTTTGGAGAACAGGTAAAGGAAGCAATTGATCGGCGCCAGAAACGTCGAGTGGTCGCTGAGTTGTCGGCCTAATTTGTGACGCACCTTCCCGCGCAAGTGAACATACGCGACGGAGATGACATAAATAGAGGCAATGATAAGTTTCACGAAAATCGTCACACGTCAGAAGTGAACAAACTGCGTCCCGATGGCGCGTCCTTGAGTCATGCCAATGGTCGGCATGGTGATGAAAGATGGCATTTTAGCCACACTTTGTAACTAATAGTTAACCTTCAACTGTGAAAATGTGTAGCGCGGATCGGCCAGTAATTTGAATCGTTCTCTTGATAGTAGCCTCATGCCATACCACCATTCGTCGCCTATGTAAACATGGCGCCGGTTACACCACAGTGTCTGGCTCAGGCTTTGCAGAAGCCGGACGTAGCAGCCCCAGAACGACGTAATTCTGACGCGGCGGCAATTAAATTAACGCTTAGGACTCCAGCGATACGCTTGGTCAGTCACCGGGAGATGTAACGTGTCAACTCTCAATGAAATCGCAGCGAACCACGCGAGAATGGCTAAGGCAAAAGAAGAAGAGTCGACCGGGCTGAGTGAGCGGCACCTTCAAATAGTGGGAAGTTTTGAAATCCCATCCATTGATGAACAACAACACATTCCACTGCACCTCATCACCGGAGGGCAGGACAACCACCTCGGACAAGCCACTGGCTACGTGCTCTGAGTCTCGATCTGGGTCAGTCGCCGGTTTGTCGCACACTGTTCAGCGTGCGGCAAAGCCAGAGTTTCAACTGCTGTTGCTCAGCGGCAAATAGTCATTGGCACCACTGCGACTCACAGGGGATTGCGTCGTTGTCGCCGTCCATTTTCATTCCTGGGCAGTTTTGCAGAAAGTTCTTGGCTTCTGCGCACGAGGTCATCTGCGAACAATATTTGCGTCCATCACATTTGAATGGCGCTGAAACAGGCTTCGACGCAGTCACGACTATAGAGACTGCTTTAGAGACTTCTTTAGAGACTTCTTTGGGATTCGATAGTTGAGCCGCAGCCCAGGACTGTAGTTCAGGGAAAAGCTTCCAAGCCAACAGACCAACAACAAGCATCACCAAAATCAGTTTCATTTTGATCCCATCCGTGATGAAAGACCGTTTGCGTTCTCACGCTGCCTGCTTTCCAGCGTAACCCACTAATCCACTCACAGCCTGCCGGGGGAATGGCGGGCGAGGAGCGTGTCTTGGGCGAGAACCAAGAAGAGTATCTGCGAGCCGCTATCGATCAGGCGATGGTCAGCGGTGATGACAACGAAGCGCCAGCGCGCCCGGAAACCCGGCCCCTGACGAAGAAGAATAGACCCCTCTGCACCTTCTGCCGCCATGCGCGGCATAGGGGAGATGAATCTGAATAGGTGCCCACCCTGACCAACTGCTGGCCATTCAGTAATCCATCTGAAACACACTTGGCCGGGCAAGCGGTGCTGACTTTACCCAGAGCCACGCCCAGTGTCCCGAACACAACGCTGAACAAAAATAACATCGAGGTGTGATCAAGGAGCTCCCCTGCGTCTGCTCGCCCCGGAATGAGCCAAACCATCAGACAGATCCCGGTTCTGCACAAACCGGGGCCGAACCTTGAAGAAGCGCGCGACACGTTATCGCCCACCGTACAACTGCCGTCACACTTATGCGACAATATGCGCAATGTCTGGCATGAATCCCGCCTTTATTGCCCAACAGCTTGGACACAGCGTCCAGATGCTGCTCTCGACTTATGCGCGCTGGTTGAACGCTAGCGCTGACTGGGAAGAGATGGAGAGAAACTCCAGGATGTCCCAGGAATGGCCCAAGCGCCAAATGCGCAGCTCGCAACTCATTGATAGGTAAAGTAATTGATCTCCACAGCTAACATCACGATGCAGTTCGGCGCCAAGCCGCTATTCGAAAACGTTTCGGTCAAATTCGGCGCCGGTAACCGCTACGGCCTGATCGGCGCCAACGGTTGCGGCAAGTCGACCTTCATGAAAATCCTCGGTGGCGACCTCGAGCCGTCCGGCGGCCAGGTCATGCTCGAGCCGAACGTGCGTCTGGGTAAACTGCGCCAGGACCAGTTCGCCTACGAAGAATTCACCGTGATCGACACCGTGATCATGGGTCACGAAGAGCTGTGGAAGGTCAAGGCCGAGCGCGACCGCATCTACTCGCTGCCGGAAATGACCGAAGAAGACGGCATGGCCGTGGCCGAGCTGGAAACCGAATTCGCCGAAATGGACGGCTACACCGCCGAATCCCGTGCCGGCGAGCTGTTGCTGGGCCTGGGTATCGGCATCGAGCAGCACTTCGGCCCGATGAGCGAAGTGTCCCCGGGCTGGAAACTGCGCGTGTTGCTGGCGCAGGCACTGTTCTCCGATCCTGAAGTGCTGTTGCTCGACGAACCGACCAACCACCTGGACATCAACACCATCCGCTGGCTGGAAAACATTCTGACCCAGCGCTCCAGCCTGATGATCATCATCTCCCACGACCGTCACTTCCTGAACAGCGTATGCACCCACATGGCTGACCTGGACTACGGCGAGCTGCGCCTGTTCCCGGGCAACTACGACGAGTACATGACCGTGGCGACCCAGTCCCGCGAGCAATTGCTGTCGGACAACGCCAAGAAGAAAGCACAGATCTCGGAACTGCAATCGTTCGTCAGCCGCTTCTCGGCCAACGCCTCGAAAGCCAAACAAGCGACCTCCCGCGCCAAGGCGATCGACAAGATCCAACTGGCCGAAGTCAAGCCTTCGAGCCGTGTGAGCCCGTTCATCCGTTTCGAACAAACCAAGAAGCTGCACCGTCAGGCGGTCATCGTCGAGCGCATGGCCAAAGGCTTCGACGGCAAGCCGCTGTTCAAGGACTTCAGCTTCCAGGTTGAAGCCGGCGAGCGCGTAGCGATCATCGGCCCGAACGGTATCGGTAAAACCACCCTGCTGCGCACCCTGGTCAACGAATTGACTCCAGACGCCGGCACCGTGAAGTGGACCGATGCCGCGGAATTGGGCTACTACGCCCAGGACCACGCTCACGACTTCGAAGACGACTGCAACCTGTTCGACTGGATGGGCCAATGGACCCAGGGCGGCGAGCAGCTGGTTCGCGGCACCCTCGGCCGCATGCTGTTCTCCAACGACGAGATCCTCAAGTCGGTCAAGGTCATCTCCGGTGGTGAGCAAGGTCGCATGCTGTTCGGCAAGCTGATCCTGCAAAAGCCGAACGTGCTGGTGATGGACGAACCGACCAACCACTTGGACATGGAATCCATCGAGGCGCTGAACCTGGCGCTGGAGAACTACCCGGGCACGCTGATCTTCGTCAGCCACGACCGTGAGTTCGTATCGTCCCTGGCCACTCGCATCATCGAGTTGAGCGCCGATGGCGTGATCGACTTCAGCGGCACCTATGACGACTACCTGCGTAGTCAGGGTGTGTTGATGTAAGACGGCTTCTGGTTGAAGCTTCAAGTGGAAAGCCCTGTCCTGGTGACGGGGCTTTTTGCATTTCAGGGCCAAGGCATGCTTTTGATCGTTCCCACGCTCCGCGTGGGAATGCATCCCGTGACGCTCTGCGTCACATCCGAAGTGGAACGCGGAGCGTCCTTGGCGGCATTCCCACGCGGAGCGTGGGAACGATCAAAGCCTGCGATCTTTTGATCGTTAGCCTGCTTCCTTTTATTTCCCGCCCACGCCATGATGCAGTTCTCCTACCGCCGCCCGCGAACGAGCTCTCATGTCTGTGCAGCAACTGCCCCCGCAAAGCTCAATGGCGATCACCCTGCAGATCGTCTCCATCGTTTTCTATACCTTTATTGCCTTCCTCTGTATCGGCCTGCCGATTGCCGTGTTGCCGGGGTATGTCCATGAGCAGTTGGGGTTCAGCGCCATCGTCGCGGGGCTGACCATTGGTTCTCAGTACCTGGCCACCCTGCTCAGTCGGCCCATGGCCGGGCGTCTGTCGGACAGCATCGGCACCAAGCGGGCGATTGTTTACGGCTTGTCGGGGATTGCGTTGAGCGGCGTGCTGACTTTGCTGTCGACCCTGCTGCAAAGTGTGCCGTGGTTGAGCCTGATCATCCTGATCGCTGGCCGCTTGTTGCTGGGCATCGCTCAAGGGTTGATCGGGGTCGGCACGATCAGTTGGTGCATGGGCCAGGTCGGTGCCGAGCACACGGCGCGTTCGATTTCCTGGAACGGGATCGCTTCGTACGGTGCCATCGCTATCGGCGCGCCGCTGGGCGTGGTGATGGTCGCTGAACTGGGTTCGCCAGCCTCGGGATCGCGCTGTCGTTACTGGCCTTGATGGCGCTGCTGTTGATCCGCAACAAACCTTCGGTACCGGTGATTCGCGGCGAGCGCCTGCCGTTCTGGGCGGTGTTCGGGCGCATTGCCCCCTTCGGCGCAAGCCTGAGCCTGGCGTCCATCGGTTACGGCACACTCACCACTTTTATTACCTTGTATTACGTCAGCCTTGGCTGGACCGGCGCGGCTTATTGCCTGACGGTATTCGGGGTCTGTTTCATTCTGGCGCGGCTGTTGTTCATATCCAGCATCAACCGTTTCGGCGGCTTCACCTCCGCCATCGCTTGCATGACCATTGAAACCGTGGGGCTGGTCCTGCTGTGGCTGGCGCCCTCAACGGGTTATGCCTTGATCGGCGCTGGGCTGACCGGGTTCGGCCTGTCGCTGGTGTATCCGGCGTTGGGTGTGGAAGCGATCAAGCAAGTGCCTAATTCCAGTCGCGGAGCGGGTTTGAGTGCTTATGCGGTGTTTTTCGATTTGGCGCTGGCGATTGCCGGACCACTGATGGGCGCGGTGGCGTTGAACCTGGGCTATTCGTGGATTTTCTTTAGTGCGGCGTTGTTGTCGGTGACCGGACTCGGTTTGACGTTGCTGCTGAAACACCGCGCAATGGCCTGACACCTGCAATCCCTTGTGGGAGCGAGCCTGCTCGCGATGGCCACAGGGTTCCGGGGACATTATTGATCCGCGGTCTGCATGCCGGCGCGGGTGGGTTTGCCCAGAGCATGGGCGAAGAACCGTCCGGCTTCGGAAATCATGTTGCGGTGAATGTCCTTGCGGTCGACGCCATCGGCATCGGTGCACAGTGCCGGCATGGTGGCGATCTGTTCTTCGTTGCACGGCGCCATGAATACGAAGTGCCCTGCCCCGGCCAGCAACTTGAAGTCCGGTGCGGTCGGCAGTTTACGCGCAAGCGCTGCGGCGTTTTTGTCGAACGCCACCAGTTTGTCGCCATCGCCGCTGTACAGCAGCACCGGCACATGCACGTCGGCCAGGGTATGGCGGCCGAACTTCAAGCTCAGCGGCGCCATCAGCAGCAAGGCATGCACTCGCGGGTCCGCCACTGGCTGCAAGTCATCACGATCGACGATCAGTTCGCCTTGGGTGTTGCAGGCATCGTGATCATCCGGGCGCTCCTGGCAATAACGGCGCAGGCGATCCAGATCCGGGGTGGCGCCGGACAGGATCAGCGCAGTCTCACCGCCCGCCGAATAGCCAATCACCCCGACCTGCTGCGCATTGACGAAAGGC
Organism: Pseudomonas cucumis; assembly: GCF_030687935.1. Taxonomy (GTDB): domain Bacteria; phylum Pseudomonadota; class Gammaproteobacteria; order Pseudomonadales; family Pseudomonadaceae; genus Aquipseudomonas; species Aquipseudomonas cucumis. The sequence continues at coordinate 2,982,319 of NZ_CP117454.1, read as the reverse complement.
GCGAGCATCCGGTCGCTGAGTGTCGCGGTAATGGCTTCGGAAATCTGAATCGGCCGCCCGTAAAGGTTGCTCAAGGTGCCGAGGCGGCTGTGGTCTTTGGAGTTGTCGCCGGGATGGATCACCGCCACCACCACGAAGCCCTTGCGTGCCAATGAGGTGGCGAGGTCGTGCAGGGCCAGCGGGGTTCCGGTGTTGCCGTGAGACAGCATCAACATCGGAAAACGTCCGATGGCGACTTTGGTGTTTTCACCCGCTTCGACCGCGTAGCCCTCGAGCGTGCTGGAATGTTCCTTTTCACTGGACGGGTAAAACGCGATGGCTCGCATCGGCTGCAAGTCCAGCGGATCAAGGAAGGTCATCTCATGGAAACCGACGCTCCAGTGAGGATGTGGCGCAGACGCGGCGTGCACAAAACCCAGACTGCCGAGCAGGCAAATCAGTAGCGTTGCACAAAGACGCACCATGGAATGCCCCACCTTGTTACCTGACCGCAGATGTCAGCCCTCGACTGCATAACCTGGGCCAGAAACTGATAACCGCCAGAAACAAAAAACTCCGTACCTGGCCATCACGATGACCAGAATACAGAGTTTCAGGGGTATTGCCCGAGCTGTTTACGACTCTACGCAAGCCTTACGCGGCGGCGAACAATTGCTCGCTGATGTGCGCCTGAGCGTCGCTCATGGCTTTGGTGCGCACTTCATCACCGTAGGCCAGGCCATGGGCGCGGACGAACTCGATGTCGGTGATGCCGAGGAAGCCGAACAGCACTTTCAGATAGTCTTCGTGAGCAGTGCCGGTTGGTTGGCCAACGTGCAAACCGCCAGACGTCGAGACGATCACCACTTTCTTGCCGCCGCACAGGCCTTCAGGGCCGGCTTCGGTGTAGCGGAAAGTCTGACCGGCCACGGCGATGCGGTCGATCCAGGCCTTGAGTTGGGTCGGGATGGTGAAGTTGTACATCGGCGCGGCAATTACCACGGCATCGGCGGCGAGGAATTCGGCCAGGGCCTGGGCGCTCAGATCGGCTTCGTGCTGTTGCGCGGCGTTGCGCAGTTCAGCGGCGGTGCCGGCGGCGACCAGGGTGGTGGCGGAGAAATGGCTGATGGCATCGGCGGCCAGGTCGCGGTAAGTCACCACAACGCCAGGCTCGGCGGCTTGCCAGGTTTTGACGACTTCGCGACTCAGCTGACGGGAAGCCGAGTTGTCACCCAGAATGCTCGAATCGATATGCAGTAATTTCATGTGGGATCTCCAAGGTGAGGATCGCCACCCGGCGATCTGATGGAGACAATCCTACCGACGAAACCAATAGATGATTAGTCGGTAACAATGCGATAGTTCGTCTCGCTGATAGAACAGTCGAGTTTGAAACCAATGCAAGACCTTAATGATCTCTACTACTTCGCCAAAGTGGTCGAAGCCGGTGGTTTCGCAGCGGCCGGGCGTTTACTGGGGATTCCCAAGTCGCGGCTGTCGCGACGCATCGCCGAACTGGAAGAACGCCTGGGCGCGCGCCTGCTGCAACGCACCACCCGCCAACTCAACCTCACCGCTGTGGGCGAGCGTTACTTGCGGCATTGTCAGGCGATGCTGCTGGAGGCCGAGATGGCCGATGAAGCGGTGGCCAGCATGTCCAGCGAGCCCCGGGGACGCTTACGAGTGTCCTGCCCCGTGGGGTTGGCCCACCAAATGCTGCCTGGGGTGATCAGTCACTTCCTGGAAAAATTTCCTCAGGTTCAGCTGGAAGTCATGCTGCTCAACCGTCGGGTTGACCTGATCAACGAGGGCGTGGACGTCGCCTTGAGAGTGCGGGATCTGGGTGATGAAGATCCATTGCTGGTCACCCGCCGCCTGCGTCAGGCCCAAATGCTGATGGTTGCAAGCCCGGCTTTTTTGCTCGGTCGTGAAATCAATCATCCCGAAGACCTGAAAAACCTGCCCGTGCTCGGCGCTCTGGAAGCCGACCGCATGGTGCACATTCGCATGCTTGATCAACAGGGCAAAAGCTACGACCTGAGCCTTGAAGCGCGATTGGGCTGCGAAGATTTTATCGTGCGCAAAGCCTGCACCCTCAACGGCCAGGGCTTTACCATGCTGCCTATGATGTATTGCGAGCAAGAGCTGGAAAGCGGTTCGCTGGTGCAACTGTTGCCCAACTGGTCATTGCCCGGCGGTTGGCTCCAAGCCGTCTACCCTCATCGACGCGGGGTGATGCCGGCGGTGCGTGCCTGGATCGACCATTTGATCGAATCATTCAATGTTTGCGGGGACAGACTGTTATGAAAGCGGGACGAATGAGCGAAGAGGATGTCGCGCAATACTGCCTGGCATTGCCCGGCGCGCGGGAGGATTACAAGTGGGGTGGCGTGCGGGTGTTTTCGATTGCCGGGAACAAGATGTTCGCCTTGCAGAACCTGCGGGGACAGTCCCTGGCGTTCAAGGTCGACAAGGACTTGTTCCTGGGCCATTGCGACCGGCCGGGCATTCACCCGGCGCCGTATCTGGCCCGGGCTCAGTGGATCATCATGGAAACGCCCTACCCGCTGGGCACCGAAGAGCTGCAAGGCTTGCTGCAACGTTCCCACCAATTGGTGGTGAGCAAATTGCCCAAGCGCACGCAGGTCGGCTTGCTGCTTTAAAGTGCTTTAAAACAACGCAAACAGGTTAGCGCCCAGAAACAGCTGGTCGATCCAGAACACCTGGTGCATCAGCACGATGAGCCAGAACACCAACTGAAACGAGACTTTGCGGGTCTTGTGCCGAAACGCTTGCTGAGCCAGCAAGGCCCCCGGCCAACCGCCCGCCAACTCCACCGCGTGCAAGACGTTCTCCGGCGTACGCCAACTGTCGGCGCGGGCCTTGTGCTTGTCGCTCCAGTACAGGAAAAACGCCAGCACGCTGACGATGCCGTAGGCCGCCAGTGGAATCACCGACACCCCGCGCAGCCACAGCGACACCGAGCCAAACAACGGCACTGCGCACAGCACAGCGAATGCCAGCAATTTCAGCCGCAGGTTCTGAATGGCGCCCCCGGACTTGCGTCCGGGGTTGTTGTTGCGCGCACTGGAAGCGTTCATGGCTTGACCGCTGTCCAGTCGACCCAGCCGAATTGCCAAGTGGCCAGGATCACCAGGCCGAACACAATGCGATACCAGGCGAATGTTGCGTAGCTGTGGCTGGCAATGAACAGCAGCAAGCCGCGGACGGCGATCATCGCAAAGATAAACGCGGTGACGAAGCCAATGGCGAACACCGGGAAATCAGCCGGAACAAACAGGTCGCGGTATTTGTAGCCCGAGTACACCGCCGCGCCGACCATGGTTGGCATGGCGAGGAAGAACGAGAATTCGGTAGCCGTCTTGCGCGACAAGCCGAACAGCAAACCGCCAATGATCGTCGAGCCGGAACGCGAGGTCCCGGGGATCATCGCCAGACACTGGGCGAAGCCGACTTTCAGGGCGTCTTTCCAGGTGATGTCGTCGACGCTTTCAGCATGCACTTCATGCTGACGACGTTCGGCCCACAACATGACGACCCCGCCCACGACCAATGCGGTGGCCACGGTAATCGGGTTGAACAGATACTCGTGAATCAAGTCGGCGAAAATCACCCCCAATACCACAGCCGGCAGGAAGGCGATCAACAGGTTCGCGGTAAAGCGTCGGGCACTGGGCTGCGTCGGCAAGCCGATGACCACGTCGAAGATCTTGCGGCGAAACTGCCAGACCACCGCCAGGATCGCCCCGAGCTGAATGATGATGTTGAAGGCCATGGCCCGCTCGCCCCCAAAGTTGAGCAAGTCCGCCACGATGATCTGGTGCCCGGTACTGGAAATGGGCAAGAATTCCGTCAACCCTTCTACAACGCCTAAAATCAATGCCTGAAAGGCCGTCCAAAGATCCATCAATCCCCCAAGAAGCAATACCCCCAGGCATGCTCCGTTAATAATTTATAAGCGTTAACTGCGATCAACCTTAGCTGAATCCCCGCGCGCACAAGATTCACGCAAAACCGTAAAAATTGCGTGAAAAAAGACTTGGGCTCAGGTTTTTCCGTGCGGGGCCGAAATCCTATCAGACACGCCTCATTTACGCTGCCGCGTTATAGGACCTGAGTCGGATAGGCCCGATCGGCAAAGTGTGGTTGGATGCTGGCGATCGTTTATTACAAAAACAAGAAACCGGAGTAACAGCGTTATGAACAGCTTGCGCAGTGTGTCGATCAGCCAACGCTTGTGGCTCATCTTGATCGTGGCCGTGGTGATGCTATTGACGTTGGGCGTGTTGATGCTCAAGCAGATTCACGACGATCTCTATCAAGCCAAGGGCCAGAAGACCCAGCACGTGGTGCAGACCGCCAGTGGCATCCTCACCTACTATCACAGCCTGGAAACCGCCGGCACCCTCACCCGCGACGCCGCGCAAAAACAGGCGCTGAATGCTGTGCGCGGTTTGCGCTACGACCAGAACGACTATTTCTGGATCAACGATCTGACGCCGGTCATGATCATGCACCCGACCAATCCGAAACTTGATGGCCAGAATCTCTCGACGATCCGCGACCCCGACGGTTTCGCGCTGTTCAACGAGATGGTCGCCATCGCCAAGGCCAAGGGTGCCGGCATGGTCGATTACCGCTGGCCGAAACCGGGCGCCAGCGCGCCGGTGGAAAAAACCTCCTACGTGAAACTGTTCGAGCCCTGGGGTTGGGTGATCGGGTCTGGCGTGTACATCGACGACATGCAGGCCGAATTTTATGCGCAGGTCTGGAAGGCCTCTTTCGTGGGCCTGGTGATTGCCCTGATCATGGCGTTGCTGGTGATCATGATTGCCCGCAGCATCGTGCGCCCGCTCCAGGAAACCGTGAACGCCATGGCCAACATCGCCAGCGGTGAAAGCGACCTGACCCGCAGCCTCGACACCCACGGCCAGGACGAAGTGACGCAATTGGCCCGGCACTTCAACGCCTTTACCACCAAACTGCGCCTGGTGATCAGTCAGCTGCAAGCCTCCGCCAGCGCGCTGGGCCAGTCATCCAGCGAACTGGGCAACGATGCCGCGCAAGCTCAGCAACGCAGCCAGCAGCAATCGCAGCAGATGGAATTGGTGGCAACCGCGATCAACGAAGTGACCTACGGCGTGCAGGATGTGGCCAAAAACGCCGAGCACGCGGCCAGCGAAATGCGCGATGCCGAGTCTCAAGCGCAACAGGGCCAGGTCAATATCGACGGCAGCTTGCAGCAGATCGACAAGCTCTCTTCGACCATCGATCAGGCCGTGGAAGTGATTCGTACGCTGGCCGATGAAAGCACGCAAATCGGCAGCGTTCTGGAAGTGATCCGCTCCATCGCCGAGCAAACCAACCTGCTGGCCCTCAACGCCGCTATCGAAGCCGCCCGGGCCGGTGAGCAAGGTCGCGGGTTTGCGGTGGTTGCCGATGAAGTGCGCCTGCTGGCCCAGCGCACTCAGAAGTCCACGGCGGAAATCCAGTCGATGATCGAACGCCTGCAAAGCCATTCCGAAGCGGCGGTGAAGGTGATTGGCGATAGCAGCCGTGCCTCGCAACTGACCATCGAGCAGGCCGGCCTGGCGGGCGCCAGCCTGAATGCCATCGGCCAGGCTTTGCGCAACCTCAACGGGTTGAACGCTTCGATTGCCAGTGCGACCTTGCAACAAGCCCACGTGGTGGAAGACATCAACCAGAACGTCACCCAGGCAGCCGGGTTGTCCCACAGCACGGCACTGGCGGCCGAACAGTCGAGCGTGGCCAGCGTTCACCTCAAGGAATTGAGCGAACAGTTGAACGGGTTGCTCAAGCAGTTTCGGGTGTAATTCTTTCTATACCCAACGCGGTCCCCTCTGTAGGAGCGAGGCTTGTCCGCCAAGAATGCACCGCGGTTTTTCAGGTACTGCGCGTCATCGTTCTTCGCGGGCAAGCCTCGCTCCTACAGGGCAAGCCCTTCCCCACTACAAGCCCTTTCCTGACAATCCGGGTACAATTCGCCCCCCTCATTTCTACGACACCAAGGAACCTCCATGTCCGGGCTTGAACTGTTTGCTGCCGCCCTCGGCGTGATCGCCGTCTGGTTGACGGTCAGACAGAACCCTTGGTGCTGGCCGATCGGTCTGGTCATGGTGCTGCTGTATAGCTGGATCTTTTTCGAGGTGAAGCTGTATTCGGACATGCTGCTGCAAGTGGTCTACGCCGGTTTGCAGATCTACGGCTGGTGGCAGTGGACTCAGGGGAGCGCGACTCATGGTAAGCGGCATGTCACCCTGCTCGATGGCAAATCCATCGCACTCGGGCTGGCCGTCGGCGCAGTCGGCAGTTTGTTGCTGGGCGCCGCGATGGCCCACTGGACCGATGCTGCCCAGCCTTGGCTCGATGCGGCACTGACCGGCTTCAGTTTGGTGGCGCAGTTATGGATGGCGCAAAAACGTCTGCAATGCTGGCCGCTATGGATCGCGCTGGACATCATCTTTGTTGGCCTGTTCATCTATAAAGCGATGTACCTCACCGCCGGCCTCTACGGTTTATTCGCACTGCTGGCGGTGCATGGCTGGCGGACATGGCGCACCGATCCGGCGTTGCGCACATGAAAGTGCTGGTACTCACGGGGCCTGAATCCAGCGGCAAGAGCTGGCTGGCCGCCGAACTACAACAGCAATTCGGCGGCGCTCTGGTGGGCGAATACGTGCGCTGGTTCATTGAGCAGCAAGCGCGAGACACGTGCCTGGCTGATATTCCCGAAATCGCTCGCGGTCAGCTGCAATGGGAAGACGAGGCTCGCGCCCTTGGGCCGCCGTTGCTGATTCTCGATACTCACTTGCTGAGCAACATGCTCTGGAGCCAAACCCTGTTTGGCGATTGCCCGGCCTGGCTTGAGCAAGCGCTGCTGGCTCGGCACTATGACTTGCACTTGCTGCTGTCGCCCGAACAGGTTGACTGGACCGATGACGGTCAACGGTGTCAGCCCGAGCTGGATGAGCGCCGGGCTTTTTTCAACGCGACTCAGGCATGGCTGGAGCAGCATCGACAGCCTGTTCAAGTGCTCCAGGGCGATTGGGCCGAACGCCGGCTTCAGGCATTGCAAGCCGTCGCCTTACTGCTCGAACGCTGAGCCGGCACCGGCCAACACCCCAGCATTTTTTGCAAATACGTCCGCTTCTGAAACAACCCGCCCTCTCGAACAGCCCGTCCCAACGCTGGTCATCGTTTTGTCATGCGATATGTTAAAACGCTGATACATCCCCGCAAACGCTTGGATCCATTGCTATCGCGATCTCTTATCAATAATGCCGTCCCGGCGATTGTCTCAGACCTGAAACACTATTTTATCGATCCATCCGCCTTGATCGATAACCCTCTGAATCCAATCAATAATCAAAAACCGGCACAGCTTTCGCTCGCTCCTTCACAACGCTGATTCAGGACCAGCCCACAACAAAGAAGGAATTGCCGCCGTGGGGACATTTGATAACAGCATCTATAGCCTCCTGCTGATTGGATGTGCACTGGGCTCAAGTTTCAGCCTGCCTGTACAGGCTGACAACGGCATCATCATTATCAAGCGTGATGTCCAACCGCGCATGGCAACGCGTGCGCCGGTGATTCCCGACCCTAGCCCCACGACCGCCAATGCCAACCCGTCCAAACAAATTCTCAGGCAAACGAACGAGTTGAGCGACGGCGACTTTGCCAACGTCGCCAGTGGTGCAGGCATCTCCCGCCTGGTCAATCAAGGCACCAACAACAACCTGGGCGGCAATATCACCAACCAGACCCAGCTTTCCAACCTTCCCGCTGGCCGTTCGGGAAATTCGGGCAACGGTATTGCCAACATGGTCAATTCAAACATCCACCAAGGCCTGGGTGCTCTGAAAGTCGTAACGGGAGACCGTTAAGATGAATCGTACGCTGCTGATGATTGCCATGTTTTGCAGTGCATCGACCTTTGCCCAACCTCCCGTCATCAATAACGCCGAAATCGACGGTTCGGGCATGCAGCACCAGGGCAACCTCTCGGTCAACCAGGCGGCGGGCGATCAGCTGCAACAGGCCAACGCCCGGGCCATCGCCATTGGCAACAACGCCAGCGCCACCACACAGATTCGCCAACGGATGCGTACGCAGGTCGACCCCAGGATCGATGCTCGATCCAGCATTCAAGGCAACTCCTTCAGCCACGGCAACGGCGTACTGGGCGTCAACCAGAGCGCGGGCGCCAGCAACCAGCAAGCCAATGCCCTGCGGATAAGCGTCAGTAAACAACCGCAAAGTATCGACGACAGCGTCCTCATGCAGCAGAACGTGACGCTGATCAACAACTCCGATCCAACTGACTCTGCACCAGGCAACCGCCAGGTCGCTACCAGCGATCAGGCTTTCACCGGTAGCCGTGGGGTGATCCAGTTGAATCAGAGCTCCGGAGTGGGAAACCAAACGGCCAACACCCTGAGCGTACGGGTCATGGACTGACCCAAACAGGTAGAAACAACACTTAACCTAAAATAAGTACGGAGAATCACCATGAAACCTTCGATGGCACTCAAGCCTCTGGTTTTCGCAATTGCTGCGGTCATGGCTGTTGCTGTACAAGCTGGGCAGAACGATCGGCGTGACAATGACCACCACCATGGCCATCACAACGGTCATCACACCCCTCCTCCAACAAAGATCCCTGTCTATGCGACGGCCAATGCCTGGGATAACCAGAGCAGTACCGACAACCGCATCCGTAACGAAGGGACGATCAACGAAGCTGAAATGAACAGCTCTGCCACAGGCGCCAGCGGCAACGTCGGCGTCAACGTGGCTGCAGGTAGCGGCAACCAACAAGACAACGCGTCCGCCATCGCAAACGCTGCCTCAAACTCCAGTCAGGACAACAGCTTCGTGTTCGGCACTGCCACAGCCACCGCCGACGTCACGCAATACAGCGACAATAACAGGGTCAACAACTTCGGCAGCACAGCCTCGGCCGTTATGAACGGATCGGGTAATGGCGGCAGCGGTAATATGGGTATCAACATTGCTGGCGGCGACCTCAACCAGCAGAAAAACACCATGGCCATTGCCAACACCAATGCCCCGCTCGGTAACGCAACAGCCACCGCCTCTGCCGATCAACAAGGTCCTGGCCTGGTGGTGAATAACAACGCCGATCGGACGTATCGCCTGGATACGATGACAGTTACCAACTCGGCCAGCGGTAGTTTCTCTCGCGATAAGTCATCCGAGGCTAGTGGCAGTAAAAGCGCTTCTTCAAGCTGGGACGCGAGCGGTTCCAGGAGCTTTGATGCCAGCGGTTCCAAAAGCGTTGATATAAGTGGTTCTCGCAGCAGTAATGCGAGCGGCTCTAGCAGCAGTGATGCGAGCGGTTCAAGCAGCAGTAATGCGAGCGGTTCTTCGAGTGCGTCTTTGAGTGCTTCTTTGAGCGCTAATTTGGACGCTACTGCGGCGGCTGCCAGTTCCCGTACCTTCAATAATGGCAATGGCGATCGCACCCGCAGCAGGACTGCCGACGCATCGCTTAACGCATCGATTGATGCAACGCTTGACGCATCGAGAGACAGATCGTACGACAGATCGCGCGACTCTTCGTACGACAGATCGCGCGACTCCTCGTACGACAGATCGCGCGATTCCTCGTTCGAAAAATCGTACGATAAATCGTATGAGAAATCGTCCGCCTCCTCGTACGAAAAATCGGGCAGTAAATCGTCCGAGTCTGCGTACGACAAAGCGAAAAGCTACAGTGAAAGCAGCTCATATGATTTGAGCAACACCTACTCCTATCAAGTGCTGACTCCAACCGGCTGGGCAAACCCTGTGACCAACACTGCAACCCTGAACGGTTCGGTGAATGGTGGCAGTGGCAACCTGGGCGTCAACGTGGCTGCTGGTGTGGGTAACCAACAAAGCAACTCGCTGGCCATTTCCAACAACTCGTTCTAACTGCTGTCTCTGGAGGCCCCCTTACGGGGGCCTGTTTCAACACAACCAGAGGGTCTTTCCATGCGCATTATCGTCGTGGCATTTTTGCTTTGCGTGGCCAGTGCGATCCTTTGCGTGGGCGGTGTGGTCGCGGCTGCACAAATGCCGCTTTCCGTCCTGCCGGGTGGCGCGGTGGTGTACAAGCCGATCCAGAGCATGCGCGAGCGTAAATTTGCCGACCTGGTGCAACAGAAAACCGACTTCAGTTGCGGCGCAGCGGCGCTGGCGACCATCTTGCGCCAAGCCTATTGGCTGGACGTGGATGAAGAACAGATCATCGAAGGTATGCTCGCACATTCCGAGCAAGATCTTGTCCGCGTCCAGGGCTTCTCCATGCTCGACATGAAGCGTTACGTGGAAAGTATCGGCATGCGGGCCCGTGGCTACCGGGTATCGCCGGAATCCTTGAACGACATCAGAATCCCGGTGGTGGTACTCCTGGATATCCGTGGCTACAAACATTTTGTGGTCATGCAAAGAGTCCATGAGGGCTGGGTCTATATCGGAGATCCGGTACTCGGTCATAAACGCTACAAAGTCGACGACTTTGTAAAAGGCTGGAACGGCATCATCTTTGCCGTCATCGGCCAGGGCTACGACAAAACCAATGCGTTGCTCGACCCACCCCGGCCACTGACCGCCAAGAACCGCATCAACACCTTCACTCCGGTGCGAGACGCAGAGTTGATGGATTTCGGATTCATCCAAAGCGACTTCTTCTAATAACAAGGAGCACGACGCTCCGGGAGCATCCAATGAAGACTCCAATCTGGCTGGTCGTGGTTTGCCTGGCCGCCAGCCTGCCGACACAGGCACAGACGTTCAAACCCATTGAACTGAAGGATCATGAATTGGCGACCCTGCGTGGCCGCTATGTCATGCCGGGGCGGATCATCAGTTTCGGCATTGTCATGACCAGCACTTGGCAAAATGCCAACGGTGAAGTGATCGGGGCAACGTCCTCGATGCAAATTCAACAATCGACCATCAAGCCACAGTTCTATGTGTCGATAATTGACGAAAGAGGGAATGGCTTGGCGCGTTCGCAAGGCACCGGCATCGTCACTGGCGGCAATGGCCTCAACAGCACCGAAGGCGTCACTCAAGTCGTGCGTGCTGCCGGCGACCATAACGCTGCCTACAACAACGTTCATATCAACGTCACAAAGGCTAGCCAAGCGCCAGCAACGCAACAGCAGGGCGAGGCGTTGGCCGCAGGCTCGACGTTGGTCGGCGCCAATGGCGCGGGCTCGTTGAGCGTTTCCTCAACCGGTACGGGTGTGCAACTGAACATCGTGGCCAACAACAACCAGGGCAGCACCGTACAACGCCTGGCCCAGGGCGGGCTGATGCAGAACACGACTTTGCTCGGCGGTGGTAACCAGGTCAACAACCTCACCTCCTTCAATGTCGTGCTGCGTGACAACGTGTCGACAGCCGGGTCGCTGAACGGCAACCTGGACCAGCTAAGAGGTCTTCGCACTCTCGGATTCTGATCTACGCTCAGTGTCACCCGATGTAGTCAGAAGGGACGGCTAACCCATGCACCGATCGTTGACGTTCAGAGCTATCGTTTGTTTGAGTAGCCTGGCCCCGGCCACACTGCTGTACGCAGCACCGGACCCCCAGGTCGAAGCACTAAAACAAGAACTCATGGAGTTGAAACAGCGTTACGAAGCACAACAGAACGCGCTGATGGTACTCGAGCAACGCGTTCGCCAAGTCGAAGAAGCACCTGCGACACCAGCTCCCAAACGCCTGACCAAATCCCCCGCCGAAACGCCCAGGAGTGGCCAGACGGTGGCTGCCGGTGCGCCGGGAACCACAGGCAGTTCATACGGCCAATCGCTCAAGGATGATTCGGCGCCTGCGCAAAGCGTTTCCAACCTGTATGACGAAGCCAGCGGCTTCTTCGGTGGCGGCAAGTTCAGCGTCGAAACCGGCCTGACCTACACGCACTACGATACCCGTGCATTGGTACTCAATGGCTTCCTGGCACTGGACGCGATTTTCCTCGGCAACATCAACCTCGACCGTATCAAGGCGGATAACTGGACCCTGGACCTGACCGCCCGCTACAACGTGGCACAACGTTGGCAGTTCGACATTAACGTCCCCGTGGTTTATCGCGAATCAACGTATTCCTCCGGTGGCGCCGGTGGCGCAGGCCCGGTGACGTCGGACGCCACCGTGACCCGCGACCCGACCATCGGCGATGTGAACGTTGGCGTTGCTTACAAGTTTCTGGATGAGTCGGCCAATCTGCCCGACGCGGTCTTTACGCTACGCGTCAAGGCACCGACCGGTAAGGACCCTTACGGCATCAAGCTGGTCAATGACCCGAACAACGATAACCTCTCGGTACCCGAGGACTTGCCTACCGGCAATGGTGTCTGGTCGATCACCCCAGGTCTCTCGCTGGTCAAAAGCTTCGACCCGGCCGTGCTGTTCGGCAGCCTGTCCTACACCTACAACATGGAAGACTCTTTCAGCGACATCAGCCCTCAGGTCAACTCCAAGGTGCCCGGGGACGTGAAACTGGGCGATTCCTGGCAGATCGGCGCCGGTATTGCATTCGCCTTGAACGAGAAGATGAGTATGTCGTTCTCGTTCACCGATCAGTTCGCCAGCAAGAGCAAGATCAAGCCGGACGGTGGCGACTGGCAATCGATTTCCAACAGCGATTACAACTCGGCGAACTTCAACATCGGCATGACCCTGGCAGCAACCGATAACCTGACGATCGTTCCCAACCTGGCCATCGGCCTGACCGACGATTCGCCAGATTTCTCTTTCAGCCTGAAATTCCCGTACTACTTCTAAGAGTTGAGCGCAAATACCTGTGGGAATCTCATGGAAAAGGCCCGCTGCGATGAATGTCGCAGCGGGCCTTTTCGTTTACCCGCCCTAGCGGATCTGATGTTTGTGCAACAAACGGTAGAAGGTAGGCCTGGATACCCCCAGCACCTTGGCGGCATTGCTCAAATTATCGCTATGGCGGTTAAGCACATCGCACAAGGCCTGGCGCTCTGCCCGGCACTTGTAGTCTTCCAGCGTGCCCATCGGCGTAGCGGTAGCGTGTTGACTGATCAGCCCCAGGTCTCGCGCCTCGATCTGCCGTCCTTCGGCCAGAACCAGCCCGCGCCGCACCCGGTTGGCTAACTCGCGGACATTGCCTGGCCAGTCGTGCTTGCCCATGGCGATCAGCGCGTCTTCGCTGAAGCTGCGCGGACGACGACCGGTTTCATGGCTGTAGAAATGGGAAAAGTGGTTGGCCAGCATCGAGAGATCACCATGGCGTTCACGCAGCGGCACGGTGATGACTTGCAGAACGTTCAAGCGGTAGTAAAGGTCTTCGCGAAAGCGCTTCTTCTCGATCGCCGCTTCAAGGTCGACGTGCGTCGCCGCCAATACTCGCACGTCCACCGGAATAGGCTGGTGCCCCCCTACACGCTCAATGTGTTTTTCCTGCAGGAAGCGCAGTAGATTGGCTTGCAGTTCCAGGGGTAGATCACCGATTTCATCGAGAAACAGCGTTCCGCCGTTGGCCGCTTCGATCCGCCCTACCTTGCGCTGATGAGCCCCGGTAAAGGCGCCCTTCTCGTGGCCAAACAGTTCGGACTGAATCAAGTGTTCGGGAATCGCGCCGCAGTTGATCGCCACGAACGGTTTGCTTTGACGCTGGGATTGTCGATGGAGGGTGCGAGCGACCAATTCCTTGCCGGTCCCGCTTTCACCGCGGATCAGCACCGGCGATTCAGTGGGTGCCAGTTTGCTGAGCAACTTGCGCAGTTCGCGAATCGGTTTGCTGTCGCCGAGCAGTTCATGTTCAGGCTGATCGATATGGACCGTGCCTTGGCCGCGCAGGCGTGCCATGCCGAACGCACGGCCCAGGGTAACCTGAACCCGTGAGACATCGAACGGCAAAGTATGAAAGTCAAAAAACCATTCGCAGACAAAGTCCCCGACATTTTGTAATCGCAGGACTTCTTGATTAAGCACGGCAATCCACTCGGTACCGCTACGGGCGATCAATTCCTTGACAGCTTCCGGGCGCTCCAGATGAAAGGGCTGCAAACGCAACAGGCCGACATCGCAGGTTCGTTCGGTGGCGTTTTCCAGGGTACAGCTGTCAACATCCCAACCCACAGCGCGTAAACCCGGCAACAAACGGTGGCAGTCGTCGCAAGGATCCACTACTAACAGACGTCGTAAGGCAGGCGCTTCGATCATGACTGTTCCTTGACGCCAAATTTAGGAAATATTATTAAAAACAGTCATTTGGCGGGCTTCGTTGTAACACTAGCAAGATTTTGACGCAGGCTTGTATCGATTGCTTATAGGGCTGTTTGCTTATTAGTTATAAGAAGTCACTTGGTTAGTTGCCTAACGAGTTGAACCTTTCATTCAGCTTTCAAAAACGGCCTGAATATTGAATCAATCAAAGAAAGTTGAAATTTCTTTTGATTGTGTGTGACCCAACCCCCACTTGCGGGCATCAGTACAAGTAACCAGCCGAACGGTAAGCCCAACCGACGGCACATCACTTGTTTGGGCATACAGAGAGAAGACCCCATGAACGCCCCGCTCCGTATCAACGAAGCACTTTTGATTGCCGACCTCGCATTCCAACCCTTTCAATGCGTGGCCTGGGCACCACAAGACGGTAATGGCGAGCTCAGCCTGACCATCATCGATCGCACTAACACCCGCATCAGCCGCAAACAGATTCCATGCAGCGCCTATTCCGATCCGGAACAATTCGAACACTTGCTGGAAGAAGCCCGTGCTGAGTTGAGTCAGGAAGGTTACACCCTGCAATCGTGGTCCATGCCGCACTAAGCTTTTTCGCGGATTGCCTCCCGGCAATCCGCGTCCCCTCTTCTTCTTAGTTGACGATTTTCTACAGTCAGCTGCGCAATACCCTCCCCGGTTTCAACTTTTAACCGCCGGATTACTTGGCACGCTTTTCAGTGGTTCGAAAAGACACTGTTCTGGCACAAAACGCCCCTCCTGCGGCTCATGAAAACAGTTGTGCGCCGAGTCATTCAGGGATTGAATGTTTTGCTCATGTAGTCACCCTCCGGGCACCCGGATAAGGACGACTGGCAAGGAGATGCATGCATGTCACCCCAGACTGCTTTTGCCTTACCTGCAACCGTGAATGGCGCCGAACGACTCGATACGAGTTTCGCTGGCACCGGCAAGACTCAAGTGTATTTTTCCGGCAGTCTCTCCAGCATGGCCAATGACGTTGCGATTGACCCTCTTGGCCGGTTGCTGGTGGCGGCAAAGGTCGGTACGCCGGGTGGCCATCGTTTTGGCTTGGCCCGCCTGCTTACAGATGGTTCGGCGGACCTGGCATTCGGCATACAAGGCAGCATCAGCGGGCAGTTCGCACTCGGCTTCGAGGCCATGGCCGGCAAGGTGCGGGTGTTGGCCGACGGGAACATTCTGGTGGCCGGCCTGCACTACGAAAATGCTCACCGTACGCTGCCCGCCTTGGCGATGTTTGATCAGCAAGGCTGCCCGGTCCAGGGTTTTGGCGACAATGGACGCTGCGTGGTGCGCCTGCCGGGTAATCTTTCCCGGGGCGCTCGCGATGCCTGGTTACCGCCCGGCGTGCCGGGCGCCGAAGCCTGTGATGTCTGCGTGCAGGACGACGGTCGAATCCTGCTGCTGGCCAATCATCACTTCGAACTGGCCGATCACGTCGGCATGCTGATACGACTCAACGCCGACGGTTCGCTGGACAGCAGCTTCAACGGTCGCGGTTTCGTCATGGTCCGGCACCTGTTGATGAACACCTGCCTCAGCAGCCTGATGGTGCAGCGCGATGGTCGGATCCTGGTGAGCGGATCAATCAATGTTCCCGAGGAAGGCCTGCTGGCGCGTTATCACCCGGATGGCCAACTGGACGACAGCTTCGCCGTGGATGGTTTCATGACCTTCAAGGCACGGGAGCACAGCGCTCAGGTCTGCAAGATCGTCCAGCATAAAAACGGCGACTTGCATTGCTTTGGCAGCAGTCGCGACCCGATGCACTGCCTGTCTCTGAAACTGCACAGTAATGGCCGACCGGATATTCATTGCAACGGTGGCCAGCCAAAGCTATTGGGCGTCGGCCGTAGCAACTGCTACTGGACCGCCGCCGAAACTCAGCCGGACGGGCGTGTACTGACAGTCGGAGCGACGGTGGGCGGGGTCGAAGCCGATCTCATTTTTGCCCGATATTTACCCAGCGGGCAGCCGGATCGCAGTTTTGCCAAGGGCATCGGCTGGTTCCGCACACGCCTGAGTCACGGTCCGCATACCGCGACTTCATTGGCCATTCAGGCCGACGGCTGCATTGTCATCGGCGGCTATTCATTGGACGGAAACTGCCGCGCGGTCGTCGCGCGTTATCAGTGTTAGGCCAACGTCATTTTCTTGCACTTGATCTTCTGTTGTTCTTACGGCAAGTTGCGCGCTTCTTAATACAAGGAGTAGCCGATGTCCGGTTCAATGGCCCAGGCCTTAGCGCACAATTTTCTCGGTCACTCACCTCATTGGTACAAGGCGAGCATTGTCGGCTTTCTGATTCTCAACGCCGTCGTGTTGTGGACGGTCGGTCCGGTGGCGGCCGGCTGGCTATTGGTGGTTGAGTTCATCTTCACCCTGGCTATGGCGCTCAAGTGTTATCCGCTGATGCCCGGCGGCTTGTTGCTGATCGAAGCATTGCTGCTGAAGTTGACCACGCCCCAGGCGCTCTATGATGAGCTGGTACACAACTTCCCGGTGATCCTGCTGCTGATGTTCATGGTGGCGGGCATCTATTTCATGAAAGACCTGCTGCTGTTTCTCTTCTCGCGCCTGTTGTTGGGAGTTCGCTCCAAGGCGCTGCTGGCATTGATGTTTTGTTTCCTGTCCGCGTTTCTGTCGGCGTTTCTTGATGCGTTGACCGTGACGGCAGTCATCATCAGTGCTGGCGTGGGGTTTTATTCGGTGTATCACCGCGTCGCCTCAGGCCACGATCCGCGCAAGGACGCCGAGTTCAGCGACGACCGACATTTACACAGCCTTCATCATGCCGAGCTCGAACAGTTTCGTGCTTTCCTGCGCAGCCTGCTCATGCATGGCGCTGTCGGTACCGCGTTAGGCGGTGTGTGCACGCTGGTTGGCGAGCCGCAGAACCTGCTGATCGGCCATGAAATGGGTTGGCATTTCGCCGAATTCTTTCTGAAGGTCGCTCCGGTATCGTTGCCGGTACTGGCAGCCGGTCTGGTGACCTGCGTGCTACTGGAAAAACTGCGCTGGTTCGGCTATGGCACGCTGCTGCCGGACAACGTGCGTACGGTGCTGGCCAATTACGCCGCCGAAGACAACGCCGAACGCACTTCCCCTCAGCGCGCTGCGTTGCTGGTTCAAGGGGTGGCGGCGCTGATTCTGATTGCCGGGCTGGCGTTTCACGTTGCCGAAGTCGGCCTGATCGGTTTGATGGTGATCGTGCTGATCACCGCGTTCACGGGCATTACCGATGAGCATCGCATTGGCAACGCCTTCAAGGATGCCATGCCGTTCACGGCGTTGCTGGTGGTGTTTTTCGCGGTGGTGGCGGTGATTCACGATCAGAAATTATTCGCCCCGGTGCTTCATTGGGTGCTGGCGCTGCCGGCAGATCAACAGCCGGGCATGTTGTTTATTGCCAATGGCTTGCTGTCGGCCATTAGCGACAATGTGTTCGTGGCGACCATTTACATCACCGAAGTGAAGCAGGCGTTCCTCGCCGGCAACATGAGCCGCGAACAGTTTGAAACCCTGGCGATTGCGATCAATACCGGCACCAACCTGCCGAGCGTGGCAACGCCCAATGGTCAGGCGGCGTTTCTGTTCCTGTTGACCTCGGCGATTGCGCCGCTGATTCGCCTGTCGTACGGGCGGATGGTGTGGATGGCACTGCCTTACACCGTGGTGATGGGGGTGTTGGGTTGGTATGCGGTGAGTTACTGGTTGTAACACTGAGCAACTGTGGGAGCGGGCTTGCTCGCGAAGGCGATGTGTCATTCAACAACGATGTTGAATGTGACGGCCTCTTCGCGGGCAAGCCCGCTTGTGTCGTTATCGAGGAAGAATGTACTTCTCAATCGCCTGGGCCGCACCGTCTTCGGTATTGGCCTCGGTTACCACGTCGGCCTGGCGCTTCACCGCCTCCTCCGCCTGCCCCATGGCGATCGATAACCCGGCCCGATAAAACATCGCCGGGTCATTGCCGCCGTCCCCCAGTGCGGCGGTCTGCTCCAGCGGTACACCGAGAAACTCGGCCAGTGTCGCCAATGCCTCGCCCTTGTTAGCCAGCATCGCCGTCACGTCCAGATAGATCGGCTGTGAACGGGAAACCTGCGCCTGCCCTTCGACCTTGGGCAGTAATTGCGCTTCCAGTTCGATCAACAGTTCGGCGTTATTGCTGGCTGCGACGATTTTGTCGATACGTGCCAGGTAAGGCTCAAAATTCTCGACCACCACCGGCGGATAACCCAGGCCGTGCTGCTCTCGCGGGACCATCGGGCCGTACGGATCCTTCAACAGCCAGTCACCACCACTGAACACCCACACTTCGATGTCCGGCTGATCGGCAAACAGCGTCAACGCCGTCAGCGCTGACGTGGCCGGCAAATAATGAGCAACCAGCACACTGCCGTCCGGGTTGACGATTGTGCCGCCATTGAAGGCCGCCGTCGGCAGATCGACACCCAGGGCTTCGATCTGCTGCAGCATGGCTTTGGGCGGACGTCCGGTGGCCAGGCTGAACAGCACACCGGCCTCGCGCAAGGCGCGGACTGCTTCGATCGTGCGTTGACTGAGGCTGTGATCAGGGAGCAGTAAAGTGCCGTCCATGTCACTGAGCAGAAAACGGATGGGCTGTTGCGTTACGTCACTCATCCGACGCTGTGCCAAACGCGGCCGTCGCGGGTCAGCAGCTCATCAGCGGTCTGGGGTCCGTCTTCGCCGGCCGCGTAGTTCTCCACCGTCGCGTCCTGTTGCCAGGCGTCGAGGAATGGCTGCACGGCACGCCAGCCATTCTCGATGTTGTCGGCACGCTGGAACAGCGTCTGATCGCCGGTCAGGCAGTCGTAGATCAGGGTTTCATAGCCAGTGGACGGTTGCATTACAAAGAAATCCTTGTAGGCAAAACCCAGCTCGATGTTGGTCATGTTCAACGTCGGTCCCGGCCGCTTGGCCAGCAGGTCGAACCACATGCCTTCGTTGGGTTGAATCTGGATCCGCAGGTAGGTCGGCTGCAACTCATCGACCTCGGTATCGCGGAACTGCGCATACGGCGCCGGTTTGAAGCAAATGACAATCTCAGTGTCGCGCACGCTCATACGCTTGCCGGTACGCAGGTAGAACGGCACGCCGACCCAGCGCCAGTTGTCGATCATGACTTTGAGCGCGACATAAGTTTCGGTCGTGCTGTCGGGCGCCACGTTGGCTTCCTGGCGGTAACCGGGCAGCGGCTTGCCATCAATCTCGCCGGCGGTGTATTGGCCGCGCACCGAGTTGGCTCGCGCTTCCTCGGTGGACCAGGGGCGGATTGCGCCGACGACTTTGGCTTTTTCGCCGCGTACCGCATCGGCGCCAAAAGCGGCCGGTGGTTCCATGGCCACCATCGCCAATAATTGGAACAGGTGATTGGGCACCATGTCCCGCAGGGCGCCGGTGACCTCATAAAAACTGCCACGGGTTTCCACGCCGACGGTTTCGGCGGCGGTGATTTGCACGTGGTCGATGTAATGGTTGTTCCAGAAGGCTTCGAACAGGCTGTTGGAGAACCGGCTGACCAGAATGTTCTGCACGGTTTCCTTGCCCAGATAGTGATCGATCCGGTAGATCTGCTTTTCCGTCATCACTTTGAGCAAACACGCGTTCAGGGCTTCGGCGGTGTGCAAGTCGGAGCCGAAAGGCTTTTCGATCACCACCCTTCTGAACGCTTCGGGGGTTTCCTGCAGCAATCCGGCCGCGCCGAGACGCCGCACCACTTCACTGAAAAAGCGTGGCGCGGTGGCCAGGTAGAAAATTGCATTGCCGGTGCCGCTGGCGGCGATTTTCGCCGCCAGCGCTTCATAGGTGCGTTCGTCGAGGAAGTCGCCCTGGACGTAGCTGATGTGTTTGGCAAGATTGGCCCACAACACCGGATCAAGGGCTTGATCGCCCTTGCCCACCTTGGCTGCCACTTCCGCCCGAATGAAATCTTCGAGTTTTTTGGCGAAGGCTTCGTCACTGATAGCGTTGTGATCAACGCCGATGATCCGCAGTCCATTCCCCAGCAAACCGTCGCGACTCAGGTTGTACAGCGCCGGCATCAGCAAGCGCTTGACCAGATCACCATGGGCACCGAACAGAAACAGCGTGGTAGGCGGTGCGGGTTCTGCCTTGGATTTCCTGCGGATCACATGAGTCATTTTTTCGAAGTCTCCACATGGCCGCCGAAGCCGAAGCGCTGGGCCGAGAGAATCTTGTCGCCAAATGTGCCTTGCCCGCGCGAACGGTAGCGCGAGAACAGCGAGTTCGACAGCACCGGTACCGGCACCGATTGCTCCATGGCGGCTTCGATAGTCCAGCGACCTTCACCGCTGTCAGCCACCGAGCCTGAGTAACCGTCAAGTTTCGGGTCGCTGGCCAGGGCGTCGGCGGTCAGGTCGAGCAGCCAGGACGACACCACGCTGCCACGACGCCAGACTTCGGCGATGTCGGCAACGTTCAGGTCGAAGCGCTGATCTTCCGGCAGATTGGTGCTGGCCTTGGTTTTGAGGATGTCGAAGCCTTCGGCGAAGGCCTGCATCATTCCGTATTCGATGCCGTTGTGGATCATCTTCACGAAGTGGCCAGAACCGGCCGGGCCTGCGTGGATGTAACCGCGCTCGGCGCGATCGTCATCGGACTTGCGGTCCTTGGTGCGCGGGATGTCGCCCAGGCCCGGGGCCAGGGATTCGAACAGCGGGTCGAGACGCTTAACGGTGTCGGCATCGCCGCCGATCATCATGCAATAACCCCGCTCCAGGCCCCAGACGCCGCCGGAGGTGCCGACGTCGATGTAGTGCAGGCCTTTTTCCGACAGGGTTTTGGCCCGGCGGATGTCGTCCTTATAGAAGGTATTACCGCCGTCGATGATGGTATCGCCAGCTTCAAGCAAGGTGCTCAGGGTGTCGATGGTGTCCTCGGTCGGTGCGCCGGCGGGCAGCATGACCCACACCGCGCGTGGTTTGGCCAGGCCAGCGACCAGCGCTGGCAAGTCGGCGACACCAGTGGCGCCTTCTGCAGCCAGGGTGTCGACAAAGGTGGTATTGCGGTCGTAAACAACGGTGGTGTGCCCGTTGAGCATCAGGCGCCGCGCAATATTACCGCCCATGCGGCCCAGTCCAATAATCCCGAGTTGCATGTACTGATGCTCCCTACTACAAATAAAGTGTGTCAAAGGTTATAGCCCAACGCGACTAATGAGGGTTAGTCCAGAGCGTTGGCACATAGTTTCCGGGCATTGTGCCCGATCCAGACTGATAACGTCGGGAATCGAGCCGAAGACACAACGACCATGAAAAATAAAAAAGTTCCCTTCAAGGGCAAAAGAAATCAAAATTGGCGCCGATAGTAAGTGAGCACCCGATTTCGGGAGCGAATTTACAGTTGAGACAGCCATTTGCGAGGTGAGCAATGGGCACCGTACACACAGCACTGCCAGCACAAACCCTTTACGTCACGATCCGTCGCGATGAACTGCGCCAGTTGAAAGACGAGCGTGACCAGTTGAAGCGGGAAGTCGCGCAATTGCGCCTGCTGACCCAAGGCAATCAAGCTCAGCCCTTGCCTGTCACCCAACGCGTTCCCCACGCCTGACCCCTCGCTTGAATCGGAAGCAGCCGCTGCTGTTTCCGATCCGCTGTAACCTGCCAGCTGCAACAACTCACAAAGTTTTCACACCTCCTTGTCGATACTCCGGCCCATTGTGGCCGCTCGGTATCCGCGCGGCGTCCGTTCGTCTGCGACAGGGAGTGTGCCGACGGCCGAAGTAATTATCAGGCTGGAGTGGTGAATGGCTTTGTTTAAACGCAGCAAAACGTCTGCGAAAGGTTTTGATTGGACAGGATTTCTCTGGTTATTTCTGTTCTTCTGGTATTTTTCCGGCATTACCCAACTGTTGATTCAGCTGACGGGCACCTCCGGTTTTACCGGGTTCCGCCAGGCCTTTGTGATGAGCGCCATCTGGCTAGCGCCGATGCTGCTGTTCCCTAGGCAAACACGTTTAATGGCCGCGCTGATCGGCGTGGTGCTGTGGGCCTGTTCGATGGCCAGCCTCGGTTATTTCTTCATCTATCAGCAGGAGTTTTCCCAGAGCGTCATCTTCATCATGTTCGAATCGAACGTGTCTGAAGCCGGCGAATACATGACCCAGTATTTTGCCTGGTGGATGGTGGCGGCGTTCCTCGCCCATACCGCGTTCGCGTATTTCCTCTGGACCCGCTTGCGTCCGGTGTACCTGCCACGTGGCCAGGCGCTGGTCGCGGCGACGGCGATTCTGTTGGCGGTGGTCGGTTACCCGATGATCAAGCAGACGTTGCGCACCGGCAGCCTGGCCGGCGGCTTCGAGAAATTCGAAACCCGCATCGAGCCCGCAGTGCCGTGGCAGATGGCCGTGGCCTATCACCGTTACCTCGATACTCTCGCCGGCATGCAAGACATGCTCGATAGCGCCAGCAAAATTGCCCCGCTCAAGAACCTCTCCGATTCAATGGCCAATCAGCCGGCGACCCTGGTGCTGGTGATCGGCGAGTCCACCAACCGTCAGCGCATGAGCCTGTACGGCTACCCTCGGGAAACCACCCCGGAACTGGACAAGCTCAAGGATCAACTGGCGGTTTTCGACAACGTCATTACCCCACGCCCCTACACCATCGAAGCGTTGCAGCAGGTACTGACGTTCGCCGACGAAGAAAACCCCGACCTCTACCTGTCCACACCGTCGGTGGTCAGCATGATGAAACAGGCCGGTTACAAGACCTTCTGGATCACCAACCAGCAGACCATGACCAAGCGCAACACCATGCTCACGACCTTCTCCGAGCAGGCCGACGAGCAGGTGTACCTGAACAACAATCGCAACCAGAACGCAGCCCAGTACGATGGCGACGTGATCGAGCCGTTCAACAAAGCTTTGGCTGACGCGGCGCCACGTAAGCTGATCGTCGTGCATTTGCTCGGCACACACATGAGCTATCAGTACCGCTACCCGCCGACCTTCAACAAATTCACTGACCGCAAAGGCGTTCCAGACGGCGTGCGTGACGATCAGGTGCCGACGTACAACAGCTATGACAATGCCGTGCTGTACAACGACTTCGTAGTGTCTAGCCTGATCAAGGACTACGCCAAGTCTGATCCGAACGGCTTCCTGCTGTACCTCTCCGACCATGGCGAAGACGTCTTCGACTCCGTCGGCCATAAAACCCTGGGCCGCAACGAGAGCAAACCGACGGCGCCGATGTACACCATCCCGTTCATGGCCTGGGCTTCACCCAAATGGCGTGAGACCCATGACTGGAGTTTTGCCGGCGATCTGAGCCGGCCGTACAGCAGTTCTCAGCTGATTCACACCTGGGCGGATCTGGCAGGCCTGAGTTTCGATGAACTGGATCGCAGCAAAAGCCTGGTCAGCGACAGCTTCAAGCCTCGGCCATTGATGATCGGCAACCCTTATGAGCGTCAGCAGCGGCCGTTGATCGACTTCAGCCTGATGAAACCCAAGGGCGCGCCTATCACTCCGGCAGTCGTTCAGCAGTAATTCTTTTGTAGCAGCCAGGCTTGCCGGCGAAGGCGCACTTAAGGACGCCTTCGCCGGCAAGCCTGGCTCCTATAAAAAAGCGGTTCATCAGGACTGCGGACTAAAGCGCCTTGGTCCAGAACAGCATCCGGCCATGCGCCGGGTCGAACATGCCTGGGGAAAAGCCGAATTTGTCATAGGACGCCTGAGCCACCGCGTTGCCTTCCAGTACTTCCAGGGTGATTTTGCAGCAACCGCGCTGGCGTGCGATGTCCTCGACTTTGTGCAGCATCTTCTGACTCAGCCCCAACCCGCGAAACTTCGACACCACTGCTACGTCATGCACGTTGACCAGTGGCCGGCAGGCAAAGGTCGAAAAACCTTCGAAGCAATTCACCAACCCTGCCGGCTCGCCGCCGACAAACGCCAGTACGCTAAAGGCATGGGGACGTTTGGCCAGCTCCCCGGGCAGTTGTTGCAGCCTGTCGGCGGGTAACGGGTGACCGACGCCCATCGGGTCTTCGGCGTAGTGGTTCAATACAAGACAAATCGCCTCGGCGTGCACCGGGTTGGTGTAGCTGGCCTGAAGCACAAGAATTTCTGCGGATTCCATTTCCACCCTCAATCACACAAGTTGCCCCAGTTCGCCTCTTGCGCACTGAAAGGTCCAGCGACCTTATCGCGAGTGCCGGGGTGCCGACAACCGGATCCTGTTGTGATCGTTCCCTCTCAAACGCCCCAGATCATTGCCTCGGTCCATCCCAACTCGGCAAAATCCTCGGCCCTCAACGCCGACTCTCCGGCACAGAAAAATTCGTCCAGTTGCGGTGGCGTGACCGAGGTACCACTGAGCATCGCGTGAACCTGCCCGCGATGATGAATCTGATGCTCGAACAAATGGGACAACATGCGCAAACGGCTGTCATGTTGCGGGATGTCGCGCGCGATGGTCACGATCCGTCCGAGGTCTGCGTCGCGCAATTGCTCGCAATAGGCGATCAGTCGCCGGTCCACCAAGGCTTGCTCGCGCTTGAGATTGGCGCCGTGGGTGAATGGCTCGTCTTCGTTGAAAAACACGTAGCAATCGGGATGCGGTTCGTCGCCGCGCAACTCCCGCTCCAGGGCATCCACATAAAACCAGTCACAGGTCAGGATGTGATTCAGGGTCGCGCAGAGGCTGGGAAAGAAACTGACTCGCGGCGCCGCCAGCTCGGCCGGGCTTAGCTGAAGCCAGGCCTTGGCCAGTCGGTGATTGGCCCAGGCGTTCTGATAGGCCATGGTCAGCAAATGGTGGGACAAGGGCTGATTCATGTTCGCTCCTCCCGGATATCAAGCCTCGGCGAAACGTTTGAGCTGCATTTCCTGCAGACGACTAAGGGTGCGGCGAAACGGAAATTCCAGATAGCCCTCGGTGTACAACGCCTCCATCGGCACCTGCGCTTCGAGGTACAGCGGCACCTTGCGGTCGTAGCATTCGTCCACCAGGGCGATGAATCGGCGCACACCGTCGTCATGCACCGACAACTGCGGCAACTGGCGATCCCCCGCCGCCACCCGCTCGACACCGTCTTCAGTGCCGCGGGCGATGCGCCCTTCGCGTTTTTGCGCGCTGAGGTTGGGTACGTCGCTCAATAGAATAGCGCTGAAGGTGTCGCACAGGGCCATGAAGTCCATGGCGGCAAACGGCTGCTCGCAGAGCTCCGCGTAACGACACCAGAGCACGGTTTGACTGGCCTGCATCACATGGATCGAACGGTAACCGACTTTGACCGGATCGCTGGACAGCGACTGGCCGACGGTCAAGGCTTTGAACACCTCGTTCAGTGCGCCGGACTGACCCGGTACGTTCACCCAGTAGCGCTGCAGACCGGCGCCAGGGTGCAGGCGATGGTCTTCCCCGCCATCCACCGCAATCACCTGCATGTGCTGCTTGATTGCGGTAATGGCCGGCACGAACCGGTCACGGTTGAAGCCATCCGCGTACAGCTGATCCGGCGGCTGATTGGAGGTGCAGACCACCACCACGCCCTGCTCGAACATCACCTGAAACAAACGTCCGAGAATGATGGCGTCACCGATGTCGTTGACGAACAGTTCATCGAAACACAGCACCCGCACTTCCTGGCTCAGTTCGCGGGCCAACGCTTTCAACGGGTCGGCAGTGCCAGTCAATTGAAAGGAGCGCTGATGCACCCAGCCCATGAAATGATGAAAGTGCTGACGTCGGGCCGGAACGCGCAGGTTTTGGTAGAACTGATCCATCAACCAGGTCTTGCCCCGCCCGACCGGGCCCCAGAGGTACACACCGGTGACGGGCGTGCGGCCTTCATGCAAAGCTTCGTGGCATTTTTGCAGCGCCCACACGGCGTGTTCCTGGGCTTCGTCCTGGACGAAGCCCTTCTGTTCGATGGCGTGTTGCCAGGCGCTTAAGGGAGAGTCGACATTCATGCGCGGCAGTATACGTCTCTATAGCGGCTCGCCAAGCCTGGCCAGTAGCAGCTGCCGAGCCTGCGAGGCTGCGTTCGGCGGCGAAGCCGTCGTACAATCAGTGATTGCGGTGTGTCAGGCAGACCGCACCGCCGGATTCACGACTGCTCCGCAGCCGAACGCAGCCTCGCAGGCTCGACAGCTGCTACATAGGCCGGTGGTTACAGCGAGATATCCAGCCGGGCGATCTTGCCCTGCTCATTGAGTCGGAACATGTAGCGCAGTTCCAGCGGGCTGCCGGGAAAGGTGCCGGAGATCAGGTTGTGCACCAGCACTTTGCCGGTGCGCAGCTGAACGTCGAGCACCTCGACCCGGGGCTGGTAACGTTGTGCGGTGTCTTGCATCCATTGGGCGATGGCTTGTGTGCCGACCTGATGCTGCCCCTCATCGAACACGTTGGCATCCTCAGCGAAAAAACTGGCAACCCTCGACGTGTCGCGAGCATTGGCGGCAGCAATGTAGGCGGCGATGGCGGGGGCCAGTGAAGTGGCTGGATTGGACATGTTTACGGCTCCTTGTGAGTTGATTCTGGAGCCATGCTAAAACAAGCCTGCGTCAGTTCTTGTCAGGAGTGAAACGCCCTGCTTCGTCCAGCTGCATCTGCTTGCGCCAGGTGCGCAACAGGTCGCTGCGCCGCCCCGGATAGCGTTCGCCCTGCTCGCTGGCGGCCGAAATCCGGTCGGTGCGAAAGGTGCGATAGGCACTGCGCAATTCACACCAGGCGACGATGATCCTTACCTCATTGAGAAAACCCAGGGCCAGTGGCCAGATCAGCCGCTGACTCGGCACCTGATTGGCGTCCGCGTAATCGATGTGCAGCTTGGCCTGATCGCGGATCGCTTGGCGAAACACATTCAAGGGCACGGCATTTTGCGGATAGCCATAACCCGGTGGGCCCGGCAGCACCGTCGGGTTGCGCAAGGCCTCCTGGGCGGCGGGGTCGAGTACCGCGGCGATTTTTGCCAGAGCATCGGCCGCGGCTTTGCCCAAGACCTCATCGCCACGCTGATCCACATAACGCAACCCGAGCACGATGGCTTCGGTCTCATCGGCATTGAGCATCAAGGGCGGCAGAAACAGGCCGCTGCGCAACACATAGCCGATCCCCGCCTCGCCGAAAATCGGCGCGCCGAGCGCGGTAAGTTCAGCGATGTCGCGATACAGCGTGCGTTCGGAAATCTCCAGCTCGCTGGCCAATGTCGCGGCAGTCACCGGACGACTTTTGCCCCGCAGCACTTGTAACAAAGTCAGTAAACGGCTGGTTCGCGACACGATCGGCAGGCTCTTTCCTGAAAAGTCGTCGGAGCTTAGCAGAGGCTGTTGTCAGAAACTGGCAGTAGCGATTGGTCGCCTGAAAAGCTTCGCGGGCAAGCCTCGCGAAGGCGTCATAACAAGCACCGCAAATCAAAATTACCGACCGACCTTATGCCTGGCCGCATACAAACACAGCATCTCCATGGCCAATGTCGCCGCTGCCAGTGAGGTAATGTCCGCGCTGTCATAGGCCGGTGCCACTTCCACCACGTCCATCCCCACCAGGTTGATCCCGCGCAACCCGCCGAGAATTTCCAGCGCCTGCACCGTGCTCAAGCCGCCGCACACCGGCGTTCCGGTGCCCGGCGCAAAGGCCGGGTCGAGGCAGTCGATGTCAAAGGTCAGATACACCGGGTGATCACCGACCCTCGCACGAATCGTCTCGACGATCGCCTCACACCCTTGCCGATGCACCTGTCGCGTATCCAGCACTTGAAACCCCTGATGATCATCATTGGTGGTGCGTAATCCAATCTGTACCGAGCGCGACGGATCCACCAACCCTTCTTTGGCCGCATGCCAGAACATCGTGCCGTGGTCGACGCGCTTGCCCTCCTCATCCGGCCAGGTGTCGCTATGGGCGTCGAAGTGAATCAATGACAACCGGCCATGCTGGCGGGCATGGGCCTTGAGCAGCGGATAACTGATGAAGTGATCGCCGCCAAATGTCAGCATCGCGCAACCGCCGTTCAGGATGTGCTCGGCATGAGCTTCGATGCTGTCCGGCACCGACTGCGGCGTGCCGTAATCGAAGGCGCAATCGCCATAGTCGATCACCGCCAAGTGATCGAACGGGTCGAACGTCCACGGCCAGTGGCGTTCCCAGGCGATCCCGGTGGATGCGGCCCGAATGCCACGCGGTCCGAAACGCGCGCCGGGGCGGTTACTGGTGGCGGTATCAAACGGCACGCCACTGACCACCACGTCGACACCGCGCAAGTCACGGCTGTAGCGACGGCGCATGAAACTGGTGATACCGGCGTAGGTGCTTTCGGCGGCAGTCCCGTAAAGACTGTCGCGGGTCATGGCCTGATCGTTCTGTGCAGGGACGTCCATGGATGTGTTCCTTATTGTTGGCTTATTGACGGCTACGGAAAGTGGTCCACAGACGGGTGCGCTGACGCATGTCCTTGAGGCTCATGCTGCGGTCGGCATACAACCGCGCACCTCGCTCTGCGGGTGGTCTCGGGCGCCACGTAATCGGCCCAACTGTAGAGATTGAGGACTTTTTCCTACACAGCTTGAAGAGCGGAGCCATGACGAACACCTGACCGGGGGAAGTGGTTGCAGAATGCGTGGTCAGTTACATTGGAAAAATACCAAGTTAGTTATCCTGACTTTATTACGGAGTAATGTTTGATGCTCGGCCAACTCCACGATCTGGACCTACAGTTGCTGCGCCTGTTTGTCAGCGTGGTGGAATGCGGTGGCTTCAGCGCGGCTCAGGGTGAATTGGGGCTGAGCCAATCGAGCATCAGCCAGCAAATGGCCAGGCTCGAAACCCGGCTCGGTTATCGCCTGTGCAGTCGCGGTAAGGGCGGGTTCAAAATCACGCCCAAGGGCGAGCAACTGCTCCTTGCCATTCGCGCCTTGTTCGAATCGATTGAAGCGTTCCGTCATCAATCCAACGGCGTGGCCGGACGCTTGATCGGCGAAGTGCGCCTGGGCTTGTCCGAAGCGCTGGATCAATCAGTGCTGCAACGGGTCGCCGAGGCGATCCGGCGCTTTCGCGAACGGGACGAATCGGTACGTATCGAGTTGATCAGCGCCATGCCCGGCGAGATGGAACGGCTGTTGCTGCAACAACGGCTGGACCTGGCGATCGGTTATTTCTCACAGGCGCAGAGCGCTTTTGACTACCGCGAACTGTTCACTGAAACCCAGCACCTGTATTGCGCCCCGGGGCATCCGCTGTTCACCGATGGGGCGCCTGACGATCAAGCGCTTCAGGCCTGCGACCGGGTCGATCACCCCTACCGCTTCCTGCGCAGCGACGAGCCGTTTCAGGGGAAGATGTGTTCGGCGCGTTCCGAACAGGTCGAAGGCACCCTCGCCTTCATTCTTTCCGGCAAGCACGTTGGCTACCTGCCCGATCACTTCGCCCGCAGCTGGGAAGACAAAGGGTTGCTGCGCGCCGTGCGCCAGGGCGATATGAGTTTCGAGGTAGCGTTCCACCTGGCGCGCCATCGGGCTCAGGTGCCGGGGGATGCGCAAAAAGCCTTTGAAGAGGACTTGCTCGCGGCGTTCGCTTGAAGAGCAAGTGGGCAAGCCTCGCTCCTACAGTATTTGGGCCTGGGCGTCGCGGCGGTGCCTGAAGTGTTGCGCGAGTTGCCGAAGGCGCTGCACAACATCTTCGAATCACCGATCACTGTCGGTGCGTTGTGCGCTATCGTGCTGAATATCTTCCTGCCCGAAGAATTCATCGAGCTGGAAGAAGACGAGTTCGATCCGGAAGCCTCGGTGCTTCAAGTGATGCAGAACCCGGATGTTGCGGCCAAGGGTGAACCCGTGCCTCCCGTGGTTGTCGCACAGTTGAACCGTCCGTAATGCTCGAAGGCCGAGCCATGCACGGTTCGGCCTTTTACTTTACGAGAGCCTGTCCATGCGCAGATTAATTGCCCTGTCCCTCCTGCTGCTCTCTCTCAGTGCATGTGCCCTGTTCCCCAGTCGCGACCCGCTGAACATCAACGTGGTCGGTATCGAGCCGCTGCCAAGCCAGGAACTGGAAGTGCGTTTTGCGGTAAAACTGCGCGTGCAAAACCCCAATGAAACGGCAATCGACTACAACGGCGTGGCGCTGAATCTGGAAGTGAATGGCCGACAACTTGCCTCCGGCGTCAGCGACCAATCGGGCTCGATCCCCCGTTTCTCCGAAGCGGTGGTAGTGGTGCCGGTGAGCATTTCGGCGTTCACCGTGCTGCGTCAGACCCTCGGCCTGAGTCAGACACAAACACTGGATAATCTGCCGTACGTGCTTCGGGGCAAATTGGCTGGTGGCGCGTTCGGCACTATGCGTTTTGTCGATCGCGGCAAACTCAGCCTGCCGGGTGCGACCAACGCCACCTGGTAACGCAATGCTGGTCAATTAAGGCCGTAATGCGATCTGTAGCAGCTGTCGAGCTCGCGAGGCTGCGTTCGGCTGCGCAGCAGTCGTGAACCGGCAGTTGTGGTGTATCTGACACACCACATTGTTTTATTTGACGACTGCTGCGCAGCCGAACGCAGCCTCGCGAGCTCGGCAGCTGCTACAAGGAATGCGTCACGCACAAGGAATGCGTCGCGGCTGAAAGTGCTTAAGTGAACCGCATTACGCTAGGTAACGGGGTCGATCACCTGCGTCACACAATGCCTGAGACCTTCTACATGCCAGTTGGCCCACAGTCGGGTTTTGCCTTTACTGCCTTCATCTGGCTCTATCGCCAGCCAGTTTCGAGCGGCGATCAGGTAACGCCCCCTTGGGCCGATGGGCAACATGGTTCCGCTGATACCGTAGTCGATCTGTTCCTGGCTCCCACCGATGGACTCCAGAAAGTGCACCGCCAGTACCGGTGGTGAAGGATGGACGACGCCCGTGGAAATCAATTGATAGATTTTCCCTGCACCATCGCCGCCATGGCGGGGCAGCTTCGATTCGATCACACAGACCCCGGCCACATGAACATCACCGGATACCAGAGTTACCTTGCAGGATTGGGCATGGGCGAAGTCCAGCAGCCGCATGATCAGCCGCTTGCGTTCGTCCCGGTGGGGCTGGCTTCGCCAGTGGTCGCGCAAATCATCTTCGAGCTCCTGTTGCCCCGAAATCAGGTCCAACGTCTTCTCGGCCGCCTGCAAATCAAGATAACCCACAGGAATACTCGACATCAGCAGCAGGTGCTTATGCCCCTTGACCTTGCCCAGCCAGGCATAAATCGCATCCCAACTGACGGGCGAAATGACCCGGGTTCTTTGAGCCCGTGGTGCCGTCAGGTCTGGCGCACGTTCGCTGCGCAGATCGGGAACCAGCAAGGCCAGCTCGCCCAGGCCGGTGAAGCCCAGGTGAAAGCCGTCAGCGGTCTCGGGAATCGCGCAGGGATGAACGTCAGCGGACGGTTTGAGGTGAGGATGAGTCTGGATCAGTTGCTGCTGGAAAATCCTGAAATAGCGTTTGGCCATGGCAAACAGCCCCTGAAACACCGGACTCGAATGCAGTATCTCGTCGTAGGAGCCCCAGCCATCGATGATGTCATGGTCATCCCACATCATCACCGTCGGGATGACGCTGAACACTTTCGCCACCTCAGGCTGTTTCCAGCGTTCCAGGTAGAGCCGGGTGAAAAACCTATCCAGATCGGCTTCGATCACCTTGCTGTAGACCGCCTTTTTACGGTCGGCGAAGGGTTTGGCGAACCATGTTTTCATGGACGACACATTGCTGCGCATGTCGTCGCTGTAAACCTGATCGCCCCCCATCAACAGCAGGTGATAAGGCTCGCCTTGATGAGCGCCCCACATGTGCTCCCAGCGCTCGTTGTTGCGGTCGACCTTCTCCATGTCCCTGGGGTTGGAAAATCCGTTGCACGACACATACGCGATGCGCGGCGTCTGACCCTCGGCAGGAACGACGAAATTGGTCTCCGTACCCTCTATCTTGATCGTGTAGGTAGTGGCAACGCTCTGGTCTTGCACCGCTTTGAAATCGATGCGCCAGACGCGGTACTGAGGTTTGAGCAACGGGATATCGGCGGTGGCCAACGGTTTGCCGGCGGTGACACCGCTGGGTACTTTTACGCTGGGCGATAACCCGCCTAAAGGTAAAACCACTAGAGCAGACACGTTATAGGCATTACTGTTGATACCACGAAATTGCAGAATCGGGCCTAGTAACAAACTCATGGGTAGTCCATCCATTGACAGGGGTGTGAACGCCTAAAGATTAGACGACAATCGACGCTGCGCATGAAGCGCATCGCCCGCCCGTACAAGGAAGTCGCCCACGATGCACCCTGCTCCAACGCTCTACACCGAACGACTGATTTTGCGCCCACTGGAACTGGCCGACGCCGAGGCCATCCAGCAACAATTCCCTCACTGGGACGTGGTGCGTTATCTGAATGTCCTGGTGCCGTGGCCTTATCCCGCCGATGGCGCGATGACTTATCTGCGTGATATTGCCCTGCCGGCGATGGCCCGTGGCGAAGAATGGCACTGGTCGATCCGCCTGAAGTCAGCGCCCGATCAACTGATTGGTAATGTCAGCCTGATGAATGAACAGGACAATAACCGCGGCTTCTGGCTGGCCCCGCAATGGCAAGGCCAGGGGTTGATGGGTGAAGCCAGTGCGGCGGTGACCGAGTACTGGTTCGAAACACTCGGCCGGCCGTTGCTGCGCGTGCCGAAAGCGGCGCCGAATATCGGCTCGCGCAAACTCTCGGAACGTACTGGCATGCGCTTGATACACACCGAAGAGGGCGACTTCGTCAGCGGGCGATTGCCGAAGGAACTGTGGGAAATCACCCGTGAAGAGTGGCTGCGCCTCAGATAAAACGCACGCCCGGTTTGGCCCGCTCATCCACCGTCAACTCAAACACGTCCGGGCGCGCATAGTGCCCGACCACGTCGTAGTCGTAACGGGCGCGGATCAGGTCATCGGTGTCGATTTCGGCGGTGAGCAAACCCGCCTCGTCGCGCAGCGGTCCGGCGAGAATGTCGCCCATGGGCCCGACAATCACGCTGCCGCCGGCAATCAACGGACGCTGCGCCGGCCAGTTGGCGATGTCCACGCCCAAAGCTTGCGGTGAGGCCTGGATCTGACAGGCACTGACCACAAAGCAGCGTCCTTCATGGGCGATGTGGCGCATGCTGACTTGCCACATTTCCCGCTCGTCCACGGTCGGCGCGCACCAGACTTCCACGCCTTTGGCGTACATCGCGGTGCGCAGCAGCGGCATCATGTTTTCCCAGCACACCACCGCGCCGATCCGCCCGACCTGGCTGTCGATCACCGGCAAGGTCGAGCCATCGCCCTTGCCCCAGATCAGTCGTTCGGTGCCGGTGGGCATCAGTTTGCGGTGCTTGGCGACCAGCCCGGCCTGCGGATCGAAATACAGCGCGGTGCAATATAAGGTGCTGCCCGCGCGCTCGATCACGCCGATCACCAGGTTGGCGCCAGTGCGCGAGGACAATCCGGCCAGGGCTTCTGTCTCGGCACCGGGCACGTCGATGGCGTTGTCGAAATACCGCGCAAACGCTTCCCGCCCCTCTGGCAGTCGATAGCCCAATTGCGTGCCGAAGCCCTCGCCTTTTGGGTACCCGCCGAGCAATGCCTCCGGCATGACCACCAGTGCCGCACCGGATTCGATAATGGCGGTTTCCCAGGAGAGGATTTGATCGAGGGTGTCGGCCTTGCCGCCGGGCAACGCGCCGATTTGCAGGGCAGCAACGATGGACTTGGGCATCGTGGTAACTCCGTCAGTAATGAGGTGTTGCTCATTCTCCGGCGCCACAGGATCATGAATAAAGCCCGACTCACTGCTGAATGATATGAACCAGATGAATATCGCTACCGTCGACCTCAATCTGCTCAAAGTCTTCGAAGCCCTGTATGAGGAATCCAGCGCCAGCCGTGCCGCACTGCGTCTGGGCGTGACGCAATCGGCGGTCAGCGCGGCGTTGCGCCGATTGCGAGAGGTGTATGGCGATCAGTTGTTTGTGCGCACCGGTCGAGGTCTTGCGCCGACGCTCCAGGCCAACCAGTTGAAACCGGTGGTCAGTGATGCGCTGAATAAATGCCGCCAGAGCCTGGCGATGGTCGATCCGGCTGCGCATCAATACGACGGGCGCTCGGTGACGGTGGGTTTGTCGGATGATTTCGAAATTGCCTACGGGCGACGATTGATTGAAGAAATCGCTGATCGCGCGCCGAAACTGCGATTGATCTTTCGCCAAACCCATAGCCAGATCGTCGCCCGGGCCTTGATGGAACGCAGCATCGATCTGGCGATCACGGCAGGCGGGTTTGCCGAGCGTTTACTCAGTCGTCAGGTGCTGGGGGAAGGCGATTATCTGTGCCTGGTCGACCCCCTCAGTCTGGCCGAGGGACAGGAAACTCTCAGCCTTGAAGCGTTCGTCGCCCGCGAGCACATTCTGGTGTCATCGGGTGGTTTTATCGGAATTACCGATGAAGGACTGGCGGCGTTGGGCCTGAGCCGGCGGGTATGCGCGTCGACCACGCACTTTGCCGCGTTACCGTATCTGCTCAAGGGCAGCCAGGCGGTGGCGACCATTCCAGCCCATGCCGCTCGAAGTATCGCCGCGCTCAGCGGACTGGCGCTGCTGCCCTGCCCTTTGGCGCTGCCACGCTATCCGATCGAACTGGGCTGGCGCACCAGCACGCAGCTCGATCCGGTGGTGTTGAAAGTGCGTGAGGCGATTATCGCGACCTTTTCCCAGCCGTAGGAGGCTTATTTAGCCGCCATCAAACGGTTGATTTCACTGCGCACCATGTTCGCGAATTCCGGGGGCGACATGCCGTCGAGTTCGGCGCGGACCCACTCGGCCCATTTGCCTTTGCGCTTGGCACGCTCACCGAACAGCCGTGCGGCTTCGCCCTTGGATTTACCCAGGTTGTTTTGCCAGAGTTCGAACAGACGGGATTTTTCATCTTCAAGCGCCGCGCGCTCGGCAAGGGGTTTGTCGGCCAGATTGAAGCTCATGGAAGATTACCTGCTGCGTAAAATAGGCGACATCTTACACTGTAGGAGGAAATGTCCTGCCCTGGATTTTTCTTCAGGGTGGAGTCGCCACGCAAAATGACTGCAACTTTTGCCCTGGCGCCAGACTCCATTGTTCACTGCCCATTTATCTTCAAGGAGTACTCTAATGGCCCGCAAAATCATCGATCAAGTCGCCGAGGATCAAATCAAGGATCAGGTCTTCAGCGAACTTCAGGCCCTGATCGAAGAGTCGGAAAAACTGCTCAAGAGCAGTGCTTCACTGGTCGGTGAAGAAGCAGACACCCTTCGTGGGCAAATCGCCCAGAAGCTACAGCAGGCCCGGGGCTCAGTCTCCAGTATGCGTGACCGCACCAGGCCCGCAGTCGAGGCCAGCGAGATCTACATTGGCGGTCATCCATGGCAAACCGTGGCCATCTCCGCCGGGTTCGGTTTGGTGGTGGGGCTGTTGTTGGGCCGGCGTTAAGCGGGAAACATTGGACCTGTACTTGTAGGAGCCGCACCGCTGGCTCCTACAAAAAACACCGCCCCTCTCAACGCCCTGCCAATTCCCGCAGATTTGCCAACGTCTGAGCATCGAGCGCAATGCCTTCGACCTTGGCTTTGGCGCGCTGTTGATGACGTCGATCGCCCGGTAACCGCTTAAGCCCTACACCGTGCATCTGCCGGACCAGTTCCTGACTGCGCTCGGCAAAATTCTGCCCTGCCGATTTACTCGGATCGATCACTATCAGCAGTTGACCTGTCCAGGGTGTTTTCGCCCCCGGATGGTTCGACCAGTCGAACTCGAAAGAGAAATTGCCTCCGGTCAACGCCGCCGCCAGCAACTCGACCATCATCGACAGCGCCGAGCCCTTGTGCCCGCCAAACGGCAGCAAGGCGCCACCCTCGAGGATCGCTTTGGGGTCCTGGGTTGGCTGGCCGAGGCTGTCCACACCCATCCCCGCCGGCAAACGCTCGCCTTTACGGGCAGCGATCTGTACGTCGCCATGGGCGATGGCGCTGGTCGCCAGGTCGAAGACGATCGGATCACCGTTGGCTCGGGGCGCGGCGAAGGCAATCGGGTTGGTCCCGAACAGTGGACGATCGGCACCGTGCGGCACCACGCAGGTCATGCTGTTGACCACGCTCAGCGCCACCAACCCTTCATCGGCAAACGGCTCGACGTCTGGCCACAAGGCGGCGAAATGGTGGGAATTACGGATGGCCAGCACCGCAATGCCGGCGCTGCGGGCTTTCTCCACCAACAATGATCGCGCCGCCGCGAGGGCCGGTTGGGCGAAACCATTACCGGCATCGACCCGGACAAAGCCCGAGGCCACGTCCTCGACCACCGGCACTGCCTGGCCATTGACCCAGCCGCTTTGCAGCGTCGACACATAACCGGGAATGCGAAAAACACCGTGACTGTGAGCCCCGTCACGCTCGGCACCGGCACAGTTGAGGGCCAGGGTTCTGGCGACATCGGCTGAGGTGCCGTGGCGCAGGAAAATCTGTTCGAGCAACGCCGTCAGCGCTTCGAAGGACAGGTTTTGCGAAACCGCAGTAGACACATGATCGTGTGGCGCAGACATCTGAAGCTCCAGAGTAATTATTGGAGGGGGCAACAGCATACGAAGACCAGCCGATTAACAACGCGCGGCGAGCGACCTGTCAACTTTTCAGTTGATTTCACGCATTCCGTATCGCGGGCTTCTGCTTTTTCAGGCTGGCACAATTACCGCCAGTCTGTGCGGTAACTATCTACCACCTTGCAGGCTCCACTGACTTTTAGTCTCTAGGCTCAATCCATTGGCGCATTTCAATCGCGCCCTGAACGAGCCTTGACGATGCCTGTACCAGTTACTCCGATAGTTACTCCGATGTTTTTCCCCCAAGCCCTGAAGTCTCGCGGCCTTTGGAGAAAACTAGGCAAAACCCACGGCCTGACGCAAAAGGACTTCGAATGGTTCAGTCACCTGAAAATAGCCAGCCACACGTTGCGCGGTGAACAGACACCGCCCATGGTCGCCGAAAAAATCCTGCTCAAAACCCAGGACCTGGAACCCGTGCCCCTGGCCGGCAGCTTCGTGCTGAGCGCCACACCGGATGACAACGGCGTGATTCTCTACACCCCGTACGCCGGCATAAAGAAGTACGACAGCCGCTCAGCCCTGATCACACAGCTTGAAAGTCAGCTGAAAGGCGTGACAGAGGACGACGACCTGCTGGCTTTCATGTCGTTGTCTCAACGCAAAACGCTGGCGGATGCCGCCAAAATCGAGATGACCTTTCAAACCATCGAAGGCGAGGTGTTCGAAGACCAGAGCAGTACCATCACCGCACACCAGCAAATGAACGATCAGGCCATGCTCGACGAATTGAAAGCGTTGCCGACGCTGACTTCGCTGCTGGATGCGGTGCTCAATGGACTGTTGAAATCCGCCTTCCCCGGTCTGGATCAGCGCCAGACCCAGGTCAGTTTTTATTTCACGGCAGCGGCCGATGAACCAAACAAGGAAAGTCCCCCCGCGCGGCGCTGGATCAACGCCATGTCCTTGAGTGAGGCGGTGCTGTTTTACTACCGCAATCAACGCTGGCCGTCGGGGCAATCACATGAGTTTTCCCACCCGGAAAAGCCCCCCGCGAGCATAGACCAGCAACACTGGGAAACTGCTGTAGCCACCGCCTCCAGAAAACTGATCAGCCTGCTTTCCGAGCAAATGAAAGACTACTGGGACGCCGAGAGTGCCGATGGCGCATCACGTCGCGAATTTTTCCGCAAGGCCATTGCGCAAAAGGCGCGAGCGGAGCTCCTGCTCAAACGCGAAGCCGAGATCATTACGCCTGAACAAAGCCAGGACTTGCATTCGCTGATCAAGCCGACCAGCAGAACGTACGAGACACTGACCGTCGAAACCGTGCGTCTCTGGGAATACGAGGCCAACTATGTTGAGCTGGCGGGCTCGCTGATGATCAGTGGCAGCAATGCATTTCTCTACACTCCCGCTCAGGGGCTGCAGGTGCTGAAAGACTATAAGGACCTCAAAGACACCTTGCTGAGCAAATTCAGCGCAGCCGGTCACGAGGATGAGCTCTACGGACTCCTGAGCCTGGAGGAACGCCAGCGCTTCATCGGTTTTGATCAGCCAAATGTCTCCGGGAAAGTGATTTCCGGTTCGATCTTCAAAAAGCTGTTCGGGGCGATCATCACCAAACAACAGCAGAATATGGAGTACGCCCTGCAGGTTTTCCGTCACAGCGACGGCATCGTGGACATCAACGCCTTGTTCGACAATGCGCTGGACATCCGCTCTATGATCAGTGAGCACCTGCTGACGCTGGATGCCCAAGGGCGCTGGAGTACCCGACCGGTATTGTCGGGCAATCAACAGCCTTCCATGGTGCTGGCAGACACGGCGGCGGTGTTCGTGAAAACCTTCAGCGATATCGAGGCGCTGATCAGTGCGGACTTTGCCTCTCAACCCGTCACCTTGCCGGCACTGCAGCGGGTCTATCTGGAGAACATGAAGCCCCGGCTGGCTCATGCTCTTTCCGTAGGCATACGTGGGGAAGCCAGCCTTCGGGTGCTCAACGCTGCATTGGGTGACACGGAGCGGGCCATTGTCGATACGGTACTCAATCCGGATCAGCCGGATCGTAAAAACCGCCGTTCACTCAAGGGATTCCGGCCTGACGCCTATTCATTGACCCTTGAGTGCTCCAGCCAAATGAATATCCTGCCCTTGGCCAATTGCTTGCTGTTGACCGAGCGTGGCGGGCTCGACCCTCAGAATTCGGGCCGAACAGTTCTATGGACACCTGCCCAGGGCCTGGAAGTCTTTAATACCGTCAGCCGTGCAAGGCAGGAACTGGAACGACGCCTGCTTGATCCGCACAAACGTCTGACGCTATTGGAAAATCTTCCCCCTGCCCAACGTACCCTCCACCAGCGCTATTCGCTCGGTGCATTGCGACTGATTGAGGGGCATGTTCTGCAGCGATTATCCCAATCATCCATTGACCACTTCCTGGGACGTTGCGATTACCTGCGCACCCTGAAGCTGGACGATGAAAAACAGACCAAAGCGCTTCAAGCCCTGACAAAAACGGTGGTCGACACCAACTTGCGCAGAGCCACTTCGATCGCACAGGCGATCACCCGACAGCAGTCCTTGCCTGCCTGGCTCGCAATGGCACCCGTCGAGGAGCAGCAGCTGCACATCGAACTGCTGGAGCAATACCGCAACAGCGTCGAAGACGACAAGGACTACCTGCATGGCCTGAAGACGCTGAAGTCCTATGTGCATGACACGTTGGTGTCACTGCTCGGTAAACGCTTCTCCGGGACACTGCCAGACCCCGACGACATCGAAATCACCCCCAACCTGACCCTGGCCGGCCCCGCTCGATCTCTGACCGAGTTTGCCTTGAACCATGTGAACATTGCCCAGGGCACCGGGTTCAAGATCGCTTCGAAAACCACTCAATCCCTTCCGCAAGGCCTGGACCAGTCCGCTGTCAGGCAACTCCTGCTGTCACTGAACATTAAACAAACCTATGCAAAACAAGTAACAGACAGCTTGTCGAGCAAAAGCGCCGATGCCGACACTCGAAGACTGCGCTTCATTCGGCA
Organism: Pseudomonas cucumis; assembly: GCF_030687935.1. Taxonomy (GTDB): domain Bacteria; phylum Pseudomonadota; class Gammaproteobacteria; order Pseudomonadales; family Pseudomonadaceae; genus Aquipseudomonas; species Aquipseudomonas cucumis. Next base: position 2,942,400 of record NZ_CP117454.1, on the reverse strand, counting down.
ATTGCCCTGGCAATTGATGCAAGACGCCCATGCACAGAAGCTGCAGCAACGTCTTTCCGACAGCGGCTTTGACTTGATTCGACAGGTTATGGACATGCCGGACGCTATCGCCCGGGCTGCTGTCAACGGCGCCCACGCCATTGTCCGCCCGCTGGAACTGATCAAGACTGTCGGCACTGCTGCCGTCAAGACACTGGGCCTGTACCTGTTCGGCCCCGGCTCCGGTCAGAAAGGTCCGCACGTCCTGTATGCCCCCTACCATGCAGGCTCGCCATTCACCGAATTCGACAATGAGGCAAGCGTTGTCTCGGCGCTCAATACGCCGGGATCGTTGCAGGAGCTGCTGATACGTCGCCTTCCAGCAAGCGAGCAATCCGGGTTTCGCAATCTGTTGGAGTCCACCGTCGGACAAGCGAGCGAAATCACTCTCGCCTCTAACCCCATCCGCGGCAACTTGCTGATCCGGTTGTTCAGCGACAACACCCGCCTGCTGTCGCAAATGCTCGGCACTCAGTCCGAAGTCAGCGGCCAGTCAGACTGGGAGGCAGCCAAAAACCTGTTCAGCTCCGACATCCAGAGGATTTCTGGCCTGTTACCCGGCAAACTCGCTTATGGGCTGTTTCTATGGCAAGCCTATAAAGACTTCAAGAGCTCCGCCGAAGCGCAGCAGGACCACCACTGGAAGCGGGCCTTGCAAGACTTTATTGCCGGTGCAGTGCAAATGCTGTCACTGGGCAAGTTGTCACTGGAAGAGTCAGTCGGTACTGCGCAGGCGACAACCGACACCCTTGCCGAACCGAAGGCCATTCCTGTGGCCGCGCCGCAATGGTCGCAAGTGAAATCCACTGCACCGACGCGCACGTCACTGCAGCCTTTCGAAACCACCGCCGTCGAACTGAAGGATTTAAAGAAGAACAGTGCTGATGGCACTTACCTGGAAACGACCAGCAAACAAACCTATGCCCCCATCGCAGGCAAGGTGTACCGCGTGACCAAACCCGGGGCAATCTGGCGGATGATCAAGGACACTGAAGAAGGCCCGGCGCTCCTGACTACGCCTGACAAGCAACTGGTGCTCGATTCGGACACCCATACCGTCCACTATGGAAAAGCCCTGTCGAAAATGCACAATCAATATGCCTCCGATAAATATGCCAGACAGGTTCTGAATATCGAAGCACGGGGAATGAAAGACATTCGGGCAATGCACCCGGCAAAAGCACGCATGATCGTGCAAGCTATAGACCTGGCTCGCTACTACGCTTTTAACAGTCTGCATAACCTGGCGCAGCTCAGACAGCTGAAACCGGGGACGCGGCTGGATACCTTTCTTAAAACCTTATTTGATGCTGACGATATCGACGCCAACCTTCTGGACAAAATCAAAAAAGTCATCGTTCCCATTTGCACAGCACTGGTGGACCCGAACGTTGATTATATGAATACCGAACGTTTTGTGGTCGGATCAAGCCAATATGAACTCAGCAGCACAATTGCTTTTGTTCTTAATGATGATCCAAAAAATCGTGTGCATTTCACGGAGAAGTTCTTTGAACCTCAACTCGATTGGTACGAGTCCTGTTTGACTGAGCCTTTCAGTGTCGGAGACCATGCCCGGGCCGCCACCCTGATCCATGAGTTCTCCCATCTTTTTTCAAAGACCGTGGATATTGCACCGCTTGAGGCAAGGCGCCCGTTCAGCGATCTCATTGCCACCGTCACTACTTACGGCGCAGCAATCAAACAAAGGCAACAGGATTTCCAGCGAAAAGCACTGTCCCTGGCCACCCCGAAGGAGGAACTGTTTGCGCATTGGAACGAAACGTCGCAGGAATGGACCAGCCTGGACTCGGTTCAAGGTTTGAAGCATGTGGCTCGGGACATCCTTAAAACGACAGGCTGCGGAACAATAGATGAAGCTCGCGACCTCTTCCTGGATCGGGGGAATGTGCACCTGCGAACCGACGTCATCTTGCGTAACGCTGATTCGATCGCTCACTTGATAAGTGTAATGGGTCGACAACTGGACCCAGTGCTAGCCTCGTCCCCGAGTTGAGCCGAATCTCATCATAAAAGCATGCGCAGATCACCCGATCTGCACATGCTTTACTCGTCCGATACAGGGCAACAGCCCTGCAGGGTCTTGACCATTTTTTCACTCAATTTATGGATACTGCCTGGCGATGCCCAATTTGCGGGCGTGCGGATGAAAAATAAGTCGAACTTTGATGGGCAATTGCCATGACGGTTGTTCTCGCAGACTTCCCCTCAAGGTTAGAATGCAGGAAATCAGGATGAGTCAATGACCGACCACTCTCTCTCGCAAGCTCAATACGACGCCATCACCGATGCCGCTGCGCACTGGTGCATGCGTTTGCATGCCATCGACTGCACGGCCGAAGAGCGTCTGGCGTTCGAGCAATGGCGTGATGCCCATCCTCTGCACGCCTTCGAGTACGAAGCCATGCTGGAGATCTGGGAGGTTGCAGGAGATTTGCCTCGTCCCGAATCTCCAGCAACGGCTGTTCGCGGCAAATCGACAATACCTTGGCGCACTTTCGGCATCGCAGCTACCGTCTGCGCCTTGGCGTTGCCGCTGGCGGCCTATACCGGATGGAACCTGGGTTGGCTGCCCAATGCCTATCAGCATTTCGAGGCGACCGAAAATGTTCGTCAGGTCACGCTGAGCGACGGCAGTCAGGTGGAGCTGAACCTAGGCAGTGAACTGACGTTCAGCAATTACAAGGATCAGCGTCGTGTCACGTTGAAAAAAGGCGAAGCCTTCTTCAGCGTCAGTCATGACTTGCAGCATCCCTTCATTGTCAGGGCAGCCGATGGCAGGATTCGCGTCACTGGAACCCAATTCAACGTCTGGATGTATGAAGACCAGGTACGCGTGAACCTGGTTGAAGGTTCTGTGCTGGTGACCAGCAACGATGCCTTGCCCGGCGAGGGTTTACGCCTCGAACCTGCCATGCAGGCACGTTACCGACACGGCGACTTCACGCCGCAAATCAGTCAGACCTCTGCCAATGACCATTCGCTGGCGTGGCGCAGCGGCAAACTGGTGCTCGATGATCTGACGCTGACCGATGCCCTGCCCTTGATCAATCGTTATTTGAACAAACCAGTCATGATCGCGGACTACAGCACCGGCTCGATTCGACTCGGCGGTATTTACAACATCAAAGAGCTCAACAGCCTGGTGGCTTCGTTGCCCAAGGTGCTGCCGGTCTACCTGACCCGCAACAAGGACGGCAATCCGGTCCTCAATTCAATCCCGCAACAAACCCCAAAAAGCTGAAGGCCGCCCTTGCGGGTGCGGCCTTCACTTTTGATTCAAACGCTATCGCGACTACTGCGCGGCGATCTTCCCTGCTTTTTCATCCTGCTCGCGAATCGTCAGGGCCTGGTACTGCGGATCGGACGTGATCTGCTGCTCAGTGAACGGCAAGACACTCAACTGTTTCTTCGAAAAGGCCAGAGTCTGGTCCCGGGAGTATTTCGACGCCGGGTCACTGGACAACGAGAATGCCAATAAGCCCCGAGCCTGTGGCCCTTTATCATCGAAAGTCACCACTTGCAAATAGCTGGTACCACTGACGACTTCGCGTTTGCCGTCGGTTCTCGGCACGCTTTGGATCGCGTTATACACACCCAACGTGCCCGGACCGCCGTGGATAGGCGTTTGCTGTCCGCCACTGCTGACCACCTGGATATCGCCCCAGCGGCTATCGGTTTTCAGGCCGAGCGCTTTTACCTGTTCGACCGAAGCCAGCATCGCCGCCCGAATCGCTTTGGCGACGTCTGGCCGCTCAATTGCCAAGCCACGCGGTGTGTGTTGCGGATCTTTCGAATCAAACGCCACTCGCCAGATGTCAGGAACTTGCTGTAACGCCACCATGACATTCTGAAAATGCACAAAGCCAATTCCACTGTCCAGATTCACCCGGCGATCCCACGCCTTGAGGCTGGTACACAGCTGCGTAAGCGTCGGCGCATCGGCGCCAAGATCCGCGGCGCAGAATTGCAGCAGATCCGGCATCACTTGAGCTGCCTGGTACACCTGATCGTCCATCACCATGTGTTGAAGATCTGTTGCAGCGACAGGACCGGCCTTGCTCAACTCCCCCAGACGCTCCAGTGCGAAGCGCGAACGCAGCCCCAATGGCTGATTGTCCTGACTGATCAACGGCGAGAAACCGGCGAGAGGTTGTGCCGGGTTGGCCATCCAGGCCGAATCATTGGAATGCTGCACAAAGTCTTTGCGCACCAGTTGCGGCAACTGGTCTGCCGCATAAATACCTTTTTGTGCAGCGTGCGGGTCGATGTCCCAGGCGCAGGCGCTGTTGGAACCGTCGAGCAGGATCATCTGTAATCCGGCCAGCGGATCGCTGCACTGGGCCAACTTGTCGGCATTGACGTTCGGCACCACCGACAAGTTCATGTAAAGCGTCTGCCCCTGATCGTCCACCGCCAGGGTATTGACCCATGGAATCCCCTGAATCTTGTGCACCGTTGCCTGAAAATCCTTGAGGCTGGCGGCACGGTTCATCGCATACCATTGCTGCAAGACCCGGTCGTTCTCCAGGTTGGCATCGCGCAGGCTGTAGGCGAACTGGTTGTCCCAGTCCAACTTGCCGGGCCATTGCACAATCGGGCCGAATTGCGAGCTGTAGACCACATGGGAAATCTGCCGGGTCTGGCCATCGGCTTGCTTCACGTTCACCGCCAGCGTCTGCTTTTTCATCGGCAAGGACTTGCCATCCAGCAGGTAACGGGTCGGATCCTTGGGATCGAGTTGCAGACGATACAGCGTGAAGTGCTTGGACGAATCCACCGTGTGGGTCCATGCCAGGTGCTGGTTGAAACCAATATTGATCATGGGCAGGCCGGGCAACGCGGCGCCCATCACATCCAGTTTGCCGGGAATGGTCAGGTGCATCTGATAGAAACGCATCCCGCCCACCCATGGAAAGTGCGGATTGGCCAGCAGCATCCCGCGACCGTTGAACGAACGCTCGCTGCCAACCGCCACGGCGTTACTGCCGCGATCCAGAGCGAAGCGTTGCATGCGCGAAGCCGCCAACTGGAACGACGCCGGCTCGCCCGCCACATGGGCAACGGCTTTCGGTGGGGTAGCGCCGGCCAATGCTTCGGCAAACTGCCCCACGCCGCCTTCGACCAGCAGACGTCGGGTCAACTTGACCAGGTCCTGCGCGGTAATCGCACGTACCCATTCTCCCTGGCATTGCTGCGGCAAACCCTGCGCCCGACGCTCTGTCAGCGAACGGTTGTAACCCGCCACATAACCTTCGATGAGCTCGCGGACTTCAGGCGTTTGCGCCTGCCAGAAAGCGGCGACGGCCTGGGGGGTGTTCAGCCAGTTGAAAAACACATCGCTGGCCAGGTTCCCGCGCTCTTCGACCGTAAACTGGTCCGGGCCGAAATACCGGGAGCGCTCGCCATTGACGGTGACGATCTCATTGGCCAGCAAGCATAGATTGTCTTGGGCGTAGGCATAGCCAATGCCATAGCCCAGGCCTCGCTCGTTGTCGGCGCGAATATGCGGCACGCCGAAACTGGTTCGACGAATCTCGGCCGTCGCTTGCTCTGGCTGGCTGCGCGCATTTGCTGCAAGACTCAGCCCCAGAAACACACCCGCAAGGCTCAACCTGGTTAACTGCCTGGAAATAATCACGCTCGCTCCTGATCGAAAAGACGTATGACACGCAATGCGCCTCCCCTTAAAACGAAGCAAACCGCAAAAATTTAGGCCCTTGAGGGCGGCCTGCTGCCCAGCTCACGGGCCGCTGGCGTAACGTCGACAAATTTTCTACATGCGGGTCTTCATTATTTGCCGGGCTCGTTCGTCTTATTGATTGAGAGCACCCACCATATTTTTCTGGATCAGGCTCTGAAAAGGAGTTTTTGCATGTACAACCCGCAACTGCCAACGGACGGTAGCCATGCGCCAAAGGGCACCACTCTGGGCTCCCGCGCTTTCAATCAACCAGCCGAACGCCACGGCAATGAACGGATCAGGTTTCTGCTCAAGAGCTTTGGCCTGCGGACCAGTCTGATTCGCCTGAAAGTCATCGACGCCTTGCTGACCGCCGCCCAAAGCGACCGCAGCCTGGGAGTGCGTGGCGTGCACAGCCACTTGCTGGACCTGGACATTCCCCTGTCCTTTCTCAGCGTCCGGGAAGTGTTGAAACGCTTGTGCGGTGAAGGCGTGGTCACCCTCAATCCGGACAAAAGCTACAGCCTGCATCCACAGGCTGCCGCCGTCCTTTATAGCGAGCAATCCGGCCAGGGAGCGTCGCTCAAGGCTTGACCTTGCGACGCATTACGCCATTGATCACCACCACGAGCACCGCCACGCCAATGGCGATGTACTGGAACAGCTGCTCTGTGATCATCCCTGCATTTTGCAGCCAGGAAAGGCCGAACATGATCCCCAATACCACCAGGGAAATCAGAATCGAGTATTTCAAACGTTGCGACTGGGTCATTGCGGGTTCCTGAACCAAAAAAATGTATCCGGTTTGTCTCCGATTGCATGCCAAGCCCCTACCGTTCTACCGGAATGAGGGGACGGAAACGGGGTCCTATGTTACAGCCGATGACGAGTTTTGACTTCATTGCGGCGATAATCGAGGATTTTGAAATGCTTCGTCGAATCACACTGCTGATTCCCTTGCTTGCTCTCCTGGCCCTGAGTGGTTGCGTCGTTTTCCCCCATGGCGGCTGGCATGGCGGCCACCATTATGACCGAGGAGGACCGGGCTACTATCAGCATCGATAACGTCAAATGGTATGTTGACTGATCCCGTACAAATGCCTGCTCTATAGCAGGCATTTTTTCTTATGGGTCATCCAAGGGCGTTTACAAGATCCCGATCTGTTCTAACCTGCCCCCCAATAGACACACAGCGAAAGATATTGAAATTTCCGGCGTTAAATAAGCGCATGAAATTCTGCATGGATTATAGATAGTCTTGTTCTGCTGCCTTATCAAACCTTCAGCACGAACAGGAACGTCATGCGCAAACCTTTAATAGATATAAGTCCACCTCTACTACTTGGGTTTTGCTTTGCAATTACTCTTTTTGAACTTCTGACTTATATGGCCAGCGATATGATTATGCCGGCCATGCTAACCGTAACCCATCAATTGAATGCCAGTCCGAGCCATGTTCCTTATGCCTTCAATCTTTATTTGACAGGCGGCATTCTTGTGCAATGGCTTATTGGCCCGCTGTCTGATCACTTCGGTCGTCGCAAGATGCTGCTCATGGGTTGTGCAGTATTTGCCATTGCCTGCGCCGCGACGTTCGGCGTCCAGAGTATTTCCGCATTCAACGGCTTGCGGTTGATGCAAGGCATGGGATTGGGATTTGTCATTGCCGTCAGTTATCCCGCCCTTCAAGAGGTTTTCTGCGAAGCCGATGCGGTAAAGATCATGGCATTGCTGGGGAACGTTGCACTGCTCTCCCCGCTGCTCGGTCCACTGCTCGGCAGTCTGGTGCTGGAGTGGCTCTCCTGGCGTGAACTGTTTTTACTCTTGGGTATCAGCGGCGCAACGGTCTGGCTGGGCCTTTACTGGTACATGCCGGAAACTGTGGGCACCTTGCGTCAGGACGGTCAACGACTGGCTGCAGTGCCCTTTGAATGGGGCGGCACGGTGCGCCGCTACACCGCTTTACTCACCAACAGGCAATTTTTGCGCGCAACCGTCGCCTTGGGACTGATGAGCCTGCCATTGATTGCCTGGATCGGGCTGGCGCCACTCTTGCTGATCCAGAACCAGGGACTTGCCCCTTTGCACTACGGCCTGTGGCAGATCCCGGTATTTGCGGCAGTCATTCTGGGCAATCTGATACTCAACCGATTGATCGCCAACACTGAACTGCCCCAGCTGATTCGATATGCGCTCTGGCCGTTTTGCGGTGGACTCATCGCATTAGCCGTTATCACTGTTACCGGTGCTTCGACGCTTCTGTTGGTCAGTTGCCTGTCGCTCTACGCCATCGGTCTTGGCATGAGCAACGCCGCTCTGTACCGGCTTGCGCTGTTTTCCAGCGATGACAGTAAAGGACTGGTTTCAGCGGCGATCGGCATGATTTCCATTGCTGTCATGGGTGGAGGGAGTTCGATTATCGCTGCGCTGGGCGCCGGCGACAGCCTTGAGGACTTCGCCCTGATGGCCGGCCTGATGGGGCTCTTGTGCCTGGTGCCCTTGAGACAGTTTCTGCGCCGCTCTCACATCCCACTTGCGATTTGACACCTGACAATAGGTCTTTTTGATGATCCATTTACCTTACTCCGATGCGCTTTGTGCGTTAACGCAACCCTATTGCCTGGATTCCGTGCCGGATGGCCTGTTCGACCGGGCCATGGGCGAAATCAGTCTGTTTCATTGTCATCACACGCCTGGATACGAACGCTGGCTGAACGCTAACGATCTTGATGCCAACGCCCTGGAAACGATGGATGACTGGTCACGGCTGCCACCGATTTTCGCCAATTACTTTAAACGTCAATTGGTGTTCGGTCCCACAGGCGAAGGCGCGCTGGAGTTGACCTCCTCGGGCACCAGCGGCCAGAAGAGTCGCATGCGCTACGACCAGCGCAGCATGGCCGCGGCACAAGGCATGGTGAGCCATATTTTCCAGTACTACGGCTGGGATACCCCGGACAGCCCCTGCAATTACCTGCTCTTGAGCTATGAGCCCGAGGCGGCGATCACCCTGGGGACTGCTTTCACCGATCAGTTTCTTTGCAGCTATGCCCCCGTCAATCGTGTTGTTTACGGCTTGCGCCTCACCGGCAAAGGCCACGCGTTCGACCTTTTTGGTGTGATTAGGGCCTTGCAGGAGTTTGCCGAGGAAGGACTGCCCGTTCGTATTCTCGGTTTTCCGGCGTTCCTTTCCCATGCACTGCAGCACATGGACGACACCGGCGTGGCCGATTTGCAGTTGCCTGCCCAGTCATTGGTGTTTTTGGGGGGCGGCTGGAAAACCCAGGCAACACAGGAGGTTCCCCTGCATCAGTTGTATGCCCGAATCAATCGGCAATTGGGTATCGACCTGTCCCGCTGCCGGGACGGTTATGGCGCCGTAGAGCATGCCGTGCCCTATATCCAGTGTGCCCACCATCATTTTCATGTACCGATCTACTCGAAGGTTTTTGTGCGCAACCCATCCGATTTCACTGTTCAGCCCTACGGCCAGCGCGGCTTGCTGGAATTTGTTTCGCCGTACATTTCGTCGAGCCCTGCCCATGCCGTGGTCATGGGCGATCTGGCAACACTGCATCCCGGCGCCAGTTGCGGATGCGGCCTGATGACTGATTGGTTCGAGCTCCATGGACGTGCCGGAACCTCCGCCAGTCGCAGCTGCGCCATGGCCGCCTCTGAACTGCTCGGGAGGGCTTGATATGTACCTGATCAATGGCCAACGCCGTGACGACCTTACTCTGGAAGGCGCACTCGATCTGCTTCGAAAACAATTACCCCGATTGCTGGCGGCCCCGATCGACAGCGACATCGTTATCGACTCTGCCGCTCGATTTGCCGCGCAGTTGCAGGCTCGCAGCCTGGACCTGCCTCTCGATGACGATCACTGTCAGGGGCTGATCGACTTTTGCCAGCGCAGCAACCTGGACACAAAACTTGAGCGAGAGCTGGGTCTGCAACCACGTTCGCTGCGGCGTATCGACTACCGACACCCCTATTTCGAAAGCTGGCATCCGTTGGGGCTGGTAGTGCATATCACCCCGGGCAACGCGCCGTTGCTGGCGTTCTGCGCGATACTCGAAAGCCTGCTGGCGGGCAATATCAACTGGTTGCGCCCCAGTGCCAGCGATGAAGGTTTGACTGCTCGGTTGCTGGCCGCCCTGGTGCAATGCGACACCAGCGGCAGACTGGCCGAATTCGTAGCCGTTCTGCCGGTCGACACTTCACAGATCGCTCAACTCTGCGCCACGGCGGACGGCGTATCGGCCTGGGGTGGTGAAACAGCGCTCAAGGCGATCCGTCAACAGATCCCCGCGGGATGCCGCTGGATTGATTGGGGGCACAAGATCAGCTTCGCCTATCTGTCACCTGAAGCGGCGAATCCTGCAGCGCTCGATGCATTGGTGGATGAAGTCTGTCGACTGGATCAACAGGCATGCTCCAGCCCTCAATGGGTGCTAGTAGACAGCAATGATCCGACAGTCTTGCGAGGCCTGGGGGAGCGTCTTGCCGAAGCGTTCAGCCGTCGTGCTGGCCACTGGCCGGCGCTGCTGCCGACAGATCAGGAAGCATCGGAAATCACCACCCATACAGCCATGGCGCGACTGGATCAATGCTTTACCAATCAGACCGGCCAGGTGTGGCGCGGCTCCGGATGGCGTGTCATCTGGGAGCATCATCAGACGCTCGCGCCATCGCCGCTGTTTCGTACCGTGCTGCTCAAGCCAGTGCCACAGCCTATGCTCGCCGAAACACTGTTGCCCTGGCGAACGGTCCTGCAAAGCTGCGCGCTGATAGCCGCTGCGGCGCAAACGCCCGGGCTTGTTCGGACATTGGTCAATGCCGGCGTCACTCGTATTACACCTTGCGAGACGATTCATGATGGCTACGCCGGTGAGCCTCACGATGGCGTTTACGCGCTGTCGCGTCTGAGTCGCCGTCTCTCTGTGAGCCTGGCCGCCGATGTCTCGACTGGCCGCGCCACGCTCGACCCGCTGCCGCCAGCCCCTGAAACAGCCCATGTCCCGATCATGGACAAAGACACCTTCATGGCTCAGCCGATCACCCCCACAGCGCAGCTGTATTTTCGCTCCGGTGGTAGCACCGGGACTCCGGCCCTGGCCGGTTTCAGCTATCGAGACTTTCAACGACAAATGCGCGCCGCGGCAGATGGCATGTTCTGCCTCGGGCTGGATCCCTCCCAAGACCGGGTTATGAATCTGTTCTATGGCGGCAATCTGTACGGTGGTTTTTTCAGTTTTTCAAATGTCCTTGAACAGATGGGAGTCACACACTTGCCCATGGGGGCTCCCCAGGACGATGACTTCAGTGAAATCGCCCGAATGATCGTGGAGCAGCGTGTCACCGTGCTGATCGGCATGCCCAGTACGCTGCATCGCCTGTTTTTCAAAGAGCAGGCCCGACTTCGCGACTATGCCGGTATCGCCAAAGTGTTCCTTGGCGGTGAGCATCCGGGTGAGGCCAGTCGGCGCCTGATGGAAAGTTGCGCAGTATCGACGATTCGTTCTGCCCTCTATGGCTCCGTCGATGCCGGCCCTCTGGGTCATGCCTGCCGGGCGACGGGGGATGGCATTTTTCACTTGATGTGCGAAACCCAGCATCTGGAAATCGTTCAGCTCGACGAGGATGTGCCGGTACAAGCCAACGAGATCGGCCGTCTGCTGTTTACGTCCCGCGCCCGAGAAGGTCAGCGCGTGCACCGATATGACATCGGCGATACCGGCCGCTGGATACCCGGGGCCTGCCCTTGCGGACTGGAGACGCCGCGATTCGAACTGCTACAGCGGCACGGCAAACTGGTACGAATTGGCACGGAATTCATTTCCCCTTCGGCACTGGAACTGAGCGTGGGCGTCCCTATTCAAGTTGTTCTGGACCACGCCGCCAGCGGAGTCGAACGCATGCAAGTTCGAGTAGACGCCGATGTCGACTGGGTACGCCAAAAACTGCTGACCCATGAAACATTGGCCAATGCGGTGAGTGCTGCACTTTTAATTGTGGAGGTGACCCTGTGCGCCGAACAGGCCTTCACCCGAAACAGACACAGCGGCAAAACCCCGTTAATTATCGATCAAAGAAAATAAAAGCAGACACTTCAATGATGCTGCTTTCTGATAAAAAAGCCTAACAAGAAAGAGAACCCCGTGAGCCCAACTTATTCGCTTGAACAATTAGTACCTTATATAAGACGACACTCAAGTTTTTACCGCAAACATCTGGCCCATTTGCCATCGAAGGGTATTACTTTAAAAAATATACCGTTAACGGACGTGGCCCACTATTGGGTCGGCAGCAACGACTTGAGCCATTGGCCGGTCTTGACAGGTAATGTCGATGACGCACTGGTATTTAAAACAGGAGGCTCGACCAGTCAGGGCAAACTTGCGGTGTACACCTGCGAGGAATGGCATGCATTGGTCAGTACGTTCGGAGCCAGCATCTCCTCTCAACTGAACAACAGCGACCGGGTGGCCAATCTGTTCTTTTCAGGGGATCTCTACGCCAGTTTTCTGTTCATCCACGACTCTTTGGCCCACGTTGGACAATCCATCTGTGAATTTCCGTTTACCGGACAAGTCGAGCTGGACGTCTTGGCGGATGCCATTGCGCAACATCGGATCAACGTCCTGGCCGGAGTACCGGCGCAACTGCTGCGATTCGCCGCCTATCTGGCGCAACATCGGCGAGTGTTGTGTGGGGTCGAGACAATATTGTATGGCGGCGAAAGCCTGTTTGCCCCGCAATTGGCCATCCTCGCAGACGTGTTCCCCAACGCTCGGATTGCCTCAATCGGCTACGCCAGCGTAGACGCCGGGCTCATAGGTGCCAGCAATCGCGACTGTGCATTGGGCGAACATCGGGTGTTCGAACAACAAACCTTGTTGGAGATCATCGATGAAAATACCGGTGAAGTGATTGAAGAATGCGATCGCACCGGGCTGCTGGTATTGACCAACCTGACACGCCGGCTCATGCCGCTGCTGCGTTACCCGGTAGGCGACTGTGCTTGTTGGCGTGAACCGGCTGCAACCCCAATGCGTAAATTCGCCCTCAAGGGGCGCAGCGCCCACAGTCAACGAATACGCGTCGGTGTGCTGTCGCTGTTTACCGAAGAAATACACAAGATTGTTTTGCATGCAGCACGCAGTGAGCAATGGCAATTGCTGATCGAACAGGTCGGACACAAGGATCTGTTGAGCGTGATGTGGGTACCCGAATCTCAGTTACAAACCGTAGAGCCGGCGCGCCGCGCATTGCGTGAAGCGCTGCTTGCCCATTATCCCTCCCTTGACGACCTGAGCCGTGAGGGTCTGCTGGAATTGCGGGTGCTGACCTGCGCAACCACAGACCTCAAGCTTCACCCTCGTTCGGGCAAACAATTGCGTGTGCTGGATTTGCGCGTGTATGACGTTCCCGCGCTGGAGCCTGTGTGATGACTCGATTGATTTTCAGACCCTACTGCCCCGCCGATGCGGGTGGCGTAAGCAGATTGTTTCGCGAGGTCTATGGCGATCATTACGTTCAGCGGGATGTTTACCTGCCGAACATGATCAATCAGCATAACGCCGAGGGTCGCTGGCGATCGATGCTAGCGGTGGATGATGTGCGGGTTCTGGGGCACGCCGCGCTGTGCCGAACCCTGCATTCGAATACTGCGGAGCTGGCTCTGAGCGTGGTGCATCCCGCTGCACAGGGGCAAAGCATCGCGACCCGTCTGGGCCGGGAGTTACTGATGCAATCAGGCGCCCTGGGGCTCGAGAGCGTTTCGATCAAGCAAGTGACCCACCATCCCTACACACAACGCATGGCCGCAAAAGTCGGCTTCCACAGTACAGGCCTGCTGCCCGACTATGTTCCTTCGCCATTCGCCGACCCGCTACCGGAAACCATCGTGATGGGCTATCACATGATCGACGGACACAAGCGCCCGCTCCCCGATATCCCCTGGCCCGAAAGCTGCCGTACGTTGATGCGACACCTGTGCTCGGTATTTGGAACCTGCCAGGACAATACATCGCGCCCCGCGATGCCCTTGCAAATCAAGCAGCACCAGCATCGGCTCGACATTGTCATTTCATACTTGAACAAGGATTTGCTTGGGCAACTCTGGCAATTGCCCAGGCACTGGCTGATCTCGGTACGACTCGAACTGTCCCGGCACTTCGCTTCCAACCTGCGCGATTTTTCAGCGTTAGGCTTCGCCTTCACGGGCCTGATGCCTACGCCAGGGGGCAATGGCTGGTTTGCATTGTTTCATCGAGGCGTGCAAAAGCGATCCTTGAACCTGCTCTGTGCGCACATGCAAAAGTTGCATGACGACTTACAGCAGAACGCCGCCGCAATCAGCCCCCTTTGCCCAGACATGCCTGTCGGCACCCGCTCAGTTGCCTGAGTCTTGTCTGAAAAAACCATTAGTCGACTGCGCACAGAGATCCACCATCCAGTCGACGAACACCCTTACTCGTCGGGACAATTGACGATGAGGAGGATAGAGGGCCGTCAACGGCATAGCCGGTGGCGGCATCTCTCGCAGGACCTCGACCAATCGCCCCTCTTTCAGCTGCTGGGCTACGTGATAATACGGAGTCTGAACCAAGCCATATCCCGCCTCGCAAGCCGCCAGATAACCATCGGCACTGTTGACCGAGACGTGCTTGGGCAAATCGATCAAGCGCAATTGGGCATCGGCTATGAATTCCAGTCCGTAGCGTTTACCGGTGCTATTGGAAAAATATTCCACCATCTGGTGACCCTCCAGATCCTCCAGGCATTGCGGAGTCCCGCGACGCTGCAAGTATTGCGGGCTGGCACACGTGACCTGATCCAGCATGCACAGCGGTCGCGCCACCAGTGAATCGTCCAGGGTCGAGCCACCCCGCAATACGCAATCGACACCTTCGCGGATCAAATCCACAGGCCGGTCATTCAAACCGATTTCCAGTTCGATCAATGGGTACCGGGCTGTGAATTGCGGCAAGGCCGGAATCACGATCAAACGCCCCACTCCCGCTGGCATATCCACTCGCAGCAGACCTTTGGGGTTTTGGCGAGCAGCGGAAAACACGGCTTCGGTCTCCTCCAGATCCGCCAGCAGCCGTACGCAACGCGGGTAATAGGCGGCGCCATCGAGCGTCAAGCTGATCTGCCGGGTGGTGCGTTGCAGCAGCTGCACGCCCAGATGTGCCTCAAGTTGCTTGATCAGAATCGTCACCGAAGCCCGGGGTAACTGCAGGCTGTCCGCCGCTTTGGCAAAGCCGCCCAGTTCGACGATTCGGGTGAACACGCGCATGGCGTTGAAACGGTCCATTGCTTTGGCTTACCGGCTGATTATTTAGAAATTACGAACAGTGATCGCAGTTTTAGCCGGTTTATCTTGTTTCTGTCGAGGTCAACAATGGGATTCAATTCACAGGGAGATGACTTCATGCAAACACGTCAACTGGGCAAAAACGGTCCACAGGTGAGCGCGATCGGTCTGGGTTGCATGGGCATGACCGATTTCTACACCACGGGCGTGGACACCCGCGAAGCCACGGCTACTTTGCATCGAGCACTGGAACTGGGAATCAACCTGCTCGACACGGCAGATATGTATGGCCCGCATACCAATGAAGAGCTGATCGGCAAGGCCATTGTCGGCAAGCGTGAGCAGGTGTTTCTGGCCAGCAAGTTCGGCATTGTCCGCGATCCATCCAACGCCGGCGCACGGGGTGTCAACGGTCGACCGGAATATATTCGCAATGCAATCGACGGCACCCTCAAGCGCCTGGGCGTAGAAACCCTGGACTTGTATTACCAGCACCGCATTGATCCGCAGGTGGCCATCGAGGAAACCGTCGGCGCCATGGCAGAACTGGTGAAGGCCGGCAAGGTGCGTTACCTGGGATTGAGTGAGGCATCGGCCGCCACGCTGGAGCGAGCGAACAAGGTTCATCCGATCAGTGCACTGCAAAGTGAGTATTCGCTGTGGAGTCGCGATCAAGAGGAGAACGGTTGCCTGGCCGCGTGCCAACGCCTGGGCGTTGCTTTTGTGCCTTACAGTCCATTGGGCCGGGGCTTTTTGACCGGTGCGCTGAGAAGTCCGGATGACTTCGCAGCCGATGACTACCGTCGCTTCAGTCCACGTTTCCAAGGAGAAAACTTCGCAAAAAACCTGTTGCTGGTGCAGCAGGTGCAGGCTCTGGCCGCCGACAAGGGTGTGACGGCAGGCCAACTGGCGTTGGCATGGGTCCTGGCTCAAGGGGATTACCTGATCCCGATACCAGGCACCAAACAGCGCAAGTATCTGGAAGAAAATGTGGCTGCTCTGGACGTGAAGCTGAGCCGCGAAGAATTGCAGGCCCTGGAAGCGATATTCCCGGCCAATGCCACGGCAGGTCTGCGTTATCCGGAAGAAATCATGAAGTTGCTTGATCGGTAGCAGGTACCCGGCCCGTTCGAGCGTTCGAGCGGGCCAGCGCTGTCAAACATCACGCCTTGGACTTGACACCCTTGTCGGTCGGGGTCGTACCGTTGCCCTTGCCGTAAGTTTGCAAGTTCTGCAGTACGTAGATCGCCGTCTTGTATTCCGGAATCAGGCCAGCGGCGTACTTGTCACCCTTGATACTGTTGTTCTGAATGGTGTCCAGTTGCGTGGCGAAATACTCCAGCGCATTGAACTTCGCATCCGGGTCTTTCTGTACGCCAAATCGGTCAAACTTGTCTCCGGCATTAAGCAAGGTCATCGAAGTAATATCGGAAATCAGGCCTTTGCTTCTCAAAAAGGCACTGAGATTGCCCAGTTGCTTGGCGGAGACATTTTCCGGATCGAAGCCCTTGATGTTCCGGTGAAGTTTCTGCTCATCCATCTTCGCCGTATTCAGGGCATTGGGATTGTTCCCCACCAGTGCCAGCATCTGCCCTCACGCCACCAACAAATATTTCCGTTTTTTACAATTCTTGTACATTTACGATACATACATAAAATCGCCCAGTTTCATTGGTCTACATGAACCTTTCGATAATGGCGCGGATAACTAATCAGGCTTTTATGGACGCCTTGGTTAGTTTGTTTGTATCAATGCGAACACGTTTCGCCTCATATGGCACATCACCTCGAAAAATCTTGTACGATCGTACCTAAAGCTCGACCTTCAGAAGCCGATATCCCTTCGACGCCCCGATTTTCAAACCCATATCCAATAATAAAAACGCTGCACAAGGACCGGTCCCATGCCCGCATTTCGTACCATTCAGGCTCGCTACACGCTGTTTCTGGTCCTGTTCATCCTGCTGTTATCCATCCTTACCGTGGTTGGCATCAGCCAACTCGTCGCGCCAAAACTGCGTCATACCGAGGAACAAGTAGCCCTCAATCGCATCGCCGAAGTGGCCGAGCATATCCAGGGTGAACTGAACAAGGTGCAAGCCCAGCAGCGCAGCATCACCCAGACCATTCCTCTGCTCGATAGTGCCGCCATCGACACGGTGTTGCCGGGCCTGGTTGATCAGTACGGTGAATTGAAAGTCTTCGGTGGCGGGATCTGGCCGTTGCCCGGTCAGCGCGAAGCCGGGCGCAACAAGTTCAGCACCTTCTGGCACCGCGATACCTCAGGCAAACTGGCGGTCAATACGTTCTGGAACAGCGACGCCGCCCCCAACTATTTCGATCAGGCCTGGTACAAGGGCGGCATGCAAACCCCACGTGGCCAATGCGCCTGGGCGGCTGCCTATAAAGATGACGCCAGTGCTGAACCGCGCACCAACTGCGCCATGGCCATTCAAAAAAATGGCGCGGCGTACGGTGTCTCGACCATCGACGTGACGCTGGGCTTCTTCAATGACCTGGTGGCGCGCAAGGAAAAAGAGCTGGGTGCCGAGATGCTGATCGTCGAGGCCGACGGCAAGATAATCAGCAACAGCTCGCGAATAAGCGGGCCGATCGTATTGAAAAACATCGCTGAACTGACCGGACAGTCGCCATTTGCCGCTCAGGTCAAGGCCGGACTGGCACAGCGGGACCAACCGCTGCAACGGGTCGAGTTCGATAACAAGGGTGAAGCCAGTACCTTCTTCATGCGTCCCATTGAAGGTACACCGTGGTTCCTCGCCACTGCCCTGCCGACCAAACTGATCACTGCCCAGCGTGACGATGTGCTCAACACGTTGAGCCTGTTGCAGATTCCGATGGTGATTCTGCTGGTGTTGCTGCAGGTCTACGCCATCCGCCAACTGATCCAGCGCATGAAAGCGTTGAAAGCCAACATCGACGCCTTGTCCACGGGCGATGCCGACCTGACCAAGCGCATCACCATCCGCGCCGAAGACGAGCTAGGCGCCATCGGTCATTCGGTAAACACCTTTATTGCCTATTTGCAGAACATGATTGGCGAAGTCACTCAGGCGACGGGGGCGATGGCGTCGAGCCTGGAGAACTTGCAACGGACTTCCGCTCACACCAGCCAGATTCTGGTGCGTCACGCTTCGGAAACCGATCAGACCGTCACCGCCATCACCGAGATGAGTTCGACTGCTGACAGCGTCGCGCAGAACGCCGCCGAAACCGCCGCTTTCACACAACGCGCGAACGAGCACGCGGATCGCTCCCGCGTGGTGGTCGGCGAAGCGTCGAGCAGTGTGGTGGCGTTGATCACTGAAGTAGCAAGTGCCACCCATAAAGTCGAAAGCATGCAACAGGACGCTCAACGCATCACCGAAATTCTCGGGGTGATTGGCGCCATTGCCGGGCAGACCAACTTGTTGGCACTCAACGCCGCCATCGAAGCGGCCCGGGCGGGTGAGCAAGGTCGTGGGTTTGCGGTGGTCGCCGATGAAGTCCGCGCCCTCGCTGCCCGCACCCAGGCTAGCACTTCGGAAATCAACGAAATGCTGACCCGCCTGACCCAAGGCGTGAGTTCGTCGGTCAGCGCCATGGAAAACACCCAGGTCAGCTGTCAGTCGGCCGCCGACGCCACTGCGCGGGTCAACTCCGGCCTGGATGAAATGGCCGGCTCCGTCAGCCACATCAATAGCCTGAGCACCCAGATCGCCACCGCCGCCGAGCAGCAAAGCGCAGTGACCGAAGAGATCAATCGCAGCATGGTGCAGATTCGCCACATGGTCGACGAACTGGTGAAAAGCGGCCAGGCCAGTGAACTCAACACTCAGCAACTGCTGGATGCCAACAGCCGGGTGAGCACGATCATGGGGCGTTTCAGGGTTCGTTGACTTGCAACACGCAGGGATAGCTCCCTGCGACGGGGGGCTTGCCGCCTCGCCACAATGTTACCTGTATTACTTCGAAACAATCCCCCTGCCTCTTTGTGGGATAAGATGGTAATACATACTTTTGGCCACAACCCGAGACGAGACTTCCATGCGAACTCATCTGCGCCTGATCGCTCTAAGCGCCCTCTTCATCTCTTCCCTGGTCCAGGCCGCTGATCTGATCCCCATCGAAGTTCACCGCGACGCCAATTGCGGCTGCTGCAAAAAATGGGTCAGCCATCTGGAAGCCAATGGTTTCAAAGTCGAAGACCACGTCGAAGCCGACATGAGCCAATTCAAGCAACAACACGGCGTGCCACCTCGCCTTGCGTCCTGCCACACTGCCTTGATCAACGGTAAATTCGTCGAAGGCCACGTGCCGGCCGATCAAGTACTCGCTTTGAGTAAGCGGGACGACCTGTTGGGGGTTGCTGCTCCCGGCATGCCCATGGGCTCGCCCGGCATGGAAATGGACGGCATGAGTGATGCCTATCAGGTGATCGGACTGAAAAAAGACGGTACTGACATGGTGGTGGCGGACTACCCCGCCCATTGATGTTCAGCGCATCGATCGGGTTGGGTGGAGATGATGGCCTGAGACTCTCGGCATGAACACAGAGGGGCCTATTCGCATCCTGCCCGAGGCTGAGCCTCGGACATGCGGAATACCGTACGTATTACAAGAATGGTAGCGTTCTACAGAGGCTCTGCTGTCTGAATAAGCGAGTTCAACACGAGCTTTATTTCAGAGGCCGGATCTTTATGCCCTTGCAGTATCAAACCTTCCGACAAAGCGGTGAAGGTTCTTGCAAGAGCGGCATACGCCAAAGGAGGCTTCTTGCCTGCATGATTAAATATGATGGTAATCAGCTTGCCCAAGGCTTCACTATTCTCCTGATGCAGATCGTAGTAATGCTTTGAGAACTCTTCATCGCGCAAGGCGATCAGTTGCAGTTCAGCATCAAGAATTGCACAACTGGCATTATTTTTAAGTGTGTCAATATAAGCATTCAATCCATGGGTCAGCTGTTCAGATGAAAACCCCGAACTCAGGGTAACGCTCAACCGATCTATTTCAACTCTCTTGAACCGCTGAGTCAATTGCAAAAGCAAGTCTGACTTACTTGTAAAGTTTGAAAAGAACGCGCCCTTCGAAAAGCCGGCATCCTCGGAAATAGCGTTGACGCTGGCCGCGTGAAAGCCTTTTCTCACCATAAGGTCAGTGGCGGTGTCGAATAATTTATCTCTTGTTACTTGCTGACTTTCTTCTCGACCTAATCTCTTTTTAATCACGCTTTCGGCTCCTTTTAGCCAAACCAAAAAATCTAACTGCAACTGGATGCAACAGATCTGCTACTCCCTGCGCAAAACCTGTTTTAACTATCATATCTTATACTAGGCTTTCTTAATAACTTTACAGTTAAACTTTTAAGGAGAGCCATGTAAATGCACTATATTGGGGCAGGCGACGAAGGATCCAAAAGGACTGCTCCGATGATTTTTCGTTGGCATTACAAGCGTTTACAACTCATAAAGAGGCCGGTATCCAGCCTGATGCGTGCCTTCCCTGCCACGGCTGTCTTGTGACGCCCCAAGGAGGCAGACGATAGGCACAACGCTCTAAACCGCTGATTTTCGAGTTTTAGGCCGGGCTCGAGGACGTCGACCTTGCGGCGACAACGAAATACCACTTGATTTTCAGATACCAAATGGTTTTTACTTGCCGCCGTTGATGTAGCCAGCGCCTGATCTCGCATCGAACCCGGTGACATCAATCTCAATGCAGTAGCAGGTTACTCACAGGAGTTGGATTTTAATGGAATATGCCTTTGTTACAGGCGCTACAGGCCTGCTCGGTAATAATGTGGTTCATGCGCTTTTAAAGCGGAATATCAAAGTAAAAGCGCTGGTCCGCTCCGTCGAAAAAGCCAAGAAGCAGTTCGGCAATCTTCCTGTCGAATTTGTCGAAGGCGACATGCTCAATGTCGATGCCTTCAGCCATGCCTTGCACGGCTGTGATGCCTTATTTCATACGGCTGCCTATTTCCGCGATAGTTACAAAGGCGGAAAGCACTGGCAGAAACTTTATGACACTAATGTGATCGGGACCGAGCGACTATTCCAAGCCGCTTATGCGGCTGGCATTCGTCGCGCAGTCCATACTTCATCCATTGCCGTTTTGAAGGGCAATAGAGATCAAGTAATCGATGAAACAATGTCTCGCAATGAATCGGAGGCTGACGACTATTATTTGAGCAAAATAATGTCTGAACAAAAAGTTCAGGAATTTCTGTTGCAGCACCCGGATATGTTCATCGCCATGGTATTGCCGGGCTGGATGTTTGGCCCCGGGGATATCGGTCCCACCTCATCAGGACAGTTCCTGCTCGACTTTGTCGGAAAGAAATTACCCGGCATACTGCCTGGAAGTTTTTCCGTTGTCGACGCCAGGGATGTAGCAGAGCATCAACTCGCGGCAATCACACGCGGCCGATCCGGAGAACGCTACCTGGCAGCCGGCAATCACATGGACATGAAAAGCATTTTCCAGGCGCTCTCCAGCGTCAGCGGCGTAAAAGCGCCGGAGCGCAAAGTGCCACTGTTCATGCTACGTATAATTGCCTTGATCTATGAAGGTTATTACCGAATCACGAAAAAGCCGGTGCTCATCAGTACCTCCACTGTCAAACTCATGGAGCAAGAGCAAGGGCGCACCCATTTCAGCCACAACAAAAGCCTAAAGGAATTGGAGTGCAAGTTCCGCCCCGTGGCGGAAACATTGACCGACACCTTGGATTGGTATCGGAAAAATAATTATATTGATGCTTAATTGAAACATTTTATATATAGCCTGCCTCTGTAGTACTTTTTTGTCTAACCATAAATTCAAGGATTGAGAGAGGTTGGTAAATGAAAAGCCTTTCATCTAAAGAAGGTTTTCTGCATCGGTTCGTCGGTTTTTCAAAGTCTTTCCCTGATCACATTGCTATCAGGAATCTGGACGCGGAAGAAGAAACTGTCACTTACCGAGAGTTGCGAATAAAAGCTGAAGAATGCAACGGTGCCCTCAAAGCATTGAATGTATTGCCGGGAGACAAAGTAGCGCTTGTTTTACCTAATGGGGTGGAGTTCATCGCCTACTATCTGGCGATCATCGGGCGCGGTGCGGTTCCGGTCATTCTCAACTACAAACTGACGCCTTTCGAAATGAACAGCGTCATCAGCATCGCCAGACCGACGCTGGTAGTGACCACCGAACCGCTATTCGAGCAGCATCGCGAGACATTTCAGCTTGCCTACGGCATTCAGCACTCCTTGGTGTTGAACGCCGCAAGCGAGCCGTCATCGCCCCTGCCCGACAATGCAACGGCGGACTCTCGGCTGCCGAGACAGCCCGAGCCCTTGTTATTGCCCGAGGGCAATCCGATTGTCTCGGTACAGTTCACCTATCGGGGCATCGGCAAACCGCTGGCCGTTTCTCACCGCTACCTTGACCTGACGCAATCGAGCGATGGGCTGCATGAGCAGTTTCATCTTCAAGGCGTGGGGTCCGTTCACCTGGTGACGCTGCCGCTGTATGCCATCTTCGGCCTGTCCGTAATGATGGTTTTCCCATTGAGCGTAGGCGCCACCCTGTTAATGACCAATACCCTGCTCAATAGGGATCTGGCAGAAGTTTTATCACAACATAAGGTCACCTTTGCCTGCCTGGTGCCGGACGTCATTCGCTACTTCAATACGCGACTGGCCAAACGCAAGGGCGCGCTTTTGCCGATGCACCCTCAGCTGATGATTTATTCGGGTGGCAGCCATCTACCAGCAGATGAAGCCGAAAAACTAGGTCGGCTGCTGGGATGCAATCCGGTGCTGCAAGGCTATGGATTGACCGAGAGCATGCCGGTGATTGTCCAGAGCTCGATTGGCAAGGTCCATCGCGGCGCCATGGGCCAACCGATTAGTGGCGTAGAACTGCGGGTCGTTGATGCCGAGGGGCGGGATGTCGCACCTGGACGCATCGGCGAACTGCTGATACGCGGCTCGATGGTGATTGACGGCTATAACGATGCAGAGGACGCCAACGCCCGATTCTTCCGTGATGGCTGGCTGCACACGGGTGATCTGGTCTGGCGGGACGACGATGGGCATGTGTTCTTCTATTGCCAACGCCTGCGAATCTCGAAGATCAAAGCGCAAATGGTCGACCTGACGGAAATCGAATCCATTGTGTTGAAGCATCCGGACGTGGTGCGCGCGAAAGCTTACATCGTCCCGGACAACAAGGAGGTAAACGTACTGCACCTGTGCGTTGAAGGAAGCGCTGACCTGACCCAAAGCACTATCTCTACCCTGCTTTCGCGCTACCTCTCGGGCTTCAAGTTGCCCAAAACCATCGAGATCATCTCTCTCAAGGAAGAGATTCATGCAAGTTAATGCCACTCAACCGGTACTGGCCGTTTTCGACTTTGACGGCACATTGACCGACCGACACACGTTCTGGCGCTACATGCGTTTTATCGTGGGCACCCGATCGTTCTGGCTCAGGATCATTCCCCTGCTGCCCAAAATGCTTAGTGTGATCCTTGGCATCACGCCGTTGATGCAAGCCCGACTGGCGTTCATCGCCTGTTATCTGGGCGGTCTGTCAGTTGAGCAAGAGCGCGAACATGCCAAGTACTTCATTACCGAGCAGCTACCACTCTGGCTCAGGCCCGAAGCCCTGCGCCGGCTGCAATGGCATCAATCCATGGGGCATGTCACTGCGCTGGTCAGCAACTCGCCGGAGAACTACCTGATTCCCTGGGGCCAGGCAGCGGGTTTTGACTATGTCTGCGGCACCCGCCTGGCGACTGCAAAGAACAAACTGACGGGCGGGATATCCGGGACCAACTGTGTTGAGAGAGAAAAAGTCACACGGCTTAAAAGCTGCCTGAGCAACCTTGATGACTTTTACATTTATGCCTACGGAGATTCATCGGGTGACGATGCTCTTCTCGGTATTGCCAACTCTCCCTTCTACAGAAACTGGTACTGACAGATGAACACGCTGAGCACTTTGGCCCCCAAGCACTTCAGGCAACCCGGTGACACCCCGACAGTAATGATCGTAGGCGCCGGCCCTATTGGCCTGTCCCTGGCAATCATGCTGAAAAAGTGGGGCGTCTCTTTTCGCATTATTGAAAAGAATGCCGGTCCCTCGACCGCTACCAAAGCGATGGCCATCCATTCCAGAACCCTGGAAATTTTTCGGGATCTGGGTGTTGCCGATCAGGCCATCAGCGACGGGTTCACCATCAACCAGTTTTCGGTGCAGTCGAACGCCAAACGGGTGCTGAACTACAACTTCTCCTGCCTGGATGCCACCTATCCCCTGCTTCTCAGCCTGCCACAGCCGCAAACAGAGAAGATTCTGCTCGAGCGACTGAACACGTTGGGTGCAGATGTTGAGTGGAATACCGAACTGGTCGATATAGAAAACCAGCCGGGATCAGTGCGGATGACGCTTCATCATGCAGACGGCAGCGACGAATCCTTTTCCAGTCGCTGGGTGGTCGCGTGCGACGGTGCTCGTAGCAACATTAGAAAACGCCTTGATATGACCTTCGAAGGATCGTCCTACGACCGATTCTTCATGCTCGCCGATGCCGACATCGAGTGGTCTGGAAGCAAGGACGAAGGCGCTTTCTTCCTGGGTGCACAGGACGGTTATGTGGCGGTCGCGCCGATCAGCGACCAATCCCGTTATCGACTTTTCATCGAGATGCCCTACAACCTGCCACCTGAAGGTGAGCGCCCTTCCTTGAGCCTGGAGAACTTTCAGCGGTTGTGCGAAGGACGTGGGCAAAAGATGACGCTGTCCAATATTTCATCGACGACCATCGCCTCTTTTCAACATCGCCGCGTGCAGACGCTGCAACAGGGCTCTGTGTTTCTGGTGGGCGACTCGGCGCATATCGGCAGCCCGATCGGTGGCCAATGGATGAACCTGGGGGTTTCCGAGGCCTATAACCTGGCGTGGAAAATA
The DNA here is from genome assembly GCF_030687935.1 of Pseudomonas cucumis. Taxonomy (GTDB): domain Bacteria; phylum Pseudomonadota; class Gammaproteobacteria; order Pseudomonadales; family Pseudomonadaceae; genus Aquipseudomonas; species Aquipseudomonas cucumis. Next base: position 2,917,372 of record NZ_CP117454.1, on the reverse strand, counting down.
GCCTATGTCGATCAGGGCCTGGCGGATCAATCATTGCTGGAGAGCTACAACGAAGAGCGCTATCCGGTTGCCCTGGAAGTCGAAAACACGGCACACCGACTGACCGGCCTGATTACGGTGAAGCACCGCGCCCTCGTTTGGTTGCGCGACAATGTCCTGCCACTGCTGAGCAACCGGCGCAAGGTTCAGCGCAAACTGCCCTCGATGATTTCCGGTCATCAGTACCACTACGGAAAAAGTGATTACATTCAAGAATCGCTGACGAAAAAGCAGCGCAAGAATTGGAACAAAAAAGGCAAAAAAACCGAATTTCAATCCTCTGTGCCTCGCGCAGGTCAACTGGCTCCCGATGTCGAGTTGTGGCAACTGCAAGGTATGCCGTCAAAACGCTTGATCGACTTGTTCCACGGAACGTTCACGTTGTTGATTTTCAGCGCAGCCGATCAGTTTTCTCCTTTGTTACCGGGCTATTACTCGTTGGCCGAGTCGGTGGAGAAGGACTACCCGGGCATCAAGGCTTATTGCGTTATTGATGCACTCAATAGCGCCGAGCTGCCTTCCTGGCACTCGACGTTGCTGGACCCCGATTGGCGGTTGCACAAGCGTTACCATGCCAAAGAGGGCACGTTGATGCTGATTCGTCCTGACGGCTACATCGCTTTTCAGGGGATCGATGCAATGACGCTCTTCACTTATCTGAACGTAAGATCCGGGCTGCTCAAGGGCGCCAGAAAAACAACATCTTTCGAGATCGACGCAGTGCAACTCCAACTTTAAGTCTCTATATGGCTACTGCCAGTTTGGTTCATTGATTCACACAAGGCCCATTCGTGGGCCATGACTTTTGATTTCGTACTTATAGAAAACATATACCGACTTTGGTTAGGAGAACCTCATGCGCTTCCAACTCAACGATGTTGTGCAGGAATTCATCGTGTCCAATGGAAAAATAGCTCATAGCTATTTCTCTCTTTCTGAAAAGATCATTGATTCACTTTGCGAATCCAATGTAGCAAAAGAATCAATATTGATGCGTGTGCTCGAGCAGGCCGAATCCGTCACTGCGCATTACTTCAATGCTCATCAACAAGTCCTCGAGGGCGTTTATGCCCATGGGATTGAAGCCCCCGTCAGTAAAAACCTTCCAGTGCTGGAGCCCGTGCACTCGAACTCGGTAATACTGGCATCGGCACCTGTTGCCGAGCAAATGTCTCCACTGAGCTACGGCCAATGGCTGCGCACCGAAATAAGCTCGGTCACAGGGTTCAAAAAGGAACAAATCGACTTCGATCAAAGTTTCGAGAGTCTGGGTATCGACTCTCTCGGACTGGTCGATATTTTCGAATCCCTGGGCCAGCACTTTCCGGAAAAGAAAGAACTTACTTCGCAGCTCTTTAATGCCCCCACGCCTACCGCTTTGCTGGCGCGACTTGAAGCCGACCCGCTGGCGCCTGCCGTGGATGTCGAAGCATGGGTACTAGAACAACTGGCGAATATCACCGGTTTTACCGTTGACCAGATCGATCTAAAACAAAGCTATGAAAGCCTGGGCCTGGACTCCTTGGTACAACTGGACTTCCTGGAGTCGGTCGTCGCGTTGTGGCCGCAACTCAAGGCCAACAGCACTGAGCTGGCCAACGCCAAGTTGCCAGAGGAAACCATCGCCCTGATTAAAGCCGTCCTGGCCAGCCCCGAGTTGATATCAGCAACATCTTTCCAAGAACAATCACCCGCCACAACGGACTCCCAAGGGCAGATAAGCCATCTGCTTTTCAACAACCTGTCACCCCTGATCCCGGACGCCCCACAGTCGATCGACATTGAGACACCCTTTGCACAGTTGGGGCTCAACGGGTTTGCCCGAGAAGCACTCTGCCAGTCTATGGCGCAACAGTGTTCCGCCAGCGAGTTTGCCGGTGAGGCGCTGATGTCGCGTCGTACGCCGCAGGACGCCTTGTCGCTTCTGACAAGACTGAGCTGAGCACTGAGCCGCTGAAAAAAATGGCATGGAATCCGGGTGATCGAACAGATCACCCGGCATTTGGCAACCAGGAGACAGGGTATGAGTGGCGCGGTAACAACAGAGGGCGATTTTTGCTTCAGCGCAATGGCTGGCGAGTTTCCTGGGGCACCGTCAACGGATGCGCTTTGGCACTTGCTTTCGCAAGGACAGATAGCGCCCATCCATTCGATGCTGACACGTTGGGAACTGAATAAGGCGTCGATCTATTCAGCAAAGGCAGGAGAAAAGGATCGCACTTACCTGGACAGTGCTTTTTGCCTGACCGATGACACATCAACTCCTTCGCGGCATGAGGGACGGCAGGTCGCCATCGGTAAGAAAGTACTCCAGACACTCCTCGCCCAGCTTTCCGGACAAGGCTCGGCACTGATCAAGGAACGCACCGCCTTGGTGGTCGCGACATCCTGGAGTGACGAGAGTTATTTCGCCACAGGAATGTCCGCAAAAGCCGATGCCACAACGGGCTCTTCATCCCAAGGCTATACGCCGGGAGAACAAGTGGCTGAGCTGGCAGCGGCGTTTGCCTTCGGTGGCCCGGCGTTATCGGTAGACACTGCCTGCAGTTCGTTCCCCTATGCAATCGATATGGCTCAGGCCCTGGTCAAGAGCGGACAAGCGGATAACGCGATTGTCATGGCACTGAACACCGTGTTGCCACCGGCGCTGTTCCTGGGGTTCTCGCAGTTGACCGCCTTTTCCTCCCGGGCCCAAATGCAGGCGTTCGGCCAAGACGCGGACGGCATTGTGCCGGGCGAATGTGCAGTCGCCTTTCTGGTCGAGCCCCTATCCCAGGCCCTGATTGCGCAGCGCCGTCCCCTGGGCGTTTTGCGGGCATTGGGACTTTCCGCCGACGGCGCCGAAGGCTCTGTGTTTGCCCCTGGCAAACAGGCCCAGTTCACGGCTTACCAGCGTGCCTATGTCGGTCTTGATCCCAACGATGTGGATTACATCGAGACCCATGGCACCGGTACACCGCTGGGTGATGCGACAGAACTGGGCTCGTTGAACAGCTTCTTTGCCCCCCACCGCACAGACGGCAAAAAAATTACCATCGGTTCGATCAAGTCCGTCATTGGCCACCCACTGGCCGCCGCCGGAGGCGCTTCGCTCGCCAAGGCGTTGATGATCTTGCGTCATAAAGGTATTCCGCCTCAGCCCGCCTACCGTCCCAGCGCAAAAGTCGACGAGACCTGCCTGCAGCTGGCCACAGAGCAGGTACAGCCCCTTGCTGATCGTCAGTCGGCAATCCGGATCGGCATCTCAAGCTTTGGTTTTGGCGGCGCCAATGCGCATCTGGTGGTGGATGAGTACATTCCCGACAACCGCCCTGTCGTCCCCGTGGCCGTCCCTTTAGCCGCCCCCGGCGTGCTGATGCTGGACCTGGCCATTGTCGAGGCGGAAGCGGCGATCGGCAGTCACTGCTCATTGCAGTCATTCAAGCAACAGCTTCATCAGCCTGCAGCACCCTCAGTCATTTTCCCTTATGGGCGTTTCGTTGATTACACCGCTGCTCCAACTCAGCCTTTACTGGGAAAATTCCTGGCGCAGGATCGCGTCATCGATATCGACGGTTTCGGCATGGGCCCCAAGCCGCTGGCCCATGTCGATCCGTTCAAGCTGTTGATCACCGATCGCGTCAACCATTTACTGCGACGCCTCCCGGCGGGTGTGGCCGGCTCATCCGGCACTGCGATGGTCATGTGTTGCAACATGGGTGGCGAACGCTTCAGCAATGCGTATAGCAGCGCTCACAACTTCTACGGCCAGGCTCAAGGCATGCCACCGGGCGTGGAAGTAACCGACGTGGCAACCATGTTGCCGAACATGTTGTCCGGCTACCCGGCGCAGATTTTTGACTTCAAGGGTTTCCATCAAACACTGGTCGGCACCCCGGGCCTGTTCTGGCAGACCTTGCTGGCTTCGCAGCAATGGTTCAAGGAAGGCATAACCACGCTCTTGCTCGGTGCAGGGCGCTTTATCAGTGCTGAAATCGAGATCGAACGCGCCCGACACTCGGCGACCGTGCAAGGCGAAGGACTGGGGCTGATTGCGCTGCGTCCTTATCAACCGGATTCCAGCGACAAACCTTTGCTGGTGATCCGCGCAGCGGTCCTCGCCCATGCCGCGAACTCGCTGGATGAGGCTTGCCAACTGCTGGGCAAAGAGCGCCGTCATTACCAGAACATTGAAGTCTGCGAGCTGCGGCCTGATGCGGCTCATGCAAGTGGATCACTGCAGGAGATGACCGGCTTCCTGGCTGAAGCCAGTGGTATCGAAACCCTGCTGGCGGTGATGCTTGGTACATCGGCTCACACGGTGATCGAGGTGCGCGAAGCCGGCAAGGCAGTGATGTGGTTATTTACTGAAAAGCTTCAGGAATGGAGCCCGGCGGCCGAACCCGCCCCTGCCATCAAGCATCCCTTCACGTTGCGTTTTGCTCACTCGGCACCCCACGAATTGCAGCAGGTCATTGCGCCTGCCCGCCCCGTCAACCTTGTCCGCGAGCCGCAACAGGACGGCGTCGACGTGCTGCAACTCAGCGACACGCTGACCAACACCCTGCTCTCAGGGCTGCGTGTCAGAGTGCGCGCCATGGAGAGCCTTTTCGCCCTGCACCGTGGCGCTGAAGTGCAGCGCCCGGCGCACTGGCAACGTTGCCCGGAAAACATCGTGATTGCCAACGTCCAGCGCAGCCCCCAGGCACTGCAAGCCCAGCTCGTGGTGAATGAAGCGCACCCTTATTTCTTCGATCACCCTCTTGATCACATCCCCGGCATTTTATTGCTTGAGGGCGTGTTGCAACTGATTGAACTCGCCATGCCGCCACTGAGCGGGCGGGTCGCCTATGTAAAAACCCTGACTATCAAGTTCCAGCAATACGTACAAAAGCAGGGTGTGATTGATCTGCATCTGGAACAAGGCAAAGACCCCCAGGTATTCAATGCGAAGGTCATGCAGGCCGGAAAGCTGATGTGCACCTGCATCCTTGGGATGGCCTACAGCTCGGCGTTCGAGACATCGCCCGCCGGCGAGTTCACGGCCACTCGCTGCCGTGACAAGGCCTTGTTGCACAAGGCCAGAGAAGAAAACGTCATCGTCAGTGACATGAGCGGCATCGCTCAGGGCTTGAGCGTGGACACGCTCAAGCTGCCGCAGGAGCACTTCTTCCAGGAGGGCGACCCCGAGCACTATTCGATGGTGTATTTCCTCGAAGTTGCCCGCCAATGCTACATGCAGATTGCCCATAGCTATCTGCGGATTCCACTCAATACCCCGATGAACCTGCTGGCCTTGAGTTTCACCCTGGATCGGCCAATCCCCAGGAACAGTCCGCTGTCATTGGCACCGCAAGCCGGTTTTGACGCACAGCATCAGCCGTTCAAAACCAACCGCATCTATATCGACCTGTTCAATCGGGGAGAAAAAATCGGTCAAGCCAGTATTACCGCTCAAGTGCTGAGTCGATCCGCACCCGCTGCCTGAGGCACTGAATTGATCTCCCCTCTCCAGCATGACCACGCCCCCAACAACCCAGGTGTCGCAGTGAACGATGTCAAAGTGCAAGTCATAGTCAAATCGCCGCCTTCTGAAATATGGAAGATCTGGAGCAATTTTTCCGAAGCGCCGTTATGGGATACCGACGTCAGCCATTGTGAACTCAATGGCCCGTTTCAACCTGGAGCCCAAGGCAAATGCATCCTTAAAAATGGCCTGAACATGCCGCTGAAACTCGAAGAGGTGAAGATGCATGAAAGCTATCGGAACACGGCAAGACTGCTTTGGATCGACCTTGAATTCGATCACCAGATGCGCAGGCTTTCCCCGAATGAAACCCATGTCATCCATACCGCCAGGATCGCTGGCCCCTTGAGTTTTTTATACCGCGGGCTGCTACGCAAAATGCTGACCGCGGCAATGACCACTGCACTGGACAACCTGTGCACGTTGGCTGAACAACGAGCGAATGCCATCAGTCCCCCAAGGCTCGAAAAACCTGGAACGCATTTGCACCGCGTATGAAATATCCCGGGAGGCCGAGTGCTGAACGCTCGCTCCCGAACACCTTTCGCTTACTTATCGATAACGGCACACTTCGGACCGAGCATGAACCTACTAAAAAAACCTCAGTATCTCGTGATGGGCGTCATTGGCATGGGCTTTATCGCCCCAGAGTCCAGTTCCGCCGGCACGCTCGGCCCCTACGTCAGTGTCATGGGCGGCCTGAACTGGGTTGCTGCGCAGGACCTTAACCAGAACAACCTCGACTTCGTCGAGATGGAGTTCAACCAACCGTTAGACTCCGGCTACGCCACCGGACTGGCATTGGGCTGGCGATTTCCCATCGGGCTCAGACCTGAAGTGGAACTCAGCTACCGCAAGAACTCCCTGACCCAGTTCAATAACCGGGTCTACGAAGGCGGCGGGAGCATTGACGGCAAAGGTGAAGAGGAAGCCACCAGCCTGATGGCCAACCTCTGGTATGACGTCTTGAACCTGCCAGCACCCTTCAGTCGGTTCACCCCCTACGTTGGCGGCGGCCTGGGTTACACCACCCTGTCGGTCAGCGGCCTGGAAGCCGGCGGCGTGCAGTTCGGCGATACTCATCGCGACACCGTATCGGCCTACCAACTCGGAGCCGGGGTAAGTTTCGAGCTCACCGATCAATGGTCCATGTCCCTGGACTATCGATACCTCAAAACTCGCGAGGCGCACTTCGGTGACATTCAAGGCCTGCCCCAAGGCGATGTGCGCACTGAATACAGCGCCCAGTCATTAATGCTCGGCCTGAATTATTGGTTCTAAGCGGTTAAACCGATCGGCGCCTTGCACTGGCAAGGCGTCGCTACGACAAGCTGATTTCACTCTAGGGTGGGTTGGACCTTGCTACACGGGGCTGGATGGGTTGAACGATCATGCAAGGCCATGGCCTATGTTTAATGTCGCCCTAATCATGCCGATCCAGCATCGGCAGATTTCCTGTGGAGTTCCCCCATGTCGCCCACTTTCTCCCGCTGGTTGCCCGGCCTGTTACTGACGGCCGCTCTGCCCGTTCTCGCTCACGCCCAAGACCAGAATCAGAGCGAAACGCCGGAATACGGCCCCGAACTTCAGGGCTTCGAGTACCCCTACACGGTCAAGCACTTCACCTTTGAGTCCCAGGGCAAATCCCTGCAAATGGGTTACATGGACGTTGCCGCCCAAGGCAAGGTCAATGGACGTAGCGTGGTGCTGATGCACGGCAAAAACTTCTGCGGTGCCACTTGGGATAGCTCGATCAAGGCGCTGAGCGAGGCCGGTTACCGGGTCATCGCCCCCGACCAGATCGGCTTCTGCACTTCAAGCAAACCGGATCACTATCAATACAGTTTCCAGCAACTGGCATTCAATACCCAGCAACTGCTCAAAGCCCTGGGCATCCAGAAGGCCACCCTGCTCGGCCACTCTACCGGCGGCATGCTCGCCACCCGCTATGCACTGCAATACCCCGATCAAGTCGAACAACTGGCGCTGGTCAATCCCATCGGCCTGGAAGACTGGAAAGCCCTTGGCGTGCCCTATCTCACGGTTGACCAATGGTATGAACGCGAGCTGAAAGTCACGGCGCAAGGTATCCACGACTACCAGCGCAGTACCTATTACGATGGCCGCTGGAAGCCGGAATTTGACCGTTGGGTGAACATGTACGCAGGCTTGGCCAAAGGGCCGGGTAAAACAGCGGTGGCTTGGAACTCGGCGCTTATTTACGACATGATCTTCACCCAACCGGTGTACTACGAGTTCAAGGACCTGAAAGTACCGACCCTGCTGCTGATCGGCACCTCCGACACCACGGCCATCAACAAGAACATCGCACCACCGGAGGTCAAGGCGAAAATCGGTCATTACGACGTACTCGGCAAGCAAGTGGCGAAACTGATTCCACAGTCGACGCTGATCGAATTTCCTGGCTTGGGCCACGCACCGCAGATGGAGGAACCGGCGAAATTCCATCAGGCGTTGCTCGGCTGGCTGAACCAAACCCATACCGTTCCTTGATGAGGTAAAGGCTGATGCAGATTGCGGTGATCGATGACTGGCAGGACGTAGCTCGCGACGTGGTGGACTGGTCGGTGCTGGACAGCATCGGCCAGGTGAGTTTTATCCATGACTACCCTGCCGACAACGAAACCCTTGCCGAACGGCTTGGCGCATTCGAAGTGATCTGCGTGATGCGCGAACGCACCCGGTTCGACGAAGACCTGCTACGCCGCTTGCCCGCACTCAAATTGCTGGTCACCGGCGGCATGCGCAACGCTGCCCTGGACCTGAAAGCCGCCGCCGCGCGGGGCATTCAGGTCTGCGGCACCGACAGCTACAAACATGCCGCCCCGGAATTGACCTGGGCGCTGATCATGGCCGCGACCCGCAACCTGGTGGCCGAAGCCAACGCCTTGCGCGCAGGTTTTTGGCAACAAGGGCTGGGCGGCGACTTGCAGGGCAAGACCCTGGCGATCCTCGGTCTGGGCAGCATCGGTCAACGGGTCGCCCGGTTCGGTCAGGTGTTCGGCATGCGGGTGATTGCCTGGAGCGAAAACCTGACGACCGAACGGGCTGCCGAGGTCGACGTCACCTATGTCAGCAAACAGGAACTGTTCGAGCAAGCCGATGTGTTGTCGGTCCATCTGGTGCTCAGCGAGCGCAGCCGAGGGCTGGTGGACGCGCAGGCACTGGACTGGATGAAACCCACGGCATGGCTGATCAATACCGCCCGTGGTCCGATTGTCGATGAGTCGGCATTGATCAAGGCGCTTCAGAAACAACGCCTGGCGGGTGCTGCGCTGGATGTGTTCGAGCACGAACCGTTGCCCCGCCATCATCCCTTCAGGACGCTGGACAATGTACTGGCCACGCCTCATGTCGGGTATGTCAGCCGGCAGAATTACCAACTGTTCTTTTCACAGATGATCGAAGACATACAGGCCTGGGCGGCTGGGCAGCCAATTCGGATTCTGAACTGAGACCGCGTTATCGTTCATCGCGGGCAAGCCTCGCTCCCACAGGATTTGTATAGGCCGTAATACCGTGACCGACACAAATCCTGTGGGAGCGGGCGTGCCCGCGAAGAGGCCCTAAAACTCACCACACCTCCCCAAATTCTGCGCACCACCATGGCGCACATAACCTCCCATCACGCCCGATTATCGTGACTTTCCGGTCCCGATTTGACCCACACCAGAAAATAAACCTGCCCTTCGTCGGTGCGTCTCCCCGCAAAGCCCTATGCCTGTACCCTCTTTTAACCGATTGTCGAACAATTTCACCCGTTGGCCGACCCCGCTCTAAGTTCTGGCCTAGACTGATTTTCGCGGAGTAAAACCGGCTGGTCACTCGGTGAAAATAATCGAAACTTTTGGTGCTGGCCTCGTGTCAGGTGAAAGGTAGGGCCACAGCGACTGGTGCATTCCTTGCAACAGCCACTTCACCCATTCTGCTTCAGCGCATGGGCAGCACTTGCTCACCGATGCGTAGCGCGTTTGCGCCCGGCCACAGGATTTGGCCACGAACACCGTTTGTGCCAGGCCTAGAATTAGATCAACAACACGGGAGATTCATATGATCAGTGCGGCTTTAGATATCCAGGGAGAACGTGCTCATCAGCAGGTCGGGGAAACGAGCACCGTCGGTGTCCTCAGTGCCAAATCAGTCAATATGCCGATCCCCAAAAAGCTGACACCGGTAGCCAGTCAGAATCCCAATAAAAAGAAAGTCCTGTTCGTTACCTCGGAGATTGCCGATCTGGTGAAGACCGGAGGTCTTGGCGACGTTTCCGCCGCACTGCCGCGGGCCATGGCGCATCTGCATGATGTGCGGGTGCTGATCCCCGGGTATCCGCAAGTGATGAACAGCGAGAACCCGATTCATATCATCGGTGAACTGGGCGGGCACGCAGCGTTGCCGCCCTGCAAGATCGGGCGCATGGACATGCCCGACGGCCTGGTCATTTACGTGTTGATCTGCCCTGAATTGTACGAGCGCGAGGGTTCGCCCTACGGCGCCAACAACGGCCGCGACTGGCCGGACAACCATATTCGTTTCGCCCGGCTGGGCCTCGCGGCGGCCGACATCGCCGCCAACCTCGCCCAAATTCACTGGTGCCCGGACCTGGTGCACGCCCACGACTGGCCCGCCGGCCTGGCCCCCGCCTATATGCACTGGCGCGGCCAACGTACCCCGACCCTGTTCACCATCCACAACCTGGCGTACCAAGGCGTTACCAGCCTCGGCTCGTGCCCGGAACTCGGTATTCCCATGCATGCCTTGCAACAGGAAGGCATGGAGTTTTACGGCAAGATGTCATTTCTCAAGGCCGGCATGGCCTACGCAAGCCACATCACCACGGTCAGCGCGACCTATGCCCAGGAAATCACCACCCCGGCCTTCGGCTGCGGCCTCGACGGTTTTCTCGCTGCCAAGACCCAGCAAGGCCTGCTCAGCGGGATTCCCAATGGCATCGATGAAAGCTGGGACGCGGCCACCGACCCGCACCTGTTCCACCCGTTCGGCATTGGCGACTGGGACGGTAAAGCCGTGAATGCCGCGCACGTCCGCAGGCTGTTCGACCTCGAAGACTCTGAAGGTCCGCTGTTCGCCGTGGTCTCGCGTCTGGTCTACCAGAAAGGCCTGGACCTGACCGAAGCGGTAGCTGAATTCATTGTCGCCAACGGCGGGCAGATCGCGATTATCGGCCGTGGCGAACCGGAAGAAGAACAAGCCATGCGTGAACTGGCGTTGCGCTTCCCCGGCCAAATCGGCGTGCACATCGGTTTCAATGAAACCGACGCCCGCAGGATGTTTGCCGGCAGTGATTTCCTCCTGATGCCTTCACGTTACGAACCCTGCGGCTTGAGCCAGATGTACGCCCAGCGCTTCGGTTCATTGCCGGTGGCCCGCAATACCGGCGGCTTGGCGGACACCATTGAAAACGGCATGACCGGTTTCCTCTTCGATGAATCCACCGTAGAGAGTTATCGCGAAGCCCTGAGCCGCGCATTCAAAGTGTTCGCCTTCCCCGGCCTGCTCAATGCCATGCGTTGCCGGGCCATGACTGCGCCTTTCAACTGGTGCAAGGCGGTCGAACCCTACGCCGAACTCTACGAACAACTGGTGGCTAAAGCGCTGGGAAAATCGGGCAAACAGTAAGAGGCTTTCAACGATGCCGTTACGGACCCTTGAGACCTGGCCCCACGGCGCAATCATGCTGGACGCAGAACACACGCGTTTTGCCTTGTGGGCGCCAGATGCGTTTTTCGTCAGTCTTGAACTGGAAGATGGACAATCCCTGCCGCTGTTGCCTCAGGCCGATGGCTGGTTTGTGATCAAGACCCGCTGTCCCGCGGGTACCCGCTACCGTTACAACATCGATGGCGAGCTGGAGGTGCCGGACCCGGCCTCCCGCGCCCAGGCGGGCGATATCGACAGCCACAGCGTGGTGGTCGATCCCCTCGCCTATCGGTGGCAACACAGAGCCTGGCAGGGGCGGCCGTGGAATGAGGCGGTGATCTACGAACTCCACGTTGGTGCACTCGGCGGCTTCAGCGAGGTCGAGCAGCACTTGGCGCACCTGGTCGAGCTGGGCGTTACCGCCATCGAACTGATGCCGCTGGCGCAGTTCCCCGGCGAACGTAACTGGGGCTATGACGGGGTTTTGCTTTACGCGCCCCAAGCCTCCTACGGCTCGCCCGAACAACTCAAACACCTGATCGACACGGCCCACGGCCATGGTTTGGCGGTGATTCTCGACGTGGTCTACAACCACTTCGGCCCGGACGGCAATTACCTGCATCGCTACGCCAAAGGCTTTTTCCGCGAAGACAAGCACACCCCGTGGGGCGCGGCGATCGACTTCCGGCGGCGCGAGGTGCGCGACTTTTTTATCGACAACGCGCTGATGTGGTTGCTGGAGTACCGCTTCGACGGCCTGCGCCTGGACGCGGTGCACGCCATCGAAGACCCGGACTTTCTTCAGGAGTTGGCGCAACGGGTGCGGCGGCAAACCGACCCGGCGCGGCACGTATGGCTCGTGGCGGAAAACGAGCACAACCAGGCCAGCCTGCTGGGGCAAGGTTTCGACGCGCAGTGGAATGACGACGGCCATAACGCCCTGCACGTTCTGCTCACGGGTGAAACCGACGCCTATTACGCCGACTATGCCGAACAGCCCACCGAACAGCTCGCCCGCTGCCTGAGCCAGGGCTTCGTGTTTCAGGGCCACATCACCCGCCACGGTACGCCGCGAGGTGAGCCGAGCGGTCACTTGCCGCCTACAGCCTTCGTGCTTTTTTTGCAGAACCATGACCAGATCGGCAATCGCGCCTTTGGCGAGCGCCTGCATCAACTGGCCCATCCTGATGCCCTTTACGCCGCCACCGCGCTGCTGCTGTTGTCGCCGATGATCCCGCTGATGTTCATGGGCGATGAGTTCGCCGCCGAGCAACCGTTCCTGTTCTTCACCAGCCACCACGGTGAATTGGCGGAACTGGTGCGCGAAGGACGACGCAATGAGTTCGCGGCGTTCAGCGCCTTTGCCGATACGCACAAACGCGAGCAGATTCCCGACCCGAACGCGACGCAGACCTTCGAAGCTTCACGGCCGACACTGACCGCCAGCCGCCAATCGCCGATTTATGACCTGTATCGCCAACTGCTGCAGATCCGCCATCAACACATCATCCCGCACCTGCCCGGCGCCCAGGCGCTGGGCGCGCAGGTGCTGGCCGAGGGCGCGGTGACGGCGCGCTGGCGGCTGGGCGATGGCAGTCAGTTGCGCATTGACCTGAACCTCAGCGATGCGCCCGTGGTCCACACCCCACAGACCGGCGCGACATTGCTGTTCGAACACCCGCCACAATCGGCCGGTCTGTTGAATCAGGGCACACTTGCCCCGTATTGCGCGCTAGTCAGCCTCACGGCCGCAGCCCCTTTGCTACACCCGGATGGAGAGCGCCCATGAGCAATGCGCAACTGGAAATACTGGCCAACCGAGCAGGCCTGGCCGTCGACTGGATCGACGCCAATGGCCGTCCACAGAAAGTGACCCCGGCGGTGTTGCGCTCGGTGCTCAGTGGGCTTGGCCATCCCGCCAATACCGCCCAGGAGATCGACGCCAGCCTGCTGCAATTGCAGGAGGTGCAACAAACCCGGCACCTGCCACCGCTGCTGACCTGCGACGTGGGCGTCGGCCTTGATCTGGCCCACTACTTCGAACCGCAAACTCCGTGTGAAATCCATCTCGAAGACGGCTCACGGATTAACTTGAAGCTCGATGACAACGCTGTGTTGCCCGGCCTGGTGCCGGTGGGTTATCAGCATGTCAGCATCGACGATCAATCCTTCACCCTGGCGGTGGCACCCCAGCGCTGCTACAGCGTCGGCGACGCCGTTGACAGTGAAAACCCGCGCGCCTGGGGCCTGAGCGTGCAGTTGTACTCACTGCGCCGTCCCGGCGATGGCGGTTTCGGCGATACCCAAGCCTTGGAAGATCTGGCCCGGGTGGCCGGCGAACGAGGCGCCGAAGCGTTGGCGATCAGCCCGCTGCATGCGATGTTCAGCGGCGACACCCAGCGTTACAGCCCTTACTCGCCGTCCAGCCGTTTGTTCCTCAACAGCCTGTACGCGGCGCCCGGTGCGATTCTCGGTGAACGTGCCCTGCGCACCGCGATCGACGCCACCGGTCTTGCCGCGGAGCTCAAGCACCTCGAAGCATTGCCGCTGATCGACTGGCCCACCGCCGCCGAAGCCAAGCACCGCTTGCTCGAAGCCTTGTACGAAGGTTTCACCCACGGTGAACATCCCTTGCACCCCGACTTCAGCAGTTTCCGCCATGCCGGTGGCGAAGCGCTGGAAAATCATTGCCGCTTCGAAGCGATCCAGGAAGCCCGCGCGCGGCGCGGTGAAAGCCTCGACTGGCGCGAGTGGCCCGAACAATGGCGTGACCCGCGCAGCATCGCGCTGGCGCATTTTGCCGAAGAGAACTCGAGCCGCATCGGCTACTACGCGTTCTGCCAATGGCTGATTGCGCGCAGCCTGGAGCGCGCCCAGACCGCCGCCCGCAGTGCCGGCATGGGCATTGGCCTGATCGCCGATCTGGCGGTCGGCGCCGACGGCGGCGGCAGCCAGGCCTGGAGTCGCCAGGACGAATTGCTCGCCTCACTGACCGTGGGTGCGCCACCGGACATCCTCAACCGTTCCGGCCAGGGCTGGGGCATTTCCGCGTTCTCCCCCGAAGGCCTGGTGCGCAACGGCTTTCGCGCGTTTATCGAAATGCTGCGGGCCAACTTCGCCCATGCCGGCGGCCTGCGTATCGACCACGTCATGGGCCTGCAACGCCTGTGGGTGATCCCTAACGATGCGCCGCCCAGCGACGGTGCCTACCTCTATTACCCGGTGGACGACCTGCTGCGCCTGCTGACCCTCGAATCCCATCGGCATCAGGCCATTGTCCTCGGCGAAGACCTCGGCACCGTGCCCGAGGGTTTGCGCGAGAAACTCATCGCGCGCTCGATTCTCGGCATGCGCGTGCTGCTGTTTGAACAGGACAATACGCACTTCAAGTCGATTCTCGACTGGCCGGACAACGCCCTGGCAACCACCAGCACCCATGACCTGCCGACGCTCAATGGCTGGTGGCACGGCCGCGATATCGACTGGAGCGCGCGCTTGAACCTGGTCGACGCCCCGGGTGAAATCGAATGGCGCCAACACCGTGAGCGCGAGCGCGAAGGTTTGCGCCGGGTATTGAGCGAGGACCCGCAAAATTTCCGCGAAGAGTCCCACGAAACCGATCAGGTGCTCGACGCCGCGATCCGCTTCCTCGGCCATACCCGCGCGCCGCTGGTATTGCTGCCAATGGAAGATGCCTTGGGTATCGAACAGCAGGCCAACCTGCCCGGCACCACCGATACCCATCCCAACTGGTCCCGCAGGCTACCCGGCGACAGCGACGCACTGCTCGATGATCCAGACGCCGCCCGACGCCTGGAATTGCTCGCCTGTGCGCGACTTCAGGCGGCCGAGCGTGACCAATGAATCAATCGCTCATCCAGCCGCTGCGGGCGACCCTGCGGCTGCAATTTCATAAAGATTTCACCCTGGATCAGGCGGTGCCGCTGGTGCCGTACTTCGCCAGCCTGGGCATCAGCCACGTCTATGCCTCGCCGCTGCTCGCCGCCCGCGCGGGGTCCATGCATGGCTACGACGTGGTGGACCCGACCACGGTCAACCCTGAACTGGGCGGCGAAGCTGCCTTGCGCCGTTTGGTCGCTGCATTGCGCGAACAGAACATGGGGCTGATCCTCGACATCGTCTCCAACCACATGGCTGTCGGCGGTGGCGATAACCCCTGGTGGCTCGACTTGCTGGAATGGGGGCGTCTGAGCCCTTACGGCGAGTTCTTCGACATTCAATGGCACTCGCCCGACCCGTTGATGGAAGGCCAATTGCTGCTGCCTTTTTTGGGCAGCGATTACGGCATCGCCTTGCAGGACGGCACCCTGCCCTTGCGTTTCGATGCCCGGCGCGGCGCTTTCTATGTCGAGCACTACGAACATAATTTCCCGATTTGCCCGACGAACTACGGCGAACTGCTCAAGGCCGATGATCAATTGAATGCCGAGCAGGTCGAGCAGCTGAAATCCCTGGCAGACCGCTTCAGTACCTTGAGTTATCAGACCGACGTACACAACCTGGCGATTCCGCTGAAAACCGAGCTGCATGAACTCGCCAGCGATCCGGCTATTCTTCACGCGATCCAGCACACGCTCGGCACCTACGACTCGCTCACCCCCGAGGGTTTCCAGCGCCTGCATAACTTGCTGGAGCGCCAGAGTTATCGCCTGGCCAGTTGGCGCACCGCGGCGGACGATATCAACTGGCGGCGCTTTTTCGATATCAACGAACTGGGTGGCCTACGGGTCGAACGCCCGGCGGTGTTCGAGGCGACCCACGCAAAAATCTTCGAGCTGGTGGCCGAGGGTCTTGTCGATGGACTGCGCATCGATCACATCGATGGCCTCGCCGATCCGCGTGGTTACTGTCGCAAATTGCGCCGCCGAGTCGATAGCCTGGCACCGGAGCGGCACCTGCCGATCTACGTCGAGAAGATCCTCGGCGAAGGCGAAACCCTGCACCGCGACTGGTCCGTCGATGGCAGCACCGGTTACGAATTCATGAACCAGTTGTCGTTGCTGCAACACGACCCCGAAGGCGCCCAGACCTTGGGTGAACTCTGGAGCCGGCACAGTGAACGGCCCGCCGATTTCCGTCAGGAGGCACAACTGGCGCGCCAGCAGATTCTCAACGGCTCCCTCGCCGGGGATTTCGAAAGCGTCGCCCACGCCTTGTTGCAAGTGGCCCGGGACGACTTGATGACCCGGGACCTGACCCTCGGCGCGATCCGTCGGGCCTTGCAGGAACTGATCGTGCACTTCCCGGTGTATCGCACTTACATCAGCCCGCTGGGCCGCGCCGCCCAGGACGAAGTGTTTTTCCAGCAGGCCATGGACGGTGCCCGGCAAACCCTCGGCGAGGCCGACTGGCCAGTGCTCGATTGCCTGGCCGGCTGGCTCGGTGGTCAACCCTGGCGCAGATACCCGGTGGGCCGCCCACGCAAACTGCTCAAGCATGCCTGCGTGCGCTTCCAGCAACTGACCTCACCGGCGGCGGCCAAAGCGGTGGAAGACACCGCGCTTTATCGCTCGGCGGTGCTGCTGTCGCGCAACGATGTCGGCTACAACACCGAGCAATTCAGCGCCCCGGTGGCGGACTTCCATGCGGCCTGCGTCAATCGCCTCGCCGAGTTCCCCGACAACCTGCTGGCCACCGCGACCCACGACCACAAACGCGGCGAAGACACCCGCGCGCGGTTGGCGGTGTTGAGCGAGCGCAGCGCCTGGTACGCCGAACAGGTCGAACACTGGCGAACCCTGGCCGATGAATTGCGCATTGAACCCGGTGCGCCTTCGGCGGGTGACGAGCTGATTCTTTATCAAGCGATCCTAGGCAGTTGGCCGCTGGAGCTGCGCAGTGATGATCAGGCAGCGCTCGAGGACTACGCCAAACGCCTCTGGCAGTGGCAACAGAAAGCCCTGCGCGAAGCCAAGTTGCAAAGCAGCTGGAGCGCGCCAAACGAGGGGTATGAACAGGCGACCCATGGGTTTCTCGAACGCCTGCTGCTCAGCCCCGAAGGCGAGCGACTACGCGCGGCCCTCGGTGCGGCGGCGCAGAGCATCGCCGCTCCGGGCGCGTTGAATAGCTTGGCGCAAACCTTGCTGCGAATGACCGTGCCGGGGGTACCGGACCTCTATCAGGGCAACGAGTTCTGGGACTTCACGCTGGTCGATCCGGACAACCGCCGGCCGGTGGATTACGCCAGCCGTCAGCAGGCCATGCACGGACGGTTGGACCAGCCCGATCTGTTGGCGAACTGGCGTGACGGGCGCATCAAGCAAGCCCTGATCGCCCAAGCGTTAAACCGGCGTGCCGAGCATGCCGAGCTGTTTCAAAAAGGGACGTATCAAGCCCTGGAAATCCTCGGCAGCCAGGCTCACCGGGTACTGGCATTTGTTCGCGAATGGCAGGGAAAACGGGCTATCGTGACAGTACCGATACGCTGTGCCGAACTGCTGGAAAACAGTGCCGAACCACAGATTGACGCGCCGCTGTGGGGCGATACACGGGTCAAATTGCCGTTCGCCGCCCCTGAAGAAAATCTGAAGGGACTTTTTGCAAGCGTCATAGTCACAAAACACAGGGAACTGATGGTCAGCGCCGCGCTGGGGAATTTCCCGGTCAATCTCTTTATCCAAACTACCCAAGCTTGAGTTCAGTTCAGGAGCATTGCGATGAGTACCGACGATAAACGTATCCGCGAATTTGCCTATCAAATCTGGGAATCCGAAGGAAAACCCGCAGGCCAGGAAAAACGCCATTGGGAGATGGCCTGCAAACTGGCCGAAGCTGAAGCCCAAGCCAAAGCGTTAGCGCCCGGCAAGTCATCGAAAACGACTGGCAGCAAAAGCCTCGGCGCCAAGTCCGCGGTCGGCAAGCCCGACGGCAAGCTCAATGCCAAAGGCGTCGAACCCAAAACCAAGGCCAAAGCCAAACCCTCTGCTTCGACAGTGACCCCGCTTGGCGAAAAAAACGTCGAGAAAAAGCCACGCGCTGCGCGCAAACCGCCAACGACCTGACGCGTTTATCGCCTTGCCTCGCTTGATTTGTGGCGTGTCTCTCGCCACCGAGGGCGCGCTCGCCCTCGAAAAAAACCAGAGCCACGGTTCATCGCAGTCGAGTACCGTCACCCCATGCAGGAGCAACTATGAGCAGTCCAAAGAAAACCGCGCCCGAACCTCGTACCGAGGCCTCGCGAATCCGTGAAGGCTTGCCCTTCCCGCTAGGCGCGACCTGGGATGGCCTGGGGGTCAATTTCGCGCTGTTTTCGGCAAACGCGACCAAGGTCGAACTGTGCATCTTCGACGATTCCGGCGAGGTGGAACTGGAGCGTATCGAGTTACCGGAATACACCGACGAGATCTACCACGGCTACTTGCCCGACGCTCATCCGGGGTTGATCTACGGCTATCGCGTCTACGGGGCATACGACCCCGCCAACGGTCATCGCTTCAATCCCAACAAACTGCTGATCGATCCCTATGCCAAACAATTGGTCGGCCAACTTAAATGGTCCGAAGCGTTGTTCGGCTACACCATCGGCCACCCTGACGCCGACCTCAGTTTCGATGAGCGGGACAGCGCGCCCTTCGTGCCCAAATGCAAAGTGATCGATCCGGCTCACACCTGGGGTCATGACCATCGGGTCAGCGTGCCGTGGGACAAGACGATCATTTATGAAACACACGTACGCGGCTTCAGCATGCGTCACCCCTCCGTCCCCGAGAGCTTGCGCGGCACCTTCGCCGGGTTGATGGTCGATGACGTGCTCGAACACATCCGCAAACTCGGCGTGTCGACCGTGGAATTGCTGCCCATTCATGCCTTCGTCAATGACCAGCATCTGCTGCACAAAGGCATGACCAATTACTGGGGTTACAACAGCATCGCGTTCTTTGCCCCGGACCCGCGCTACCTGGCCAGCGGCAAGATCGCCGAGTTCAAGGAAATGGTCGCGCACCTGCACGACGCCAATCTGGAAGTGATCCTCGACGTGGTCTACAACCACACCGCCGAGGGCAACGAACAAGGCCCGACCCTGTCGATGCGCGGCATCGACAACGCCTCTTACTACCGCTTGATGCCCGACGACAAGCGCTACTACATCAACGATTCCGGGACCGGCAACACCCTGGACCTGAGTCACCCGTGCGTGCTGCAAATGGTCACCGACTCCCTGCGTTACTGGGCCACGGAAATGCACGTGGACGGTTTCCGTTTTGACCTGGCGACCATTCTCGGGCGCTACCACGATGGCTTCGACGAGCGTCATAGCTTTCTCGTCGCCTGCCGTCAGGACCCGGTGCTGCGCCAGGTGAAGATGATTGCAGAAGCCTGGGATTGCGGCCCCGGTGGTTATCAGGTCGGTAACTTTCCGCCGGGCTGGGTCGAGTGGAATGACAAATTCCGCGACACCGTGCGCGCATTCTGGAAAGGCGACGACGGCCAACTGGCGGACTTCGCCAGTCGCATGACCGCCTCCGGCGAGATGTTCAATCAGCGTGGCCGGCGGCCGTATGCCTCGGTGAACTTCGTCACCGCCCACGACGGCTTCACCCTCAACGATCTGGTGTCGTACAACGACAAACACAACGAAGCCAACGACGAGGACAATCAGGACGGCAGCAACAACAATCTGTCCTGGAACCACGGTGTCGAAGGCCCCACCGACGACCCCGAGATCAATGAGCTGCGCCAGCGGCAAATGCGCAATTTCTTCGCCACGTTGCTGCTGTCCCAGGGCACGCCGATGCTGGTGGCCGGCGATGAGTTCGCCCGCACCCAGGAAGGCAATAACAACGCCTACTGCCAGGACAGCGAGATCGGTTGGGTCAACTGGGACCTGAGCGAAGACGGCAAGGCCCTGCTCAAGTTCGTCAAACGCCTGATCAAATTGCGCCTGGCCTATCCGATCCTGCGCCGCGGGCGTTTCCTGGTGGGTAATTACAACGAAGACATCGGCGTCAAGGACGTGACCTGGCTGGCCCCGGACGGCAGCGAAATGTCCATCGAACAATGGGAGGAAGGCCACGGTCGTTGCCTGGGCATGCTGCTCGATGGCCGCGCCCAGGAAACCGGCATTCGCCGCAAGGGCGCCGACGCGACCCTGCTGCTGGTGGTCAACGCCCACCATGACATCGTCAACTTCCTGCTGCCGGAAGTGCCTGACGGTGGTTTCTGGACCTGCATGATCGATACCAATCAACCCTCGATTCGTGGCCAGGAGCGTTTCGAGTTCGGTCACGAGTATTCAGTCACTGGCCGTTCGCTGTTGCTGTTCGAATTGCAGCGCGAAGAAGACGAGTAAAGCTCCTGTAGGAGCGAGCGGTGCGGCGATCCGACTTGCCCGCGAAGGCGGTGTATCAAACAACAATGATGTCGACGGGCACACCGCCTTCGCGAGCAAGCTTCGCTCCTATAGCCGGGACGGTTTTACTGACTATTTGCGACACCTGACACAGCTTGGATCAAAAAATCCGTATCAAACCAAAGGCTGAGGCGACGAATAGCGATCCATGAGCAATACTCTGCCCGCGGCAATCCAGGGTTCGGAGCGCTGCAATTGCTATTACCCCGCCTTCACGGGTCTGCCAGGCTTGTTCCCCTGCAAGTAACGCGCATGACTGAGGGCAAGACAGAACAAGGAAGTAGCGCCTATGAAAACGGTTTCCATCAGTGAAAACAGTTCGCCCGCGCAGATCTGGAACAGCGCCCCGCAACTGGACAACATCCCTGTCATCAACACCGAAACGCTGGTCCCGGCCGGCGCTCGCGCAGTCGTCATCGCACCGCATCCCGGCGATGAAGTGGTGACCTGCGGCGGCCTGCTGCAGTTGCTGTGCTCCCTCGGTCATCCTCTGCAATTGATCTCGATCACCGACGGTAGCGCCAGTCATCCGGGGTCGCGACAATGGTCGGAGAAACGCCTGAGCGTCATTCGCCCCCAGGAAAGCGTCGAAGCGTTGCGCCGGCTCGGGTTGCCGATGCACAGCCTGAAGTGGATTCGCGGCGGCTTCACCGACAGCGGACTGGGCGAGCGGGAATCTGAGCTGACCCAGTTCATCGTCCGCTACCTGCGACCTGGCGATGTGGTGTTCAGCACCTGGCGTGAAGACGGTAACGTCGACCACGACGCCGTTGGCCGGGCCTGCGCCAGGGCAGCGGCTTTGGTCGGCGCGACGCTTAACGAAATACCAATCCGGGCCTGGCATTGGCCGACACGCGATCATGCGCTGATCCCCTGGCATCGCGCCCGCAAAGTACGCCTGGACACCTGGACCGTCGCTCGCAAAAGCCACGCTACTCACGCCTACGCCAGCCAACTCGACGGCGAGCCGGCGATCGGCATCGCCCCACTGCTACCCCCGGTGATTCTGGAGCGCATGCGATTGCCGTATGAAATTGTGTTTGTCTGAATCATTCGAGGAATGTTTATGTAGCCCGCTCCCACATCGGATTGGCATCGCTCAAACTGAACTGCTCGCCCATGCATTAGTCGCATGCATACATCAGGCTTGATTCAGAGGAGTGAACGTGACCAGCGATGCCGAACGACAGGCCGTCGAATCAATACCACCGAACACGCCCGCGGCGATTCATCGACTCAGAGTGCTGACGGTCAATACCCATAAAGGCTTCACCGCCCTCAACCGGCGCTTCATCCTTCCGGAATTGCGTGAAGCGGTACGCAGCACATCGGCCGACCTGGTGTTTCTACAGGAAGTGGTCGGTGAGCACGACCGGCATTCATCCCGTTACAACGATTGGCCACAGACCTCGCAGTACGAATTCCTGGCCGACAGCATGTGGAGCGATTTCGCTTATGGTCGCAACGCGGTCTACCCCGACGGCCACCACGGCAATGCTCTGCTATCGAAATACCCGATCCGCGAATTCCGCAACCTCGATGTCTCGATCACCGGCCCCGAGCGGCGCGGGTTGTTGCACTGCGTGCTGGATGTGCCGGGGCATGCCGAAGTGCATGCCATTTGCGTGCACCTGAGCCTGTTGGAAAGCCATCGCCAACTGCAGCTGCAGTTGCTCTGCCTGTTGCTCGAATCGCTGCCCGATGACGCCCCGGTGATTATTGCCGGCGACTTCAACGACTGGCAGTTGCAAGGTAATGCCGCCCTCGCCCGGCGCCATTACCTGCATGAAGCCTTCGAACGCCATCATGGCCGACCAGCGAAAACTTACCCGGCGCGTTTCCCCCTCCTGCGCCTGGACCGGATCTACCTGCGTAATGCCAGCAGTCATGAACCGCAAATACTGGGCCACAAACCCTGGACGCATCTGTCGGACCATTTGCCACTGGCGGTGGAAGTGCGCCTGTAACACCGTCAAGCGACAGTCGCCGAGAACGGCTAACGCCGACAGAAAAAATGACAGCAATGGCGCACCGACGCCGTTTGTTTATCCTGCGCTGGATTCTCCATCAAACAACCGATAGCCCCCTACCCAACGCGTCTGGCCCGCGCCTTTCGGGATGATTTTTTGCACAAACAACAACTTATATACGCGCCAAAAATCAGTCACTTACAACACCTAAAATAGCTGTACCGCTTATCGGCCACTTTCTTGACGCGGCGTCAGCAGTCTTCTTAGCTAGTGCTTACTACCCCCGGAAATCCATCAGGGGCAAGCCTCCAGACTCCTGTAAAAACGGGCGGGTCTGACCTTGCCTCAATCCATTCGGTCGCCCCTCATTCGGGGTAGGAGAGACGCCAAAGCGAGATACGCATGCGATTGCAAGGTAGACCCCCATGAAAACTTCATTCACCTCACAAGAGATCAAAATCACTTTTTGCACGGTCACAGGTTCACTCCTGCTGTGCTCATCCATGGAGGTGCGGGCTGCGTCTGCCGAGGACGAACCAACCCCCTGGTACAACCAGGCACTGCCAACCCTTACCTTGCCCGCCGGTTCCGCCACGTATCCCGGCCGTTTACGCGTCAATCCAGACTTGCAAAGCTCACGCCTGACGGTCGAAGACGCCGCGCCTTCGGCCTGGGACCACGTCTATGGAAAAACCTCACGGCAGGCCCAAACCGATTATCTGGCCCAAGGCTCTTCTACCCCCGGCTCCAGTGAATTCAAAGGCCCGGCGCTGCTGACCGTACAAAGCAACAGCGGCCATACCCAACGGGTCGGACTGATCGGCGGCACCGCCCAATTCCAGGGCAATGACAACGGCCTGCTGACCAGTCGCGCCCTGGCCGATCCCGGCCATGACACACTCAACCTTCAAGGCCAAAGTCTCGGCGCCTACTGGAGCCTGACCGGCCCGCAAGGCTGGCACGTGGACTTGTCGGCCAGCGGTGGCCGGGTCAACGGTTACAGCCGCAACGACCAGGGCGCGCGACAAGCCACCGAAGGCAGCGCGGTGACGCTGTCGGTGGAAGGTGGTTTCCCGATTGGTCTGGGTAATAACTGGGTGATCGAACCCCAGGCGCAGTTGATCAATCAACGCATTACGCTGGATACGCCCTATGCCGGCTCCGGTAACGCTTCATCCAGCGACATGACGTCCTGGAGCGGTCGGGTCGGTGCACGCTTGAAAGGCAGTTACGATATTAATGGCCTGCCAGTGGAACCCTATGTGCGGACCAACGTGTGGCACACGGTGTACACCGGCAATACCGTAAGCCTGGATCAGGTCGACAAAATCAGCAGCAGTCGCAAATCCTCGACGGTGGATGTGGGTCTGGGTTTGGTGGCCAGAGTAACGCCCTTGGTCAGTTTTTATATCAGCGCCGATTACAGCAGTGATGTGGATGACAATGATTTGAACGGGTTGATTGGCAGCCTCGGGGTGCGGATGCGGTGGTGAAGCCTGGCCGATGATCGTCCCCACGCAGAGCGTGGGAACGATCAGGATCCTAACCCTCAGGACGCAAAATCAACACTGCCAACGGCGGCAGGTTCAACTCCACAGAGAGGGCCTGGCCATGGCTCGGTTCTTCGTCGGTGAACACCCCGCCGCCGTTACCGTAATTGGACCCGGCATAAGTGTCGGCATCGCTGTTGATCAACTCGACCCAACGCCCGGCGAACGGCACACCAATGCGATAAGACTGTCGCGGCACCGGGGTGAAGTTGGCCACCACCAGCACCGGCCGCCCGTCCTTGCTCCAGCGCAGCCAGGCGTAGACGCTGTTGACCGCATCGTCGCCGATCAACCACTGGAAGCCTTGCGGGGCATCGTCCTGATCATGCAGTGCCGGTTCTTCGCGATACAACCGATTCAGGTCACCGACCAGTTTGCGCACCCCTTGGTGTTCCGGGTATTGCAGCAAATACCAGTCCAGTTGCTGATCGTGATTCCACTCACGCCACTGGCCGAATTCGCAGCCCATGAACAACAATTTCTTGCCGGGATGCGTCCACATGAAACTCAGATAAGCCCGCAGGTTGGCAAACTTCTGCCAGCGATCGCCGGGCATCTTGTCGATCAGCGAATGCTTGCCATGCACCACTTCGTCGTGAGAAATCGGCAGGATGAAGCGCTCGGACCAGGCATACATCAGGCCGAAACTCAGCTCGTTGTGATGATGGGCGCGGTACACCGGATCCTGCTGGATGTAATGCAGCGAATCGTGCATCCAGCCCATGTTCCACTTATAGGCAAAACCCAGCCCACCCTGTTGCGTGCTCTGGCTCACACCTGGCCACGCCGTGGATTCTTCGGCAATCACCAGCGCGCCCGGCGTTTCCAGAGCCACCACGTCATTGAGATGGCGCAGAAAATCAATGGCCTCCAGATTTTCCCGACCGCCGTGACGGTTGGGCACCCACTCGCCAGCCTTGCGCGAATAATCGCGATACAGCATCGACGCCACCGCATCCACGCGCAGGCCATCGATGTGGAAATGCTTGAGCCAGTGCAACGCCGACGCCAGCATATAGCCGTGCACCTCGGTGCGGCCCAGGTTGTAGATCAGCGTGTCCCAGTCCTGGTGAAAACCTTCCTGCGGGTTGCCGTACTCATACAACGCGGTGCCGTCAAACTGTGCCAGGCCGTGGGTATCGGTGGGAAAATGCGCCGGCACCCAATCGAGGATCACGCCGATCTCGGCCTGGTGACAGGCATTGACGAACGCGGCGAAGTCATCCGGCGTGCCGTAACGGGCGCTCGGAGCGAATTGTGACAGCAGTTGATAACCCCAGGAGCCACCGAACGGATGCTCCATGATCGGCATCAGTTCGATGTGGGTGAAACCCAGCTCCTTCACGTAAGGAATCAGCCGCTCGCCCAACTCGTGCCAAGTGTACTGACGGGCGACTTCGCCCAGGTCATCCAGCTCGCATTGCCAGGAACCGGCGTGCAACTCGTAGATCGACAGCGGTGCACTGGTTCGCTGACGCTCGCTGCGGGACTGCATCCAGGCCTGGTCCTGCCAGTCGACTTTCAGCGGTGAGGCGACTTTCGATGCAGTGTCCGGTGGCAAAGCGGTGGCAAGGGCCATCGGGTCGGCCTTGAGCGGCAGAATGCCGTGGGCGCCAAGGATTTCGTATTTGTAGGCCTCCCCCGCCTGCAGGCGCGGGATGAACAATTCCCAGACACCGGTAGGGTGGCGCAGACGCATCGGATGCCGACGCCCGTCCCAGACGTTGAAATCGCCGACCACCGAAACCCTTCTGGCGTTCGGTGCCCACACGGCGAAGCGCACGCCCTCCACGCCATCGACTGTCTTCAGCTGCGCGCCGAGGCAGCTGCTCAGGTCGCGGTGATTGCCCTCGGCAAACAGGTACAAGTCCATCTCGCCGAGTAACGGGCCAAAGCTGTAAGGGTCCTCGGCGAGTTGCTCGCCACCGGCCCAACGGGTTCGCAACAGATAGGGCCGCGCCCGCTCGAAGTGCCCGACGAACAGCCCCGGGGTTTGGGTGGTCTCAAGGCTGCCGAGTTCCTCCCCGGACTCCTTGTCCACCACCTGCACGCTCAAGGCGTCCGGTAGATAGGCTCGAATGAATTGCCCGCCGGCGCCATCGCCATGCGGGCCGAGAATTGCAAAGGGGTCTTGGTGCTCGGCGCGTACCAACGCATCGATATCCCGCGCCCTGGGTAGCAGCGCCTGTTCCACGTGCCCCTGTTCCTTGTTCGAGATATTCATGACTACTCTCCACCAAGATCGGAAAAGGGTTTGAGCCCACTCAATAACCCGTACAGACCGTGCAACGGCACGGGCAGCCAGGTGGGGCGATTTTCAGCCTCATAGGCCACTTCATAAGCTGCCTTCTCCAGACCGAACAACGCCAGCGCGGCGTCCTCGCCTTCAGGATCTTGCCATGCATGAGCAAGACTAGCTGCCGCCAGCCGATAAGCGTCGACAAATGCTTGCCGCGCCTCTTTCAGATAACGATCGGCGACCCGTTGACGCGCCGCCTGGGCGTCGGCGGTGTTATCGACGTTATGCACGTTGATCGTCATCGCCGCGGCGTAATCGAAGGAGCGCAACACGCCGCTGACATCTTTATAAGGGCTGTGTTTGCCTCGGCGCTCATGCAGCGGCCGCGCCGGTTCGCCCTCGAAATCGATCAGGTAGGCATCGCCCTTGATCACCAGCACCTGCCCCAGGTGCAAGTCACCATGGACGCGAATACGCAGGCCACCAGCGGCTTTCTTACCCAACTCCTGAACATGACTGAGGATGGTTTTTTTGTTGTCCAGCAAGCGACCGACCAATGCCTGATCCGCGGCGTTCAGTTCAGTTTGATGCTGCTTGAGCAACTTCAGGGCATGTTCCAGTTGCGCCGCCACGTCCTTGGCCGAGGCCAGGGCATATTTCTGCGTGGTGATTTGTGGGGCGAAGTCCGGATTGGCGCTCGGGGCCGCCAGCACCTGATGCATTTCCCCCAGGCGCTGGCCGAGCATGCCGGCAAAATCCTTCAGCTCGCCGAGGGCGTTGTAGTGCTGTTCCTGCTCGGACACGGCATCGGCGAGCTCGTCACGAAGCGCCCGTTCGAGGTTGTTCTGGGTCCATTCCCACGCATCGCCCTGATTGCTCAAATAGCCTTGGGCAATCATCAACAGCGTGTCCTCGCCCGCCGCATCGCGACGAATCACCGCCCCCAACAGCGGCGAAATATTTTTGAAACCGGCATGGGTCAGGTACGCACTCATTTCCAGTTCCGGATGCACCCCTGACGCGACCTTGCGGATCAGTTTCAGCACCAGGCTGCTGCCGATGACTACCGAACTGTTGGATTGCTCGGCGGACAGGTAGCGCACCTCCGATTCGGCCGTCAGGCCAAGCCTGGTCAGTTCGTCGGTCGGTTCGAAGCGGATCTCGCCACCGTCGGATGACAACACTGTGCCGGACTGCATGCCCTGCAACACGGCATGCACAAAGCTGTCGAGGCTGAAAGCATCGGTGATCAGGCCGACCTGCCGACCGCGCCGAACCCGGGCCAGTGCCAATTGTTGCGGCAACGCCGCGCCGACCTGCTCCTCGGAAATAAAACCGAATGGCAACTGATAGCGGCTGGTCTGACCGCCGCTGGTGACGTCGATTTCACCCAACAGCACTGGATGCTGCGGGTCGCCAAAACGCACGCCGTAAGCGAGGTTGACGTTGTCGATGATGCCGTCCTTACCGGCGTACCAGCGGCGGTTCTGCAACCAGCTCGGCAGGATGCCCTGTTCCAGGGTGTGGCGGGACGGCGCTTCGAGCAGCTCTTCCATGCGTTTCTTCAGCACCAGGGTGGTGAAGTCCGGCAGGCTTTGCGCCGGCTCCACGTGCCAGCTCGGCATTTGGTTTTCCGCCGCCAGCCCGAACCAATAGAAACCGTAAGGCGCCAGCGTCAGCAGGAAATTCAACTGGCCGATGGGCGGGAACGCATTGCCGCCGAGCATCTCCACCGGAACCATGCCGACGTATGCCGACAGATCCAGCTCCGCCGCTTGCGCGCTGCGGGACACGTTGGCCACGCACAAAATAATTTCGTGCTTGCCGTCCGGGCCGGTGAATTCGCGGGTATACGCCAGAATCCGTCGATTGCTCGGCGAGAGCATCTTCAGCGTCCCGCGACCGAAGGCCTTGGACTGTTTGCGCACCGCGAGCATGCGCCGGTTCCAGTTCAACAATGAATGAGGATCGCCGGCCTGGGTTTCGACGTTGACCGACAGGTAGCCGTATTGGGGGTCCATGATCGGCGGCAACACCAGGCTGGCCGGGTCGGCGCGGGAGAAACCGCCGTTGCGGTCGATCGACCACTGCATCGGCGTGCGCACGCCGTCGCGATCGCCCAGGTAGATGTTGTCGCCCATGCCGATTTCATCGCCGTAATACAGGGTCGGCGTGCCGGGCATCGACAGCAGCAGGCTGTTAAGCAGTTCGACGCGACGACGATCACGTTCCATCAACGGTGCCAGACGCCGGCGAATCCCCAGGTTGATCCGCGCCCGACGGTCGGCCGCATAGTAATTCCACAGGTAATCGCGCTCGCGGTCGGTGACCATTTCCAGGGTCAGCTCATCGTGGTTGCGCAGGAAAATCGCCCACTGGCAGTTGGCCGGGATTTCCGGGGTCTGGCGCAAAATGTCGGTGATCGGGAAACGATCCTCCTGGGCCAGCGCCATGTACATGCGCGGCATCAACGGGAAGTGAAAGGCCATGTGGCATTCGTCGCCGTTCTGCCCGCTGGCGTCGGTGTTGCCAAAGTACAGCTGAGTGTCTTCCGGCCACTGATTGGCCTCGGCCAGCAACATGCGGTCGGGATAGTTTGCGTCGATCTCGGCACGGATCTGCTTGAGGACGTCGTGGGTCTCGGGCAGGTTTTCGTTGTTGGTGCCGTCGCGCTCGATCAGGTACGGGATCGCGTCCAGCCGCAGACCGTCGATGCCCATGTCGAGCCAATAACGCATTACCGACAGCACCGCTTTCATGACCTGCGGGTTGTCGAAGTTCAGGTCCGGCTGGTGCGAATAGAAACGGTGCCAGAAGTACTGACCGGCCACCGGGTCCCAGGTCCAGTTGGACTTTTCGGTATCGAGAAAAATGATGCGGGTACCGTCGTATTTCTGGTCGTCATCGGACCAGACGTAGAAGTCGCGGGCTGCCGAACCAGGCTTGGCCTTGCGCGCGCGCTGGAACCACGCGTGCTGATCCGAGGTGTGGTTGATGACCAGTTCGGTAATCACCCGCAGGCCGCGTTTATGGGATTCGGCAATGAAGCGCTTGGCATCGGCCATGGTGCCGTAGTCAGGATGCACACCACGGTATTCGGCGATGTCATAGCCATCGTCGCGTCGTGGCGAGGGGTAGAACGGCAACAGCCAGATGGTGTTGACGCCCAGATCGGCAATGTAATCGAGTTTGGCGATAAGGCCGGGAAAGTCGCCGATCCCGTCATTGTTGGAGTCGAAAAAAGACTTAACGTGAACCTGGTAGATCACTGCATCCTTGTACCAGAGTGGATCTTTGATAAAGGTGGCTGACCTGGGTTTCTTCGCCATTTGTAACTCCTGAAAAATTCTGGGAAAACATCAACTGCCTGAAGAAATGCGGTCAGTGCCGAGAGCGTGGGAACGATCATGACGATGCGGTAATCCTCCAAATCCCGAACGGCAGATGCCACGGTTCGATCCGCATGAACTGGTACTTGCCGTGCCAAGTCCAGCGGTGGCCGTTCATCAAGTCTTCACCCTGGGTGCTGGCTTCATCGGGCAGGCCCATCTCCCACAGCGGCAATTCGAAGTTCGCCTCCTGGGCGTGATGCGGATCGAGGCTGACCGCTACCAGAATGAAATTGCTGCCGTCGACGCTGCGTTTTCCGAAGTACAGAATGTTGTCGTTCCAGGCGTTGTAGACCTTCAGGCCCAAGTGCGTGTGCAGCGCCGGGTTCTGCCGGCGAATGCGGTTGAGCTGGGCGATTTCGGCAATGATGTTGCCCGGCGCGTTGAAGTCCCGTGGACGGATCTCGTACTTCTCGGAATTGAGGTATTCCTCCCGGCCCGGCACCGGTGCCGCTTCACACAGTTCAAAACCCGAATACATGCCCCACAGCCCGGAGCCCATGGTCGCCAGCGCGGCACGAATCAGAAAACCTGCGCGCCCGGACTCATGCAGGAACGCCGGGTTGATGTCCGGTGTGTTGACGAAAAAATTCGGCCGGTAGCATTCGCGCCACGGCGACTCGTTGAGTTCGGTGAGATAGGTCGCCAGTTCGCTTTTGGTGTTGCGCCAGGTGAAATAGGTGTAGCTCTGGGAGTAACCGACCTTGCCCAGGCGCGCCATCATCGCCGGCGTGGTAAATGCTTCGGCCAGGAAGATCACCTCGGGGTACAGCGCCCGCACATCGGCGATCATCCATTGCCAGAACGGCAGCGGTTTGGTGTGAGGGTTATCGACGCGAAACAGTTTCACGCCCTCCTTGACCCAGCCCACGATGATGTCACGCAACTCGATCCACAGACTGGGAATGGCATCCACGGCATAGAAGTCGACGTTAACGATGTCCTGGTATTTCTTGGGCGGGTTCTCGGCGTATTTGATCGTGCCGTCCGGCCGCCAGTTGAACCAGCCCGGGTGTTGCTTGAGCCACGGGTGGTCCTGGGAGCACTGAATCGCAAAATCGAGAGCGATTTCCAGCCCATGCTCGGAGGCCGCTACGACGAGCCGGCGAAAGTCCTCGCGAGTGCCCAGTTCCGAGTGAATCGCCTCATGCCCGCCCTCTTCGCTGCCGATGGCATAAGGGCTGCCCGGGTCATCGGGGCCGGCGGTCAACGAGTTGTTCGGTCCTTTGCGGTAGCTGCGGCCGATCGGGTGGATCGGCGTGAAATACAGCACGTCGAAGCCCATGTCCTGAATCATCGGCAGCCGCGAATGCACGTCGTTGAAGGTGCCGTGGCGGGCCGGGTCAGCGGTGATCGAGCGCGGAAACAGTTCATACCAACTGGCGAACTGCGCCAGCGCTCGCTCTACGTCCACGGGGTATTCAGGGCTCAGGGTCAGGAAGGGACGATGGTCAGCCTGGGCCATCAAGTCCGCGCTACGCTGGTGCAGAAACAAGGCAACCTGCTCGGTTTCGAGCAAACCGGACAGCTCATGGTGCAACGCCGCCAGTTGTTCGCTGAGCACGCCCTCGGAGCGTTCAGCCGCCTGCTGGACGTGGGTGCGCCCTTCCTGCAATTCCAGGCTGACCGAAACGCCGACGGCGTGTTTTTTCTCCAGCTCATAACAAAAACTGGCGAACTGATCGATCCAGGCTTCGAGGCAGAACACATAGCGCCCCTGCTTCTTGACACGAAACCGGCCCTGCCAGCCGTTATTGCCCAGTTCGCTCATCACCTCGCTCTGCCAGGCTTCGTCGCCGTCGGCACGCCAGCGGATGCGCACGGCCAGTTTGTCGTGACCGTCGGCAAACACTTTGCTGGTCACCACCACGTCCTGATCAATCACGGCTTTAACGGCGAATTGCCCGCCATCGAGGGTCGGCATGGTGTTTTCGATCACGATCCGCGGCAGCAGTAACGCCTGCGACAGCGGTATATGCGGGTTGTAGCTCAACTCTGTGGTTTTTTTCTCAGCGGTCATCGAGCATCTCTCCTTAACGCCCCAAGGACGCTCTTGTGCCTGGTCGTCGTTCACACGAAGCGATCTGCCCCGGCATGAACTCACTTAAGTTCCGAACAGCAGGCGCCGGTAAAAGTTCAGAGGAATTTGCCAAGTCTTGCGGGGAATCAAATTCCCTGAGTACGGGTCAATCAACTTAAGCACGACTCACGCCATCTGCCACTGGAGACTGTTTCGATGAGTATTCCTATCCCCGCCGAGACACCCGATCCGAACATCGATGAGCCCACGATTCCGCCAACCCCGCCGACCGAACCCGGCCCCATCCCGGAGCAGGAACCGCCAGGCACCAGCCCGCCACCCCGGGAAGAGCCGCCAAGCTCCCAGCCGCCGGAGATCGTGCATCCGTAAGCTGCATGAAGGTTCAATTACGGGTTTCGATCCTTTTCAATCTGGCGCACGACGATAGGCATCACACCGAGAATCACCAACGCCAGCAACGTACTGAGCACCGCTGTCGCCTCGCGGCCCATCCCGGCCGAAACGCCAATGGCCGCCGTCATCCACAAACCGGCGGCGGTGGTCAGGCCTTTGACGTGGCCCTCATCGCCATCGGTGTTTTTCAGGATAGTCCCGGCGCCGAGAAAGCCGATGCCGGCAATCACGCCCTGCACCACCCGACTCATGGCATCGGCCTGGGATCCTGACATCTGCGGCACCAGCACAAACAACGCCGCGCCCAGCGCCACCAGCATGTGGGTGCGAATCCCGGCGGCCTTGCCCTTTTGCTCACGCTCGAAACCCAAAATGCCGCCCAATAAGGCGGCCATCAGTAAGCGCACCGTAATGCGCGTCAGTTGTGAAGCATCGCCAATGTCGGCGAACTCTGCTTGCAGCGTCACCCAAACCTCGTGCCACCAGGCGTCCATGGCGCAGTCCTTGTGATGATTTAATGACTCGATAGAGGATGGACCCCACCCACCATTAATCGGTTGCACAGAACGATGACTGGCGGATGCGCCCTAACACTTCAGAATCCGCAGAAAAAAGGACGCCTCCATGACCGTGCGCATCGATAACCAGACCTGTTTCTTCATCACCCAGAACGGCGAAGAAATCCGCATTTGCTCCGACGTGACGATCATCACCGACGCGGAACAATCCATGTCGGCGGTCGACCTCGACGGCCGCCGCATTTACATCACCGAAGCAGAAGCCGATGCATTGACCGTAGCAGGCGCAGTGGATGGTCGCCGGCATTTGAAGGCCACGGACAGTGATTCGGTGATTTGACTGACCCGCATCAACACACGCCGCAGACACCTGGCACAGGTGTTTGCGGCCAACCGTTGCGGGTGCATCAAGTTGTCGCAGGCGGGTGCCAGAAACTCATCTGATCCGCTTTTTATTGGCTTAGCTGAGTCTGTTATGCAAACAGATCGCTGGTCATAGTGCTCAGGCCTGATGGAGGCTGATGAGCGAAAGACCATGAGCGATAGAATCCCCGTCCGAACCGTTGAACCTGCCGCATTTATAAAAAACAATGAGCCTCTACGTCCAAAGATAAAGCCCAAGTCCAGCGACAATCTGATCCACACCCGCAGCTTCACGGGCTTGTTCCGCACCCTGCGCCTGAGTGGCGCCGGGGTTTTGTTTTTGCTGTTCTTCGGCACGGTATGGCTGAACTGGGGTGGCCGCCAAGCGGTGCTCTGGGACCTCTCCGAAAGCAAATTCCACATTTTCGGCGCCACCTTCTGGCCACAGGATTTCATCCTGCTCTCGGCGCTGCTGATCATCGCTGCGTTCGGCCTGTTTGCGATCACCGTGTTCGCAGGCCGGGTCTGGTGCGGTTACACCTGCCCGCAGAGTTCCTGGACGTGGATCTTCATGTGGTGCGAGAAGATCACCGAAGGCGAGCGCAACCAGCGGATCAAGCTGCAAGCCGCGCCCTGGGGCCTGAACAAACTGATCCGCCGCTCGGCCAAACACACCCTGTGGCTGGCGATCAGCCTGCTTACCGGCCTGACGTTTGTCGGCTACTTCACGCCGATCCGCCCCCTGGCCGAAGAACTGCTGACCTTGCAAATCAGCGGTGTCAGCCTGTTCTGGGTGCTGTTCTTCACCGGCGCCACTTACATCAATGCCGGTTGGCTGCGCGAAGCGGTGTGCATGCACATGTGCCCCTATGCGCGCTTCCAGAGCGTGATGTTCGACAAGGACACCCTGACCATTTCCTACGATGTGGCCCGCGGCGAAAACCGTGGCCCGCGCAAGCGTGAGGTGAAACCCACCGAAGTCGGACTGGGTGATTGCATCGATTGCCAATTGTGCGTGCAGGTCTGCCCGACCGGCATCGACATTCGCGACGGCTTGCAGATGGAATGCATCGGTTGCGCCGCATGCATCGACGCCTGTGATTCGATCATGGACAAAATGGGCTACGCCCGCGGGCTGATCAGCTACACCTCGGAGCATGAATTGCAGGGTGGCAAGACCCACCTGCTGCGTCCGCGCTTGATCGGTTACACCGCCGTGCTGCTGGTGATGATCGGTGCCCTCGCCCTGGCGTTGGTGGAGCGGCCGATGGTGTCGCTGGACGTGAGCAAGGACCGTGGCCTGTTCCGCGAGAACAGTGCAGGCCAGATCGAAAACATCTACAGCCTGAAGGTCATCAACAAGACCCAGCAACGTCAGGATTATCGCCTGACGCTGGTTGATGGCGATGGCTTCCAGCTGCAAGGCAAGGCCGAACTGAGCCTGGCCCCCGGTGAGATCGTCGATGTGCCGGTGTCGGTGGCCATGACCACGGAACGGCCGAGCAGCAGCTCGCAAACCATCATTTTCAAGATTGTCGACAGCGATGAGCCGGACATCTACAGCGTGGCCAAGAGCCGGTTTGTTGCGCCGATGAACCGTTGAGCCTTTAAACTGCGGTGCTTGCCCGCGAAGAAGCCACCCCCGATGTTCCAGAATGACTCCCACTCGAGCACTCGATGAAACGCTACGAAAAATTCGCCGACGACATCGCTGAACTGATCCGCTCCGGCGTCCTCGGTCCCGGCCAGCGGGTGCCATCGGTGCGCTACGCCAGCCAGACCTACGGCGTCAGCCCGTCCACGGTGTTCCAGGCCTATTACCTGCTCGAACGCCGTGGCCTGATCCGCGCCCGGCCGCGTTCCGGCTACTTCGTCAATGCGCATGCACCGAGCCCGTTCTCGGAGCCGGTGATCAGCAGCCAGGTCAACGAGTCCACCGAAGTCGACGTCAGCGAACTGGTGTTCTCGGTGCTGGATTCGATCAAGGATCCGACCACCGTGCCCTTCGGTTCGGCGTTCCCCAGCCCCACGCTATTCCCGCTGCAACGCCTGTCCCGCTCGCTGGCCAGTGCCGCCCGGGAAATGGACCCGCGCATGGTGGTCACCGACATGTCGCCGGGTAACCCGCAGCTGCGTCGACAAATCGCCCTGCGCTATATGGTCGGCGGGCTGATGTTGCCCATGGAAGAACTGCTGATCACCAACGGCGCCCTCGAAGCCCTGAACCTGTGCCTGCAAGCCGTGACCGAACCCGGCGACCTGGTGGCCATCGAAGCCCCGGCGTTCTACGCCAGCCTGCAAGTGCTGGAACGGTTGAAGCTCAAAGCAGTGGAAATTCCCGTCCACCCACGAGACGGCATCGACCTCGGCGTGCTCGCCCAAACCCTGGAACGGCATCCGATCAAGGCCTGCTGGTGCATGACCAGCTTCCAGAACCCCATGGGGGCGACCATGCCCGAAGCGAAGAAGCAGGAACTGGTGGAGTTGTTGCGCAGCCATCAAGTGCCGCTGATCGAAGACGACGTCTACGCCGAGCTTTATTACGGCCAACAGGCGCCGAAACCGGCCAAGGCTTTCGACACCGAAGGGTTGGTGATGCATTGCGGATCGTTCGCCAAGAGCCTGGCCCCCGGTTACCGCATCGGCTGGGTCGCTGCCGGGCGGTATGCGCAGAAAATCGAACGCCTGAAGCTCATGACATCGCTCTGCGCCTCGATGCCCGCCCAGGCCGCCATCGCCGATTACTTGCAACATGGCGGCTACGACCGGCACCTGCGCAAACTGCGTTACGCCCTGGAAGAACAGCAAAGCGCCATGCTCGCCGCCATCGCCCGCTACTTCCCGGCGCAGACACGTGTCAGCCAGCCAGCGGGAGGCTACTTTTTGTGGCTGGAACTGCCGCCGCAGATGGATTCGTTGAAGTTGTTCCAGATGGCGCTGGCCCAAGGGATCAGCATCGCGCCGGGGCCGATCTTTTCACCGACCCAGCGGTTCAGGAATTGTATACGGCTGAATTATGGCAGCCCTTGGACTGAGGATTCGGAGAAGGCGATGGAGACGTTGGGGCGGATTGTGCGGTCGTTCTGAAGGTTTGATGTTGTCTGGGCTATCGCCTTCGCGGGCAAACCCGCTCCCACAATGGATCGGTGTGAACACAAAATTTGTGAACACCAGCGATCCCTGTGGGAGCGGGCTTGCCCGCGAAGAGGCCAGCGCAGACACCGCAAATCTTGAGGATTAGCGTCCACCACCAAGGTCGACGAAAGTCCCGGTTGCATACGACGCTTTATCCGACAACAACCAAACAATCGCCTCCGCCACCTCATCCGGCCGCCCACCCCGAGCCATCGGAATCGCCGATTCCAGCTTGCTGACCCGATCCGGATCACCGCTCAATGCATGGAAATCGGTGTAGATGTAGCCCGGCCGCACGGCGTTGACGCGAATCCCCTCGCCCGCTACTTCCTTGGACAGACCGATGGTGAAGGTGTCCAGCGCGCCTTTGGACGCGGCATAGTCTACATATTCGCTGGGGGCGCCCAAGCGGGCAGCGACCGACGACACATTAACGATACTGCCGCCCTGCCCGCCATGTTTGGGCGACATGCGCAGGATCGCGTGTTTGGCGCAAAGGATCGGTGCCAGGACGTTGGTCTTGAGGATTTTCAGAATACGGAATTCGGACATTTCGTCGATCCGCGACTTTTGCCCGACAGTACCGGCGTTGTTTACCAGCGCCGTGACCCGACCGAGTTCGGTGTCCACGCGGTGGAACAGGCCGATCACTTCGTCTTCGATGCTGACATCGGCGCGCACCGCAATGGCCTGGGCACCGAGTGCACGAACTTGTTCCAGCACACTGTGCGCCGCCTGCTCGTCGGACTGGTAGTTGATGCAGATCCGATAGCCTTGCTCGGCGGCCAACAGGGCCGTGGCGGCACCGATACCGCGGCTGCCGCCGGTGATGACGATGACTTTATCCATGCTGGCATTTCCCCCGTTACAAGCGTATGCAGTCGGGGCCAAGAATAACCGCCATTGCGCGGTTTTGCATGAACCTGCGTCAATTCCAATGACACTCACCTGTGGCGAGGGTCTATCAGCCCGCCGCCAATTGCTCCCCACGGTGAATATCGACCATAAAGCGTTCCGCCGGCAGCGGGTGCCCCAGCAAATACCCCTGCAACGAGTCGCAACCGAGTTGGGTCAGGAAGTCTTGCTGGACGTCGGTTTCCACCCCTTCAGCCACGATTCGCAAGCCCAACGCCTGGCCAAGGGCGACGATGGCCGAGACGATGGCCGCGTCATCGCTGTCGTGTTCCAGATCGCGAACGAAACCCCGGTCGATCTTCAGTTCATTGGCCGGCAGACGCTTGAGGTACATCAAGCTCGAATAGCCGGTGCCAAAGTCATCGATGGACAGGTCGACGCCCATTTCCGAGAGTTCCTGCAGTACCGTCATGCTCGCATCGGCGTCGCTCATGGCGGTGGTTTCGGTGATTTCCAGGGTCAGGCTGTTGGCCGGCAAATGATGAGTGGCCAGGGCCTTGGCGACGCTCTGGACCAACCCCGCGTGGCAGAACTGCAAGGCCGAAAGGTTCACCGCGATGCGCCAGTCGGTGTAACCGAGCACGTACCACTCTCGCATCTGACGGCAGGCTTCATTGAGCACCCATTCGCCGATCGGGATGATCAGCCCGGTCTTCTCCGCCAAGTCGATGAACGTGTCCGGCAGCAGCAGGCCCTGGGTCGGGTGCGCCCAGCGCAACAACGCCTCGGCCCCCACCGGTCGGCCATGGCTGGCGTCGAATTTGGGTTGGTAATAAAGACTGAACTGCTGCTGATCGAGGGCGGTGCGCAAGTCTTGCAGTAATTGCAGTTGTTTGCGCGCGTTGCTGTTCATCGACACGTCGAAGAAGCTGTAGCCGTTTTTCCCGGCGCCTTTGGCGTGGTACATCGCGGCATCAGCATTCATCAACAACTCTTCGGCGGTCTGACCGTTGCCCGGATAGAGCGCGATGCCAACGCTGGCGGAGATCTGCAAGTCATGTTCCGCGACCCGGAACGAGCGCGCGATCAGCCCCACCTGACGCGCCGCCAGGTTCAGCGCGTCGTTCTGTTCGGTGAGTCGCACCAGCAGCACAAATTCATCGCCGCCGATCCGCGCCAGGGTGTCCTGGCTGCGCAAATCCTCGCGAAGGCGCAGGCCGACCTCTCGCAGCAACTGATCGCCCATGTGGTGCCCAAAGGCATCGTTGACCGGCTTGAAGCCGTCCAGGTCAATGAACATCAGCGCAAAACAGCCGCCCTGCTCCTGCACCCTCGACATCGCCTGATCGATACGGTCGGCCAGCAATACTCGGTTCGGCAGCCCGGTCAGGGTGTCGTGCAGCGCCAGTTGGGTGAGTTCGCGATTGGCTTCGGTCAGCGATTGAGCGAGGTCCGCGGTGCGAGCCTCCAGGCGTGCATCGAGGATCGACGTCAGCAAGGCAATGCTCAACACCGCCAGGGTGGTGATCAGAACAAGACTGTCCAGTCCCTCGCCGTTCAGGCCATCAGCCGCCGCGCCACAGAAACTGCCATCGGCAAAACGTGCCGCGGCCATGCCGGTGTAGTGCATGCCGACGATGGCGATGCCCATGATC
Organism: Pseudomonas cucumis; assembly: GCF_030687935.1. Lineage (GTDB taxonomy): Bacteria > Pseudomonadota > Gammaproteobacteria > Pseudomonadales > Pseudomonadaceae > Aquipseudomonas > Aquipseudomonas cucumis. Next base: position 2,878,670 of record NZ_CP117454.1, on the reverse strand, counting down.
ACCGCTGCTCCGCCGCGGATCAGGCGAACATACGGTGCATGCCGACGCAGGCGGAAAGCGATCCATAACGCGGCGCCCGACGCACCGACGGCAATCAGCAGCGACGCGCTAAACAGTGTCGGGTCGTAATCGATGCCCGGCTGCATGCGCATCGCGGCCATGCCGGTGTAATGCATGGCGCTGATGCCAGCGCCCATGACCAGCGCGCCGAACGCCAGTTGCCAGGCCGGCAGTTGTGGCTGGCTGACCAGCCACAGGGCAAAACCGCAGGACAGGACCGCAATCAAGAGGGACAGCGCCGTGAGAGTAACGTCGTAGCCCAGATCGATTGGCAATGTGAACGCGAGCATGCCGATAAAATGCATCGACCACACGCCAATGCCCATTGCAAAAGCGCCGCCCGCCGTCCACAGATGCACCGCCCGCCCCTTGGCCGTGGCGATGCGACCGGTGAGGTCGAGCGCGGTGTAAGAGGCAAGTATCGCCACACAGAGCGATATGAAAACCAGCGTAAGGGAATAACTACCGATGAGCATGAGACTTCTCGCGACTGCCCCCGCATCCGTTCTCGGGGAGCAAAGTCGGGGATTGTACTGACTCCGCTGATGAACGCACTCACAAAGTCATCAAAAGGCCATCAAGGTGATGAAACGTTTGTGGGAACGATCATGCGCTATTGCTTGTCGCTCACCTGAAGCTGCCCGTCCCACCCGCCGCCCAGCGCGGCAATCAACTGCACGCTGGCGATCAAGCGGCTCTGCAGCAAACTCAGCACGTTGCGCTCGTTGCTCAACGCCGTAGCCTGAACCACCACCACATCCAGATAAGCAATCACCCCGGCCTTGTACTGATTCTGGGTCAAGCGCAGGGACTCGCGTGCCGCATCCAGGGCTTCCTGGCGCACCTTGGCTTCGTCTTCCAGCACCTTGAGCTGCACCAGATAGTTTTCCACTTCACGGAAGCCGTCGAGCACGGTCTGGCGGTACTTGGCGACGGTCTCGTCGTAGGCCGCTTCGCTGCGATCGACTTCCGCCGAGCGCTGCCCACCGTCGAACAGGGTCATGGCCAGTTGCGGGCCTACCGACCAGAAACGGTTCGGCACGCTGATCCAATTGTTTGAGGTGCTGCTGCTATAACCGCCGTTCAGGCTCAGGGTCAGGTCCGGGTAGTAGGCGGCTTTGGCCACGCCGATGTTGGCATTGGCGGCCATTACAGAGCGCTCGGCGGAAGCGATGTCCGGGCGGCGCTCCAGCAACTGCGAAGGCAGGCTCAGCGGCACCTGCGGCAATGCCGGGATGTCTTTGGTTTCAGCCAGGCTGAACTCGGCCGGCGGCAGACCAATCAGTACGGCGATGGCGTTCTCGAACTGCGCGCGCTGCCAGATCAGGTCGACCATTTCCGCCTGGGTGCTTTTGAGCTGAGTAGTGGCCTGGGCCACTGCGTCCTTGCCGGAGACACCGGCGCGGTACTGGTTTTCGGTCATGGTCAGCGAACGCTGATAGGCCTCGACCGTCGCTTCCAGCAGGCGTTTCTGTTCGTCGATCACCCGCAGTTGCAGGTAGTTCTGCACCAGCTCCGATTGCTGGCTCAAGCGCATCGCCGCCAAGTCAGCAAAACTCGCCTCGGCGTTGGCCGTGTCGGCCTCCAGGCCTCGGCGCAATTTGCCCCAGACGTCTGCTTCCCAACTGACTCCGGCCTGCGCCGTATAGGTGTCGCGAATACCACTGGAAGAACTGCTCAGGCTCGAACTGCTGCTACCGGTGCCTTGGCTGGAGCGGGTTTTCCCGACCGTCAGGTCCACGGTCGGGAAAAACGCACCCCGGGCACTGCGTACCAAGGCCTGGGCCTGGCGGTACTGCGCTTCGGACTGGGCGACGGTCTGGTTGGCGCTGTTGAGTTTTTCGATCAAACCATTGAGCTGCTGATCGCCATACAGCTCCCACCAGGCACCGCGCGCCAGAGAGTCGCTGGGGTTGGCCTGGCGCCATCCGGCGGCCTCTTTGTACTGTGCCGGCGCGGCGGCTTGCGGGCGCTGGTAATCCGGGCCGATGGCGCAGGCACTGAGCATCGCCACGCACAGCGACAGGCTCAGCAAACGCGAGCCTCGGGCTGTGATCAGCGATGCAACCAGATTGATAAGCGAACGGTCAGTCATAGCGGAGTTTCCAGAGCAGCATCGGTACGCACCCCACGCCAGCGGTTGAAACGATGGCGCAGATTGTCGAGATAGAGGTAAACCACCGGGGTGGTGTAAAGGGTCAGCACCTGGCTGAAGACCAGCCCGCCGATGATAGTCAGGCCCAGCGGCTGACGCATTTCCGCCCCTTCGGCCCGGCTCAGCAGCAACGGCAAGGCGCCGAGGATCGCCGCCAGGGTGGTCATCAGAATCGGCCGCAGCCGTTGCAGACAGGCACTGCGGATCGACTCCAGCGGCTCCAGGCCCTGGTGCCGCTCCAGTTGCAGCGCCAGATCGATCATCAGAATCGCGTTTTTCTTCACCACACCGATCAATAGGAACAGCCCGAGCAGGGAGATCAGGCTGAACTCGCCGCCCAGCACATAGATCGACAGCAACGCCCCGACCCCGGCGGACGGCAAGGTCGAAAGAATGGTCAGCGGGTGGATGTAGCTTTCATACAGCACGCCCAGCACCAGATACACCGCCACCAGCGCACCGAGAATCATCCACGGCTGGCTCTTCTGGGTGGCGGCGAACGCATCGGCGGTACCGGCCATTTTCGCGATCACGTCTTCCGGCAAACCGACCTTGGCAATCGCCCGCTCGATGGCCGCCGAACCCTGCTCCACCGTCACGCCTTCGGCCATGTCGAAGGCGATGCTTTCTGAAGCGAACTGGCCTTCGTGGCTGACCCGGTCGTCTTCCAGGCTGTTTTCGTAGTGAGCGATGGTCGACAGCGGAATCCGCGCACCGTCGGCCGTGATCACCTTGACCTGATTCAGGGTGATCGGATCCTGGGCGTATTTCGGGTTGACCTCCATCACCACCTGATACTGGTTGAGGCTGTCGTAGATCGTCGAAATCTGCCGCTGGCTGTAGGCGTTGTTCAGCACCGCCGTGACCATGTCCATATCCACGCCCAGACGCTTGGCCTGATCGCGATCGACAATCAGGGTCACTTGCTGGGCGCCACGGCCTTCGCGTGCGTCAATCGCCGTCAATTCCGGCAGCGCCTTGAGGGCGGTGACGACTTTCGGATACCACTCGCGCAACGCGCCAAGATCGCCGCTTTGCAGGATGTAGGAATATTGCGAGGAGGTCTGCTCGCGACCGCCGCCAAATTGCAGGTCCTGATCGGCCATCAGCATCAATTGCGCACCGGGCACCTTGGGCATTTCCTTGCGCAGGCGTTCGATGACTTTCTGCGCGGACAGGTTGCGCTCCTGGATCGGCTTGAGCCGCACCAGCATGAAGGCGTTGTTGGTACCGTTGCTGCCACCGATGAACCCGGCGACGCTTTGCACCGCCTCGTCCTTGAGCACGGCGCGGCGGAAGATTTCCATCTTCGGCTGCATCACGCTGAATGACAGCCCGTCGTCGCCCCGCACGAAACCTATCAACTGGCCGGTGTCCTGCTGAGGCAAAAATGTTTTAGGAACAACGACATAAAGCGCGATGTTCACGCCAATCGTCACGAGCAGGCTGAGCAGGGTCAGCCGACGGTGACGCAGCACCCAGTCGAGGCTGGTGGCGTATTTGCCGACCATCCACTCGTTGGTCCGATGGCTCCAGCGTTGCAGGCGGTTTTCCTGCCCCGGCGTATGCGGCTTGAGCCAGCGGGCGCAGAGCATCGGCGTCAGCGTCAGCGACACCAGCAACGACACCACAATGGCCGCCGCCAGGGTGATGGAAAACTCGCGGAACAGGCTTTCGATGATCCCGCCCATGAACAGGATCGACAGGAACACCGCCACCAGCGAGACGTTCATCGACAGCAGCGTGAAGCCGACTTCCTGGGCCCCGAGGTACGCGGCCTTCATCGGCGGCACGCCCTTGTCGATGTGCCGGGAAATGTTCTCCAGCACCACGATGGCGTCGTCCACCACCAGCCCGGTGGCCAGGATCAGCGCCATCAGCGACAGGTTGTTCAGGGAGAAACCGTAGAGGTACATCACCGCAAACGTGCCCACCAGCGACACCGGCACCGCCAGGGTCGGAATCAGCGAGGCACGGAAATTACCGAGGAACAGGAACACCACCAGAATCACCAGCACCACGGCAATCAGCAGGGTCATTTCCGCCTCGTGCAGGGTGGCCTTGATCACCGGCGAACGGTCCATCGCAAGGTTCAGCTTGACGCTGGCCGGCAGCACGGCCTGCAACGCCGGCAGCTGCGCCTTGATCTCGTTGACCGTCTCGATGATGTTGGCGCCGGCCTGCCGGTTGATCACCAGCAACACCGCCGCGTCGTCGTTGAAGAAGCCGCTGTTGTAACGGTCCTCGACGCCGTCGCTGACCTTGGCCACATCCTTCAGGCGCAGGGCCGCGCCGTCCGCGTAGTGAATGATCAGCGATTCGTAATCCTTGGCCTTTTCCAGTTGATCGTTGGCCTGCACCTGCCACAGCCGCTGGCCATCTTCGACCGAGCCCTTGGGCCGGCGCACGTTGGCGTTGGCGATGGTGTTGCGCACGTCATCCAGCGCCACGCCGTACTGATTGAGCGCCTGGGGTTCGAGTTCGATGCGCACCGCCGGCAACGAGCTGCCGCCGATCTGCACTTCACCCACGCCCTGCACCTGCGACAGGCTCTGGGACAGAATGGTCGAGGCCAAGTCATAGAGCTGGCCTTTTTCCAATACATCCGAGGTCAGCGACAGCACCATGATTGGCGCCTGGGACGGGTTGACCTTCTTGTAGGTGGGCATGCTGCGCATGCCGCTCGGCAGCAGGTTGCGCGAGGCGTTGATCGCCGCCTGCACTTCCCGCGCCGCGCCGTTGATGTCGCGGTCCAGGTCGAACTGCAAAATCACCCGGGTCGAACCCTGGCTGGAACGGCTGCTCATGGTGTTGACCCCGGCGATGGCGCCGAAGGAACGCTCAAGCGGCGTGGCCACGGTCGAGGCCATGACCTCGGGGCTTGCACCGGGCAAACTCGCCTGAACCACAATCACCGGGAAGTCCATTTGCGGCAGCGGCGATACAGGCAACAGGCCGAAGCTCACGCCGCCCAGCAATATGATCGCCAGGCTCAACAGCATCGTTGCGACCGGGCGCTTGATGAAAGGTCCGGACAGGTTCATGGCTGTTCTACCGGTTCCACAGACTCGGACTTACGGCCCCAGCGCCGCCCGAGGCGGTCGAAGTACAAGTAGATGACAGGCGTGGTGAACAGCGTCAGCACCTGACTCACCAGCAAGCCACCGACCATCACCAGACCCAAAGGCTGGCGCAGTTCCGCGCCGGAACCCGTGGCCAGCATCAGCGGCACCGCGCCGAACAGCGCCGCCAGGGTGGTCATCAGAATCGGCCGAAAACGCAGCAGCGCTGCCTGATAGATCGCAGTTTGCGGGTCCATGCCCTGATTGCGTTCAGCCTCGAGGGCGAAGTCGATCATCATGATCGCGTTCTTTTTCACGATACCGATCAGCAGGATGATGCCGATGATCGCGATCATCCCCAGGTCATTGCCGCTCAACAGCAACGCCAGCAAGGCGCCGACCGCCGCCGAGGGCAAGGTCGAGAGGATGGTGATCGGGTGGATGTAACTCTCGTAAAGCACGCCGAGCACGATGTACATGGTCACCACCGCCGCCAGAATCAGCAGCAAGGTGCTCGACAGCGACGCCTGGAACGCTTCGGCCGCGCCCTGGAACTGGGTCTGCACGCCAATCGGCATGCCGATGTCTTTCTGCACCTGATCGATGATCTCGACCGCATGCCCCAGCGCTACGCCGGGCGCCAGGTTGAAGGACATCATCACCGCCGGGAACTGGCCGATGTGGGTGATCGCCAGTTGCGCCTGGCGTTCCTCGACATGCGCCAGGCTGGACAGGCGCACCTGACCGCCATCGGTGGTCTTGACGTGAATCTGGTTCAGCGCATCCGGGCCAATCTTCTCGCCGGACTGCGATTGCAGCACCACGCGGTATTGGCTGGCCTGGGTGTAAATGGTGGAAATCTGCCGCTGACCGAAGGCGTCGTACAGCGCATCGGTGATGTTCGATACCGATACGCCGACCCGCGACGCCGCATCGCGGTCGATCACCAGATACACCTGCAAGCCCTTATCCTGGAGATCGCTGGCGACGTCGGTGAGCTCCGGCCGTTGCGCCAACGCTTCCACCAAACGCCCGCTCCACAGGCTGAGCAACTCGGAATCCGGCGACGACATGCTGAACTGGTACTGCGTACGGCTGACCCGGTCCTCGATGGTCAGGTCCTGCACCGGCTGCATGAACAGGCGAATGCCGATCAGCTTGTCCAGCTCCGGTTGCAGGCGCGCGATCACTTCGGTGGCACTCAGGTCGCGATGGCTATGGGATTTGAGGTTGATCAGCAACCGACCGCTGTTCAGCGTCGAGTTGTCGCCGTCGACCCCGATATAGGACGACAGGCTCTCGACCGCCGGATCGGCCAGGATCACCTTGGCCAGTTCCTGCTGGCGCTCGCTCATCGCCGCGAAGGAAATCGACTGCGGCGCCTCGGAAATCCCCTGGATCACGCCGGTGTCCTGCACCGGGAAGAAGCCCTTGGGCACCACCATGTACAGGAACACCGTTAGCGCCAAGGTGCCGATGGCCACCATCAAGGTCAGCGGTTGATGCTTGAGCACCCACTGTAATTTGCGCCCGTAAGCCGCGATCATCCAATCAATTGCGGCGCCACTGGAGCGGTAGAAACGGCCCTGTTCTGCTTCCTTGGGTTCACGTTTGAGCAGCCGCGCGCACATCATTGGCGTCAGGGTCAGGGAGACGACAAGGGAAATCAGGATCGCCACCGCCAGGGTGATCGCGAACTCGCGAAACAAGCGCCCCACCACGTCGGCCATGAACAGCAGCGGAATCAGTACCGCAATCAGAGACAGCGTCAGGGAAATCAGGGTGAAGCCAATCTGCTTGGCGCCCTTGAGCGCCGCTTGCAGCGGGCTGTCGCCCTCTTCGATATATCGGGAAATGTTCTCCAGCATGACGATCGCATCGTCCACCACAAAACCGGTGGCGATGGTCAGCGCCATCAGGGTCAGGTTGTTGACCGAAAAGCCCGCGAGGTACATCACGCCGAAGGTGCCAATCAACGACAGCGGCACGGCCACCGACGGAATGATCGTGGCACTGGCCCGCCGCAGGAACAGGAACGTAACCATCACCACCAGCGCGATGGCGATCAGCAGTTCGTGTTGCACGTCGGTGACCGAGGCGCGGATGGTCTGGGTGCGGTCGGTGAGCACCGTGACGTCGAGGCCGGCCGGCAGGTTGTCGGTGATGCTCGGCAGCAAGGCCTTGATCCGGTCGACCACTTCGATGACGTTGGCGCCGGGCTGGCGCTGGATGTTCAGCAGCACCGCCTGATTTTCATTGGCCCACGCCGCCAGACGTTCGTTCTCGGCGCCATCGACGATTTCCGCCACATCCTTGAGCCGCAACGGCGCGCCGTTACTGTAGGCGAGGATCAGGTTGGCGTAGTCCTTGGGCGAAGTCAGCTGGTCGTTGGCGTCGAGCATCGACACCCGGGTCGGGCCGTCGAAGTTGCCCTTGGGCTGGTTAACGTTGGAAGCGCCGATCAAGGTGCGCACGTCCGACAGGTTCAAGCCATTGGCCGCCAGGGCCTCGGGGTTGACCTTGATGCGCACTGCCTGACGTTGGCCGCCGGCAATGCTGACCATGCCGACGCCGCTGATCTGGGCAATTTTCTGTGCCATGCGGGTGTCGACCAAGTCATTGAGCTTGGGCAACAGCATGGTTTTCGAGGTGATGGCCAGCGTCAGCACCGGGGTGTCCGCCGGGTTGACCTTGTTGTACACCGGTGGCGCCGGCAAGTCCTTGGGCAGCAAATTGGTCGCGGCGTTGATCGCGGCCTGAACCTGCTGCTCGGCGACGTCCATGTTGATGTCCAGGCTGAACCGCAGGGTCAGCACCGAGGCGCCGCCAGAACTGGTGGACGCCATCTGGGTCAGGCCAGGCATCTGCCCGAACTGACGCTCCAGCGGCGCGGTCACGGCGCTGGTCATGACATCCGGGCTGGCGCCAGGATAGAGCGTCATCACACGAATGGTCGGGTAGTCGACCTGGGGCAATGCCGACACCGGCAGCAGCCGATAAGCGATCACGCCGGCCAGAATAATCGCCAGCATGCTCAGGGTCGTGGCGACCGGGCGAAGGATGAACAGCCGCGAGATGTTCATGCGCCGCCCTTTTTCGCCTTGTCGGTGGCCGTCGCCTCAGGTGCAGTGGCGGCCGACTTGCCTTGCAGGTGTTCGGTCGGGGTGGTCGGTACATCCTTGCTGTCGTTGACGACCTCCACTTCGCTGCCTTCCTTCAGGCGGTCGGTGCCTTCCAGAACCACCCGATCGCCAGCAGCCAGGCCTTCGGTGATCACCGTGTTGTCACCGTCACTGGCGCCGACTTTCAACTGACGGATGGTGACCTTCTTGTCGCCGTCCATGGCATAGACGAACGTGCCGTTGGTGCCGAACTGGATCGCCGCCGAAGGCACAAGCACCACGCCTTTGAGGGTGTCGGCCAGCAGGTGGACGTTGACGAACTGGTTGGGGAACAGCGCTTGATCGCGGTTCTCGTAGCGGGCCTTGAATTTCAGGGTGCCGGTGGTGACGTCGATCTGGTTGTCCAGGCTCTGCAACACGCCAGTGGCCTGCAATTTGGTATCGCCACGGTCCCAGGCTTCGGCGGGCAGTTTGGCGCCGGTGCGATAGCGGGCCAGCACGGTGTCCAGGTTGTTTTCCGGCAAGGTGAACGCCACGCTGATCGGTTGAGTCTGGGTGATGATCACCAGCGCCGTGGTGTCGTTCGCCGCGACGAGGTTGCCGACGTCCAGCTGACGCAGGCCCACGCGCCCGGCGATCGGCGCGCGGATTTTGGTGAATTCCAGATTGAGCTTGGCGTCGTTGACCGCCGCCTGATTGGTCTTGACCGTGCCCAGGTACTGGCCGACCAGTGCTTCGGCGGTGTCCAGGGTTTGTTTGGCGATACTGTCTTCGCGGTACAACCCGCGATAGCGCTCGACATCGACCTGAGCATTCTTCAGTTGTGCCTGATTCTGCAGCAAGGTGCCTTCGGCCTGGAGCAAGGCATTCTGGTAAGGACGCGGGTCGATCTCGGCCAGCAGGTCGCCCGCCTTGACCATTTGCCCTTCTTCGAACGAAATCTTTATCAACTCACCGCCAACGCGGCTACGCACATTGATGGTGTTCAGCGCTGTGACCGTACCCAGCGCCTTGTAATACAGCGGGAAATCGCCTTTGACCGCTGGCGCCACGCGCACCGGTACCGGCCCGGATGCCCCACCAAACCCCGGACGCATCCCCCCCGACCGGCCGGTGTGCCCGGCAACGGCTTTCTGCCCTGCGCCCTCCTTCGGGCTGCTGCCTGCGGGCCAGAACTTCCAGCACAGGCCAGCGATGACCAACAGGACAAGCAGGCCGAACAGCCAGCGACGAGGATTGCGGGAAGCGGAGGATTGCATGGAATGATCAACCATTGGGCGCGTGAAGCTTCTTTCTACAGGAGGCTGAACGATAAGCACTGGCGGGTATTAAGCAAAGCGCCTTTACCGGCAATTTACCTTTGGCTTACGTAACAGGAGATTTATCTAAGACACTGAAGCACAAATGAAAACGGCCTGGACAGGGCCAGGCCGTTAACAATTGTAATGTTTTACTTATTTCAGAACGGCAAGTGCCGCTTCGTAGTTCGGTTCTTCAGCGATTTCCTTGACCAGTTCGCTGTGCAGGACCTTGTCGTTTTCGTCCAGAACCACGACGGCACGGGCGGTCAGGCCTTTGAGCGGGCCATCGGCAATCGCCACGCCGTAGTTCTCGATGAACTCGGCACCGCGCAGGGTCGACAGGTTCTGGACGTTTTCCAGGCCTTCGGCGCCGCAGAAACGAGCCTGGGCGAACGGCAGGTCAGCGGAGATGCACAGCACCACGGTGTTGGCGATGTCATTGGCCTGGGCGTTGAACTTGCGCACGGAGGTAGCGCAGGTCGGGGTGTCGATACTTGGGAAGATGTTCAGCACTTTGCGCTTGCCGGCGAAGTTCGCCAGGGTCACGTCGGACAGATTGCCGGCAACCAGGGAAAAGGCTGGCGCCTGGGAACCGGCTTGTGGCAATTGGCCGTTGACTTGAACCGGGTTGCCTTTAAGAGTGACTTGAGCCATGAACGGAGTCCTTCTGAACGTTGATGTAGAGAATTTTGACGAGGCCGAAGTTAACCACGAAATGGTCTGGCGACCTATGCCCAGATACAAATTGTGATTTGTCGTCGCACAAAACTGGATACACGCGTTTCAACAAAACTTACTAACACTGCATAACCCTGTGGGAGCGGGCTTGCCCGCGAAGGGAACACCGTGGTGTAACTGGCTGACCGCGTTATCGTTCTTCGCGGGCAAGCCCGCTCCCACAGGATTGGAATGCACTGCGCACTATCCAAGCAAGCGCAACATATTGCGGTGCCGCGCTTCGAAAATCCGCTGCATGTAGGCATTGACCACCAGCCACTCCAACGGCGCGCCCTCCATGGCCGCATAGGTCACACGGTCGGTATACAGCGTACCGCCCTCACCCGCTGCCACCCGATGTTCATGACGAAAGGCAGCCATTGGCCCCTTGAGCATTTCATCGATGAAATGGTGCTCGCCCACCTCGCGGATGACCACCGTCCAGTTCGACGGGATGAAGTTGAACATCCAGTGCCGAAAGCGAAACTGTCGACCGGCTTCGATGCGCAGGTTGGTCAGGTCGATATCACCCAGAGGCGTGAACCGTTCCGGGAAGATCTTCGGAAAATTGCCCCCTTCCAGGCAGAAGTCGAGCACTTGCTCGGGGGTGCGGTTGGGGATCAGGGTGGTGAGTTCCAGAACAGGCATGAATGATGGCATCCCATCGGCCAGGGGAATCGCAGACTACCATCACGCTAAAATCCAACCTATCCCGGGTACGGGGTATCAGAAGGCTTGTAGCGATTTTCCTTTGGCCGCGTTGTCGATTTTGCCCATGGCCATTCGACTAGACAGCGAATCTCTCAAATCCAGCGGAGACAAGACCATGCGATTCATGATCATTGTGAAAGCCAGCCCGGATTCCGAGGCCGGTGTGATGCCCAGCGAAGAGCTGATGACCGCGATGGGCAATTTCAACGAGGAACTGGCCAAGGCCGGCATCCTCATCGATTGCGATGGACTGCAGCCCAGCAGCAAAGGCGCCCGTGTGCGTTTCTCGGGTGACCAGCGCACGGTGATCGACGGCCCGTTCGCCGCAACCAAAGAGCTGATCGCCGGCTATTGGCTGTGGCAGGTGAAGTCGAAAGAGGAAGCGATCGAGTGGGTCAAGCGCTGCCCCAACCCGATGCCGGGGACAGAGGCCGAGATCGAGATTCGCCAGGTGTACGAGGCCGAAGACTTCGGTGCCGAGTTCACACCGCAGTTGCGCGAGCAGGAAGAACGAGTGCGTGCGCAGGCGAAGAAGAACTGAAGCTGTGTACCGGGAGACCGATGTCGCGAACAGGCTCACTCCCACATTTGATCGCTGGTGTTCACGAATAGTGTGCTCACAGCAGATCCACTGTAGGAGCGAGCCTGCTCGCGATATAGGCCCTCAGCCTCGCCGCATTACTTGGACTTGGACTTGGACTTGAGTTTCAGATACGACTGATGCATATCCGACGCCCAGCCATCGATCACGTTTTTCACGTCATCGGCCTTCATCACCTGATCTGCGCTTTCCAGCGGTTTGCCAATGCCCTTGCGCACCACTTGGGCCACGACTTTGTTGTTGCCGCCATCGAGAAACACCGCTTCGGTGGCCAGATTGGTTTCCTGGTCGCGAATGCCGCTGGCTGTACTGACTGCCGCCGCCACCAGGGCAATCGGGATCACTTCATAAGGCTGGAGGCCTTCGGTCTTGCTGGTGACAGAGGTGATCGCAGCACGCACCACCATCACGCCAGGGCCGGGGCCGCTGGCCAATGGCAGGGATTTACCCACCTCGCGTTTGAGCGCCTGATCGTAGTAGCTGGTGATGCCGTTCAGCGTGGCCTGAGGGATTTTCACCGTCGGTTGCGGTTTGGGATAGAGCTGAGTCGGCTCGATGTAGACACTGGTGAACTTGTTGACGTCGAGCTTGGGGTCCATCCAGCGCATGACCACGGCGCCCGATGGCGACTTGGCTTCCTTGAGCTGACTGTAGTCCTTGAGAAAGCCGGAATACTGGTCCGGCTCGACGACTTTGCTCGAGCAGCCCACCACCCCGATCGAGGCGATGCACAGTGTGCTCATCAGTAACGCAAGCTTCATGCTGTAACTCCTGTCAGAAGGCCGGGCAACAATATTGCGTAGGGGAATTACAGGTATAGCCAATGCCCGACACTTTGTTATCAAAAAGCACAATATTCATCTATTGCTGAAGTGATCGCGGCAATATTCAAAGGCCCCTTCGCGGGCAAGCTTCGCTCCTACAGGTCCGGGTTGCACGAAGACATCAGCTCAAACAACACAAAACCTCATCGGAAAAAACCTGATCAATCACCACGAAGATCCGCTTTTCGCCGCCAGCTCCCGCCGACTATTGGCCCGCATCGCCTTGATCAACGACACCGTGCCCACCAGGATAATTACCGCGGCGAACAGGAAGTCGATGGTGTACAGCTGGAAGTCATTGAACGGCCCCACCAGAAACACCCGGATCGCACCAATACTGACCAGCGTCGCGAGAAAATCGATGCCCGGCTCATCGCGATAAAACACGTGCAGCAGCGGCAGGCACATCACCAGCAACAACAGCAGCACAATCACCTTGAACGAGCCCTTGCGCTCGACGCTGAATGCGCATTCGTTGGCGCCGTAGGGCTTGTAGTCTTCCTCGCGAATCAACGAGTTTTTCTCGTTGATGTACTCCACACGGTTGTACTTCCGGGTCGGCGTAAAGGTGTTTGACATGTCCATGCTGGTGGTGACGTTCTTGAAGCGCAGATCGATGCGCTCGTTACCCTTGAGGTAGTACAGCACCGGTTTGTAGCCGTAGCGATAGGTGTCGAACGGACAGTCCGTCGACCGCCCCTGGACCCCGATGGGCCTGGACTCAAGTTCCGCGTAGGCACTTTTGTTGGTCGAAGACAGATTGCGGCTCAGGGGCTTGATCTTGACCTGCTCCATGAGAATCGGCGCAATGCCGTAGGACCACTGCATGGGCTCCATGCGCAGCCGCAGTTCGTTGCGGCCCAGGTCATAACGATCAAAGGTTCGCTCGGAGACGATCACCGCGCCCGAGAGCATGAACTCGCCATGAACGTTGTTGGTGATGTGCAGCGACAGTCGGTCCTTGCCCGAATCGGTGGCATCGCTGGCCGGCGGCGTGCCGCACCAGGCGTAGCTGCTGAACGTCTCCCCGAGCTGGCCGTTACGGTTCTCTTTGAACACATAAAAGTAACTGCCCCACAGGGCCGCCATCAGCAGCAACGCGAAAAGCCCTAAAATCTTCTTGCCCACGCCCAAACCAGACTCCTTTCCTTGCTGACTCCTTTGAGGCGCGGACTCTACCAAAATGCCATCATTGGCCCAAGCAAAAATACCAGACAAGGAAGATCCTTGTAGGATCGCCGCACCGCTCGCTCCTACGGGTTCTGTGGGCCGCGCCGCCGAAACAACGGCCGCGGCTCAATCACCGAGCGCCCATAAAGCACACTCATCCCCGCCAATCCCTTCAGCGCATCTTCGGCGGATTTGTCTTCGCGCACGGCAAAACTGTCGAAACCGCATTGGCGCATGTGGCTGAGTTGATCGCGCAGTACATCGCCAATCGCGCGTAATTCGCCTTGCCAACCGAAACGCGTACGCAACAGATAGGCCTGGCTATAGGCGCGTCCGTCGCGAAAACTCGGGAAGTCCAGGGCAATCAGCGGCAGGTCGGGAAACCACGGCGTCAGGTTTGTCACTTCGTCGTTGGGACCCAGCCAGACGCCTTCGAGCGCTGATCTCCTGTCGGCATTCAGGGCCAGCCACTGGGGTAACGGCAGTATCAGCGGTCCGGCCGGCAACTCATCCGTTGCTTCACGAATCAATTGCCACGGGTCGTCGCGCACCCACTCGGCGCCGCCGTCTTGCAAACGAATCAGATTGTTCATGCCGACACCTCCAGCATTTTCGCGTACACCCGCTCCTTGAACGGCTCCAGACCGATGCGCGCCAAGGTATCGACGAACAACTCATCGCTCTCCCGGTAGCGAACGAACGTGCCAATGATCCGCTCAATGACATCGGGCACTTCGGCGGCACTGAACGACGGGCCGATGACCTTACCCAACGCACTGTTCTTGCCCTGGGCACCGCCGAGGGTGATCTGGTACCACTCGCTGCCGTTCTTATCGACCCCAAGAATGCCGATGTTGCCGATGTGGTGGTGGCCGCAGGCGTTCATACAGCCCGAAATGTTCAGGCTGATATCGCCCAGGTCATGCAGATAATCCAGATCCTCGAAACGTGCCTGAATCGCCTGCGCGATGGGGATTGATTTGGCGTTGGCCAACGCACAAAAATCGCCGCCGGGGCAGGCGATGATGTCGGTCAGCAAGCCGATGTTGGCGCATCCCAGGCCTTGCTCGCTGGCCAGGCACCACAGTGGGTAAAGGTCGGCCTTGGGCACGTCCGGCAAAACGATGTTCTGTTCATGGGCGATGCGGATTTCGCCGAAACCGAACTGCTCGGACCACTGGGCCACCGCTTCCATTTGCTCGGTCGTGACATCCCCCGGCGGCGAGGCGATGCCCGGTTTGGTCGACAGCACCACGCTGGCGTAACCCGGCACCTTGTGCGGCTGAACGTTGCGCGTCACCCAACGGGCGAATGCCGGGTTCTCGGCCAGGCGTGTGCCGAAGTCCAGATCAGTGCCGGCCAGTGAACGGTAATCGGGCGGCACGAAGGCACTGGCGACACGCTCATATTCGACGTCGGTCAACTGCGCCGGACCGTCCTTGAGGTACTCCCACTCCTCTTCCACTTCCTTGGCGAACGCTTCGATACCTAAAGCCTTGACCAGAATCTTGATCCGCGCCTTGTACTTGTTATCGCGCCGCCCGTGACGGTTATAAACCCGCAACACTGCCTCGACATAGGACAGCAGGTGCTGCCACGGCAAGCCTTCGCGAATCTGCAAACCGAGGATCGGCGTGCGACCTAACCCGCCGCCAACAATCACCCGCAAGAGCATTTGCCCGCGGTCATCGCGATAAAGATAGAGGCCGATGTCATGCATCATGATCGCCGCGCGGTCCTGCTTCGCCGAGCAGATGGCGATCTTGAACTTGCGCGGCAGAAACAGGAATTCCGGATTGATGGTCGACCATTGCCGCAGGATTTCTGCCAGCGGGCGCGGGTCCATCAACTCGTCCGCCGCGACGCCGGCAAAGGCTTCAGTGGTGATGTTGCGCACGCAGTTGCCGGAGGTCTGGATCGCGTGCATTTCCACCTGGGCCAGGCGTTCGAGGATGTCCGGCACCTGAGCCAGTTCGATCCAGTTGAACTGCATGTTCTGCCGGGTGGTGAAGTGGCCGTAGCCACGATCGTAGTCCCGCGCAATGCTCGCCAGAATGCGCATTTGCTTCGCGCTCAGCGTGCCATAGGGAATCGCCACGCGCAGCATGTAGGCATGCTTTTGCATGTACAGGCCGTTCTGCAGACGTAGCGGCAGGAACTCTTCTTCGCTCAATTCCCCGGCCATGAAACGTTCGACCTGATCGCGAAACTGCGCAACACGCTCGAACACCAGGGCCCGGTCATAGTCGTCGTACTGATACATGTGGCTGCCACCTCATCAGGAATTTTGCACAGAACCTGTGGGAGCGGGCTTGCCCGCGAAGACGGCGGCACAGTCAATATGGACTTTGACTGACACAACGCTTTCGCGGGCAAGCCCGCTCCCACAGGAAATTGCGGTGTATCGAACTCTGCGGCTCGTTTTCGAGGTGGCGACTATGCACCTGCAGCGCAGCACATTACAGATTCAGCTAAACACTAAAAAACCGTATCAGGCCGCGGCCTATGACCGCTGGCTTGCATCGCATCTGATCCGCATAAACTCGGTATTTCTGAGTCTGTTTTGCTTACGACAGGGTTTCTACAGTTCAGGGGTTAGGATGACTGTCAAGACCCTATGCATGCTAACTAGCCCGTTGACTTGGAGTACTTGCATGAATAACGTGTTCCTGACCAGATATATGTGCGTGGTCTGAATTAACTCCAACACTACAAAATAATCCGTGTCGCCTATAAAAGGGCATTAACGAACTGAATTGCCCCTGATTATGTAGACACAACTGAATGACAGCTTTGGGTCGATTGTGTTGAAAAAGTCGGCTTCAGTTTCCGCGACAGAAAAGTACGCGTCTGAGATTGAAATCCGAGTTTTGCGCAGAAGGGTTCAGGGCTCAGATTTTACGTAGCAACGCGCTGAAAGCGCGTTTTCACCGCTTAATACATGGGTAGCCAGGCCGGGTCGACTTTTTCAACAGAATCGGTCGAAAGCTGTGGTCCTGGAAGTTAGCTTTCGGCCCAATGTAAATTGGCGGAGCAGCATCAGATCTTACGTTTGACCTCCTGCATGAACTCGATCCAGTCAGCATACTGGAAAATTGCCGCGATTCTTGAAATCAATCCGGTCAACGTAAGACAGTATTTGAGCAAGCTGTATGGAAAATTTGGGGTTATCGACCTCTATGGCCTGCAAGGACTGTTTGCCAAAACCGGTCAAGTATTTGGCGTACTATCATCCTCCAAGAGGGATGCATTAGCGGAGCGCCCAATCAATATAAATTCATGAATAGCGCGAATCAGAATGGATGCCTCGTCACCTTTCCTGACAAAGCCCACCATGTCTGTATTCCCCTGCAAATTCGCAGATAACTCCGCGGAAAATACGATTGCCGGTACTTTTGCCAAAAAAAAGAACTCCCTCACAAGTTCTATTACGGCTAACCCGGTGACGTCATTGGCAAGCTTGTAGTCAGTAATTAAAATATCCGGCTCTGGCCGAAGCCCTGCAGTACAACCGGTAATTAGCTGATTCGGGAAGCGGCCTTACGCTGCGAAACCGTTTGGCCAGGGCGGCCTCTCCATTTGTGGCGGCAGCCAGCGCTCATGACCTACGGTTCAGGCAAGAAATCAAGCCGGGCCGGGTGTTGTGTCCCGGTCCGGCTTAACGGCTAGAGGCATTCAGGATCAATCAGTGTTCAAGGCGTACACGATGTTGATGATCCGGTCCGGCACAAAGATGAACTTCAGCAGGCGCCCGCCCGACAGCCAGCGTTGCACTGTCGAGTCCTTCAGCACCTGGGCCTTCACTGCCTCCTCAGTCATCCCCCGCTGCAGCATGATGCGGGTGCGCAACTTGCCATTGATGGAGACCGGGCATTCAAATTGCGCTTCATACAGCAGGCGTTCGTCGGCGACGGGGTACTCGCTGTCCAGAATCGAATGCGAGTGCCCCAGAGCTTCGGACCACAACTCTTCGGTAATGAACGGCGCATAGGGATGCAACAGCTTGAGCAACAGCTCCAGTACGCTGCGCTTATGACAGTGCAAGACGCCGAGCTGGTTCACACAGATCATCAAGGCTGCAATCGCGGTGTTGTAGGACATGTCCTCGGTTGCACGCGCCACCTTGGCAATTGCCGTGTGCACCACCTTGAGCTCCTCGGCGGTAGGTTCAAGGTTTTCAACGACCATCTCGCCCTGCTCGCTCAAAAACAGACGCCAGACCTTCTGCAGGAACTTGTGCGGGCCGTCGATCGATTGCGTCGACCAGGTGGCGGTCTGATCGATCGGCCCGAGGAACATTTCATGCAAGCGGAAAGTGTCAGCCCCATAGATATCGATCAAGTCATCGGGGTTGACCACGTTGTATTTGGACTTGGACATCTTCTCCGACAGTCGATCACACAGGAAGACGCCGTTGGAATAGATAAACACCCCATTGCTATAGGTCTGGCGCCAGGCGCGAAGCGCGTCGATATCGACCTGGTTCTTGTCATTGACCATGCTGATATCGACATAGAGTGGCTGAACGTCCCGCCCTTCCTTGAGGTCGGCAGACACGTACTCATGGGTTGCCTTGTCCCGGTAGATGATCGCCGAGACGCCCAAGATCATGCCTTGGCACAAGACTCGCTTGAAGGGTTCGGAAAAACTCAGCAAGCCCCGATCCTTGAGGAAATGAGTCCAAAAGCGCGCGTAGAGCAAATGGCCGGTGGCATGCTCGGAACCGCCGACATACAGGTCCACTGTCTGCCAATAGGCCATGGCCTCCCTGGAGACTGGCGCGCTGCTGTTGGTTGGGTCCATGTACCTGAGGAAGTACCAACTCGACCCGGCCCAGCCGGGCATGGTGGTAGTTTCATACTTGTAACCGCCATAGCGCCAGCTACGAGCCCGCTCCAGCGGCGGCTCGCCTTCGCTGGTCGGCAGAAAGGCCTCGACATCTGGCAGGGTTACCGGCAGGTCCTGTTCGGGAACCACATGAGCAATGCCCTGCTCGTCGTAGTACACCGGGATCGGTTCCCCCCAGTAGCGCTGGCGGCCAAAAATCGCATCTCGGATACGGTAATTGAAGGTGCGCTTGGCGGCTCCGGTCGCCACCAGGCGCTCAAGAATCCAATCAGTGGCCTCGGCACGCAGCATGCCGCTGGCTTCCCCGGAATTGATCAGGCGGGAGCCCTCTTTGCCTGGGAACGGCTTGTTGGCCTGCTCTGCCCCTTCATAGATCTGCAGCACGGGCAGATCGAAGGCCTGGGCAAAGTTGAAATCCCGCTGGTCCGCAGACGGTACCGCCATGATTGCGCCCGTGCCGTAATCAGCCAGGACGTAGTCGGCAATCCAGATCGGCAGGTTTTCCCCGGTCAAGGGGTGGACGGCATAGGCGCCCGTGAACTGGCCGGTAATCCGATCAGTCTTGGCCACCCGTTCACGCTCGGAACGCAAGGCCACTTCTTCGCGATAGCTCGCCACCGCAGCCTTGAAAGTCGGTGAAGTGATCTCCTCGACGGCATCATGTTCAGGCGCCAGCACCAGGAACGTCGCGCCATAAAGCGTATCGGGGCAAGTGGTGAAGACGTTGATTGCGATCTGCGAATCACGAACCTGAAAATCAATTTCCGCGCCCTGGGATTTGCCGATCCAATTGCGCTGCATGTCCTTCAACGCTTCCGGCCAATCCAGGCTATCAAGCCCTTCCAGGAGACGATCGGCATACGCGGAAATACGCAGCATCCACTGCTTCATCATTTTTTTCTGAACGGGGTGGCCACCACGCTCGGAAAAACCGTCCTTGATTTCATCATTGGCCAGCACCGTGCCCAGGGCCGGACACCAATTCACATAGGAGTCGGCGCGGTAAGCCAATCGGTAATTCATCAAGAACTCCGACTGCTGCAAAGGCGAAAACTTGGCCCACTGTTGCGCGCTGATGATCGAGGTCCGCGAATCAGACCAGGCATTCACCTCTGCATTGCCGGACCGTTCAAGGTGCTGGATCAGCGCATCGATAGGCATGGCCTGGCGCGTATCGAGGCAGTACCAACTGTCGAACAGTTGTGTGAATATCCATTGCGTCCAATGATAGTACTGGGCATCGGACGTCTTGATCTCGCGGTCCGGATCATAACAAAAACCCAGTTTTCTCAACTGCGACTTGAATGTGGCAATGTTCTTGTCAGTGGTGACTCGTGGGTGCTGTCCGGTTTCGATTGCATACTGTTCCGCAGGCAGTCCGAAAGAATCGAAGCCCATGGGATGCAAGACATTGAAACCCGCCATTCGCTTGAAACGGCTGTAGACGTCAGTCGCAATATATCCACGAGGATGCCCCACATGCAGACCAGCCCCCGAAGGATAAGGAAACATATCAAGGCAATAATATTTAGGCAAAGAAGTATCTAGCTTGACGGAGTAAAGTCTTTCATTCTCCCAGCGAGCGAGCCATTTTCTTTCTATCTTTTTGATAGTATCCGTATTCATTAACAACTCCTGCAAAAGGCCGCACACACTAATTTGCCAAAAAGGCGAAATGTATTACAGTCGACTACCCTTTGCAACGCGCAAGGGACCGGCTTAGGGAACTACAGCAAAAATAGCCAGTAGTGCTAGTGTCCTGTCTCAAATAAAACGTTCTCTCTGATCGCGCCTGCCGTGCTCTCTCGCGCGCGTTTAATCTTGCGTAAGATGTCTTCGCCCTGCGCGCTCCAGACGTACTGGCGGGGCGGAGCGTTGTGCTGCACTAAACATGTGGTGATGGCGCTGGCGAGTTCGCGTGCCGCACTGAAGCTACCGTCGCTTAAGTCAACGGTGATATCCCGAAAAAAGCGCTCGACCGTATTCATCCAGACGCTTGAGGTCGGGGTGACGTGCAGGTGGAATCGTGAATGCCGTTTGAGCCATTCCTTGACGGCCGGATGCTTGTGGGTGGCGGAGTTGCTCACGATCACATGCAGTTGCAGACTTTTGGGGGTTTCCCAGTTGATCCTTTTCAGGAAGGCCAACCACTGCTGATGCTGGGTTTCGATGCTACTGATAAGTCGACCTTGCAGATAGTCCATGGCCGCGAACAGCATTAGCGTGTCGTGGCGAACATGGTCATGGATTTGCGCGCGGATATCACCAATGCCCAAGGGCTGACCTGTGCGTTGCAGCGCTTGAGCCTGGCTCTTTTCATCACAGCAAAGCACCAGCGTTTTATGAGAAGGCGTCAGGTACAGGCCGATAACGTCCCAGAATGTCTCTTCGAGTGGTAGGTCATTGGACAATTTGAAGGTACGGGTCAGGTGCGGCTTGATGCCATTGGCAGCCCAGATCCGCTGAACGCTGGCCGGAGAAATGCCAGCGACACGCGCCATGCTGCGGCAGTTCCAGCGCGGTTGACCGACACTTGGTTGAGAAACCTGCTCGAGCGTTCGCTTCAGGGCTTCGGCCGGTAAAGAGGGTTTGCGACCTCGCCCTGGCAGATCAATTAAGCCTTGAAGACGCAGTTCTTTGAAACGCTTGCACCAGCGAGTAACGGAAACAACGGAGAGCGCCGTTAACTCGGCGATTTCCTTACGTGAATGGCCTTGGGCTGCCAGCAGGATCACGCGCGCTCGGCGACCATCGCGTTGGCTAATGGTGGCCGAACGAACACGGCGGGTCAGCTCAGCCTGCTCTTCGTCACTGAGCAAAATATCTTGAGAATTCATATCTGCACCCACGCTCAGGCCAACTATGAGAGCGCAACTCAAAGTAGAAATATATGTTTGAGACAGCACATCAAGCGATGTACTTAATGTTCTGATACGGTACTTGCGAAGTGGCATCCAAGCCTGTGGGCACCCCCATATTGAGCATCAGATCCGCCGCAGATTTCCCTGCTGCAATCAGCTCGTTCAGCGTGTGCAGATAACCACTCTCAATGTTGGAGGCGCCCTGATCCGACAACCCCTGGGCGGCCAGCTCAACCAGGCACCGAATCCCTTCGGCCAGCGAGTTCCCCTGAGCATCGACGCCGGCCATGCCGTGCTCTGCGGCCTGCGCATACTGGCGGCTCAACTCAGAGGGCATCTGCCGACCCAGCCTATCCAGTGCAGCATCAAGAGCGTCTTCGCTATAGGCCAACCCTTTCCAGAACGCAGCGAGTGAAGCGGCGAAGGGAGGCGCACAGGTGTCGGCCGAACGAAACTCGACAATGTTTTTCAGCCGGGCCTCGGGGTAGAGGGTTCCCAGATGCATGATCCAATCCTGAAGCGTGGCAGCGCCCGATGCGGCGCCCAGGCGCAAATAGTCACGAAAACTCAGGTGGTTCATGTGGATCAGTTGCCCTTGGCGCTGAATAAACAACAGCGGTTTCTCCAGGGCCCAGTCAACATAACGTTCAAAGGTGCCGGCGCTGAACTGCGCGCACAACATGAAGTCGGGGATTCCGGAGCGTTGCTGATCGAACAGGGTCCAGGCATGCATCCGATGACTTTTATAGCGACTGGTAGCAGACGAAACGTACGGGGAGTTGGCAAATAGCGCGACGATGTACGGCTGACAGGCAATCCCCAACTGCAACAACTTGCCCGCATGTTGCTCGGAGAAGTAATCGACGGACACCTGCATCGAGGCGGTCATCTTTTGACCGGCCGAAGCCCCTGACACTTTTTCCAGGATAGGCATCATATGCAGGTAGCGAGTACGCGGCACAGTCGCCACCGACGCCACGCCGCCGTATGGCCGATAACCGATCGGCAACAACGAAATAGCAAGGCATCGGCAAACCTGTCCCAGTTCCCGCAGAAACACGTCGAGCTCGATCGCAATATCAGACACTAGACGCAGCGCCGACGAAGAAAACTCCACTTGGCCACCGGGCTCCAGACTAATGACCACCCCGCCCCGTTTCAGACCGATAATCAGGCCATTGTCATAAACCGGCGAGTAGCCATATCCCAGCAAGCCCTTGAAAATGCTCGACAGGCTGCGCAAGCCAAAGAACGGCACACTCAGGGAAGTGGCCTTGTCGATCAGAATTAACTCGTATTCAAGTCCGATCAACGCCGACGTCCGGCGTTTTATATGCCGATGAAAATAAGCGATGCAATCTTCCTTGGTTATGGCTCCTGCCCCTGACACTTCCAGCCCTTCACTGGCCATATTGACGTCCTCCTACTATGCCAGCAGATCTTGGAGATCAGTGAGTGCCATTATCAGCGTGTCGATATCTTTCCGGGTATTGTAAAGATGCATCGAGACACGCAGGGCACCCTCAATTCCACTGTTCCGATAGAGCGGCTGGTTGCACTGGTATCCGGAACTCAGCGCAATATCGTAACGATCGGAAAGAATCCTCGAGACAAAGCCGATGTCTACCTTACCGACGGGTACCAGAGGGAAAATCGGCAGGTGCTGCGATGCGATTGGGAAGGCGATTTCGATATTGCGTACCGATTGAATCTGCGACCTGAAGTAACTCTCCAGATCGCGGTCGTGGTCTTGCACCCATTGCCCACCCAGGCCGTTGATATAGTCGACTGCCGCCCCTAGCCCGATGGCCCCTTCGATGTTCGGCGTTCCGGCCTCGAATCGACCCGGCCCGGATTGATAACTGATGTCGCCATGCTGCACTTTGTTGACCATGCCACCGCCATAGCGGTAGCTCTGTATGGACGCTTGCAGGTCACGCCGCATGTAGAGCGCGCCAATCCCCGATGGGCCGAACATCTTATGTCCGGAGAGCGCGAGGAAATCGCAGCCAATCTGCCCGACACTGACGGGTATATGGCCAGCAGTCTGCGCCGCATCCAACAGACTCAACGCCCCTCGCGCCCTGGCGATCTGACAGATCTGCCTGACGGGTTGGACGTTGCCGGTCACATTCGATGCATGGCAGACAGCGACCAACTTGGCCGGATCGGAGGCCAGCAATGAATCCAGGTGATCCAGGTCGATGCAACCGTTTAGATCAAGCCGGGCAACCGAGACTCGGCACTTGGACAACCAGGGCAGAAGGTTGGAGTGGTGCTCCAAAGGTGAAACCACGACATGGTCGCCCTTGCCCAACGCCAACCCATGAGCGAGTAGATTGATCGAGTCCGTGCAGTTTGCGGTGAAGATCACTTCATCGGCGCTGCAACCCAGGAAGCAGGCGAGCTTGTTGCGAGACGACTCGAAAAGTTGGGTGGACAGCTGAGCATACTGATGGTTCGAGCGCCCTACATTGCTACCGGCCTGCAGGTAAAAATCGGTAATGGCGCCAATCACCGGCTCCGGCTTCAACGCCGTGGATGAGCTGTCCAAGTAAATTCGCTGATTATCCCGAAAGAACGGAAAGTTGTTGCGCACATCGGGCAATCCTATGCATTTCACATTCAAGGCCTGCATCACATTCTCTCTTTTTAATAAGGGGTGATTTTCACGGACTGGCTATTTAACAATTGCAAACTTTCCTGATGCTTCGGGCGCAATACTTGGGACAGCCATTGACTCGACCGTACGCGAGCGGCCAAGCCAGTCACGTAGACACCGCTCGACCATCGACATGTCAGCATCTCGATCCTGTGCATCCACGACGTAAAACAAAGTGACCTTGTGCTCGGTGATCCGCAGTTGATACTGCCGGGCCCAAGGTGCGGAACCGGCGAACAGTTCATTGAGATCGGCGAGGGTCTTGATCTCCCCTCCGTCGCCGACAATGCAGTCCCTGATCCGACCATGTAATTTCAGCAACGGAATATCGTCCCTGGGGCCGAAGACCTTGTTCGGGCACACGCCTTGCGCCACTTCGACAAGATCGCCAGTGGCATAACGCAACAGAGGCATCAGCGGATTTTTCCAAGACGTGACAATCAATTCGAACAGATTGCGCTGGGCCAGATGCGGCCTGAGTTCTATAAGCGTGTCGTGGCCGCAGCGGGCAAAGGTTCCGCTGCAATCCTGCATGAACAGCACGCCCAACTCCGTCGAGCCATACATGCTGAGTACTGGCAGACCGTAGGCGCTCTCGATCAGCCGGCGAACATTGGTCGTCATGTACTCGTAGGACGCGGCCAGGTAGTCAGGGATGTAAAGAGGCTCGGCAATCTGATATTCCGCGCGCTTGGCCAGGAAGATCGCGAGATAGGTCGGATCTACCTCCAGGAGTTTGGGCGAGAACATCCGCAGTTCGGCATCAATGCGCTGGATGTCGGTGAGTGTCCAGCGCGTAGGGTCGGGATGAGTATTAAGACTCAGCACTCCATTATGGATGCGCTGCTGGTAGTCCGGGTTATCAAGAAAACAGGAGACTGAGGAACAGGTCGCCGTCGTCAGTACCGCTTTCTTGTCGTGCTCCATCGAATAACCGACCATGTCCGCCACACACTGGTAGGCGCGCTTGAACTCACGCCCCCACCAGTCCTTGTAGCGAATGATCTGGAGGATCTGAGAACTGCTCCCGGAGGTGCTGGCGAACTCCACGTCGCCGCCCTCGATGCCGAGGCGCATTGCTGAGGTCATGAAGTTTTCGGGAAACCCGGAAATGATTTCCTTTTTGTTCAACAGCGGAATATCAGCGGAGTCGCCGGCCTCGAAAAAAAACGCGAGACTCTTCATCAGGGGCTGATAAAGGGGAACCTGGAAGTATTCAATTGACATTTTGCCGACTCCTTCTGGCCGTCTCACTGACAAACTCTTTCCATATCTGTAGGTGTTCGGGATGATTGTTCAGGGTCTTTTCAATATGCCCCTGCAGCCCCATGACGAAATGCTCGCGACTGTCCAGCTCCACCGCCTCGACCAGCCCATCAGCCGCCGTCGCGCTGGCTTTCAGGCCCGGTGCCAGACGCTTGATCGCCTGGTGGTGCACAGAGGAAACATTGAAGGTGCGCTTATCGATAAGCCGATAGAGCCGGCTCTGCGGATCGACCTCCACAGGGTGATAGTTGATCCACCCGTCTGGGTCGATGCAGTGATCGATTCCTCGATCTGGGATCTCCTGATGCAGCGTGCCCCCTTCGGCAACGTTGATCAGCTGCATGCCCCGACAGACCCCGAGAATCGGTAATCGCAAAGACCTGGCTTGCCGATACAAAGCCAACTCTAGCGCATCACGGTCCTTGTCGGGACTGAGCATCAATGGCCGCTTGTAAGGTTCACCGATGCCCGACACCTGCGCCGAATAGTTGACCTCGGGGTCCTCACCGTAAGTGCTCGGGCAAAGGTCCTGACCAGACCCCAGCAACAGCCCATCGGAAATACTGAACAAGCGCTGCAGCGCATCGATGGACATCCCCGGTACGACGATCAGCGGTACACAACCCAGGCTGATGAGTAGTTCGGTAAAGCTGCAATTGAGCACGTTCATCGCCAAGGTGGCGGAGTGATTGATAGCCAGTCGCTGACGTGCTGCGCTGATGAGAATTACGGGCTGCATCATTCAATTCCCTGAAGAGGTACCGGCACTGCGCAGGCGCGTAGTGCGCAGTTTTCATAGCGTCGATATCAGTGACGGGCGCGCAGGCAGCGCATCGATGTAGCAAGCGATGGAGTCCAGCTTCAATCGGTCGTAGGAATAGCGTTCGTCCGGCTCGGTATCGGGCATCTTGGTACCGGCTCGCATGGCCGACTCGACGAAGATGCCCAAAAGGGGATTGACCTCAAGGACATAGAACTGGCCGTCGGCAGTCGACTGGACCATGTCGACGATAGTCCCGTTGATACCCAGCACTTGGGCGGCCTTGCGCGCAACCTCAACTTCTCCACCCAGCTCCCGCGGAGTCATTTCACCGCCAGCGGAGATGTTGGTTTTAAAGCTGTGTTTCTTCTTGCGGCTGTAACCGCCCATTACCTCGCCATTGAAGATCTCGACCCGGCAATCGTAATCACCGAACTCGATATATTGCTCAACGTAGTAATCACCGAGAAAGTGCGCCGTCGCCTGGATAAAGTCGATGAACTGCTCGGCCACCTCGAAGCGCATGACACCTACAGCCCCATGACCGGAACGCGGCTTGTAAACCAGGCTGCCCCAGCGTGCAAAGAGTTGATGAATGACCGCATCGTCAATCTGGCCACCGAGCAATGCGGAATCCGGCACGTTCACGCCATGCAGGCGTAACAGCTGGTTGGCTTTGAACTTGTCGCGACAATTGAAGAATGAAACACACTCGTTTACCACCGCGACACCACTGTCCTGCAACGCACGAAGGATATCGGCCTGATAAGGCGACTGCTCATCGGCGTTCATATGAAACAGTGCATCAAACTCACTAAGGCAACGTCCACAGGCGGTATAGACTTTCCCGGAAATAACATGGCACTGGCGCATGTCAAAATCGGAAAAAACCACAAAGCCCTTTTCCTCAAGCAACTCACAGAGCTGCTGCTTGGGGATATGTCCGTTGTCGTTTTCATACATCCACAGTACTACCGAACGATGACTTCTGGCTGAAGTGCTCATCGCAGAATCTCCGCGTTTTTATCTGCTACCGATGATGGACATGACGTGCCTAGGGCACGCCATGGATGATTCAGAGAATGACTGAGAGCGGATCTTTGTAAGACTCGCGCTGGGTCAACCCGTACCACCAGCGGCGCACGTTCTCGTAGTTGAATACAATGCTTTCGCTCTGTGCCTTGAGGATGTAATCGGTGTACTGGACAAACGCCAGGTCAGCCAGGGACAGCGAGTCGCCCACCAGGAACTGCCCCTCCTCGCCAATGGCCTGATCCATGGCCGCGTAGATGACGTTCAGTTTCTCCTCCGCCTCCTTGACCAATGCCTGGTCGGTTTGCCCGCCATACATGGGCAAGAACAGCTTTTGCCAGACCAAGGCGTAGGCCTGGGGCGTGAAGTAACAGGCGTCCACGCTCAACCACTGATCCATCCGCGCAACATCTTGCAGGCTCTGCGGAATCAACGAAGTGCCAGGCAGGATCGCCTCCAGATAACGGTTGATCGCCTGAGACTCGTAAAGGGTCAGGTCATCGTGAATCAGCACCGGCACCTTGCCGAACGGGTTGAGGCCCAGGTGCTCGTCCGACTTGTGCGCCCCCGTTCCCAGATCGATGCTGACAAACTCCACCGGCGTGTTCTTTTCCTTGAGGAGCATCAACACACTACGGGTACAGGCGCTGTGTTCGTTGCCGATCAGTTTCATGTTGCGCGCAATCATTTCCCCATCCCCATTTGCGAACCCATATCCAGGGTATTGCCGAAGGTCCAGCCCTTGCGGATCACATCGCCGTCAAAATAGGCAATATCCATGTTGTCCACGTTGACCACCCGATTGGACGCCGGAATACCCTTGAGAGGCCCCTTGTGTGTCGCGGTGAAGATTCCCTGGTGAATCACGAAGTTGCCTATCGACCACATATTGGTCATGTTGATGGATGCATCGGGGAATGCTTCGGCAAGCATCACGAAGTCGTCCCGTGAATGCTCCTTGCCCACTGCCAGCCCAGGGACCATCTGGTCGTCCCATTCGATGTCGTCGCTCATGCAGTCGAGCCACGGCTCAAGTTGCTTGCTCAACAGCAACTCGTTGTAATGACGCATCTTGGCCAGGTTCTCGAAGCGCGGCTTCAGAGTCTTGCAGTCATAGATCTCGCACGGCTCGGTCAGCGAGGGAACGCCGCGTCCCTGATCATCGATCACACCGAGTTGGATCAACAGGGTGTAAGGGTCCTCGTAGGTGTGTTCCTTGGTGACGCGAAAATCGCTGTCGAACCAGAACAGGCTGGCGGCGATCAGGCCGACCTCCTTGCCGCTCGGCTCAACGCCCATGTAAGTCTGGGCGTGTCGTCCCTTCCAGCCCCAGACGGCGATCAGCACGTTGTCCTTGAGAAACAGGATGCGGTCGGCCAGTTGCACGTCGGTGAACGTATCCTGCCACTGCTGATAGTGCTCGAGGATCTGTGTTGTACCAATGCGGTCAGGATGCCCAGGGGACTTGCGAATGGCATCGGCCGCGTACAAAGATGCCAACGACGTGTAGTCTTGGGTACGGACCGCAGTCAGGTAGCGCTCACGAAATAGAGTCAGGCTCATCGTTATTTCCAACTGTTTGATTGAATGGGTTCAACTTTGCATTGCAGTAGCATTTCGGGCATCGGGTCATCGCTGGGGGACTCGAAGTCCATTCCGAAGATTTCCTTATTTTCCTGCTTTATCCACTTATCAAAGGGATGCTGGGAACTCGCCAACTTCCCGAATGCCGCTTGCAAGTCGGGCGCTGCCAAGTAACAGATAAACAGGTCCATCTCGCCAAAACGTTGCAGGAACCAGTTCTCCTCAACGGTATCGAGGCGCTCCAGAAACTGACGAAACTCGGTACTGCGCTCAGTGCGCAGCAACTGGGCGAACGAGAGGAAACGTTCCTTCTTGTCACTGGGTAACGGCACGGCAAAAGCAATCGTCTGCATAAAACACCTTAGTTCCGTTTGATAAACTCTAGGCACACGCCCGGCTCGGAAGTCATGAACAACCGTGCTTTCAATGTCGGTTCATTACCGTCCACCGCGCGCAACGCGTAACGTTGTGCAATACGCACCAAGATCGTCTTGCCCTCGGCCTCGGCCAAATGGACGCCGATGCACTTTCGAGCGCCTGCACCAAAAGGCAGATAGGCGTATTTGTGCACTTGCTTAATCTGTTCCGGCGCAAAGCGTTCCGGGTCAAATTTCAGAGGCTCTTGCCAATATTCTGGATTTCGGTGCAGCCCCCACTGGGCAACAATGAAGTCCGCCCCCTTGGGGAACAGGTAGTTCTTATACTGATAGTCTTCCACCGCCACTCGGCTCATGCCCCACGACGACGGGTAGAGCCGGAGGGACTCCTTGAATACCCAGTCGGTGTAATCAAGGCGTTTCAAGTCCTCCAGGGTGCAGATCGCATTGCCGAGCTCCGCCTCGACTTCCGCATGCAGCTTTTGTTGTTCTTGGGTATTTTTTGCCAACAGATAGAGGGCGAATGCCACGCCATTGGCTGTTGTTTCATGGCCGGCCAGAAACAGGTTCATGACCTCGTGACGGAGTTGGATGTCCGTCATCCCTTCTCCGGTATCCTCATACACTGCGGACATATACATCGACAACAGGTCGTTATGCTGGATCTCTTTATTCTGACGACGATCGCGGATGATCCTGTAGATGATCGTGTCGATCTTCTCCTGGGCGTTCTCGTACGCTTGCTCGTTGGCGTCACTGATGCTCGCCGGCGACCACAACTTCAGCAGCGAGTACTCCTGCAAGACCTCGAGCGCTGCCGTGACATCGCTGGTAAAACGTTGGATGTCCGTGGAAAACAGACACTTGATGACAATCCGCAGGGTGAGTTTTTTCATCTCCTGAGTGGCATCAAGAACGCCTTCTGAACGCGCGTCCCACTCATCGAACATTTCATTGATGCATTCGTGAAATACAGAGCCGAACGTGTCCACGCTACGCTTGCTGAAAGACGGGTTGGCGATCTTGCGCTGACGTTTCCATTCATCACCGATCAGCGTCGACAGCCCATTGCCAATGGCCGGGCTGATCTTTTCCATGGTTTCGGCGCTTTTTGAAAAAAACCGTTCGTCACCAATCAGCATACTTTCGATAAAAGGGGCATCGGCGACGAGATAACCGTTGATACCCGGCAGGTAAACGATATTCCCATACTTCTCCAACGCCCGAGTGGTCAGGCCCAAGGGGTCTTTCAACATATAGGAGGGATCATTAAATTCGAGAGAGGTATCATCGCTGCCGGGCACCCGATCAAAGCCGGTACCCACCGGACGTGCCGCCTCCGTTGCGCCTGGCAAATCGACCTTACTCAAGTCTTTCAAATTACTCATAGCGGGACACTCTCACAGTTATTACGATTAACAGATAAGACGCTTGGCTCACCATTTACAGCGAAAAAATTAAGCGACCAGGACACCTCCAGGTTCAGGACGTGGTGCCACCAACCGGCCGGCAAATACAACATATCGCCAGGTTGCAACTCGCAAACGGTGGATACCGAGTGTTGATAATCTGGAAACTTATCTGCCTGATAGTTTTCCGGATCCACGCGACTAGGCTCATACATCAAGTTTCCGCCGACAGCTGCCGGGTAGAGAAATCTTGTTTCACTGGGTGCATACAGGCGTACTTTTTTTCGACCTTTCAACTGCACCAGAAAATTATCAACCATGTCTCTGTGCAGCCTCAGCCCAGTGCCAGCCGGACCTATCCACCACCTTGGCGTGTTAAATACCTCACGTGCGAACACACTCGGAAAACGGTAGCTATCGTCCAGCGCAGGCGGCACGGTATTGGCCGCCATATAACCGTTGACAGGCGCCTCCGGGGCATACAAGGACTCTACATAGTTGGTAAACGAAGTTTTCTGATACTTTGGCGGCTGGGCGTTTTCCAGATCGTACTCTTCAAGAAGAAGGCTGATATCCAGGCGCCCAAGCCGATCCACTATTTGGCCGACAGACATCGAGAACATCGGCCATGAAGCAGCAGCATTCCTTACAATAACCGGCTCACCGCGACTCAAATACGGCACGATAGCCTGTTCATCCGCCACCACCCGGCAACCCAAAAAATCCTTTCCCTGGACACTTCCGGCCTCTAATTGAGCAATGCGCTGAGTGTCCACCAAGACACTGTTGAAAATAAAATTCAACAATTTCATCACATCGACGGTGATCTCGGCGTGATCGTGGTCTGTGCCAATCAGCAACTTCCCGGTATTGAATAGTGTCAACGGGTCATTGACCTTATGGGCCAAAACCTCAAGTGTCGCGTCACTGAGGGTGATGGTGGCGCGTGGTTTGCACTCCGGCGCAGCAAAGGACCAGCTCAGCGTCTCAGAAACATCCATGCACCCCAGATGAGCTCCGGATTCCAGTTGCCAGTGATAGCGCCCCTGTAGACCACGAAGTGCCCAAG
The DNA here is from genome assembly GCF_030687935.1 of Pseudomonas cucumis. Classification (GTDB taxonomy): domain Bacteria; phylum Pseudomonadota; class Gammaproteobacteria; order Pseudomonadales; family Pseudomonadaceae; genus Aquipseudomonas; species Aquipseudomonas cucumis. The sequence goes on along the minus strand of NZ_CP117454.1, from coordinate 2,847,079 downwards.
CAGGCACGTGCTCACTCAACGTCTCGATCAATCGAAGGTTGGAAACAGTATTTACCAACATCGCATAGGCTCCCTGCCAGGCCAGATCAAAACTCAAACAACAAATCCTTATATTCGCATCTAAATACAAGGCCTATTGCATACTCGATATAACGCATAAACAATGCGCCAACGCCGCCGCCCTCAGGCGCTAATTTTTCTGCGAGTTCCAACCACTCTTCAGCCTTGGAGAAATTCGCATAGAACAACCGGGTGAATACATAATCACTGGCCGCAAGACTGACACCGGAGAAATGCTGCTTACCAAAAAACGAAATAATCGGCTGCAGGTAGCTTGAGTTTCGTGCAAACAACTCAAGTAACCACGCGTGATAAACATCTTCCTGCAAGGCTCTCTCATCCGCTGCCACTTGCCCCAGTAAAGCCTTGATATCACCTGGCAACCGTCCCGCATTATGATGACTGTCAAATTGCTTTGCCAAGTCGGCCCAAAGCACCGAGCAATCATCGAGATGTTGCTCCATATAGCGTGCAATGAATTGACTGAATGACTTGTTTTTTCGATGTGCTTGGCACATCAAGGTATTGGAGACATAGTTAAAAAAGCTGTAGATCTCCTCTCGCCCCCCCAAGCGATCCACGAGAAACTCCGGGAAGTGGAAAGTCGGCCACTTGGAGTCCGTGGCGATGACACCATCAGGACCAAAGGAATACGTGGTGTCCCTCGCAACAAAATCCTGAGTCCTGCCAATACCAAATACACGGGTACTGGGAATTACGTAACCCGCTTCGTATTTATTGGTCAGCCCCTTCTCTTCCAGAAATTCCAACGTACGCGCAAGGGTGTGCTTATCCGCATGCGCGTTCCCCAGGAAGAACGAAATAAGATTAGCGTACTCAATCGGCGCACTGGCGGTAAACTTTGCCTGTTCATCCAGCTTTCGCGTTTGTTCCTCATGAATTTCCACACGTATCGAAGACAGACTGTTGAGAAACGTAACGGCCTGTTCCCGCTTATACGGGACCTTCGCCCGCCTCAGGTTATCTTCGTCCAACGAAAGAATGTCGTTCATCGCACCGGTATAACCGGCACGCATCATGGTCTTCAGTTCATCGTGACCCAGCGAAGGCAACGAATAGCCTGACCACTTGATTGGACGTTTCTTATAACGTTCATTGAGCCGGATTACTCGCTCGGCCAACTCCAGCGCGAAACCAGCCCCGCCTATGTTCAGTTCAGAGCAGATGAACCAGAAATCATAAAGATCATTTTCTAACAGAAATTCCAGATCGGCTTCGACCACGTCCAGGTTGCGCTTGTCGATGCGCTTGCCCTTGACATCGGGCTCGACGCAGAAATAACACTGGAACGGGCATCCACGGGAGACTTCTACAGCAATGGTCGGTGGTGTTTTAGATTGTAATGCCGGGCCGTAAAAGGCCTTGATCTCATTAACGATGTCAAGCCGATACTCCGTCGCTTCGGCCGGTTTGTAGAAACCGACGTCGTTATACATGTACTCCGAGCCGTTTTTGTGAATCAGCCCTGGCACAGCTCCCAGATTGCGACCGGAAAGTGTGTCGTTAAAGGCGCGAAAGAAACCATCGGGGCAGCCTTGCAAGCCAAGATCAATTTCTAGATAGTTGGCCAACTTTCGGGCGTGCGTGGTGAAGCCAAACCCGCCCATGATGATCGGCGCATCCGTCAACTCCCTAACCAAACGAATCAAGCGTCGGCTGTCTTCAACAGGGTAGTAGGTTCTAAAGTAGTCCCCTGGTTCACCGTCTACGGCATCATAGTTAGAAAGATCAAGGGAATCACCCTGCCGTAGATGTATGCCAATCATCTTCGGACGCTGAGTCTTTATCACGGTTTTCAGGTGCTCGTACCAGTGCTTTACGTACAGCAAATCAATGCGTGTCACGCTGATGTCGAACCGCCGAGCAATCTCACTGATCTGAACAAAGGCATACGGATATATCGGACGCCACGGCAAGTTACAACAGTTCAGCAATAAAAAATCGATTTCCTGTGCATTCACGGCGTATCATCCCTGTGCAACAATGCAGAACGCTATTTAGCTGGCCAAGAACATCGGCAGCTTGAAAACCGCTTTGCGCGAATTACAACCCTGGCAAATTTCCATATTACCGAGTTGCTTCACTCTGCTTTTAACAACCCTCTTCAGATTATCATGATCAATATGACCCACATTTGAGACATGACCAAAATCCTGGAAGCAACCGAGTATTTCTCCGGTATAGCTGATACTGACACTGCCATCGCCGATTGCACAAAAGTTTCGATTTTCCAGCGTGCCTAGCAGCGCATTCAGCATGAACTTGACCTTGCCCATGCCTGTTTTGTACTCACTCTCGGACAGGTTCAAGCCCAACTCACGCACGAGTTTCTGGCGATATTCACCTTCGAGTTTTGCGTTGATATCCCCGCCTCTATTCCAGAGCGGGAATAGGTAGATTCGCTTGAAGCCCAGACTGCGCAAGTGTGCGACAGTTTCTGGCAACGTGCTGTAAATCGCCGGACCACCTGTCAGATGAACAATGACCTTATCTGCCGCAGCCTCGGCCAATGCCGCGATGTTGCGCCAGATTTTCTCGTGGTTCAGGCCAATGTGGACCTTATCGAAAACCGCCTTCTGAATTGAACTGACAGACAGCCTGATAACATCAACGTTTTGTACACAGGCATCGATATTGCGCTGATTGAAGGTGACCGCCGTTGTCGTCACATCGGTCAAAACACCCGAGCGGCGCATCATTCTCAAAAGTTCATGAAACTCTGGGTGAATGGTCGGCTCCCCCCTGCCCGCCAAGTCCAACTCCCATACATAGGAGGGGTCTACTTGCGAAACTATCTTATCCATGGTTTCCAGCGAAATGAAACCATAGTCCTTGATTACTGAGCGGGGGCACATACTGCATGCCGCGGGGCACGAGGGTGTTGCTTCAACATTGATAAGCACTTTCTTAAGCACGGACAGTTCCCTCCATTGATATTTATATTCCTTATGGAGCCCCTCTAGACTGCCGGCGCATCCAAACAACTCGGCCCATCCGTCCTTCAGCCACCCCACTACATTACCCTTGGTTACTTGAAAGCATTCACTCAAGTAAAAGGCTCACAACATCCGCCGTGCCTGTGCATTTAGCCCCGCGCCAGGCAGTTTCTTTTAGAATGCCCTCGTTGCCGAGAATACTGGAAAGCTCCACGAGCGCGGAATTAAACGCTTCCACAGCAGAAACTAAAGAAGGGGAAAGTAACGCAAAAACAGAAAAAATCTTCGAATAGATGTAACGCATAGAACGCTGCGTCATAGTTAATTCCCTTTAACTTTAGTCCCAGGCCCCAAGCAGCCCAAACATGACGGTGGCTTTTTACATGTTCCAGGATGAATGTGTCAATCGCCGCCTGAAAAATTTAATCTGCCTGCATTCTCAGCACGCACGGATAACTGTTCCTGCCCGAATGACACTTAACGAGTGCCCCCATGTTCTGTCTCAAAAATAAATATCTCATTTATGCGATGCCCCATGGCATGTTGCCTCAAAAATAAATATCCCATTTTAATCACGCTTACCTAGTTAGCCTGAGCGAGGGGGCGGATATGAATTCTCAACATGGCGTGCTCATTGACGACCCGCAGATTTAGTTAAACCGGCGGGTTCGCAAGACCCTTAGCCAACGCAGCGGCAGCATCAACTAGACATGCGAATTGGTCAGCGCCATTACCACTTCTTAGCGCTGTACGACGCTCAGCTACCGGTACGCTTGGAGCGCGGAAAATGAAGACACCTACGCAAGATTTAAAGTGCCCAGGAGGTATGTGGCGGGGGTGATTAGCGAGAACGTTTTATCCGAGACATTACACTCGACACTGTAGGCTCTGTACGAAATCCCGAGGCGCCCGATCGTCGCCCCTCGAACGCTGAGATTTTGGAGAGAGTCCCCGCCATCAACGAAAAGGAGGTTTCTGATGACAAAGCATTGCGAACTCTCTGTCGCGGCCTGAGGTGTGATCTCCGATCAGAGGACTGCCTCGCTTGAACGTTCATCGAGCGCAGCGGGATCACGGGTTGCATTCGATACTGGTCGCAGTAACGGGGCAGTGCTTCGGCGTCGCAGCCCTTGTCGGCAAAGGAAGTTCAATCAATAACGCAGTTTCGATACAGCTCGCAGATGCTCGGGAGTGGTGGTCTGAAGGCCGAAGAATTCCAGGTATGCAGGAATCATCTCGTACAGCATGTCGGTACCCACCTGAACGCAACAGTCTCGCGACTTGGCTGCAGCCAATAGCGGAGTCATTTCAGATTTCATCACCACCTCGCCAACGAAACTGCCAGGGGTAATTCATGAAACATCCATTGGCAGTGGATCACCTTCTTTCACCCCCAAAGGCGTCGCATTGACCACGATTTCAAACCCAGCTGGGTCACGTGTACCGACTTGCACATCGAGCGTCGGATAGTGTCGTTTAAGTCGGGCACCCAGCTGCTCCGCGGCCACCGGCCGTTCATCAAACAGCGAAAGAGCCGCAACACCAGCAGCAGCCAGCGATGCAGCAATGGCTGAACCTACACCGCCGCTACCGATCACCAAGGCACGAGCGCCCCGAATCACGCATCCTTTGCGAAGAGCACCACGAACGAAGCCTTCACCGTCGAACATGTCTCCAAGCAAACTTCCATCAGGGCGAAGGAGAATTGCATTGCATGAGCCCGCGATTGCAGCCGTAGGGCTCAGCTCATCGACCAACGAGGCCGTGGTGATCTTGTGAGGCATAGTGACAAGCGCACCAAGGACGTTGGTTAAACGAAAGAGCGCGGGCAGGACCGTAGGGTAGTCCTTTGCTCTGACGCCCATTGGCATTACCCGGGCATCAATGCCAACGGCCTCGAAGTACGGATTATAGATCATGGGCGCCTTGAATCCCTCGATGGGATAACCAAACTCCTTGATATGCTCGCCAAACATTTTAATACTTTTATATCTAAGCCTGCGAGAGATAAACCGTAGATATCTATTCACCTCAACAATAGACTTGAAGTCCTTATTAAAAAACCGAGGAATACGGCATGCAAGTTGTGAAAGCTTAGGATCTTTGGACTCACTAAAATCGACTTCGACGACAGTAATCAAGGAAACCTCCCTGGGTTTTCCGCCCTAAGGTGCACCTTACATAAATACAGTCCAGCCAATGTCAAACATCACAAGCATCTGATTATTATGTTCTTTTTCCTCTAGCACATCCAAAAACTATCAGATTCATGACTCCGTCAAGCTTAGCTCCTGCATACATATAGTCAACTACACGGGCACACTAACATGGCATGCCAGACCGGGTGGCCTGGCAAGACTTTGCAACCGTGGAAGAACTGACCATGAGCACAGCAACAATCGGACAGGCCTATAACTACAAGGTCGTGCGCCAATTCGTCGTGGCAACCATCGTCTGGGGTGTCGTCGGGATGGCGATGGGGGTATGGATCGCCTCGCAACTGGTATGGCCCGAGATGAACTTCGACCTGCCGTGGACCACCTTCGGCCGCTTGCGCCCATTGCACACCAGCCTGGTGATTTTCGGCTTTGCCGGCAGCGCGCAATTCGCCGCCAGTTACTACGCGGTGCAACGCACCTGCCAGGTGCGGCTGTACTCCGACAAGCTTGCCGCGTTCACCTTCTGGGGCTGGCAATCGGTGATCGTGGTGATGCTGATCAGCCTGCCGCTGGGCTAAACCACCACCAAGGAATACGCCGAGATCGAATTCTCCGGCGCAGTGTGGATGACGGTGGTCTGGATCGCTTACGCCATCGTGTTCTTCACCACCGTGGTGCAACGCAAGACCCAGCACATCTACGTTGGCAACTGGTTTTTCGGCGCGTTCATCGTGGTGATCGCCATGTTGCACGTGGTTAATCACCTGTCGATTCCGGTGGACTGGTTCAAGTCGTACCCGGTGTATTCCGGGGCCACCGACGCCATGGTGCAGTGGTGGTACGGGCACAATGCGGTGGGGTTCTTCCTGACCACCGGCTTCCTCGGGATGATGTATTACTTCGTGCCGAAACAGGTCGGGCGGCCGGTGTACTCCTATCGCTTGTCGATCGTGCATTTCTGGGCGCTGATCACCTTGTACATCTGGGCCGGCCCGCACCATTTGCACTACACCGCCCTGCCGGACTGGGCGCAGTCGCTGGGCATGGCGATGTCGCTGATTCTGCTGGCGCCAAGCTGGGGCGGAATGATCAACGGCATGATGACCCTGTCGGGCGCCTGGCATAAGTTGCGCACTGACCCGATCCTGCGCTTTCTGGTGCTGTCCCTGGCCTTCTACGGCATGTCGACCTTTGAAGGGCCGATGATGGCGATCAAAACGGTCAACGCCCTCTCCCACTACACCGACTGGACCATCGGCCACGTTCACGCCGGCGCGCTCGGCTGGGTGGCGATGATCACCTTCGGCGCCATCTACCACATGGTCCCGAAAGTCTTCGGCCGCACACAGATGCACAGCATTGCCCTGATCAACGCACACTTCTGGCTGGCGACCATCGGCACCGTGCTGTACATCGCCTCGATGTGGGTCAACGGCATCACTCAGGGGTTGATGTGGCGCGCGATCAACGACGACGGCACGCTGACCTACTCCTTTGTTGAAGCCTTGCAGGCCAGTCATCCGGGGTTCGTGGTGCGCTTTGTCGGCGGAGTGTTCTTTCTCAGCGGCATGCTGTTGATGGCCTACAACACCTGGCGCACGGTGCGTGTGGCGGACGTGAAAATGGCCGAACTTGAAGCGCAGACTGCCTGAGGCAAGGAGCCTGACATGATCGAGATGATGTTGAATCTATTGGGCGTGCTGGGGCTTTGGCAGGCAGTCGAGTACTGCCTGAAACACCAGACGACCGAGAGCCTGGACGAGGCCAGCCTGATTCCATTTGCCGATGATCCAGAGGTGGCGCGGCGGGTGGAGCTGGCCACCGGCAAGACCGTGAAGGCGGTGGCGCCGGAAGAGGCGAAGCCAGGCTGGGGCAACCTCGAGGTTTGATGATCGTTCCCACGTAGAGCGTGGGAACGATCATCGCTTCAGTTGCGCTCGCGGGGAATCAGGCTCTGCAGCTGCTGCGCCAGGAAATTCGCATCGAAGACAAAGGTGTCCGGGTCTTTCAAGCCATTGGTCTTGCGCCACTGCCAACTGCTGGAGGGTGGCAGGCACACCAGCGATATGCTGCCATAACGCGCCGCGGTCAAGCCCATCACAGCGAGGGAAATCTGCCCGCCCGCGCCCATCACGTCCGGCACGAACTCCACCGGTTTACCGGCGATCACAATGGACAGTTTCTCGGTCTTGAACGTCGACGTCTCGAGCGGCACGCTTGGCCCGGACGCGACATACGCCTCGCGGCTCACTTCCAACAGATTCGGCGCCAGGACCGGTGCCAGCCATTGCTGGATCTGATCGAACAACTCACCAATGCGCGTCGTCCACACGGCCGATTGGGACTCAAACAGTTGCTTCTTGTGCGCTTCGCTATCTGCGTAGTGGCGAAGCATCTCGCCCAGTTGCTGTACGTCGTCCATTGCGGTGTTCCTTTGGTTGAAGCGTTGTTGCGGTTTTTGAGCATGGCAGATTGAGTACAGAACTGTTCATTTAAAACAGCGACTGCTGAATGATCGGTGGAGCAAATTACGACAGACGGTATCGAAAAACCCAATTTACGCGGCTTTACCTGTCAGATCTGACAGTAGCCAGCTCGCTTGAGCGGGTATTTGATAGTCCCGCCACCCAAATAACGAATGGTGTGAATCAGTCTCAAGGAGACGGGTAATGGGTAATCAAATCAACAACAATGTTCTAGTACTCTACCCCGTGATCATTCAGGGGTTGAAAAAGCCGGTCATTCACAATGCCAATCCGGATGGAGGCATCCCCTTATCCCTCTTCGACGAAAATCTTCAAGGCCTCTTATGCCTGATTGACCCTTGGATCAATGCGGCGTCCAGGTCTGTTGTCATGGCTGTAGACGACCGCGTTGATCTGTTCGTCGTCGGCAGAGCAACCCCCGTGACTGGCAAAACCATCAATCCCGGCGAGGAAAATGATCGTGTCAGGCTGTTCATCCCCAAAGGCATTCTCCAAGAGGGTATCAACGAGATCTACTACAAGGTATTGAGGGTAGGTCAGACAACACCCGAAGAATCCCTCAAATTAAAAGTGCTCTTCCATACCCTGGCACCCGGAGAGCCTGGCCATTCGGCCCGCAAGGTTCAGGTCTCCACCGATGTGCAGACCAACGGGGTGGACAGCGCACAGGCGAAGCGCGGTGTCGTGACCGGATTGGACTATTCCAATAGACGCCCCTATGACGACATTCGCCTGCACGTTGGCACGACCTATGTCGATCACAAAGTAACCCCTGCAGAGGCGGCTCCCGGCAGCCCGGTGGTGACCGAAATACTCTTTACTCCGGTTTTCGAAAAAATTGGTGATAACCCACGTACCCCCTTCCGGTTTTCGGTCACTGATCAGCTCGGCAATTCTTCCGGCCAATCCGCGATCCTTGAGATCGATGTGCATCTCAAGGATGCGCAACTTGATCTGAAGCCGCCAAAAGTGCTGGAAGCCAAGGATTCCAACGGCACTGTATTGAATTTTGTGCGGGACTTTTATAGGGCCGAGTTCGCCAGGGTTTTGGTTGACTTCATCGGTTCCGCCTACGGGCAAACTGTCAAAGTCTATTGGCTCGGGCGCGCCACGACCTATGGCAGTGAAATTCAAACCGTCAAGTATGCGGGGGAGGTGTTGACGTTTCTGATTCCCAGACATGAAGTGCTTGACTGTATCGGCACCAAGGCAGAGGTCAGGTACACCGTCAGGCTACCGGGTGACACTCTGGACCAACCGTCCCAAGACTTGGACCTCACGGTCACCTCACAGAAACATCACCTGCCGGTACCTACTTTGAATTCGGGCAAAGACAATCTCAGGGTCTACTACCCGGCTCTCGAAGCCCCCTACAAGGTGCGAATTTCGCTGCTGGTTGGTAGTACCCGGTACGACAGCGTCGAATACAACATCACGCAGCCCACATACACCAACGTTCCCGTGCTGCCTGCCTGGGTGAGCAACAACAAAGGAAAGAAAGGCCTGTTCAACTTCACCCTGCATCGAACAGGCACAGTTGAACCCATTATTTTTTCATGGTTGCTGAGAGTGATCCTCTAAGGGTTCACCTTGCGCAATGCATTAACTCTACAAAACACCCAATGACAAGGCGTTGTTAGAGACAAGGGACAAGTCATGCAAAAAGTTATCGGTTGGCTGTTAATCGCGTTAATGGTGGGTTGCACTCAGGTCGATATAAAACCGCCGAGTGAAGTAGGGACGGTCAACAATGTCCAGACCCTGAATGGCCCCGCCATCGCCACCCAGCTGAACACGCTGTACAGTCGAAAATTCCCCAACTGCAACAAATCGGACTCACAACCCGCATTCCTGTGCTCGGGCGTGACCCTCAGGGTCACGGTAAAAGACCCCAACAACACTTATAAAGTATGGGATCCCAGCCCTACCTCAGTCGAAAGTGGTGGCATTTCATTCTCGTACCTGAGGGCAGATGCAAACTTCGGGCGACTCGCATGGGGTTATGGTAATGGCTACATCCTCTACCCCTTTCTTGAACAGCCGGCTGGCAAAGACCAATTGCAATATTTGTGCTCGTACCCCATGGATGCATGGGGCTGGAGTCGGAGTAAAACGGAAGTTTGCGGGCCTTCCCCTACCTATCCGGTACAAAGCCAACGCTGCCAGGACGCCGGTGTGACCACCGCAGCACAAGCGTTGGCCGTATGGAACCTGCCGGGGGGCAACCCAAACCTGCGCCAGTGTGGTTTCGACGTCGAGGATCACCGAAATACATTGGCAGGTCCTGCGTTCTACCAATCCCTGCTGGCGAAATCCATGCTGGGCAATACGGGCTTCAACGAACAAAACGAAATAATCGTACAGACGTGGCTTGCGGGTCGCGCCAACACCCTTCCTGTCATGGCGTTCTTTTTCATTTCAGGTGGTACTAACCAAGGACTGGCAGACGCACAATACAATCAACGAGATTTCTACAATTCGACCAATCCAAAAATAGTTGTACCTATCATTCGCCTGACACCGCCCACCAGCGCAACCGGCACAGCTGATTTCAAATACGTGGCCGCAGATCAGGCGGTGACTCAATGAACACCCTACTGTCGCGCACGCTCGGCAACGCTCCGCGCATTCTCTTTCATTCGCTAATGGGGATAGGTTTGATGTGGAGTATCAACTCGCCCCTTTATGCGCAAACAGCAATCCCCCCCCCTGACAGCTACACCCTTACCGTGGAACGCTGTGTGAAATATGTCGAAAGTGCGCAATGGGTATATCGGGACTATCAGTGGTCGTTTTTCATCACGCCCACACCCTGTGCGCGGCGGACACCACCGGAAGGAACAGTCTTCCTTTGGGACGAACTCACCCGTGACTATTCCAATAGCCGCTACTGGGAAAATACCCATGGCCTGCGCCACCAACTGATTTGTCATCTGGCGATTGCGAGGGATAAACCGCAGTGGAACCTGGAACCGTGGCGGCCTGATGTGGGGTATGCAAAAACCTTGGAGGCCGGCTGCAATCATGTCGTCCTCTTGCCTGAAAAGGCACCATGACACTTCACCAAAACATGAGCATTACAGTTGATTTACCGCTGGCGCCCGCCATCGAACAAATGGAAACTCCCTTCAGGCCTGGCTTATCAACACAGGCCAGAGCCTGAGGAAATCCAATGCGCACCATCGGCCTTATCGGCGGCATGAGCTGGGAGTCCAGCGCCGAATATTACCGTCTCATCAACCAACAGGTACGCGACCGCCTGGGGCCGCTGCGTTCGGCGAAGTTGCTGATGTACAGCGTCGACTTCGGCCCTGTCGAACAGGCCCAGCATGCCGGGCGCTGGGACGATGCGGCGGCGATTCTGGTGGATGCCGCCCGGCGGCTGGAGGCTGGCGGCGCCGAGTGCGTGGTGCTGTGTACCAACACCATGCACAAGGTGGCCGGGCAGATTCAGGCAGCGATCGATATTCCGTTCCTGCACATTGCCGACCCGGCCGGTCAGGCGGCACTGGACGCCGGTGCGTTGCGCGTGGGTTTGCTCGGTACTGCGTTCACCATGGAGCAGGACTTCCTCAAGGCGCGTCTGACGGCCAAGGGCCTGACGGTGCTGGTACCGGAGGCCGAGGAACGTCAGGCCGTGCACCGGATCATCTATGACGAGTTGTGCGTCGGGGTGATCAGCGAGGCGTCGCGCCAGGTCTATCAACGGGTGATCGAATCGCTGACCGAACGCGGCGCCCAGGCGATCATTCTCGGCTGTACTGAAATCGGCCTGCTGATCAAACCCGAGCACAGCGCCCTGCCCTTGCTCGACACCACCGAACTGCATGCGCAGGCGGCGGTGGCGTTTGCGTTGGGGGAGTGAGTCAATAAGCCTCGCTCCTACAGGACTTTCGTCGCTCAAATTTCTTCACTTACTGGCGCGACGCAGGCGCGCCATGCTCAAGGTATCGACCAGTCGACCGTCACGCACGGCGTAATCGCGAAACAGGCCTTCGGTCTCGAAACCGAATTTCTGGTACAGGCCGATGGCCGCTTCGTTGTCGGCGTACACCGAGAGTTCGACCCGTTGCAGGTTCATCCAGTTGTCGGCGACATCGAGCGCCGCCGCCAGCAGTGTCGAACCGACACCCTTGCCCTGCCAAGCCACGGCGACCCCCATGCCGAGGCTGCCGGCGTGGCTGCGGCGGATCCGCGAAAACTGCTCAAGACCAATGTTGCCGATGATCGTCCCTTGATGCAGCGCCACCAGTTGCACCACTCGCTCGTTATCCGGCGCCAGGCGTTTGCGCCAGACCTCAGTGGACTGAAACGGCATTTGCAGCACCTGACGGGTGATGGCCGGTCGTTGTAGAGCGCGGTGATGCCCTCGATGTGGTGTTCGCTGAAGCGTTCGAGGTGAATGGCGGGGTCGTGGTCGGGCATGGTGGTGTTCGTCCTTGATCGGTGTGTGGCTGATCACTCTAAACCGCACGCCCTCTGCGTGGCGATAACAATTGAAGGTGTATACACCTGTGGCGAGTGGGCAGTCATTGCGGCCCCATCATCAGACGTTCACACAAGCGCAATACAGTAACGCGGATTGATTTCTCGCCCCTTCAATCTGTGAGCCGAATACGTAATGTTGCCTGTTGCCGAGATGGAAGCTGCCTTAAAAAACGGGATTGCAAAGGTCCCTGATCGTTGCGCTGGTAGACATGAAGTGGGGGCTTACGGCCCCTCTAATGACCTTGAGATCGAGGTTCGATTTCTGTCGCTGGCGGACATTCCATCGGTGCTTGAACTTGAGCAAAGGAAATGGCAAGACGATCAGCGCGCCGATGCCTCGATGCTGACGTCACGGATCGTCTCTTTCCCTGCATTGAGTATCGGCGCTTTTTGCACTCGCACGGGGACTGCACTGGCCTCAGTGTTCATGAAACCTGCCCGGCACGACATCATACGCAAGTGCCCGACGTGGGAAGACTGTGCAAGAAAACAGCACGGCGACGAGTCTGCAAAAACCGGCGTGCTGTTTGGCATCAGCCTGAGCAGCGTTGATCCGAAAGCGGTGCAAGCCATTTTCGAGTTCTTTTGGCCCCATGCACTGAAGGCGGGATGGTCAGAGGTCTATCTTGGCTCGCCAGTCCCGGGCCTTCGTAACTGGATCTCGAAAAACCCTGACATTCCGGTGGCACAGTATGTGCGAAGCGAGCACAAGGGCCTGCCGCTGGATCCGCAACTGCGGTATTACTTCAAAAAAGGCTTTCGCAAGATCGTCGCCATCAAAGACAACTACTTCCCCCATGAACGCTCGCTGGATTTCGGCGTGCTGATCATAGGTAAAGTGCCACTCTCCGGCCTTTCCTTTATATGGAAGAGAGTTCCGCTGCCTTGGCTGCAGCGTATGAAAAAACTGTTCTTCGTGTGCTTGTGAACGCTTCCCTGGCAGTAGAAAGCGCAGCACGTCCACTCGCGCGCGACAGACGTTTTTGGCGGCTGCTGGCCTGCGCTGCGGCGTCCATGATGGGAGACCAGTTCACCCTCGTCGCCTTTCCCCTGCTCGTCATGGCGATAACGCCAGAACCGATGGCGCTCGGCTGGGCTTTTGCCGCTCTTGCATTGCCGCGCGCCTTGTTTCTGTTATCTGGCGGCTCGCTGGTTGACCGTTTTGGCGCCCGCTCGGTATGGATGTTCGGCTGCTATTCGAGTGCAATTGCGCTATGCGGCTTGTCCTGGGCGGTTTTTCAAGACCACGCCACGTTGCCCGTGATCTATGGATGCGCCGCATTGTCAGGACTGTTCAGCGCGCTCACTTTACCGGCGGGCAGTGCGCTGGTGCCGGGCATCGTGAGCCCGCGCGATCTGGAGCAGGCCAACGGCGTTTTACTTGCGCTGAGACAGGTGACCATGGCACTAGGCCCGGTCGCCGCCGGTGCGCTAATCGCCAGCGCGCTTTCGCCCTCCGGTGTACGGTCAGACGCAAACGGCGCACTGGATGGCTATGCCATCGCATTTGCGCTCGATGCGCTGACCTTTGCCGTGTCCGCGCTAGGGCTGTGCACTCTACGTATCCGCAGAGCGACCACCCCTGGTTCCGGTTCCACCACCACGACAGAAGGCCTGCGCTATTTCTTTCAGAATCGGCAACTGCGCACGTATCTGCTCTACTTGGCGGCCATGACGCTGTTCATGACCGGACCGGTGCAGATCGCCGTCCCGCTACTGGTTCACATGCGTTTCACACCCGAGGCGCAAGCCCTGGGCTGGCTATTCGGTGCCCAAGGCGCGGGTACCTTGGTCGGCATGCTGATGTTCACTGCCCACCCGAAACTGCGGATTATCAATGCAGGCACCACCCTGCTCGCAGTGGATGCCGCCATCGCCTTGCTGCTGATGCCGCTGGGATGGGTATACGCCCTCTGGCAAGGCGTGGCACTGCTGTTCGCCATCGGTATCTTCGGCGGCTTTGTGCAGGTCATGGCGTACACCTGGCTGCAGCGAGCATTACCGCCTGCATTGCTCGGTCGCGGCATGAGTCTGTTCATGCTCGTGTTTGCCGGACTCGCGCCGGTCTCGGCAGCGATTTCAGGCTGGGTTTTGCAATTCACCTCCATCGAAGCCGTGTTCGTAGCATCCGGTGTGCTGCTATTGACGACGGTGACGTTTTTTTACGTTGGCTCGGGCCTTGGGAGGCTGTCGGATGTTTAATCGAATAGAGCCTTTGAACAGTGCCACGAGGTCTGCCCGTCATATAGATACCGGCTTGGCAGCCTTTTATTCATTGCGCTCCAACATGCCCAGCTATCTGTTCATGGCCCTGTGCGCCTTGAATACGGCCGCGATTGTCTGGCTGGCTGCTCGCGATGAGTTCGGATGGCTTGCCGTTGCTCCGCTGATAGTGCTTCAGACGATCCTGATGATCGGGGTTCAGGAGGCCAAACATCAATGTGTGCATCGTCAGTTCCTCGTTGGCACGCGTCTGAACGATGCAGTGGGTGTATTCACGGCTGCCATTTTCGGCGTTAACTTCGTGGGCTACCGCTGCTTTCACCTCGAACACCATCGCAAAACGTGCCAGGCCGATGATCCCGAAGGGTTGCTATACCAACAGACATGGCGAACACGCCTGATCAGCCTGTTTGGCGCCGTTGAGCAACTGTGGGTTGCCGTTTCCATCAATATTTTTTCCCGACGCTACACACCTCCTCATTCGCTCTGGCGCTGGCGCTGGAACAATGCCTTTCTCGCCGTTTTCGTTGCAGCGCTGGCTTTGGGCATCCATGAGGTGCCTCGACAAATCGTATGCGCCTACCTGCTTCCGTATTGCATTTTCGCCTGGCTGGATTTCTGGTTGACCCAGGCCGAGCACTATGGAGTACCGATCTCGGCTCAAGGCTCGCGCCGCGCGCCCGCTGACATCACGACGGATTTATACCTGCCAAGGCCTCTGTCCTGGCTCATTCTGCATCGCTCGCTGCACCGCATTCATCACCACGCGCCGGCGACCCGCTGGTTCCATGCGCACGCTCAATCGATGGTTCTGGCCAAAAGCATGCCAGGCTGCGTGACGGACCTCCCCACCTTCTTTGCGACCTGGATGCGACTCGGTCCCCGACTCTGGAAGTAAGCTATGACAAATGCAACTATCGAACCGCAGCGCACAAAGACAGCCGAGGCCCGGCACTACATCCGCACTGTAGAGCGCGCCCAGCTGTTGGAGTGGGGCAAACCCGCCCCATTGCGTTTACTCGCCGCCACGGTTCTCGAGTGGGTGCTTATCCTGTGTACAGCAGGTCTGGCCATGTACGCAGGCACGATTTGGGCCTCGGTGTTGGCCGTTGTGTTCATCGGCACAAGGCAGCATGCATTGCTCATCCTGATGCATGAGTTTTCACACCGGCAGCTCAGCCGGACTCGCCCTATGCTCAACGACACCCTTGGCGATTTCCTGACGGCAATCCCTTTCACCATCACCATTTTCGGGTTTCGTCGCGACCACGCCGCCCACCACCTGCATACCGCGACCGACCGTGATCCCAACTGGGTTTCATGCATGGGACAGGACCGATTCACGTTTCCGAAATCTCCGTTCAACATCGCCATCCTGTTGCTGAAACACTGCGCTGGGCTGTACGGCATCCATGAGTTGAAAACGGCCCTGGTGACTTCAAAAATGGCGTCGCAATGCCCGCCTTCCACGCGGTATAGGCAATGGATTTTCGCCGTTTTTTGCGCGGTGGTTTTCACCTGGTTCCACCTCTGGCTGGCGGCCTTGGTGTACTGGCTCCTGCCTCTGTTTACCATGTTGATGGCCCTGCTGTATTGGCGCGATGTGGCAGAACACTTCGCCATGCCCAACCCCGGTCCTGGAGCATCCCGAACGGTGATTGCAACCTGGTGGGAACGCTTGTTGATCGCCCCCCACGGCGTCGGCTTTCATGCCGAACACCACCTGTATCCTGCCGTGCCGTGCTTTCGCCTTAGGCAGGTGCATGAGGCTCTCGCGAAAGACGAGGCGCATGCCCGGCAGGCGCAAGTCACGCATGGTTATTTCTCGGGATTGATTCGCGAGATCGCGGCCACCGACACCCCGCGCTCATGTGTGAGCCATTGACGCATGGATTACCTCGAGCAGCCTGTATCCGACAATAGTGAAGAGGCCACCCTCTTCAAGCCATTCTGGAACGACACATCAATCAAGACTTACCTGTTCGATGCCTGTTCGGTATTGCTTCCGGCCGGTGAGCAATTCGTGATTTCGGTGGTGGAGTCAGCCGCTTTGCGGCTGCAACAGACTTCAGTTCTTGCCGAATGTTCGCGCAACTTCGTGGCCGAGGAACGTGCCCACCAACGAGCGCACCGGCGGTACAACCAGCAACTGGAAAACCAAGGTTTTGAAGTCAAGAAGTTCGAGCACATGATCGAAAAAGATCTCGAGGCTCTTCAGTCGAAATTGTCACTCCATGCGCAACTGGCATTGGCTGCCGCGTTCGAGCACGTGACGGCTGTCATGTCCGCTGCCGCCTTGCGTAAGAACGGTTTGCTCTCGGTCAAGGAGTCACCACAGACCCGCCTGTGGCGATGGCATTGCGCTGAAGAAGTGGCGCACCAGCACATCACCACGGACCTGGTGCGGTCGCTGGGCATACCCTATTGGCAGCGGATTTTCTTTTTCCTGGCAGCGTCGGGCCTCATGGCGTTCGATGTCATTCGCCACATGCACAGTTTTGCCCGCCTCGACATCGCCCGCGGCCGCGTCAGCTCGAAGGAAGTACGGCGTGCCGCGGGCAGCTTGCTGTTGCGCGATGGCGCCAATCTGGCGTTGATGGCAATCAGATGGGCCGCCTACTTTCTTCCGCTGAAAAAAGCCAAGGGGTCTGCTCGATAAAGGAGCGGCATGGCTAGACGGTTGACGCGACAACCACCTGCTAGAGTAAAAAGCATACCAATCGACTATTCAGCACTGGAGTCGTCCACCGCCACCTGGACTTTCGACTGGAGAAGCGACGTTATTGGCCGGACTGAATGTCACCTTCGGAAATGAGGAAATTTCTATGAACGGTTTGCTTCGCGCCGCAGGATTCAGCCTGATGGCGTTTTTCGCAAGTTGTGGTGTCGGTGCTCAGACAGTGCACAGTCATGCGGCGCCTGCCTTCACCGCCGCACCGGCCGATATCCAGGCGGATAGCCAAAGAAATTGATCGTTCACATGTTTCACGCAGAGCGTGGGGACGGGCTTGCTCGTGAGGGCGACCTGTACCGTCGACATTGGTGTCGAATGTGATGGCCCCTTCGCGAGCAAGCCCGCTCCCACATTAGTTTGTCGTCAACTCTCGAACCACTCCCGCCGCTCGTTGAAGGTGTTGTGGATCAGTTCGACGATCCCCTGCACCTCGGCCTCGTTCCGGGAGTCGGCATTGACCGCCATCCACACCTGGCGCTGCATCGGCTGCTTGAAAAGCCCGGGCAATGCCACCAGCCCCCGGTCGAACTGGCTCATGTAGTGCGGCAGCAAACCGATGCAGGCGCTGCAACGGATCATCTCCAGCATCAGCTCATAGGAATGCAACTGCACCACCCCCGCCAGACGCTGCTCCACCAGACTGTTCCACGGCCCGAAGGCGTCGACCTGACGGTCGTGCTGCCATTGCACCAGCATGAAATCAGCCAGGTCACCCAGTCTGTCCGGCCGGGCCGCGACCCGCGAATAGCGTTTGGCGATGTGCGGCAGATAGTCCAGCCGTGCCAGACGCTGGGGTTCGCTGATGGCAAAACTGGGACCTGGCAACGGCGAATCAGTACCGGCCAGCCACACCACCACATCAGCGCTGATGGCTCGCAGAGACAGTTCGCTGTCCAGGGAGATGATGTCCAGGCGGACGCTGGCGTTGCGCCGCAGCAGCGAGACCAGGTCGCGACCGAGGATGTCGTGCAGGATTGATTCGGCCACGGCCAGGCGAATCAAGGGCTGTTCGAAAAGCGGCAAGCCGCGTTCATGGGCCAGGGCAATCAACTGCGCCTGAAGCTGCAAGCCGTCACGACTGAGGGCAAAGCCATTGCCCGAATGGCTGAACAACGAACACTGCAGTTGTGCTTCAAGTTGCGCCAATTGTTTACGCAACTGAGTGGACTTGATGTTGAGGCTGCGGGCCGCTTGCATGAAACAGCCACAACGGGCGCTGACCCTGAAAGACTGCAACAGCACCGGATCGACGCCGGCCACTCGTGAATTCGAGAATTGGCTATGTTCTACGGGCCAGCGGTACTCGGCCACGCCCTGACGCCCGGTGGGTTCCATGAATGACATTAATGACTCCCTGTCGATCTGTCCTTGAGCGTTTTATCCTGCTGACCGTTCATGAATCTGATATGACAATCGGGCAAAAACCGGATCAACCGCTCCTACAAGGTTTGCGCTTGAATTAACCGGCCGGCGTTTGCCGAAAGCTCACCGCCAGGCGATTCCAGCTGTTGATGGTGCTAACGGCCATAGTCAGGTCGACCAGTTCGCCTTCGCTGAATTGCTCCCGGGCCTGGGCGTAAACGTCGTCCGGCACGTGGCTTTGCGAGAGCAGGTTTACCGCTTCGGTCCAGGCCAGGGCCGCCCGCTCCCGAGGGTTGAAGAAGTTGCTATCGCGCCAGACAACGATTGCATACAGCCGCCGATCGCTCTCGCCGAAACGGCGCGCGTCCACCGAGTGCATGTCGGTGCAGAAGGCGCAGCCATTGAGCTGCGAAGCGCGGATTCTGATCAGGTTCAGCAAGGCTGGCTCGATGCTCAGGTCGCTGGTCAAGGCCTCCATGGCGATCATGGCTTTCATCGCTTTGGGCGATGCGCTGTAGTAATCCAGACGGGCGTTCATGGTCGGGCCTCATGGAGCAGATCGGTACCTCCACGGTAGGCCCTGATGCACCGGTGTTACAGAGCCAATTCAGCGAAAAAGCCATGGACCGCCCGGCAGCAGGCCAATCGCAGGTTTTTCGCCCACGCAACTTCTGCGCAGCCGTTCATGCGGGTAATCTGGCGCGACGCACAGTCGCCTCAAACGCCCCAGGAGCCCCGCCGGTATGGAACTTCATGTTGTCATCAACGGCCGCAAGAACCTGGCCGGCCAGTTGTATCGGCAACTGCGCGACGCCATTGAATCCGGCCGCCTGACAGCCGGGACGCAGCTGCCGCCCAGCCGCTTGCTCGCCGAACAACTGGGGATTTCGCGCAAGACCATTTCCGACACATACGCGCAACTGACCTATGAGAACTTCCTCACCGGGGTGATCGGCAAAGGCACTTACGTCAATGCCCGGGCGGCGAAAACCGTCCGCAAGCAGAGCCATTCGGAGCTGGCGAGCTTTGATGTCATCGAACGCTGGCGCAGCCTGCCGACATTCTTGCGCCACCCGACGCTGGAAGGCTCGCTGCGTTACGAGTTCATCGGTGGCGCCACCAGCAAAGGCCAGTTTCCGCAGGACGATTGGCGCCGCTGCACCTCCCATGCCTTACGCCAGATGGCCGGTTCCAAAGGTTTCTATAGCCAGCCCGAAGGCCTGCCGGCGCTGCGCAATGCAATCGCACGGCACATCGCGTTTTCGCGCGGAGTCAGTTGTCAGGACGAAGACGTGGTGGTGTGCAATGGCGCGCAGCAGGCGCTGGACCTGATTTCCCGAGTGTTGACCCAACCGGGCAGCCTCGTCGCCATGGAAGACCCCGGCTACCCGCCAGCGCGTCTGTTGTTCGGGAGCCATGGCGCGACGGTGGTCGGCGTGCCGGTGGATGCGCAAGGCATTCAGGTCGAGCACATCCCCGATGGCACCCGGCTGATTTACGTCACCCCGTCCCACCAGTTCCCGCTGGGCATGCCCATGAGCCAGGCTCGCCGCGAAGCCCTGCTCGCAAGGGCTTATGAGCTGGGGGCGATCATCATCGAAGACGATTACGACAGCGAATTTCGCTATGAAGGCCGGCCCACCGACTCGCTGAAAAGCCTGGATGAGCGCGGCATCGTCGCCTACGTCGGTACTTTCTCGAAGACCTTGTTGCCAGAGTTGCGGCTGGGGTACGCGATTTTGCCGCCAGCAATCCTCGAAGCGGTGATCCGCGCCAAGCAGCTCACCGACTTGCACACCTCCACCCTGCCCCAATGGACGCTCGCCAAGTTCATCGCCGAAGGCTGTCTGCTCAAGCACATCCGGCGCTGCCATACGATTTACGCCGGGCGCCGTGAACGGATCCTGACGCGTATGGCGGGCGACCTTTCGCCGTGGTTTGAAGCGGTGCCGACCACGGCCGGGTTCCACATGGCGGTGCTGTGCAAGGTGCCGGTCGATATTCCATTGGTGATCGAATTGGCAAAAAAAGTCGAAGTGGGGCTCTATGCCCTGGACAGTTTTTTTTACCAGCAAGCGCCGCGGGCCGGGCTTTTCCTGGGGTTCGGCGCGATCGAAACCCTGGACATCGACATCGCCCTGGACCGGTTAAGGGACATTTTGCAGCAGCTCGGCTGAGGGATTGGTCTGCGGCTTTATCTGGCGATTGGCTATTGGCGGTCTGGGGGGGGGCAGGCCTATCCTGATTGGGCGTTATCCCTCAATGAGCAGGATTCGTCCGGCCTGATTCAGGAGTGTGAGCAATGTCCAATGAAGTGATCACCACCGTAAAGGTGCAGGCCGCTGCCGGCCGCTCGGACGAACTGGGTAAGCAACTGCAAAAGATTGTCGACACCCTGCGCGAACTACCGGGCTGCGATTCCTATATGGTCGACCGCTGCCCCGAGGACGGCACCTGCTGGACGGTCAGCGCCCGCTGGCAATCGGAAGCGGCCATGCAATCGCATTTCAACTGCCCCGAAGTGCAAGGCTTTATCGGCCTGATCGACAGCCGACTGGCCAATGCCGTCGACTTCAACAGCTTTCCGATCGTTTAAAAACAAGACGTTCTGGTGATGATCGTTCCCACGCTCTGCGTGGGAATGCAGCCAGGGGCTGCTCCGCGTCCCAAAAGCGGACGCAGAGCGTCCGGTGAGGCGTTCCCACGCAGAGCATGGGAACGATCAACGGGTAACGTAGCTTCGGTGATTGGTCCCCTCACCTTCCCGAAAATTGGCCGTTTGATTGCCCGATAGCGCGGCTTACTGTGGTCCCTGACGACTCACCACCTCAGGTAATCAACCATGAATGCACTTCGTTTTTTTGCTGCTCCTCTCGCCGCCCTGACGCTGAGCATTTCAGCCCCGGCCTTCGCCCACGACACCGCCCCCCCTTCAGAAAAAGTCACCATCCTGCAGGACCAGATGCTGAAAAACGCACCCGGCAAAAAAGCCTTGATGATCGAAGTCGATTACGAGCCGGGCCAATCGTCCATCGCCCATAAACATCAGGGCACGGCCATGGCTTACGTGCTGTCGGGGGAGATCGTTTCTCAGGTCAAAGGTGAAAAAGCGATCACCTACAAGGCCGGCGAATTCTGGTACGAACCGGCGGGGTCGGAACATCTGGTCTCGAAAAACGCCAGCGCCACCCAACCCGCCAAGCTGCTGGTGTTCATGGTGTTGGCGCCGGAGGAGAAAGTGTTGATTCCTTTGGAAAACTGAGCGCCGAGGTGATGCTGATGGCCTCATCGCGGGCAAGCCCGCTCCCACAGTGTCCGTGTCGTGCTCAAATCCTGAGTCACCCACAATACCTGTGGGAGCGGGCTTGCCCGCGAAGAGGCCCGCCCAGCCGCTGAAAGATCCCAGACAAAAAAAAGCCCCCTCTCTTTCGAGACGGGGCTTTTTCACTCAACGCCTATCAGGCAGCCGGCTCCAGCTCGGCGCTGACAGTCGTATTGGCAGTGGCAGGCACCACCGCCTGACCACTCAACGCCACATCCAGCAATTCACGGTTAGCCACCGCATACATGGCGTAGTCAGTGCCGCTGGCGGCACGGATTTCCACCAGCATGGCGCGCCAGCGTTCGATCATGCCTTCGTGTTCTTCCATCCACAGCGCCAGGCGTGTTTCCACGTCCAGGGTGCCGTCGCCCTGCTGCAGGACCGAGATGGTGATCGCACGTTGTTGCCAGTCGACGTCATCACGGAACGCTTCACGGGCCAGGGCCTGCCAGTTGTTTTCAACCGGCAGGGCACTGATCTGTTGCAGGTACCAGGTGATGTCCAGCGCGCTGCCCACGGCGAAGTAGGCCTTGGCCACGTCCGCCGGATCCTGGCCGGTCACGTCAGAGGCTTCGATGATCGGCAGCAAGGTGTATAGGTGCGTAGTGCCAGCCACCATGCGCGCCAGCAACTCCGGCACACCGGCTGCGACGTACGCCTGATAACGGGCCTGCCAGGTTTCGCGAATCTCGCCACTGAGCAGTTCGTCGAGCTTGAGGCCCAACTCCTTCAGGTGCGGACCGAAATGCGCGACGTCACGGGCAGCATTCTGCTCGTTGCGGCGGGCACGCAGGAACCAGCGCGTAGCGCGACGGCCCAGACGCATCAGCTCGTCCATCAGCTCCAGTTGTACGTCGGCCGAAACCTGGTAGTCCAGGGCTTCGATCTGACGGAACCAGTGCGGGAGGTGGAAAATGTCACGCACGATCACGTAGGCACCGGCCACGTTCGCCGGGCTCATGCCGGTCGACTCTTTGAGTCGTTGAACGAAGGTGATGCCCATGTGGTTCACCAGATCGTTGGCGATCTGGGTGCTGACGATTTCGCGCTTCAGACGGTGACGGCGCATGGCATCGGAGAACTTGCTCACCAGCGTCGGCGGGAAAGCGGTTTCCATGTCGCGGGTCAGGTAGTCGTCGTCCGGCACCAGGGAGTTGAGCAGCGCTTCCTTGAGGTCGATCTTGCTGTAGGAGATCAGCACCGACAGCTCGGCACGGGTCAGGCCATGGCCCGCCGCGACGCGCTCGTTGATCGCCTCTTCAGCTGGCAGGAACTCGATGGCGCGGTCCAATTTGCCGCGGCCTTCCAGGTCGTTCATCAGACGCTTGTATTCAGCAATCCGCGGCAAGGCACGACGGGCCGCCAGGGACAGGGCCTGAGTCTGCTTGTAGTTGTTGCCAAGCACCAGGTTACCGACTTCGTCAGTCATGCTCGCCAGCAACTGGTTACGTTGCTTGTCGGTCATGTCACCGGCGTGTACCACTTCGTTCAGCAGGATCTTGATGTTCACTTCGTGGTCGGAGCAGTCCACACCACCGGCGTTGTCGATGAAGTCGGTGTTGGAACCACCGCCATTGAGGCCGAATTCGACACGACCCAACTGAGTCATACCGAGGTTACCGCCCTCGCCCACGACTTTGCAGCGCAGTTCGTTGCCGTTCACGCGAAGTGCATCGTTGGCCTTGTCGCCGACATCGGCGTGGCTTTCGGTGCTGGCTTTCACGTAGGTACCGATACCGCCGTTCCACAACAGGTCTACCGGTGCCTTGAGCAAGGCATTGAGCAGTTCGGTCGGGGTCAGTTTGTCAGCCTGAATGTCGAAGCGCTCTTTCATCTGCGGGGAAATCGCGATGCTTTTTGCGCTGCGCGAGAAGATCCCGCCGCCTTCGGACATGATGCTGGTGTCGTAGTCCGACCAGGCCGAACGCGGCAAGTCGAACAGACGCTGACGCTCGGCGAAGCTGTTGGCAGGCTCCGGGTTCGGGTCGATGAAGATGTGCAAGTGGTTGAACGCAGCGACCAGTTGCAGCTTGTCGGACATCAACAAGCCGTTACCGAACACGTCACCGGCCATGTCGCCGACGCCCACCACAGTGATGCTGTCTTCCTGAACATTGATGCCGCGCTCGCGGAAGTGGCGTTGTACGCCGACCCACGCGCCCTTGGCGGTAATGCCCATTTTCTTGTGGTCGTAGCCGGCCGAGCCGCCGGACGCAAAGGCGTCGCCGAGCCAGAAGCCGTAGTCGATGGCAATGCCGTTGGCGATGTCGGAGAAGGTCGCAGTGCCCTTGTCCGCCGCCACTACCAGGTACGGGTCATCGTCGTCATGACGCACGACGTTGGCCGGCGGTACCAGCGCGCCGTCTTTCAGGTTGTCGGTGATGTCCAACAGGCCCGAGATGAAGATGCGGTAGCAGGCGATGCCCTCGGCCGCGATCTCGTCACGGCTGCCGCCCAGTGGCAGGCGACGCGGCAGGAAGCCGCCCTTCGCACCCACCGGCACGATGACCGAGTTCTTCACTTGCTGGGCTTTTACCAGGCCCAGGACTTCGGTACGGAAGTCTTCTTCACGGTCGGACCAGCGCAGACCACCGCGCGCCACGTTGCCGAAGCGCAGGTGCACGCCTTCAACGCGTGGCGAGTAAACGAAGATTTCGAACTTCGGCACCGGCTTCGGCAGCTCTGGAATCTGGTGCGGGTTGAACTTGAAGCTGAAGTAGGACTTGTTCTGACCGTGGGCGTCGGTCTGGTAGAAGTTGGTCCGCAGGGTCGCTTTGATCAGGTCCAGGTAACGACGCAGGATGCGGTCTTCGTTCAGCACCTGAACATCGTCCAGTGCCGTCAGAATTGCGTGTTCCAGGCGTTGCTGCTTGTCTTCCAGATCATCGCTGGTCAGCTTGCGCGCCAGGTAGAAACGGGTCTTGAACAACCGGGTCAACTCGCGAGCGATGTCGGTGTGGTTGTTCAGGGTGCTGGCGATGTAACCCAGGTCGAAGCCCAGACGGATCTGCTTCATGTAACGCGCGTAGGCACGCAGCAGCGCCACATCGCGCCATGGCAGGCCGGCGGTCAGCACCAGGCGGTTGAATGCATCGTTCTCGGCATCGCCACGCACAATGTGGACGAAGGCGTCCTGCAAGGTGTCGTTGAGTTGCTGGATGTCGAGTTCCAGGCCTTCGGCGGCGGTGAACGCAAAGTCGTGGATCCAGAACTCGCGGCCGCTGTTGTGGCGCAGGCGATACGGGAATTCACCCAGTACGCGCAGGCCGAGGTTTTCCAGGATCGGCAAGACGTCGGACAACGCCAGCGGGGTGTCGGCGTGATACAGCTTGCAGTGCAGCATGCGCTGACCGGAAACCTGGGCCAGCGGCTGATAGAAGCTCATGACCAGCGGATTTTTTTCGCTCAGGCTCAGCAGGTGCTGCATGTCGACCACCGCCGAGTGGGCGGCGAAACGCTCGCGGTAACCGGCCGGAAAGCCTTTCGGGAAGTCGGCCAGCACGTTGGTGCCCTGGGCTTCGCCGAAGCTCTCGACCACCAGGCTCGCGTAGTCGTCCTGCCAGCTGCGGCAGGCCTGCACCACTTCTTTTTCCAGCAGAACCGGGTCGATGTCCAGACGGTTCTTCGGATCGACCCGCAGAATCAGTTGCACACGGGCCAGCACGGACTCGGAGAAGAAGGTCCAGAACTCGCAGTCGGACGCTTTCAGGCGATCCATCAGCACTTGCTGGATCTTCTGGCGCACTTCGGTGGAGTAGATGTCACGTGGCACGTACGCCAGGCAGTAGCAGAAGCGGCCGTACGGGTCTTTGCGCAGGAACACGCGGATCTTGTTGCGTTCCTGGATCTGCACGATCGACATCACGGTGGTGAACAGCTCGTCCACCGGGGTCTGGAACAAGTCGTCGCGCGGCAACACTTCAAGCACCTGGGCCAGTTCCTTGCCCAAGTGAGCCTTGGCCTGGAAGCCCGAACGCTGTTCGATGATCTCGACCTTGCGACGGATGTAAGGAATGACCCGCACGCTTTCGCCATACACCGAGGAGGTGTACAGGCCCATGAAGCGGCATTCCTTAACAACTTTGCCATCAGCATCGATCT
Source organism: Pseudomonas cucumis (assembly GCF_030687935.1). GTDB lineage: Bacteria > Pseudomonadota > Gammaproteobacteria > Pseudomonadales > Pseudomonadaceae > Aquipseudomonas > Aquipseudomonas cucumis. The sequence goes on along the minus strand of NZ_CP117454.1, from coordinate 2,821,187 downwards.
GACGGATCGACACGTAATCCGGGTAAGCCGGACGGTGGACGCGGCTTGGGTGTGCAGCCTTGGCGAACGACAGCGGCGTCGGCTCGCGCAGGTAGTTCACGGCGTAGTCTTCGATGCGCAGATCATCGATGGTCAGGCCGGCACGCAGCAGTTTGGTCAGGCCGAGGAACGAGTTCTGGTCATATTCGATGTGACCGCCGTTCTGATCTTCGCCCACCACGAATTCTTCGTAGCCCAGGAAGGTGAAGTGGTTGCCCACTAGCCATTCCAGGAAGCTCTTGATTTCGGACTTTTCGTCGGCGTTGATGATGAACTGGCTGTTGTCGATGCCTTCGATCAGCTCCTGGACCTTGGCTTTCATCGGCTCGAAATCGGCGACCGCGACGCGGACTTCACCGAGAACCTGCTCCAGCTCTTTGGTCAGGACATTCAGTTCGGCCGTGTTGGCGCAACGGTCGATTTCCAGGTACATCAGCGATTCTTGCAGAATGCCTTCGCCCTGAGTGCCCTTCGGCAGGATTTCCAGCAGCTCGCCCTTGCTGCCGCGACGCACGCTCAGCACAGTGGTTTGCAGGGTATGAATGCTGTAGCCGCGACGGTTCAGCTCAGTGCGCACCGAGTCCACCAGAAACGGCAGGTCGTGGTGCAGCACTTCGACCGCGGTGTGGGTCGACTGCCAGCCGTGGCGTTCGTAATCGGGGTTGTAGACGCGCACTTGCGGATGCGCGTGATCGAAGCGCTCAAGCAGGCGCCACGCAGAAAGGGTGCAGCCGGCGAGGTCGGACAACCGACGCTGGGTCAGTTCGTCCAGGGAAATGATGCCGAAGAATTGTTCAGCGAACAGCGCCACTTGTGGCAGTGCCTGTTCACTGATGTGCTGCGCCAGTGCCGCTTGCAGTTGGTGCTGGAAGTCGGCTTTGCTGGCTGCGGTGAAGAACGCCATCTGTGGTACTCCGCTTGGGCTTGTTATTGATGGAAGCGTCGCGTGCAAACCCCTTTCGGGGCATTCCCGTCACCCTGTTCCTGATTCTCGGGCAGAGGAAACAGGATGACAGGTGGGTGAAGCTGGACGAGACACTCAGGTCACATTCACCTTCCAAGAATGGGCATCTGCAAAAACGACTGCCAAGGCAACAGGCAATGCCTTTACGGGTGCTCATCCGTTGCGCAGCTTAACGAGTGCGGCAAGGGCCGTGCTTGCAGCGCTGCGACATATTCGGTCATCGGCACGTAACTCGCGGCATGTGCCTTGAACAACACTAGCAGTCGCGCAGCAAAACGGGCGCTTTATGCCCGGTTTTGCGGTACATGCGTGCCAATAATGACCAGTAACACCCCGAATGTTCACGACACATCTTCTGACACTCAGCCAAGCAGAAATTCCCGAGGGCTGGCAGAATTGCCTTTTGTTACGTTCACCACGCTCGCCGAGCCAGGATTTTCCCATGCAAATGACAACTGATCTCTTGATCGTCAACCCGTGCGACGAAGAAGAAGACAACTTGGCCATGCTCTGCTGCACCAGCGCCGAGGGCGAAATGTTCCTGATGAGCCGCTTTCCGGACGAGGATGAGCTGGAGATCATCTTCCACGACAAGCCTTCGGCCCTCAACGGTGTAAAAGTCACCCTCAGCCCTGACCGCCTGCTGATCGAAATCGCCGCCGCGGACATCGATGTGCTCGATGGCGAAGATTCGCTGGAAATCCTGCACAGCACCGATGCGCAGGACCTGGCAGAGGTGGAAGAAACCTTGCAGAACATCCTCAAGGGGACGGGTACCTACATCAGCCAACTGAGCTGACTCCTCCGTTCCGGGCACTGATCATTCCCACGCGCAGCAAAGGAATGCAGCCTGTGACGCTCTGCGTCACGACTTAAAGCTGGACGCAGAGCGCCCGGTGATGCATTCCCACGCAGAGCGTGGGAACGATCTGTCGTAAGGCGTGGGAACGAGCGTTAATCCGCACTTTGCACAAAATGCCGTTAGTCGCCGCACCCTGCGATGGATTAAAGTAACGCCCCCAGCCCTGGCGTTATTCGAACGTCTTCGCTCACCCTTTCCAGGAACAGTCATCGATGGAACATCGTGAAGCGCTGCTCGCGCTGCGAACCTTTCTTTCAACGCAGATTCTCGGCCAGGAAAAACTCATCGAGCGCTTGCTCATCGCCTTGCTCGCCGACGGCCACATGCTGGTCGAGGGCGCCCCGGGGCTGGCCAAGACCAAGGCCATCAAAGAGCTCGCCGAAGGCATCGAAGCACAGTTCCATCGCATCCAGTTCACCCCCGACCTGCTGCCGGCCGACATCACCGGCACGGAAATCTATCGCCCGGAAACCGGCAGCTTCGTGTTCCAGCAAGGCCCGATTTTCCACAATCTGGTGCTGGCGGACGAAATCAACCGTGCCCCGGCCAAGGTTCAATCGGCGCTGCTCGAAGCCATGGGCGAACGCCAGGTCAGCGTCGGGCGCAGCACCTACGACCTGTCGCCGCTGTTTCTGGTCATGGCCACGCAAAACCCCATTGAGCAGGAAGGCACTTACCCGCTGCCCGAAGCCCAGCTCGACCGTTTCCTGATGCACGTGAAAATCGGCTTCCCCGACGCCGCCGTCGAACGCCGGATTCTGCAACAGGCCCGCGGTGAAGCGCTGCACGGCGAAACCAAACCCGAACGCCGGGTCAGCCAGCAGGCGATCTTCGCCGCGCGCAAGGAAATCCTCGGGTTGTACATGGCCGACGCCGTGGAGGAATACCTGGTGCAACTGGTCATGGCCACGCGCATCCCGGCCAAGTTCGACCCGGAAATGGCCGAATGGATCGCCTACGGCGCCAGCCCCCGGGGCTCCATTGCCCTGGACCGTTGCGCCCGGGCTCACGCCTGGCTCGCCGGTCGCGACTTTGTCAGCCCGGAAGACATTCAGGCGGTGCTGTTCGATGTGTTGCGCCACCGCATCATTCTTTCCTTTGAAGCCGAAGCCGCTGGCATCGACCAGGACCGGGTGGTCCAGCGGATTCTCGACGTCGTAGCCGTCGCTTGACCCCGATGAACGCCCTCCTGCCGCCCGAACCGGGCATCCGTGTCAGCCTCGCCGATCTGATCGAGATGCGCCATCGCGTGCGTGAAGTGCAGCTGTTCTCCACGCCGAGCCAGCGCAGCCCGCTGATCGGCCTGCACCACTCCAAACTGCGCGGGCGCGGGGTGGACTTCGATCAGGTGCGGGTCTATCAGGCCGGTGATGACGTGCGAAGCATCGACTGGCGCGTCACCGCCCGGACCCAGGAGCCTCACACCAAGCTGTTCCACGAAGAACGCGAGCGGCCGATTTTCATCATGGTCGAGCAGAGCCGCCGGCTGTTTTTCGGCTCCGGGCTGATGTTCAAATCGGTGCTTGCCGCCCAGGCAGCGAGCCTGATTGGCTGGGCCGCGCTGGGCCATAACGACCGGGTCGGCGGGCTGGTGTTCGGCGACGACGAGCACTACGAAATCAAACCGAGACGCAGCAAACAGAGCCTGCTGCAATTGCTCAACCGCCTGGTGCGGGTCAATCAGTCGCTGCACACCGAACGCGAGCCGGACCGCGACGCCTTCGGTATTGCCCTGCGCCGCGCCCGAGAAGTATTGCGCCCCGGCAGTCTGGTGATCGTGATCTGCGACGAACGGGCCTTGTCGGACGGTGCCGAGCAACAGTTGAGCCTGTTGTCACGCCATTGCGACCTGTTGCTGCTGCCGGTGTCCGATCCGCTGGATCACGCCCTGCCCGCTGCTGGGCTTTTACGCTTCGCGGAACGGGGCGCGCAGCTGGAACTCGACACGTTGAATTTCGACTTGCGCCAGGCCTATCGCGCACAAGCGGAAGCGCGTATCGCTCGCTGGGAACTGCTGGCGCAGAAGTTGCGGGTATTGCTGATGCCGTTGAGCACCCAAAGCGAAATGGTCGAGCAACTGCGCGAATACCTGAACCCGCAACGTCCGGGGAAAAGTCGATGAGCAGCCTCGATCAACTGCAACCGCTGATTTCCCCGCCACCGATCGGCTTCTGGCCGCCAGCACCGGGCTGGTGGCTGCTGCTGTTATTGCTGCCATTGATCGGTTTCGGCCTGTGGCAGTTACGGCGTTTCATCCCGAACAAGCGCCCTATCGTGCGCGCCGAACAACCGCTGGACCCGGTGCGTCTCGCTGCCCTGGCCGAACTCGCCCTGATGCCCAAACCCTACGACGGCGCCCCGGCCGGCGCCTGGTTGCAACAACTCAATGGCTTGCTCAAACGCCTGTGCCGCAACCATTACCCCTACAGCCAGAGCCACACCCTTAACGGGCGCAAGTGGCTGGCGTTCCTTGATAACCGCTGCCCGGCCGCCGGCCTTACACGCTGGATGGTACTGGTGGAAGGCGCCTACAAACCCGAATGCAAACTCGACGACAAGGCCATCGCTGGCCTGACTCAAGCTGTCGACACCTGGATTCGCAAACATGTTTGAGTTCGCCTGGCCGTGGATCTTCGCCCTGCTGCCACTGCCCTGGCTGATGCGGGTACTGCTGCCGGTGGCCGACAGCGGCGAACCGGCGCTCAACGTCAGCTTCCTCAGCGACCTCGAAGGCCTCGTTCGCCGCCGCGCCCGGGCGAATCTGCCGGCGTGGCGCCAGCAAGCACCGTTCATTTTGTTATGGCTGTTACTGCTGATCGCCGCCGCACGCCCGCAGTGGCTCGGTGAACCCCTCCCGGTTGCCGCCAGTGGCCGCGATCTGCTGGTGGCGGTGGACGTGTCCGGCTCCATGGATTTCCCCGACATGCGGTGGCAGGACGAAGAGGTCAGCCGACTGTCGCTGGTGCAGCATTTGCTCGGTGATTTTCTCGAAAGTCGCGACGGCGACCGGGTCGGGTTGATCCTGTTCGGCAGTCAGGCCTATCTGCAAGCGCCGCTGACCTTCGACCGGCACACCGTGCGCGTGTGGCTCGACGAAGCGCGGATCGGTATCGCCGGCAAGAACACCGCCATCGGCGATGCCATCGGCCTGGCCCTCAAACGCCTGCGCCAACGTCCGGCACAAAGCCGTGTGCTGATTCTGGTCACCGATGGCGCCAACAACGGCGGCGAGATTGACCCGCTGACCGCCGCACGACTGGCGGCCAACGAAGGCGTGAAAATCTACCCGATCGGTATCGGCGCCGATCCGGAACAAGGCGGTACCTTGGGATTCCTGGGCATCAACCCGAGCCTGGACCTCGATGAGCCGGCCTTGAAAGCCATCGCTCAAGCCACTGGCGGCCAGTATTTCCGCGCCCGCGACGGCGAGGAATTGCAGGCGATCAAGCGCATGCTCGACAAACTGGAACCGGTCACCCAGCAACCCACTCAGGCCCGCCCGGCCCAGGCGTTGTATCACTGGCCTCTGGCAATGGCGCTGTTGTTGAGCATGCTGCTGGTGATTCGCGAGCGCTGGCCGGATAACCCGTTGCGACGGCTGTTTACCAAGAAGCTGTTTTTGCAAACGCAACTGCCCGACTGGCGTCAGCGGCTTAAACGCCTGCGTCTGCGGAGGCGCCGATGATTGCGCTCTGGCCGCACTGGTTCCGCCCTTGGTGGCTGCTGTTGTTGCCGTTGCTGGGCTGGTTGCTCTGGCAACTCTGGCACCGGCAGAAACGTGCCGGCCGCTGGCAAATGATTCTGCCGCCGGCCTTCCATGCCGCGCTGCTCAGTGGTGGCAGCGGTCGCGAGAGCAAACTGCCATGGGTCGCCCTTGGCCTGGCTTGGGTGCTGACCGTACTGGCCCTGCTGGGGCCGAGCTGGCAGCGCGTCGAACAAACCAGCCAGAAACCCGCCGACCCGCTGGTGGTGTTGCTTGAGCTGACCCCGGAAATGCTCGCCACCGATAGTGCGCCGAACAGGCTGGAACAAGCCCGGCGCAAACTGTTAGACCTGCTGCAAAACCGCAGCGACGCCCAGACCGCAATCATCGTCTACGCCGGCAGCGCCCACACCTTGGTGCCGCTGTCGGATGACCTGTCGACCAGCCGCAATCTGGTGGATGCACTCAAGCCGTCGCTGATGCCCCTGGCCGGTCATCGTGCCGATCTGGCGGTGGTCAAGGCCCTTGCGCTGCTGGATCAGGGCGCCCTCGGCCAGGGTCGGATCCTGCTGATCGGTTCGTCGCTGACGGAACAGGAACGCCAAGGGATTCGCCAGGCGCTGGACGACAAGTCCACGCCATTTCTGATGCTCGGTATCGGCACCGCCGAAGGTGCGCCGGTCGCGCAGGACGACGGCAGTTTCCTCAAGGATGACCTGGGCGCAATTCTGGTGCCCCGTCTGGACGGCCCCAGCCTTAAAGCCTTTGCCAACGGCCTGGGCGGACGTTATCGCCAGGCGCGTCTGGACGATGCCGACCTGCGCGGCCTTGGCCTGCTCGACGGCCCACGGGATCTGCGCAACGACGGCCAGACATTGCGCCTCGACACTTGGGCCGATCAGGGATACTGGCTGCTGCTGCCACTGTTATTGCTGGCCGCCTGTGCCGGGCGCCGGGGTTGGCTGTTCTGCCTGCCGCTGCTGTTCATGCTGCCGCAACCGAGTTACGCCTTCGACTTCGAAGACTTGTGGCTGCGTCCCGATCAGCAGGGCCTGCATTTGCTCAAACAAAAGCGCCCGGCCGAGGCCGCGCAGCATTTCGAAGATCCGCAGTGGCAAGGTGTGGCGCTCTATGAAGCCGGTGACTACAGTGGCGCCGCCCAGCGGTTTGCCCAAGGCACCGACGCCCACGCCCACTACAATCGGGGTAACGCCTTGGCCAAAAGCGGTGAGCTGGAAGCGGCGCTGGATGCTTACGATCAAGCGCTGGAACGTCAACCGGATCTGCGTCCGGCCCTGACCAACAAGGCACTGGTGGAAAGCCTGCTCAAGCAGAAAACCTCAGCGCCACCCGTCGAGCCGGACAAAACCGCCGACGGCAAACCCGAAACCATCACCCAGGAACCTCCGCCGGGCAGCGCCACCCAACCAAGCAATGGCGAGCCGAAAGCCGACGCCGAGCAAACCACACCGGACGCCGAGCAGCCGCCCACGACGCCACCGCAACCGGGCGCCAATGAAGTCCCGGGCAGCGAGTTGGGCGATGAGCAAAGCACCACGCCACCCCGGCGCCCGGCCAGCGACATGATTGAAGGCGAACAGCGCCAGGCGCTGGAGCAATGGCTGCGCAAGATCCCGGATGACCCCGGCGAACTGCTCAGACGCAAATTCTGGTACGAACAGCAACAACATCAGGATCAGGAAAAAACTCGATGACCCGCTTCACCGCCTTTTTGTTCGCATTGTTGCCAGCCCTGTTGCTCTGCACCGTTCAGGCCCAGGCTGCGGAGCTGGTCGCCAGCGTCGATCGCAGCCGCCTGAATTCCGGCGAGACGGTCGAACTGACCCTGGAAACCAGCGACGTGACCCAGTTCGGCAAACCCGACCTGACCCCGCTGGAGCCGCTGTTCGAAGTGCGCGGCACCCGTCAGGTCAACCAACTGAACACCCTCAACGGCAACACTCAGGCAACCACCCGCTGGATCATCACCCTGCTGCCCCGGCAAAATGGCAGCGTGGTGATTCCATCGCTGCAACTGGGCGACGTCCAGAGCCAGCCGATTACCGTGCAGGTGATCGAAAGCGAAACCCAGGACAGCAGCAACGCACTGGCGCCGGTGTTCATCGAGGCCAGCCTCGACCAGAACAGCGTCTACGTGCAGGCTCAGGCGATCCTGACCTTGCGCATCTACCATTCGGTGTCGCTGTACGACGACAGCAGCCTGACCCCGTTGCAAATTCCCGATGCGCGCATCGAACAGCTGGGCGAGCCGCGCACCTACGAAAAAGTCATCAACGGATTGCGCCATGGCGTGATCGAAATGCGCTACGCAATCTACCCGCAGCGCAGCGGTGAACTGGTTATTCCGGCGCAGATGTTCAGTGCCACGCCAGTCGATACCCGACCGTCCCAGGACGCAACACCCCAAGGGCCAAAACCGGGCAAGCAGATGCGCGTCAAATCCGCCGAGATCCCGCTGACGGTCAAGGCCAAACCCGGCACGTATCCAGCCGATGTGCCCTGGCTGCCGGCCCGCAGCCTGACCCTGAGCGAAAGCTGGAGCCCGGAACCGGATCATGCGCAGGTCGGCTACTCGCTGACCCGCAGCCTGACCCTGAACGCCGAAGGCCTCGCCAGCTCCCAACTGCCCCCCTTGCCCGCCACAGAGATCAACGGCCTGCGGCGCTACCCGGATCAACCGGTGCTGGGCAACCAGAGCAGCGAACGCGGCTTGATCGGCAGTCGCGAGGACCGTGAAGCCCTGGTGCCAACCCGCACCGGCGCCATTGACCTGCCGAGCGTTGAAGTGGTCTGGTGGAACACCTTCGAGGATCACCTGGAACACAGCAGCCTGCCCGCCCGCACACTGCAAGTGGCGAGCAATCCGAGCCTGATCGTCGATAGCCCGGCGGGCAGCGCGCAGGCAATCTCCGGCGCCAGCAACGAAGCTGCCTGGTGGTGGAAACTCAGCACCGTGATCCTGGCCTGCACTACCCTGCTGGGCTTCGGCCTGTGGTGGCGCGCCCGCTCGCAACCGGCAATCCTGCGTGCCGCGCAAACCGGCCCGAGCCCACGCACCCTGCTCGACGACCTCAAACGCGCCTGCCAGGCCAACGACACCCACGCCACCCGCCAGGCCCTCGACGCCTGGGCCCGGCAACAACCGGAAACCCTGGCCGACATGGCGGCGCGTTTTGTGCCGCTGTCGGATGCGCTGGACGGCCTGAACGGCGCGCTGTACAGCGAAACCGGCCAGTACTGGCAGGGCGAAGATCTCTGGCGCGCGATTCGTGCGATCCCGACGGCCGAAGGGGTTCAGGATCTGGTCGGCGATACTGGGTTGCCGCCGCTTTATCCCAAATAGAATCAAAAGATTGCAGCCTCCTGCCGAGGCACACCAATCCCCTGTAGGAGCGAGGCTTGCCCGCTCCTACAGGGACCGTGTTCCTCTCCAAAGCTTCGACATCCCCCAAACCCGTGTTCCTTTGCACATTTGCCAGTAAACTCTCCCCTCTTTAGCCGCCACCATTTTCCTCGCGGCCATTACCTTATTTCCTACGGAGTACGCCTTGCGTCTGTTTCACACCTCCGACTGGCACCTTGGGCAGAACCTGCACGGCCAGGAGCGCGATTTCGAGCACGCCTGCTTTCTTGACTGGCTGCTGCGTCAGCTGAAACTGGATCAGCCCGATGTGCTGCTGATCGCCGGCGATATCTTTGACACGGTCAACCCACCGGTCAAAGCCCAGGAACGCCTCTACGATTTCATCGTCAGCGCCCATGAGCAGCAACCCTTGCTGACCATCGTGATGATCGCCGGCAACCATGACTCCGGCTCGCGAATCGAACTGCCCGCGCCGCTGATGCGGCGCTTGCGTACTCACGCCCTCGGTCGCGTGCTGTGGCTCGATGACGGTCAACTGGATGCCGAACGCCTGTTGCTGCCGTTGCCTGATGCCAGCGGCGAAATTGCCGCCTGGTGTCTGGCGCTGCCGTTCCTGCGCCCCGCCGAAGTGACCGGTGCGCATTTGGGCGATAACTACTTGCGCGGCATCGGCCAGGTTCATGAATGGCTGATCGAAGCGGCCAACGCCAAGCGCAAGCCGGGCCAGGCGCTGATCGCCATCAGCCATGCGCACATGGCTGGCGGTTCGGTTTCGGAAGATTCCGAACGCAGCCTGATCATCGGCAACGCCGAAGCCCTGCCCGCCAGTCTGTTCGGGCCGAGCATCAGCTATGTCGCCCTCGGGCATTTGCACAAGCCGCAGAAGGTCAATGGTGAAGAGCGCATCCGCTATTGCGGCTCGCCGATTCCCTTGTCGTTCTCCGAGATCAATTACCAGCATCAGATTCTCGACATTCAGCTCGATGGCGAAACATTGGTCAGCGTCGAACCGCGCCTGATTCCGCGTTCCGTCCACTTGCAACGCCTCGGCTGCGCGCCGTTGGCGGAGATCCTGCTGCAACTGGCCGACCTGCCCAACATTGACCTGCTCGCCGATATCCAGCGTCAGCCGTGGCTGGAAGTGCGGGTCCGTCTCGACGAGCCGCAACCGGACCTGCGCCATCAAGTGGAAACCGCCCTGCAAGGCAAAGCCGTGCGGTTGGTGCGGATCGCTGCCGAGTACGCCGGCAATGGCAGCCGCGAGGGCATCGATGACAACACAACCTTGATCGAACTGGATCAACTTTCGCCCCAGGAACTGTTCAGCCGAGCGTGGCAGGACAATTACGGCAGCGAGGTCGACGAGCAAACGCTCAAGGACTTCGCCGAGCTGTTGCAAGACGTGCAGATGGAGAGCGAACAGCCATGAAAATTCTCGCGATCCGCCTGAAAAACCTCGCCTCGCTGGCCGGGCCGTTTGAAATCGACTTCACTGCGGAGCCCTTGGCCAGTGCCGGCCTGTTCGCAATTACCGGGCCGACCGGCGCTGGCAAAAGCACCCTGCTCGACGCCCTGTGCCTAGCGCTGTTTGGCGCCGTGCCGCGCCTGAACAACACCGGCCGCGATGCCAAGGTCCCGGACGCCGATGGTGAAATCGGCACCGGCGACCCGCGCACACTGCTGCGGCGTGGCACCGGTGAAGGTTATGCCGAAGTCGATTTCGTCGGTATCGACGGTCGCCGCTATCGCGCTCGCTGGGAGGCTAATCGCGCTCGGGAAAAGGCCGGTGGCAAGCTGCAAGCCAGCCGCCAGAGCCTGCGTGACATCGATCAGGATCAACTGCTGGCCAGCCAGAAAGGCGAATACAAAGCTCAGCTCGAAGCCGCGCTGGGCCTGAACTTCGAACAGTTCACCCGCGCCGTCATGCTGGCTCAGAGCGAGTTCAGCGCCTTCCTCAAGGCTGATGATAACGACCGCAGCGAACTGCTGGAAAAGCTCACCGATACCGCGCTCTATACCCGTCTCGGTCGTCGCGCTTTTGACAAGACCAAAGAAGCTCGCGAAGCCCACAAGTTGTTGCAGGACCAGGCCACCGGGGTCACGCCGCTGTCGCCGGAAGCCCGGGCCGAACTCGATGAGCGCTTCAACGACGCTCAGCAGCAACTCAAGACCCAGCAAGCGCAGCTCAAACAGCTGGAGCTGCAACACACCTGGCTCAAGGACCTGCACCAGTTGCAAGACGCGCAACAAAGCGCCACCGAGCAACTGCACTCCGCCCAGCAACACTGGAACAGCCTAGCCGGTGAGCGCTTGAAGCTCACCCGTCTGGAGCAACTGGCCCCGCAACGGCATCAGTTCGCGCGCAAGACCGAACTCACCGCCCAACTCACGCCTCTGGCGGCGCAGATTCAGCAGCACACGCAACAGCAAAGCGAGCTGACCGAGCGACAGACTCAACTCGAACAGAGCCTGAGCACCGCCCAAACGGCGTTGACCCAAGCGCAAAGCCAACACACCTCCAGCGCGCCACTGCTGCGCCAAGCCTTCGAAGAGCAAAGCACCCTCGCCCGCCTGGTCAAGGACGCCAGCCTCAGTGCCGACCTCAAGCAGCAGGCGGAACAGGCCTGCATTCAGGGTCAGGGCACGATTCAGGGTTTGCTCGACCAACAAAAACAGGTCGCCGAACGGTTGCAGCGGATTGCCGTGGAGCTTGAGCAGAGCACCCATCTGGCGCCGTTGAGCGATGCCTGGAACGCCTACCGTGATCGCCTGCAACAATTGATGCTGATCGGTAATCGCCTGAACAAGGGCCAGGCCGAACTGGCCGCCCTGGAGCAAAGCGCCGCCCGCGCCGCCGAGGAACTGGCCACCCAGCGCCAGAGCCTTGAGGTGCTGTACAAAGAGGCCGGCGCCGAGCCTGAAGCGGTGGCCGAGCAGATTCAGATTCTCGGCAATCTGCTGCAAGACAACCGCAAGCAACTGCGAGCCTTTGAAGAGCTGACGCGACTGTGGGCCAGCCAGCAGGAACTGGACAAGCGCGGCGCCGAGCTTCAGCAGCGGCAACTCGCCGCTCAGCAAGACCGCGATCGTTTGACTCAGGACGGGGTGAAGACCAAGGCCGAACTGAGCGTCGCCGAACAGACCCTGACCGTCACCCGCGAACTGCTGGAGCGTCAGCGTCTGGCGCGCAGTGCCAGCGTCGAAGAATTGCGCGCACAGTTGCAGGACGATCAGCCGTGCCCGGTTTGTGGTAGCCCGGACCATCCTTATCATCAGCCCGAAGCTCTGCTGCAAAGCCTCGGCCGGCATGATGAAAGCGAACAGGCCAACGCTCAAAAAGCGGTGGACCTGCTCAAGGAAAAACTCACCGATTTGCGCGCCGAAGTGGGCGGTTTGATTGCCCAGCAAAAAGAACTGCTGCAACAGCAAGAACAACTCGCGAGTCAGCAACAAGGCCTGACGCCGAGCCTGGAAGCGCACCCACTGTCCGCTCAACTGTTGGACCAGGACGCAAGCAAACGCGATACCTGGCTGACCCAACAAAGCAGCCAGTTGAACCAGAGCATCACCCAGGACGAACAACGGCAAACTGCCTTGCTCACCCTGCAACAGGATGCCGCGCGCCTTGCGCAACAACTGCGCAGCGCCGAAGCGGCGAGTCAGCAAGCAACACAGCACCTGCTCAACCAGCAACGCGAGTTGAGCAGCGATCGCCAACGTCTGGACGAAGAACTGAAGGCGTTCAGCCCCCTGCTCCCGGCCGACACGCTGGAGGCCTTGCGCAACGAACCCGCCGCGACCTTCATGCAGCTCGACCGGCAGATCGCCCAGCGCCTGGAACAGCTCGACCAGCAGCGCGATGAACTCGGCGAACAGCAACAACGCCAGCAGACGCTGGACAAAGAACAGTACCAACAGCAGACCCGCATTCTGCAACTGGACGCGGCGCAACAGCAGTTCGCGGCGCTGGCCGGGCAGCAACAGGCTTGCCAGGAAAAACTGACGCAACTGCTGGGCGAACATGCCAGCGCCGAACAGTGGCAGCAGCAACTGGATCAGGCCGTAGAGCAGGCGCGTAGTGCCGAAGCAACGGCCAATCAGCAATTGCAAACCGTACGCACGCGCTTGGTGCAACTGGCCGCCGAACTCAAGGCTCAGCAAGAACGTTCGCAGGCCCTGGAAACCGAAGATCGCGAGCTGAGCGCCAAGATCGCCGACTGGCGCTCGCAGCATCCAGAGCTGGACGACGGTGGACTGGAAGAGCTGTTGGACGTCGACGACCAACAGGTCAGCGAACTGCGTCAACGATTGCAGCAGAGCGAAAAAGCCATCGAGCAAGCCAAGGTGCTGTTGCAAGAGCGCGATCAGCGTCTGCTCGTTCATCAGGCGCAGCACAACGGCAATCTCGATGCCGAACAACTGGCCACGACGCTGGCAGAGCTGCAAAACCTGTTCGCAGCCAGCGAGCACCACTGCGCCGAATTGCGTGCCGAACAGGCCGAGGATCAGCGTCGGCAGAACGCCAATCAGGCGCTGGCGCAACAGATCGCCGACGCCTACACCGAGTATCAGCGCTGGGCGCGGTTGAATGCGCTGATCGGTTCGGCCACCGGCGACACCTTCCGCAAAATCGCCCAGGCCTACAACCTCGATTTGCTGGTGCATCACGCCAACGTCCAGTTGCGGCAACTGGTGCGGCGTTATCGCCTGAAACGTGGCGGCAGCATGCTCGGGTTATTGGTGATGGACACGGAAATGGGCGATGAACTGCGCTCGGTGCATTCGCTGTCCGGCGGCGAGACGTTCCTGGTGTCGCTGGCGTTGGCGCTCGGTTTGGCGTCGATGGCGTCGAGCACGCTGAAAATCGAATCGCTGTTTATCGACGAAGGCTTCGGCAGTCTCGATCCGGAATCCCTGCAACTGGCCATGGACGCCCTCGATGGTTTGCAAGCGCAGGGCCGCAAGGTCGCGGTGATTTCCCACGTGCAGGAAATGCATGAACGGATTCCGGTACAGATTCAGGTCCACCGCCAAGGCAATGGCCTGAGTACGCTGGAGGTGAAATGAACACGCTGTATTCGTTCCGCCGCTGCCCCTACGCCATGCGCGCACGCATGGCGCTGCGCTATTCGGGGGTTGAGGTGAATATCGTCGAGGTCAGCCTCAAGGCCAAACCTGCCGAAATGCTCGCGCTGTCGAGCAAAGGCACGGTGCCGGTGCTAAGTGTGGACGGCCGGGTGATCGATGAGAGCCTGGAGATCATGCGCTGGGCATTGGCGCAGAACGATCCACAGGACTGGTTGCTCAAGGATGATCCTCAAGGACAGCAACACTGCGCCGCGTTGATCGAAGAAAACGATCAGGTGTTCAAGGCGCACCTGAATCGCTACAAGTACGCTGAACGATATCCCGAGCAGCCGATGACGTTTTATCGCGCCGAGGGCGAAGTGTTTTTGCGCAAGCTGAATGAATTGCTGGAGGGGCGTGACTACCTGCTGGCCGGGCATCCGAGCCTGGCGGATATCGCCCTGATGCCGTTCGTGAGGCAATTCGCCCACGTGGATCGCGAGTGGTTCGGTCAGACGCCTTATGGGCGATTGCAGGTTTGGTTACAGCGCTTCATCGAGTCAGAGCTGTTCACATCAGTCATGGTGAAAACTCGATCCCCGTAGGGGGATTATGCCAATACCGAGCACATCCCCAACGCCGAGCAATCCACTTGGAATGGCCCGAAAAATTCGCCATTGGATTTGATCGGCGGATTGCCCACCAGCAACCCCAACGCCTTGGCCGTCTGAATATTGTGGGCGATGTTGTGGTTGCATTCGATGGCCCGTGCCACCGACCCCGCCGAGCCCTGCCCGATCCCCAATAAAGAAGCGCCATTGGTCATGAACGCCAGGAAGGCGATGACCCAGAGTTTGCGTCCTTTCATGCCCCCACCACTCCGGCCACGTCGGCGTGATCGACACTTACGTTTTGAGCGCGGTGTTCGAATTGAACGGCGGGATAAGCGACCTGGATCGGTGCTTGAAGGCTTTGTTGCGATTGAGCCGAAAGGCTGACGACCAACACCATGGCCACGTAAAGACCGATGGCCAGGTAGGCGCCGTATTTGGCAGAAGTGATGATTGCGCTGGCCATGGTGTTCTCCGTGGGCATGTTTCAGTGCCCACAGAATCGATCAAAAAACAGAAGATAACTAGCGACCTTTACGCATAGTAGCTATCAGTTTTATTGATCATGTACCCAGCGTGTTTCAGTCCTCGATAAAGCTCATCAAGCGCTCGCGGGCCGCCTCCGGCTCGTTTGAAACGGGCTGGGCAGCCGACAGAATCGGGGTGGAATAGAGAAACAGGAGAACCACTGCCAGACGCATCGCCATGCTGTCGATCCTTATTGGGGAAGGAGTCAAAAAATCAGCGTCAAATTTAAACTCATGGCCATGTGATATCAAGCAATACATTGATAGCAATATGATGCTGTCGTAAACGCGTTATGCAGGAGCGACATCACTTCGGCGCCTTTCGATGCCTTACAGCTCGATCGGCAAGTGACTTCGCTCCTGCATAAAGGGTGCAGGGCTTACATTTCAGTGTTGGGTTTTGTGATCCAGCGCGGCGTAGAAGTTGGCGCTCTGTTGCAGGTATTTCGGGGTGTAGCTTTGGGTGTGGGATTTTTTGTCGCTGATTTCAGCGTTGGCATTGGCGGGCAATGCAACCGTGGCGGAGATAGCGGAAGCGGCGATCACGGAGAAGAGATTGAAGTTCATGGCGGTGTTCCTCGATTCAGTTGGCTTGCTTGCCCGGTGGGGCCGTGAAGCAAACTTAACTCCCGAGGGTCGGCGCCTTGAAATGCTTTGTAGCATTAGCCGATATCAGTCTCATTAATAGAAGGTTGCAGGCCCCATCAACCGGGGCCTGCGGTTTATTGACGCACCAGAAACTTGAGATCGCTGGGGGCATCCATCGGCAATTTCTGCACGGTTTTACCCAACAGACCGGTCTTGGCATCGCGCTCGACGACGACAATCTGGTTGCTCTTCTGGTTGGCAATCAGCACAAACTTGCCACTCGGATCGAGGCTGAACTCACGCGGGTGATCACCGTCCACGGAGCGGCGCTGAAGCTCCTTGAGGTGGCCGGTCGCCGGGTCGATGGCGAACACCAGCAACTGATTGGTGGTGCCACGGTTGCTGACGTAAAGAAACTTGCCGTCAGCCGAGGCGTGAAGCGCAGCCGCAGCCTTGCCCGATGTCGGCAGACCCGCCGCCAGATCGACCAACTGCGTTTGCACGAGTTTGCCGTCCTGATGGTCGAACACCGCCACCTGTGCGCTCATTTCCAGGGTCAGCCAGGCGTGCTTGCCGTCGGCGCTGAACAGCAAGTGTCGCGGCCCGCTGCCGGGTGGCAACGGGACGGACGCGGGTTTGGCGGCGGTCAGCGGCAGTTCCGGATTGGCCTTGGGATCGAAGCGATAGACGAAGATCTTGTCCGCTCCTAAGTCGTTGGAAAACACATATTGGCCATCCGGCGATGAAACCACCGAATGCACGTGCGCCGACTTCTGCCGCTCAGGATTGACCCGGCTGGACGGATGACTGCTCATCTGCACGACGGGTTTCAGCTTGCCATCGGGGCCCACCGGCAATACTGCCAGGGTGCCGCCCGGATCTTCAGCCACCGAGTAGTTGCTGACAAACAGGTGACTGGCATCACCGCTGACGCTCGAGTGCGTCGGCTCGTTGCCCAAGGTTTGCACCTGACTGATCAGGCTCAACTCATAGGTCTTTGGATCAATCGCATAACTGCTGACACGCCCTACCGGATCGGCCTGACCCGGGCCGTTTTCGTTGACCGCGAACAGGCGCTGTTGATCCTTGGACACGGCGAGCCAGGACGGGTTGGCGCTCTTCACCACTTGCAGGGGCTTGGCATCGATCTGCCCGGTGCGACTGTCGAAACTCAGGCGATAAATCCCCTGGCTCTGGCCGGCGGTGTAGGAGCCCACCAGTAATTCGTAACCGTCGACCGGGGCCGCTTGCGCGCCCATTGCGCCGACGCTGCCGGCGATCAACAGTGGCCAGAAGTTACGCATCCTCATTCGTTTCGTCCTCGTCATCCTGACCGCCGAACGCTTCCATGGGCACCAGTCGGTGTTTACCGGAATCACCGGTGATGATCCAGCTCTTCAAGTCGGGATCAAAAGTCGCCGCCGCGATCTGGGCCATGCTGAACTCCCAGCGCTTGAGCGCCCGACCGTCCATGCATTCGATGTGCAGGTTATCGTCTTCATCGAGAGAGAAGTCGAACGCGTGCAGCCCGTCGATCTCCAGCATGTCGCAGTGTTCGAGGGCGTTGAGCAAGGTATCGTTTACGGCAGTCATGGCAGTCAATCTTTGAATGGGAAAGTGGCAATGATAGCTCAACACGCCGCAATGATCGTTCCCACGCTTCGCGTGGGAATGCCTCAACGGACGCTCTGCGTTCGGCTGTTGATGTGACGCGGAGCGTCACCGGCTGCATTCCCACGCAGAGCGTGGGAACGATCAGTTACAGGGGACCGACCCCATCAGTTGAGGGCCGTCAGAGAGCGTCGCGCGATGGCTTGCCATCGACCAGGCGCTGAATGCGCAACGGATTGCCATTCTTCAGCGCTTCCGGCAGCAGGCTGTCGGGGTAGTTCTGGAAGCACACCGGGCGCAGGAAACGGTCGATGGCCAGGGTGCCCACCGACGTGCCGCGCGCATCGGAAGTCGCCGGATACGGCCCCCCATGAACCATCGAGTCGCAGACTTCCACGCCAGTCGGATAGCCGTTGAGCAGGATCCGCCCGACCTTCTGCTCCAGCAATGCCGTCAGCTCACCGAACTGTTCGAAGTCCGCCGGCTCACCGATGATCGTTGCCGTCAGCTGCCCATGCAAACCGTTCAACGCGGCACTGAGTTGCGCCTGATCCGCCACTTCGACGAACACCGTGGTCGGACCGAATACTTCCTCTTGTAGCACTTCATCGCCATCAATCAACAGGCTGACATCGGCCTTGAACAGTTGCGGCTGTGCCTGATTGCCTTGTTGCGGGTTGCCGGCCAAATGCTCGATTTTCGGATGCGCGAGAAGTTTCTGCAGGCCTTTGCCGTAGCTGCTCAACGTGCCGGCATTGAGCATGGTTTGCGCCGGTTGATCGCCAATCAGCCCCGCCACCTGCTGCACGAACGCGCTGAACTGCGGCGAACGAATACCGATCACCAACCCCGGATTGGTACAGAACTGCCCACAACCCTGCACCACCGAAGCCGTGAGGTCACGGGCGACGCTTTCAGCACGAGTTTCCAGCGCCTGCGGCAACACGATCACCGGGTTGATGCTCGACATCTCGGCAAACACCGGAATCGGCTGCGCCCGTGCCGCGGCCATGTCGCACAGCGCACGACCACCTTTCAGTGAGCCGGTAAAACCGACCGCCTGAATTGCCGGGTGCTTGACCAGCGCCTCACCCACCCCGCCGCCGTAGATCATGTTGAACACACCGGCGGGCATGGCGGTTTTCCCGGCGGCGCGGATCACGGCGTCGGCCACCCATTCGGCGGTTGCCATATGGCCACTGTGGGCCTTGAACACCACCGGGCAACCGGCGGCCAAGGCCGAAGCGGTGTCGCCGCCCGCCGTGGAAAACGCCAACGGAAAGTTACTCGCGCCAAACACCGCGACCGGCCCAAGACCAATGCGGTACTGACGCAGGTCGGGACGTGGCAATGGCGTACGTTCAGGCAGCGCGCGATCAATCCGCGCGCCATAGAAATCACCACGCCGCAGCACCTTGGCAAACAGACGCATCTGGCCGCTGGTGCGACCACGCTCACCTTGAATACGGCCAGCCGGCAACGCGGTTTCGCGGCAGACCACGGCGACAAAGTCATCGCCCAGCGCGTCCAGCTCATCGGCAATCGCATCGAGGAATTGCGCACGTCGTTCGGCGCTCAAGCTGCGATAGGCCGGATAAGCAGCGGCAGCAGCCTTCGCGGCGGCGTCGACTTCTGCAAGGGTGGCCTGATAGAAATCGTGGGGCAAAGCCTCGCCAGTGCTGGCGTCAACGCTCTGGAGTTTGACGATGCCGGTAGCGCTGCGCTGACCGCCAATGTAGTTGTGACCAAGAATCCGGGTCATGGGTGTCTCCTTAAAGTGTGCCGACGGTGCCGGGTTCGAACGCCGCTTCAACGGGCTCAATGCCATTGATCAAGGGCGCGCCGAACTCGGCTTGGCTGATCTCGAACACATCGCCCGGTTGGGTGCGGATACCGTCAGCGAAAGACAGGGTTGCGGTGCCGAAGAAGTGAATGTGCACGTCGCCGGGGCGCAGGAACTGGCTGTATTTGAAATGGTGGTATTCGAGGTTTTCCAGGCTGTGGCACATGTTGGCTTCGCCACTGAGGAATTCGTTCTGCCACAGCACTTCGCCGTCGCGCAGGATGCGGCTGGTGCCTGCCAGGTGTTGCGGCAATTCACCGACCCGAAGCTCCGGGCCATAACTGCAACTGCGCAATTTCGAATGGGCGAGGTAAAGGTAATTCTTGCGCTCCATCACATGATCGGAGAACTCGTTGCCCACCGCGAAACCGAGGCGATACGGTTTGCCATCGTGGCCGATGACATAGAGGCCGCTAAGCTCCGGCTCCTCCCCCGCATCTTCGGCAAAGGGCGGCAGCGGAAACGGCTTACCCGGTCGCACGACGATGCTGCCGTCGCCCTTGTAGAACCATTCTGGTTGCACGCCGGCCTGGCCGGTCGCAGGTTTACCGCCCTCCACGCCCCACTTGAAGATGCGCATGGTGTCGGTCATGGCGGTTTCGTCGCCGGCCTGCTGATGCATTTTGTCCCGGGCCGAAGCGCTGCCCAGATGGGTCAGGCCGGTGCCGCTGACCAGCATGTGCGCCGGGTCCGGGTGATCCAGCGGTGGGAGGATTTGCAGATTGGCCAGCAGCGCTGAATAGTCGTGGCTGATGCCCAGCCCCAAAGTTTGGACCTGTTGTTCAAGATTGACGCCCGCCTCGATCGCCGCCAGCGCCAGATCCCGCACCGAGCGCGCATCCTGCACTTCGCGCACCAGGCCATCCTCGACCACGCCGACACGGCGCTCGCCGTTACTCAATTCGAACTGAACTAAACGCATGATTTTCTCCTGTTAACGCAAAACTTCAAAACAACGCAGGGTCCTGTGGGAGCGGGCTTGCCCGCGATGACGGCGGCACATTCACCATTGATGTGCCAGGCAGATTGCTATCGCGGGCAAGTCGAATCGTCGCACCGCCGCTCCCACAGGGTCGGTGGTGATTGCCTACTTCGTGTCAGATACAGGTCGCCCCACGCGCACTGGCCGCAAATTCATCGGCCGGCAGCACGTGTTTACGCTCCAGCAGGCGATAAACCACACCCGTCAGCACCAGGCCGAACACCATCACGCAAGACAGGAAGTACAACCCCGACGCCAGGTTGCCGGTGTATTCCTTCAGCGCGCCGATCACGAACGGACCGATGTAGCCGCCGAGGTTGCCCACCGAGTTAATCAACGCGATCCCCGCCGCCGCACTGGCGCCGGCGAAGAAGCGACCCGGCAAGGTCCAGAACACTGCGGTGCAGGAAAACAGCGCGAACGCCACCAGGCACAGCGCCGCCAATTGCAGCACCGGCACGGTCAGCCAGGCGCTGAGGAACAGACCGATGGCGCCCAACACATACAGCACCGCCAGATGACCGTAGCGATCATTCAAGCGGTCTGAGCTGCGCGGAATAATCAGCAAACCGATGATCCCGAAGATGTACGGCACCGACGACACGAACCCGGTCACCAGGTCAGTGCCACCGAATTGCTTGATCAACGTCGGCAACCACAAACCGAGACCGTAGATGCTCAGGGTCACCGGCAGATAGAACAGCGCCAGCAGCAACACACGTTTGTCCTTCAGCGCATGCAGCGGATTGCCGTGGCGGGTCTGGCCGTACACCTCCAGGTCCTTTTTCAGCTCGCCGGTCAGCCAGTCTTTCTCAGACTGGTCCATCCATTTCACCTGTTGCGGGCCGTCCGGCAGGTAACGCAGCACTGGCCAGGTCAGCAGGATCGCGGGTGTACCGATGACGATGAACAGCCACTGCCAACCGTGCAGCCCAAGAATCCCGTCCATGCCCAGCAAGCCGCCGGACACCGGGCCGGTGATCATCATCGCGATGGGTTGGGAAAGGATAAACAACCCGAGGATCTTGCCGCGATGGCGAATCGGGAACCATTGGGTGATGTAGTACAAAACGCCCGGGAAGAACCCGGCTTCGGCCGCGCCGAGCAGAAAGCGCATCACATAGAAGCTGTTCGGTCCCTGGACGAACGCCATGCCGATGGTGATGGCACCCCAGGTGACCATGATCCGCGCGAACCAGCGTCGGGCGCCGAAGCGGTCGAGCATCAGGTTGCTGGGGATTTCCAGCAGGAAATAGCCAATGAAGAACAACCCGGCGCCAAGGCCGTAAGCCGCGTCACCCAGGCCGATGTCAGCGCCCATGTGCAGCTTGGCGAAACCTACCGCGGAGCGATCCACATAGGCGATCAGGTACAGCAGGATCAGGAAGGGAATCAGTTTCAGCGTGATGCGACGAATAAGCCGCAGTTCCTGGCTCATGAGTTCGGTCTCCGATTGTTGTTGTTATAGAACCTCGGGGGACGCCTCTCGCAGAAAACCGCCAGGGCCATCCCTCCGTTGAAAACGACTATATAGTAATACTATTTAACCAACAACACTTCCAAACAGCCGAAATTGCGCTTATGTTACGCCGTAGCTCGAACAATATAGTCATACAATAAGAGAATCGATCATGTCTGATAAGAAACCCACTCTGCGCTCCGCCCAATGGTTTGGCACCGCCGACAAGAACGGCTTCATGTACCGCAGCTGGATGAAGAATCAGGGCATCGCCGACCATCAGTTCCACGGCAAGCCGATCATTGGCATCTGCAACACCTGGTCGGAACTGACCCCGTGCAACGCGCATTTCCGGCAGATCGCCGAGCACGTCAAGCGTGGGGTGATCGAAGCCGGCGGTTTTCCAGTGGAATTCCCGGTGTTCTCCAACGGCGAATCGAACCTGCGCCCCACCGCCATGCTCACCCGCAACCTGGCGAGCATGGACGTCGAGGAAGCGATTCGCGGTAACCCGATCGATGGCGTGGTGCTGCTCACCGGCTGCGACAAAACCACCCCGGCGTTGCTGATGGGAGCGGCCAGTTGCGACGTACCGGCGATCGTCGTCACCGGTGGGCCGATGCTCAACGGCAAGCACAAAGGCCAGGACATCGGCTCGGGCACGGTGGTTTGGCAGCTCAGTGAACAGGTCAAGGCTGGCACCATCACCATCGATGATTTCCTTGCGGCCGAGGGCGGCATGTCGCGCTCGGCCGGTACCTGCAACACCATGGGCACAGCCTCGACCATGGCCTGCATGGCCGAAGCACTCGGCACTTCCCTGCCCCATAACGCGGCGATTCCGGCGGTCGATGCGCGCCGTTATGTGTTGGCGCACATGTCAGGCATGCGCGCAGTGGAAATGGTGCGTGAAGATTTGAAACTGTCGAAGATCCTCACCAAGGAAGCCTTCGAAAATGCCATCCGGGTGAACGCCGCCATCGGCGGTTCGACCAACGCGGTGATCCATTTGAAAGCCATCGCCGGGCGCATTGGTGTCGAACTGGACCTGGATGACTGGACCCGCATCGGTCGCGGCATGCCGACCATTGTCGATCTGCAACCCTCCGGGCGCTTCCTGATGGAAGAGTTCTACTACGCCGGTGGCTTGCCCGCGGTGCTGCGTCGCCTCGGCGAAGCCAACCTGATTCCCAATCCGAACGCCCTCACCGTCAACGGCAAAACCATCGGCGAAAACACCAAGGACGCACCGATTTACGGCCAGGACGAAGTGATCCGCACCCTCGACAACCCGATCCGCGCCGACGGCGGCATCTGCGTGTTGCGCGGCAACCTGGCGCCATTGGGCGCGGTGCTGAAACCGTCCGCCGCCAGCGCAGAATTGATGCAACATCGCGGGCGTGCAGTGGTGTTCGAGAACTTCGACATGTACAAGGCGCGGATCAACGATCCAGAATTGGACGTGGATGCCAACTCCATTCTGGTGATGAAAAACTGCGGTCCGAAGGGTTACCCGGGCATGGCCGAAGTCGGCAACATGGGGTTGCCGGCCAAGCTGTTGGCCCAGGGCGTGACCGACATGGTGCGCATCTCCGATGCACGCATGAGCGGCACGGCGTACGGCACGGTGGTCTTGCATGTGGCACCGGAAGCCGCCGCCGGCGGACCTTTGGCGACGGTGAAGGAAGGCGACTGGATCGAACTCGACTGTGCCAGCGGCCGCCTGCATCTGGACATCCCCGACGCCGAACTGGCCGCACGCATGGCCGACCTGCAACCGCCGCAACAGTTGCTGGTAGGCGGTTATCGTCAGTTGTACATCGATCATGTACTGCAGGCGGATCAGGGTTGCGACTTCGACTTCCTGGTTGGTTGCCGAGGGGCCGAGGTGCCGCGCCACTCCCACTGACCCTTCCGCCGATCGTTTCCACGCTCCGCGTGGGAACGATCAATCTCGCGCTAGCGACCATCACTCGCCGCGCCTGCTATCATGCGCGGCACCCCATCGCACAGGATCGCGCCGTTCCCCATGGATTACCGCAAACCCTCCGACCGCAAAAGCATGCACTCGCGCATCGTCCAGGAACTGGGCATGCAGATCGTTTCGGGACGGTTCAAACCGGACGACAAACTGCCCGCCGAAGCCCTGTTGTGCGAGGAATACGCGGTCAGCCGGCCGGTGCTGCGCGAAGCCACCCGGGTGCTGGTCGCCAAGGGCCTGGTGTATTCCCGCC
Source organism: Pseudomonas cucumis (assembly GCF_030687935.1). Taxonomy (GTDB): domain Bacteria; phylum Pseudomonadota; class Gammaproteobacteria; order Pseudomonadales; family Pseudomonadaceae; genus Aquipseudomonas; species Aquipseudomonas cucumis. The sequence continues at coordinate 2,797,312 of NZ_CP117454.1, read as the reverse complement.
CGCGAGTCGGCACGGTGGTCAAGCAGCGCAAGGAATGGCACATGCTCGACCCGGACGTGCTGCACTGGCTGATGCAAAGCAGCCCGCAAAATGAATTCTTTGATCTGCTGACCAGCGTGCGCAGCATCATCGAACCGGCCGCTGCCGCGTTGGCCGCACAGTTCGCCACCGACCAAGACATCGCCTCCATCAGTGAAGCCTACCAACGCATGGAAGCGGCGCCGACCCCGGAAGCGTTGTTGCAACCGGACCTGGACTTTCACAGCCGCATCGCCGACGCAACCCACAACGACTTGCTGGCGAACCTGTGCAACATGCTGTCGGTGGCGATTGCCGAAGCCTTGAAGCATTCCAACCAACGGCCGAACCTGCATGAATTGGCGCTGCCTCGGCATAAGGCGATTCTGACGGCGATCGAAAACCGTGATGCGCTGGGTGCACGGCATGCGACGTTGGTGCAACTGGACGATGCGCGTAATGCGCTGAATGTGGTGCTCGGCACCGATCCCTCATAACCACCACAATTCCCCTGGCTCATTGCCGCCACGTAGTCATCACTTAGGTCATCGAATTGCCGGATGTGCGGTATCCCGTTACCGCACATCCATTGCGGCTTCGCCTTACTTTGCGTAACTCAACCCATGCAAAGGATTGCATCATGCCGATACCTGCATCCCCCCCCGCCACGTCGGATTTTACCAACATCATCGCGCACGCCGTCAGTGCCCGCTTCAGCTCCCGCCCCACCCTGCGCTCGGAAACCGCTCGCCTGCTCAAGGACGGCGTACTGGAAAAATACCCGCAACTGGACTTTGACCCTGAGCGAACCAAAATCGCGCAGCCGATTCCCAACGGGGCCTGGCGCCTCACGTTGCTGCTGGATTTGGTACTGGATTATCTGGCCAGCGGCACACCTGTCGATTTCAGCGAGCGGTTCGGTCGTGCCTGCTTTCTGACCAACCGCGCGCCCGCGCGACTGACTGTCGGCAAAACCACATCACGCCTGCCTGATTTCCAGGTGATTGCGGGGGTCATCCTTGATCTGCCCGACTTGCTGCACATCGGGTTTCAGGATTCGCTGACCCTTTACTGGAATGAGAAGGACGAGAGCTGCGTCAGCCGCTGGCAGTGGCTGGGAAACTTGCTGGCCGGTGTCCTGCAGACAGCCGCGACCCGCCTGTCGAAAAGCAACCCGGTGCAGGCCGGGATTCTCGCGGAACTGGCCAGCCATCCGGACAACCAGCAGCGTCTCCAGCAACCCTGGTCAAAAGGCCCCATACAAGCCTGCACCCTGCAAACCACCCTGACCAAAGGTGACGTTTCCATTACGCTGCAGGCCTCCGAGCTCCTGGTGACTTGTGGTGAAACCCATTTGTTGTGCAGCGTGACCGGCAAAATCGAGCCCTTCTCTTCCCTGGAAGCTTTCGGCCTGGCCTGGGGCGCACGGTTTCAGCAGGCATACAAGGCCGATGTCATCACCTGGAAGCGGTTTGAACCGGACGGCAACATCTTTGACATTCAGGCTGCCCTGCCCCTGAACCGACAACTGGAAGATCTGGCTGCGCTCAAATTGCCCGCCAGCCAGGGCCTGGGCGAGTTGGCGAAACACGTTGACGCGATCACCGACGTCGCCACGCTGTTTATGGACAGCCAACCGGACGATGCGGTTTTTCAACCGATACACGCATCGATTCCCAGGTGGTTGCAAGCGGCGACACCCACTGACCGCATGGCCTATCGCAAGCACGTCCTGGCAATGGCCAGCGTCAAGCAACAGACCCAGGGGCGCACCTTCAGCGATGGCATCGACGACCTTCGTATGTTTGCCCGAAAAGCCCTGCACAAGCAGATGCAGGATGATTATCCGTTGGCGCCCGGCTACAACTCCGACGAGCTGGAACTGACCTTTCATGTCCCCGTCGGTGACCTCGGCAGCGGCTACATCGAAACCGTCAAAATGACCCTGACCGAGCTGGCGATCAAAAATCTCGCCGCAAAACCCAAGGGCCGCATGACTGTCCGTCACACGGGAGATCAACTGATTCAGGAGTGGACTACCGACGCCTACCTGTTGGACCTGGTGAGCCGGGTCAATGTCGGCAAGCACTATCCCGAACTGATCGAAACCTTGCTGCTCGGCGACACCGACGACGCACGGGAGCGGGAACGATTGTTCGCGCTGGAACTGTCGGTTCATCTTCCCCTGCTGGCCCTCGAGCATTCGATCAAGGGTGAGCACGGGTTCACTCATCTGGGGTATCGCTATGTCGATGCGTTGATGAATCGCACCGCCGCCGAACGGGTCGTCGATGGACAGGCCGTGGTCATCCGGCCTCTGGCGTTCCAACGCAAGGACGGCGCCGCCTGTGATGTGGCCGCCAATATGTTCATCATCGAGCCTAAAGACTTGCAGGCCACTGGCCCACATATCCTGTATCGCCCGTTGTACAGCCCGTCACTGCAGCAATACGCCGCACGCAGCGACTTGCTCAAAGCGGTCGCGCAACAGGGCGCACTGCAAACCAGCGTGCTGACCTGGCTCCCGGACCGCGCACGTCCGATTTACGACAACAACGGTTTCAATGAACCGCATATCAACCACTTTCACATCGGCGACGAGTTCTCGCCACCCGACAAGCCAAAACCGGCGATTCTGGCAGGCGACGAAGCTGCGCCCCAGTGGCTCAGTGCAGTGGAGGAAGGTCGATTGACGGCCAGCCTGTTCGCCAGCAACGCCCGGGCGCTGGCCGATTTGGCTGACAGGCAGTCAGTGTCCAATGCCGAAAGCCGTTGGGCGATCATCCTTGAGGGTGGCTGGCTGGTCTTTAACAACCTGGTACTACCACTGTTGCGCGGCCCGGCAATGCTGGTGGGCTGGATGCTGCAAATCACCCATAGCCTGATCAACGACCTGCCCGCACTGGACAGTGATGACCCGACTGCCCGGAATCTGGCCTGGATCGATGTGCTCTTGAACATCGGCCTGCTCCTTTTGCATGTCGCACGAACTCAAGGTGAACGGCCCGCACTGCCGCCAGAGCACTTGGGCGAAGACAGCCCGGTAACCCTCGATCCGCTGCGCCGTCTGTTGCCACTGGACTTGCTGAATCCCGGGACAACCATCACCCAAGAAACACCCGGACTGCCCTCCGAACCGCCGGGCAGTGGCAATACGTTGCTGGATTTCAACCTGTCGACCGCTCGGGACTCGACCTCGGCGCGGCTGTTCAACAGGCTGCTGGCGGTCAAGGTTGCATGGCCGGCGTCCCTGCCAGAGCCTGTTGCAACCGGTCCGTTCAAGGGGTTGTACCGGATCGACAACAAATGGCATGCCACGATCGCCGGCCTGCTGTTTCGCGTGAGTGTCGTGCCCGGTTTCGGCGAGGCCTACCTGGTGCATCCTGAGCACCCCGACCATGCGGGAATCAAGCTCAAAACCGATGGGTACGGCCGATGGACGCTGGATCAAGGGCTGAAACTGCTCGGGGGAGGACGTAACGCCAGGCGGAATGCCCTGCGCGAGAGCAAACAGCAACGCATCAGCCTGCTGGAACTGAACCACCAGGAATTTTTACAGCAACAGACGCAGGTGCAAAAACGCGTTGATATCGCGGAAAAGCTGATGGAGCTGAAAAGAAACGACCCCGCCAGCAGCGAACAGGATCGCGCCACTTTTCGCCAACGGTTCGTGGACGAGCTGGATAAACAGAGCGCAACCTACGTCACGGCGCTTGCCGAAATCCGCGAAAAAAGCGCTCTGAGCAAATCGGATCCCGATCCAAACCTGCAGCGCAGCCTGCTGGTGAATCTCATCAACAACGCGCGCAAACGTGTTGTCATCGCTGACCGGGAACGGGAAGCCACCAATCGAACTTACGCGGACTTGACCAGCGGTATCGAACACTTACGCGAAGAAATCAAGGACAAGGGCAGCGTCGTGCTGGATCGATATTTCGAATTCATGCGCAGGACCTCCGAAGTCAACGAAACCATGATCAGGTTCTACGAAGAATCAGAGAGCCGACTTGCGGAGCTTAAACACTTGTCTCGCTTGGGCTTGGAGGACTGGAAACGGTTGACCGACAATCGCTCCGAGAATGAATTGACCGCCTTGCGAGTCAAGTCCTACCAACTGGGCATCTTGCGGATTCTCAGCCTGAAGGAACTGGGGAGCGACACCATGGCCCCACTCGAACGCGCACTCGATCCCCTGATGTTGCTGTCTCGCTCCCATTCCGAACTGCAAACGTCTCGCACGTATAACAGCAGCGATCGGATCGCCGTTCTGGACAACCTGGTCGATCACTACCGCAAAGCACTGGACGGGCTTGAAAGTATCGGCATCTTCAATGCCGAAGAATTACAGCCAGCGGCCTTCAATCGTCTGCGAGAGATCATCGGTGAACTGCGCCTCGATGCCGAGCGACGTCTGGCCGACGACCTTCAAAACCTCCCGCAACCTTCGGTCTCCGAGCCCGCTCCGTCTTCACCCGGAACCAGCAAGCCCCCGATCCAGCGCCCCTCTTCATGGGCCAGTCGCAAGCGGGTCATCAAAACCGCCAAGGGCACTCTGATCGGCGATATTCGCCCCCGCGTGGCTAACCAGGGCGGAGACATTGTTGATATCAACGGTCCACTCGAAGATGCGCCACTGGCTTCTTTCCATGAACATGAGCCGAATGTCTGGGTAGAAATGGTCGAGGTCAGGCAGCCCGCGCCCAAGGCCTCCGCGCACTCCTACGCACAGCTCAAAGGGGATGCCCGCAAGGCCATCGCCAATGTCGACAAGCAGGTAAGGAAAATCGAGGGTTACGCGCAACGCGCAAGCTCACCCAAGGAAATTGAAGAGCAATTGCAACGCGAAGCACAAAAGCTGACCGGGTATGCCGAGGGCCTGGAACACCATGAGGCACCCTCGCCAAACCGGGAACAAGATGCCTCGTTAATCCGCGATTTACGCGATCACGCGCGAGCCCTCGACAGTAAGGCATCGGAACTGCGCATCCGCATGACACTGGCCCAACCCCCCACCAGTGAGGGTGTGGAATATCTGTTACGGTGCAAGGAGGTTTACCCACACATGATCGGCAATCGCGTACAACTGAAAACCGGACGTAAAGACTTCATGCAGGAGTACGTCCTGTTGAACAAAGACGATCAACCCTGGGGGTACGCGCATTTTCACTATCCACGCGTCGATGATGCCAAGACGCAATATACCCAGGCCCATCTGAAAACCAGGGAACAACGCTTCGAAACCTACGAATCGGCAATGGCCAAGGCTACAGATCCGAAACAGAAAATCGATATCCACCGCGGGATCATCAGCAAGGAACTGGCCAACAGTGCATTCCTGACGCTACAACCACGCTGAGTGATTCGGCCCCCCATAAAAAAGCCGCAACCTGAGTTGCGGCTTTTTGGGTCAGGCTGACGCCTAGTGAGCAAACAGCGAGTTGCCCTTCTGCCCCGCCAGTTTTTCCGGCTTGATCAGGAATCGCGCCAGTGCCGGCAACAACCACAGTGCGCCGAACATGTTCCAGAGCAGCATGAAGGTCAGCATCAGGCCCATGTCGGCCTGGAACTTGATGGCCGAGAAGATCCAGGTGCACACGCCGATCGCCAGGCACAGACCGGTGAACAGCACCGCTTTACCGGTGGACTTCAGCGTCTGGTAGTACGCCTCTTGCAGTGGCAGACCGGCACGCAGGAAGCTTTCCAGGCGGCTGTAGATGTAGATCCCGTAATCCACGCCGATCCCCACCCCGAGCGCCACCACCGGCAAGGTCGCCACTTTCACACCGATCCCCATGAACGCCATCAACGCGTTGCCGAGCACCGAGGTCAGTACCAGCGGCAGCACGATGCACAAGGTCGCCGCCCAGGAACGGAAGGTGATCATGCACATGGTCGCGACGCAGATGTACACCAGAATCAGAATGGTCAGTTCGGAGCGTTTGATCACCTCGTTGGTGGCCGCTTCGATCCCGGCATTACCGGCGGCGAGGATGAATTCCAGGCCTTCCTTGTTGTTGTCTTTGGCGAAGTCCTGCACCGCATGCACGGCGCGGTCCAGGGTTTCGGCCTTGTGGTCGTTGAGGAACACCAGCACCGGTGCCAGGGAGCAATTGTTGTTGTACAGGCCATCGGCACGGGCGATGGAGTTGTTCAGCACGTCGGGGTTGCGCGACAGGGTTTCCCATTTCAGGTTGCCCTCGTTCATACCCTTGATCATCTGCTTGGACACGGTCACCAGCGAGATCGCCGACTGCACGCCCTCGGTGTTCTGCATTTTCCACATCAGCTCGTCGATCGGCGCCATGGCCTCATAACGCGAGCAACCTTCGGACTTGGTCTTGACCATCACCACCAACACGTCGGAACTGGTGGAGTAGTTGTTGATGATGAAGCTGTTGTCCTTGTTGTATCGCGAGTCCGGACGCAGCTCCGGCGCGCCCTGGTCGAGGTCGCCGATCTTCAGGTTCTGGCTGTACCAGAGGCCACCACCGAAAGCGATCAGCGCCAGGGCAATGGAAATCGGGGCGACTTTGGGGCTGGCAAAGTTCGACAGCAGGCGCCAGAACGGATGTTCGCGGTGTGCGTCTTTCTTGCTGCGTTCGACGGCGCGTTTGCTGATCCCGACGTAGGAAATCGCCACCGGCAGCAGGATCAGGTTGGTGAACACGATCACCGCCACGCCGATGGACGCGCCGATGGCCAGTTCACGAATCACGCCAATGTCGATGATCAGCAGCGTGATAAAGCCCACTGCATCCGCGAGGATCGCGATCATCCCCGGCAGAAACAGCTGACGGAATGTGCGGCGAGCAGCGGTCAACGCGTTTTCCGCCTCGCTGGACTGCAAGGCGATACCGTTGATTTTCTGCACGCCGTGGGAAATCCCGATGGCGAAGATCAGAAACGGCACCAGCATCGAATACGGATCAAGCCCGAAGCCGAAGAAGTGCATCAAGCCGAGCTGCCAGACTACCGCCACCAGCGTCGTGCTCAACACCGCCACGGTGCTGCGCATGCAGTTGGTGAACCAGTACAGCAGGATCAGGGTAATGACGAAGGCGACGCCGAAGAACATCACCACCATGACCAGCCCATCGATCAGGTCGCCAACTTTCTTGGCGAACCCGACAATGTGGATCTTCACGTTGGGGTTCTGGGCTTCGAACTTGTTGCGGATCTTGTCTTCGAGCTCGTGAGAGAACTTGCGATAGTCCAGCGCCAGCAACTTGCCCTGATCCTGCGGGTCCGGGTAGGACTCCAGCAGCGGGATGTCGACGATGCTCGACTTGAAGTCGTTGGCCACCAGACGGCCGACTTGCCCGGACTTGAGCACGTTATTGCGCAGCAGGTCGAGGCTTTGCTGGGAGCCGTTATAGCTCTGGGGAATCACTTCACCACCGGCGAAGCCCTCCTCCGTTACCTCGGTCCAGCGCACGCTCGGGCTCCACAGCGACTTGAGGCCGGAACGGTCGACGCCGGAAATGTAGAACACCTCGTCGTTGATCTGACGCAGGGTCTCCATGTATTCCTTGGAGAAGATGTCGCCGTCGGTGGCTTCCACCGAGATCCGCACTGTGTTGCCCAGGTTCGCCAGATCGTTGCGGTGCTCCATCATTTTTTCAATGAATGGATGCTCGAGCGGGATCATTTTTTCGAAACTGGTGGACGGCCGGATCAGCGTTGCCTGCCAGAACAGGAAAACACTGACCAGCAGGCAGATGACGATGACTGCCGGGCGATTGTTGAAAATCAGGCGTTCAAGAAACGTCGCCTTGTCCTGATGAGGAGTGCTTAAGGATGTCATAGACCCGCCTTCTTATTATTTGCCCGGCTCATTTGGACGACCCGTTTTTTCCATTCTCTGCACCGGTGGGCGAAGTGACGCGAACGCCACCCTGTCCTGCCAGAATCAGATTACCGTTGCCCGCCGCCGTGACCGCCGAGACGGAGATGCGATCCGGGCGGTTGAACACGCTGAAGGTTTCGCCGTCGTCGGTGCTGCGAATAATGCTGCCGCCGTTGCCGACGATCACGATGGAACCGTCGTCGAGCAACGTGGCGCCGGACAGGCCGAACTCCAGTGCACCCCGTGCAGCCTTGAGTTCGACCTGCTCCCAGGTATTGCCGAAATCCGTGGAACGGTAGAGATTGCCGCGCAACCCGTAGGCCAGCAGCGTGGCCGGTTGCGCGGTGCCTATCACACCGAACAGCGAGCCTTCGTAGGGGCCCTCAAGTTTTTCCCAGGTCTGCCCGTCATCGGCGGAGCGGAACATGCTGCCCTGCTCGCCGACGATGAAAATGCCGGAATCCTTGACCGCGGCAATGGCGTTGAGGTGGTACTGGTCTTCGTTGTCGAGACGATCGCTGACGTCTTCCCAGTTTTTACCGCCGTCGGTGGTTTCCAGCAAGGCACCGTAAGCGCCCACGGCAAACCCGCTGTTAACGTCCTTGAACCAGACGTCGAGCAGCGGCGATTCGCGTGTCAGGTCTTCGAATTGTTTGGTCCAGGTGATGCCGCCGTCTTCGCTGGCGAGGATCTGCGCGTCATGGCCAACGGCCCAGCCGTGTTTGTCATCGACAAAAAACACCGCCGTCAGCAGTTGCCGGGTCGGCACCTTGGCCTGGGTCCAGGTCGCACCCTGGTCATCGGAATACAGAATGTGCCCACGATCGCCGACCGCCACCAGGCGTTTGCCGGCGTGTACGACATCAAGCATCAGGCCTTTGCTGGCCTTGGCGGACTCAACGGAATAAACCACGTCGGAGGCCGACGCGGCAGCGGCCAGCGCAGGCGCCGACAGCACGGTACAGCCCAACAGCGAGAGCGCTGTAGCCAGCAACGCGAACCTGCGTAACGCCGGCGGGCGGCCAATACTCACACCCATGACAGGCTCACTCATAGACCTTCCCCCACATTATTATTGTTAGGTCGTTCAACCCTTCAGGGCGCCGTAAGGGATGCGCATCGGGATTGCCCTATTCAGAAGCATAGTCCTGAAACCCGCAATCCAGAGCCCCTTCGGAAGCTGGCTTATCCTATCGGGGTTTGGAAAGGTCTGACAATCGACGCCGCGTTATGTTTTGTTAACTGGAGGGGTATGGGGTGGGGGTGAATGATTGGGTATCAGGTGGGGTGATTGGGGTTTGGGGTTTTGGTGTACATATCCGTTTTTGCGGTAGTGCCGGCTGACGGTTATTGCCCTTTGTAGGAGCGAGGCTTGCCCGCTCCCACAGGGGTCCGAGTGAACCCTGCGGGAGCAAGGCCAAACTCAGGCCAGGCTTTTGCTGACCACTTCGTACACGTCGCTGGACAGTTGCCCCGAAGCACGAATCCGCTCCAGTTCACCTTTCATCAACGCCTGACGAGCGTCGTCGTATTTGCGCCACCGAGTCAGCGGCGCCAGTTGGCGAGAAGCGATCTGCGGGTTAAACCCGTTCAGCTCGATCACTAGATCCGCCAGGAAGCGATACCCGGAACCGTCGGCCGCGTGGAAGTTGATCAGGTTCTGCCCGGCAAACGCGCCGACCAGTGCCCGCACCTTGTTCGGGTTCTTGATGGTGAACGCCGGGTGTTGCATCAAGGCTTTGACTCGTTCCAGACCGCCCGGCAATGTGCTGCCGGCCTGAACGCTGAACCACTGATCCATGACCAGCGGATTGTCCTTGAAGTGTTCGGCGAAGGTCGCCAACGCCGTGGCTTTCTGTTCTTCAAAGGGGGAATTGACCAACACCGCCAACGCCGTCAGACGCTCGGTCATGTTGTCGCTGGTGTCGAATTGCTCGAGGGTCGCCGCCAAGACTTCCAGCTTGCCGCTGAGCATCAGGTAAGACAGTGCAATGTTTTGCAGCGCGCGGCGGGCGAAATGCTCGGCCTCGGCCACATACGGGGTTTTCTTCGACAGATCGCGATTGGCCTGATAACGCAGCCACAATGCCTCGAACAAACCTTCAGCCAATTGTTTACGGGCAAACTCGCGAGCCGTGTGAATGGCATCTACGTCAGCCACTTCACTGATCTCGGTCAGATACGCCTCGCCTGGCAGCGAAAGCATTTCGGCGACCATGGCCTGATCCAGCGTGTCGTCGGACAGCACGGTACGCAGCGCTGAAACCAAACGCTGATCCAGCACCAGCGCTTCGCCCTTCTGTTGCTGTTCGATCAACTCTTGCAGCACCTGCACCGACAATTGCTGACCGGCATCCCAGCGGTTGAAACCGTCGCTGTCGTGCTGCATCAGGAACATCAGCTGATCGCGATCGTACGGGAAGCTCAGCTTCACCGGCGCCGAGAAACCACGCAGCAACGAAGGCAGTGGTTTTTCAGCAATGTCGACGAAGGTGAAGGTCTGCTCGGCTTCGGTCACCGAAATAACCCGCGAGGTGCCTTGAGCACTGGCTTCACCGGCAAGACGCAGGGCAATTTCGCCGCCCTTGCTGTCCAGCAGGCCCAGTTCCACCGGAATCACGAATGGCAGTTTTTCCACCTTGTCCGGGGTTTCCGGGCAGCTCTGGCGGAAGGTCAGGCTATAGGTTTTTGCTGTGGCGTCGTAGGACTCGCTCACCACCAAACGTGGGGTCCCGGCCTGGCTGTACCAGCGCTTGAACTGGGTGAGGTCGATACCATTGGCATCTTCCATGGCCTTGATGAAGTCGTCGCAGGTCACGGCCTGGCCGTCATGGCGCTCGAAGTACAGGTCGCTGCCTTTGCGGAAACCGTCGGCACCCAGCAAGGTGTGGATCATGCCGACCACTTCCGAACCCTTTTCGTACACGGTCAGGGTATAGAAGTTGGAAATCTCGATGAAGCTGTCCGGGCGCACGGCGTGGGCCATGGGGCCTGCGTCTTCGGCGAACTGGTGGGTGCGCAGATACGCCACGTCCTGGATACGCTTGACCGTCGCCGAGTTCATGTCGGCGGAGAACTCCGAATCGCGGAACACGGTGAAGCCTTCCTTCAGCGACAACTGGAACCAGTCGCGGCAGGTCACGCGGTTGCCCGACCAGTTATGGAAATATTCGTGGGCAACGATCGCTTCCACACGCTGGTGCGCGGCGTCGGTAGCGGTTTCGGCGCGGGCCAGTACGGCGCTGGAGTTGAAGATGTTGAGGCCCTTGTTCTCCATGGCGCCCATGTTGAAGTCGTTGACCGCAACGATCATGAAGATGTCCAGATCGTACTCGCGACCGTAGACCTCTTCGTCCCAGCGCATGGACTTTTTCAGGCTGTTCATGGCGTGCTGGCACTTGTCGATGTTTTCCGGCTCGACGTAGATGCGCAGCGCTACGGAGCGCTCGGTCATGGTGGTGAAGGTATCTTCGACGCACCACAGGTCACCGGCCACCAGCGCAAACAGGTACGCCGGTTTCTTGAACGGGTCTTCCCAGGTCGCCCAGTGCCGGCCGTCTTCGCCCGGACCTGAAGCAATCGGGTTGCCGTTGGACAGCAGCACCGGATAGCTGTGCTGCTCGGCGACCACCGTGGTGGTGAACGTGCTCATCACGTCCGGGCGGTCGAGGTAATAGGTGATCTTGCGGAAACCTTCGGCTTCACACTGGGTGCAGAACATGGTGCCGGATTTGTACAGGCCTTCCAGGGCCGTGTTGGTTTCCGGGTGGATCCTGACGCTGGTGTCGACCGTGAAGCTTGTGTCGGTCGGTTGCAGGGTCAGGTGGTTCTCGGTCAACTGGTAGTCGGCGGCGCTCAGCTCGCGGTCAGCCAATGTCACCGACAGCAGTTCGAGTTGCTGGCCGTCCAGTACCAGCGGCGGCAGGCCCGGGCCACGCTCAGGATTGCGGCGCATCACCAGTTGCGCATGGACCAGGCTGTGGTCCTCGAACAACTCGAAGGTCAGGTGCGTTTCGTCGATCAGGTACTCAGGTGCCTGATAGTCCTTCAGGTAGATCATCTTCGGTTGTTCGGTGCGCATACTGGAATCCTTACTGATGCACGGCGAGCTGGTAGGCCGTGTATTTACGAATATTGATCACGCCGGTGTCGAAAATCAGGTACTGGCCCTTGATCCCCAGCAGCGTGCCTTCGGCAATCGGGTTCTTGTCCAGGTTGAAGCTGACAATCTTGGCCGGGTATTGCTCGACCGGGTAGCGGATCTCGAGCGGTTCGACATCGGTAATGGTCTGGATTGCTTGCAGGCCAAATCGTTCCTGCAAACCTTGCAAACCTTGGGCACAACTTTCAAACAGTTGATCGCGAACCTGCGCCAGGTCCACCGACACCGCATCGCCCTTGAGCAACGCACGCCAGTTGGTCTTGTCAGCCACCTGGCTGCGGAACAGGTCTTCGACGAAGCCCGACTGCTGGCGGGTCGCGACGCGCATGATCGGCAAGGCCTGGCTGGCGCCCTGATCGAGCCAACGAGTGGGCAGCTGCGTAGCACGGGTTATGCCGACCTTGATCCCTGACGAATTGGCCAGATAAACCACATGATCGGTCATGCAGAACTTTTCGCCCCACTCAGGCTCACGGCAGGTACCAGCATCGTAGTGGCAACGCTCCGGGCTCATGATGCAAATGTCGCACTGCGCCAGTTTGGTCATGCACGGGTAGCAGTAACCCTGGCTGAAACTGGTTTTGGTCTTGCGTCCACAATGGGTGCAGTGGATCGCCCCCAGGTATTCCAGGCGCACTGTGGTGCCGATCAAGGGATTGACCGGTACCTCGGCGTCGCCCAGACGAAAAGCGTACTGAACGTTCGGCCCGTCAAGGCGCGCCGACATTTTGCTGATTGCACCGCGGCCAATCTCGATCAATGGATGGCATCCGATTTGAACAGAATGTTTGGCACTTCGATCGACTTCGACTCGCATTCCTGCGGGCCCATGTAGCCGGTGCGCTCTTCCTCGGGCAGGTTCTGGATTTCCCAGGCAATCATCGCTTGTAGCGACAGTTCGCGCTGCTCGGCGGTGAGTTTGCCACCGTCGGACCATTTGCCGATTTCCACCGCCAGTTTCAGGCTCTGGTAGATATCCGGGGTGATGTTTTTGATCATTTCGTTAAAAGAGGACATCAAGGGCTCCGCGCTCTTCATTCATAACTGTTTTAGACGGCCAGTTTACGGCGGTTGTACAAACCGCCCAACAAACCGGTGAAGCATCCGATGAGTAACCCGCTGACGTGGGCCGCGTTGGCAATCTGGCCAAAGCCGATCATAGAGACCAGCCCCGACAGGCACACCAGCAACCACACCAGCATCATCACCAACACCCCTCGGGGCAGGCGATACGCCGGGTTCGGCGATAAAAGCTGGAAGATCCAGCAATGCCCGAGCAGGCCGTACAGCACCCCGGACAACCCGCCAAACAGGCTCGGGCCGCTGAAAAGGTATTGGGTATAGTTGGACACCAGGCTGAACAGCAGCGTCAGGCCGATCAGGTTGATGCTGCCCTGGCGGGACTCGATGCGCCGCCCCAGCTCCCAGTACCACATGCCGTTCATGGCCAGGTGCAGGATGCCGAAGTGGATCAGCATCGGCGTCACCAGACGCCACCATTGCCCCGCCGCCAGGCTGTCGGCCAAGGGTGTGAAATGGATGTATTCGCCGACCACACGGAAATCGAGGAAGGTCAGCCAGCGTATCGTCTCGAGGTTATCGCCGAGCAGCGTCACCATGGCGACGATCAGGGTCAATAGCAGCACCAACGCTGTAGCCTTGCTGTGGCGCAATTGCTCGACGAAGCCCGGACGCTGCAGGGTCTGCGTCATCGGGATATCCAGTTGCTGATCGGGGTCGCCCGCCGGAAAGCGTTCGTACAGTGAACGTACGTCTTCGCTGATGTTGGCCGGTACCCACAGCACTTGCTCGCCCGCCTCTTCGCTGACCCGATGAGGCACTTGCATGCGCTGCAGCAGTTTGACGAACCCGCTCAAATCCACCGCCAGAGGCAGACGCAATACCGCCACCGCCGTCATCGCAACACCTCCGGCCGCTCGACATCGACCCAGACAAATTTATGCGGGTCGAGACGGGTTTCCTGATCCAGACGATAAGCGACCAGTTTGCCGTAGAGCACCGCGCTGTAATCCAGGCACGCCAGGTTCGGGCGGATCGGCGCCGGTTTGCCGCTGCGCCAGTAGTGGCCGACGAACAACAGCGGCTCATCGACGCCATAGCGCAGCAAGTTGTCTTTTTCGGTGGAGGACAGTGGCGTGCGGGCCACCGGCTCAGGCAAGGCGTCGGGCTGGAACACGATGTCTCCGTAGGTTTGCGGGTCGTCTTCCCAGAACTTGGTGCGGAAAAACGAACGCGTCAGGCCGTCACCGCTGGTCATGGTCAACCCGTGGGGCAAGCGCATGTCGGTGCCGCGCAGCAGGCGATCGAACACGGTGCAGGCAAAACTGCCCGGCACCGCGGACGCCTGGAGGAAGTGTTCGTCGATGCAACCGTCGGGGAACAAACCGCGCAACGGTTCGATCAGGCTGGCATCCCAGCAGGCATGTACCACGCGGAAACGCTCGGCATCGACAAACAATGGCAGTTCATAGAACCATTGCAGAAAGTCGTGCCAATCCTGGGGGTGATCTTCGAACTGGGTCAGGGTTTCATGGAGCAGGCGACCGTGGCGTGGCGTATGTTCACGCACGAACTGCTGGCCGCTGCCCGGCAACGCCGGAGTGCTCCAGCCGAGTGCGTTGAATTCATGGTTGCCCATGATGCACAGCGCCTGACCGGCCTCGACCATGTCGTGGACGATGTGCAGCGCCTCGCGAATCCGCGGGCCGCGGTCGATGATGTCGCCGAGGAACACCGCCATGCGCGACGGATGCCGCCAGACACCACCGTGTTTTTGATAACCGAGCCGGTCGAGCAAGTGCTCAAGGGTCAGAGCGCAACCGTGCACGTCACCGATCAGGTCGTAGCTACGCGCGGGATCGAGCATCAGTCGCCTCCACCACCCAACTTGCTGCCCCAGCCGAGTTTGGTCCGGCAGACTTCATAGTAGTTGTGGTCCAGCGGGTGAATCAGCCGCAGCTTCTGCGCTTTCTTGCTGATGGTGATGGTGTCGCCGGGCGCGCAGGTGAAGTGGTTCTGCCCGTCACAGGAGACCTGCGGGTAAATCTGCATATCTTTGGACACGACGATTTTCAGCTCACTGTTGCCATCGACCACGATCGGTCTACCTGACAAGGTATGGGGGTACATCGGCACAATCACAATAGCGTCGAGCTTGGGATGCATGATCGGGCCGCCCGCCGATAGTGCGTAGGCGGTCGAGCCGGTCGGTGTGGCGACGATCAAGCCGTCGGCCTTCTGGCTGCAGACGAACTGGCCGTCGATATACAGTTCGAACTCGATCATTCGCGTCGACTTGCCGGGATGCAGCACCACGTCGTTCAGTGCATCGCCCTGGCCGATGGCCTCGGCGTGGCGCCGGACTTCGGCTTGCAGCAGGAAGCGGTTTTCCACCAGATAGTGGCCGTCGAGCACTTCGGCGACTTTGACTTCCAGCTCATCGGGGCGAATATCGGTGAGGAATCCCAGGCTGCCCCGGTTGATGCCGAGCACCGGAATATTGTGTCGAGCCAGCGCCCGGGCTGCACCCAGCAGGCTGCCGTCACCACCGACCACAATCACCATGTCACACACTTCACCGAGCATCTTGCGCGACGAAGTTTGCAGGCCATGACCCGGCAGGACTTCGGCGATGGTGTCTTCGAGGATCACGTGCAGGTGACGATCGAGCAGAAACCGTTTCAGTCGGCGGACGGTATCCAGCACCTGAGAACTGCCCAGGCGACCGATGATGCCGATATTACGAAATTGCTCCATGGGGCTCCTATTGGGACGCGGAGGGCCTGCGACGGCGAAAAACACGATTATGGGCGAAAGCGCGGCGTAGACAAAACCCTTTCAGCCACGACGGTGCGCTCGCGTTTCGGGCTATGCTCGCAAGATGATCCTATTTCCAGATTTGCTCCAGTTACCTCACCAGTTGCGCCACCCTGAAGTGCGCGACCTGGCCTGGGTCATCCTCGCGCCGCCGATGCTCAGCGTCACCCCGTGGCCGCAGCGTCACCCACTGGCCGGCAGCGACTGGGTGCAGGCACCGGAGCGCCTGGAACACTGGCTCAGGCAACTGGATCGCGACAGCTACGATTTGCTGCACTGGCTGGCCCAGGCCAGGACCCGGCGCCTGGGTTTGTACTACGAGCGCCTGTGGCAGTACGCCGTGCGGCACGCGCCGGGCATCGAACTGATTGCCGCCAACATGCCGATCCGCCGTGAAGGCCACACCTTGGGTGAACTGGACATGCTGCTGCGTGATCGCGACGGCGTGCATCACCTGGAACTGGCGATCAAGCTCTATCTTGGGCCACAGAATGGTGACGGCCATGACACCGCGCAGTGGCTCGGACCGGGTTGTCATGATCGGCTGGACCGTAAACTGAAGCACCTGAGCCAGCATCAATTACCGATTTCCGCACGGGCGGAAAGCCGTGCAGTGCTGGCGTCGCTGGATATCCAGCAATTCAGCGCGCATCTGTGGCTGGGCGGCTATCTGCTCTATCCGTGGCCGGGGCAGGCCGAATCACCCAGCGGCGCGCACCCTCGGCATTTGCGCGGTAGCTGGCTGCATCAGAAGGATTGGGCGGACTTTGTCGTGCAGCGCCCATTCGGTCGCTGGCAACCCCTGCCCCGCCATGCCTGGCTGGCGCCGGCACACTATCCCGAGGAGCAGACCTGGAATGCTGAACAGCTGAATGCGTGGCTGAGCGATCTGGACCCGCTGGCACCGGCGCAATTGATGGTGCGCCTGACAGAACGTACGAACGGGGATTGGGAAGAAGCCGAGCGATTGTTTCTGGTGTCTGATCTTTGGCCGAATGTGCCGGGTAATGGTTGAGTTGTAGCCGCTGCCGAGCCTGCGAGGCTGCGTTCGGCGGCGAAGCCGTCGCAGAACCTATATGCAAGGTTTTCCTGACACACCGCGACGGCTGATTTCACGACGGCTTCGCCGCCGAACGCAGCCTCGCAGGCTCGGCAGCTGCTACAGGTTACAAAGGGATAGTCATTGCTTTTTATGCTGCTCAACCCACAGCGCGTACGCATCGATGAACTTCTGCAAGAACGGCCTGACCGACTCGGACAATTTGCCTGCCTCGTCGAACGCTGAACCGGCGCCGCCCAGGTAGGCTTCCGGCTGCTGCATGCACGGCACATTGAGAAACACCATCGACTGTCGAATATTGTGGTTGGCCCCAAATCCACCGACGGCACCTGGTGAAACGCTGATCACCGCACCCGGTTTGCCGTTCCAGGCGCTCTTGCCGTAGGGGCGCGAACCCACGTCGATCGCATTCTTCAATGGCGCCGGTACCGAACGGTTATATTCCGGGGTTACGAACAGCACCGCGTCGGATGAACTCACTTGTTGCCGGAAAGTGCTGTAGGCTGCCGGCGGTGATTCGCCATCGATGTCTTCGTTGTAGAGCGGCAAATCGCCGATTTCGACGATGTTCAGCTTCAGATTGGCAGGCGCCAGCTCGGCCAGCGCCAGCGCAACCTTGCGGTTGATCGACGCTTTTCTCAGGCTGCCGACCAGAACGGCGATCTCGTAGACGTTGCTCATGGAAAATTCTCGACTGTCCGATGGGAAGAGCTTCTAGTTATAGATGATCAGATGACGATTCAACCAGCGGGCGACGGAAAATCGCCGCCCCTGACTATTTTTTTCCTGTAGGAAAACTTACCTCGCCCAACCACGGTCTACAGAACCGCAAATTGAGTGATTTATCTCCAGAGGTTCTAAGCAGATGGCAGCAGTACTCGTCGGTCAGTTCCATGCAAGAGACGCGGAAGGCCGCGTTTATTCCGTGCATGAGTTCCAGGAATCCACCCCGTCGCACGACGGCCTCGCCGGCTCTGCGCCTGTCACCACCTATAAGCTGGCCATTGGCGACCGGCTCAACAAGCTCGACGACAACGAATTTGTGCTGGTGCAATCGGGCGTTACCCTGATTCGCGAACCTGAAACGAACGTTGCCTCATAACCCGCTGTTATGAGCAGAAGTCATATGCACGCACTTGAGTTAGGATTCAGTGACTGACTCCCTCACCTGCTGAACATGGACTTCACGCATGCGTTTACGTCATATCGAAGTGATCCAGGCGCTCCTGCAGACCGGTCATCTGGGCACCGCCGCCGAATGGCTGCAACTGCCGGTGGCCGAGGTTGAACGCACCCTGCGTGATGCCGAGGATCAGTTGGGTTTCATGCTGTTTGCCAGCGTGCGTGGTCGCCTGCAAGCCACGCGCGAGGCGCGGGAGCTACAGGTCGAGATCGCCCACGTCTATGAAGCCCTTGAGCCGGTCCAGCGACTGGCCAACAGCCTCAAACAATATTTGGCCCCACCCCTGCGAATCATCTGCACCCCGCCTTTGGCGCAACACCTGTTGCCACACAGCATCGCGGCTCTGCGCCGACGCCTCCCCGACGCACCTTGCACCCTCCTGAGCCAGCCGACACGCGAGATTGTCAGAAGCCTGCTGCTGCGTGAAAGCGATCTGGGCCTGAGCCTGCATGACCCGGACCACGCCGACATCCATTGCCAGGTCATCGCCCAAGGCAAGCTCCAGTTGCTGGCGCCCCATGGCTGGCTGCAACCGAAACAAAAGTATATCTCGCTGCAGGACCTGGCCGGCCAGTCGATGGTTGGCCTGGAAGGTCACGACCCGTTAAGCCCGGCGCTGGACAACAAGCTGCATGCGCTGCGCCCTGCCCCGGTCATCCAGACCCGGGTCCAGACTCATCAAATGATGCGCAGCATGGTCGAGGCCGGCGAAGGCCTGGCGATCGTCGATCCGTTTACCGCCCTCGGCGCCAAATCGGCCGGGCTCGATGCCTGCCCGCTGGCGCCTGCCGTGCCGATCAACGTCTTTGCCTTGAGCCTCAAGAGCGCCGAGCCCTCACCGGCCGCTCAGGCGTTACTGGACATCATCACGGAACAAGCCGTGGCGATGCTGGCGAGCTGAGCGGGCTTTCCAGCGGATTATCGAACAGGCGATACCAGAACAACGCCACCTCAGCGGTGTTCGGATCGATCCCGCGATAGCGCAGATGATCGATCCCGCCGACCACATAGCCACAGCGCTCATAAAGCCGACAGGCGCCCAGGTTGTTGTTCTGGGTTTCCAGCATGATGCCCGGCAGTTTTTTCTTGCGACTCCAGAACTGCGCCACGTCCAGCAGCGACTTGGCCACGCCATGACGACGCGCCGGAGCATGCACCGCCAATTCGTCGATATGGGCGAAGCCGTTCCAGTTGGTGCTGACCACCAAATGACCCACCGGCTCGTCATCCAGATAGGCCATGAAAATCGCGCTGTCAGCGGCATCGTGAAAACTGCTGAATTCCTCGGGATCGATGCCATAACACTTGCGATACGGGGTGATTGGCGTCACCGGCCACTGCGCCACCGGCTTACCGATTTGCGCGGCACCATAGGCGGCGACTTCAAAACTGAAATCACTGCCCCAGATATAGGCCGCAAACCCCTCATCGGCGACACGCACCGAGAGGCCTGGGTATTTGGGATTCATGACTGGTTGCATACTCGGAAAGGTCCTCATTCCTTGATGCAATCGACGGTGTAGTGCCGTCCATTGCCCTCGTCTTCGTGTTGCAAGCCATGCACATCGGCGACAAATCCGGGGAAACTACTGTCGAACGTACGGGCAAACTTCAGGTAATCGATGATCGAACGGGTCGACTCGGTGAAACGCTCGCCGGGCATGATCAACGGGATCCCCGGCGGGTATGGCACCAGCATTACCGCTGCGATCCGCCCGTCCAGAGCATCGATCGAAACAGCCTCAACTTCCCCGCGTACCAATTGATCATAGGCGTCCGCCGGCTTCATGGCGACTTCCGGCAGTACGGTGTACATGCGTTTGAGGTGTTTGGCCGTGGCATTGCTGCGATAACAGGCGTGCAATTGATCACACAGATCGCGCAAACCCATGCCTTGATAACGGGCAATATTGTGTTGCGCCACGCACGGCAGACAGCTGGCCAGGCTGACATTGGCGTCGTAACTGCGCTTGAACTCCAGCAACTCGGTCAGCAGCGTGCTCCATTTGCCCTTGGTAATACCCATGGAGAACAGCACCAGGAACGAATACAGCCCGGTCTTTTCCACGACCAGCCCACGTTCCCAAAGGAATTTGCTGACCACCGCCGCCGGAATACCCCGCGCGCTCAGGGCACCGCCCGCCGTCAAACCCGGCATCACCAGCGTGACCTTGATTGGATCAAGCAGCACGTAGTCGTCGGTCACGCCGCCAAAGCCGTGCCAATCGGCGTCGGGTTGCAGTAACCAGTCTTCGGTGACCACCTGCTCAATACCTTCGGCCGAGGGTGGTTGCCAGATGGAAAACCACCAGTCATCGGCGGCGATATGCTGACGCAGATTGGCCAGGGCCCGGCGAAAACTCAGGGCCTCGTCGAACATTTCCTGCAACAGCGAACGCCCGGCCGGCCCTTCCATCATCGCCGACGCCACGTCCAGCGAGGCGATGATGCTGTACTGCGGCGAAGTCGAGATGTGCATCATGAATGCTTCGTTGAAACGGTCACGATCCAATTGCCTCGCCCCGCCGTCCTGAACGTGAATCATCGACGCCTGACTGAAGGCTGCCAGCAGTTTGTGCGTGGAGTGCGTAGTGAACACCAGCGGACTGTCTTCGCTGCGGGAGGTGCCCATACCGTAACGGCCGGCGAAGAACTCGTGAAACGCCGCGTAGGCGTACCAGGCCTCATCGAAATGCAACACCTCGACGCTGTTGCCCAGGCTCTGCTTGATCAGTTCGGCGTTGTAACACAGGCCGTCGTAAGTCGAGTTGGTCACCACCGCCAACTTGACCTTGGGCTCGCGGCCCTGGGTCAGCGGGCTGGCGTCGATCTTGGCCTGGATCGATTCGCGACTGAATTCACTCAACGGAATCGGGCCGATAATCCCCAGCTCATTGCGCTCCGGGCACAGGTACAGCGGAATCGCGCCGGTCATGATGATCGAGTGCAGCACTGACTTGTGGCAGTTGCGATCCACCAGCACCAAGTCATCGCGGGCCACCATGGAATGCCAGACGATCTTGTTGGCGGTCGAGGTGCCATTGATCACGAAAAAGGTATGATCGGCGCCGAAATTGCGCGCGGCTCTCGCTTCTGCCTCCGCCAGCGGGCCGGTGTGATCCAGCAGCGAACCGAGTTCCGGTACCGACACCGACAAATCCGAACGCAGCGTGTTTTCCCCGAAGAACTGATGAAACGCCTGCCCCACCGGGCTCTTGTGATACGCCACGCCGCCGCCATGGCCGGGGGTGTGCCAGGAATAATTGGAGTCAGCGGTGTGCTGTACCAGCGCCTTGAAGAACGGTGGCAACAGACCGTCCAGATATTTGCGTGCCGCGCGGGCAACCTGACGGGCGAGGAAGGGTACGGTGTCTTCGAACAAATAAAGAATGCCGCGCAGCTGATTGAGCTCGGCCATGGCGTCGGCCGGGGCATTTTCCAGGGTGACCTGCTCGCCCAGGGCGAAGATTGGCAGGTCCGGCGCCCGAACCCTTGCCAGGCGGATCAACTCGGCCATGTTATGTAGAAGATGAGCATTGGTGCTGGCGTCTTCGGCGGCAATCAACATGCAAGAGAGGCCGTGATGAGTCGAGGCGACCAGACGCCCTTCGTTGTAATCGACCGCCGAGACGATGCTGAAGCCTTCCTGCTCCAGTTCCCGGGCGATGCCACGCACACGATCACCGGCAACGGTGTCGGCCTTGATGTCGCGGTGGACGATCAGGACCGGGAATTTCAAATCTTTATACATGGGGCTCGGTGTCCTGAGGCGGCAGACCGTGGCCTGCCAATAACCTCAGGGTAGAGGGTTGAAGCGCATGTGGCGAGGGGGATGCCCTATAGCGGATCAACTGCCGCACTCTATTGTGGCAAAGATCGCGACGCCCCACCTGTAGCAGCTGCCGCAGGCACGTTCGAGGGCGAAGCCCTCGCCTGCGCAATATCAGTAGGACCGTGTGTTGCTTGATTGCGACCGCTGCGCGATCGAACGCAGCCTTCGGCAGCTGCTACATGGAACGCGCGCTGAATCAGGCCTGAGCCTTGGCCTCCGCCAATTGCTGCCACAGCGACGGCGCGCCGGCGGATTTGGCGATGGCTTCCAGACGTGCCATGTGTTGAGCCAAATCCTCTTCACTGGCACGAATGATCCGGATCGGCTGACGATCGGCTGGCAGACGACGGATTTCCGTGGCGGAGTTGTCCGCGCCTTCACCTGAACCATTGCCATCTGACGCGTTACCGGCCAGCGACAGGCTGGTCTGGCCGCCGGTCATGGTCAGGTAAACGTCGGCGAGAATCTCGGAGTCGAGCAAGGCGCCGTGAAGTTCACGGCCGGAGTTGTCGACGCCATAGCGTTTGCACAAGGCGTCGAGGCTGTTGCGCTGCCCCGGGTGACGTTCCCGGGCCATCATCAGGGTGTCGAGGATCGAGCAGTGTTGCGTGATGTCCGCGCGATCGTGCTGGCCCATCAGGGCGAATTCGTTGTTGATGAAGCCAACGTCGAACGCCGCGTTATGGATGATCAGCTGCGCGCCCTTGATGAACTCGAAGAACTCATCGGCCACTTCAGTGAAACGCGGCTTGCCCACCAGGAATTCGTTAGTGATGCCGTGGACGCCGATGGCGCCTTCGTCACTCTCGCGATCCGGTTGCAGGTAAACGTGGAAATGCCGGCCGGTCAAGCGCCGACCGATCAACTCGACACAACCGATTTCGATAATCCGGTGGCCGTCGGTCACCGGCATGCCGGTGGTTTCGGTATCGAGTACAACGGATCTGGTGGCCATCAGTGCTCAGCTCTCAACGGGTCAATCGTGCAAAAGCGGCGATGTTAACACGCCCGTTGTGTCTTTCAGATACACCGTGTTGTGCCCATCGCGAGCAGGCTCGCTGATCGTTCCCACGCTCTGCGTGGGAATGCCTCAAGGGACGCTCCGCGTTCCAATGGGACGCAGAGCGTCCCGGGCTGCATTCCCACGCAGAGCATGGGAACGATCAGTGGAGGGTCTAGGCCTGCTTGTACCCACGCACTTCATCAACGCCACGGTTGGCCAGTTGGTCGGCCCGTTCGTTGCCATGATGGCCAATGTGCCCGCGCACCCATTTCCAGGTGACGTTGTGGCGGTTGACCTGCTCATCAAGCAGTTTCCACAGATCGGCGTTTTTCACCGGCTCCTTGGCCGCGGTTTTCCAGCCGCGTTTCTTCCAGTTGGCCATCCACTCGTTGATGCCTTTCATCACGTATTGGGAGTCAGTCACCAGCAGCACGTCGCAGGAGCGCTTGAGTTCTTCCAGGCCGCGAATCGCGCCCATCAATTCCATGCGGTTGTTGGTGGTGTTGGCTTCGCCGCCCCAGAGTTCTTTTTCAACGCCCTTGCACACCAGCAACGCGCCCCAGCCGCCCGGGCCGGGGTTGCCCTTGCAGGCGCCATCGGTGAAGAGTTCTACGCTATCGCTCATGCCAATCTTTCCAGAAAATGCGGTGGCTCGCCGATCAGTGACCGACGATGCCCGAGGCCGGGGCGAACCCGGCCGGGAAAATAAACAGGTATTACGGTTCGAGGTGACGACGGTTGACCTTGGCCATCGGCAACGGAATCAGCTTGCCCATCGGTTCGCGCCGTTCCTGGCGCACCGGGCGCAGGCCCACCACGATCTTGCGCGCGACCAATAAATAGAAGCCACCACCCGACAATTGCCAGTCACCGGCCTTGCGCTCCCAACCGGCCAGACGGGCCTGCCAGGCGGGCGACGCAAGCGGCGGACGATAGCACCCGAAGCGGCGTTTCTCCAGCGCAAAGCCCAGCAGATTCAGCCAGTCACCCACCCGCGACGGTGAAATGCAGCGGGCCTTGCGCAAGGCGTCATGGGCGAACACATGACGCAACCCCCAACTGCTCCAGGGGTTGATCCCGACAATCAGCAGATGCCCGCCAGGCCGGACACTGCTCGCCGCCTCGCGCAGCAAACCGTGGGGCGACAGGCAGAAATCCAGCCCGTGCTGCAACACCACCACATCGGCGGCGTGCTCGCTCAAAGGCCAGGCCTGCTCTTCGCAGACGATCTCGACCCCCGGCAAGGGCGCACCGAGCCGCACATTGCGCTGGACCTGCGGCGCCGACGGTGGCGTCTGCGCCGAGGGGCCGTAATGCACCAGGTAACCGCCGAAGAAGCGCCCCAACTCGTCTTCGAGCATGCGTCGTTCTTCGTCCAGCAGAAATTGCCCGATGGGCCCGGACAGCCATTCACGGGCCGCGCTGATCAATGTCAGCCACTCAGGATCGGCCTGAGCGAACGCTTTATCGGTCATTGCATTCTCCAACGCGCCAGGAAGTTCTAAGATGCGCCAATGTTTTCCGCTTGGCGAATCCGATGATGATACAGATCAGTGCCCTGCCCGCCTTCACCGACAACTACATCTGGTTGTTACAAGACCACAGCACCCAGCGCTGCGCCGTGGTCGATCCGGGCGATGCCGCGCCAGTACAAGCCTGGCTCACGGCGCATCCGGGTTGGGTGTTAAGCGATATTTTGATCACTCATCACCATCATGACCATGTCGGCGGCGTCGAGCGGCTGAAAAAAGCGACAGACGCGACAGTCTATGGCCCGGCCAGCGAACGCATCCCGGTGCGGGACGTGGCACTCAAGGACAATGACCGCATCAGCGTGCTGGGCTGGGACTTCGACGTCATCCAGGTGCCAGGTCATACCCTCGGGCACATCGCCTTTTATCACCAGGGCCATTTGTTTTGTGGCGACACCCTGTTCGCTGCCGGTTGCGGACGTTTATTCGAAGGCACGCCCGAGCAAATGCATCACTCGCTGAGCCGCCTCGCGGCGCTGCCCGAAGACACGCTGGTCTACTGCACCCACGAGTACACCCTGAGCAATTTGAAGTTCGCCGCAGCAGTCGAACCGGGCAACCCCGACACCCTTGAACGACTGGCCAAAGTCGCCCGGCAACGCGAAGCCGGAATCATGACGCTGCCTTCGACACTGGCACTGGAAAAGCTCACCAATCCGTTTTTGCGTACCGGCGAAACATCCGTTAAAGAAAAAGTGGACGAACGGAACGGACTCGATAACCGGGCTCCGAGTGCGGTTTTTGCTGCTCTTAGAGCTTGGAAAGATACGTTCTAGGCAGCCTGCTTGGTGATACAAAAATTCTGAATGGTTGACCGCAGGGGGTGCGCTTTCTAGAATCGCCCGACATTTTTGCCCGGAACTTACTTCCAGCCAATGTCGTCACCTATTCGTAAAGCCATCAATTCAGACGCATTGACCCGCTTGGCTCAAGCCATCGCGGTGGCTGTGTCCGCCACTTTGGCGGGCTGTTCCAGCCATGTGCCGCAGACCGAAGCGACACACACTCCGAATATCGCCGCCCGAGCCAAGCAAAAACCCATCTGGCTCAGCGAAAAACCAACACCGCAAATTCCACAGGACGTCTGGGAGCGCATGCGCCAAGGCTTCCAGTTGCAGGACAACCTGGGCGTCAACCCGCGCATCGAGCAACAGCGCCTGTGGTTCGCCAGTAACCCGTCCTTCCTCGAAAATGCCGGCGAACGCGGCAGCCTCTACATTCACTACATCGTCGAACGCCTTGAAGAACGCAACATGCCGCTGGAGCTTGCGCTGTTGCCGGTGATTGAAAGCGCCTACAACCCGATGGCCTATTCCCGGGCCAACGCGGTGGGTCTTTGGCAATTCATCCCTTCCACCGGGCGTTACTTCAACCTGCGTCAGACCCGCTTCTACGATGGCCGTCGCGACATCACCGCCTCGACCACCGCGGCCATGGATTACCTGACCCGCCTGCACGACATGTTCAACGGTGACTGGTTGCTGGCCCTGGCGGCCTACAACGCTGGCGAAGGTACGGTCAGCCGGGCCATCGAGCGCAACGAACGACTCGGCCTGCCGACCGACTACTGGAACCTGCCGCTACCAGCGGAAACCCAGGCCTATGTGCCGAAGCTGCTAGCCCTGTCGCAAGTGGTCCTGGCGCCCGAAGCCTATGGCGTGAACCTCAATCCGATCGCCAACGAACCGTACTTCCAGGTCGTCGAAATCAACCAGCGCATGGACCTTTCCAAGGTTGCCGCGGTGGCCAATATCGACGAAGACGAACTGTTCCAGCTCAACCCGGCCTTCAAGCAGCGCACCACCATCGACGGCCCCCAGCATCTGCTGGTGCCAACGTCCAAGGCGCAACTGCTGACCGCCAGCCTGTCGACCATGGGCCCTGGCGAGCTGATCAGTCAGCGATCGCTCAAGCCGGTGTTCGAAGGCGCAGACGACAGCGAAATCGCCAGCCTCAAGCGCGCCTATCGAGTCAAACGCGGCGACAATCTGGGCACCATTGCCAAGGCCAACAAGGTCGACATCAAGGACCTGCAACGCTGGAACAAACTGACCGGCAAGAACCTCAAGGTCGGCCAGACCCTGGTGATGCAGGACACCACCAAGCGCAAATCCGGGCGCGTCAACACCGTGGTGGCGGCGAACAGCAAGACCAACGGCAAGGCAACCAACAAGACGCAACAGACCCAATACAAGGTCAAGCAAGGCGACTCGCTGTACATGGTCGCCAAACGCTTCAACGTTGAAATGCAGCACCTCAAGCGCTGGAACCCTCGGGTTGGCCAGGCGCTGAAGCCGGGGCAAATGCTGACGGTTGCTTCGCCGCACTAAGATTGATGTGATGCCGAAAAGATCGCAGCCCTGTAGCAGCTGCCGAGCTCGCGAGGCTGCGTTCGGCTGCGTAGCAGTCGTAAAATCAGAGATTGCGGTACGTCAGGCAGACCACGTCAGCCGAATTCACGACTGCTGCGCAGCCGAACGCAGGCTGCTACAAGTCATTCACCTACACAATTAACCACGCATTAACCCCCCGTCTTTTTCCTGTCGATACAAGCTGTTACTGTACGGCCCACAAAGCCCAAGCCGCCTGGATCGGATCTCTGACTTGAAGCGTCCCCTCCTCCTGCTCCTGATCAGCCTGGCCTTGAGCTCCCCCGCAAGCGCGACGATCAGCGAAAGCCATGGTTATGCGCAGTTCGGCACGCTCAAGTACCCGGCCAGATTTACCCACTTCGACTGGGTCAACCCGCAAGCGCCCAAGGGCGGTACGTTGCGGGTGATGGCGTTTGGCACCTTCGATACGCTCAACCCGTACACATTCAAAGGCTCAAGCCCGGTTTCCACCGGCAACTTCCTGCAATACGGCATCAACGAACTCAATGAACCGTTGATGGTCGGCACCGGCCAATACGCGCCGTCCGGCGATGAACCGACCTCCAGTTACGGCCTGATCGCCCAATCGGTGGAATACAGCGAAGACCGCAGCTGGGTGGTGTTCAATCTGCGCCCCGAAGCGCGTTTTCACGATGGCACGCCGATCACCGCTTACGACGTGGCGTTCTCGTACCGATTGCTGCTCAAGGAAGGTCACCCGCAATACCGCACCAACCTTCAGGAAGTGTCGCGGGTCGATATCCTCAACCCACGGCGCATCCGTTTCGTCTTCAAACGCGCCGGCAATCCGCTGCTGATCCTGCGCCTGGGCGAGTTGCCGGTATTGCCCCAGCACTACTGGGAAGGTCGCGACTTCAAGGCCACCACCTTCGAGCCGCCATTGGGAAGCGGGCCGTATCGCATCAGCTCGGTAACGCCCGGGCGGCAGATCGTCTTCGAACGGGTCAAGGATTACTGGGGCAAGGACCTGCCGGTCAATCGCGGCAAGTACAACGTCGATCGCATGGAAGTCGAGTTCTACCGTGACAGCGACGTAGCCTTTGAAGCGTTCAAGGCCGGTGAGTTCGACATTTACATCGAACACCAGGCGAAGAACTGGGCCAACGGTTACAACTTCCCGGCCGTGCGCCGTGGCGATGTGATCAAGGCGCAAATCCCGCACCAGATCCCGACCCAGAGCCAAGGCCTGTTCATGAACACCCGGCGGTCAACTTTCGCCGACGCCAAGGTCCGCGAAGCGCTGGGGCTGATGTTCGACTTCGAGTGGACCAACCGCACGCTGTTCAGCGGCGCCTACAAGCGCGCCATGAGTTATTACCCCAACAGCGAGTTCTCCGCCACCGGGCTACCGGTCGGTCATGAGTGGCTGCTGCTCAAGCCCTATCGCGATCAGTTGCCCGCCAAGCTGCTCACCGAGCCGTTCAGCCTGCCGCAGACCGAAGGCCGCGGCATTCCGCGGGAAACCATGCGCAAGGCGCTGGAACTGCTCGCCGAGGCCGGCTGGAAGCTCATCGGTCAGCGGCTACAGAACACCATCGGCCAACCGTTGCGCTTCGAGGTCCTGCTGGTCAATCCGAACCTGGAACGCATTCTTCAGCCTTACGTCGAAAACCTCGCCAGCATCGGCATCGACGCACGGCTGCGTACGGTCGATCGCGCCCAGTACAAACAACGCCTCGATCAGTTCGATTTCGACATGATCCTGATGACCCTCAACCAGACCCTCAGCCCGGGCCTGGAGCAATGGCAGTACTTCCACTCCAGCCAGGTCGGGGTCAAGGGCAGCAAGAACTACGCCGGTATCGCCAACCCGGTGGTCGACCATTTGCTCGAACAACTGCTCGCCGCCCAGACCCGCGACGCACAAGTCGCCGCCGGCAAGGCGCTCGACCGAGTGCTGCTGTGGCAGCACTACATCATTCCCAACTGGTACCTCAATTATCACCGCCTGGCCTACCGCAACCGGTTCGCCTTCGTCACGACGCCGCCCTACACCCTGGGCTTGAGCGCGTGGTGGCTGAAATCTTCGGAGAAAGATCGATGAAACCCATACGCGCCCTGCTCTTGCAGGCCAGCGGTCTGTTGTTCGCCGGGCTGGCCTGCGCCGCCCCGCAACATGCCCTGACCCTGTACAACGAGCCGCCGAAATACCCGGCCGATTTCAAACACTTCGATTACGTGAACCCCGACGCGCCCAAGGGCGGGATCTTCCGTCAGGCCGGGTTCGGCGGCTTCGACAGCCTCAACCCGTTCATCAACAAAGGCGTGCCGGCCGACGACATCAGCATGATCTACGACACCCTGGCCAAACAGGGTCTGGATGAGCCGTTTACCGAATACGGCCTGATCGCCGGCAAAATCGAAAAAGCCCCTGACAACAGCTGGGTGCGCTTCTACCTGCGTCCCGAAGCACGCTTCCACGACGGCCACCCGGTGCGTGCCGAAGACGTGGTGTTCAGCTTCCAGACCCTGATCAAGGACGGCGCACCGCTCTTTCGCGGCTATTACAGCGACGTGGAGGAAGTGGTTGCCGAAGACCCGCTCAAAGTGCTGTTCAAGTTCAAGCATAAAAACAACCGTGAGTTGCCGCTGATCCTCGGACAGTTGCCGGTGCTGCCCAAGCATTGGTGGGCAACCCGCGACTTCAACAAGGGCAACCTGGAATTGCCGCTGGGCAGCGGCCCGTACAAAGTCAGCCAAGTGAAGGCCGGACGTTCGGTGCGCTATGAGCGGGTCAAGGATTACTGGGGCAAGGACCTGCCGGTCAATCGTGGCTTCTACAACTTTGACGTACTGACCACCGACTACTACCGCGACAACACCGTCGCGCTGGAAGCGCTCAAGGCCGGTCAGTTCGACTACTGGCTGGAATCGGCCGCGAAAAACTGGGCCAAGGCCTACAACATTCCGGCGGTGGCCGAAGGTCGGCTGATCAAAGAAGAAATCCCGAACGGCAACCCCACTGGCATGCAAGGCTTCGTGTTCAACCTGCGCCGCCCGGTGTTTCAGGACGTGCGCGTGCGTCAGGCACTGACCCTGTTGCTGGACTTCGAATGGACCAACAAGCAACTGTTCAACGGCGCCTATGCGCGCACCCGCAGTTACTTCGAAAACTCGGAAATGGCCGCCACCGGCCTGCCGGATGCCGATCAACTGGCAATCCTCGACCCGTTCCGCGGCAAAATTCCCGAGCAAGTGTTCAGCGAGGCGTTCCAGAACCCGGTGACCGACGCCAGCGGCATGATCCGCACTCAACAGCGCAAGGCCTATCAACTACTGCAAGAGGCCGGCTGGCGGATCGTCGACGACAAGATGGTCGACGCCACCGGCAAACCGGTGACCATCGAGTTCCTGCTGGCCCAGACCGAGTTCGAGCGGGTGCTGCTGCCGTTCAAGCGCAACCTCAGCGACTTGGGCATCGACCTGGTGATCCGCCGGGTCGACGTCTCGCAATACATCAACCGCGTGCGCTCCCGGGACTTCGACATGATCGTCGGCAGCTTCCCGCAGTCCAACTCGCCGGGCAACGAACAGCGTGAGTTCTGGATGACCGACGCAGCCGATAAACCCGGCAGCCGCAACTCCATGGGCCTGAAAGACCCGGTAGTAGACCAACTGGTCGAGCAACTGATCAACGCCGATTCGCGCCAAAGCCTGGTGGCCCATGCCCGGGCGCTGGACCGGGTGCTGCAATGGGGCTATTACGTAATCCCCAACTGGCACATCAAGACCTGGCGCGTGGCGTACTGGAGCCACATCGGCCATCCGAAGGTTTCGCCCAAATATGACATCGGCATCAATACCTGGTGGGTCAAGCCCGACGCGTCATTGCCGATAGAAGTCGAAACCAAACTGCAAGCCGACCCTGCGGGCACGGAGTAATCAGATGCTGGCGTATATTTTTCGGCGACTGCTGCTGATCATCCCGACCCTGCTCGGCATTTTGCTGATCAACTTCGTGATCATCCAGGCCGCCCCCGGCGGGCCGGTGGAACAGATGATCGCCAAGCTCGAAGGCTTCGAAGGCGCCACCAGCCGCATCGCCGGCGGCGGCGCCGAAGTGTCGGTGGCCGGCTCCGCCTACCGTGGGGCGCAAGGCCTGGACCCGGCGCTGGTCAAGGAAATCGAGCACATGTACGGTTTCGACAAATCGGCGCCGGAACGTTTGTGGATCATGATCAAGAACTACGCCACCCTGGATTTCGGCGACAGCTTCTTCCGTGACGCCAAGGTCATCGACCTGATCAAGGAAAAGATGCCGGTGTCGATCTCCCTGGGACTGTGGAGCACGCTGATCATGTACCTGGTGTCGATCCCGCTGGGGATCGCCAAGGCGACGCGACACGGCAGCCACTTCGATGTCTGGACCAGTTCGGCAATCATCGTCGGTTATGCAATCCCGGCGTTCCTGTTCGCCATCCTGCTGATTGTGGTGTTTGCCGGCGGCAGCTATCTCGACTGGTTCCCGCTACGGGGCCTGACCTCGAACAACTTCGATGAGCTCAGCACCGGCGGCAAGATCCTCGATTATTTCTGGCACCTGGCACTGCCGGTGACTGCATTGGTGATCGGCAACTTCGCGACCATGACGCTGCTGACCAAGAACAGCTTCCTCGATGAAATCAACAAGCAATACGTGGTAACCGCCAAGGCCAAGGGCCTGACCCGCCACCGCGTGCTGTACGGCCATGTGTTTCGCAACGCCATGCTGCTGGTGATCGCCGGTTTCCCTTCGGCGTTCATCGGAATCTTTTTCACCGGCTCGTTGCTGGTGGAAGTGATTTTCTCCCTCGACGGCCTCGGTTTGATGAGTTTTGAAGCAGCGATCAACCGCGACTACCCGGTGGTTTTCGGCACGCTGTTCATCTTCACCCTGCTGGGGTTGGTGGTGAAGCTGATCGGTGACCTCACGTACACTTTTGTCGATCCGCGCATCGACTTCGAAAGCCGGGAGCATTGAGATGAACCTGTCCCCTCTCAATCGCCGACGTTTCGAACTGTTCAAGGCCAACAAGCGTGGCTGGTGGTCGCTGTGGCTGTTCCTGATTTTGTTCGGCGCAAGCCTTGGTGCCGAACTGATCGCCAACGACAAACCGCTGGTGGTGCACTACGACAACGCCTGGTACTTCCCCGCCCTCAAGCGCTACCCGGAAACCGCGTTCGGCGGCGAATTCCCGCTGGAAGCCAACTACAAGAGCCCGTACATCCGCGAACTGCTCAAGGCCAAGGACGCCTGGGTCTTGTGGGCGCCGATCCCCTACAGCTACCAGAGCATCAACTACGACCTGAAAGTCCCGGCCCCCGCACCGCCGTCCGCCGACAACCTGCTGGGCACCGACGATCAGGGCCGCGATGTGCTGGCCCGGGTAATTTATGGCTTCCGGATCTCGGTGCTATTTGCTTTGACGCTGACCATTCTCAGCTCGATCATCGGCGTGATCGCCGGGGCGTTGCAGGGTTTTTATGGCGGCTGGGTCGATCTGGCCGGGCAGCGTTTTCTGGAGATCTGGTCCGGGTTGCCGGTGCTGTACCTGCTGATCATTCTGGCCAGTTTCGTGCAGCCGAACTTCTGGTGGCTGCTGGGGATCATGCTGCTGTTCTCGTGGATGAGCCTGGTGGATGTGGTGCGTGCCGAGTTCCTGCGCGGTCGGAATCTGGAATACGTGCGCGCGGCCCGGGCGTTGGGCATGCAGAATGGTGCGATCATGTTCCGCCACATCCTGCCCAACGCCATGGTCTCGACCATGACCTTCATGCCGTTCATCCTGACCGGCGCCATCGGCACCTTGACCGCCCTGGATTTCCTCGGCTTCGGCCTGCCGCCGGGCGCGCCATCCCTGGGTGAACTGGTGGCCCAGGGCAAATCCAACCTGCAAGCGCCGTGGCTGGGTATGAGTGCGTTTGCAGTGCTGGCGCTGATGTTGAGTTTGCTGGTATTCATCGGCGAGTCCGCTCGTGATGCCTTCGACCCGAGGAAGTGAAATGAATCAGGACAATCTGATCGAAGTGCGCGACCTGGCCGTCGAATTTGTCGTCGGTGAACGCGTGCAGCGGGTGGTCGAGGGCGTCAGCTTCGACATCAAGCGCGGCGAAACCCTGGCGCTGGTGGGTGAAAGCGGCTCCGGCAAATCGGTGACCGCCCACTCGATCCTGCGACTGCTGCCCTACCCGCTGGCCCGACACCCGTCCGGAACCATCACTTATTCCGACCGGAATCTGTTGGACCTGAAAGAGAAAACCATCCGGCACATCCGCGGCAACCGGATCGCGATGATTTTCCAGGAGCCGATGACCTCGCTCAATCCGCTGCATTCGATCGAAAAACAGATCAACGAAATCCTGGGCATCCACAAAGGCCTGACCGGCAAAGTCGCGACCAAACGCACGCTGGAACTGCTGGAGATGGTCGGTATCCCTGAGCCTGAGAAGCGTCTCAAGGCCCTGCCCCACGAATTGTCCGGCGGCCAGCGTCAGCGGGTGATGATCGCGATGGCCCTGGCCAACGAGCCGGAATTGTTGATCGCCGACGAACCGACCACGGCGCTGGACGTGACCGTTCAACTGAAAATCCTCGAATTGCTCAAGGAATTGCAGGCCCGTCTGGGCATGGCGTTGTTACTGATCAGTCACGATTTGAACCTTGTGCGAAGAATTGCGCATCGCGTATGTGTCATGCAGCGCGGTTGCATCGTCGAACAGGCATCGTGCGAAGAATTGTTCCGCGCGCCGCAGCATCCGTACACGCGGGAACTACTGGCAGCGGAGCCCAGCGGCAAACCGGCGACCAACGTGATTGGCCCGCCGTTGCTGCAGGTCGAGGACCTGAAAGTCTGGTTCCCGATCAAGAAAGGCTTTCTGAAAAAGACCGTGGACCATATCAAAGCGGTCGACGGGATCAATTTCAGCCTGCCCCAGGGCCAGACCCTGGGGATTGTGGGAGAAAGCGGTTCCGGCAAGTCGACGCTCGGCCTGGCGATTTTGCGGCTGATCGGTAGCAAAGGTGCCATCCGTTTTGAAGGCAAGCAGCTAGACTGCCTGACGCAGCAACAGATTCGACCGCTGCGGCGGGAAATGCAGGTGGTGTTCCAGGACCCGTTCGGCAGCCTGAGCCCACGGATGTGCGTGAGCCAGATCGTCGGCGAAGGCCTGCGGATCCACAAAATGGGCACTGAGGCAGAACAGGAACAAGCGATTATTGCGGCACTCAAGGAGGTGGGTCTGGATCCGGAAACCCGGCACCGCTACCCCCACGAATTTTCCGGTGGGCAACGGCAGAGAATCGCCATTGCCCGGGCATTAGTGCTAAAACCGGCGTTGATTCTGCTGGACGAGCCGACTTCGGCCCTCGACCGCACCGTGCAACGCCAAGTGGTGGAGCTGCTACGTTCACTGCAAACCAAGTACAACCTGACGTATCTGTTTATCAGCCATGACCTGGCTGTCGTCAAAGCGCTTAGCCACCAGCTGATGGTGGTCAAGCATGGCCAAGTGGTCGAACAGGGAGACGCGCAAAGTATCTTTGCCGCTCCCAAACATCCGTATACACAGCAGTTGCTGGAAGCCGCTTTTCTGGCACCAGCCACTGCGCAATAAACCTGAAAAGAGGAGCAACACATGGGTTTTCTCGCCGGTAAGCGCGTACTGATCGTCGGTGTCGCCAGCAAGCTGTCCATCGCATCCGGCATCGCTGCCGCCATGCATCGCGAGGGCGCTGAGCTTGCCTTCACTTATCAGAACGACAAACTCAAGGGTCGTGTCGAAGAATTCGCACAAGGCTGGGGTTCGAGCCCTGAGCTGTGCTTCCCGTGCGACGTGGCCAGCGATGAAGAAATCGCCAAAGTCTTCGAAGCACTGAGCAAGAAGTGGGACGGCCTGGACTGCATCGTGCACTCCGTCGGCTTCGCCCCGGGCGACCAACTGGACGGCGACTTCACCGAAGCCACCACCCGTGAAGGTTTCCGCATTGCTCACGACATCAGCGCCTACAGCTTCGTGGCCCTGGCCAAGGCTGGCCGCGAAATGATGAAAGGCCGCAATGGCAGCCTGCTGACCCTGTCGTACCTGGGCGCCGAGCGCACCATGCCGAACTACAACGTGATGGGCATGGCCAAGGCTTCGCTGGAAGCTGGCGTACGTTACCTGGCAGGCTCCCTGGGCCCGGACGGCACCCGCGTGAACTGCGTATCGGCTGGTCCGATCCGCACCCTCGCCGCTTCCGGCATCAAGAACTTCCGTAAGATGCTGGCCGCCAACGAAGCGCAAACCCCGCTGCGTCGTAACGTCACCATCGACGAAGTCGGCAATGCCGGCGCCTTCCTGTGCTCGGACCTGGCGTCCGGCATCAGCGGCGAAATCATGTACGTAGACGGCGGCTTCAACACCACCGCCATGGGCAACATCGAAGAGTGATCTTCGGTTAGCCATGAAGAAACCCGCCTCTTCAGGCGGGTTTTTTATGCCTGCAATCTTGCAGCCCGCTCCCACAGTAGTCCGCGCCGGACACAGATTTTGTCATTCAACAATGACGGGCGTCGCGCATCGCCTCATCGACCAAGGCCAACAAGCCTTCCGCTGTCTGATGTCGCCGAGGATCAAACTCGATCTGCCCGATGCTGAAGCGAATGTCATAGCCACGATGCACGGTGGCATTGCGTTCATCGAGTATTTCTTCAAGTCGCGCTCTGACCGCGCCAACCTCCACCGCGCTGGCGCCTGTCAACAAGGCGGCAAACTCATCGCTGCCCAGCCGGCCGATCACATCGCTTTCACGAAAGGCGATGCGCAGTACGTCGGCAAAGGTTTTCAGGGCATCGTCGCCCTCGGCGCGACCGTACAGCTGGTTGATGCGCTTGAAGTCATCAAGGTCGAAAAAAAGCAGGGTCGCGGGTTTGCCCAACTGCAGGCAGGCCTCCAGCCCTAACTGAGCCAAAGCCTGGAAGCCGTGACGATTGGAGAGCAGCGTCAACTCATCCATGCTCGCCATCTGCACGC
Organism: Pseudomonas cucumis; assembly: GCF_030687935.1. Taxonomy (GTDB): domain Bacteria; phylum Pseudomonadota; class Gammaproteobacteria; order Pseudomonadales; family Pseudomonadaceae; genus Aquipseudomonas; species Aquipseudomonas cucumis. The sequence goes on along the minus strand of NZ_CP117454.1, from coordinate 2,761,455 downwards.
CCATCAGCTCTTGCTCAGCCTTGCGCGCCATGTCGCGCAGTACATCGCGATCTGCGCTGTCGAGGACGTTCGGCGTGCGCAAATCTGCGCCAGCGCCGGGTTTGACCGGTTTACCTGGGGTTAGCATCACTCACTCCTTGATGGATATGAACGTTAGAGTCGCTCATACCCGGTATGACTCCCTATAAAAGCGCCGCTGGTCAGCTTCCTGCCAACGGACACGGCCCTCCAGCGTCGGCCCAGAGTTTGAACTGGGTGACGAAAATATCGTGGGGCACCGGCACCGGCGCCCGCCCCTCACCCGGACGCCAGCCCCAAAGCACCAGTTTGTCCTCGCTGACATGTTTGATCAACGCCGCAAAATCACGATCGCCATTGCTGGATCGGTCCTTGATCATCGCGCACAACTTGTCGGCCGGCAGGCCTATCCAGGCCATTTTGTGCGTAGCCGGCGGCAGGCTCCAATGCGGTGCTCCGGGTGGCGCGTTGGGGCCATAACTGGCCGGCGGATTGCTTTCGGCATGACAGGTAGCGCAAGGCAAACCAGCCGCGCCTTTGCCGTCCAGGCCGCGAACCACATTCATTGCGTGAGGAATACCCGCGTCGAACTGCAATGGCGAATCGCCGGGGATATGACAGTTCTGACAACGCGGGCTCTGGAACACCTTCTGCACCGTGTCGAACGCCTTCACTGCCTCTTTATCGTCAGCGAACAGATCCGAGGCATAGCCACTCAGGCCAATCAGCATCACCGCGCCAAGAAACACATGTCGTCTCATCTCACACCCCCGACAGTTGCAACGGCAGTTCCCGCAGACGCTGCCCGGTCAGGGCAAACACCGCGTTCGCCACTGCCGGCGCCACGGGCGGCACACCGACCTCGCCGATGCCGCCGGGTTTGTCGCTGCTGGGGACGATATGCACCTCGACCACCGGCATCTCGTTCAGGCGCAGAACCTGATAGTCGTGATAATTGGACTGTTCCACCTGACCGTTCTTGAACGTCAGTTTGCTGTGCAAGGTAAATCCGAGACCGAAGGTGATGCCCGATTCCATCTGCGCGGCGATCCCCTGCGGGTTGACCGCAATGCCGCAATCCACCGCACAGACCACCCGGTGCACGCGAATCGCCAAGTTATCCTGCGACACCTCGGCCACCTGGGCGACATAACTGCCGAAGGACTCATGCACCGCCACGCCCAATGCGTGGCCGTCCGGCAAGGGTGCTTTCCAGTTGGCTTTCTCCACCGCCAGATTCAGCACGCCCAAATGCCGTGGATGCGCCTTGAGCAAGGCGCGTCGATATTCCACCGGATCCTTGCCCGCCGCGTCGGCCAGCTCATCGATCAACGATTCCATGACAAATGCCGTGTGGGTGTGCCCCACCGAACGCAGCCACAGCACGCTAATGCCGGTTTGCGGTGAATGCAGTTCGACCTGATGATTGGCCAGCCCCTCAAGATAAGGGCTGTCTGCCACGCCTTCGACGGAGGTTTTGTCGACGCCGTCCTTGACCATGGTCGCCGCGAACGAGGTGCCCGTCAGGATCGACTGCCCGACCAGTACATGCTTCCAGGCCATTGGCATTCCGTCGGCACTCAGCCCAATGCGTGCCTGATGCAGGAATGCCGAACGGTAGTAACCGCCGCGAATGTCATCCTCTCGGGCCCAAACAGTTTTCACCGGCCCGCCCGCTGCCTTGGCGACGTACACGGCTTCGCTGACAAAATCCGAGGTCGGATTGGCCCGACGCCCGAAGCCGCCGCCGAGGAATTGGGTGTGGATCTCGACCTGTTCGGGTTTGAGCCCGGTGATCTTCCCCGCGATCATCTGATCCAGCGTCTGAAACTGCGTGCCGGTCCAGATTTCGCATTTATCCTTGGAGATTTTCACCGTGCAATTGAGCGGTTCCATCGGCGCGTGAGCCAGGTACGGCACGCTGTATTCGGCCTCAATCGTCTTCGCTGCTTTGCCCAGCGTCGCTGCCGTATCTCCAGCCTGACTGGCGGAAGTGCCGGGGGTGGCGGCGAGCTTACGAAAGCTTTCCAACAACTGTTGACTGTCGAGCCCGGCGTTCGGCCCCAGGTCCCATTCGACCTTCAGCGCATCGCGCCCCAGCTTCGCCGCCCAATAATGATCGGCAATCACCGCGACACCCGTGGGCACCTGCACCACTTTGTGCACGCCCGGCACCGCCAGTGCCTCGGCGCCTTCGAAGGATTTGACGCTGCCACCGAACACCGGCGGGCGAGCGACCATCGCCGTCATCAGCCCATCGAATTGCACGTCCATGCCGAACTTCGCCTGTCCGTTGATTTTCTCCGGGGTGTCGAGGCGCTTGGTGGGTTTGCCGATGACCTTCCAGTCCTTGGCTTCCTTGAACTTGATCGAGGCCGGATCAGGCACCGGCAGCTTGCCGGCGTCATCCGCGAGTTCGCCGTAAGTGGCGCGTTTGTCGCCGGCGATGACCACGCCCGATTCGGTGCGGATCTGCGAAGGCGCCACATCGAATCGCTTGGCCGCCGCCTCAATCAGCATCAAGCGCGCCGCCGCCCCGGCCTGGCGATAGCGGTCGAACTCCATCCAGGTCGACGTCGAACCGCCGGTAATCTGCATCCCGCCAAACCCCGGCAGGCCATAATCGGCCGCCGAAGCCGGCCCATGTTCGACGCGGATTTTCGACCAGTCGGCGTCCAGCTCTTCGGCGATCAACATGGTCAGGCCGGTCCAGATGCCCTGGCCCATTTCCGAATGGCCGAGCAGCACGGTGATGCTGTTGTCATTGCCAATGCGTAAAAAGGCATTGGGGGCGAAGACGTTTCCTTGATTCTCGGCGCCCAAGGCAAAGCGATTGGCACCCGGAATGACAAACGCCACCACCAGACCACCGCCCAACACTGCACTGCCCTTGAGAAAATCGCGACGCGAGACAGGGTTGATTCTGTTCATGGGTCAGCTCCCTTCGACGTGGTATCAACCGATCTCGGCGGCGCGTTTGACCGCGGCGCGGATTCTTGGGTAGGTGCCGCAGCGGCAGATGTTGCCGGACAGCGCCTGGTCGATGTCACTGTCGGTGGGCTTGGGGATCTTCGCCAGCAACGCGGCCGCCGACATGATCTGCCCCGACTGGCAATAACCGCACTGCACCACGTCGAGTTCGGCCCAGGCTTGCTGGACCGGGTGCGAGCCATCGGCGGACAAGCCTTCGATGGTGAGAATCTTCTGCCCGTGAGCCACCGCCGTGGCGGGTGTGATGCAGGAGCGCAGCGGCGCGCCGTCGACGTGTACGGTGCAGGCGCCACACTGGGCCATGCCGCAACCGAATTTGGTGCCCGTCAGGTGCGCGACATCGCGCAGAACCCAGAGTAACGGCATGTCCGCCGGGACATCCAGTTCCTGGTCCTTGCCATTGATATTAAGGGTCAGCATTGCGGGTTTCCTCAGACTCACGGTGTTCTGAAGGGGCGCCTCTGCCGCGGCGCCATCATTTTTGTGCAGGAGCGAGCGGTGCGGCGATCCGACTTTGCCCGCGAAGAACGATAACGCGGTGTGACAGCAATGACGCCTTCGCGAGCAAGCTTCGCTCCTACAAGCTCGGCGGGTTACGCGCGCCTCCCTACAGCTAAGCGCAATTTGACCCACAAGCCATGTTCATCGACCACCGGTCACTGCCAATTCTCACGACTTGTCGATCTATGGCACAACCGGACCACCACAGGCTGACTACGCTGATAATCCAGAGTGATTAACCCGCAGAGGAGCACCGCCATGCACCGCGTTCAAAAACTCACGCCTTGCCTGTGGTTCGACGATCAGGCCGAGGAAGCCGCGAAGTTTTACTGCGCAATCTTCGATCATTCAAAAATCGCCGGCATCACCCATTACGGCAAGGCCGGTCAGGAAATCCATGGCCGCCCGGAAGGTTCGGTGATGACCGTCAGTTTCGAGCTCGATGGGCAGAGCTTCACGGGCCTTAACGGTGGCCCGGTGTTCAAGTTCAATGAGGCGATCTCATTCCAGGTCAATTGCCACACTCAGGAAGAAGTCGACCACTTCTGGGGGCGCCTGTCTGCGGACGGTCCCGTTGAAGCCCAGCAATGCGGCTGGCTCAAGGATAAATTCGGCGTGTCGTGGCAGGTCGTGCCGGTGGTTCTGATGGACATGATGAAAGACCCCGACACAGCCAAGTCCCAGCGCGCCATGGCAGCGATGCTGCAAATGAAAAAACTCGACATCGCCACGCTGCAACGAGCCTTTGACGGCGAGAGCTAATACACTCCAAAGCTAAACCGCCGAGGACACCGAGATGAAGCACAGCGTCGCCAAAGATGCAGACAAAGCCCCACGCTTCTGGCGCGACGACGCCCTGCCCTTCATCGAAGCCCGCTCCATCGCCGACGGTCGCGAGGTCTGCTACAGCCGGCATTCCCACGCGCATTTTTCTATTGGGGCGATCACCGCCGGGCACAGCACCTATATCCACGAGCAATCGGAGTTTCAGGTCAGCGCCGGCACCGTGGTGCTGATGAACCCCGGCGATGTGCATGCCTGCAATCCGATCGACGACCAGCCGTGGTCGTACCTGATGCTGTACGTCGAGACGCCCTGGCTGACCGATTTGCAGCATCAGCTCGGCTTCAGCCAGGACTCGGCGTTTCGTCGGTTCTCCACCACCCACAATCGTGACCTCGAGCTGTTTACCGGCCTGAAGAGTTTGTACGAGATATTGGTCGATCAGCAGCAAGACGTGCTGTACAAGCACAGCGCGTCGGTGGAGTTTTTCACCGAGGTGCAACAGCGGCTCAACCCCATCGATCAACCGTTGCGCGAACCCAATTTCAAGCTGGAACGCGCCGCCGACTACATCCGCGACAACTGCACGCACCCGCTCAAGCTCGAAGACATTTGCGAGGCGGCCCAACTGTCGCCGTCCTACCTGATCCGCGCGTTCAAGCAGCATTACGGCATGACGCCCCATGCGTTCCTGGTCAACCGACGCATCCAGTTCGCCCAGGATCGATTGCGCAGCGGCAAACTGATCGCCGATGTGGCGCTGGAGGCCGGGTTTGCTGATCAGGCGCATTTTCAGCGTGCGTTCAAACAACATCTGGCGGCGACACCGGGGCAGTATCGCGGTTAACTCTAGCGACCCAAATCCCTGTGGGAGCGGGCTTGCCCGCGATAGCGGTAGTCCATTCGACATCATTGTTGGCCGACCAGACGCCATCGCGGGCAAGCCCGCTCCCACAGGGAAAACTTTGGCAATAAGAGTGGTGCCGGGAACCACCATCGCAAACCTACGGCAACAGCAAATACCCCGCACTCACTGCCAGCAGCAACGCCATAACCCGATTGAACAGGCGCATCCCCGCCGGGTTGCTCAGATAGCCGCGTAAGAACGTCCCGGCATATGCCCAGCAACCCACCGACAAGTAGCAAATCACCAGATACACCGCCGCAAACTGCCACACCAGCCGCGCTTCGCCATCGGCGACAAACGCGCCCATCCCCGCCACGCAGGCGAGCCAGGCTTTCGGGTTGAGCCATTGCATGACCGCGCCATAGAGCATCGACGGCGCCCGTCCCGACTCCTTGGCATCGAGCTGACCGTTATCAGTGGCCAATTTGAAAGCCATGAACAACAGAAACGCCACGCCGGCCCACTGCACCACCCGCGTCAGCACCGGCCAATGCTGCAACACCTCATGCAATCCCAGCCCCATCAACACCAACAACAGCACGAAACCCAAAGTCGCCCCGGCCACATGCCGCTGACTGGCGCGAAAGCCGAACTGCGCGCCAGAGCTCAACGCCACGATGTTCACCGGTCCAGGGGTAATGGAAGCCGCCAGCGCAAACGCGGCCATGGAAAGAATCAGACTCATCGCACACCTACTTCAATTCAGTTGAACCAGGCTTCACGGTAAAGAGCCGCCTGAACGCCGTATTGAAGAAAACTCCCCTCTGCGTTATTGCAAGCCTGTCGGGGCCTATACTTCAAGAGTCGGCACACTCGAAGCGGCATGCAATCGTGTTGGATGTAGGGGGTATCGCGTCGAGTGATCGTTCACGCAGGCCCCAGCCTGCCTTCATCGTAGGGAGGAGAAGATCATGGCGCGTAAATACATCGACTGCCGCGAGTTTCCAAGCGATTCCAAATGCTCGGTCGCGCTGTCCGCAGACTCTGAAAACGAACTGCTCGAGGCCGCTGCACAGCATGCGGTCAGTGTTCACAAGCACACCGATTCACCGGAACTGCGTGCTCAACTGAAGACAATGTTTCACGACGGCACCCCGCCAGTTGAAGCACCGCGTCCCGCTTGATAAGGAGATCCCTGTAGGAGCTGCCGCAGGCTGCTCCTATGGGGGATTTGGGGTGTATGGGAGCGCTTGTTTGATATCAGATCTCGTTGCCCAGCGCTTGCTCAACGTTCACTTGGGCGCTTCAGAAAGCTCGTTGGCTTGATGGGTTCTTTTCTGCCAACTCTGCCTGGCAATCGTAGTCTGCCCCCTGTTTTTCCTTTCGGCCAAAAGTGGCCGATGGTCGTTGCATTTCGCTTGTCGCCGGCATTTGGCTAAGCTGAATAAACCGGGACGAACTGAAACCTTAGTAATGGCGGCCATCAACGGATCTGGATTGGCATCAAGACGGTAACTCCCAAAGGAGACGACCATGTATGCAGTTATAAGAACCTACTTGGGTACTGGTGCAAAGCAGCTTTTCGATCTTTTAGAACAGCGCAAGGCCGACGTCGAAGCTACCCTGCGGACAGTGCCTGGCCTGGTAAGCTACACACTGCTGAATACGGGTGATGGCGGTACGTCGGTGACTGTTTGCACGGACAAGGCCGGCAGCGATGCGAGCTTGAAAGTCGCACGCGACTGGATTCAGAAAAATGCCTCCAATATCCAGGCGAACCCGCCGATCGTGACGGAAGGTCCGGTCATTGTGCAGATCCAATAGCGCGTCTTTCCAGTTGATCCTACATTAGAAGGGACAGGCGACGATTTAAGGCAAATGCCGAGCAATCGTGGTCTGTCCCCTGTTTTTCTTTCAATCTTCAAAGCCCCCTGAACCGCTCAGGACAGGCCGCTCACGACCGGTTGAATCTACTGCCGCAGCCGATAAAACCTCGATAGGTTCACTCAAGGGTGTACTATCAAGCCCTGTCCATCAGATATCAGTTAGCCATGTCCACGCTAAGCGAAGAGAGCCGTCAGATCCTAGCTTCTCTGACGCACCGCGTTGGCCCCAACGCTGACATTGCAACAACTGCACAAGCGATCACTTCAATATTGCAGAATATGGACACTGCCCTCACGCCCATCATTGGCCAGCAAGGGGTTGCCGCGCTTTATCGCCGCAGCCTTCATCTGTGCGCCGCCAATCATCCTCGCCTGGCCGGCACATATGACAGTGTGCAGGCCTCCCTGGATCTGACGGCCCTCAAGTCCGTACTCGTGGAACAAAGCGAAGCCGATGCGTTGTTTTTCGGTGAAGTATTGCTGACCACCTTCTACGAGCTGCTGACCACGCTGATCGGGCCCTCGCTCACCGCACGTTTGCTTCGTGGTGTGTGGGAACCTTCTTTGAGCGACACCCCTTCGCAGGAAAATTCGCCATGAGCACCAAAGTGACTATCAACCGTCTGGCCACCGGTGTGCCAGGACTGGACGAGGTGCTGGGCGGAGGATTGCCGGAGTTTTCGTTCAACCTGATCGCAGGCCCACCAGGTTGCGGCAAAACCACCCTCGCGCACCAGATGATGTTTGCCCTGGCGACGCCCGAACGTCCGGCGCTGTTCTTCACCGTACTGGGCGAGCCGCCGCTGAAGATGCTGCGTTATCAGCAGCAATTCGACTTTTTCGACAACGAAGCGATTAACCAGTCGATTCGCTACGTCAACCTGGCCGATGACACCCTGGCCGGTAATCTGGACGAAGTGTTGCGGCGCATCGTCAGCGAGGTCGAGGCGCACTCTCCGGCGCTGGTGTTCGTCGACTCCTTTCGTTCTGTAGTGCTGGCGAGTCAGACCCAGGACAACCCGAACAACAACCTGCCACAGTTCGTTCAGCAACTGGGCATGTTGATGACCACCTGGCAGGCGACGACTTTCCTGATCGGCGAGTATTTCACCGAAACCGATACCAACCCGATTTTCACCGTGGCCGATGGCCTGATCTGGCTGCGCCAGAGCGTTCAGCGCAACTCCATGGTGCGCAAGATGGAAATCATGAAGATGCGTGGCCAGCCGACACTGCCAGGGCTGCATACCTTCCGCATCGCGACGTCGGGGATCAAGGTCTTTGCGCCAGCGGCACCCAACCCGGCTGAAGCGCCGTTGGAGTTCCCCATCAAGCGCCTGAAAATGGGCGTTGCTCAGCTCGACGAGATGCTCGGCGGCGGCCTGCCTCGGGGCTATTCCTTGCTGGTAGCCGGGCCGTCGGGCTCGGGCAAAAGCATTCTGGCGGCGAGCTTCCTGGCCGAGGGCGCGCGCAATGGCGAAACCGGGGTGATCGCGGTGTTCGAACAACGGCCCAATCACTCTCAAAACACCACCCTCGCGGATCTGATCCAGAGCGGACAGGTCGGTCTGGTGGACAGCCGAGCTCCGGACCTGTCCATCGACGAGATCGTGCAGTTGCTGTTGAGCGAGATCACCCGGCTGAAAGCCACCCGCGTAGTGATCGACTCACTGTCGGGCTTCGAACTGGCGCTGGCGCCGACCTTCCGCGAGGACTTCCGCGAATCACTGTCGCGCATGGTCACTTCGCTGACCAGCGCCGGAGTCAGTGTACTCATGACCTCGGAGCTGGAAGACCGCTACACCGACCTGCGTTTCAGCCCTTACGGTACGGCGTTTCTCACCGACGCAATCATCGTTCAGCGCTATATTGAAGTGCAGAGTCGCTTGTTGCGCATCATGGCCGTGGTCAAGGTCCGGGCCAGCACTCACTCCGATGAACTGCGCCTGTACCGCATCGACGACAACGGTTTACAGATCGGCGAGATGTTGCCGGAACAGGAAGGTTTACTCGGTGGGCGGCCAACCCGGCAGCGTTTCAACAAGACAACGGATGAGCAAAAATAATGGATGACGCCGATGGCAAGAACGAGCAAGCGAAGGCCACTGCCGCTCGCGAACTGTTCTTGCTCGGCCAAAAAACCGTCGAGGCGCGCGCGGTGTTGTCGGCACTGAAAAAGGAGCTGAGTAATGCCAACACCCAGCTCGCCGATAACCAGCAGATCGAGCAACTGATCGAAGCCAATCAGCAATTAGTCTTGGCGATCCTCTTGGCGCAGTCCGATGCTGCAAAGCCAAAACGCACGCAGGAAGAACAACGCCTGTTTCTAGAGATGCGCGAGGCCAACGAGCAATTGGTGATCGCCGCCCTTAGCGCGCAACATTTGCAAGCCTCCGCCGAACAAACGTTGACGCAACAACGCAACGCCCTCGCCCAGATAGCCCACGAGCTGCGCAACCCGCTGACGCCCATCAGCATGATCGCCGGGCGCCTGGTGCGAGTGCCCAGTGAAGAACTGCCGCGTATGCAGAGGTTAATCGAAGGTCAGGTACAGCACATGTCTCGATTGGTGGAAGACTTGCTCGATGTGTCCAGGGCCAGCACCGGCAAGTTTCACCTCAATTGCCGCATCGTGGACATGGCGCAAATCATCCAGGAGGCCATCGATGTGTGTAGCCCGGTAATGGCGGCTCACCATTTGCATTTCACGGCCAAGTTGCCCGAAGGTGCGCTGGTGGTGAACGGTGACCCAGTGCGGCTCACTCAGATCCTCGGCAATCTGCTGGGCAATGCGGCCAAATATACACAGGTAGATGGTACGGTCACGCTTTCGGTGACCACTGAAGCCGATCTGCTGCGAATGAGTATTTGCGATAACGGCATCGGTATTTCTGCCACGGCGCTGCCGTTTATCTTCGAGTCCTTTGTCCAGGATGCTCACGCGGTCGGCTTCAACGGCGCAGGCCTGGGCATAGGTCTGACGGTAGTGCGTGAGTTGGTTCAAGCCCACGGTGGCAGCGTGACCGGCAAAAGCGAGGGTAATGGCAAGGGAAGCGAGTTCGTGGTGACGTTACCGTTGGCGAGCCATTGACGCCTCTTTGATGTTAGTTGGTCGAAAACGGCCATTCGTATTCAAAAACGGCCTTAACCAAGGCCGTTTTTTTAGGGGACACCCATTAGCCAACGCAAGGTGTACGGCGATTAGCATCCACCGCTGTATGGGTCAAGCCCCTCGTCACTCATGATAAAAATACGGCTCTCGTTACTGGAGACGTCGTTATGGACCTCGCTACCCTCTCGCTATTTCTGCCGGCCTGCTTCGCCCTGAACATGGCCCCCGGCCCGAACAACCTATTGTCGGTCAGCAACGCCACTCGCTATGGCTATCGTCGCGCCTGCGTGGCCGGCGTCGGTCGCTTGCTGGCGTTTGCCGGAATGATCGCCTTGGCCGCCGCCGGATTGTCGGTGGTGCTGCAAACCTCGGAATGGCTGTTCTACGCGATCAAGATCATCGGCGCCGCCTACCTGTTGTACCTGGCTTGGCAATTGTGGCGTGCCAATCCCGAGGCCGACCAGCTTGTGACCGGCGCGCCAGTTGGAATTGTCGCTCTGGCGCGGCAGGAGTTCCTGGTAGCCGCAGGCAATCCCAAAGCTATCTTGCTATTCACCGCATTCCTGCCGCAGTTCGTCGACCCGACCCAGCCGGTAGCCGCGCAATTCATGGTGCTCGGCACGTTGTTCCTGCTGCTGGAGTGGATCGCCATCAGCGCCTACGCCTACATGGGCCTGCACATGCGCCGCTGGTTCGCCGAGCCACGGGGCAAGCGGATATTCAACCGTTGCTGCGCGGGGTTGTTGTCGGCAGCGGCTTCGATGCTGTTGATGGCGAAACGGGCCTGATCTTTACCCTTGGGACGGCCCTTTCAGTTCGACCTGGTTGCCGTCCGGATCGAAGCAATAGATCGACAACCCGTGGCCTTCGGCACCGAAACGCACGGCGGCTTTCTCGGGCGTCAGGCCGAAGGACTGCAAGTGACTGACCAGCGCTTGCTCGTCGAACGGTTCAATGCGCAGGCAGAAGTGATCGACGTTGCGCCGTTCGTGGCCAGCGCCAGCACCGCCCTTGCGGCCGAGTTCGCCCTGGATGTCGACGAGGTCGATCATCGAGGTGCCTGCACGCAAATGCACCATGCCCAGATCGTCGCGGCGCTTGACCAGTTCGGCGCCGAATACCTCGCCGTAAAAAGTGGTGCTTCGTTCGAGATCCTTGACGCGCAGGACGATGTGATCGATGTGTTTGATCGTGAACGGTTGCATTGGGATGGATTCCTGTAAATATCGTTTACAGCATTACCGGTGACCCGATGACTGTAGCTCAGGGCCACAAAAATTCACTGTCGATTTTCCGGTGGAGACGCCGGGCGACGCGGCATATGCTCAGCCCATGAACCTACAAAACGCTGTGCTCCCGCCCCACGCCGAGATGGTTCGCGCCATGCTCGAACGCGACACCGCCTACGAGGGGGTGTTCTTTACCGCGGTCAAAACCACTGGCATTTTCTGCCGCCCCGGCTGTACGGCGCGTAAACCGAAGCCGGAAAACGTCGAGTTCTTCGCCCATGCCGATGAGGCGATGTCGGCAGGCTATCGTGCTTGCCTGCGTTGCAAGCCGCTGGACGCCGCGGCCATCGCGCCGGACTGGGTGCAGCGGCTGCTCAAATCCGTGGACGCCGATCCCGACTTGCGCTGGAGCGATGCCCAGTTGCTCGCCGAAGGCATCGAGCCGCTGAAACTGCGCCGCTGGTTCAAGCAGCATTTCGGCATGACCTTTCACGCCTGGCTGCGCAGCCGGCGCTTGGGCATCGCCCTCGGTGGCATCAAACAAGGCGAATCCATCGACAACGCCGCGTTCGACTCCGGCTACGAATCCCTGAGCGGTTTTCGCGATGCGTTTCAAAAGTCGTTCCATATCACGCCCGGCCGCGCCGCCCACAGCGAGCCACTGCTGTTCACCCGGCTGACCACCCCGCTGGGGCCGATGATCGCCATGGCCGAACAGCGTGGGCTGGTGCTGCTGGAGTTTCTCGATCGACCGGCACTGACCAAGGAAATCGAAGAATTGCAAAACCGTTATGGCTACGCCGTGGCACCTGGACACAACGGGCATTTGCAGCAAATCGAAGAAGAACTGGCGCAATACTTTGCCGGCAAACGGACCGAATTCAACGTGCCACTGCACCTGCCCGGCAGCGCTTTCGCCCGGCAGGTGTGGGCCGAGCTGATGAAAATCCCCTACGGCCAGACCACTACTTATGGCGCCATCGCCGCTCAACTCGGCAAGCCCGGCGCCAGTCGCGCCGTGGGCCTGGCCAACGGACAAAACCGCTTGGCGATTATCCTGCCCTGTCACCGGGTGATCGGTGCGGACGGCTCGCTGACCGGCTATGGTGGAGGACAACCGCGCAAGGCGTTTCTGCTCAGGCTGGAAAGCGCCGCGGTGCAAATCACTGAACAACTCGCATTCTGATCACTCCGCCATTTCTTTTCAGAAAGTCATAAGGAAGGACATTCGATGGACACACTCGACAATCAATTCCACCAATTGCACCAGAGCGGCCTGCTGATTCTGACCAACGTTGCCGATGCCACCGGGGCGCGACTGGTGGAACAGCTGGGCAGCAAGGCCGTCGCCACCAGCAGCGCGGCGGTGGCTTGGGTTCATGGTTATCCGGATGGCAACACCTTGCCGCTTGAGCGTCTCGTTTGCACCGTCGAATCCATCGCCCGAGTCATCACGGTGCCGTTGACTGTGGACATTGAGGCCGGTTATTCCGATGACCTGGGTCGGGTCGCGGAAGTGATCGACGCCGTCATCGCCGCCGGTGCCGTGGGGATCAATATCGAGGACGGCGTGTCGTCGCCCGAACTGCTGGCCCGCAAGATCGAAATCGCTCGCCAGGTCGCCGATCGCCGGGACGTGAAGCTATTCATCAACGCCCGCACCGACGTGTATCTCAAGGGCTTGGTACCGGCCGAAGATCGCGTCGCAGAGACACTCAAACGGGCCGCGTTGTATCAGGCCGCCGGTGCCGACGGGCTGTTCGCGGCGGGCGTCACGGCGGCCTATGAGATCGAAGCGTTGTGCCATGGCACGACGCTGCCGGTGAACGTACTAGGTGTCGCGGGCCTGCCTTCGCCTGAAGAGCTGCAAGCCCTCGGCGTGCGCCGTTTGAGCGCCGGCTCGAGCATCGCCGAATTCCTTTACGGCGCCATGGCATCGTTGGCGAAAAGCTTTCTGGAAACCGGAAAACTCGATAGCAGCGACCTCAAGGCCTTCACTTATGGCCAAGTGAACGCCCTGCTGGCCCCCGCCGGCAAAGTTTGACCGCAAGCAATGGAGTGCGGCGCTACGGGGGGGCAGCTAATCTCCCCGCAGTCACCCGCGCTTCAGGATGCTCCATGCCCGACACCTATCAACTGGCCAGCGAATTTCTCTCGGCCGTCGACGCCGACTGGCAACGCCACATCAGCGCCGTCGGCCCCTGCCTGCATCAGCCCCATGCCGCCCGCGATCCTTATGAGTCGCTGGTGCGAGCGATTGCCTATCAGCAACTGCATGCAAAGGCCGGCGATGCGATTGTTGGCCGGCTGCTGGCGTTGTTTCCGGCGAGCACCTTCCCCAGGCCTGAGCAGATTCTGGCGACAGACTTCGAGCAACTGCGCGGTTGCGGGTTTTCCGCCAGCAAGATCGCGACCATTCAGGGTATCGCTCAGGCGGCTCTGGACGGCATCGTTCCGGATTACGCCACGGCCCTGGCCATGGACGATGAAGCGTTGATCGAGCGCTTGATTACCTTGCGTGGCGTCGGGCGCTGGACGGTTGAAATGCTGCTGATCTACAGCCTGGAGCGGGCGGACATTTTGCCGGCCGATGACTTTGGGGTGCGCGAAGGTTATCGACGGCTGAAGGGGTTGGAGGTCCAACCGACTCGCAAGCAAATGATTGAAATCGGGTTGGCGTGGCGCCCTTATCGGACGGTGGCGGCATGGTACTTGTGGCGGGTGCCCAGCCGGTAGACCGCGTTATCGTTCATCGCGGGCTTGCCCGAGAAGGCGCCCGCACATCCAACATAAATCCAACGGTCCAGGAACACTGACAGTCTAGGCTGTCTTGAGCCATCCCAAGATCCAACGGAGGTTCCCATGCAGCTCGAAGGCTCCTGCCATTGCGGCGCAGTGTCGTTCAGCCTGACCAGCACCCACCCCTACCCTTATCAACGCTGCTATTGCTCGATCTGTCGCAAAACCCAGGGCGGTGGCGGTTATGCGATCAACATCGCTGGCGATGCCGCCAGCCTCAAGGTGCACGGTCGCAAGCACATCTCGATTTACCATGCGCGGCTCAAGGACGAAGGTGATAAACGCGCCCGCCGCAGCACCGCCGAGCGGCATTTCTGTTCCGTTTGCGGCTCGGGATTATGGGTGTTCAGTCCTGAATGGCCGGACCTTGTTCACCCCTTCGCCTCGGTCATCGACACGGCGCTGCCGGTGCCACCCGAGCACACGCACGTGATGCTCGGTTCGAAAGCATCGTGGGTGGAAATCCAGACACAGCCCGCTGATCGACAGTGCGATGTCTGGCCCGAAGAGTCCATCGCCCAATGGCATGAGCGCCTGGGTTTGAGCCGCTAAGCCATTCACAGTCTTTGACAGTTTCCCGACAAAGCTGTCAAAGATTGCTGGCCGGCACCCGCATAGCATGGGGCGCATCCAACTTCCCTTCGGGTGTTCCCATGTTCCGTTCGTTGTATCTGTCGTTGACTTCATGCTGCCTGCTTATCTCTTCCGACTCATTGCACGCCGAAGACTGGCGCTACAGCCTGCGCGCCGGTGCCGCCAGCGTGCCGCGTTATAGCGGTAGTGATGAACGCGTAGTCGCACCGCTGTTGGGGGCAAAGATCATCAGCCCTTATGGAGTTTTTCTCGATACTCAAAAAGGTCTGGGCTGGGCGTTTGATGAAGACGATTTCGGCCTGAGCGTGTACATCGGCGCCAGTGATGTGCGCAAGGATCGCAAGAGCGGATTCAAAGGCTCGGATGAGCTCGACGGCATGGGCTCGATCAAGTCGCGCCCACTGCTGGGGCTGGACGGGACCTATAACATGGGGCCGATCATCCTCGGCGCGACCTTCGAACATGCACTGGAAAAAGACGATGACGATCACGACACCGGCTCGGCCTGGAACCGGCTGAAGCTGAGCATCAGCACACCGTTTTATGAAGGTGACTACGGCAAGCTCGTGGGCAGCCTCAACAGTCAGTTCGGCGACAGCAATTACGTGCGCACCTGGTATGGCGTCAGCGCGGCTCAGGCTTCACGTAGTCAGTTCCGGGCTCATGACACTCATGGCGGGCTGGTGAGTCGAGGTGCGGATTTGACGTGGTCGTTGCCGATCGATGATCAGTGGAGTTTGTCGACGGTGCTGGCCGTTCAGTACTTGGCCAATGATGCGGCGGACAGCCCGATTGTGGCGCGACGGATGCAGACGTCGTTGGCTGGGCAGATGGTGTACTCGTTCTAGGATCGTTCCCACGCTCTGCGTGGGAATGCAGCCCGGGACGCTCCGCGTCCCAAGAGCGGACGCAGAGCGTCTGTTGAGGCATTCCCACGCAGAGCGTGGGAACGATCAACGATCTGGTAGGCGCGAGGCTTGCCCGCGAAGGCGTCCGCAAGAACGCCACAGCTAATCAGCATGCGCCCAAGTCATGCGAAACGACGCCCCGCCCCACGGCGAGTCCGCCACTTCCACTTGCCCGCCATGGGATTGCGACACCCGTCGCACCAGCGCCAGGCCTAGGCCGAAACCACCGGTGCGACGGTCGCGGCTGGCGTCCAGGCGCGAGAACGGTTCGAAGATTTTCTCCCGCCCGTCCAGCGGCACGCCCGGCCCGTCATCGTTGACCCGCACTTCGTAATGATCGCCGGTGCGCACCAACGACACTTCCACCCGCTCGTCGGCGTAGCGAATGGCATTGCGCAGCAAATTGATCACCGCGCGGGCCATGAAACGCGGTTCGATGCGAACCTCGTCGACCTGACATTCAACAATCAACAGCTGCACCCCGGCAGCCTCAGCCTCCAGCGCCACGCTGCCAACCACGCTGTCGAGCCAGTGGCTGGCCTGAATGTTCTCCCGCGTGATCACCGTGGCGCCGCGCTCAAGGCTGGCGTACGTCAGCAACTCGGAAACCATCTCTTCCAGCTCGCCGAGGTCGGCGTACATGTCGGCAATCAGTTCGCGATTCCGGGTCGCATCGGGTTGTTGCTTGAGCTGATCGAGTTCGAACGATAACCGCGCAATCGGCGTGCGCAGTTCATGGGACACCGCGTTGGTCAGCTCGCGCTGATTGGCGATCAAGCCTTCGATGCGCGCCGCCATCAGGTTGAAGTGTTCGGCCAGGTCGCGAATATTCGAACGCCTGGACAGCTGGATGCGCGATGACAAATCGTTATCGCCAAAGCGTTCGGCGGCCAGGCGCAGTTTCTCCAGATCGCGCCAGTGCGGGCGCACCCAGAATAACAACACGAAACCGATCATCACCGCGATCATCAGATAGGCCGCGGCAATGTAGAACGGCATCAAACTCGGCTCGGCCGGCAGCATGATGCTGAGCAGCTGCGAACCGTCGTCGATGCGCGAGATGAATTGCGTGTACGTGTCGCGAATCACCAACAGGCCCTGGGCCAACTCGGCTGTCTCCTGATCGGTCAGGGACAGTTGATCGGCCTCGACCAGGGTCAGGCCCAAGCCGTAATGGGGGCGCACGGTTTCCAGTTGTCGCTCCCGGGCCGAACTGTCCAGGCCGCGCAACTGCTCGACCAGCGACCAGGCCTGGCCACGCACCGCCTCTCGGTTGTAGCTCTGCATCTGACCGTCGAGAAGCGCATCGAACGTGCGTTCGACGGTTTGCAGGCCCAGTACCAGGCCAACCGTCATCACCAGAAACAGCCCGAGAAATAACCGCAGCATTTACAGCTCCCACGCAAACGGATTGAACAGGTAACCCTTGCCCCAGATGGTCTTGATGCACACCGGCTCACGCGGGTTGTCCTTGAGCTTGCCGCGCAATTTGCTGATGTAGACGTCGACGCTGCGATTGAGGCCGTCGAAGGCAATACCGCGCATGCGGTTGAGGATATCGTCACGGGATAGAGTGTTGCCGGCGGCGCTGGCCAGCAACCACAGCAGTTCGAATTCCATGGTAGTGAGTTCGATGCCCTCGCCCGCCAGGCGCACTTCGCGACAACTGCGGTCGATGCTCAGATGGCCGAATTCCAGCGAACTGCACACGCTGCTGTCTGGCATCTGACGGCGTTGCAAGGCGCGCAAACGCGCCAACAGCACCGGTGGTTTGATGGGTTTGATCACGTAGTCGTCGGCACCGGATTCCAGGCCGAGGATGTGATCGAGATCGTCTTCCTTGGCGGTGAGGATGACAATCGGCGTGTCGGAGACGCTGCGAATTTCGCGGCACACGTGCAGGCCGCTCTGCCCCGGCAGCATCAGGTCGAGCACCACGATTTTCGGTTTGAAGTCGAGGAAAGCGGCCAACGCGAGATCACCGCGGTGCACCTGCCGGACCTCGAAGCCGTGTTGGGACAGGAAATGCGCGATCAGCCCGGCAAGCTTTTCGTCGTCTTCCACCAGCAGTACTTTGCCAAAACCCAGGTTATCCATAACGACCGTCTGCCAACCCTTGAGTGAAGTGGCGGGCATTATGGCGTCAATCGCGGGCGGGACGGTTATCACAGGCAGCAAAAACCGGCCACGGGGGCCGGATTTTGGCGATGTTTCATTCTTTTAAGAGTTTTTTACAAACTGGATCAAAAGGCATTTGTAGGAGCACGGCTTGCCGGCGAAAACGTCCTTGAGATCGCCTTCGCGGGCAAGCCTCGCTCCTACAAGGTTATGCGGCGGCTGGGACACCACTGTGAAAGCGGAACTCCACATCCGGCGACTCGATCAACGCCTGCTCGGCGTCACGAACCTTGTCGATCACCTGGGCAATGTCCTTGGCGTCACCGTACTGATAGGCCAGTTTCAGGTAACCCTGGAAATGCCGAGCCTCACTTTTCAGCAGACCGAAGTAGAACTTGCCCAGTTCTTCATCCAGATGCGGCACCAACGCCTCGAAACGCTCGCAGCTGCGGGCTTCGATGAAGGCGCCGACCACCAGCGTGTCCACCAGCTTCACCGGTTCGTGGCTACGCACCACTTTGCGCAGCCCCGAGGCGTAGCGCCCGGCGGACAGCTGACGCAGCTCGATCTTGCGCTTTTTCATCAGGCGCATGACCTGCTCGTGGTGCACCAGCTCTTCCCGGGCCAGACGCGACATCAAGTTGATCAGATCGACGTGGGAGTGATATTTGGCAATCAGGCTCAACGCCGTGCTGGCCGCCTTGAATTCGCAGTTTTTGTGGTCGATCAGCAAGGTTTGCTGATCGGCCAGCGCGGCCTGGACCCAGCCATCAGGCGTGCGGCAGCCGAGGAACTCGTGAATTTCGGGAAGGATCATGGGGCTCACGGATAAAAGGTACAGAACGAAGGGCGCCGATTATACCGGGCTGCCGACAGACCACCAGCCGCGACCGTTGATATGCATCAAGTCGCCGAATGCCGACCAGCAACTATAGTTGTCCAACGCAGTGTTTTTTACCTTCCAGGAGATTCCGATCATGCAAGCCATTCGCAGCATTCTGGTGGTCATCGAACCCGAGCATTCGGAGAGTCTGGCGCTCAAACGGGCCAAACTGATCGCTGGCGTGACCCAGGCCCATCTGCATCTGCTGGTCTGCGATAAAAAGCACGATCACAGCGCGATGCTCGGTGTGCTCAAGGCGGCCCTGCTGGAGGACGGTTACAACGTCACCACCGAGCAAGCCTGGAACGAAAGCCTGCATGAAACCATTATCGACGTGCAGCAGGCCGAAGGTTGCGGGCTGGTGGTCAAGCAGCATTTCCCCGACAGCCCACTGAAAAAGGCCCTGCTGACCCCGGCGGACTGGAAGCTGCTGCGCTACTGCCCTACTCCGGTGCTTTTGGTAAAAACCGCCAAGCCCTGGACCGGCGGCGTGATCCTGGCAGCCATTGATGTCGGCAATATCGACGGTGAACACCGTACCTTGCACGCCAGCATCATCGACCATGGCTACGACATTTCCAGCCTGGCCAAGGCCCATTTGCACGTGATCAGTGCCCATCCGTCGCCCATGCTGTCGGCGGCCGACCCGACGTTTCAGCTAAAAGAAACCATCGAGGCCAGTTATCGCGAGCAGTGCAAGGCGTTCCAGGCCGAGTTCGACATCGATGACGACCACTTGCATATCGAGGAAGGTCCGGCGGATGTGTTGATTCCGTACATGGCCCATAAACTGGGGGCATCGGTGACGGTGATCGGCACCGTGGCGCGGACCGGGTTGTCGGGGGCGTTGATCGGTAATACGGCGGAAGCGGTGCTGGATGCGCTGGAGAGCGATGTGCTGGTGCTCAAGCCGGACGACATCATGGATCACCTGGAAGAGATCGTGACCCAGCATTGAGATTTTCGGCGTCAAGTAGATCGCCATCGCGAGCAAACCCGCTCCCACAAGGTCAATGAAAAACCTGTGGGAGCGGGCTTGCTCGCGAAGCTTTTAAGGTTTAACCGCCGAACGCATCCTTGAGAAACCCCGGCGCAATGTAGCGCTGGTAATGCGCCTCAGACAGCAGGAAAAATTCCCGATCAATGGCATCGCGTAATTCCGGCAAGTTCCAGTCACGGAATTCCGGCAGCAGCACCATCCCGTAGGCTTCCAGATTATTGATGACCCGCGCGCCCCGGGCGATCAGCTGATAAGCCCAGCAATATTCCGACTGATGGGGCACAAAGCGGATCTTGCGCTGTTCCAGCTGCAGACGCAGCAACGCAGGATCGAAAATCTCTATCTTGCTGGCCATCACCTGCGACAACAGTTGCTCAAGACGCAGCCACACCGCGCGTTTTTCTTCCTCGTTGTAACCGTTCCAGTGAATCACTTCATGATGGAAACGCTTGCAGCCACGGCACACCAGATCACCGTAAACAGTGGAGCAGAGGCCGACGCAGGGGGTCTTGATGGTCTGATTGGGCATAGGTAGGCAAAACACGGGAAAGCAGAACAGGTCGGCATGTTAGCCCTTTGTCTAACATTCATCACCCCTCAAAATTAAGGGCCTAACTTACCTTTAATTTTTTTTTGCCGTAGAATCAGCCAGCCTTTTAAGGCGCCAATGTCCGTTAGAAGCTGTTTTCAAAGCGTCACGAGCACAGTCGTTCCTTCAGAGCGGTGTTGGCGAAGGGTTTTTCAGCGGTGAAAAACCTGACGCCAACCCTCATCAGCTCCCCGTTCTGCAGGCGTAAAACTTTGAAAGCAGCTTCTGTAAGGAATTGCCGATAATTCTGGCTAAGCGGCCCACAACGCCACAAAGCGCATGAGTACGGCAATTTCGGGATGAGCGTCCCGGACACCCATTTGGGACCACTGATGAGGGTAATAACTGTGCTTGAAGCCTACCGCAAACATATCGAAGAGCGTGCAGCACTGGGTATCGTTCCCCAGCCGCTTAACGCCGAACAAACTGCAGGCCTGGTCGAGCTGCTGAAGAATCCCCCGGCTGGCGAAGAAGCCTTCCTCGTTGACCTGATCACCAATCGCGTTCCGCCAGGCGTGGACGAAGCGGCCTATGTAAAGGCCGGCTTCCTCTCTGCCCTCGCCAAAGGCGAAGCCAAATCCCCTCTGATCGACAAGAAACGCGCTGTTGAACTGCTCGGCACCATGCAGGGCGGCTACAACATCGTGACGCTGGTCAATCTGCTGGACGACGCCGAACTGGCGCCAGTGGCCGCCGAAGAACTCAAGCACACCCTGCTGATGTTCGATGCCTTCCACGACGTGGCTGAAAGAGCCAAGAACGGCAACGTTCACGCCAAAGGCGTTCTGCAATCCTGGGCCGACGGCGAGTGGTTCAAGAACCGCCCTGTACTGGCCGACAAGATCAGCCTGCGCGTGTTCAAGGTGACTGGCGAAACCAACACCGACGACCTGTCCCCTGCTCCTGATGCCTGGTCCCGCCCGGACATCCCGCTGCACGCCCTGGCCATGCTGAAAATGGCTCGCGACGGCATCGTGCCGGACGTGCAAGGCTCCATCGGTCCGATGAAGCAGATCGAAGAAATGCGCAACAGCGGCTTCCCGATCGCCTACGTCGGTGACGTGGTCGGTACCGGTTCGTCGCGTAAATCGGCCACCAACTCGGTGCTGTGGTTCTTCGGTGACGACGTTCCTTACGTGCCGAACAAGCGCGCTGGCGGCTTCTGCTTCGGCAGCAAGATCGCTCCAATCTTCTACAACACCATGGAAGATGCCGGCGCACTGCCAATCGAATTCGATGTCACCAACATCAACATGGGCGACGTGATCGACCTGTACCCGCACGCTGGCAAAGTCTGCAAGCACGGTACCGACGAAGTCATCACCACCTTCGAAATGAAGACCCCTGTGCTGTTGGACGAAGTCCGTGCCGGCGGTCGTATTCCGCTGATCATCGGCCGTGGCCTGACCGAGAAGGCTCGCGCCGAACTGGGTCTGCCAGCGTTCGACCTGTTCAAGAAACCGGATGCTCCGATCGAAAGCACCAAGGGTTTCACCCTGGCGCAGAAAATGGTCGGCAAGGCGTGCGGCGTAGCCGGTGTGCGTCCAGGCACCTACTGCGAACCTAAGATGACCACCGTCGGCTCTCAGGACACCACCGGTCCAATGACCCGTGATGAACTGAAAGACCTGGCGTGCCTGGGCTTCTCCGCTGATCTGGTGATGCAGTCGTTCTGCCACACCGCGGCTTATCCAAAGCCGATCGACGTGACCACCCACCACACCCTGCCTGACTTCATCATGACCCGCGGCGGCGTTTCCCTGCGTCCGGGCGACGGCATCATCCACAGCTGGCTGAACCGCATGCTGCTGCCCGACACCGTCGGTACCGGTGGTGACTCGCACACCCGTTTCCCGATGGGCATTTCGTTCCCGGCCGGTTCCGGTCTGGTCGCATTCGCCGCTGCCACTGGCGTGATGCCGCTGGACATGCCGGAATCGATCCTGGTGCGTTTCAAAGGCGAGATGCAACCGGGCGTCACCCTGCGTGACCTGGTTCACGCCATTCCTTACTTCGCGATTCAGGCTGGCTTGCTGACCGTCGAGAAGAAAGGCAAGAAGAACGCCTTCTCCGGCCGCATCCTGGAAATCGAAGGCCTGGACAACCTGAGCATCGAACAGGCTTTCGAGCTGTCCGACGCCTCGGCCGAACGTTCGGCTGCCGGTTGCACCATCAAGCTGTCGAAAGAGTCGATCACCGAATACCTGCAATCGAACATCACCCTGCTGCGCTGGATGATCGGTGAAGGCTACGGTGATGTGCGTACCCTGGAACGTCGTGCTCAAGCGATGGAAGCCTGGATCGCCAACCCTGAACTGATGGAAGCCGACGCTGACGCCGAATACGCTGAAATCATCGAAATCGACCTGGCCGACATCAAAGAGCCTGTGCTCTGCGCGCCAAACGATCCGGACGACGCCCGTCTGCTGTCCAGCGTTGCTGGCGAGAAGATCGACGAAGTGTTCATCGGTTCGTGCATGACCAACATCGGTCACTTCCGCGCTGCCGGCAAGTTGCTGGAACAGGTCAAAGGTCAGCTGCCAACCCGTCTGTGGCTCTCGCCACCGACCAAAATGGACGCTCACCAGCTGACCGAAGAAGGCTACTACGGCATCTACGGCAAGGCCGGCGCACGCATGGAAATGCCGGGCTGCTCGCTGTGCATGGGTAACCAGGCACGTGTAGAGCCGAACTCCACCGTGGTGTCGACGTCGACCCGTAACTTCCCGAACCGTCTGGGTGACGGCGCGAACGTCTACCTGGCTTCGGCCGAGCTGGCGTCCGTTGCGTCCATCCTGGGTCGCCTGCCGACCGTCGAGGAATACATGGAATACGCTGGCAAGATCGACAGCATGGCGGCCGACGTTTACCGCTACCTGTCCTTCGACCAGATCGCCGAGTTCCGTGAAGCTGCTGCGAACGCCAACATCCCGGTCGTTCAAGCCTAACGCTGCAACGCCATAAAAAACGCCGCCCATCGTAAGATGAGCGGCGTTTTTTTATGCCTGCGCCACCTGCCCGGCCAACGTGAGCGATTGTTGTACGGCAACGTCGACACTCAGGTCGCTGAGAATGACCTGTTCGCGCTCCCGTACGGGTAATATCGAGAGTACCGCCTGAGCCTGTTCCTTGAGCCGCGCCAGGATCAACAACATGTTCAGCGCCCGCACCTGCAAAAAGAACGCTTGCAGCGCTTCGATGCTGGTGCCGTCCAGATCGGGCGACTCTTCGAGACTGAGAATAATCGTATGCACCGGTGACTCTGAATGCCGGGCCAGGTGCAGCGCACCACCCAGAATGCGTTCCACGTTAGCGAAAAACAGTGGCTCGCTGGGCCTGACAATCAATATGCCGGGGGTTTCCACGGCTTGAGGATGACGTTGCAGATCGACGTAATCGTGACCGCTGCCCATTTTCCCCAGCACTTGAATATCCGCCGAAGACATCTGTTTCAGCATCAGCACCACGCTGATCACCACCGCCACCACCAAGCCGTCCAGCACCCCCAACACCAGCACCGCCGCCACTGCGCAGATCACCAGCAAACGGTCGCGACGCCAGATGAAATAGCGCCCCAATGGCTGCAGGCTCAAACCGCGCGCCAGAGCATGAATGACGATGGCGGCCAGCACCGGCTCGGGAGTCAGGGCGATGTAGGGCAGCACCGTCAATACGATGAGCAAGACCACCCCCGCCGCCACCGCGCCGGCCATGCGCGAACCGGCCCCCGCCGCCTCATTGGCCGCCGTCGCGGAGTAACCGGCGCCCGCTGGCATGCCATGGAATAGCCCGGAAAGCAGATTGGCCGCACCGAGGGCCAGCAAATCGCGGTTCGAGGAGACGCGGTCACCGTGCTTGAGCGCAAACGAGGTGATCGATCCGTAAGACTCGGCATACAGAATCATCACCATGGCAATCGCCAATTCCCCCAGACGCAGCCAGTCGGTAAACGGCAACACTGGCAGCCGAGGCACTTCAAGGCTCAGGTCGATCACACCGATCATTTTCACCCCGTAGGCCGGCAAGTTCAGCCATTGGCCGGCCGCAATGCCGAGTGCCACCACCAGCAAACCTCCGGGCAACCGCCGGACCCGCGCGCACAGCCACAGCACCACCAATGACACGGCCGCCACCAGCGCGCCGACGCGATTCCATTGTGGCAACTGCTCCAGCAACTGCGGCATGAGGTGGATCAGATTGCCGCTGTTCAAGTGCACATCGACGGCGCTCGCCACCTGCTTGAGGATGATGGTCATCGCCAGGCCCAAGGCAAAACCGCGCAATACCGGTTTGGCAATGAACGAGGTCACGCTGCCGAGTCTGAGCAGCCCGGCCAGCAAAAAGAACCCACCGGTCACCAGCACCAGACCGATTGCCAGCGTCATGCGCAGGGCGGAATCACCGTTGGCCAGCGTGGCGGTGGAGGCAGCCAGAACGGCGGCGGAGGAAGAGGTCGCGGAAACGATGGCAAAACGGCTGGTGCCTAATAGCCCGTAGCACAGCAGACCGGCAAACAACGCAATAACCCCGGCCTGTGGCGGTAATGCAGCAATGCTGGAATAGGCGACCGCCTCGGGCAACAACAAACCGGCAATCGACAAGCCGGCCAATACGTCCAGCCAGCGATTGGGTATATCGGCACGGGGTTGCGCCGCTACGCCAGTGGCACCTGCCATAAGCGTCTCCAGAGAAAGCGCTCCACGATGATGCGCTAATACAACCCGCAGCTTAGTCGTTAATACCCTGCAATGGTGTGCTCTGGATCAGGTTGCACTGATCTGCGCAGGAGCGAGGCTTGCCCGCGTTATCGTTCTTCGCGGGCAAGTCGGATCGCTCTACAGGGTATGGGTCAGGCCGTCAGTGAATAGATCAACGCCGAAATCGCCACCAGGCCCACCGCCGTCACGAAGACATTGGACGCCTGACCACGAAAACGCGCCATGGCCGGAACCTTGCGGATCGCGTACATCGGCATCAGGAACAGGATCGCGGCGATGATCGGGCCACCGAGGGTTTCGATCATGCCGAGAATGCTCGGGTTCAGCGTGGCAACGATCCAGCAGACCACCAGCATGAACGCCGCGGTCATGCGATCCAGCGTCTTCGGTGCCGGGCGTTTGCCGCTCTTGACGATCAGGCCCTTCAAGCCTTCGCTGGCGCCAATGTAGTGGCCCAGGAACGACTTGGAAATGGCCACGAAGGCAATCAACGGCGCCGCGAAGGCGATGGTCGGGTTACTGAAGTGGTTGGCCAGGTACGACAGGATCGACAGGTTCTGCGCCTTGGCTTGCGCCAGTTGCGCCGGCGACAGGGTCAGCACGCAGCTGAAGACGAAGAACAGCACCATCACCACCATCAAGATGTGGGCGCGGGACAGGATCTGCGAGCTGCGCTCTTCGGCATGCGCGCCGTAGCGACGCTTCTGGTCCACCGCGAACGCCGAGATGATCGGCGAGTGGTTGAACGAGAACACCATCACCGGAATCGCCAGCCACAGGGTGTGCAGCAGCGCCGACGACTCAGGCAGTGTGGTCGCGGTGCTGAGGATGCCGCCATTCCAGTGCGGAACCAGGAACACCGCCAGGAACAGCAGCGCGACGATGAACGGATAGACCATCAGGCTCATGGCCTTGACGATCACCTGCTCACCGCAACGCACCACTGCCAGCAGGCCGAGAATCAATACGAACGACAACACGGCGCGCGGTGGCGGCATGATGTGCAGTTGATGTTCGAGGAAACTGCCCACCGTGTTGGTCAGGGCCACGCTGTAGATCAGCAGGATCGGGAAGATCGCGAAGAAATACAGCAATGTGATCAACGCGCCGGCCTTGATGCCGAAATGTTCTTCCACCACTTCGGTGATGTCGGCGCCTTCGCGGCCGGACAACACAAAGCGGGTCAGGCCACGGTGGGCGTAAAACGTCATGGGGAACGCCAGCACTGCCAGGATCAGCAGCGGCCAGAAGCCGCCCAGCCCCGCGTTGATCGGCAAAAACAGGGTACCAGCCCCGATTGCCGTGCCAAACAGGCCCAGCATCCAGGTGGTGTCATGGCGATTCCAGCTTGCGAGGCTCGCTGGTGTTGCCGCTACATAGCGTTCGTCGACGCTATTGGCCTGATCATTCATCCGGTCGGATCTCCGCTTTCCGGTCACTTGCCACCCGGTCAGGACGAGTCGGAAAAATCCGACAGGCAGCGCCCTGGCCGAAACAGGGGCGCGATTGTCCGGGATTAGTGAGCAGAAGCAAAGACTTAGCTGAGGAATGGTTATGCGGATCAGATGGGTAAGCGCAACGTGCTCTGTAGCAGCTGTCGAGCTTGCGAGGCTGCGTTCGGCTGCGCAGCAGTCGTAAACCCTGAATGCACGGTATGCCTGACGGACCGCAGTGCCTGATTTTGCGACTGCTGCGCAGCCGAACGCAGCCTCGCAAGCTCGACAGCTGCTACAGCTATTTCATCGCGGACAAATCCTCTCCACCTGCCCCGCTCTGATCTAGTGTTGTCATTAGAAGGATCGCAGGCTTCGCCAGCTCCGACACCGGGAGCCAAAACCCCTGGCCATTGCCAAACCGCTCCGGCGCCAGCAATCTGAAGCGACGTTCGAGCCCCCAACATTCCGCTGCCCGCAGGAGCCCAGCATGACCGCAACTGTTCTGGTACTGGTTGAAACCATTAATGAATACCTGCCGATTCTCGAACATCAGGGGTTTCATCTGATCCTGGCCCCGACCCCGGCCGAGCGCGCCGTCGCCATTGCCCGACAGGGCAGTCAGATCGATGCGGTGCTGACGCGCGGTCCATTGGGCCTGCGCGCCGATGAAATTGCCGCCCTGCCCAACCTCAAGATCATCTGCGTGATCGGCGCCGGTTACGAACACGTCGACCTGCAAGCCGCCGCCGACCGCGGCATCACCGTCACCAACGGGGCCGGCGTCAATGCCTCTTCCGTCGCCGACCACGCCATGGCGTTGCTGCTGGCACTGGTGCGCGATATTCCTCGGGCCGATGCTGCCGTGCGTCGGGGCGAGTGGCCGAAAATCATGCGCCCTTCCCTGGCCGGCAAACGCCTGGGCATCCTCGGCCTTGGGGCTGTCGGCATCGCTATCGCCAAACGTGCCGCCAACGGCTTCGACATGAGCGTGAGTTACCACAACCGCCAGCATCGCAGCGACGTGCCCTATAGCTTCTGCTCGACGCCGACCGAACTGGCGCGCCACTCGGATTTCCTGATAGTCGCCGCTCCCGGCGGGCTCGGCACCCAACACTTGATCAATAGACAGGTACTCGACGCTCTAGGGCCCAATGGATTTATCGTCAACATCGCCCGGGCCAGCGTGATCGTCACGGCAGACCTGATCAGCGCGCTGGAACAGCGACGGATCGCCGGCGCCGCCCTGGATGTCTTCGATAACGAACCCCAGGTGCCGGACGCCTTCAAGCGGTTGGCCAATGTGATTCTGACTCCGCATGTCGCCGGATTGTCCCCGGAGGCTACCCAAGGCACTGTGGAACTGGTCGGCAAAAACCTGACGGCGTTTTTTTCCGGTCAACCGGTCCTGACCCCCATTGCTTTACCGCCGCCGAACGCAGCCATCCAGCACAATCACTAAAGAACGCCCAACAACGTCCACAGACGCCGGGATTCGGCATCGGCGCTGATCAGCTCTCCAAGCAGCTCGCTCAGGGGTTTGTTGCCCCACTCCACGCCCCGCTTGATCAAATAGGGCACCGGGCTGTGGGGTTCGGTGCGCGCCAGGTACTCGGCGATCAACAGCAATTGCCGGTACGCCTCTTCACGATTCGCCGGCTCGCTGAACGCCTGTGGTGCCGGGACGATGTCCGGCACGGCGGCCGGGCTTGCTGTCGCCACCGCAGGCGTTTCGACAGGCGCCGGGGTTGGTTTTCGTGGATGCATGGCGATGAACTCCTGAACCAGCGTCAACAACGCTTCGATCACATCCTGCAATGCTTTGAAGCCTGGAGCCTGATTGCCGAGATACGCGTCGCTCCAAATCTCCAGGCGTTGCAGGTGCTGCTGGCTGAGCAGCAGCGTGCCCTGGCTGCGCAACCAGAATGACAACGGCGTGGCGCGAATCTGTTCGGTGAGTTTTTTCTGTTCGTTACGCGCGTTCTCGGCCGAGGTTTTGGCCGCTTTACTGTCGCTGGCCAGCACCTGTTGCAGTTGCAACCGGCGCCAGGCATCCAGACAGAAGCCATCGAACTCGTTGTTGCGCGGCTCGAACAATGGCACTCGGGTCAGCAGCACTTCAGCGTAGCGTCGAGCCAGCCATTCGAGCGGTATCACCCGCCATGACTGATCGCCGTCCTCAGCCTGTGGGTGCAGGTGCTCGGGATAGCGCTCACATAAGCCGGCAATCAGCGCCAGGCTGCCCGGCAACCCTTCGAGCCCGTCCTGATGCAGCCAGGCCTCACCCAGCCAGGCACTGAGCATCAAATCCTTGCTGCGTTCGAGCAGCAGGCTGGTGGTCAGTTTTTCCAGTTCCGGCCATTGGGCACGCTTGATCGACGACTGCCACACCCCCGTGGGCAAACTGGTGTCGTCCTCACGGCGCAGTTCGCGCAACCGGTCGAACTCAGGCTCATAACGCAGGTCCTGGCCACAGGGGGACTCCACGCTGATCGGTTCGAGCAGTTGGGTGATCAATTCCGGCAACGGCGTTGAAGGTTGATTCACAGGCCCTCCTTATTAGATTCGATAGCCGCGGTCGACCTCGTCACCATGAACGGTGAGCGCGGGGCCCGGGTTGGCAAGGGCTGAATGGACAGCGGCAATTTCGAGCCCTGGGTCATCAACGACAGGCGCACAAACATCAGGGTTTGCTCGGCGGTGGTGGTGCTGGACTGGGTCGTCACGGGCAGGCGCAAGGTCAACGGAAAGTCCGTGTAGTCCATGTTCGGCTGGCGTTGCACCGACACGTGCGAGCGCATCAAGCGCAATAACGACCACGGCCCGCTGTACTCCCAGCCCGCTTCCAGATCCCGCACTACCAGGCTCGGCTGTAACGGATCGTTGGCCGGGCGCTGGTAGCCATTTCGGGCCCAACGCAAGGTCAGCCGAATCGGTTGACCGACCATCCAGCGCAGGTTCTGCTGGGGCTCGCCGGGATAGCTGAGCTGTTGATTACCGGCATTCAAGCCCCAGGCAATCACCTGATCGGCACCGCGCTCTTCCTCTCGATCAGTGCGCCAGCGCACGTCCATCTCCAGCCCCAGCACACCGCTCTTGTCGCGTACAAACATCGGGCCCAGCCAGGTGCTGGCTTGCTTCAGACGATTGAGAAAGTCTTCGGCGGCCAAGCGCTCCGGGGTCTGGCTCAGCAACAATCCGGCCTGCGCCACCGGCAAACGCTTGTCGATCAGCTCCAGCAAATGCTGGACCCTGGCCGGATCAGCGTCGGGGGCTTGAAGGCCATTGGCAAACGGAAAGCGTTCCGCCAGGTACTGATTGAAATAATTGGCCAGGTCGTTCCACGCTGCCGCCGCCTGTTGCTGTTGCAGGAACTGGCAGCGTTGCATGGCGGTTTGTTGCAAATCCACCGCCCGCAACGCCAATGTTCCGCGTCCGGCAGACAGGTTGGCGGTTTGCAGGATCTGGCCGCAGGACGTGGCGTCCATTTCGATAAAGTCGCGACTGACCAATTGTTCGATCTGCGCCGGCGAACTGGCGGGGTTCTGCTCCTTGTACTTGAGCAGATCGTCGTTGAGCGCATTGAACTGTGTCACGCGTTCATAATCCAGCGCCGAGAGGTTCTGTTGCTGGACTTTCAGCCATTCCAGCGCCGAGGTGCGTCGCTCGGTGATGCCGAGCATGGTGTTGAATTGCTGCTTGAGGCTCAGTTTCAAATCCTGCACGTCGTTGGCGCCATACAGTTGCAGGCCGAGGTTTTTCGAGCCGTCCCATTGGCTGATTTCGGCGCGCCCGCTGAACAGCGGCTGGGCGACGATTTCGTCGAGGCCGCTGACGATTTCGGCCAGGGCGCGGCGGTTCAAGGCAGTTTGAAAACGCGTGGCCAGATCGCTGCGGCGCACCTCGATAAAGGCTTTCTGCAAGGCAATCGCCTGGGAGGCCTGCACATTGAAAACGCCGCTATGGACCTGAGCATTGTGCTCGCGCAGGCTCGACAACATGGCCTTGACCACCGCGCCTTCGGCCGCTTGCAGCAAGGCTCCTCGATACGCCGGGGGAATGCGCGGCAGCTCTTCAGCGGCGTAACTCTTATAGCTGGCGAAATAGTTCAGCGCACTGTCGAGGTCGTCGCCATCAACGCCCTGCCCTTGCCCATTCGGGGCTTCGGAGCGATCCGCGTGTAAGGCGATGGCCACAAAGTCACGTTTGAACAACGCCTGTACCGCGTTGTTCAGCTGCACCACATGTTCCTGCAAGACCAGTTGCCCGCTGCCTTGCTGAATCAATAAATTGTCCCGGGAGCCGGCCTGGACGATCCATTGATCGCGAAAGCTCTGTTGCAGCTTGGCCGCCTGCATTTCCAACTGTTGTTCCAGTTGCGGTCCGAGCAAGGCGCTTTTGCGCACGTTGTCCAGCAACTCGCGATAGCCAGGCACCAGGTCCTGGCCTTTACCACGGCCCCACGCCGAATTCGTCAAGCCGATCACGGCTTGCAGGTCATCGACCAGCGCTCGCAAATCCTCGAGCTCGGTGAGGGAGTTACCACTGCCGGCCTCCAGCCGTTCCAGATGCAGCTTGAGATAACCGGCCTGGCGCACGAAATTGTCGGCCAGGAAATACTGATCCAGCCAGCGCTCCATGAGCCCGAGGAAATTTTCCTCGATCACCGGGCGCTCGACGGTCAGGTCGAGAGGTCGCAAGTCGCTGCCATCGGCATCGAACAATGCCCGGTTGTAAAAACCGGCGCGGTGCAAAGTGCCGACGTTGAGGTTCAGCGACAACGCGTTGTTGCTCAGCAACACCAGGTCTTCAAGGGGCGCCTTGGGGTTGTTCAGCGCCTGACTGAACCACTGGTTCTGCTGCTCCAGATTCACCGCGCGCTCCACCAGATCCTTGGCCTTGACGTAGTTTTGCCATTGGGCCGGATCTTCGCTTTCGACGTTGCCCCGTCGTTCGGTGTTGCGGATGGTCTTGAGTTGCGCCAGCTCCGCGCTCAACAGGTCGCGCAACGGCAGCATCAAATGGCTCTGGGCTGTCAGGCGCAACTCGCTCGCCAACTGCGCATCCAACGAAGAGAACCAGGAGGTCGGAAACACCACTGAGGTGAAGCTCCAGCCCGGCGCCTTTTCCAGCACCCGCCAGAAACCCTGGACGTTGCGCCGGGTCGACTCCAGCCGATGAGATTCATCGGTGACCGCCGCGTAGTTTTTCTGCGCCCCCTGCAGCAGGCGCGACAGTTCATGGGCCTCCTTGACCGAATCCTGCCAGACCCACAGCATGCCCGCGCCCCAGACCAACGCGACCACCAGCGCCACCCCACCGGTCACGCGCTGCCAGCGTTGACGCAGGCGTAACAGACGCGGCACCACCTGGGCCAGACCGCGCTCGGCGACCACCCGCCGCTGCCACAATTGCCGGGCGAAGGCGCTCTGCTGCAACCCGGTGTCGTAGGCGGAAAATCCGTCGACGCTGTCTTCCGAGGGCTGATTGGCCGTGAAATAAATACCGCGAAAACGCGGGGCCTCGCCTTGAGCATTGCCCTGGAAAACCGGCTCCAGCAGGCTTTGCAGATGGCGCCGCAAGGCTTCGAAGCGTTCCGGCAAACCATACAGCTCAGTGCTCAACTGCCCGGACAAGGCGCCGATTTCGATGATCGATTCCGCCAAGGCCCGAGTAACCTGATCCAGCGCCTGATCGCTCCATTGCGCCTGCCAGACCGCATCGGGTCCGTGGGGCGAGGACCAACCCAGCGTGCGTTCGCGGGTCTCGACGGGCAGCGCAGTGATCAGCTCCTGAAAGCCCGGTAACTCTTCCATGCCGGTAATGACCACGTACACCGGCAAGCTCAGCCCGAACCGTTGCAACAGATCGATGAAGCGTCGACGCGCCGCCAACCCGAGGGTCGCGGCTTGCTCGACGTTGCCCAGTCGACTGATCGGCACCGTCCAGATCACTCCGTCCAGCGGACGTTGGCTGCGCAAACGCAGGATCAATCCCAGCAAGCGCCACCAGCCGCCCCGTTGCAGGTTCATACCTTCATCCGGCAAAAACAGCGCCTGTGGCACCACCAATACCGCCCCTTCAGGGTCCGACCACCAGCGACCGAACCAGGCCGGTTTGTCGGTGGGCTGCAAGCGCCACTGAGTACATAACTGAGTGCCCTGGGTTTCGTTGCCGAGCATCAGCAGCCATGGAATCTGGTAGCGGTCCTGGGCGCCCTGCTCCTGCTCCATGTGCCGCACCGCCAGGTAAAAACTGCGAATCGCCGCCCCGCTTTGCGTGCGCAACCACCAGACCGCCACCCCGACAATCGCCAGCACCAACAGCACGGCGATGATGAGGCCGATAATCCCCAGCGTGCTCATGAGTCTTGCTCCGAGACGGTCACGGAATCGGTCATCTGCAAGACCGGTTCGAGTTCCAGGCGAATGTCACGCCAGAACAACTGCCCCAACCCGGTCAGCAGCAGGACCATGGCGAGAATCCCCAGGCCCAGGCGAAAACCGTCGGGCAACGAAAGGCGCACCGGCAATTGCATCGGTGGCACCGCCGAAGGCTGTTCGAGCCGGACACTGACGTCTGCATAATCCGCCTCGTGCTGCCAGGCAAAAGTGAACAGCGCCAAGCGCCATTTTTCATGCTGGGCCTGATTCTGTTCACCGCGCAGACGTCCCTGAAACCCCAGCACCAGACATTGCAAATAGACGTTGGCCAGATCGCGAGTGGTGGGGATCTGCTCGTCCAGCAGTTCCTTGAT
Organism: Pseudomonas cucumis; assembly: GCF_030687935.1. Lineage (GTDB taxonomy): Bacteria > Pseudomonadota > Gammaproteobacteria > Pseudomonadales > Pseudomonadaceae > Aquipseudomonas > Aquipseudomonas cucumis. The sequence goes on along the minus strand of NZ_CP117454.1, from coordinate 2,728,289 downwards.
CGCCAACGGTATCCGTTCACCGGCCTGACGGCTGGCGTACAGCCGCGACTCCAAGGGTTTTTCCTGCCAGGCCGACTGGCCCGGCCACGGCGTGAACAGCAAGGTTTCATCGACCAGCGCGACAAAGGCATAGACCAGCGCCTTGACTTGCTCGGTGGCGGCGTCACCGACTTTGGCGAATGCGGTTCGCCACAGTCGTTGGGAGATTTGCGTGGACAGTTCGACCACCGCTTCCACCAGTGCCTCGTCCTCGCTGTCCTTGGGCAACTGGTTCCAGTCCTGGGACCATTGCTGCCAGGCCTGGCGAAAAGCACTGCTCAGCGGCGCTTCGTAAAGACCTCGTGCACCCGACCCGACATTGCCCTCAGACATATGACGTTCCTTCCGTGATCAAGCACTTTCACTCGCCTGGGCCACAAACAACACCACTTGCCATGGACTGCTGGCCAGCTTCGAAGCCGGTGCGGCAATCAGCAACGGCAACTGCCCGTCGAACCATTGGCCTTCGGCCGTCACCACAAACAACCGCGTATCGTCGCCGACGCTGTAGGCCACTTGTTCATTGCGACTCATGGCCTGATGGGACAGGCCGCTCATGCGCTGGCGACTGAGCATCGCAATGTGCGGCTGCGACGCAATGATCGCCCCGCGCAACCATTCGCTCGCGGCCTGCTCGCTGGCACCGTTGGGCATGCGCAAACCGATGACTAGTCGTTGGCTCGGCTGGTCGTCGGGCAATTGAATCGAGAAGAACTGTTCGTTGCGTTCGAATGCCAGGCTGCGATAACCGGCGCGGATCAGTTCGAGGGTCTTTTCCAGCCAGTCGAGCACCGCCTCATAGCCGCGCTGCAACTCAAGAAAATCCAAAGGAGCGAATGCCGGAACACCGGCCAATGGATCGAGCGCCGACCAGGCGCCGGCCAACCCGAGCAGCAAGCCATACAGCGCCTGAGGTGTCGCCACCCGACTGTTCAGCGTGCCTTCGACTTCCGGCAACCGCGCCCAGAGCGCCGTCAACTGGCGGCGAATTTCCAGCGCATCGTCCTGATTGCCGGCCTGCTGCGCCTGGCGTAAACGACCGGCGAGGAACATGCATTTCTCCCGCGCCCGGGCACACAGCGCCGCCACGCGCCGACCCACTACCGACTCGGGCAACAGGCACGGCGTCGGCGGGGTGTACGGCAACTGAAGAAAGCCGCCGCCCTCCTTGCGAATTCTCAGCAACGGCAAGCAGACCGAATCCGCCTTGTTCAACTGCGTGCACAAACGCGGATTCGGACGCCAGACTGTGATCGATTCCGGGTACTCGCCACTCGTGAGATCCGGCAACGCGTCGCCGACCACCGATTGCAATCGGCCCTTGAGCGGCAGCAATTGACCGGCGCGCCACAGCGGACTGATCGCCAGGTAAACGGTAACGGTGGCGTTGTCCGTGGCGTCGATCGCTTCACTGACGTCGAGCTCCAGCATCGGCCCGACACCAGCCTGCAGATTGACCGGCAAACCGTCCGGCAAGGTCGCCTGTAAATTGATCAGTCGTACGAGCCCGGCGCTCAATGCCGAGGGATCGAACTCAACGCGAGTCACACCCCAGAACCACGGATTACAGGCCTGGGCGAAATGCGCCACCAGCGCCTCGGCCCGCAGCCCTTGCAACTGAAAATGCTGGGGCAACAACTGCATGCCCTCATGCCAGCAAACCGCGTCAGGTAGCAGACTCATACGATTCCCTTCGACGTCTCGTGTCGCCGCGCCAATGGCGGCCTGGCCCTGTGTTCAGTTCGGGTGGTCGCTGACCAGCGTCATCTCGCGACTGTCGAACTTGAGCCAGGCGTTGCTCTGATCGTCCAGCCGTAACCGGTGTGCTCCGGGAGTGTTATAGCTGGCGAAGACTAAAAGTCCAGCCGCCCGCTTGCCCCCCAGCGGGAAGGGTTGTTTGTCGATGAATTGACCGGGTACCAGCTCCAGTCCCCAGACGGTCATCAGCTGTCGGTAGTCGCGCTGAAACTGCTCGCGTTCGGCGAACCACTGCCGGGCGGTGATGCCCGACAACTGCTTGAGCAGGTCCGCGTCGTTCACCGCGATGAAGTCCACCGCGATCGGGGTGTCATCGTTGGCGCGGGGTGCGACGTCCAGCGTCAGGTTATCGAGGTCGACACGAGGCCCGAACAACGAACACCCGGCGAGCGACAGGAGCAGAACCAAAGAAAATAAACGTGCGTACAAAATGAATTTTCCTTTTCTCGACACGGTCCAAAATTGCTTTTTGTTTGCTTTTTTATAGACCTGTTCTAGCGTCTTGGGTAGTTCGGTCGGCACGACGAATGTGGAAGGTTCGTCAAAGGAATGACAGGTCCTCTGCCCTCCCTTTCTAACCTACGGTCCAGTAAGGGAATGCGATGAAACGGGCCTCCCGATGCATTGCACCCGCCTCATGCATCGGAGTCAGCCACCATGGCAGAAAGTACTCAGCACAAGCTCGACAGGGTTCGCCCACCCCGGGTGCAAATCACCTACGACGTCGAAATCGGCAACGCCATCGAGAAGAAAGAATTGCCGTTGGTTGTCGGCATTCTCGCCGACCTCTCCGGCAAGCCTCTGGAGCCACTCCCGAAACTGAATGAACGGCGCTTCACCGAAATCGACCGCGACAACTTCAACGAAGTGCTCGCCTCGATCGGCCCGCGCGCCACCTTGCAGGTCACCAACACCCTCAGCGGCGACGACAGCAAACTCAACATCGAGCTCAACTTCAAACACATCGACGACTTCGACCCGGTCAAGGTGGTCGAGCAAGTGACTCCGCTGCGGCGTCTGTTCGAAGCCCGTCAGCGTCTGCGCGATCTGCTGACCAAGCTCGATGGCAACGATGATCTGGACAAGCTGTTGCGCGACGTCATCGCCAACACCGAGGGCCTGCAAGAGATCAAGTCTGCCCGTCCGGAAACCGCCGCTCCCGCTCCTGCTGGCGACAGCGAAGCACCGGCAGAACCGCAAGCCTGATCGTTCATCCACTTAGGGAGAATTCGCCATGCCCGCCTCATCCGCCGCCCAGAGCCAAGCCAACGACAGTACAGCCCAGACCTTGTCTCTGCTCGATGAAATAATCGCCAAAGGCCGCATGGCCCATGACGACAGCCAGCAAGATTACGCCCGCGACATGCTCGCGGAATTCGCCACCCAGGTCCTTGACGAAGGCATGGCCATCGACAAGGACACCGTGGCGATGATCAACGACCGCATCAGCCAGATCGACGAGCTGATCAGCGCTCAGCTCAACGAAGTGTTGCACCACCCGGACCTGCAAAAACTCGAAGCTTCCTGGCGCGGCCTGCACCTGTTGGTGAAGAACACCGAGACCAGCTCCCGGCTGAAATTGCGGTTGCTGAACGTGACCCAGAAAGAGCTGCAGAACGACTTGGAAAAAGCCGTCGAGTTTGACCAGAGCGCACTGTTCAAGAAGATCTACGAAGAGGAATACGGCACCTTCGGCGGCCACCCGTTCAGCCTGCTGGTGGGTGACTACACCTTCGGCCGGCACCCGCAGGACATCGGCCTGCTGGAGAAGCTCTCGAACGTCGCGGCGGCCGCTCACGCGCCGTTCATTGCCGCCGCCAGCCCTCGGCTGTTCGACATGAACAGCTTCACCGAACTGGCCGTACCGCGTGATCTGTCGAAAGTGTTCGAAAGCCAGGAGCTGATCAAGTGGCGCTCGTTCCGCGAAAGCGAAGATTCGCGCTACGTCTCGCTGGTGCTGCCGCACTTCCTGCTGCGTCTGCCCTACGGCCCTGACACGTCACCGGTGGAAGGCATCAACTACGTCGAAGACGTCAACGGCAGCGACCACGGCAAATACCTGTGGGGCAATGCCGCGTGGGCCTTGTCGCAACGAATCACCGAAGCCTTCGCCAAGTACGGCTGGTGCGCGGCGATTCGCGGTGCCGAAGGCGGCGGTGCAGTAGAAGGATTGCCGGCCCATACCTTCCGTACCACCTCTGGCGATCTGTCGCTCAAATGCCCGACCGAAGTGGCGATCACCGACCGTCGTGAGAAAGAGCTCAACGACCTCGGTTTCATCGCCCTGTGCCACAAGAAAAACAGTGACGTGGCAGTGTTCTTCGGCGGCCAGACCACCAACAAGTCCAAGCTCTACAACACCAACGAGGCGAATGCCAACGCGCGGATTTCGGCGATGCTGCCGTACGTGCTCGCGGCCTCGCGTTTCGCGCACTACCTGAAGGTGATCATGCGCGACAAGGTCGGCAGTTTTATGACCCGCGACAACGTGCAGACCTACCTCAATAACTGGATCGCCGATTATGTGCTGATCAACGACAACGCGCCGCAAGAGATCAAGGCGCAGTACCCGTTGCGTGAAGCCCGGGTGGATGTGACCGAGGTGGCCGGCAAACCGGGTGCCTACAAGGCCACGGTGTTCCTGCGGCCACACTTCCAGCTTGAAGAGCTGACCGCGTCGATCCGCCTGGTCGCGACCCTGCCACCACCGGTAGCCGCCTGACCTACCTCCCGCCGGGGCCAACCCGGCGGGATTCCCCTGCTTGTCTAGCACGATTACTTTCAGGAGTTTCATGCGATGGATGCAATTATTCTCGACCTCGGCGGCGACATCAAAGGCGATAGCCTGCTCGAGGGTTACAAGGACAAGATCGAAGTCATGTCCTACAGCCACAACGTGGCGATGCAGGTGACCAACGACGTCAGCAACTCGGAGCGTACCTCCGGCAAGCCGCACATCGGCGAGTTCACTCTGACCAAATTCGTCGACAGCTCGACGCCCTCCCTCAACGAATATTGCTGCGCCGGCAAACCGATCCCGGAAGCCAAAATCACCATCGGCCGCAACGCCGCCGAAGGCAGCGGTCAGTTGATGCCGTTCATCATCTACACCCTGACCAACGTCGTGCTGTCCAACGTCAGCGTCAGTGGCGGTACCGGTGGCAAACCGGTGGAAACCCTGTCGCTGAACTTCACCAAGATCAAGTGGGAACTCACCGCCCAGAAAGACGACGGCACCAAGGAAGGCACGGCCGCCTCGACCTGGGACATGGCCGCCAACAAACTCATCAAAGCCAAGTAAACGGACGCGTCGGCCATGGCAGGCACCGGCATTCTCCCACCGTTGTTCGAGCGCCTCGCCGCAAGCGAGGTCGACACCGTGCAGGTGTTCGATCGCCAGGGGCTGCTCGACTCGGTGCACACGGAGTTGCTGCGCCTGTTCAATACCCGACGCGGCCAACGCCCACTGACCATCCCGCCGAGCATTCTCGACTACGGCATCGCTGACTGGACCGCCTTGCAACAGCAGCGCAGCGATGACCGTCGTCAGTTGGCGCGGGAAGTCCGCGAGGCCATCACCCATTTCGAACCGCGCCTGCAACTGGGCGAAGTTCAGGTCAATCCGGTCCCCGGTCATCCGCAGCAACTGAGCATTCGGCTACTGGGCGAGTTGCGCAGTGGCCAGCAGCACTGGCCCGTGGCATTTGTCATCGAGAAGGTCAGCGATGGCCTTGAGGTGCGTCATGAGCGACTCGATTGACCCGCAACTGCTCGATTACTACCAGCGCGAACTGACTTGGCTGCGGCACGCCGGAAGCATTTTTGCCGAGCGTTACCCCAAGGTCGCCAGACGCCTGGAACTGTCCCCCGGTGAATGCCCCGACCCGCATGTCGAACGACTGCTCGAAGGTTTCGCCTTGCTCGCAGCACGCCTGCAACGGCGGCTCGATGACGACTACGCCGAATTCAGCGATGCCTTGCTCGAACAGCTTTACCCGCTGGCCATGCGACCGTTGCCGTCCTGCGCGATCGTGCAGTTCGAGCCGGATCCGAGCAAAGGCAACCTCGCCGGCGGCTACCCGCTGCCACGGGACACGCCGCTGTTCGTCACCACCAGCAAAGGCGAAAGCATCCATTTTCGCACCAGCGCCGCGGTTCGATTGTGGCCGCTGGAAATCAATGAAGCGCTGCTGCTGGGCAGCGACGAAGCCCAGGCCCTGACCGGTGTTGCGCAAGCGCGCTCGGCCCTGCGCCTGAGCCTGCGTTGCCTCGGCGAAAGCCAGTGGTCGGAGTTGGCGATCAAACAGTTGCGCGTGCATCTGGCCGCCTCCCCGGTGATCAACGCCTGCCTGTATGACCTGCTCGGCGCCCACGCCGTGAAGGTGCTGGCCGGACCCGTTGGTAGCGTGCCGAAAGTGTTGGCGGGGCTGCCAGATATCGTCGGTTTCGCCAGCGACGAAGTGCTGTTGCCGGACGAGGACGGTGTGCATCCGGGCATGCGACTGCTCGCCGAATACTTTGCCTTCCCGGACAAATTCAATTTCTTCGATATCCCGTTGGCCGGTGCCACCAGCGACAGCCAGACGCTGTACCTGTACATCGTCTTCGACCGCGCCCCGGCCAACCGTCTGCACCTTCAGGCCAGCGACTTCGCCTTGGGCTGTGCGCCGGTGATCAATCTGTTTCCGCGAACCTCGGAGCCCCTGCGCCCGGACGGCACCCGCAGCGAGTACCGCCTGGTCGCCGACAGTCATCGGGAAAACAGCGTCGAGATCCACAGCATCCGGGCGATGCGCGCCAGCTCCAGTCAGGGTGTGCTGCGCGTTCCCGCCTATTACGGCAGCCAGCATATCGGCGGTGAAAAGCAATGCTATTGGCATGCACGACGGGTCAGTGGCATGACCCCGAATCGGCTGGGCACCGACCTGATGGTGAGTCTGGTGGATACCCGGCTCGATCCATTGACCGAGGCCAGCGAATACAGCCTCACCACCGAACTGCTGTGTACCAACAGGCATCTGGCCCAGAGCCTGCCGGCCGGGACGCCACTGGGTTTTGAACGACCAGGGCCTGTGGCCTGGGCTCGTCTGCGCAACCCACCCAGTCCGCAAAGCTTGCCGCGTCTGGACGGCGAATCGCGCTGGCGGCTGGTGTCGCAACTGACCCTCAATCATTTGTCGCTGGTCGAGGGGCCACAGGCGCTGGAAGCCCTTAAGGAAATCCTCCAGTTGCACAACCTGCGTGACGAGGCCAGCGCCCTGCGGCAGATCGACGGTTTGTTAAGTCTCGGCTGCGAACGGGTGATCGCCCATGTCGGCGAAGACGCCTGGCGCGGTTGGCGCAACGGGCTGGAAGTTCAGCTGCAACTCGATCCGCAGCATTTCGTCGGCAGCAGCGCCGTGTTGTTTTCAGCGGTGCTGGCACAGTTCTTTTCACTCTATGCCACGGCCAATCGCTTTGTACGCACGGTCCTGGTCCAGTCAGACAAGGAGGTCAAGACATGGCAACCCCAAGCCGGCATGCCGCTGTCCCTCTGAGCCTGAGCCAGAAGCTGCGGCGCGACCCGCAGGCGTTCGAGTTGTTGCAGGCGTTGCTGTTGCTGGAGCGCGAACACCCGCAAGCCGAATCCCTGGGCAGCGGCACCGCGCCCCAAGCAGAAGCCCTACGCCTGCGCGGGCCGTTGACGCCGCTTTTTTCCGCCAGCGAGATCGAAAGCCTGACCCAGGAACCCGGCCAGCAACCGACGCTGAGTACTCCGGTGTTTGGCCTCGGCGGGCCCGACGGTCCCCTGCCCTACGCCTATCAGGAATGGCTGCAACAACGGGCCCGCGCCAAGGACCATGCACCGGCCGAGTTCCTCGATTTGTTCCAGCATCGCTTGCTCAGCCTGCTGTACAAGGTGATGCGCAAACACCGGATTGCTGTCGGCTTCACCGCCCCCGGCGCGTCCCCGGTGCAGGCGCAACTTCGCGCGCTGACCGGGCTGCTGCCCAAAGCCTTGCAGGAACGTCAGGCCGTCCCCGATTCCGCCGTGCTGGCGTGCAGCGCGCTGTTTGCCGACGGGCGTCGCTCCCTCGCCGGTTTCGCCGCGATCGTGCGCGAGCATTTCGAACTGCCGGTCGCACTCAGCGCCTATGAAGGTGCCTGGCGGGAAATTCCGCCGGCCAGTCGCAGCCGTCTGCAACCGGGCGGGCGCAATCTGCAACTGGGCCGCAGCGCCGTGGCCGGCACCCGAGTCTGGGATGAACACGCCGGCATCCGCCTGACCCTCGGCCCGCTGACCTCGGCGCAGGCGGCGCGATTTCTTCCGGACGGCGAATCCCATCCAGCACTGGCCAGCCTCAGCGCGTTGTATTTCGGCCCCGATCTGGATTGCACGCTGGTGCTGTTGGTGCGTGGTGCCAGCCCAATGAAACTTGGTCGCCAAGCCCCGCCCTTGCTCAGTTGGAACGGCGGCTTGCAACGCCAGACCAGCCTCGCCGTGCAACGGATCGAAACCCGCCTTCGTCAGCTGGAGATCACCTGAACATGGAACTGGCCAGCCTGATCGGACGCCTCAACCCGGACAACCGCCGCGCCCTCGAACGAGCCGCGCAGCGCTGCCTGCAACGGGGTCATCATTACGTCGAAATCGAGCATCTGCTGCTTGAACTGCTGGACATCGATGGCGGCGACTTCGCCTACCTGCTGCCGCGCTTCGGTTTGGAGCGCGATGCCCTGACGGCGGAAATCAACAAGGCCCTGGAACTGTTCAAATCCGGCAGCACCCGCACCCCGGCGCTCTCGGCGCACACCATCGGCCTGCTCGAAGACGCAGTGGTTCAGGCCAGCGTGCTCGGCCTCGAAAGCATTCGCTCCGGCTTGCTGTTGCTGGCCTTGCTCGACCGCGACGAGCGCCGCAGCCTGCTGCTCAATAGCGCCTCGTCGCTGTTGAAAATTCCGCGGGAAGCCTTGCGCAGCAACCTGCTGGAATGGACCGAAAACTCACGTGAACACGTCGGCGGCACGCGGCCTGTCAATGCCGGCAAGCCGCAGCCGAAACAGGATTCGGTGCTCGATCAGTTCACCCAGGACCTGACCGCCGACGCCCATGCCGGGCGCATCGACCCCATCGTCGGCCGCGACGGCGAGATTCGCCAGTGCATCGACATTCTGCTCAGGCGTCGGCAGAACAACCCGATCTTGGTGGGCGCGCCGGGCGTGGGCAAGACAGCTGTGGTCGAAGGCCTGGCCCTGCGCATTGCCGCCGGCGATGTGCCGCCGTCGCTGCAGGAAGTCAGTCTGCGGGTACTCGACCTCGGTTTGTTGCAGGCCGGGGCCGGGGTCAAAGGCGAGTTCGAACAGCGGCTCAAAGGTGTGATTGACGCGGTGCGCAGCGCCGATAAACCGATCATTCTATTCATCGACGAAGCCCACACCCTGATCGGCGCTGGCGGCGCGGAAGGCGGCAGCGACGCGGCCAACCTGCTCAAACCGGCGCTGGCCCGTGGCGAGTTGCGCACCCTGGCCGCGACTACCTGGCTTGAGTACAAAAAATATTTCGAGAAAGACCCGGCCCTGGCCCGGCGTTTTCAGTTGGTGCAAGTCGAGGAGCCAGACGAAACCTCTGCCGTGGAAATGCTCCGTGGCGTGGCCGCGAAACTGGAACAGCACCACGGCGTGCAGGTGCTGGACGCAGCGATCCACGAAGCGGTGAAACTGTCCCATCGCTACATCTCCGGGCGCCAGCTGCCGGACAAAGCCATCAGCGTACTCGACACCGCCTGCGCCCGGGTCGCTCTCGGCCAGCACGACGTACCGCCACCGCTGGAAAGCCTGCGCCATCGCCAGCAAAGCCTCAAAGACGAAGTCGAACGCCTGCGCCGCGAACAGGCCACCGGGCTCGATCACCGGGAACGCATCACCCTGCTGGAAACCGAATCCGTGGGTAATGTGCAAGCCATTCGCGACCTGGAAATTCGCTGGAACGAAGAACGGATCGCCGTGCGCGAACTGCTGGAAACCCGCCGCGAATTACTCACCTTGAGCGAACGCGCCGACAACGACAAACCGGACGAAGCCACCGACAGCCGCATCGATCATCTGGCCGCCGAACTGGTACGACTCGAGGCCGGACTGGACGCCATTCGCCAGGACGATCCGCTGGTGCCGGAACAGGTCGACGCAAAAACCGTGGCCGCCGTGATCGCCGGCTGGACCGGCATACCCGTAGGCAAGATGCTCGCCGACGAAGCCCACGCCGTACGCACCCTCGGCCAGCGCATGGGCCAACGGGTCATGGGCCAAAGCACCGCGCTGAACACCATCGCCCAACGCCTGCAAGCCTACCGCGCCGGCCTCACCGACCCACAAAAACCGGTCGGCGTATTCCTGCTGGTCGGCCCCACCGGCGTGGGCAAAACCGAAACCGCTTATGCGTTGGCCGACGCGCTCTACGGTGGCGAACGCAACCTGATCAGCATCAACCTTTCCGAATACCAGGAAGCCCACACCGTCAGCCAACTCAAAGGCGCCCCGCCCGGCTACGTCGGTTACGGCAGCGGTGGCGTGCTCACCGAAGCAGTGCGGCGCAAACCCTATTCAGTGGTGTTGCTCGACGAAATCGAAAAGGCCCACCCGGATGTGCTCGAAGCCTTTTACAACGTCTTCGACAAAGGCGTCATGGAAGACGGCACCGGGTTGGTGGTGGATTTCAAAAACACTGTGATGTTGGCTACCAGCAACGTCGGGGCTGAGTTGCTGCTCGACACACCGGTCGCGCAACTGGGCACCGATGCCTTCAACGAAACATTGCACAAAGTCCTGCTAAAAGCGTTTCGGCCAGCGTTTCTGGCGCGTATGACGGTGGTGGCGTATCGGCCGCTGGATGAGGCGACGCTGGAAGGGATTGTGTTGGCGAAACTGGAGAAGTTGCGCGGACGGTATAAGGCTGCGACCGGGAAGCAGTTTGAGTTCGATGCCGGGATTGTGCAGGCGGTGTTGGCCAAGTGCAGTGCGGCGGGTGCGAGGGATGTCGAGAATGTGTTGATGACGCAGGTGACGGGGAAGTTGGCGGAGTGGGTGTTGGAGTGAGTCCCGGACGACTGACTCTCTTGTGTAAACAGGAGCAAAGTGTAAACCCGAAGATGTCGCACAGCAGAGGAAGCAGTTGCCATGTGCCGTGCTGGTTATTTTTCGATGAAGGTAGTGCAGCCAATATGAGGTAAGTCATCATGCCGACCCGACTGATAATAGGCGCAGGCGTTTCCGCTGCAGTGTTCCTGAACACCTCATCCGACGGCTATAAAACTGTAGTTGTCGGTGAGGATGGACTATGGGCAAAACTCGTAGAACACCCCATGGGCCAGCCCGCTCACCTCCTGCACTTACCGGGTTCTCCACCCCCGTCGTTCACGGTTGCCAATGGTGAAATGAGCCTGGACAACTTCCTCTCCTCAGGTGTTTTTCAGCAAGGCGTCAGTGAAATCGTCAAAGGTAGCCGCTACGGTCACAATCCTTCACGCAAGGTACGGCGGATATCCAAGTCACTCACCCAACCAGGAAATTACGTCGCCTGGTTTGATACCTCGCATGCCTTAATCGTTGAAAAAATAGTGATTGCTACCGGCATTGGCGCCCAACGTAAACCGCCCAAAATAACAGGAACACCTGCGCCCGGTATTGATTACTCACAAGTTATCGAAGGTATCGAATTTCTTGAAGACGAGGAGCAACATGTTCCCAATATTGACCGCGCTATCTACGGCGGTAGCGCCACCGCCGCCTGGGTGGTCGATATTGCCAGCAAATACTCGCCAAAGATGAACTGGTTTGCCCGTCCCGGCGGCTCAGAATTCACGGGAGCAGTACTGCCTGGGGCCAGGAATGCAAAGATCATCAAGCTTTGCGAAACTCATAACCTGCAGCTATTAAAAGAGGTTACCGAGGTCGAATATGTTGGTGAACGGTTGCATATACACGTCAAAGACGAAGATTTTTGTTATATCGCCGATCAGTTCATTTATTCATTAGGCGGGGACGACAACCCTACTGTTACGGATCATATCTATCAGGTAATGGACCCAGACATCAGGGATGACCTTTCTCCTATCCTCGACGCCAGCGGTGCATTAGGCACGCAATACAAAAGTGTTTTGGCACTGGGCACCAGCGACAACGGAGTGATGATTGTTGGTGCTGCCACTTACAACTTCACCGCCATGACAGTCAATCCTACTTCAGGAAAAGCGGTTCCCACTAAAAAGAAACCGGCACCCATGGCCCATTTACCCTGGAATGCTCAAGTTCCCGATGGTATCGCCGTGGTGGTGGCCAGTATTTCTGCCCTGAACCACTATATTCCCATCAAACAGCGCCTGACACTCAACTATCAGAACACCTATCAGGAATATGCCATTACTGAAAACAACACCAACATAAATCTGGCAGACGCCAACCAATTAGCCGTATTGTTCACCTTAATGTTTGACGAGTTATCGGCCAATCAAATCAACGATCTTGTGATTCGGACCATCATGGCCCGCAGCAGAAAAACCAAGGGTAGCACTGAGGTATTCGGCCTCAGCAAACGCGACTTCTACAACCTTATCAAGTCGAGAATCAGTTTCATATCGGACACTTCAATAGATGAACGCTGCTCATTGGCCGGACTTAAGCTTAGTTGATACCGCCGCGCCAAGAATGCTGATTCATTGACCACCTGAGGCTACTTGATGCCCCGCTCCGTCGATGCCACCACCAGCCTCTCCCTCACCGCCGCCTCACTGTCGGCGCTGTACCCTGAATCCCTTTCTGGCGAAGAGGCCCTCAACCAACTCGGCTCGCAAATCCTCAACGGCCTCAACGATGGCGCCTCGCTCACCCTGACTACCGCCGTCGCCACCCACGTCACTACCACCCTGCACAACGACGCCCTGACCCGTCCAATGGACGCGCTGGTCGCAGAAATCCGCCAACTCCCCGCCGACGCCACCGCCGAGCGTTATCAGCTTGTTTTAAGACCATGGCTGTGGTGGCTGACCCTGGCCAGCAACAACCGTGTGTTCCAGAACCTCAGCACCTCGGACATCGTCACCACGATTTTCAAGGCCCACGGTTTTACCGATTTCCTGCTGAAGCTCAGCGGCACTTACACCCCACGCGAATACTGCGTGCAGTACGGCGAAACCGATTTCGCTTTCGTCTCGCGGTTGCTGGAAGAAGAAGGGATTTTCTGGTTCTTCACCCACGAGGACGGCAAGCACACGCTGGTGCTGGGAGACAGCAACGATGCCTTCGTGCCGATCCCCAATGGACCCAAGGTGAATTATCTCGGCCAGCAGTTGGGCGAACGTGAACTGCACGGTATTCGCTCCGGGCAGGTCTGCGTGCAAGCGGTGGCCGGTGTCTATCGGGCGACGGATTACGAGTTCACCACCCCGTCCACATCTCTCTACGGTCAAGCCGAAGCGGTGGCCGGACCACGCTCGATGTACGAGCACCCGGGTGGCTACAACGCCAAGGCTCGGGGGGATGCGCTGACCAAGCAGCGGGTCGATGGATTGCGCAGTCAGGAGAAGCGTTTTGTCGGTGAAAGCGATTGCCGCTGGCTGGTGCCGGGGCACTGGTTCACCCTCGCCGGGCACGATGACTCAACGTTGAATATCGATTGGGTGGTGACGGCGGTCACTCACGAAGCCAGCCATGACAGTTATCGCAACCGCTTCGAAGCCATCCCCAAGGCAACGGCGTTCCGCCCGCAACGAACCACGCTGAAGCCACGAATGCACACCCAGACCGCCATCGTCGTCGGCAAGTCGGGCGAAGAAATCTGGACCGACGAGTACGGCCGCATCAAGTTGCAGTTCCCGTGGGATCGCGATGGCAAGAACGACGAAGCCAGTTCCTGCTGGGTCCGTGTGGTGTTGCCCTGGAGCGGCAAGGGTTTCGGCATGCAGTTCGTGCCGCGCATCGGCCAGGAAGTCATCGTGACCTTTATCGACGGCGACCCGGACCGACCGCTGGTGACCGGTTGCGTCTACAACGGCGACAACGCCCTGCCCTATGCACTGCCGGCGAATCAGACCCAATCCGGGATCAAGACCCAATCGTCCAAGGGCGGCGGTGGTTTCAACGAGCTGCGATTCGAGGACAAGAAGGACGCTGAAGAAGTATTTCTCCAGGCGCAGAAAGATCTGAAGATCAACGTGCTCAACGACACCACCGCCACCGTCGGCCACGACGAAACCCTGACCGTGCAGAACGCTCGCACCCGCACGGTAAAAGAAGGCGACGAGACCGTAACCCTGGAGAAAGGCAAACGCAGCGTGACCATCCAGACGGGGAGCGACACTCTCGATGTGAAGGACAGTCGCACGGTGACCGTGGGCGCAGACCAGACCCACAGCACCGGTGGCAACTACACGCACAAGGTCACCGGTGATTACAGCCTGACGGTGGACGGCAACCTGACCATCAAAGTGACCGGCACCCTGACCCTGCAAAGCGGCGGCAGTTTCACGATCAAGAGCGGCGCGGATCTGGCGGCCGAGGCCAGCACCTCGATCAGCCAAAAGGCCGGCACCTCACTGAGCAATCAGGCCGGCACCTCACTGGAGAACAAGGCCGGCACGACAATGACCAACGATGCCGGGATCAGCCTGACCAACAAGGGCGCTGCCTCGCAGACCGTGGATGGCGGCGGCATGCTGACCATCAAGGGTGGTCTGGTGCAGGTCAACTGACGAGGAGAACCCATGGCCATCACGCCGCTGGATTTGCAGCAGAACGATAAACAGCTCAAAGGGCGCTTGCTCGATGGCCAGCTCGACGGTGCGCTGCACATCAAGGATGACGGGCGCGCACAGGCTGATTTGCACTACAACCGAGGCGAGCTGCAAGGCACTACCCTGCTCTACCACCCCAATGGCAAGGTCTCGGCGCAGTTGCCGTTTGTGCGTGACAAGCTGCAGGGGGTTGCCAGTTTCTATGCCCCCGAAGGCAATCTGCAGCGCAAGGCGACTTATCGCCGAGGGCTGTTGCATGGCGAGGCGTTCAATTATTTTCCCGATGGGCAACTGGCGGAGGTCGAGTTTTACCGCGACGGTGTGCGCGACGGGCGCTATCAACGCTTTCATCCCAACGGCAAGCCGGCCGTCGAGGCTCGGTATCTCAACGGTCAATTGCTGGAACCGGAACAGGGCTTCGCCAGCGACGGACGACCATTGGACGCCGACGGCAAGCCGATCTCACGAGTGCGCTGGTGGTTCAGGCGCTGGAGCGATCCTGCTCAAGCCTAAGTTCTGTAGCAGCTGGCGAAGCCTGCGTTCGGCGGCGAAGCCTGCGTTCGGCGGCGAAGCCTGCGTTCGGCGGCGAAGCCGTCGTGAAATCAGCTACCTCGGTGTGCCAGGAATACCCCGCATTCAGGGTTTGCGACGGCTGCGCCGCCGAACGCAGGCTTCGCCAGCTGCTACAGAGGTTGTGTGGATCAGGGAATCAGCATCTGCATTTGCCCCGGCATCACGATTTTGATCACTCCGGCCCAGTTGCACATCAAGGTGCTATTGGCATCAATGGCCGGCATGCCGCCCAGCAGCAGGGTCGGCGCGCCGCCGGGAATCCAGGGGGTGGCGGTGGCCGGGATGCAGGGCATCGGCGTCAGTACGCCAAGCGCCGCGGCGGTGGCGGCAGCGACCATCGGGTTGGCCATGCTCATGCACGTGCCGAACGGCATGACGTTCACCAGCGGAATGTGATCCATGATGTTCGCCGCCGGCATGCCTCCGGTCAGTGTGCGGTTCACTGGCAGCACGTTGAGTACCGCCGGTGCCGCGCCGAAACTGCATTGCAGGGTCGCGGTGGCGCAAACTTGCGGACAGCCCATGTCGAATCTCCTTCCTGGAAAGCGGCGCTCCCCTGAAACCATAGTCCGCCGAGCCTGTTCGTGCACATCAGGAACGCTGATTATCCGGCAACACGCTAACCTATAAGACCGTGCCGCGCTTGTGGCCACCCCGGCGCACCATTAGATTAGCCAATGATGTCTGGCCTCCAAAATAAGCAGAAGGGATAAGCATGGCGCTTACTGACCAGTCCACCCGTATCCGCTCCGGCGAAGAACTCGATGCCAGCCTGATCGATCCGTACCTCAAGGCGCACATTCCGGGCCTGAGCGGCTTACCGAAAATCAGCCAGTTTCCGGGCGGGGCGTCGAACCTGACTTACCTGCTGGAATACCCCGAACAGGAATTCGTCCTGCGTCGGCCACCGTTCGGCCACAAGGCCAAGTCCGCCCACGACATGGGCCGCGAATTCCGCATTCTCAATCAGCTGCGGGACGGCTTCCCCTATTGCCCCAAAGCCTATGTGCACTGCACCGACGAGTCAGTGATCGGCGCCGAGTTTTATGTGATGGAACGGGTCAAGGGCATCATCCTGCGCTCCGAACTTCCGCCGGAACTGGGCCTTGATTCAGCGAAGACCGAAGCCCTGTGCAAAAGCTTCATCGACAAGTTCGTGGAACTGCACCAGGTCGACTACAAGGCCTATGGCCTGGGCGACCTCGGCAAACCCGAAGGTTATGTCGCGCGGCAAATCAAAGGCTGGAGCGATCGCTACGAAAAAGCCCTGACCCCGGATGCACCGAAGTGGGAAGCGGTGAAGGCCTGGCTCAACGACAAGATGCCGGCCGATCACCCGACGTCGAGCATCGTCCATAACGATTACCGCTTCGACAACGTGATCCTCGACCCCGACAACCCGATGCAGATCATCGGCGTGCTGGATTGGGAACTGACCACCCTCGGCGACCCGCTGATGGACCTGGGCAACACCCTCGCCTACTGGATCGAAGCCGACGACCCGGCGCCGGTGCAATTGATGCGCCGCCAGCCAAGCCACGCTCCGGGCATGCTGACCCGCCGCGAGTTTGTCGATTACTACGCCGAGCGCGCGGGCATCCAGATCGACAATTTCGACTTCTACTACACCTACGGCCTGTTTCGTCTGGCCGGCATCGTGCAGCAGATCTACTACCGCTTCTTCCATGGTCAGACCCAGGACAAACGCTTCGCGCAGTTCATTCACATGAACAAACTGCTGGAGCAGATGAGCCTGCAAGTCATCTCGAAATCCAGCCTCTGATCACGGCCGCTGACCGGGCCCAAAAACAAGGAAAAATCATGTCCAAGACTCAGTTGTTCGACCTCGACGGCAAGATCGCTTTCGTCTCCGGCGCCAGCCGCGGCATCGGTGAAGCCATCGCCAAACTGCTGGCGCAGCAAGGTGCCCACGTCATCGTTTCGAGCCGCAAGCTCGACGGTTGCCAGCATGTTGCCGACGCAATCATTGCCGCTGGCGGCAAAGCCACCGCCATTGCCTGCCACATTGGTGAGATGGAGCAGATCACCCAAGTCTTCGCCGGCATCCGCGAACAGTTCGGGCGCCTGGACATTCTGGTCAACAACGCGGCGACCAACCCGCAGTTCTGCAACGTACTGGATACCGACCTCAGCGCCTTCCAGAAAACCGTCGACGTGAACATTCGCGGCTATTTCTTCATGTCGGTGGAAGCCGGCAAGCTGATGCGCGAGCACGGCGGTGGCAGCATCATCAACGTCGCCTCGATCAATGGTATTTCGCCAGGGATCTTCCAGGGCATCTACTCGGTGACCAAGGCAGCGGTGATCAACATGACCAAAGTCTTCGCCAAGGAATGCGCGCAATTCGGCATCCGTTGCAACGCCTTGCTGCCGGGTCTGACCGACACCAAGTTTGCTTCGGCTCTGGTGAAAAACGACGCCATATTGCAAACGGCGCTGCAGCAGATTCCGCTCAAGCGTGTGGCGGATCCGAGTGAAATGGCCGGTGCGGTGTTGTACCTGGCGAGTGATGCGTCGAGTTACACGACTGGGGTTTCGTTGAATGTGGATGGGGGGTTCTTGTCCTGATCCGATTTACCGGATGAACAAAGGCAGCCTTAGGGCTGCCTTCTTTTTTTGCCCTAATTGATCGTTCCCACGCTCCGCGTGGGAATGCAGCCCGGGACGCTCCGCGTCCCAAAGCGGACGCAGAGCGTCCATTGAGGCATTCCCACGCAGAGCGTGGGAACGATCACGAGAAAGAATTTTAATTCCACCATTTGCAAATAAGGAATATTTATTCCATAAATAGCCCTCCTGAAAATAAAAAACCAAAGGACCCGGCTATGCGCGAACTCGGTATCGGACTCATCGGAACAGGTTTTATGGGCCGCGCCCACGCCTTGGCCTTTCGCAATGTCAGCGCCGTTTTTGAATTGCCGCTGAACCTCAAACTCGCCGCCCTCGCCGACGCCGACCCGCAACGCGCCCGACATTGCGCCGACGCCTGGGGTTTCGATACCGCTCATAGCGACTGGAAACAACTGATCAATGACCCCAAGGTCAACCTGGTCGCTATCACCACCCCTAACCATCTGCACTACCCCATGGCCATGGCCGCCCTCGCCGCCGGCAAGCCGGTGTACTGCGAAAAACCGCTGGCGGTGAACCTCGAACAGGCCAGCGCGATGCGTCTGGCTGCTAAAGCCGCAGGCGTGGTAACGCGGGTTGGTTACAACTACCAACACAACCCGATCATCAGCCTGGCTCGAGATTTGATCCAAAGCGGCGCGTTGGGGCAGATCATCAGTTTCCAGGGCGAATTCAGCGAAGACTTCATGGCCGACCCCGTATCAACCTGGTCTTGGCGCTGTGACGCCGATTACGCCGGCGGTGCCTTGGCGGACCTGGGCAGTCACTTGCTGGCCATGGCCCGTCATCTGCTGGGCGACGTCGAGGCGGTGTGTGCGGATACCCAGACCGTGCATGTACAACGCCCCGTAACGTCAGGTGGCCAGGAGCAACGCGAGGTCGCGGTCGACGATCAGGTCCACGCGTTGCTTCGGTTCGCCAATGGCGCACGGGGGACGTTCAGCAGCAGTTGGCTCAAACACGGTTACAAGAATCACCTGAGTTTTGAAATCAGCGGCACTCGGGGCACCCTGGCGTTCGATCAGGAACGCTTGAATGAGCTGCGGCTGTATCGCGCAGGGCAAGGCGGGTTCCAACGGTTGCTGGCAGGGCCGGATTTACCGGGTTACGCCGCCTTCAGCCCGGCGCCGGGGCATCAGTTGGGTTACAACGAACTCAAGACCCTGGAAGTGCATGAGTTGGTGATGGCGCTAGCCGGCCTTGGTCAGGACGGGACAGATTTCGAGCGGGCATGGGAAGTCGAACGCCTGGCGACGGCGATTCGTTTGGCGGCACAAGAGTCGCGGTGGGTCAGGATCGAAGAAGTCTGACCTTACTGAGTGACGCAACGGGTCAGGGTCGTGGTCCGGGTCACCTGCCCTTCAGCCCTCATCTCACCGTGCACCTCGGTGTTTTCGGAGGTCTGACAGGTACGAACCGGTGGCGGTGGCGGCGCAGCGGGTGGTGGAGGTGGCGGGCTGGCGCAACCACCCAGAATCGCCGCGCAGAGTGCGAGCGACAGTGGCGAAAAAACACTTTTCCCAAAACTGTTCATAGGCTGACCCGCGGTAAGTAATCGACATTTTCCGCGACACAAAAACCACACCGCACACCCGCGGCCCCGTCACAGAAATGAAATACCTCGCATTCCTTATAGCCCAGCCACCCGCCAATGCCAGAAAATCGCGAGCAAGCCCGCTCCCGCAGTGGATCGGGGTCCATCCGTGAGAGACAAGTCAGCGCCTACTAGCACTGGACCGATGCAGACCAATGCTCTCAAGCTCGTACCGCAACTCCTCAATCAACGCCGCCATCGCTTCCGGCGTCCTGAGCGTCGCCACGCTCAACCCACTGACCACCAGATCCACCTGCCCCGTGGCCGGGTGATAGAGCTTCACCGTCAACGAATTATCCCCCGTGAGCGCACACTCACAGGCCAACGGCGAAAAGCTGCGCTCCAGCTGCGTACGTAATTGCGCCAGATAATTCATCCTGACTCACCTTGGCGACGGCGCAGAATCGACTGCCCGCTTGTTCTGTTCGCACCCATTTGTGGCTGTTCCTATAGCTGCATCGAAGAGGACGCGATAGCGGGCCCAAGCCACGTCTCGCACCCTCACAGCCTAGAAAAAGCCCCGCCCGATCAACACATGAAATTGCACCACCCCCACTAGTGCATTTGCACCTTAACGCAGCCCCCTCGGTCGGCTCTCGCTGGAAAACAATCCCCGCTCCCGGGCCCAGACTATCGCCTCACTGCGGCTGTGCACGTCGAGTTTGGAATACACCGTCGAGACATGATTGCGCACGGTATTAGGCGCCAGTTTCAGGCGCGCGGCGATTTCCTTGTCAGCCAGGCCTTCACAAATCAGGCCGAGCACATCACGCTCCCGGGCGGTCAGGTCGGTGAACGACACACTGGGCAACTGCGGCGAATTGACGTTTTTCACGTTGGCGAGTTTTTCGATCAGCGTACGGCTGAACCAGGACGCATCTTTCATGACCTCTTCGATCGCCGACACCAACTCCAGCTCGGTGCGTTTTCGCTCGGTGATGTCCATCAACACCAGCAGGTAGCAAGAGCCGTCCTGAATGTTCACGGTGTCCGCCGAGACCGCGCAATCGATCACCCCGGCATCCTTCCTGCGCACCCTGACATCGACGCGATCCACGCTCCCGGTTTTCTCCAGGGCCGCAAACAGGCGCGTGCGAGCGCCCGCGTCATCGATGAAGCCGAGTTGCGCCACGGTCTTGCCGAGCACCTCCTCACTGGGGCACGCGAGGGTATCGAGAAAGGCTTCGTTGACGTCCATCACCACTTGATCGTCGGCACTGCACACCAGTATTGGCACCGGGGTGAGGCGAAAGGCTTTGGCGAACCTCTCCTCGCTCTGGCGCAGGGCGATTTCGGCCTTGTGCCGCAGCTCCATGTCGACGAAGGAAAACAGCATGCAATCTTCGTTGTTGAACTCAAGCGGTTGCCCGGCAACGATCACCTGTTTGCTGCCACCGTCGGGCAATTGCAGTTCGGCCTGCATCTGCGGAATAGTTGCGCCGTCACGCAAACGCTGCTTGGCCAGATCCCTGTTTTCAGCGCGCTCCAGCACATCCAGCTCATAGGTCGAAGCGCCGATCACCTGATCACGGGCATAGCCGGTCATTTCCAGGAAGCCCTGATTGACTTTGATGTAGCGCAAATCGCTGAGGCGACAGATCACCGCCGGGGCCGGGTTGGCATTGAAGGTCTTTTCGAAACGCTGCTCGGCGCTGGCCCATTCGGTGACGTCGTTCATGATCAGCACCAACGACTCCGGCTCGCCGGCGCGGTCGGCCAGCACCATGCTGCGCACGCTGTGGACCCAGGTGTGCTCATCGTTTTCGACTGGCGTCAACTCGACCAGCACATCGCTGAACATCTCGCCGCGGGCCACGCGGCTGATTGGATAATTCTCCGTCGCCACCGGGTGATTGTTGCGATAGCGCAAGGCAAACCGCTTCGCGTACTCCCTGGCATTGGCGCCCAGATCACCGATCCGACTGACACCGTGCATGGCCAGCGCGGCGTCATTGGCCCAAAGGATCGTCTGGTCGAGCTCCAGCAAAATCACCCCATCGGACAGCCCGGCGATGATCTGCTGCAACTGGCGGCGATTGGTTTCGGTGGTCAGGACGTCCTGGCTCATTGGATCTCCACAATTGCGGCGGCGCCTTTGCGCGCGGCCCAGTGAAGATTACGACCGCAGACGCTTGCGATAGTGCAAAGCCGGCACCCACTGCCCTCCCAAAGTAGCCCTATGCTCAATAAGGAAAGAGTGGTTTAGTGCCGCTCTTTGATTATCTGGAAGAGTTGCCATGGTGTTTGATTCTCTTCATTTCACCCCCTGGTCCGCCCTCGCGGGAGGGGCGCTGATCGGTGTGGCCGCCAGCGTCATGGTGGTGGCCAATGGACGGGTTGCGGGAATCAGCGGGCTGTTAGGCAGTCTGCTTGAGGGCAATGATTCGGGGCGGGGCGAAAAAGCCCTGTTCCTGCTCGGACTATTGGCGGCGCCGTTATTGTGGGCGTTGTTTCATGTGTGGCCGGCCATCGAATTCAAAACCGGTGCCGTGGGCCTGATCATCGCCGGATTGTGCGTCGGCGTCGGCACTCGTTATGGCTCCGGATGCACCAGTGGCCACGGCGTGTGCGGTATCTCGCGCCTGTCACCGCGCTCCATTGCCGCGACATTAAGCTTCATGTTCGCCGGCTTCGTAACCGTGTTCGTCCTGCGTCATCTGCTGGGGTATTGAGCATGCGCAAACTGACCGCTTTCCTCGCCGGCCTGCTGTTCGGCATCGGCCTGTTGCTGGCCGGTATGGCAAACCCGGCCAAAGTGCTGGGTTTTCTGGACATTACCGGCGTGTGGGATCCCTCATTGGCGCTGGTCATGATCGGGGCCATTGCCGTGGCCTGGGGGCCGTTTCATTGGGCCATGAAACAACCGACGTCCTTGTTGGGGGCACCTATGCAGTTGCCGATCAGCCGTGAGCTGGATCGGCGCCTGATCGGTGGCAGCCTGCTCTTCGGCGTCGGTTGGGGAATTGCCGGCATCTGCCCCGGCCCGGCGCTGGTGTTGCTACCGACCGGCCACTGGCAGGCCTGGGTGTTCGTCATCGCCATGCTGGCGGGGATGCTGATGTTCAAAGCGTTGCAAACCCGCCGTTGAGCATCCCGCCAACCCAATGAGGCTACCGAACAATCGATGCCTCAAGCCGCTTGCTTGCCACTGGCAATCGCAGCCGAAGCCGCCAGCATCGCCCGCAACAACACCGCACACCCGGCAGCGAGGTCATCGGGTGCGGCGTTTTCGATTTCGTTGTGGCTGATGCCGCCTTCGCAGGGCACGAAGATCATCCCGGCCGGGCCGAGTTCGGCGAGGAAGATCGCGTCATGCCCTGCCCCGCTGACGATGTCCATGTGCGACAAACCCAGCCCTTGAGCCGCGCCGCGTACCGCTTCGACGCAGCCTTTGTCGAAGTACAGCGGCGGGAAGTCGGCGGTGGGGGTCAGTTCGAAGGTCAGGCCGTGTTCTTCACAGGTGGTTTCGATGACTTCGCGGACTTCGGCGATCATCGAGTCCAGGCGTGCCGGTTCCAGATGACGGAAATCCAGGGTCATGCGCACTTCGCCGGGAATCACGTTGCGCGAACCGGGGTAGGCTTGCAGGCAGCCGACGGTGCCGCACGCGTGGGGTTGATGGCCGAGGGCGGCGCGATTGACCGCGCCGACGATCACCGAGGCGCCGACCAGAGCATCCTTGCGCAGGTGCATCGGTGTCGGGCCGGCGTGGGCTTCGACGCCGCGCAGTTTCAGATCGAACCATTTCTGCCCGAGGGCGCCCATCACCACGCCGATGGTTTTGCGCTCGTCCTCAAGAATCGGGCCTTGCTCGATGTGCGCTTCGAAATACGCACCCACGGCGTGGCCACTGACTTTGCGCGGCCCGGCATAGCCAATGGCGTTCAGGGCTTCGCCGACGGTCACGCCCTCGGCATCGACTTTGGCCAGGGTTTCTTCGAGGGTGAATTTTTCCGCGAACACGCCAGAGCCCATCATGCAGGGGGCGAAGCGCGAGCCTTCTTCGTTGGTCCAGACCACCACTTCCAGCGGCGCTTCGGTTTCCACGCCCAGGTCATTGAGGGTGCGCAAGACTTCGACCCCGGCCAGCACGCCGAAGCAGCCGTCGAACTTGCCACCGGTGGGTTGGGTGTCGATGTGGCTGCCGGTCATCACCGGCGGCAGGTTCGGATTGCGCCCCGGACGACGGGCGAAGATATTGCCGACGGCGTCGATGCTGACGGTGCAGCCGGCTTCCTCGCACCAGTTCACGAAAATGTCCCGGGCCTGGCGATCGAGGTCGGTCAGGGCCAATCGGCAGACACCGCCCTTGACCGTGGCACCGAGTTTGGCCAGATCCATGAGCGACTGCCACAGACGGTCGCGGTTGATGTGCTGATGGGTGGACTGCAGAACGTCTAGGGCAGCGTTCATGGTGATCTCCTCAGTTTTTCTTCTGATAGTTCCCACGCTCCGCGTGGGAACTCATCCGTGGACGCTCTGCGTCCGCTTCTGGGACGCGGAGCGTCCCGGGCTGCATTCCCACGCAGAGCGTGGAAACGATCAATCGCGCGCAGGCCACCCGTCACACCGCCGATTTCACGGCAGTAGGACTCGGCCGCATCACGCTCAACCCGTAATAAATCAGCCCACCAAGGGCCGAGCCGGTGAACCAGCCGTAGCTGTAAAACCAGCTGAATGCATCGCTGCCCAGCGACAGCAGCGTCAACGCCACCGGCACGCCGAACGCGATAAAACCGAACCAGTTCCACGCCGGGTAAACGTCGTCACGGTAGAGGCCGGCCAGGTCCAGCTGCTGTTTCTTGATCAGGAAATAGTCCACCACCATGATCCCGGCGATAGGGCCCAGCAGGCTCGAATAGCCGAGCAACCAGTTGGAATACACCGTCTCCAGGCTCAAATCCGAGACGATCAGCCCCAGTTTCTTCAACAGTTCATGGGCCATCAGCGCCAAGCCGACCAACCCCGTGAGGATCACCGCTTTGGTGCGGTTGATGATCTTGGGCGCAACGTTCTGGAAGTCGTTGGTCGGCGACACGATGTTGGCCGCGGTGTTGGTGGACAACGTGGCGATGATAATCAACGCCATGGCCAGGGCGACCCAGACCGGGCTCTGGATATGGCCGATCAGGGTGACCGGATCGGAGACAGTGACGCCCACCAGTTTTACCGAAGCGGCCGTCATCACCACGCCGAGGGAAGCGAACAGGAACATGGTCAGGGGCAAGCCGATAATCTGCCCGATGATCTGATCCTTCTGGCTTTTTGCGTAGCGGCTAAAGTCCGGAATGTTCAGGGACAAGGTCGCCCAGAACCCGACCATGGCGGTCAGCCCGGCGGCAAAGTAACTGACCACGCTGGCCCCTTCCGGACGCTTGGCCGGGATCGCCATCAATTCGCTCATTGATACGTTCGGCATCGCCCACACCAGCAGCCCCACACCGACTAGAACCAGTAACGGAGCGGACAGTGTTTCCAGCCATTTGATCGAGTCCGCGCCGCGAATCACCACCCACAGGTTCAAGGCCCAGAACACCATGAAACCGATCACTTCACCGGTGCCGCCAAGGGCTTTCCAGCCATCGAACACCGAGCCAAGAAACAGGTGAATCGCCAGCCCGCCGAACATCGTCTGGATGCCAAACCAGCCACACGCCACCAAGGCGCGGATCAGGCACGGAATGTTGGAACCGAGAATGCCGAAGGATGAGCGCAGCAGCACCGGAAACGGAATGCCGTACTTGGTGCCGGGAAAGGCGTTAAGGGTCAGCGGGATTAGCACGATGATGTTGGCAAACAGAATTGCCAGCAGCGCTTCGCCGACGGTCAGGCCGAAATAGGCGGTGAGCACGCCGCCGAGTGTGTAAGTCGGCACGCAGATCGCCATGCCGACCCATAACGCGGTGATGTGCCATTTGTTCCAGGTTCGTTCGTGCACCTTGGTCGGTGCCATGTCGTGGTTGTAACGGGGACTGTCGAGGACGTCGCTGCCGGCTTCGAGCTCAAACAAGCCGTCGCGCTCGGTCACTTGCGATCTGATCTGTTGCATGGCCGCTCCACTGTTCTTTTGATTATTTTTGCTCATCAGGGCTGGCGCAACGCGCGCGAGCCGGACGATGGCCGGAGAAACTGACAACTTTTATGGCCCGGCCAAGGTGTCAGCGGCGGCATCAATAAACGTGCCGGGTGCCCCGCTTACGCATCGGGCAGTGCCATAAAATCTCGCTAACCAACTGATGTTAATCAGCTTTATTTATCTAACCATTGAATCCGCGGTGAGTTGCCATGCCACTCAGGCCGAATGTCAGGCAAGTTGTCCGAACAGTCAGGACTCAATCTGGTGCGTCGAATTTTTTTCAATACTGCGCCTCAACCATAGACCATCCTCAAGCGGCTGATTTCACATAGAAAATCTTGACCATATTTCGAACCTGTCAAGTGCGTCAAAATGGTGAGAGGCCTCACCATTTTGGTGATTTTCATTTTTTATCTTTATTTTTCAATCAGTTAAAACAGACATAAGCTTATAAAAAATATTCTTGCTCAATCGACAAACTGCAGCTAGCGTCTATTCTTGACAGCGCTGACAGGAATACACCGATTGGCGTCTGCTTCATATAAAAACATCTAGAACCGGCATCAGTCGGTCATGCCTGCGAGGAACTCGGAATGTCTCTGTTGATCCGTGGCGCCACCGTTATTACCCATGATGAAAGTTATCGCGCCGACGTCTATTGCGCCGAGGGCGTGATCAAAGCCATCGGTGAAAACCTCGATGTTCCCGCCGATGCCGAAGTGCTCGACGGCAGCGGCCAATACCTGATGCCCGGCGGCATCGACCCGCACACGCATATGCAGTTGCCCTTCATGGGTACGGTCGCCAGCGAAGACTTCTTCAGCGGCACCGCGGCGGGGCTTGCCGGCGGCACCACCTCGATCATCGACTTCGTGATTCCCAACCCGCAGCAATCGTTGATGGAGGCATTTCATCAATGGCGCGGCTGGGCGGAGAAGTCGGCGTCGGACTACGGTTTCCACGTCGCCATTACCTGGTGGAGCGAGCAGGTCCGAGAAGAAATGGCCGAGTTGGTCAGCCATCACGGGGTCAACAGCTTCAAGCATTTCATGGCCTACAAGAACGCGATCATGGCGGCGGACGATACGCTGGTGGCGAGTTTCGAGCGTTGCCTGGAATTGGGCGCGGTGCCAACCGTGCATGCGGAAAACGGCGAGCTGGTCTATCACCTGCAACGCAAGTTGATGGCCCAGGGCATGACCGGGCCGGAAGCGCACCCACTGTCGCGGCCTTCGCAGGTGGAAGGTGAAGCCGCGAGCCGGGCGATCCGCATCGCCGAAACCCTCGGCACGCCGCTGTACCTGGTCCACGTTTCGACCAAGGAGGCCCTCGACGAAATCACCTACGCCCGCAGCAAAGGCCAACAGGTCTACGGCGAAGTGCTGGCCGGGCATCTGCTGCTGGACGACAGCGTTTACCAACACCCGGACTGGCAAACCGCCGCCGGTTACGTGATGAGCCCGCCCTTCCGTCCTCGCGGCCATCAGCAAGCCCTTTGGCATGGCCTGCAATCGGGCAACCTGCACACCACCGCCACCGACCACTGCTGCTTCTGCGCCGAGCAAAAAGCCGCCGGTCGTGACGACTTCAGCAAGATCCCCAACGGCACCGCCGGGATCGAAGACCGCATGGCGGTGCTCTGGGATGAAGGGGTGAATACCGGGCGCTTGTCGATGCAGCACTTCGTTGCCCTCACCTCCACCAACACCGCGAAGATCTTCAACCTCTATCCGCGCAAAGGGGCGATCCGCGTGGGCGCCGATGCGGATCTGGTGCTGTGGGACCCGGAAGGTACGCGGACGATTTCAGCCAAGACCCATCACCAGCAAGTCGACTTCAACATCTTCGAAGGCAAGACCGTACGCGGCGTGCCGAGCCACACCGTCAGCCAGGGCCGAGTGGTGTGGGCCGACGGTGATTTGCGGGCCGAGCGTGGTGCCGGTCGGTATGTCGAACGGCCGGCATATCCGGCGGTGTTTGATTTGCTGAGCAAGCGGGCTGAGTTGTGCAGGCCGGTTGCTGTGAAACGCTGACCCCCCGATCGTTCCCACGCTCCGCGTGGGAATGCAGCCCGGGACGCTCTGCGTCCCAGAGGGGAACGCGGAGCGTCCCTTGAGGCATTCCCACGCAGAGCGTGGGAACGATCAGCCCACCAGAGGCAGTACCTCAAATAACCGTGAGGCCAACACCGTGATCAAGACCCTGAACCACCTCCCGCATCCCCATGAGGACGCGGCCGCCCTCGCCGGCCATTTCACCGATCTGGCGCCACCACTCAACGACCGTCAGGCGCATCTGGAAGCTTCGCGCTGCCTGTATTGCTACGACGCACCGTGCGTGAATGCCTGTCCGAGCGACATTGATATTCCGTCGTTCATCCGCAATATCCATCAGGAAAACGTTCAGGGCGCCGCGCAGAAAATCCTCTCGGCCAACATCCTTGGCGGCAGTTGTGCCCGGGTCTGTCCGACGGAAATCCTCTGCGAACAAGCCTGCGTGCGCAACAACGCCCAGGAATGCGCGCCGGTGTTGATCGGCCTGTTGCAACGCTATGCCGTGGACAACGCGCACTTCAGCGAACACCCGTTCCAGCGCGCCGCCTCAACCGGCAAACGTATCGCCGTGGTGGGTGCCGGCCCGGCCGGATTGTCCTGCGCGCACCGCAGCGCCATGCACGGCCATGACGTGGTGATTTTCGAGGCGCGGGAAAAGGCTGGTGGCCTCAACGAATACGGGATCGCCAAGTACAAACTGGTGGACGATTACGCGCAGAAGGAGCTGGAATTCCTGATGGGGATTGGCGGCATCGAGATTCGCCACGGGCAGAAACTCGGCGACAACCTGACCCTCAGCGAACTGCATCAGCAATTCGACGCGGTGTTCCTCGGCCTCGGTCTGGCCGCCAGCAAACAGTTGGGACTGGCCCATGAGGATGCCCCCGGCCTGCTCGCCGCCACCGACTACATCCGCGAACTGCGCCAGGCCGATGACCTGACGCAACTGCCACTGGCCGAGCGCTGCATCGTCCTCGGTGCCGGTAACACCGCCATCGACATGGCCGTGCAAATGGCTCGCCTCGGCGCTCGCGATGTGAATCTGGTGTACCGCCGCAGCGTCGAGGACATGGGCGCCACCGCTCACGAACAGGACATCGCCAAGGCCAATCAGGTGCGGCTGCTGACCTGGGCGCAACCCGAAGAAGTGTTGCTCAACGATCAGGGCCAAGTGCGCGGCATGCGCTTCGCCCGCACCCGGTTGGTGGAAGGTCGCCTGCAAACCACCGGCGAAACCTTTGAACTGGCCGCCGATGCGATCTTCAAAGCCATCGGCCAGACCTTCGATACCGCCGCCCTCGCCGACCCGCTGGCCCGTGAGCTCAAGCGTCAGGGCGACCGCATCCTCGTGGACGAACAGCTGCGTACCAGCATTCCCGGTGTGTATGCCGGCGGCGACTGCACCAGCCTCGATCAGGACCTCACCGTGCAGGCCGTGCAGCACGGCAAGCTGGCCGCCGAGGCCATCAATGCTCAACTCATGCTCAACGTGGAGGCAGCGTAAATGGCCGATCTCTCGATTGTCTTCGCCGGTATCAAAGCCCCCAATCCGTTCTGGCTGGCCTCCGCGCCGCCGACCGACAAAGCCTACAACGTGGTCCGCGCGTTCGAGGCTGGCTGGGGTGGCGTGGTCTGGAAAACTCTGGGTGAAGACCCGGCGGCGGTCAACGTATCGTCGCGTTACTCGGCGCATTTCGGCGCTAACCGTGAAGTGATGGGCTTTAACAACATCGAGCTGATCACCGATCGCTCGCTGGACATCAACCTGCGGGAAATCACTCAGGTCAAAAAGGACTGGCCGGACCGCGCGCTGATCGTGTCGCTGATGGTGCCCTGCGTCGAAGAGTCGTGGAAAAACATCCTGCCGCTGGTCGAGGCCACCGGGGCCGATGGCATCGAACTGAATTTCGGCTGCCCCCATGGCATGCCGGAACGGGGCATGGGCGCGGCGGTCGGCCAGGTGCCGGAATACGTCGAGCAGGTCACCCGCTGGTGCAAGACTTATTGCTCGCTACCGGTGATCGTCAAGCTCACGCCGAACATCACCGACATCCGCGTCGCCGCCCGTGCCGCATACCGGGGTGGGGCCGATGCGGTGTCGCTGATCAACACCATCAACTCGATCACCAGCGTCAACCTGGAACGCATGGTCGCCAATCCCGCCGTCGGCAGCCAAAGCACCCATGGTGGTTATTGCGGCTCGGCGGTGAAGCCGATTGCGCTGAACATGGTCGCCGAAATCGCCCGCGATCCGCAGACCCAGGGCTTGCCGATCTGCGGCATTGGCGGCATTGGCAGTTGGCGCGATGCGGCGGAGTTCATTGCCTTGGGCAGCGGCGCGGTGCAGGTGTGCACGGCGGCGATGCTGCATGGTTTCCGGATTGTCGAGGAGATGAAGGATGGTTTGTCACGCTGGATGGACAGTCAGGGCTACGCCAGCGTGTCGGAGTTTTCCGGGCGTGCGGTGGGCAACACCACGGACTGGAAGTACCTGGACATCAACTATCAGGTGATTGCGAAGATTGATCAGGAGGCGTGTATCGGTTGCGGTCGCTGCCACATCGCTTGCGAAGACACCTCGCACCAGGCGATTGCCAGCTTCAAACAGGCAGACGGTACGCATAAGTATGAAGTGATTGATGATGAGTGTGTGGGGTGCAATCTGTGTCAGATCACGTGTCCGGTGCAGGATTGTATTGAGATGGTGCCGATGGATACGGGCAAGCCGTTTCTGGATTGGAACCATGATCCGCGCAATCCGTATCACGTTTCCGTTTGATGATCGTTCCCACGCTCTGCGTGGGAATGCCTCAATGGACGCTCTGCATCCGCTCTTGGGACGCGGAGCGTCCCGGGCTGCATCCCCACGCAGAGCGTGGGAACGATCTGGTTACGGCTCCAACCCGATCCCCCGCAAGATCACACTGGTCACCGTCTGCACCGCCCGCTCGAACTGCATGTCCGACAGCGGCTGGTGATCGTTAAGAATATTCACCTGATGGTCGAAGTCGGCGTAGTGCTGGGTCGAGGCCCAGATCATGTACAGCAGGCTGGAAGGCTCCACCGGCAGGATGCGTTTGTCCTCCACCCACTGGCGAATTTTCGCTTCTTTCATCTTGGCCCAGTCGTACAGGCTGGCGTCCAGTTTCTCACCCAGTGTCGGCGCACCGTGGATGATTTCGTTGGCCCAGACTTTCGAACCGTACGGTCGGCTGCGGGAATGGTTCATCTTGGCGCGGATGTAACTGCTGAGCACCACGCGCGGGTCGTCGAACATCTCGAAGCACAAGGCGTCCTGCTTCCAGACTTCCAGCAAACCCAGCAGCACCGCGCTGTACAGCTCGCTCTTGGTGCTGAAGTAGTAATGCAGGTTGGAACGCGGCAGTTGCACTTCGGCGGCGATGTCGGCCATGGCGGTGCTGCCGAAACCTTTTTCGGCGAAGACTTTTTCAGCCCCCAACAGAATCTTTTCGACGTTACTGCGACGAATCTCGATCTTGTGATTGCCCATGAGGGCTCCCTGACAACAGCGTTGGTCAAGACTAGCATCCGCTCTGGATCGGGGCGACAGGGGAAAACGAAACTTCGTGCAGCGGTCTTGCGGCTCGGTGGGTCGGTGTTGATGGCCTTCAACAAGTCATCGTATAACTTGTGATTGACATTCCCTCAAAGCCTTGCAAATAATCGCCGCCAATGTTGTACGACGACGTATAACAAAAACAAAAATAACAAAAACCAGGGAGCGTTACTGTGAGCAGACTCGCCCGCAATTCCTTCGCCAGCACCCCTCGCCCTACCTTCGCCCGTCGCCATACCCTCAGCCTGATCGGTTGCAGCAGTCTGGCCTTCGCCCTGCCCATGACCGGCCAGGCCGAAGGTTTCGTCGATGACGCCAAGGTCACGCTGAACCTGCGCAACGCCTACATCAATCGCAACTTCACCAACCCGAACAATGCCCAGGGCAAGGCTGAAGAGTGGACGCAAAACTTCATCCTTGACGCCAAATCCGGGTTCACTCAGGGCCCCGTCGGTTTCGGCGTGGATGTGCTCGGTATGTACTCGCAGAAACTCGACGGCGGTAAGGGCACGGGCGGCACGCAATTGCTGCCGATCCATGATGACGGCCGCCCCGCCGACAATTTCGGTCGTCTGGGTGTGGCGCTGAAAGCCAAGGTGTCGAAAACCGAATTGAAGGTCGGGGAGTGGATGCCGGTGTTGCCGATCCTGCGCTCTGACGATGGTCGCTCGCTGCCGCAAACCTTTCGCGGCGGCCAGGTCACCTCTACTGAAATCAGCGGCATGACGCTCTACGGCGGCCAGTTCCGCGGCAACAGCCCGCGCAATGACGCGAGCATGGAAGACATGTCGATGAATGGCAGAGGCGCGTTCACCTCCGACCGTTTCAACTTCGGCGGCGGCGAGTATGCGTTCAATGAAAAGCGCACTCAGGTCGGCGTCTGGTACGCGGAACTCAGCGACATTTATCAGCAGCAGTATTTCAACCTGAGCCATAGCCAGCCAATCGGCGACTGGACGCTCGGTGCCAGCCTCGGTTACTTCATCGGCAAGGAAGACGGCAGCGCGCTGGCCGGCG
Organism: Pseudomonas cucumis; assembly: GCF_030687935.1. Taxonomy (GTDB): domain Bacteria; phylum Pseudomonadota; class Gammaproteobacteria; order Pseudomonadales; family Pseudomonadaceae; genus Aquipseudomonas; species Aquipseudomonas cucumis. The sequence continues at coordinate 2,696,185 of NZ_CP117454.1, read as the reverse complement.
ACCTCGACAACAAAACCGCGTTCGCCCTGCTCTCGGCCAAATACGGTGGCAACACCTTCTATGTCGGCCTGCAAAAACTCAGCGGCGACAGCGCCTGGATGCGCGTCAACGGTACCAGCGGCGGCACGCTGGCCAACGACAGCTACAACGCCAGCTATGACAACGCCAAGGAACGCTCCTGGCAGGTGCGCCACGACTACAACTTCGTCGCCCTCGGCATCCCCGGCCTGACGCTGATGAACCGCTACATCAGCGGCGATAACGTGCACACCGGGGCGATCACCGATGGTAAGGAATGGGGTCGCGAATCGGAACTGGCTTACACCGTGCAAAGCGGCGCACTGAAGAGCCTCAACGTCAAATGGCGCAATGCAACCATCCGCCGCGATTTCAGCACCAACGAATTCGATGAAAACCGCATTTTTATCAGCTACCCGATTTCGTTGTTGTAAGGCGCGAAGCCTGCGTTCGGCTGTAGCAGCTGTCGAGCTCGCGAGGCTGCGTTCGGCTGCGAAGCAGTCGTAAACCCTCAATCCACAGTGTGTCTGACAGACCGCAACGCCTGATTTACGACTGCTTCGCAGCCGAACGCAGGCTTCGCCAGCTGCTACAAAAGAGTGTCGCGTTGAAATTACTGAACTGACTGGCATTGGGGCTTGCTCTCTGGCCACAGGTTCAATGCACTCGTGGTGGATGAACATGACCCTCCGTCAATTTCAACCAAAGTCGCGTTGACAAGCATCGGAAAGCCCAACAATACTCCAGCAAGTCATACGACAACCTACAACAAGCCCAATAACAACAATTTTCTGTGCAGGGATTCACATGACGACCACACCCCCATTCAATCGCCTGCTCCTGACCGGCGCCGCCGGTGGCCTCGGTAAAGTCCTGCGCGAACGCCTGCGACTTTACGCCAACGTACTCCGCCTGTCGGACATCGCCGACATGGCGCCAGCCATTGATGATCGCGAAGAAGTCGTGCCGTGCGACCTCGCCGACAAGCAAGCGGTACATCAACTGGTTGAAGGCGTGGATGCAATCCTGCACTTCGGCGGCGTGTCGGTAGAGCGTCCGTTCGAAGAGATCCTCGGCGCCAACATCTGCGGCGTGTTCCATATCTACGAAGCGGCCCGTCGCCATGGCGTGAAGCGGGTGATTTTCGCCAGTTCCAACCACGTCATCGGCTTTTACAAGCAGGACGAAACCCTCGACGCCCACTCTCCTCGCCGACCGGACGGCTACTACGGTTTGTCCAAGTCCTACGGCGAAGACATGGCCAGTTTCTACTTCGATCGCTATGGCATTGAGACCGTCAGCATCCGCATCGGCTCATCGTTCCCGGAACCACAGAACCGCCGAATGATGAGCACCTGGCTGAGCTTCGACGACATGACTCGACTGCTCGAGCGCGCGCTGTACACCCCGGAGGTCGGCCACACCGTGGTGTACGGCATGTCCGACAACAAGAGCGTCTGGTGGGACAACCGGTTTGCCGCACATCTGGGTTATGCACCCCAGGACACGTCCGAAGTCTTCCGCGAAAAAGTCGAAGCCCAACCCATGCCCGCCGAGGATGATCCGGCCCGGGTTTATCAGGGCGGCGCCTTTGTCGCGGCCGGGCCGTTCGGCGACTGAACCCTCGCCAACCCCCTCCATAAACAACCCAAGGGAATGCGTTGCCATGCAAGCCGAATTGATTGTCGATGCCCGCAATGCGGTCGGTGAAAGCCCGGTGTGGGTCCCCGAGGAAAACGCCCTGTACTGGGTCGATATTCCGGCCGGTGGCTTACAGCGCTGGAATGCCGACAGCGGGCACGTTTACGCCTGGAAAGCCCCGCAAATGCTCGCCTGCATCGCTCGTCACAGCGCGGGTGGCTGGGTCGCCGGCATGGAAAGCGGGTTCTTTCACCTGCACCCGCACAACGATGGCAGCCTCGACAGCGAACTGCTGGCCCACGTCGACCACGCCCGCCCGGACATGCGCCTGAACGATGGCCGCTGTGATCGTCAGGGCCGTTTCTGGGCCGGCAGCATGGTGCTGAACATGGGCGCCAACGCCGCCGACGGCACGCTCTATCGCTACAGTGCCGGGCAACGCGGGCCGCTCGACGCCCGGCTCAGCGGTTTCATCGTGCCCAATGGCCTGGGCTTCAGCCCGGACGGCAAGACCCTGTACCTCTCGGATTCGCACCCGAATGTGCAGCAGATCTGGGCCTTCGATTACGACATCGACAGCGGCACGCCGTCCAATCGTCGACTGTTCGTCGACATGCATCACTTCCTTGGCCGCCCCGATGGCGCGGCGGTGGATGCCGAAGGTTGCTACTGGATCTGCGCCAATGACGCCGGGCTGATTCACCGTTTCACCCCCGATGGCCGACTGGATCGTTCGCTCCCCGTGCCGGTGAAGAAACCGACCATGTGCGCCTTCGGTGGCAGCCAGCTCGACACCCTGTTTGTGACCTCGATACGCCCCGCTGACGACCATGACGAACAGTCGCTGGCCGGCGGCGTGTTCGCCCTCAACCCCGGCGTCAAAGGCTTGCCGGAACCGGTGTTCAACGAATTGTTTTAACCCCTCTGCTGCATCGCTGTGCCTTGTATAAAAAAAACAACAAGACTGGAGACACACCCATGGATTTCAAACGCACCTTGCTCGCCGCTGCACTTCCCATCACTGCAGCACTCACCTTCACCCTCAGCAGCGCCGCCCAGGCGCTGGAAATCAAATTCGCCGACATCCATCCCGCCGGTTACCCGACCGTGGTCGCCGAAGAACAGCTGGGTAAAACCCTGGTGGCCGAGAGCAACGGCAAGCTGACTTTCAAGATGTTCGCCGGCGGTGTGCTCGGTTCAGAAAAAGAGGTCATCGAACAGGCCCAGGTCGGCGCCATTCAGATGGCCCGGGTCAGCCTCGGCATCGTCGGGCCGGTGGTGCCGGACGTGAACGTGTTCAACATGCCGTTCGTGTTCCGCGACCAGGCGCACATGCGCAAAGTCATCGACGGTGAGGTCGGCGACGAGATCCTCGACAAGATCACCCACTCCGAATTCAACCTGGTCGCCCTGGCCTGGATGGATGGCGGCACGCGCAATATCTACACCAAAAAACCGGTACGCAGCCTCGCCGACCTCAAAGGCATGAAGATTCGCGTGCAAGGCAACCCGATGTTCATCGACACCATCAACGCCATGGGCGGCAATGGCATCGCGATGGATACCGGCGAGATCTTCAGTGCATTGCAGACCGGGGTGATCGACGGCGCGGAAAACAACCCGCCGACCCTGCTCGAACACAACCACTACCAGAACGCCAAGTTCTACAGCCTGACCGGGCACCTGATCCTGCCCGAGCCGATCGTGATGTCGAAAATCACTTGGGAAAAACTCAGCCCCGACCAGCAAGTGCTGGTGAAAAAAGCCGCCAAAGCCGCACAGGCCCAGGAGCGCACGCTGTGGGATGCGAAGTCGGCCAGCAGCGAAGAAAAACTCAAGGCTGCCGGCGTCGAGTTCATCACCGTCGACAAAAAACCTTTCTATGAAGCCACGGCTTCGGTCCGGGAAAAATACGGCGCGCCTTACGCCGACCTGATCAAGCGCATCGAAGCCGTTCAGTAACCCTCCCTGCATTCATGAAAGGCCCGGCACCGTTGACGAGTGAATCGTCAGCGGCGCCCGGTTACGGTGAAACCCGATGAAGAATCTGCTGCTGCGCATCAACGACAGGATTTACATGACCTGCATCTGGGTCGCGGGCTTGTCGGTCCTGGCCATCGCCTTGATCATTCCTTGGGGCGTCTTCGCCCGTTACGTCCTCGGCACCGGCTCTAGCTGGCCGGAGCCCACCGCGATTTTGCTGATGATGGTCTTCACCTTCATCGGCGCCGCCGCCAGTTATCGCGCCGGAGCGCACATGGCCGTGGCCATGCTCACCGACCGCATGCCCCCCGAACTGCGCAAGACCATGAGCATCGTTTCGCAACTGCTGATGGCGACCATTTGCCTGTTCATGGCCATCTGGGGCACCAAGCTCTGCCTGTCCACCTGGAACCAGTTCATGAGTTCTCTGCCCACTCTGCGCGTGGGCATCACCTACATGCCGATCCCCGTGGGCGGTGTGCTGACGCTGATTTTCGTGCTGGAAAAACTCTTGCTCGGTGACCAGAGCAACCGTCGGGTCGTGCGTTTCGACCTGGTTGAAGAAAGCGAAGGTGCCGCATAAATGGACGCTCTGATTCTGCTCGGCAGTTTTATCGCTTTGATCCTGATCGGCATGCCGGTCGCCTACGCCCTGGGGCTTTCTGCCCTGATCGGGGCGTGGTGGATCGACATCCCGTTCCAGGCGCTGATGATTCAGGTCGCGGGCGGCGTTAACAAATTCTCGTTGCTGGCGATTCCGTTCTTCGTGCTCGCTGGCGCGATCATGGCCGAAGGCGGCATGTCGCGCAGACTGGTGGCGTTCGCCGGAGTGTTGGTGGGGTTCGTGCGCGGCGGGTTGTCGCTGGTGAACATCATGGCCTCGACCTTCTTCGGCGCGATTTCCGGCTCTTCGGTGGCGGACACGGCGTCGGTCGGTTCGGTGCTGATTCCGGAAATGGAACGTCGCGGCTACCCGCGGGATTTCTCCACCGCCGTGACGGTCAGCGGCTCGGTACAAGCCCTGCTGACGCCACCCAGCCATAACTCGGTGCTCTACTCGCTGGCCGCCGGCGGGACCGTTTCGATCGCTTCGCTGTTCATGGCCGGCGTGGTACCGGGCCTGATGATGAGCGCGTGCCTGATGGTGCTGTGCCTGATCTTTGCCAGAAAGCGCAACTACCCCAAGGGCGAAGTCATTCCCCTGCGGCAAGCGCTGAAAATCTGCGGTGAAGCGATGTGGGGGTTGATGGCGATGGTCATCATTCTCGGCGGCATTCTCTCGGGCATCTTCACCGCCACGGAATCGGCGGCAATCGCGGTGCTGTGGTCGTTCTTCGTCACCATGTTCATCTACCGCGACTACAAATGGAGCGAGCTGCCCAAGTTGATGCACCGCACGGTGCGCACCATCTCGATCGTGATGATCCTGATCGGCTTCGCCGCCAGCTTCGGCTACATCATGACGCTGATGCAGATCCCGGCGAAGATCACCACGATGTTCCTGACCCTGTCGGACAACCGTTACGTGATCCTGATGTGCATCAACGTGATGCTGTTGTTGCTCGGCACGGTGATGGACATGGCGCCGCTGATCCTGATCCTCACGCCGATTCTGATGCCAGTGATTCTGGGCATTGGCGTGGACCCGGTGCAGTTCGGCATGATCATGCTGGTGAACCTGGGGATCGGCTTGATCACACCGCCGGTGGGCGCGGTGCTGTTTGTCGGCTCGGCGGTGGGCAAGGTCAGTATCGAAAGCACCGTGAAAGCACTGCTGCCGTTCTACGGCGTGCTGTTTCTGGTACTGCTGGCCGTGACCTACATTCCTGCCATTTCGCTGTGGTTGCCGCATTTGGTGTTGTGACCCCTGCAGGAGCCAGGCTTGCCGGCGCAGGCGTACTCAAGAACGCCTTCGCCGGCAAGCCTGGCTCCTACAAAAGCCTCATTCATTCATGTCCCACAAACATTCATATCGCTGGTCAACATGTCGCCAACACTCCTGGAACTCGAAGACGAACTCACCCGCCTCACCCTCGCCCCGGAACTCGGGGCGAGCATCGTCAACTGGACCGTGAGCAGCACCGGCCAACCGCTGTTGCGCCACAGCGATCAGCACGCCTTGAACACCGGCCTGCCCGGCAAACTTGCCTGCTATCCCCTGGCACCGTGGTCGAACCGCATCTCGGAGGGTGGTTTCGACTGCCCCGATGGCTGGCTCGCACTGACGCCCAACAGCCTCACCGATCCCCTGCCGATTCACGGCAGTGCCTGGCAACAGCCGTGGCAGATCGTCTCGCACACCCGCGATGAAATCGTCCTGCAACTCGACAGCACCACGCCCTTCGCTTATCGCGCAAGACAACGTTTCCATCTGAGTGAGGGCAAGTTGAGCATTGATTTGCAGGTCACCCATCTGGCCGAACACGCCGCCTGGCATGGACTCGGTTTGCACCCCTACTTCCCGCGCACTGCAGGCACTCGGTTGCAGGCGCAGGCGCGCCAGGTCTGGTTGTGCGACAGCGCAAAACTGCCAACACAACTCACTTCGATACCCAAGGATTGGGACTTCAGCCAGCCCCGGGCATTACCCGAAACGCTAGTGGACAACGGCTTTTGCGAATGGGACGGCCACTGCCTGATCCAGCAGCCCGAGCTGGGTTATGAACTGGAATGCCAGGCCACCGGCAGCGGCTACTACCTGCTCTACTGCCCCGTGGGCCTGGAATTTTTCTGTATTGAACCGGTGAGTCACCCGGTCAACGCTCATCACTTGCCGGGCCGGCCTGGGTTGCGTTTGCTGGAACAAGGCCAATCCGCCGAGCTCGGTTTCAGCCTGCGCTATCGCTACGCCAATAGCTGAGTCAGCACCGCGCGCAACTTGCCGGGCTTCACGGGTTTGTTCAGCAGCGGCGCGTCGAGGCGCTGCAATGAGCGCCGGCACTGGTCGGTGCGGTCGGCGGTGATGATCACCGCCGGAATCGCCTGGCTGAAATGCTCGCGTAAATGCCGGACCACTTCACAGCCCACCACCCCGTGATCCAGGTGATAGTCCGCCAGAATCAGTTCCGGCGCCTGTCCCTGCAAAGCCACCAACGCGGTGGCCTCGTCGGTAGCGGTAACCACCTCGCAGCCCCACTGCCCGAGCAACGCGCTCATGCTTTCAAGAATGCTGACTTCGTTGTCCAGCACCAACAGCCGCCGGCCCGGTAACGGGTTACCGGTACTCGGCTGCGGTGCGGCCTGGCTGATCGGCAGTGGAATCTCATGGGAAATTGGTACTTCGATGCTGAACATCGAACCGCGCCCCGGCAGCGAATGAACCTGAATCCTGTAGTCGAGGATCTTGGCGATGCGTTCGACAATCGCCAGCCCCAGGCCCACACCCTTGCGATCGGCGGCGCGCCCGACGTCCAGTTGGTTGAACTCGAGGAAGATCGAGTCAAGACGATCCGCAGGAATCCCGCGCCCGGTGTCCCAGACTTCTATTCGCAGCGCGTCGCCCCGGCGTCTTGCCCCCAGCAGAATGCAGCCTTCGTCGGTGTAGCGGCAGGCATTGCTGAGGAAGTTGCGCAGGATTCGGGTCATCAGGCGCAAGTCGGTATGAATGGCGTAATCGCCCATGTGCACCCGCAGGTTCAACCCGGCTGCCGCGGCCACCGACTGAAACTCCGAGACCAGTGGCGCGAACAATTCGTCGAGGCGGTACAGGGCAATGTCCGGCTTCACCGCAGCCTGATCGAGGCGGGAAATATCCAGCAGATCGGTGAGCAAGTCTTCGGCCCCTTCCAGCGCCTGATGCGTGCGCTCCACCAGCACCTGCTCGACGTCGGGCAGCTTGCGCTCGCGCAAGGTCGAGATCAGCAAACGCGCGGCGTTGAGCGGTTGCAGCAGGTCATGACTGGCGGCGGCGAGGTATTTGTCCTTGCTGCGATTGGCCGCCTCGGCGGCATCACGGGCGTCGCGCAAGGCTTCGGCAATCTGTTTACGCTCGGTGATCTGTTGGTGCAGATTGCGGTTGGCGTCCAGCAACTCATTGGTGCGCGCGGTGACCCGTTGCTCCAGTTGATCATTGAGCTGTTGCAAGCGCTCCTGGGCCTGTTTGCGTTCGGTGATATCGGCGACAAAGCCCTCGACCAAGCCTTCCTGATCCGGTTTGAGCAGCAAGTTCATCAATACGTCGAGGACGCTGCCGTCCTTGCGCCGCAGCTGAGTTTCATAGCCCAGCAGGCTGCGCTCGCGCTGGAGGATTTCGCCGATGCTTTCCAGCTCTTGTGCCCCGCCGACGAACAACGTGCCCGCCAGGTCCGTCAGGGAAAACAGCACCTCCTGCGGGTTTTGATAGCCGAGCATCCGCGCCAGGGCCGGATTGGCGGCGCGCATGCCTTCCAGCAGGCTGGCCTGGAAGATCCCGTGCACCGCGTTTTCGAACAGCCATTTGTAGCGGTTGCGTTCGGTTTCCAGTTCATCCAGGCGCGCGGCCAGTTCCGGGTAATGACTCTTGCGCGCCGAGTGGTTGCCTAAGCCGAGTAATCCAGCCAGCGCCCGTTGTTGCTCGTCAGAGGGCTTCGCCATAGACGACCTCGACGTCGCGCTGACTGGATTCGCGCGGGTTGGTAAGGATGCACGGGTCATCCATGGCGTGTTGCGACAGGAACGGAATGTCCGACGTACTCACCCCGTGCAGGCCCAGGGTTTCGTGGAAGCCGATGGCGTGCTTGAGGGCGATCAGGTGGTTGACCAGACGCCCGCAGATCTGCCGGTGATTCAGCCCACGGCAATCAATGCCGAAAGTCTCGGCGATCATTTTGAAGCGCTCCGGCGCCGAGCTGTAGTTGAACGCCACCACGTGTTCCACCAGCACCGCGTTGCACAGGCCATGGGGCAGATCGAGGAACCCGCCGAGGCTATGGGACATGGCGTGCACCGCGCCAAGGATCGCGTTGGAGAACGCCAGCCCGGCCTGCATGCTGCCGAGCATGATTTTTTCCCGCAGGGCGATGTCGCTGGGGTTGGCGATCATTTGCACCAGATTGCCGTTGATCAGCCGCATCGCCTCCAGCGCGTGGGGATCGGTGAGCGGCCCGTGACCGGTGGAGACAAAGGCTTCGATGGCATGGACCAACGCGTCGATGCCGGTACAGGCCGACAGGAACGGGTCCATGCTCAGGGTGGTCTCCGGGTCGATCAGCGACACATCCGGCACCGCGGCCTTGCTGACGATGGAGAATTTCATGCGTTCTTGCTGGTTGGAGATGATCACGAACTGCGACACATCGGCCGACGTGCCAGCGGTGGTCGGGATCAGGATCAGCGGCGGGCTGGGCATGCGCAACATGTCCACGCCCTCGAATTCGAGGATGTTGCGCCCGTGGGCGACGACGATGCCGATGCCTTTTCCGCAGTCCATCGGGCTGCCGCCGCCGATCGCCACGATCACATCGCAGTGATTCTCCCGGTACAGCTCGGCGCCGAGCATGACCTCTTCGATCCGCGGGTTGGGCGAAACGTCACTATACAAAAAGAAATCAATGCCCTGGGCTTGCAGACTGGCCTCGACATCGGCAACCCAACCGGCGGCAATCACCCCTGGGTCGCTGACCACCAGCACCTTGCGGGCGCCGAAGGTCTTGGCGTAGTTGCCGACATTGTGCCGACAGCCGGCACCGAAGATGATTTCAGGCGAAACGAATTTACGCAGCTGGCTGAGATTCTGGCTCATTGGAAAGCCTGTTTTTATTGTTTTGAAAGGTAAAGTCCACACTAACGCATCCGGCTGCGAATGCAATCAGACCAATGGATAGCGAGCCAGCCCGGGGGCGCACTCCGATTTCAGATTCACTGAAAATCCCTGTGGGAGCGGGCTTGCCCGCGATAGCTGTTTTACAGTCAACATCAATGTTGAATGTGCTGGCCTCATCGCGGGCAAGCCCGCTCCCACAGGGTTCTGTGTTCACAACTCATCCACGATAAATCAGCCGCGAAGCCTTTTCATTGCGCAAGGTCAGGTGCTCCATGCCCTGCCCCGGCGCGTCGGCTTCGTCCCGGGCCTTGAGAATAACGTCGTGGTGCGGCGACTTGCTGCACACCGGGTCGGCGTTGGCGGCATCACCGGTGAGCATGAACGCCTGGCAGCGGCAGCCGCCGAGGTCCTTGTGCTTTTCATCGCAGGAACGGCACGGTTCTTTCATCCAGTCATCGCCGCGAAAACGGTTGAAACCGAAGGAGTCGTTCCAGATGTGCGCGATGCTGTGCTCGCGCACGTTGGGAAACTGCACCGGCAACTGGCGGGCGCTATGACAAGGCAACGCCGTGCCGTCCGGGGTGATGTCGAGAAACAGGTTGGCCCAGCCATTCATGCAGGTCTTGGGGCGCTCTTCGTAGTAATCAGGGGTGACGAAAATCAGCTTGCACGGGTGGCCCTCGGCTTCAAGCCGCTGGCGATACTCGTTGGTGATCCGCTCGGCGCGCTGCAATTGTTCGCGGGTCGGCAACAGGCCGACGCGGTTGAGTTCCGCCCAACCGTAGAACTGGCACGTCGCCAACTCGACGAAATCCGCCTCCAGCTCCAGGCACAGTTCGATGATCTGCGCGATCTGGTCGATGTTGTGCCGATGGGTGACGAAGTTCAGCACCATCGGGTAGCCCTGGGCCTTCACCGCCCGGGCCATGGCGAGCTTCTGGGCAAAGGCCTTGCGCGAGCCGGCGAGCAGGTTGTTCACCTGTTCGTCGGCAGCCTGAAAGCTGATCTGGATGTGGTCCAGCCCGGCAACCTTGAAATCGCGGACCTTCTGTTCGGTCAGGCCGATACCCGAGGTGATCAGGTTGGTGTAGTAACCCATGTCCCGCGCGGCCTTGATCAGCTCGGCCAGGTCTTGCCGCACCAACGGTTCGCCACCGGAGAAACCCAGTTGCGCGGCGCCCATTTCCCGGGCCTCGCGGAACACCCGAATCCATTCTTCTGTGCTCAACTCCTCACCCTGTTGGGCGAAGCCCAGCGGGTTGGAGCAATAGGGGCATTGCAGCGGGCAGCGATAGGTCAGCTCTGCCAGCAACCATAACGGTGGGCCGGGTTGCTGTTCGATCCGGTTCACAAGGCGATCCCCCGGTGCCAGACCCGCTCGGTGGTGACGGTATGATACGGCGGGCGGTCCAGCTCATAGGCCATGCTCATCGCATCGAGCATGCTCCACAGCACATCGAGTTTGAATTGCAGAATTTCCAGCATGCGTTGCTGGCCTTCGACCGTGACGTAATACGCCAGGGTAATGCGCAAACCGTGCTCGACATCACGCCGGGCCTGGCTCAGACGCGTACGGAAATAGTCGTAACCGGCCGGGTCGATCCACGGGTAATGGGTGGGCCAGGCGTCGAGCCGGGACTGATGGATCTGCGGTGCGAACAGTTCGGTCAGCGAGCTGCTGGCCGCTTCTTGCCAGCAAGCGCGACGGGCGAAATTGACGTAGGCATCCACGGCAAAACGTACGCCCGGCAGCACCAACTCTTGCGAGAGGATTTGTTCGCGATCCAGCCCCACTGCTTCACCCAATCGCAGCCACGCTTCGATGCCGCCTTCGCTGCCGGGGACGCCGTCATGGTCGAGAATCCGTTGCAGCCATTCCCGGCGCACGTCGCGATCCGGGCAGTTGGCGAGGATGGCGGCATCCTTGAGCGGGATGTTCACCTGGTAATAGAAGCGATTGGCGACCCAGCCCTGAATCTGCTCACGGGTGGCGCGCCCGGCGTACATGGCTTGGTGGAATGGGTGGTGGATGTGGTAATAGGCGCCTTTGGCGCGCAGGGCTGCTTCGAATTCGGCGGGAGTCATGGGGGAGTCAGTCATTGCGGTTCTCCGGGGAATAACCGTTGGGTTCTGCGGTGTCTGGTCGGGCCTCATCGCGGGCAAGCCCGCTCCCACAGGATTTAGGTGATCTCTGTGGGAGCGGGCTTGCCCGCGATAGGGCCTTCAGCTACAACACAATGTCCATGCCGTCATAAGCCACTTCAATCCCGCGCCGCTCCAGCAAGGCGCGCTCGGCCGAGTCTTCATCGAGGATCGGGTTGGTGTTGTTAATGTGGATCAGCACCTTGCGCTGGCGATTGAAGCCCTCCAGCACGTCGAGCATGCCGCCGGGGCCGCTTTGCGGCAGGTGACCCATTTCGCTGCCCAGGCTCTGGCCGACTTCGCACACACGCATTTCATCGTCGCGCCACAGCGTGCCGTCCAGCAGCAGGCAGTCGGCGCGCTGCATCCAGTTCAATACCTCGGCGTCGACTTGCCCCAGCCCCGGCGCATAGAACACCGATGCACCGCTGCGCAGGTCTTCGATGAACAGGCCAATGGTGTCCCCCGGTTGCGGGTTGCCACGGTTGGGCGAATACGGCGGTGCATTGCTGACCAACGGAATCGCGCGAAATTGCAGGTGTGGGCAGGCCGCGATACTAAACGGCTCGCGATCCAGTTCGATGGATTGCCACTGCAAGCCACCGTTCCAGTGCTGGAGCATGGTGAACAGGGGAAAGCCGCTGCTCAGGTCTTCATGAACCCGCTCGGTGCACCAGACCGAATGCGGGCAGCCTTCGCGCAAGCTCAACAGCCCGGTGCAATGGTCGATCTGACTGTCCAGCAGGACGACACCAGCAATCGCCGTGTCACGCAAGCGTCGGGCCGGTTGCATGGCCGGGAAGCTTTCGAGTTGCGCGCGAATATCCGGTGAAGCATTGCAGAGCACCCACTCCACACCGTCATCGCTCAGGGCAATGGACGACTGCGTGCGGCGTTGTGCGCGCAGGTTGCCGTTGCGCACAGCGGCGCATTGACGGCAGTTGCAGTTCCATTGCGGAAAACCGCCGCCAGCGGCGGAACCGAGAACGCGGATGTGCATGGTATGCCTCCAGAAGGCAGGCCCGGCCAACGCGACGGCTGACCGGGCGATCAATCAACGGTTGGCGAAGTACATCGTCACTTCGAAGCCAATGCGCAGATCGGTAAACGCGGGTTTATTCCACATGGGTCAATCCTCTTCTTGTGCCGGATGATTCCGGTAAAGCCATTAATGCACGGGGGAAGAGATGACCGAATGCTACTTTCGAAGGAGGTTGTGGGGTGCGTTGGTAGGGGGTGTCGCGCGGTCTTCAAGTACACCCATAACCCTGTGGGAGCGGGCTTGCCCGCGATGGCGGTGTCACATTCAACACATGCGTTGAATGACAGTTCGCTATCGCGGGCAAGCCCGCTCCCACAGGTTTCAATGGTGTTCTGGCGGGCTAGAAGAACCCCAGCGGATTGATGTCGTAGCTCACCAACAGGTTTTTGGTCTGTTGGTAATGGTCGAGCATCATCTTGTGGTTCTCACGGCCGACACCGGACTTCTTGTAGCCACCAAACGCGGCGTGGGCCGGATACAGGTGGTAGCAGTTGGTCCAGACGCGCCCGGCCTTGATCGCCCGGCCCATGCGGTAGGCGCGGTTGATGTCGCGGGTCCACAGACCGGCACCCAGGCCGAACTCGCTGTCGTTGGCAATCGCCAGGGCTTCGGCTTCGTCCTTGAAGGTGGTGATCCCCACCACCGGGCCGAAGATTTCTTCCTGGAACACACGCATTTTGTTGTGACCCTTGAGCAGGGTCGGCTGGATGTAATAGCCAGTCGACAAATCGCCTTCAAGGCGCTCGGCCGCGCCGCCGGTGAGCAGTTCGGCGCCCTCCTCCTGAGCGATTTTCAGGTACGAGAGAATCTTGTCGTACTGCTGCTCGGACGCCTGGGCGCCGACCATGGTTTCAGTGTCCAGCGGATTGCCGCGCTTGATCTTGACGATCTTCTGCATCACCACTTTCATGAAGTCGTCATAGATCGACTCCTGCACCAGCGCCCGGGACGGACAGGTGCAGACTTCGCCCTGGTTGAAGAACGCCAGCACCAGGCCTTCAGCGGCTTTCTCGATGAACTGCGGCTCGGCGTTCATGATGTCTTCGAAGAAAATGTTCGGCGATTTGCCGCCCAGCTCCACGGTGCTTGGAATGATGTTCTCGGCGGCGCAATGCATGATGTGCGCGCCCACCGGGGTGGAACCGGTAAAGGCGATCTTGGCGATGCGCTTGCTGGTGGCCAGCGCCTCACCGGCTTCGCGACCGAAACCCTGGACGATGTTCAGCACGCCGGCCGGCAGCAAGTCGGCGATCAGCTCGGCGAACACCATGATCGACAGCGGCGTTTGTTCGGCGGGTTTGAGCACGATGCAGTTGCCGGCGGCCAGGGCCGGGGCGAGTTTCCAGGCGGCCATCAGCAGCGGGAAGTTCCACGGGATGATCTGCCCGACTACGCCCAATGGTTCGTGGAAATGATAGGCGGTGGTCAGTTCGTTGATCTCGGCGGCGCCGCCTTCCTGAGCGCGGATGCAACCGGCGAAATAACGGAAGTGGTCGGCGGCCAGCGGCACGTCGGCGTTGAGGGTTTCGCGCACGGCCTTGCCGTTGTCCCAGGTTTCGGTAACGGCGAGGATTTCCAGGTTCTGCTCGATGCGGTCGGCGATTTTCAGCAGCACCAGCGAGCGATCCTGCGCCGAGGTTTTGCCCCAGGCATCGGCGGCGGCATGGGCGGCGTCGAGGGCTTTTTCGATGTCGGCGGCGCTGGAGCGCGGGAACTCGGCGATCACTTCACCGGTGACTGGTGAGGTGTTGGTGAAGTACTCGCCGTTGATTGGGGCAACGAATTCGCCGCCGATGAAATTGCCGTAGCGCGGTTTGAAGGAAACGATGGCGCCGGGTGTTCCGGGTTGTGCGTAGATCATGGTGGGCCTCTGTCTGGGTCGATGCTATTGGGTAGTAGGTGATCGTTCCCACGCTCTGCGTGGGAATGCCTCAACGGACGCTCCGCGTTCGGCTCTGGCGGGGACGCAGAGCGTACCGGGCTGCATTCCCACGCAGAGCGTGGGAACGATCAGGTTTGTGGTTGCCTGGGTTAATGCTTGGCAACCAGGTCTTTGGGCAGTTTAAAGGTCCAGAGCATGCCGCCCTGGTTGAAGTCCTTGACGCGCTTGGCCACTTCGCCGCCCCACAGCGGTACCGCGCCGCCCCAGCCGGAGAGCACCGAGACGTATTGTTCGCCGTCCATTTCCCAAGTGATGGGCGAGCCGAGCACGCCGGAACCGGTCTGGAACTCCCAGACTTTCTCGCCGGTCTTGGCATTGAACGCCTGCAGGAAACCTTCCGGCGTACCGGTGAACACCAGGTTGCCCTTGGTGGTCAGCACCCCGCCCCACAGCGGCGCGAAGTTCTTGTGGCGCCAGACTTCCTTGCCGGTTTTCGGGTCGATGGCGCGCAGCACGCCGATGTAGTCTTCATTCAGCGGCTTGATGGTGAAACCGGCGCCGAGGAACGCCGCGCCTTTCTTGTAGGCGATGCCTTCGTTCCAGATGTCCATGCCCCACTCGTTGGACGGCACATAGAACAGGCCGGTGTCGCGGTTATAAGCCATCGGCATCCAGTTTTTCGCCCCCAGGAACGCTGGCGCGACGAACACCGAACTGCCTTTGGCTTCGGAGCCCGGCGCACCCGGACGGCTGGCTTCGTTGTAGATCGGCCGACCGTTTTTATCCAGGCCGCTGGCCCAGGTGATCTTGTCCACGAACGGGAAGCCGCGGATGAATTTGCCGTTGGTGCGATCCAGCACGTAGAAGAAACCGTTACGGTCCGCGGTGGCCGCGGCTTTGATTTCCTTACCGCCTTCGTTGTAGTTGAACGACACCAGTTCGTTCACGCCGTCATAGTCCCATCCGTCGTGGGGCGTGCTCTGGAAGTGCCATTTGATGGTGCCATCATCCGGGTTCAGCGCCAGGCGCGAGGACGAGTAAAGGTTGTCGCCAGGGCGCAGGTGCGAATTCCACGGTGCCGGGTTGCCGGTGCCGAACAGCAGCAGATTGGTTTCCGGGTCGTAGTAGCCGCCCAGCCAAGGAGCCGCGCCGCCGGTTTTCCACAGGTCCCCCGGCCAGGTCTTGCCCGCTTCGCCGCCGGAGATGCCGTTTTCTACCGCTTTGCCGTCTTTGTAGACATAACCCATGTGGCCTTCAACGGTTGGTCGGCTCCACAGCAGGCTGCCGTTTTTCGGGTCGTAGGCTTCGATCTTGCCCACCACCCCAAACTCGCCACCGGCCACGCCGGTGATCAATTTGCCGTTGATGACCAACGGCGCGGCGCTGATGGAATAGCCTTCCTTGTGGTCGGCGACTTTCTTGCTCCAGACGACTTTGCCGGTGTCCTTGTTCAGGGCCACAAGCTTGGCGTCGAGGGTGCCGAAGATCACCAGGTCGCCATACAGCGCCACGCCACGGTTGATCACGTCGCAGCACGGACGGATGTCATCGGGCAGGCGTGCGTCGTATTGCCAGAGCTTGCGACCGGTGCGCGCATCCACCGCGAATACGCGTGAGTAGGAGCCGGTCATGTACATCACGCCGTCCTTGATCATCGGCTGCGCTTGCTGACCGCGCTGCTTTTCCCCACCGAATGAAAAGGCCCAGACCGGGCGCAGGTCCTTCACGTTGTCGACATTGAGGGTGTCCAGCGGGCTGTAGCGCTGACCCTGGACGCCCAAACCATTGGTGACGACCTGCTCCGGGTTCTTCGGGTCCTGGAGAATGTCTTGATCGGAGACTGCGGCCAATGCCTGGCCGGACAACAGCATGGCACTGAGCAGCATGCTCAAAACGAAGGGTTGGCGACGTGCGGGTTGGGTCATGACGGCTGCCTCTGCGGTTTTTGTTATACCCGGGAAATTTTCCCGGTCTGGTGCAGATTCTTGGGCGCCGCCGCCCTTGCAACAATTACCCGCAGTGCGGAGATTGCTAGTTCCTTAGTACCGGGTCGGAGGAGATGAACACAGGATTGATCGTTCCCATGCTCTGCGTGGGAATGCCTCAACGGACGCTCCGCGTTCGGCTCCGGAAGGGACGCGGAGCGTCCCGGGCTGCATTCCCACGCGGGAGCGTGGGAACGATCATCACTTGCCCGCGGCGGAATCCACCCGCCTCATCTGCCCCCGTTCGTAACGCGGGTACAAATGGCTGACGCTGCGAATCAGCTCATAGCGGCTCAGGCTGATCCCGGCGAAACGCTCGGGGATGGGGCTGCGGATCATCTCGGCCATGTCGCTGCCATGGGCGGCGCCGTCGCGCATCAGCTGGTCCAGCCAGGTCAGGTAATCGCGCATCTGTTCGAACGGTTTTGTATCCGTGGCCACGGGGCCATGGCCGGGGACAATCAGCGTCCACGGCAAATCTTGCAGGGTCGCGATGTCCGCCAGCCACACCGACAGCCCTGGACTGTTAGGCGTGGTCAGGGCGCGTTGATAAAACACCAGGTCCCCGGCAAACAGCACGCCGGTTTTCTGGTCGAGAATAGCCAGATCCGCGCCGGTGTGCCCACCCAGACTCAGTAGGCGCAAATCGTGATTCCCAAAACTTTGCACACCTGGCATCAGCGTCTGCGTCGGCAACACCACTTCGGTGCCGCGCATCCAGTCGCCCACCAGCCGATACATGTTCTCGGCCATGGCATCACCCTGTTGACGCAACAGCTCGGTGGTACCGGCCAAGGCGCCGATCGGCACATCGGTGAAAGCCTGATTACCCAGCACATGATCGGGATGGTGATGGGTCAGCAGCACCTGGATCACCGGTTTATCGGTAGTCGCCGCAATCGCTTTGCGCAGAGCTTCGCCATAACGTTTCGACGGCCCGGTGTCGATGACCACCACGCCCTGTTCGGTGACGATGAACGCGGTGTTGACGATGTTGCCGCCGTTGCTCTTGGCGAAATTATCGGTGCTGCCCTCCAGCAGCCAGGTGTCTTCGGCAATCTGCCGGGGCTTGAGGGCGTAACCGGGATCGGCCTGGGACGGCAGACTCACACAGATGAACAACAGCAGCATCCAGCGCATCACACGCTCCTTGGGTCAGGGTATGGCCGCATCGAATTGATTGCCGCTGTTGTCGCGCAGCATCAGGCGCGTCTGCCCTGCGCCTTCGATGTCGAAAGCCAGGTTGGGGTTTTCGCTGACCGCCGGGAATAACTCCAGACGCGCCAGCAGTTGATCATTTTGATCGCGCAGCTCTGCGTGATTGATGAAGAACTCCGGGATGCCGCCGACCATGCCGTTATCCATTGGATGCGCCACCTGCAAACGCACGCGACTGAACTCACCACGGGGATAACGACCGCCGAGCACTTCGCCGATGCGTTCTTCCCAGCCCGGCTGGGTGCGCACCACGCTTGGCGCCGTGCAGCCACCGCCCGCCGCGTCGATCAGGGTCGAGCCGACATGCCACAGGCCGTCGCGGGTCAGTACCGCCGCGCGCAATGGCGTGGCCTGTTCAACGCGGATGCGGATCGACAGCCATGGCAGCACACCGGTCAAGGGTTCGAAGTCGACGATTTTCGGCAGTGGATTGAGCTCGGCCCAGGCGAGGATTCGCACCACCTCGCCCTTGAACGCCCGGGCATCGATTTCCAGCGGCACTTGCCGGGCGTCTTCGGCAAACGGCGGCGCGAGCAACTTGACCCGCTCGTCGAACACGAATGGTGCGTCGCCGAGCATCTGCTTGTGATAGAACGCCCACATCACCGAGGGCACCGGATCGACTTCAACCGCCTGCGCGGCCAAGGGCAACCAACAGGCCAACAGCCAACGCGCGCGCCAGTTCATTGTTGATACATCTCGGGTACGTCATACCGCAGGCCATAATGGGCATAAATGCTTTTGACCGTGCCCTCGAGAATCAACGCTTCCAGCGCCTCTTCAACGGCATAGGCCAGTTGCCGGTTGCTTTCATGCACCGCCATGCCGATCTCCCAAAGCTGCTTGCCCATGTTCGGATAGGCGTTTTCCGCCAGCGCCACTTGCGGGTCGGCGGCCTGATGAACTTGCCAGTCGATCTCCCCGCGCATGGCCATCACCGCGTCGACTTCACCGGCCTTCATCGCGGCAAACGCCTGAGGCACGCCTGGATAGTGGCGAGTCTTGGCGGCGAGCATGCCGTTAAACGCCGAGGTCAGGTAAAACGAGGGCACGCTGTCGACTTCGACGCCGATCGGGTGCTGCTGGAACACCGCGACACTGGCCACCGAGTCAAGCCGACGACGGTCATAAGCCACTTGCCATTGTTCGGTCTGGTACGGCCCGAACATCACCACATGGCCGTTTTCCAGTTCGCCCAGTTCATTGCGTTTTTGTGAGTAATCGCGGTCATAGGGCACGCGCATCATCAGGTCGGCCAGTTGCTGATTGTGCAGCTGACTGGCCCGCCAGATGTAATCGCGCAAGTCGTCGTCGAGCTTCTCCCCGGCGGGTGCCCAGATCAGTTTCAGGCGTACTCCCATGGCCTTGGCCAAGGCCTGGGCGAGTTCAACATCGACCCCGCGAGGCTGGCCGGCGTCTTCGAAACTGTAGGGGGCGAAATCCTTGTAGACCGCGACTTTCAGCTCGGCGGCGGCGATCATTTCGTCATAGGTCCGGACCTGTGCCTGCGCTGCCTGGCAGCACAGCCACACAGCGCTGATCAACACCGCGAGCAGGCGCATGGGTCACTCCTCGACGTGCACGCTGTCCAGGTAGGTGCGCACCGCCCACAAGGCTTCCTGACTCAAGTAGTCGGCCATCTTCGGCATGTACACCCGGCCGTCACGCACGGCGCCATGGCGCACACGTTCGACGAACCATTCATCACCGGCCTCGCCGACGTCGAGCATGCGCAAGTCAGGGGCGATGCCGCCGGACTTGGCTTCCAGGCCATGACAGGCCGCGCAGTTCTGGTTGTAGGCCGAAGAGCCGATTTGCACGGCTTTATCCCGTTCCGGGGAGGAACGATAAGGGTTTGCCGCCGCCCAACCATCGGCATCGACCTGCACACCGGCATCCTTGATCGGCGTCAGTCCCTGGGTTTCGACGGCTTGGGGTACCACGTTGCCGTGGGCCCAGACGGAACCTGCGCTGATAAAACCGGCCAGCAGTCCGGCAACGAGCAAGGCGTTGCGTTTTGTTGTCATTGTTATGCCCTCAAGATTGCACGCAAAACCTCTTTGAAGAGGCTATGGCACCCATCTTAGGAACGGCTTTGCGCCAACCCCATGCTGCTTTGGTGGTCGCGGCCTACTCCCTTGGTAGTAGGGCTTGTGGCGCAGGCCCACCCAATACGGGGCGCGCGCCGTGAAGCTTGTCGACGCCGATCAGGGTCAGGATCAGCAAAAACGGCAGGAGCAGTGCTTTGAGAATTCGCATGGTCAATCTCCCCCCTTGAGTGATGGCCGTTGTAGCCCATGCTAAAACCGCGCCGCCCGGGGTGAGTTACTACCTTGGTACTGGCCCATCGGTACTTTCTGCATATTTCCCCGCCCGCCCAGGGTTCCTATGCTGACGCTACCTGTGATGGAGTGCCTTTATGCGCCAGCTCGCCCCTTACGCCTTGATCTACCTGCTGGCGATTGCCTGCGCCGCCGGGGTGGCGACCCAGAGTCAGGCGGCGGATGCGCCGTTGCAGGTGCGAATCGGCTACCTGGGTTATCGCCCCGACCCGGGCCCGTTGCTGTCGAACGTTATTCCCGAACCTACCGATGCCGGCCTGCGGGGCGCCGAACTGGCGATCACCGACAGCAACAGTACCGGGCGCTTTCTCAATCACAGCTACAACCTGGTCAGCGCGAGCGTCGACAATCCGGATGCGCTGATCGAAGTGGCCAAAACCCAACACGAACAGGGCCTGCGCCTGTTTGTGGTGAATGCACCGGTGGAAACCCTGCGCCGACTCAGCGCCGTGCTACCCGACAGTCTGCTGTTCAATGCCGGCAGCCCGGATGACAGCCTGCGCAGCACCGACTGCCTGCCGAACGTGCTGCACAGCCTGCCAAGCCGCGCGATGCTGGCCGATGCTCTGGCGCAATTTCTGGTGCTGCGTAAATGGCAACGGGCGCTGCTGATCGTCGGCCCCACTGCGGACGATCAAGCCTATGCCGCCGCCCTGCGGCGGGCGGCCAAACGTTTCGGCCTGCAACTGGTGGCGGAAAAAGCCTGGAGCTTCGATAACGACCAGCGCCGCAGCGCCCAGACCGACATGCCGCTGTTCACCCAGACCGCCGAGTACGACGTGGTGCTGGTGGCCGATGAACGCGGTGACTTCGGCGAGTACGTGCCCTACCAGACCTGGTATCCACGGCCGGTCGCCGGCACCCAGGGCCTGACCCCGGTGGGCTGGCACAAGACCGTGGAAACCTACGGCGCCGCGCAGTTGCAGAAACGCTTCGAAGCCCTGGCCGGGCGCTGGATGAACGACCGGGATTTCGCCGCCTGGATGGCCGTGCGCAGCATCGCCAGTGCGGTGGGCAAACTGCGTCAGGCCGATGCCATGGCGATTCGTACGCTTGAAATCAGCGATCAATTGCCGCTGGACGGCTTCAAGGGTCGCAAGCTCAGTTATCGGCCGTGGAACGGTCAGTTGCGCCAGCCGATTCCCATCGTGCAACCCCGGGCGCTGGTCAGCACCTCGCCGCAAGACGGTTTCCTGCACCCCGTCAATGAAATGGACAGCCTGGGTTACGACAAAGCCGAGGTTAGCTGCCGCTTTCTCTGATCGCCTTTTTCACGACAACAACAATAAGGAATCTGCCATGCGCCGCACCCTGCTTTCCTGCGCCCTGCTGCTCGCCGCCGGGCACGCCGCTGCCAGCACCGCCTGGGTCTCCAACGAAAAGGACAACAGCCTGAGCCTGATCGACATGCAGACCCTGCAAGTCACCGACACCCTGCCCGTCGGCCAGCGCCCGCGTGGCCTGTTGCTGTCCCACGACAACAAACTGCTCTACATCTGCGCCAGCGATTCGGACCGGGTCCAGGTGATGGACGTCGCCACGCGCAAGATCATCAAGGAACTGCCCTCGGGCAAGGACCCTGAGCAATTCGCCCTGCACCCCAACAATCGCTGGTTGTACGTCTCCAACGAGGACGATGCGCTGGTGACGGTGATCGACACCGAAACTTCCAAAGTGCTCGGGCAGATCAACGTCGGCGTCGAGCCCGAGGGCATGGCCGTCAGCCCCGATGGCAAGTGGGCGGTGAACACCAGTGAAACCACCAACATGCTGCACTGGATCGACACCAGCACCCAGACCCTGGCCGACAACACCCTGGTCGATCAGCGGCCGCGCTTCGTCGAATTCAATCCCGATGGCTCGCAGCTCTGGGCTTCGGCGGAAATCGGCGGCACGGTGACGATTCTCGATGTCACCAGCCGCAAGATCCTCAAGACCCTGACCTTCCAGATCAAGGGCGTACACCCGGACAAAGTCCAGCCGGTGGGAATCAAACTCAGCGCCGACGGCAAGTACGGTTTCGTCGCCCTCGGCCCGGCCAACCATGTGGCGGTGATCGACGCCAAGACCTTCGAGATACTTGATTACCTGTTGGTAGGCCGACGGGTCTGGCAGATGGCGTTCACCCCGGATCAACGGCAGTTGCTGGCCACCAACGGCGTCAGTGGCGATGTGTCGGTGATCGATGTTGCCAGCCTCAAGGTCAGCAAATCGGTGAAGGTCGGGCGCTATCCGTGGGGCGTGGTGGTGACGCCATGAACGCCCTCGAGGTCAGCGGCCTGAGTTTCGCCTACGGCGCGCGCGAGGCCTTGCGCCAGGTGAGTTTCAGCCTGGCACCGGGGCGTTTTGCGGCGCTGCTTGGGCCCAATGGCGCGGGCAAATCCACCCTGATCGCCCTGCTCACCCGCCTCTATGATCTGCAACGTGGTGATATTCGGGTCGGCGGCTATTCGTTGCGCGACGCAGCACGCCCGGCGCTCAAGCAATTGGGTGTGGTATTCCAGCAAAGCACTTTGGATCTGGACCTCAGCGTCGAGCAAAACCTGCGTTATCACGCCGCGCTGCATGGTCTGTCACGACGCCAGACCGGGCTGCGGGTCGACGCCGAACTGGCACGCCAGGCCCTCACCGAACGCCGTCGCGAACGGGTGCGCGAACTCAATGGCGGCCACCGCCGGCGGGTGGAAATCGCCCGCGCGTTACTGCACGAGCCAAGCCTGTTGTTGCTCGACGAGGCGAGCGTCGGCCTCGACCCGGCCAGCCGCCTGGCGCTCAACCAGCACATCCGCAGCCTGTGTCGCGAGCAGAACATCAGCGTGCTCTGGACTACTCATCTGTTGGATGAAGTGCAGCCCAGCGACGACTTGCTGATCCTGCATCAAGGCCGTCTGGTGGCCAGCGGGCAGGCTGATGCACTGAGCCTGGAACATGGCGGCGACCTCGGATCGGCCTTCGCTCACCTGACCACCTCCTCAGGGGCAGTCGTCCAATGAACGCTTACTGGCAATGTTTCAGCGGAATCGTGCTGCGCGAATGGCTGCGCTTTGTGTTGCAGCGCACGCGGTTTCTCAGCGCGCTGGTGCGGCCGTTGCTGTGGCTGCTGGTGTTCGCCGCCGGTTTTCGCGCGGCGCTGGGCATCGCCATAATCGAGCCCTACGACACTTACATTCCCTATGAGGTTTACATCATCCCGGGCTTGGCCTGCATGATCCTGTTGTTCAATGGCATGCAAGGTTCGTTGTCGATGGTGTATGACCGGGAGATGGGCAGCATGCGCGTGCTGCTGACCAGCCCCCTGCCCCGCACCTTCTTGCTGTGCAGCAAATTGCTGGCGACGTCGCTGATTTCGCTGTTGCAGGTGTACGCCTTTCTCGCGATTGCCTGGCTGTACGGCGTGCAACCGCCGGCCATGGGGTTGTTGCTGGCCTTGCCAGCATTGCTACTGGTGGCGTTGATGCTCAGTGCGCTGGGCCTGTTGCTGTCCAACGCCATCCGCCAACTGGAGAACTTTGCCGGGGTGATGAATTTCGTGATCTTCCCACTGTTTTTCCTGTCGTCGGCGCTGTATCCGCTGTGGAAAATGCGCGATTCCAGCGAGTGGTTGTATTGGCTGTGTGCCTTGAACCCGTTTACGCATGCGGTGGAACTGGTGCGGTTTGCGCTGTATGAACGCTTCAATCCGGTCGCGCTGGCGGTGTGTGTGGGGTTGACGCTGGTGTTTGCCCTGCTGGCCGTGCTCACCTTCAACCCGCAGCACGCGGCCCTGCGCAAAACCAACTGACGACTCCGATCAGCACCCGGCAACCGGATCGTTCCCACGCTCTGCGTGGGAATGCCTCACCGGACGCTTTGCGTCCGCTCTTGGGACGCTTTGCGTCCCTGGCTGCATTCCCACGCAGAGCGTGGGAACGATCAACGGGCAAAATTACTACTTTAGTACTGGTTTACCTGTCTATCGTCGCATTCACAACGCACCGCTACTGGCATGTAATGGGTTCATAACTATAAGGACTGAACCCCATGCCGCGTGCACGATGTGTTCTGCTGCGCCCTTCTCTCGCCGCGCTGTCGTTGAGCCTGTTGCTGGGCGCCGCGCAAGCCGAAACAGCGCTGTTCTCCGCCGAAGGTTATCGCATCGGTTTATACCGCAGCCCGACCCCGACCCAGCTCCAGGGCGCGAGTATCATCGACACCCCCGCCCTGCAAAACCTGCTCAAGCAGACGCCGCAACCGCTGCTGATCGATGTCTACCGCCGGCAATGGCTGCAAGGCCGTTTCATCGAAGACGAGCCCCACGAAAACCTGCCCGGCAGCCATTGGCTGGCCAATACCGGTGACGGCGACCTGACGCCCCCATGGCAGGATTATTTCTCGCGCCATCTGCAGCAATTGACGGCGGGCGATCTGACGCAACCGTTGGTCTTTTACTGCCGTTCCGATTGCTGGTTGAGCTGGAACGCGGTAAAACGCGCCGCTTCCATGGGCTATAAAACACTGTATTGGTACCGCGACGGACTGGATGCGTGGCAAGCGGCAAATCTGCCCCTGACGCCGGCCCGGCCCGAGCCCTTTCCCTGACTTGAGCGCTTGCGTTGTTGCCACACCCTGATCAAAAAAATAATGAGGTGAAAGGCCATGTACAAAATTCTGATTGCCGACGATCACCCGCTGTTTCGCGAAGCCATTCATAACGTCATCAGCGACGGTTTCCCCGGCAGCGAGGTCATGGAAACCGCGGACCTCGACAGTGCCCTGGCCCTGACCCAGGAACACGATGACCTGGACCTGATCCTGCTCGACCTGAACATGCCTGGCATGCACGGCCTCAATGGCCTGATCAACCTGCGCAACGAGGCGCCGACCATTCCGGTGGTGATCGTCTCGGCCGAACAGGACAAGCAGATCGTGCTGCAAGCCATCACCTATGGCGCAGTGGGGTTCATCACCAAGTCATCGCCGCGGGTACAGATGACCGAGGCGATCCAGCAGATTCTCAATGGCAATGTGTACCTGCCGCCGGACATCATCCGCACGCAAAAAAGCGCCACCCATCGCCGGATGAATGACACCCCAAGCTTCCCGCCCGAATTGCTCCAGGCGCTGACCCGCAAGCAGTTGCTGGTGCTGGAACGCATGACCAAAGGTGAATCGAACAAACAGATCGCCTACACCCTGGAAATCGCCGAAACCACGGTCAAGGCTCATGTCTCGGCGATCTTGCGCAAACTCAATGTGCACAATCGGGTGCAGGCGATATTGAGTGCCGGGGATATTGATTTCGGGTCGTATCTTCGGCGTTGAGCTCACATCGATCGTTCCCACGCTCCGCGTGGGAATGCAGCCCGGGACGCTCCGCGTCCCAGAAGCGGACGCAGAGCGTCCATTGAGGCATTCCCACGCAGAGCGTGGGAACGATCAAAGAAAACTCAAGGCCTGCCGAGCAAATGACTCATCGCCGTCTTGAGTTTCATCGGCCGCACCGGTTTGTGCATCAGGGTGTGGCCCAGTTCGCGGATCTGCTGTTTGAGTTCGTTGCTGTAGTTGGCGGTGATCATCATCGCCGGGATCGCCGAGGCGCGGCGGGCGTTGATCCGGGCCACGGCGTCGACACCATTCTTCTCGTCATCCAGGTGATAGTCGGCAATCAGCAGGTCGGCTTCGTCGTGATAGTTGTCCACTTGCCGCGCCAGGTCTTCCTCCGACAGCGCCGTGACCACCCGGCAACCCCAGCCTTCGAGCAAGGTGCGCATCCCGGCGCAAATGGCCGCGTCGTTGTCCAGCACCCACACCCGGGCACCGCGCAGACGCTCGAGCATCGGTTCACTCATCAACAAATTCGGTAACGCCTTCGGCGCCGTGGCGCTCAAAGGCACTTCGACGGAAAACATCGAGCCTTTGCCCGGCCATGAACGCACATGAATGCGATGACCAAGAATACGGGCGATTTTCTCGACAATCGCCAAACCCAGCCCCAAACCGCGATCCTGATCCGGGCGTTGCACGTCACCGCGTTTGAACTCCTGAAAAATCTCCTCCAGGCGGTTTTCGGCAATGCCCATGCCGCTGTCCCAGACTTCGATGGTCAGCCGCTGATGATGACGTCGGCAGCCAAGCACCACGCGCCCGCTGTAGGTATAGCGAATGGCGTTGCTCAGCAGGTTGCGCAGGATCCGCGCGAGCAACTGAATGTCGCTGCGTACCAGCGCCGAACACGGGATGAAATGCAGCTCAAGGCCTTCACTGCGGGCCACCTGGGTGTATTCGGCGGCGAGGTTTTCCAGCAATTCGCTGAGGGCAAACGGCGCAATGTCAGCCTTGATCACCCCGGCATCCAGTTTCGAAATGTCCACCAGCGTGCCCAGCAGGTTTTCCACGTCTTCCAGGGAATTGCTGACGTTGCGCACCAGATTCTCGTTGGCCACCGGCTCCCGGCGTTCCAGCAAGGCGCTGGTAAACAGCCGCGCGGCGTTGAGCGGTTGCAGCAGGTCGTGGCTGACCGCCGCGAGAAACTTGGTTTTCGACAGGTTGGCCTGCTCGGCCTCGAGCTTGGCCTCGCGCAAGCGTGATTCCACGCGGCGACGCTCGTCGATTTCGCGCAGCAATTGGTCATTGAGGGTGGTCAGTTCGGTGGTGCGTTCGCGCACCCGCAATTCAAGGTTCTGATAAGCCTGATGCAGCGCCTCGGCGGTGCGGCGGCGCTCGGTGATGTCGCGGATCAACACGAAAATCCCCACCACTTCCCCGGTGGCCAGGCGATTGGGCACGTAGGAGCGCAGCATGTAGCGCTCCTGATTGTTGATATTGGTTTCGGCGAACTCGAACGTCACGCTTTCGCCGGCCAGGGCCCGAGCCACGTAGGCCTCCAGGCGCTGATAGTGCTGTTCGCTGTGGACTTCGCGCAGGCTCTGCCCGAGCATCACGCCCCGGGGCCAGCAGTACCATTCTTCATAGACTTTATTGGTGAACTCATACACCAGATCGGCATTCAGGTAGGCGATCAGCGCCGGCACGTGGTCAGTGATCAGACGAATCCAGCGTTCGCTTTCGCTCAGGGCTTCGGCGTGCCGATAGCGTTCGGTGATGTCGGTGAAGGTGTTGACGAAGCCGCCGGTGGGCAACGGATGGGTGCGGATTTCCAGCACCCGGCCATCGCAGAGGCGCTGCTCGCATTCCTGCACCTGCCGCCCGTTGGCATCGCGACTGGCCGGGGTCAACAGGTTCAGTTCGCTGTCGGCAATCACCTCGGCGAACGGCCGATGGGC
Source organism: Pseudomonas cucumis (assembly GCF_030687935.1). Classification (GTDB taxonomy): domain Bacteria; phylum Pseudomonadota; class Gammaproteobacteria; order Pseudomonadales; family Pseudomonadaceae; genus Aquipseudomonas; species Aquipseudomonas cucumis. The sequence continues at coordinate 2,668,930 of NZ_CP117454.1, read as the reverse complement.
CGCCACCGGAGCCAGGCCGCTGAGTTCCAGAAAGCGTCGGTTCCACAGTTCCAGAATGCCCTCGGCGTTGACCATCGCCACCCCTTGGGACAGGTTGTCGACCGCCCGTTGCAACAGGTGCGACTTTTGCGCCACGGCCTGCTCGCGGCGCAGGGTTTCGCTGAGTTTGACGTCGGTAATGTCGGTGAACAGGATCACCCGCCCGCCTTCCTGGGTCGGCCGTTCACTGACTTGCAGCCAGCGCCCGTTGTGCAGGCGGTAGAGCAGGTTTTCATCGGCATGCCCCCGGGGCTCTTCGCTGAACAGCCCGGTCGAGGTCATCAAGCGTTTGACCTCGCGCAGGCGCATCCCGGCGTTGATCCGCACCCGGCTGTTGCCCCAGAACGCCTTGAAGCGGCTGTTGAACAGCACGATTCGCTGCTCGGCATCGAACAGCACAAAGGCGTCGGAGATGCTTTCGATGGCGTCGATCAAGTGTTGGTGGGCGGTTTCGGCCCGCAACCGCGCTTCGCTGAGCAAGTGATTGCCGGCCTTGAGTTCGGCCATGGCCTGGTTCAAGGCATCGGTGCGCTCACGCACCTGCTCGGCCAGCACTACCGAATGCTGGAACGCCGCATACGGGTCGTTGCCCCGGGTGATGCCGGACTCGATGCGCTCGATCAGCGCGCCATTGATGCGCTGCAGTTTGTGGTTTTCGTGGCGCAGGCTGGCGATCTGCGCCTGAAGGTCAGCGCTGTCCAGGGGCGCGTCCTCGGGCAATGGCAACCCCGGTGAAGGTCTGGTTGATGTGCATGCCATTGAACTGTTCTCCGTAGGTATTGAAACCCATCACCCGTTGCTCCCGCAGGAACGCGCCGATCTGCTCGAGACTGCCGGCATCTTCCAGTTCCAGGCGCCTGAGAAAACAGTCGCAGCCGATGGTCAACAACAGGTCGCCGAGACGTTCCTGCAAACCGTCGAACAGGTTTTGCAGGTTCGGCAGCATGGGGCCGGGGCGCATGACGGTAAGGACGATGCCGTTTTCCACCGCGCAGTAGAAACTCAGGCTCAGGTCCGGATGAACCTGCTGGATCGCCCGCACGTAGTACTGATCATTGATCCGCACTGCCAACGGGTGCGCGGCAAAGACCCGATAATCGAGATCGGCCACCGCGACACCGATGTGCCGGGCGTACTCTTCGGCGGCGGGTTCGGCGTTGAGTTCGAACACCCGACGCGAGGCGCTGTCGGCGGCGGTGACCACCAGTTTTTCGACCCTGGGCAGGATGTGATGGGTGGTGAACACTTCGAAGTCCAGCCAGGTATTGACCAGCACCACCACCGCCGCGCCGCTGTGAAACTCGCCGCCGAAATACACGTGGGTGTGGGTCAGGTAGTTGTCGTCGCCGGCCGAACCGCCGAAATGCGGAATGTCGCCCAACGCCGCGCTCAAGGCAGCAAGCACCATTTCTTCACGGCTGGACAAACCATCGAGCAAGGTCAGGGCAAAGCTGTTGCCCTTGATCGGCGCCAGGGTGTTGCTGCGACAACCACTGACCAGACGCTCGACCATTTGCTGGGCATCAATCAGGCTGAAATGCTCCATCTCGTCGATCAATTCGGTGGAGATGGAAAAGTGTCGATGATCGAAACCCACCGCCGTCACGCAACTACGGCCATAACCTTGAGGGGTGATTTCGCCGGCACTGGTGCAGCCCACCAGGCGAATGCCGCCGAAGCTCTGCTGCAACGCCTGGCCCAGCGCCTGCAAGTCGTACTCGGCGGAACAGAAGAACAGCACGAAGCCCAAATGCGGGTGCAACAGTTGTCGCGCCAGGTCCTGGGCCGCTTGCTGGGCATCGGTGGCCAGGGACATGGCACTGACTACACCGTCGTTGTGAACCTGCTGCATCATTGCCCCTCGCCGGTGCGCCTGTATGAGGCACGAGTGTACGAAGTCAGCGGGTTGCGACGAATGCTACTTGGGTAGTGGGTGGGTGGTTCGATGGGATGAGAATGAGGGTCTGATTAATGGCGCACCAGCGCAATTGTGGCGAGGGAGCTTGCTCCCGCTGGACTGCGAAGCAGTCCCCTAATACTGGCCGATGCGCGACCAGAATCGGGGCCGCTTCGCGACCCAACGGGAGCAAGCTCCCTCACCACAAGTAGTGGTTAGTCAGCCCCTACCAGGTCAACACCGCCCCCACCGCAAACGTATCGGTGTCTTCATTCTGGGCGCTGGTGTCGTGGCCGTTGATTTCGAACTGGTTGTACTCGGCCACCAGCTTGAGGTTGTCGTTGACGTCATGGAACAGCGCAACGCCGCGAGTCTCGTAATCGGCACCGCTGCCCACCACGCCGTTGCCGTCGTCCTCGGTCTTGCCGTAAGACAGTGCCAGTCGGTTCTTGCCCAGTTTGTAGGAGCCCTGCAACAGGTAACCGTCGCTGTCGACATTGCGCAGGGTCGGTTCGCCGGCGTTGTTGGTGAAGAACGGGTTGATGCCCTTGGCCTGGAAACCGGAGCCGGTCAGCGACAGCCCGCCCATCTTCGCCTGCACGCCGTAACCGACGCCTTTGGAGGTGACGGACTCGACGCTTGAGTCGGTGTTGTCCGAAGTCTGGTAGCTGCCGTTGAGCCAGCTATAAATCTTCGCCCCGCCGACGTCGAACTGATAGGTGATCTCGCTCTCGGTGCGAGGGTTCTCCTGATAGGCCTTGCCGGTTGCGCTGCTGTCGTTGGTGTCGACCGGGTCCATGATCCCCACCGCCACCCGCAAACCGTCCATCACCGGGGTGCGATAGGTAATCTGCGACGTCGGGAACGGGTACGGGTAACCGCTGCCGATGTTGCCGAACGACACCCCGCCGCCGTCCACCAGGCCCAACGTATCGCTGACTTGACCATAACCGGCGAGCAATTCGTCGAGCAGGATGTTGGAGCGGGCAAACAGGCCGAAGTCCTTGCCGATCAGCACCTCGCCCCACTCCGGGTTGGCCACTGTGCCGTAGAACTGCCGCACGTCGATGGCGGTGTCGGTACCGTTGGTTTCGCTGTCGTTGATGGTCACCCAGAACGAGGCGCGGGCGCCGAGCTTGAGGTCATCGACCTGCTTGCCCATGTTGAAACCCAGGTAGTTGGGCAGAAACCCCATCTTCACCCGCGCCTGACGCCGGTCGTACTGCTCGCCAGCCCGGTCCACGTCGCTGTTCACATAGAAGGCGTTGATGTAGCCATCCGTGGAGAACGTGGTCTGGTCCTTGTCGTACAGCATGATCTCGGCCTCGGCCATTGAGCTCAAACCCAGGGATGACAGACTGGCGATGAAGGCCGGCAAGAAACGATGCTTGAAGTTCTTATTGTTGTGCATGGCGCGCTCCGCAACGGGGGACTTGATGTCGGAGGCGATTATCGAAAGCTGACCGGCGGCGTCATACGCTGCCTTGGGGGCGGTTGTCAGGTGCTTTGGGCTGGCCGGTAGCGCGCAGCAAGTTTGGTGTAAGACCGCCCGCTGGCCAGGCTCGGAACTTAGGGTGTAAGCCTGTGGACCCGACTGGCGTCCACAGGAACCGGTGCATGTCAGGCGAGCGCTCTAAACAGCATGTAAGCGGCGACCACCACGCAGATGCTGGCGAAGCCGATCTGCAGTCCCCGGGCCGGCACCCGCGCGCAGAGTTTTCGACCGAGGATCATCCCGACGATGCTGGCGACAATGAACGACCCGCCCAAACCATCGATACGTACCCCGGCGTGAAACGCGCCGATCACCCCGATCACCGAGATCAGGCTGATCACCATCAACGACGTGGCGACGATCCCGCGCATCTGCACATCGGTCAGTTGCTTGAACGCCGGCACAATCAGAAAACCACCACCGACCCCGAGCAGCCCCGAGACGACGCCGGTCACCGCACCGAGGGCGGCGAGGGTCGCGGTACATTTGGCGGTCCAGGAAAAACGCCCGGTCTGCTGATCGAGCATGCAGTTTTTCTGGCCCCAATTGGCATGGCCGTGATCGCTGGGGCCGTCGTCGAGCTTTTCCGGGCGCAGCATCCGCCAGGCCACCATGATCATCAGCAAACTGAACAGCACCTTCAGAATCTTTTCCGGCAACTGATGGGCGAAGTAGATACCCACCGGCGCAAACACCGCGCCGAGCAAAGCAATCAACAGCGCCGCGCGATAGCGCACCAGGCCATGGCGCAAACCGTCGACCGCACCGATCGCCGCCGCACTGCCCACCGCGAACAACGCGACCGGCGCCGCCTGGGTCATGGTCAGACCCAGCCCGAGCACCAGAGCCGGCACTGCAAGAATACCGCCACCGGCGCCAGTCAAACCGAGCACCAGGCCCATGACCAGGCCAAAAAAACTTGCCAGCAACATAAAACACTCATGATCCGCGAAAAAAGGCCGGGGACGCCCGGTATCGATTGAGTGACAGGATAGAGCCCGCACAGTTTTTTTCATTAATTGAATTGATGCGGGGCTGGTCAACGCAGGGAAAATGAAACTACCCTCAAGGCTTGTCCAAACAGAAACGGCCACCATGCCCGCCTTGATTGAAGCCTTCCTCGACCCCGCCTCGTCGACTTACAGCTACGTCATCTACGAACACGATGGCGGGCACTGCGCGATTGTCGACCCGGTGCTGGATTACGACCCCGCCGCCGGGCGCACCGCGACCGTCCAGGCTGACAAAATCATAGCCTTCGTGCGCGAACACCAGTTGCAGGTGCAATGGCTGCTGGAAACCCACGCCCATGCCGATCACCTGTCCGCCGCGCCTTATTTGCGTCGGGAACTGGGGGGCAAGATTGCGATTGGTGAGTCGATCAGCAAGGTTCAGGGAGTGTTCAAGACGCTGTTCAACCTCGAACCAGGATTTAGCGTCGATGGTTCACAGTTTGATCACCTGTTCGCGCCGGACGAGTCATTCCGAATCGGCAATCTCAAGGCCACGGCCCTGCACGTTCCCGGGCACACCCCGGCGGACATGGCTTATTTGATCGACGGCGATGTGATTCTGGTGGGCGATACGTTGTTCATGCCAGACGTCGGCACTGCGCGCTGCGACTTCCCCGGCGGCAACGCCAACCAGATGTTTGCCTCGATCCACAAACTGTTGGCCTTTCCCGCCAGCGTGCGGCTTTACGTCTGCCACGATTACCCGCCCCCGGGTCGCGCCCCGCAATGCCAGAGCACGGTTGGCGAGCAGCGCAAAAGCAATATTCATATTCACGATGGCATTGATGAGGCCGCATTCGTCGCCATGCGCACCCGGCGCGATACCGGGTTGGGCATGCCGACGTTGTTGTTGCCGGCGATTCAGGTAAATGTACGGGCGGGGAATTTGCCGCCGGCGGAAGAGAATGGCGTGACTTACCTGAAGATCCCCCTGAACCAACTCTGACCCACGCCATCGATCGTTCCCACGCTCCGCGTGGGAATGCATCCCGTGACGCTCTGCGTCACATCCGGAAGCGGAACGCGGAGCGTCCCTGGCGGCATTCCCACGCGGAGCGTGGGAACGATCAGTTGGCCAGGGTCAGGCCATTTGCCGGCAACGGCAACGCCGTCTTGTAGCGCACTTGCTTGAGCGCAAAGCTCGAACGGATGTTCGCCACCCCCGGCACCTTGGTCAAAAAGTCCATCATGAAGCGCTCCAGCGACTGAATGGTCGGCACCAGCACGCGGATCAGGTAGTCCGGGTCGCCGGCCATCAAATAGCACTCCATCACTTCCGGGCGATCCGAGATCGCCTCTTCGAAATGCTGCAACGCCTCCTCCACCTGTTTCTCCAGGCTGACGTGAATGAACACGTTCACATGCAGCCCCAGCAGGTCGGCATCCAGCAGGGTCACTTGCTCACGAATCAGCCCTAATTCTTCCATCGCCTTGACCCGATTGAAGCACGGCGTCGGCGACAGGTTCACCGAACGCGCGAGGTCGGCGTTGGTGATGCGCGCGTTCTCCTGAAGGCTGTTGAGAATGCCGATATCGGTACGGTCCAGTTTGCGCATGAGACAAAACCACCTGTTTTTTATGTTTATGCAGATTTTTTATCCTCAAATGACCTCAGGCGCAACGAAACAGAGAGAAATATTCTTCTTGGGCCGGCCTATGATTGTTGTAGGACAAGAATTCTTTTACCGAAGAATGACTGCCAGCTCACTACAAGAAATTCACAAGATCGAGCGTAGAAGCCATGAACCAAGCGTACGAACCGCTGCGCCTGCACGTTCCCGAACCTTCGGGCCGCCCCGGCTGCAAAACCGACTTCTCCTACCTGCATCTGACTGACGCAGGCTTGGTGCGCAAACCCCCAATTGACGTTGAACCGGCCGACACCGCCGACCTGGCCAAAGGCCTGATTCGCGTGCTCGACGACCAGGGCAATGCCCTCGGCCCGTGGGCTGAAGGCGTACCCGTCGAGATCCTGCGTAAAGGCATGCGAGCCATGCTCAAGACGCGGATTTTCGACAACCGCATGGTGGTCGCCCAGCGTCAGAAAAAAATGTCGTTCTACATGCAAAGCCTTGGCGAAGAAGCCATCGGCAGCGCCCAGGCCCTGGCCTTGAACATCGACGACATGTGCTTCCCCACCTACCGTCAACAAAGCATCCTGATGGCCCGCGAAGTGCCGCTGGTGGACCTGATCTGCCAACTGCTGTCCAACGAGCGCGATCCGCTCAAGGGTCGTCAGTTGCCAATCATGTATTCGGTAAAAGATGCCGGTTTCTTCACCATTTCCGGCAACCTCGCCACTCAATTCGTTCAGGCCGTGGGCTGGGGCATGGCTTCGGCGATCAAGGGCGACACCAAAATCGCCTCGGCCTGGATCGGCGACGGCGCCACCGCTGAATCGGACTTCCACACTGCCCTCACCTTCGCCCACGTCTACCGTGCGCCGGTGATCCTCAACGTGGTCAACAACCAGTGGGCGATCTCGACCTTCCAGGCGATTGCCGGTGGTGAAGCCACCACCTTCGCCGGACGCGGCGTCGGTTGCGGCATCGCTTCCCTGCGGGTCGATGGCAACGATTTTGTCGCGGTGTACGCTGCTTCCTCCTGGGCCGCCGAACGCGCGCGCCGCAACCTCGGCCCGACCATGATCGAATGGGTCACCTACCGCGCCGGCCCGCACTCGACGTCTGATGATCCGTCCAAATACCGTCCTGCCGACGACTGGAGCCACTTCCCGTTGGGCGACCCGATTGCGCGCCTCAAGCAGCACCTGATCAAAATCGGTCAGTGGTCCGAAGAGGAACACGTCGCGGTCAGCGCCGAGCTGGAAGCCGAAGTGATCGCCGCGCAGAAAGAAGCCGAGCAGTACGGCACCCTCGCCGGCGGCCAGATTCCGAGCGCCGCGACCATGTTCGAAGACGTCTACAAAGAGATGCCGGAGCACTTGAAGCGCCAGCGTCAAGAGTTGGGGATCTGACATGAACGATCACAACAACAAAATCGAGTTGGAAACCGCCATGACCACGACCACCATGACCATGATCCAGGCCCTGCGCTCGGCCATGGATGTGATGCTTGAGCGTGACGACAACGTCGTGGTGTTCGGCCAGGACGTGGGCTACTTCGGCGGCGTGTTCCGTTGCACCGAAGGCCTGCAGAACAAGTACGGCACCTCCCGTGTATTCGACGCACCGATCTCCGAAAGCGGCATCGTTGGCGTCGCCGTGGGCATGGGCGCTTACGGTTTGCGGCCGGTGGCCGAGATCCAGTTCGCCGACTACGTGTACCCGGCGTCGGACCAGATCATTTCCGAAGCAGCACGCCTGCGTTATCGCTCGGCCGGCGAGTTCACCGCGCCGATGACCCTGCGCATGCCATGCGGTGGCGGCATCTATGGCGGTCAGACCCACAGCCAGAGCATCGAGGCGATGTTCACCCAGGTCTGCGGTTTGCGTACCGTCATGCCGTCCAACCCTTACGACGCCAAAGGCCTGTTGATCGCCTCCATCGAAAACGATGACCCGGTGATCTTCCTCGAGCCAAAGCGCCTGTACAACGGCCCGTTCGACGGTCACCACGAACGTCCGGTAACCCCGTGGTCGAAACACCCGGCCGCACAGGTGCCAGACGGTTACTACACCGTGCCGCTGGATGTCGCCGCCATCACCCGTCCGGGCAAGGACGTGACCATCCTGACCTACGGCACCACGGTTTATGTGTCGCAAGTCGCCGCTGAAGAAACCGACATCGACGCCGAAGTCATCGACCTGCGCAGCCTGTGGCCGCTGGACCTGGACACCATCGTCAAGTCAGTGAAGAAAACCGGCCGTTGCGTGATCGTTCACGAAGCGACCCGCACCTGCGGTTTCGGCGCCGAACTGGTCGCCTTGGTGCAAGAGCATTGCTTCCACTACCTGGAAGCGCCGATCGAGCGCGTCACCGGTTGGGACACTCCCTACCCGCACGCGCAAGAGTGGGCGTATTTCCCTGGTCCGTCCCGTGTGGGCGCGGCTTTGCATCGGGTTATGGAGGTCTGAATGGGCACGCACGTTATTAAGATGCCGGACATTGGCGAAGGCATTGCAGAAGTTGAATTGTCGCAGTGGCACGTCAAGGTCGGCGACATGGTCGTCGAGGATCAGGTGCTGGCCGATGTCATGACCGACAAGGCGATGGTCGACATTCCGTCCCCGGTACATGGCAAGGTGATTGCCCTGGGCGGCCAGCCTGGCGAAGTCATGGCGGTTGGCAGCATCCTGATCAGCATCGAAGTCGAAGGCGCGGGCAACGTTAAAGAGTCGGCTCAGCCAGTAGCGGTTAAAGAAGCCCCCGTTGCAGCGCCTAAAATTGAAGCCGTTGTTGAAAGTAAACCGGTTGCGGCACCTCGTCCGGCCGCCGTGTGCCAAGGCCCGATGGTTGCCCGCGAGGCCGATGAGCGTCCGCTGGCCTCCCCGGCCGTGCGCAAACATGCGCTGGACCTCGGTATTCAATTGCGTCTTGTGCGTGGCAGCGGCCCTGCCGGGCGGATTCTGCACGAAGACCTCGAAGCTTATCTGGCTCAGGGTCAGTCGAACGCATCGACCGCCACCGCCGCTTACGCCCAGCGCAACGACGAACAGCAAATCCCGGTAATCGGCATGCGCCGCAAGATCGCCCAGCGCATGCAGGACGCCACCCAGCGCGCTGCCCACTTCAGCTACGTCGAAGAAATCGACGTCACCGCCGTCGAAGAACTGCGCGCACACCTGAACGAAAAACACGGCGCGACCCGCGGCAAGCTGACCTTGCTGCCGTTCTTGGTCCGCGCATTGGTCGTGGCTCTGCGCGACTTCCCGCAGATCAACGCCCGTTACGACGACGAAGCGCAAGTCATCACCCGTCTCGGCGCGGTGCATGTGGGCGTCGCCACCCAAGCCGACATCGGTTTGATGGTGCCGGTGGTGCGTCACGCCGAAGCCCGGAGCCTGTGGGACAGCGCCGCAGAAATCTCCCGTCTTGCCACCGCCGCACGCACTGGCAAGGCCAGCCGCGATGAACTGTCCGGCTCGACCATCACCCTGACCAGCCTCGGAGCCCTGGGTGGCATCGTCAGCACCCCGGTGCTGAACCTGCCGGAAGTGGCGATCGTCGGCGTGAACAAAATCGTCGAACGGCCGATGGTCGTCAAAGGCCAGATCGTGATTCGCAAGATGATGAACCTCTCCAGCTCCTTCGATCACCGCGTGGTCGATGGCATGGACGCGGCGCAATTCATCCAGGCCATCCGTGGCTTGCTCGAACAACCCGCCACCTTGTTTGTGGAGTAAGACATGCAGATTTTGAACACCACACTGCTGATCATTGGCGGCGGCCCCGGCGGTTATGTGACGGCGATCCGTGCTGGTCAGCTTGGCATTTCGACCATTCTGGTGGAAGGCGAATCCTTGGGCGGCACCTGCCTGAACATCGGTTGCATTCCATCGAAGGCATTGATTCACGTCGCCGAACAGTTCCACCAGACACAACATCACAGCCAATACTCGGCGTTGGGCATCAGCGTGTCGGCGCCGACCCTGGACATCGGCAAGAGCGTCGAATGGAAGGACGGCATTGTTGATCGCCTGACCACTGGCGTCTCGGCGCTATTAAAGAAGCACAAGGTCCAAGTCATTCAAGGCTGGGCCAAAGTGGTCGACGGCAAGACTGTCGAAGTTGGCGATACGCGCATTCAGTGTGAGCACCTGGTGCTGGCCACCGGTTCGAAAAGCGTCAACCTGCCGATGCTGCCGATTGGCGGGCCGATCATCTCCTCCACCGAAGCGCTGGCGCCGAAAAGCGTGCCTAAGCGGTTGGTCGTGGTCGGTGGCGGTTACATCGGTCTGGAGCTGGGGATCGCCTATCGCAAGCTCGGCGCCGAGGTCAGCGTGGTCGAGGCGCAGGATCGTATCCTGCCGGCCTACGATGCCGAACTGACCCATCCGGTGCATGAAGCACTCAAGCAACTCGATGTGAAGCTTTACTTGAAACACAGCGTCGAAGGCTTTGATTCACAAAGAAATACGCTGCAAGTTCGTGACCCGAACGGCGACATCCTGAATCTTGCAACCGATCAGGTACTGGTGGCCGTTGGTCGCAAACCCAACACTCAAGGCTGGAACCTCGAAGCCTTGAATCTGGACATGAACGGTTCGGCGATCAAGATCGACAACCGTTGCCAGACCAGCATGCGCAACGTCTACGCCATCGGCGACTTGAGCGGCGAACCGATGCTCGCCCACCGGGCCATGGCTCAGGGCGAGATGGTCGCCGAACTGATCAGCGGCAAACACCGCGAATTCAACCCGACCGCCATCGCCGCCGTGTGCTTCACCGACCCGGAACTGGTGGTGGTCGGCAAGACCCCGGACGAGGCCAAGGCTTCGGAGCTGGACTGCATCGTGTCCAGCTTCCCGTTCGCCGCCAATGGCCGGGCGATGACGCTGGAGTCGAAAAGCGGCTTCGTGCGAGTCGTGGCGCGCCGTGACAATCATGTGATCGTCGGCTGGCAAGCTGTCGGTGTAGGCGTGTCGGAGTTGTCGACGGCGTTCGGCCAGAGCCTGGAAATGGGCGCTCGTCTGGAAGACATCGCCGGCACCATCCACGCACATCCGACGCTCGGCGAGGCGGTGCAGGAAGCTGCGTTGCGTGCTTTGGGCCACGCGTTGCACCTGTAAACCGGACCTGATTGATCGTTCCCACGCTCCGCGTGGGAATGCCTCAATGGACGCTCCGCGTCCGCTTTGGGACGCGGAGCGTCCCGGGCTGCATTCCCACGCGGAGCGTGGGAACGATCAGTACGATCAGTAACTGCAATCCGGGCTGCGAAATGGGCCCGGAATGAAGTATTGTTGTCCCCATCCAGAAAAATGTCAGAAGCCTTGAACCGTTTCGACGGTTGTTAAGTGATAGAGGGTGTCATGGGTAACGAAAGCATCAATTGGGACAAGCTGGGTTTTGACTACATCAAGACAGACAAGCGCTATCTGTCGCACTGGCGTAATGGCGAGTGGGACAAAGGCACCCTGACCGAAGACAACGTGCTGCACATCAGCGAAGGCTCCACTGCCCTTCACTATGGCCAGCAGTGCTTCGAAGGCCTGAAGGCCTACCGTTGCAAGGACGGTTCGATCAACCTGTTCCGCCCGGACCAGAACGCCGCACGCATGCAACGCAGCTGCGCGCGCCTGCTGATGCCGCAAGTGTCCACCGAACAGTTCATCGAAGCGTGCAAGGACGTGGTCCGCGCCAATGAGCGTTTCATTCCGCCTTACGGCACCGGCGGCGCGCTGTACCTGCGCCCGTTCGTGATCGGCGTGGGTGACAACATCGGCGTGCGTACCGCGCCCGAGTTCATCTTCTCGATCTTCTGCATCCCGGTCGGTGCCTACTTCAAGGGCGGCCTGACCCCGCACAACTTCCTGATCTCCAGCTACGACCGTGCCGCCCCACAAGGCACCGGCGCGGCCAAGGTCGGTGGCAACTACGCCGCCAGCCTGATGCCAGGCTCCCAGGCCAAGAAGGCGCACTTCGCCGACGCCATCTACCTGGACCCGATGACCCACACCAAAATCGAAGAAGTCGGCTCGGCCAACTTCTTCGGGATCACCCACGACAACAAGTTCGTCACCCCGAATTCCCCTTCGGTGTTGCCGGGCATCACCCGTCTGTCGTTGATCGAGCTGGCTAAAACCCGTCTGGGTCTGGAAGTGGTCGAAGGTGACGTGTTCATCGACAAGCTGTCCGACTTCAAGGAAGCCGGCGCTTGCGGCACCGCCGCGGTGATCACCCCGATCGGCGGCATCAGCTACAACGACAAGCTGCACGTGTTCCACAGCGAAACCGAAGTCGGCCCGGTCACCCAGAAGCTCTACAAAGAGCTGACCGGTGTACAGACTGGCGACATCGAGGCGCCAGCGGGCTGGATCGTCAAGGTTTGATCTGACACGACTGTCCGTTTGAACACAAAAGCCCGGCCTTCACGTTGAAGGCCGGGCTTTTTTTCGTCCGCGTTTCGTGGAAAACGTCACTAGACTTGCCAACAGCCATCAACAGGTATCACCAAAACCATGGGAAAACTCTGGCGAAAGTATCTGGCCTTGCTGGAAACAGACTTCACCACGCAAGTGTTCGACAACATCAAGAACCTGCTGGTGTGCGCCCTGCTGTTCGCGGCGGGCACCAACGCGTTGCACGGCGGCCATCACGTGTTTATGGGACTGTTCGCTTCAAGCCTCGCTGGTTGGGGGCTGATCCTGGTGTCGGCAGTACTGATGCTGCTCAATGTCAGCGACGGAATACGTCGGCTGTCCAGGTTGCCGTATCACACGGCGCTCCAGATCATCCTGGGTCTGGTTTATCTGGTGCTCGCGGTGCGGGTGGTGGAAATAGTCTGGGATTTCAGGGCGTAGCGGTCACAGCACGAGGTGTTTGCCAACGCAGTTCATCCTGAGCAATGCGGGCAAACAACCACTCCACAAAGACCCGTGTATGCGCCGTCACCTCCGGCGCGACACCGTAGTAATAACGCGGCAACGGCATGCGCAACTCGGGCAACGGGCAGATCAGCTGTCCGCTCAAAAGATGGTTGCCCAGCAAAGAGGTCGGGCACAAGGCAAGGCCCTGTCCCTCCACGGCGGCCTGAAGCACCAGGTGCATGTGATCAAACTGCCGGGTGACCTGAGCGGCTGACTGACTTTGGTCAAAGTGCATGGCCCAATTGTGCCAGTCTTCGCGGCGGGCCTTGGCGGTCAGTAACGTGTGGCGGCTCAGGGACGTGAGGTCTTCAAGCGGCAGGCGCTCGATCAGCGATGGCGCCGCGACCAGCAACAATTCGTCTTCGAACAGTGCTCGCGCCTCAATCGCCGGTGCCCAATCGTCACGACCACGGCGAATGACGATATCGAACCCGTCGCGTGCCTGATCGGGCGCCTGGGTTTGAGTAATCACCTGCGGTTTGATGCCGGGGTGCTGCGCAATGAAATCCGCCAGCCTGGGCGTCAGCCAAAGCACGGCAAAGGACGGGCGCACATTGATCTTCACGGTAGGCAGCGAGGCATGTTGCTTGAGTGCAGCGGCGGCGTTGGCGATCTGCGACAGCCCGGCACTGACCTGCTCATAAAAGCGCTGGCCGGCCGGCGTCAGCACCGATTGACGGATGCGTCGCTCGAACAACAGCACGCCCAAGTACTCCTCAAGCAATTTGATGTGCCGGCTGACGGCACTGTGGCTGACATGCAGCTCTTCGGCCGCCAGGCTGAAGCTCTGATGACGAGCAGCAACGGCGAAGGCGCGAACAGCGTTAAGAGGCGGTAGTGGATTTTTCATGCGTCTAATTTAGTCACCTATGCGCTTTAATTAAAGCGTTTGTCACGCCCTCGTCGTCACGCCAATCTGCCAGAACGCAGCCAGCGTCACCTGACGGAGCAAGACATGAACAGCTACGGCCTCTTTGTACTTTTCGCCACCCTGACCATTTTGAGCCCGGGGCCTGGCGTGGTCCTGACCCTGTCCAACGCAGTGCGCCACGGCTGGACGGGGGCGGTGCCGGGCATTCTGGGGATCGCGTCGGGGGCGTTTGTGGTCGCCGCCATCAGCGCCACCAGTGTTGGCCTGATACTCAGCACCTCGGCGAACGCCTTTACCGCGTTGAAGTACGCAGGGGCCGCCTATTTGTTGTACCTGGGCTACAAAAGCTGGCGCTCGGATCGTTTCAGCACGCTGCTTGAAACGCGCCCCTCAAGCCCTGGCTATCGCTTCCTTGAAGCGGCTTCGATGCAGCTATTGAACCCCAAGGCGGTGTTTTTCTTTCTGGCGGTGTTCCCGCAATTCATCGACACCTCGGCGCACTTCTACACCCAGTTCATAAAGCTAGTCGCTACTTATGGCGTACTGGTGATTCTGGTGCATGGCAGCTATGCCTTGCTCGCCAATGCCGCCAAAGGCTGGTTATCGAGCCCGAAGGGTTCCTGGCTGACCGCGAAAGTCTCGGGCGTGACCTTCGCAGGCTTTGGCGTGCTCATGGCGTCGTCGAGTCGCTAAGCCACAGGACTGGCGATCGCGCGGCGCCTGTTCTCGGTAGGCGCGGGTTGTGCTGTCGTCACCTGAACCGGCAGCTCAACGGCGAACCAGCGACTGAGTTCCTTGCGCCCCACCGCCGTCAACGCCAAAGCCCTGCTGTCCAGATCCTGCGTCACCCATTTGCGTTTGATCGCCGTTTGCAGCAACGTCGCGCCCAAGGCACCGCCCAGATGCGGCCGGCGCATGCTCCAGTCCAGGCACGGGCAGGCGAAGCGACGGCGCAAGGTGCTGAGGTTATTGACGTCGATACCCAACCCTTCGAACAACGCTTCGCCGCTGTCGCTCAGTCGATAAGCCTGCTCATCGGTTTCCAGCAACCACCCCGCTTCGATCATCCGGTCATGCAGCACCACTGCCAACGTGCCGGCCATGTGGTCGTAGCAGGTGCGGGCGAATTGCAGGCGGTCCGGGGTGCGCGGGTTGAACATTGGCACAGCGTTCTGGCCGATCACCATCAACGCTTCCAGGGCCTGGGCCACGCGCTTGTCCGCGAGGCTGTAATAGCGATGGCGGCCCTGAACGTGCAAACGCACCAGCGCCAATTCCTTGAGCTTGGCCAGGTGCGCGCTGGCGGTCGAAGCGCTGACTTGGGCAATCGTCGCCAACTCGGTGCTGGTGCGGGCGTGGCCGTCCATCAACGAGCAGAGGATTTTCGTCCGCGCAGGCTCGGCAATCGCTGCGGCCACTTGAGAAACGCCGACGTCATGTTGTTCTGCGTTCATATTTCGCTCCCGGACGAATCAAGGCCCTTTCGGACTGGAGATAGTAGCAACACTTTTCAACCATCGATAAGGCTGCGACCCATGGACCCGATCATCGCTGCGACTCACGCCGATCCTTACCCTTACTACGCGCAATTGCGCGCCGAGGGTGGGCTGGTTTTTCATCAGGGACTGAAATTGTGGGTCGCCAGTAGCGCCCGAGCCGCTGCCGCCGTGCTGGCGCATCCGGATTGTCATGTGCGCCCGTCCCATGAGCCAGTGCCCAAGAGTATTGCCCAAGGCATGGCCGGCAAGGTGTTCGGTCAGTTAATGCGGATGAACGAGGGTGAGCGGCAGCGTTGCCCGAGGGCGGCGATTGAGCCGGGACTGACGTTGATTGACGTGAACGTGGTCAACGAATTGGTCGGCGCTCGGTTGATCACTCCGGGCGCCGATGGGCTGTACGCGGCGATGTTTCGCGGGCCAGTCTGTGTGGTGGCGGCGTTGCTGGGGTTCTCTCCGGCTCAGGGCCGGGCCATCAGCGAGCTGACCGCCGACTTCGTCGCCTGCCTGTCGCCACTCAGCGATCAGGCGCAACTGGACGCTGCCCATGTCGCGGCGGAACAGCTGAAGGGTTATTTCATCGAGCTTCTGGACGACCCGAACAATCGAAGCACCTTGCTCACCGGTATCCGGCAGCGTTTCGCGGCGACATCGACCGATCCTGAAACCTTGATCGCCAACCTGATTGGCCTTTTCTCCCAGACCTGTGAAGCCACTGCCGGGCTGATCGGCAATGCGCTATTGGCGTTGATTCGAAACCCACAGTTGGATTCGGCTCCAGTTGATGACCTGATCGCTGAAGTCCAGCGCTTCGACCCGTCGGTGCAAAACACCCGCCGTTTCGTTGCCGCACCGTGTGAAATCGACGGCATAAGCCTGAACCCCGGCGACGTCATCCTGGTGCTGCTGGCTTCGGCCAATCGCGATCCGCAGCTTAATGACGATCCCGATACGTTCCTGCTCGACCGCCCGAACCGTCGCAGCTTCACTTTCGGCGCGGGGCGTCATCAATGTCCGGGACAGGTGCTGGCCATGAGCATTGCCAGTGCGACGCTGAGCAAAATTCTGACCATGAAACCCGCGCTGGACCGGTTGACCTGGCACTACCGCCCTTCCCTGAACGGCCGCATTCCGCTCTTTGCCTGAAAGACACTTCAAGCGTGGCGATGCTCGATCGTCAGGTGAGACAACTCATGAACCGGCGCCAGGCGTTCGCGAATTGCGTCGGCACTGACACCCGCCACGGCCACGACACTGACAATCGCCGCCCGCGCCTGAGGGCCGACTTGCCAGACGTGAAGGTCACTGATGCGAACATCGTCCGCCGATTCGAGCAACTCACGAATTTCGGCGGCGACGTGTTCATCGGTGGTGTCGAGTAACACGGCGGCGCTGTCACGCATCAAGCCATATGCCCATCTCGCGATTACGATGGCACCAACAATCCCCATCACCGGGTCCAGCCAGACCCAGCCCAGGTAGCGCCCGGCTAACAATGCCACGATGGCCAGCACCGAGGTCAACGCATCGGCCAGGACATGCAAATACGCCGAACGCAGGTTGTTGTCGTGATGATGAGCGTGGGCATGACTGTGATCATGATGATCATGGCCGTGATGTCCATGATTGCCCGACAACAGAAACGCACTGACGATGTTCACCGCCAGCCCTACCACCGCAATCACCGTCGCTTCGGTAAAGGCCACGGCAGTCGGCTGTAATAGCCGCACAATGGATTCGCCGGCGATGCCGATCGACACCAGGCCCAGCACGATGGCAGAAGCAAAACCTGCCAGGTCCCCGACCTTGCCGGTACCGAAACTGAAGCGCGAGTTGTTGGCATGCCGCCTGGCAAAACCGTAGGCCGCCGCGGCAATGCCCAAGGCCCCGACGTGAGTCGCCATATGAAAACCGTCCGCCAGCAGCGCCATGGAACCGGTGATGTAACCGGCGGCAATCTCGCCAATCATCATCACGAAGGTCAGCGCCACCACCCACAACGTGCGGCGCGCGTTCTCATCGTGGGCGGCGCCCAGAAACAGGTGGTCGTGGGTATAACGCGAAGCCTGAGGTGTCAGTGTCATGGGGCTGGCCTCTATTTCGAGTAACGGCGGATGGCTTGCAACAAGTCTTCAACGCCTTCGGCGCGGGCTTCATCGCTGAGTCCGGGATGCGCCACATGTTCACGGGCGTGGGCGTCGATAAACTGATCCATCAGACCATTGACCGCTCCGCGGATCGCCGCGACCAGATGTAAGGTTTTGGCGCATTCGGCGTCGGACTCCAGCGCCCGCTCCACCGCCTGGACCTGACCGGCAATACGCCGGACACGATTTAGCAGGTCGTCTTTGTGTTCGTGGATGTGCGACATACGTATACCCCCTACCCCTATATGGCGTGCATGGTTACCGATGCAACCGCGGTTGGCAAGTCAGGTTGACCGATCGTTCCCACGCTCTGCGTGGGAATGCAGCCAGGGACGCAGAGCGTCCCAAAGAGTGGACGCAGAGCGTCCGGTGAGGCATTCCCACGCGGAGCGTGGGAACGATCAAAATGCTCTGATCAAGGCAGGAAAAACCGATCATAAAGGCAACATTCAGGGAGTTAAAAAGTGAGCCTTCTCTACCAAGATCCGACAATGAGCCATGAGGAAGCGACGAGGCTTCTAGCTAGCGACGTAGAAACCAAGGTTGCCGCCGCATTGATTTCTATTGGCCTGAATGAGCAAGACAAGACCTGGGCTCAGAACACCTGCCTGAAATACCTCGAGAGTGAGTCCGAATCGGTTGCAGCATCTGCCATCACCGCGCTCGGTCACATAGCCCGCAGACATGCTGATCTGGACATGGGTGCTGTGCGCCCGGCCCTTGAGAAGGTGAAGGGGAAATTCCCCTCCCTGGAAGGGACTGTTGCGGACACTCTTGATGATATTGAGACATTCACCTGACTCGCCCATCAGCAAAAGGGTACTGGCCGTGAACCGGCGCTGAAGAACATCGACCCGCAGCAATAGCCGCCGTCACCGATCGTTCCCAAGCTCTGCGTGGGAATGCAGCCAGGGACGCTCTGCGTCCCAAAGAGCGGACGCAGAGCGTCCGGTGAGGCATTCCTTTGCTGCGCGTGGGAACGATCAAAAAACCCGCTATCTCCTCACAGAGACAGCGGGTTTTGTCG
This sequence comes from Pseudomonas cucumis, assembly GCF_030687935.1. Lineage (GTDB taxonomy): Bacteria > Pseudomonadota > Gammaproteobacteria > Pseudomonadales > Pseudomonadaceae > Aquipseudomonas > Aquipseudomonas cucumis. The sequence goes on along the minus strand of NZ_CP117454.1, from coordinate 2,650,453 downwards.
TTTCAGTTCACTCGCCCATCAATCATCCCGCGTCAGCACTTCCAGCAATTCAATCTCGAAAATCAGATTCGAATTCGGCGTAATCGCCCCCATCGAGCGCTCGCCATAGGCCAGATGCGCCGGCACCAGCAGCTTGCGTTTACCGCCAACCTGCATGCCCATGATTCCTTGATCCCAGCCCTTGATCACCCGTCCCGTGCCAATCACGCACTGGAAAGGTTTACCCCGGCTGTAGGAAGAATCGAATTCAGTGCCATCTTCCAGCCACCCGCGATATTGGGTGGTGATCAGCGCGCCTTTGACGGCGGCTTTGCCGTCGCCCACTTCAAGGTCGATTACCTGCAACTCATCATTCATGACATTCACTCAATCTGTACGCTTGCCCGGACGGGCTTGATGGGCGCCGTTTTCCCAGAAATGCAGGCTATTGGCAACCGTTTCGCTTTGTATCTGGCAGTGGTCGTGAACCAGGCACTGTACGAAAACTGCCTGATCGCCACTCGGCGACTTTTCGTACAGCCCCTAATTTACACAACAGGACTTATGTAACCCGACAATACGCCGATACCGTGCAGCGGCACGGAAGCACCGAAGCAGCACTTACTCCATAGAAGGCAGGAGCCTGAACAATGTTTGAACACATCTGGCGCAGCATCCATTCCCCGGGCTACTTCCCCAACGTACTGGAGTGGATGATCCATATTCTCCTCAACCCGTTCATGGTGATTATGTGCCTGATGGTCGGAGCGCTGGCCGGTAAATGGTGGAGAGCCATCCCCTACGGCAGCCTCATTTGTTATGTGGTGTTCTTGAGCCGATCGTCATTCTATCGGTGGGGAAGCATTTTCCCCGAAGCCGGCCTGCCTGCGCTGTTGATTGATGGCGCATTGCTGGCCCTCCTCGGCTTCTATTTGAAAGGCGTACTCAGAACCCGCTCAGAAGCAAAACCCGAAGGCCATTGGTTGCGCTGGCTTTATCAAAGCCTGAAGGTCGTCATGCTGACAGTCATGGTGATGTTCTGGGTACTCGTCGTGCTGATTGTCGTGACCTTCACCGTCTCGGTCGCGACCCAACCGTCAGTGGCGCACTGACCCACCTCCTGCTTGCCAGGGTCTGTACGAAAAGTCGCCAAGTGTCGATCAGGCAAGGCAAAAACTGGCGATGAAGCGGAGTTTACGGGTTGTAAATGAGCATTCCGAGGCTGTTTTTAACGCAGCATGATCGACACGCAGGCAGTTTTTCGTACAGAGCCTTAATATACCCGCCACCTCCCCCACGGTTCGATACACCATGAGCGCAATTCCTCAATGAGTCAGCTCTGGATCGATATCACCATCGGCTCACTGACCTTTGCGCTGATCATCGCGCTGATCTGGCGCGATCGTTCGTTGCAAAAGCAGTTGGCCGAGTGCCGTGCGCTGATCGACAGCCTCACCGAAGGACGAAGCATCCACCAGGAGGGCGACGCCGAGCGTTTCAAACGCAGCCAATACTTCGCCCGCATCGGCACCTGGGACTGGGAGGTTGATACCGACAAGCTCTATTGGTCGGATGCAATCTACGGGATGTTCGGGTTCAAGATCGGCGAGGTGACGCCCTCCTACGCCCTGTTCTGTTCCTGTGTGCACCCGGACGACCGGGCCAAGGTCCGCGCCGGTGAATTGCGTTGCCTGGAAACCGGCGAAAACCACGACGAGGAATACCGCGTGGTCTGGCCGGATGGCAGCATCCGCTGGCTGCGGGAGACCGGCAATGTGGTCAAGAATGAGCATGACGCAACGATCAAGATGATGGGCGTGGTCCGCGACATCACCGAAGAAAAAGCCTCCGCCAGTTATCTGCAACACTTGGCCCATTACGACCCGCTGACCGGCCTGCCCAATCGCCTGGTACTCGAAGAACGCTTGTCCTACGCCCTGGAGCAGGCCCGCCTCAGCGCCACGCGGGTGGCGCTGGTGTTTGTCGACCTCAATGGGTTCAAGGCGATCAACGACCACTACGGCCATGCCGCTGGCGACCGCGTGCTGATCACCACCGCGACACGCCTGAAGAAAATCCTGCGTTCAACCGACACCGTTGCCCGGATCGGCGGCGACGAGTTCGTGGTCATCCTGCAAGGACTTCCCCAAGGCAACAGCCTGCAAGACGAAGCCCGCAGCATCTGCCAGAAAATCTTCATCGAACTCGCACCGCCGGTGACCATCGGCAACGACCAGCGCCACATCGGCAGCAGCCTTGGGGTCGCGGTGTTCCCGGACCATGCACCGAGCATGGACCGGTTGATTCACATTGCCGACCTGGCGATGTATGAGGCCAAGCGAAGCGGGAATAATCAGTATCGGTTGGGCGGTCAGACGGTGAGCCGGGTCTGATGCAGGCGCCTCAGATCTTGAACTGTTTGACCAGGACTTCGAGGCCGCGCCCAATGCCGTGGAGGTCATTGACCGTCTGCACGCCACGCTGGGTTTCATCGGCAACGCTGTCGATTGCCCGGGCGATTTGATGCACGCTGCGGTTAATCTCCTCCGCCACCGAAGTTTGCTCCTCCGCAGCACTGGCGATGTGCGCGTTCATGCTGTTGATAGTGGCGATTAATTCGACGATGTTGCCCAACGACTCACCGGCCTGATAAGCCTGAGTGCTGGCCCCCTCCCCGGCTTCACCGGATTGATGCATTGAGGTCACGACGATGCTGGTGGCTCGCTTGAGGCGCTCGATCATCGCCTGAATTTCCTGGGTGCTTTGCTGGGTACGACTGGCAAGAGCACGTACCTCGTCGGCAACCACCGCAAAACCTCGCCCGGCATCACCGGCACGGGCGGCCTCGATGGCCGCATTCAGGGCCAGGAGATTGGTCTGCTCGGCAATCGAACGGATGACATCGAGCACCGTGACAATTGCCGAAACGTCGCTTTGCAGGCTGTCCAGAGACGCACCGCTGCGTCCCAGGTCCAACGTCAGTCCCTGAATACGAGCAATGCTGCCGTCGACCACTTGCCGGGCGCGTCGAGTCTGCTGATCGGTTTCCATGGCCGCGTCCGATGCACTCTGAGCACTGACCGCGACTTCCTGCGCCGCCGACGACATTTGATTGATCGCCGCCGCTACTTGATCGGTCTCCTGACGCTGCTGCTCCATGGCCAGGTCCATATGCCGGGCCTGCTTGGCCACTTGCCCGACAGCGTTGCTCAATTGCCCGGTCATTGCCACGATTTGACTGACCAACCCATGAATTTTGCCGATAAAAGCGTTGAATGAACCGGCCAACTGGCCGAACTCATCCTGGCTGCCGACGGGTAAGCGTCGGGTCAAATCCCCCTCACCGGCAGCAATCTCGTCAAGACTGTCGCGGATCAGTGTCAGCGGCCGCAGGCCGGCATTGACCAATAGCAGCGCCAATACGCCAATAATTGCCAGCAACACCACGGCCACCATGATGATCCCGTAAACAATACTGTTCACCCGTCGGTCGATGTCCGCACGAACCTGCGCCACCTGGGTTTCAATGCTGTCCAGATTGACGGCAGTGACCACTACCATGTCCCATTTGGGCAGGAAAAAACTGTAGGCCAGTTTCGGCACAACTTTATCGGTATTGACCAAGGCCCCGGCGTAGTTGACGTAGTGCGAGTCGTTCTTTGCTGCCGCGACCATCTCGCGATTCAGATAAACCCCGTCGCGGTCCTTTCGATCGCTCATGTTGGTACCCACACCTTCGCTGCTTTCACCGCGAAACAGGCGCACGACTTGACTGTCGTAGCCGATGAAGTAGCCGTCATCGCCATACTTCATTTTCGACAGTTGGCTGATAGCCAGGGCCCGACTTTGCAGGTCGCCACTGTTTGCGTTGTTATACAACCCTGCTATGGAACTGCGGGCGATGCTTGCATAATCTTCGAGCCTGGCCCGACTCTCGGCCAGCAACCGATCGCGGGTTTGCGTGACTTCCTGCTCCGCCAACGACAGCAGAATCTTGCTGGTGGTGATACTCAATACCACTGCGAACAACACCACGGGAAGTAACGTGAGCAGCAGTATTTTTCGTTTAAATGACATATCCGGTTTCCTTCGTCGCGCGACCTGGACTGCTAACTGAAAAGGCGCCCGCAGCCTGCTGCGAGCACCTTCCGGCGCCGTTACCAGAGAGCAATGTCGTAAGTGAAATAGATCCGGTTGCTGTCACGTCCACGCGCGAAGTCCGAGCGGTAGACATAGTTGCGCAGCTTCACGCCAACCCCCTTGAACGTGCCGCTCTGGACCACATAAGCCAGTTCCGTGTCGCGTTCGGACTCTTTGATGTTGGTGTCGGACTTGCCGTCGTTGCCTTTGAGATAGCGGGTCATGAACGTCAGCCCGGGCATGCCCATCGGCGCAAAGTCGTAACCGTAGCTGAGCATCCAGGTCTTCTCGTCCTCTTCGATGAACTTGCCGATGCCGACGTTGCTGAACGAGTACACCGTCGCACCGCTGATGTACGGCAGCCCGGCGTCACCGCTGAGTTGTTGATAACCGCCGCCAAAGGTGTGCCCCGCCACCGCGTAGGTCAGCTGACCGCTGAGCATGTCGTTATCGATTTTCGAGGCGTAGGCACGGCCCGCGTCATGGCTGTTGAAATAGCGCAAGTCGCCGGTCAACACCCCGGGACCCAATGGCAGATCGTGCTGGATGCCGGCAAAGTTCTGGCGATAGAAGTTTTCCAGTTCACCGTAGAAGTAACTCAGACGGGTGTTCTTGCCGAGTTTGTAATCACCACCGGCGTAGTTGAAATCGCCACCTTTGTCGCCTGAATAACCGTCAGGAACAATCGACACGCTATCGGTCGAATCGCGAAGTTTGAATCGGTCCAGATGACCGCCAGTCAGGGTCAGGTTTTCGATATCGGTGCTGGTGACTTGTCCACCCTCGTAGGTCTGCGGCAGCAAACGCGCATCGTTGTAGATCAGTACCGGCGTTTTGGGCAGCAGAGTGCCGTATTTGAGGGTGGTCTTGGCCAGTTTGACCTTGGCCGCAGCCCCGGCACTGGCAAACTCATCGGCGGCGCGGCCGTCATCGTGTACCGGCAACAGACCGGTGCCACTGCGGCCACGCCCGGAATCGAGTTTGACACCCAGCAGGCCCAATGCGTCGACCCCGAAACCGATAGTGCCGGGGGTGAACCCCGACTGGAAATCCAGCAGGAAACCCTGGGCCCACTCGGTGCGCTCACTTTTGGCGGTTCTGGCCGAACGCGCACTCAAGCCATGTTCATCGCGAAAGTTTTCGTTGAAATAGACGTTGCGCAGTTGCAGCTTCAACTTGCTGTCGTCGATGAAATCACTCGCACCGGCAGTGGCCATCGGCAACACGCCCAGAAGAGGAAGAAAAGCCCCGCGAGTCAGGAAATGGGTCATGTCGAACTACTCATATTGTTGTTTTAAGAATGCACGTGACCGCGCGCCCGCCGTCGGGAGCGTGGAGTTCTATCAGCGGCGAGTCAGGGGTGAATCAGGAGAACAGCGTCAAGGCACCGGTCAGCAGGGCTAAAGCTGTGACCACCAGGGAAGTGAGCACCGCCCATTTGAAGGTGGCGCGCTGGAAGTCGCCCAGGTCGCGATCGACCATCCCCACCAGCAACAGGGTCGAGGCCACCAGCGGGCTCATCAAGTGCACCGGTTGGCCAAGAATCGACGCCCGGGCGATTTCCACCGGGTCGATCCCGTAGGCTGCCGCCGCGTTGGCGAGGATCGGTACCACACCGAAGTAATAGGCATCATTGGACAGCACGAAGGTCAACGGCATGCTGGTGATCGCCACCACCAGCGGGAATAGGTGCCCCCAGGACGGTGGAATCCAGTCCACCAGGGTTTGCGCCAATGCGTCGACCATTTTGGTTCCAGAGAAAATCCCGGCAAAAATACCAGCCGCAAACACCAGCAGGACCACAGTCATGGCGTTGCCGGAGTGTGCGAGGATGCGTTCTTTCTGAATGTCCAGTTGCGGATAGTTGATCATCAGCGCCAGCACGAAGCCAATCAGAAACAGGATTGCCGAGTGCATGATCCCCATCACCAGCGCGACCATCACCGCCGTCACCAGCATCAGGTTGACATAGGCCAGTTTCGGGCGTTTGTGCGGCGTGTCCTCAAGAATCGCCTTGATGTAGCAATCACTCCCGCCGCTTTGCAGCTGGACGTTGCCAATGCGTTTACGCTCGGCGCGGCCCAGCAGGAACGCGGTGAATACCACCCACGCAGCGCCGCCGATCATGGTGGGCAACAACGGAACAAAGTACGCCCCGGCATCCAGCCCCAGCGCGGCAATCGCCCGGGTCGCCGGGCCGCCCCAAGGGGTCATGCCGCTCATGATGCTCAGCGACAGCATGGAAATGGTCGCCAGAATCATCGGGTTCATGCCGATGCGCTTGTACAACGGCAGCATCGCCGCGCAGGTGATCATGTAAGTGGTCGTGCCGTCACCGTCCAGGGCGACAGTCAGCGACAGCAGCGCAGTGCCGACCGCGATTTTCATCGGGTCGCCGTTGACCCGCTTGAGAATCTTGCGGATCAGCGGATCGAACAGCCCCGAGTCGATCATCAAACCGAAAAACAGAATTGCGAACAGCAGCAGCGCTGCCGACGGGGCAACCATTTTCAGACCGTCGAGCATCATTTTACCGGTGGTTCCACCAAAACCGCCGATGACTGCAAAGACGATCGGAACAATGGTCAATGCAACGATCGGTGACAGACGCTTGGTCATGATCAGGAAGGTGAACACAACCACCATGGCCAAACCGAGTAAGGCGAGCATAGGGCAACTCTCTTGTTGTTATGGAATGCGTGGCCGACGCGCAGGCGAACGACCCCGAGCCCGCCAGGCGACGCGATCGGCGACGCCCGGCAGCAGGTAGTAAAAAGGTTAGTGTTTGCAGCGCTTACGCAGTACTAAATGTGCGTGGTGGTCCCGACGCGGTCCCAGGTTTGATCGCCCTCCGGGACAGCTGGTGTTTTACCGTCCAGGGTATCGAGCAAGACCTGACGGTCGCAGGCGCTCTCGGAGATAGAGATCACCACGGTCGCCACGGCGTTACTCGCCAGGCTGGTCAAGGCCCGCGCTTCAGACATGAAACGGTCGATCCCGATCAACAGCGCCAGGCCTGCCAGCGGAATGTCATGGATCACCGTGAGCGTGGAAACCAGTGCCACGAAACCGCTGCCAGTCACCCCTGCCGCGCCCTTGGACGACAGCAGCATGATCGCCAGCATGGTCAAGGTTTGGGTCATGGTCAGGTCGATGTTGCAGGCCTGGGCAATGAAAATTGCCGCCAGAGACAGGTAGATCGCCGTGCCATCGAGGTTGAACGAGTACCCCGTCGGCAGCACCAGCCCCACTACACCCTTGCTGCAACCCAGGGCCTGAAGTTTCTCCAGCATGCGTGGCATGACCGGCTCAGTGGAGGACGTTCCCAACACCACCAGGAATTCTTCGCGCAGGTAACGCAACAGCTTCCACAGGCTGAAGCCGTGGGCGCGGCAAATGCCTCCCAGCACCACAAAGACGAAGAAGGCGCAGGCGATGTACAAGGTCATGATCAACTTTGCCAGCGAACCCAGCGAGGTGATGCCGTACTGTCCGACGGTGAACGCCAGTGCCCCGAAGGCACCGATCGGCGCAAAACGCATCAGGTAGGAAAAAATCTTGAAGACCATCTGCGATGCCGCTTCCAGTACGTCGAGCACTGGCTTGCCACGTTCCCCCAGGGAAGACAGGGCGAAACCGCACAGCACCGCGATAAACAACACCGGCAGCACTTCACCTTTACTGAACGCACCTATAAAGGTGTCGGGGATGATGTGCATGAAAAACTCGACCACCCCAAGCTTCGCCGCAGACTCGGTGTATTGAGACAGGCCCGCCGTACTCAAATGGCTCGGATCGATGTTCATGCCCGCGCCCGGCTTGAACACGTAGACCGCAACCAGGCCGATGATCAGACTGATCACCGTCAGCCCGAGAAACAGCAGCATGGTCTTGCTCAGCAAGCGGCCAAGGGAGCGTTTGTCGCTCATCCCGGCGATGCCGGTGACGATAGTGCAGAACACCACCGGCGCAATCATCATTTTGATCAGCTTGATGAAGGCATCACCCAACGGCTTGAGGGCAATGGCCTGCTGAGCCCAGAAGTGTCCGACCACGACGCCCAGCAGCACGGCGCAGAGGATCTGGAAGTAGAGCGATTTAACAACTTTCATGGCATCACCCATTTTTAGAATTGTTCTGATGCAAAAACGACAGTGACTGCGCGGGAAGGCTACCCGGCGAGCCGTTGGGAAACCGGGGCATACACAAAGCCGGAAAACAGCCTTCGGGCGGTACGAACAACGGAGGCGCGGATTGTCTCACCGTTCTCACCGGTGTAGGACAATACGACATCGATGCCGCCGCTCGGGTGCTCGATCCGCACCTGTTGCAGACGCGGCCCACCGGTATGACCGAGCATGTGTGCCACAACGCTGCCTTCAGTGACACACGCGGTGGCCAGACCGATGGAACCGGTAATGGCCAGCGCACGGTGGCAGTTATGCGGCATGAAGTAACGAACCTGCAACGTGCCACCGGCCTTGGCCGGTGCAACCAGTACAGGCTTGGGGATGACCTTGTCGCTGACGTCGCCCAGGCCCATGGCCATGCCGGCCCGCAGCCGCAGGGCTTCGAGACGGTGCATGAAGTCTTTGTCGGCATCCAGTTCGGCCGGCGTTTCATCGCCGCGTTTGCCCAGGTGACGCGCCTCGATGATCAGCATCGGCATGGCCATGTCGATGCAGGTCACCGGAATGTCGTCGAACCAGTCCTGGGTGCTGCCGGTTGGAAACAGCTTGCCGGTCTTGCTGCCCGCCGCGTCAAGGAATGTCAGTTGAACCGGTGCCGCGGTGCCAGGCACGCCATCGATCGCGGTGTCGCCTTCATAGCTGACTTTGCCGTTTGGTGTCTGCACATCAGAGGTGACGAAGGTGCCGGTGTTGAGATTGCGAATCCGCACGCGAGTCAGTTCATCGGTCGCCTTGACCAGGCCCTGCTCGATGGCAAACGGCCCGACCGCGCAGAGCATGTTGCCGCAGTTCGGGGCGGTATCCACCCGACGCTGGGACACCATGACCTGAACGAACAGGTAATCAACATCGGCATCGGGATGTAACGAGGGGCTGACGATGGCAACCTTGCTGGTCTGCGGGCTGCCGCCGCCGATGCCGTCGATCTCCAGTTCGTGACCGGAGCCCATCACCGAGAGCAACAATTCATCGCGCTCTTCAACCGAAACCGGCAGATCCCAGGCGAGAAATACCGGTCCCTTTGAGGTACCACCGCGCATCAGCACACAAGGAATTCGTTGCATGGCCACTAACTCTTGTTAATCAATCGGGGTAATTGATGTCTTGCAAACAAGAGTGACAGGGAAGTAATTGTGTTTCCAATGCAAAGATCGGAGCAATTATTGCGTTTCACAAAAGAAAGTTTTAACGTTCAAGAACGTGATCCAACGCCCTCCCCCAACGAGATAAAACATGGAATATGAGCTTCAGGACATCCGATCTTTCGTGAAAATCGCCGAACTGGGGAGTTTTCACGAAGCTGCCGATGCACTGCATCTGTCGCAACCAGCCTTGAGCCGACGGATAAAAAAACTTGAGGAGGGTTTAGGGACTACGTTGCTCGATCGCACCACACGCAAGGTCAGCCTGACCAGCGTCGGCCGCGACTTCCTGCCCAAGGCTCGTCGATTACTGGATGACTTCGACGACTCGATCCTGAACATCCGTGAGCTGGCCGAACGGCAAATCGGTCAGGTGACCCTGGCCTGCATTCCAACCGCTGCGTTTTACTTCCTGCCGTCGGTGATTCGTCTTTATAACCAGCGCTATCCGAAAATCCGCATCCGCTTGCTCGACCTCAGCGCCAATGAAGGGCTCGAAGCAGTGTTGCGAGGGGAAGCCGACTTCGGCATCAACATGATGAGCGGCCAGCACCCGGACATCGAATTCGTTTCACTGGTCAACGAACCCTTTGTCCTGGCCTGCCGTCGTGACCATGAGCTGGCCCAGCGGACGTCCGTGACCTGGTCCGAACTGAGCGATTACCGGTTGATCGGCGTCGGTCGCCTGAGCGGCAACCGCATGTTGCTGGACCACGCCCTGTCGGGCTTGAGCTGGCGCCCGCAGTGGTTTTATGAAGTGCAGCATTTGTCCACCTCGCTGGGCATGGTCGAAGCCGGGCTAGGGGTTTCCGCCATGCCGAGCCTTGCGATGCCGGCGGCGGATCACCCGACACTGGTGAGCATCCCGCTGACTGACCCCGTGGTGAACCGGACACTTGGCCTGGTGTACCGTCGAGGCGCATCGTTATCGCCGGCAGCGGAGAAGTTCGTTTCAATCCTGCTTGAACAATGGCCCCACTGAGCCCTGAGCTCGTTCAGCCACCTCGTTGCTGACTGAACGGACGTCAGCCTTTATCCTGACGCCCCGCTGAAATCGGGCGAGCGCCGCTCTCGCCTGCACCACCCAGGAGTTCGTCATGCCCCACGAAGGCAACCTTTTACAAGCCGCTGTCGTCTTTTTGTTCGCGGCGGTGCTCACCGTCCCTTTGGCCAAGCGCCTGCAACTGGGGGCGGTGCTCGGTTATCTGTTTGCCGGGGTGATCATCGGGCCGTCGGTGCTGGGCTTGATTGGCAACCCGCAAAGCGTCCTCCATATTTCCGAACTCGGGGTGGTGTTGCTGCTGTTCATCATCGGTCTTGAGCTGTCGCCGCGACGTTTGTGGGTGATGCGCAGATCGGTGTTCGGCGTGGGTCTGGCGCAGGTGCTGCTGACCGGCTCGGTGATTGGCGTGCTGGCGTTGTTCGTGTTCGGCCAATCCCTGAACAGTGCCATCGTGCTGGGCCTGGGCCTGGCGTTGTCATCCACTGCGTTTGGCTTGCAAAGCCTGGCCGAGCGCAAGGAATTGACCAGCCCCCATGGGCGGTTGGCGTTCGCGATTTTGCTGTTCCAGGACATCGCCGCGATCCCGTTGATCGCAATGGTGCCGCTGCTGGCCGGCGGTGATCACACCAGCAGCGCCACCGCAGATGTGAACCATGGCTTGCGGGTGCTGGGCAGTATTGCGGTGGTGGTGATCGGCGGGCGCTATCTATTGCGACCGGTGTTTCGCGTGGTGGCCAAGACCGGTCTGCCGGAGGTGTCCACTGCCACGGCCTTGCTGGTGGTCATCGGCACGGCATGGCTGATGGACCTGGCCGGTGTGTCCATGGCACTCGGCGCGTTCCTCGCCGGTTTGCTGCTGGCGGACTCCGAATACCGTCACGAACTGGAAGCGCAGATCGAGCCGTTCAAGGGGCTGCTGCTGGGGCTGTTTTTCATCAGTGTCGGCATGAGTGCGAATTTGAGCCTGCTTCTAAGCACGCCATTGGCGGTGCTGGGGCTGACCCTGCTGCTGATCGCGATCAAGTTGCCGCTGCTGTTTGTGGTCGGTCGACTGGCCGGGGGCCTGGGCAAGGTCAATGCGATTCGCTTGGGCATCGTGCTGGCGGCCGGTGGTGAGTTTGCCTTCGTGGTGTTCAAGATCGGCCGGGATCAGGGGCTGTTCGAGCCGCGCCTGTACGACTTGCTGGTGCTGACCATCACCCTGTCGATGGCGTTGACACCGCTGTTGCTGCTGGCCTGCGCACGACTGGTCAAACCCAAGGTTCAACCGGTGGAAGTGCCACAGAAGTTCCGCGAAATCGACGCCGACACGCCCCGCGTGGTCATTGCCGGCATGGGCCGTATGGGGCAAATCGTGGCGCGGATTCTGCGGGCGCAGAACATCAAGTTCATCGCCCTCGACACCTCGGTGGAAACCATCGAACTGTCCCGCAGCTTCGGCGGCGTGCCGGTGTTCTATGGCGACCCGATGCGCCCGGAAATCCTCAGCGCCGCCAAGGTCGAGCAAGCGGAATTTTTCGTGATTGCCACCGATGATCCGGACACCAATATCAAGACGGCCGAGGTGGTGCACAAGCTCTACCCGCACATCAAAATCATCGCCCGCGCCCGTAACCGTCAGCATGTGCACCGGCTGGTGGATGTCGGGGCTCAGGCCGTGCGGGAAACCTATTACTCCAGCCTGGAAATGACCCGGCGGACGTTGGTCGGACTGGGCCTGACGCAGGCCCAGGCAGATGCACGGATCAAGCGCTTTACCCATCACGATGAACAGGTGCTGGAAGCCCAGCATGCGGTGTATGACGATGCGGCCAAGGTGATGCAAACGGCGCAGGAGGCGCGGGCGGAATTGGCAAAACTGTTTGAGTCGGATCAGCTGGAAGAGGAAGCGGGTAAGGTTTGAACCAGATCGTTCCCGCGCTCCGCGTGGGAATGCCGCCATGGACGCTCTGCGTCCGCTCTTGAAATGTGACGCAGAGCGTCACGGAATGCATTCCCACGCAGAGCGTGGGAATGATCATCTGACAAGGAATCCACGATGACTGACCAGACCTCCCCCGCCCTGAAGGAAATCTTCAACGCCGAACGCCTCGCGCACATCGCCACCGAGATGACCGCGGTCTATCCCGGCTTCGATGCCAAGGCTTTCCTGAAACTGGCCAAAACCGGTCTGGCGGATTTGTCAGTCATGCAACGCATGGCCCGCGTCAGTGAATGCCTGCACGCGGTGTTGCCACTCGATTATGAAGAATCCCTGGACGTCCTGCGTGCCCTCGCCCCGCGCCTGAACAGCGCCTTCGTCAGCATGTTTTTGCCGCATTACGTCGCGACCTACGGCGCTCACACGTTCGATCTGTCGATGAATGCGCTCAAATATTTCACGTCCTTCGGCTCATCGGAATTTGCGATCCGGCACTTTCTGCGCAGCGATATCGAACGCTCCTTGGCGCTGATGCACGATTGGTCGCTGGATGACAACGAACACGTCCGGCGCCTGGCGAGCGAAGGCAGCCGACCGCGCCTGCCATGGTCGTTCCGCCTGGAACAAGTCCAGGCCGACCCGACACTGGCGGCTGCGATCCTCGACAACCTCAAGGCCGACGACAGCCTCTACGTGCGCAAATCCGTGGCCAACCACCTCAACGACATCACCAAGGATCATCCCGAGTGGGTCCTGGCGCTGATCGAGGGTTGGTCGCTGGACAACAAGCATACGGCTTGGATTGCCAGACACGCGCTGCGCAGTTTGATCAAACAAGGTAACAAGCGGGCGCTGGCAATCATTGGCGCAGGCGGCAAGCCCGAGGTTGAAATCATTGACGTGAAGGTCGAACCGGCGGTGATTCGCCTGGGTGAGAAAATCACCCTGTCTTTCAGAGTGAAGTCCACGGTCCCGGACAGTCAGCGATTGGTGATCGATTACGCGATCGATTATGTCAAAGCCAATGGCAGCACCTCGGCAAAGGTGTTCAAACTTAAAGCCCTCACACTGTCCGACAATGCCAGCGAAGCCATCAGCCGCAGTCAGCACATCAAGGAACTGACCACCCGCAGGCACTATGCCGGCCAGCACGCGGTGCACATTCTGGTAAATGGCGAACGCTTGGCCAGCACCCAATTCCGAATTATCGCTGACGCTCATTGACGCCCACACCAGAGCCCCCGGGCAGCATGCGCGTGAGCGTGTTGTCGCGGACCCAATAGTGATGGAACAACCCCGCCGCTGCGTGCAAACCAATCAACCAGTAGCCAGTGCTGCCGAGCAATTCATGCCAATGCTTGAGTTGCTTGGCCAGATCGGGATCAACCGCCACCGGCGCCGGCAGGAAAAAACCGAAATACGGCATCGGCTTGCCCCCGGCGGCCAGCATCAACCAGGCCAGTAGCGGCGTAGCGATCATCAGCCCATACAGCGCCAGGTGCATGAGGTGCGAGACGCCCGTCTGCCAAGTGGGCGGGGCCGGGGTAATCGGTGGGCGGGGCGTGAGGCGCCCGAGCAAGCGAACCCAGACCAGCGCAAAAATGCTCAACCCGAATATGCCGTGCAGCCCCAGAAACAGGCCCCTCAAGGCATGCCCACGGGGCAGCAATCCTTTGATCTCGATGCAGCCATAAACACCGACGAACAGCGCCAGCATCAGCCAGTGCAAGGTGATCGAGAGTTTTCCATACCGGTGTACTGCTGAATCTCGGGTCATACAGGGCCTCGTGAAGATCAGTGGCGGCTGCCGATTCATTTCGTACAGCCTGGATCCGGTTTCGTCGAACCGACCGGCGCCACCCTGCCCGTCCAGTCTTAAGACAGTCTGAAGGTCCACCTTCAGACTCCGTTAAGAATTGCCTTTGATACTCCTCCCAAACTTACTCAGGGAGGCGTTCTTGCCCATGCCCGATTTCGACTGGAACATCCCTCTGCCCCTGCACTTCGGCCAAGCCGAAACTCCGCAGATGAGTCTGGCCAGAGCCTTGCCGGACGATCCCCAGCGTCCGGCTTTCGAAACCTTTATCCAGCAGCGTTTTCGAAAGGCCCACGGCGCCGACATCCGCCAATTCATGCCGCAGCTGTTCGGCATGAGCGATGCGTCAGGCACGCTGTGTGCGGTGGCCGGCGTACGACTGGCCGGAGCCGAGCCCTTGTTTCTGGAGCGTTACCTGGACGAGGCCATTGATCCGCTGATCAGCGACGCTGCCGGTCAACCCGTGGACCGGGCCGGTATTGTCGAGGTGGGGAACCTCGCCGCCAGCGATACCGGCAGCGCACGCTTGAGCATCATCGCCATCACCTACCTGTTGGCCATGGGCGGGCTGGAATGGGTGGCGTTCACCGGCAACATCGGACTGGTGAACAGTTTTCATCGCCTGGGCTTGAAGCCGGTAACGCTCTGCGCCGCCGACCCTGCGCGGCTGGGCGACGACCGTCACCTCTGGGGCAGTTATTACGAGAGTCAGCCATGGGTGCATGTCGGCAACATCCGCGCCGGTTTCATCCATTTGCGCAACATCGGTCTGTTCAATCGCCTGGGGTTGCCGACGTCCCTTGAGGAGTCCACCCATGTCGCCTGAAATGGAGCGGTTCAAGCAGACCCTGCGCAATCACGCTGAACGCAAGACCAACGCCATCGCCTTGTGGGGCGATCAGTTGAAACTGGACTACGCCACGCTGTACGCCGAGGTCATGTACCGCCAACAGCGTCTGCGCGATGAGCACGTCAAAGTGGTCGCGTTGGCCCTGGATAATGGCACCGAGGCAATGCTCTGGGACCTGGCCGTCCTGTTCGAAGGGCTGACCTGCCTGACGTTGCCGCCCTTCTTCAGCCCGGCGCAACGCAATCATTGCCTGCAACAGAGCCAGGCCGAACTGGTGATTGCCGAACCGGAACTGGAGGCCGAACTGCAAGGGGCGGGCTACGAAAAAAACGGTGAATTCTGGCGTCGCACCTTCAGCGGCCCGAACCTGATACCCGAAGGCACCGCCAAACTGACCTTCACCTCAGGCACCACCGGCACGCCCAAAGGCGTGTGCCTGAGCGCCGAGAGCCTTTTGCGGGTGGCCCGTGAACTGGATCAGGCGAGCAAGCCCACCGATCCGCGGCATCACCTGGCGCTGCTGCCCCTGGCGATTCTGCTGGAAAACCTCGGCTGTTATGCCGCGCTGTATGCCGGCGCGACCTTGAGCGTGCCGAGCCAGAAAACCCTGGGCATTCAGGGTGCCAGCGGTGTCGATGTGCCGCGGCTGTTGGGTTGTCTGGCCACCCGAAAACCGGAAAGTCTGATCCTGGTACCGCAGTTGCTGCTGATGCTGGCCAGCGCCGCCGAGCAAAAAGCATTCAACCCCCAATCGTTGCGTTTTGCTGCTGTGGGCGGTGCGCGGGTTTCCGAAGAATTATTGCATCGCGCCCAGCGCATAGGCATTCCGGTCTATGAGGGTTACGGGTTGTCGGAATGCTCGTCGGTGGTGTGCCTCAATCGCCCAGGCGCGCGCCGCCCAGGCAGTGTCGGCCGGCCCCTGCCCCATGTCGAGATTCGCCTGGCCGATGACGGCGAAGTGCTGGTCAAGGGCTCAACCCTGCTCGGCTATCTGGGGCAAGCCCCCTTCAGTGATGATTGGTGGCCGACCGGCGATCTCGGCGAGTTCGACCCGGAAGGTTTTCTCTACCTCAAAGGGCGCAAGAAGCATCAGTTCGTTACCAGTTTCGGCCGCAACGTCAATCCGGAATGGGTCGAGGCCGAACTCACTCAGCGTCGTCACATCGCTCAGGCGTTTGTCTATGGCGAAGCGATGCCAACCAACCACGCCCTGCTCTGGCCCCATCGGCCGGACTGCACCGATGAAGAGCTCGCCGCCGCCGTGGCCCAGGCCAACGAGGCCTTGCCCGATTACGCCCAGGTTCATCACTGGACTCGTCTCGATCAACCGTTCACCGCCGCCAATGGCTTGCTGACCGCCAATGGCCGACCGCGCCGCGACGCCATCGTCGAGCGTTATCGGGCGCAGCTCACTGAATCCGTTTTTTCCGAGGAATCCGCATCATGAGTTTTTTCGACACCTTGCAAGACGCCACCCAGCAGGAACGCCACGAGTTGTTCAACTTGCCGATCATCCGCGATGCCCTTGAGGGCAAGGTCAGCCTGGAGAGCTACCGCGCCTTCCTCGCCCAGGCCTACTACCACGTGCGCCATACTGTGCCGTTGATGATGGCCTGCGGCGCGCGGCTGCCGCAGCGGCTGGAATGGTTGCGTAAAGCGGTATGCGAGTACATCGATGAGGAATACGGCCACGAACAATGGGTACTCGACGACATCGAGGCCTGTGGCGGCGACAGAGAGGCGGTGCGTGACGGTCGTCCATCGCTGCCGATCGAATTGATGGTCAGCTTCCTCTACGACCTGATTGCCCGGGATAACCCGGTAGGCCTGTTCGGCATGGTCAACGTGCTGGAAGGTACCAGCATTGCCCTGGCCACCCATGCGGCCGGCAGCATCCGCGAGCACCTGGCGCTGCCGGAAACCGCCTTCAGCTACCTGAGTTCTCACGGCTCGCTGGATATCGAACACATGCAAACCTACCGCCGGCTGATGAACACACTCGAAGACCCGGCGGATCAAGCCGCGGTGATTCATGCTTCGAAGGTCGTGTACAAGCTCTATACCGATATGTTCCGCGGCTTGCCCCGCGATGGGGAGAACCTGCATGCAGCTGCATGAAGCCCGTGTGGTTTTGACTGGAGCCAGCGGCGGTATCGGCCTGGCCATCGCCAGCGCCCTGTGTGCCAGTGGCGCGCGGGTGTTGGCCGTGGCCCGGCACCAGGAGGCGCTGGAGCCCTTGCTCGAACGCTACCCGCTGCACCTGTGTTGGATCGGCGCTGACCTGACCGTCCCCGGCGACCGACACAAAGTGCTGGCTGCGGCCGAAGCCATCGGCGGCATCAACCTGCTGGTCAACGCCGCCGGGGTCAACCACTTCGCCATGCTCGAACAGCTCGATGACAGCGAGATCAATGCGATGCTGGCGGTGAATATCAGCGCGCCAATCTGTCTGACCAAGCTTTTGCTGCCGATGCTCAAACAAGCCGAGAGCGCCATGGTGGTGAATGTCGGCTCGACCTACGGTTCCATTGGCTACCCCGGTTACGCCAGCTATTGCGCCAGCAAATTTGCCCTGCGCGGTTTCTCCGAAGCCCTGCGCCGGGAGCTGGCCGACACCCGGATCAACGTGCTTTACGTCGCCCCCCGGGCGACCCACACCAGCATGAACAGCCCGGCGGCCCAGGCGCTGAACGATGCGCTCAAAGCCAATGTCGACGATCCGCAAACTGTCGCCTCGGCGGTCATCCGTGCCATTGCCGGTGACCGGCGCGATTTGTACCTGGGCTGGCCGGAACGCTTTTTCGTTCGCCTCAACAGTCTGTTGCCGCATCTGGTGGACCGTGGCTTGCGCAAGCAGTTGCCGCTGATCCGTCGCCTCAGTCAGAAGCCCGATAACGAGAGCCTCAAACCATGAAAAGAATCGTCACTTGCCTGCTGCTCGGGGCGTTGAGCCAAAGCGTCTGGGCGCTGGACGCCGCCGATCAGCAGCGCCTCAATGGCATTCAGCAAAGTTGGGCGCACATTCAATACGAATTGCCCGCCGAACAGCGCACCGCGGCCTTCGAAAAGCTCGCGACCCAAGCCTCGGCGTTCACCCAGGAACGCCAATCCCTGGCCGAAGCGTGGATCTGGTCCGGCATTGTCACCAGCAGTTGGGCCGGAGCCCAGGGTGGCCTCGGCGCCCTGAGCAAAGCCAAGGCCGCCAAAGTCGATCTGGAGAAAGCCCTCACCATCGATCCCAAGGCCCTGCAAGGCTCGGCCTACACCAGCCTTGCGGCGTTGTATGATCGCGTGCCCGGCTGGCCCATCGGTTTCGGCGATGCCGACAAGGCCGAACAACTGTTAAAGCAGGCTTTGCAGCTGAACCCGGCCGGCATCGACAGTCTTTATTTTTGGGGCGATCACCTTTACCGTCAAAAGCGCTATGGTGAAGCCAAGCAAGCACTGCAAAAAGCCTTGCAAGCGGCGCCCCGCCCTGGCCGGGAAAGCGCCGATGCCGGGCGCCGCAAAGAGATCGAAGCGTTACTGGTGGACGTGAACAAGAAACTCAACTGACAGGAGTCCGCGTGCGTTTATTACTGATCGAGGATGACGTGGCCCTCGGCGAGGGCATTCATCAGGCCCTGGGCCGTGAGGGTTACACCGTCGACTGGCTGCAAGACGGCAGCAGTGCCTTGCATTCACTGCTCAGCGAGACGTTTGACCTGGCCGTGCTCGATCTCGGCCTGCCGCGCATGGACGGTCTGCAAGTGCTGCGTCGCCTGCGTGAAAGCGGCTCCAACCTGCCGGTACTGATCCTCACCGCCCGGGATGCCACCGAAGACCGCATCGCCGGGCTGGATGCCGGGGCCGACGACTACCTGATCAAGCCCTTCGACCTGGCCGAACTCAAGGCTCGCCTGCGGGCGTTGTTGCGACGCAGCGCCGGGCGCGCCCAAGTGCTGATCGAACACGCCGGCATCAGCCTGAACCCCGGCACCCAGCAAGTCAGCTATCAAGGCGAGCCGGTGGCGCTGACGCCCAAGGAATATAAATTGCTCCACGAATTGCTTTCGCCTCCGGGCCGGGTCATGACTCGCGATCACCTGATGCAACTGCTTTACGGCTGGAACGAAGAAGCCGAAAGCAACACCCTGGAAGTGCATATCCATCACCTGCGCAAGAAATTCTCCACCGACCTGATCCGCACCATTCGCGGTGTCGGGTACCTGGTGGAGGAGCGTCGATGACTTCGATCCGGCGTCGCACCCTGACGCTGATCATCGGGCTGATGCTCACTGGTCTGGCAATCATCAGCGTGCTCAACCTGCACGACAGCAATCACGAGATTGCCGAAGTCTACGACGCCCAACTGGCCCAGAACGCCCGGCTGTTGCAGGGTGTGATGCGCATGCCGCTGGCCAGCAATGAACACGCCGAACTGTATCAAGCGTTCAACAAGGCCTTGAGTGAAGCGGTGCCGAGAGTCGATGGTCATCCCTATGAAAGCAAAATTGCCTTTCAGGTGTGGAATCGCAAGGGCGAAGTGCTGGTGCACACCGCCAGTGCGCCCTCCTTCACTGCGCCGCCGACGAAACCCGGTTTCAGCGATGTGGTGGATCTGCACAACCGCCATTGGCGGGTGTTCATGCTCGAAGACAAACAGAATGACCTGCGCATCTGGGTCGGTGAACGGGACGACGTGCGTGCGGACCTGGTCGACCGGATCGTGCGTCATACCCTGTGGCCCAATGTGCTGGGCAGCCTGATATTGGCGGCCATGGTCTGGCTGGCCATTGGCTGGGGGCTCAAACCCCTGGCCGATATGGCGGCGACGTTGCGGGCACGGCACAGCGGTTCTCTGGAGCCATTGCAACTGACCCCGTTGCCCAGCGAACTGGAACCGATGCAAGCGGCGCTCAATCGCATGCTCGCGCAAATTCAAGAGGTGCTTGGCCGTGAGCGGCGCTTCATCGCCGACGCCGCCCACGAATTACGCACGCCACTGGCCGTGCTGCGGGTGCATGCGCAAAACCTGCTGGAAGCCGGCACGGAACAGGAGCGTCGTGAGTCTCTGGCGTTTCTGATTGCCGGGGTCGACCGCACCAGCCGCCTGGTCAATCAGCTGCTGACCATGGCCCGTCTCGAACCCAAGGCCGTGGCGCCGGTGCTGCACAGTATTGATCTGAGCGAAACCGTGCGCGCCAGCCTGGCCCAGCTCACGCCCTGGTTACTGAGCAGGAACCTGGAACTGGCCTTCGACGTCGATGACCAGCCTATTGAAGTCCTCGCCGACGCCGCCGACATCGACATCGCCCTGAACAATCTGGTCACCAACGCCGCGAATTTCTCGCCGGAGCATGGCGTCATCACCGTGCAATTAAGCCAGGAGGACGGGTTCTACAACTTGAGCGTCCAGGACCAGGGGCCGGGCATCGACGAAGCGGATCGCGCACGGTTGTTCGAACGTTTTTACAGCCGTGGAAATACCGGCGGCGCAGGGTTGGGGCTGACCATTGTCAGCACCATTGCGACGCGGCTGGGTGGGCGGATTACGCTGGTCAATCCGCCGGAAGGCGGGTTGCGGGCGACCCTGTCGATTCCCGATGGCCAGCACCGTTGAACACTCTGTGGCGAGGGAGCTCGCTCCCGCTGGACTGCGCAGCGGCCCCAAAAAAGGGACCGCTGCACAGCCCAACGTCAGTCACTCACCCCAACAGACCGCGCCTACTTGGGTAGATCAATTTTATCCAACACCCGGTTCGCCGTGATCTCCGCCACCATGATGCTGTTTGAAATACCCAGCAGGGCGTAGCGCGACTCACCCTCCAGATGATCCACCAACTGATGGACCATCACATCGACCGAGGCCAGGGTCTCGACCAGAAAAACCGCCAGGGTTTCGGCCGTGGCCTCCGGGGCCACGGCAAACAACCTGCTGGGTTTACGCGCGGTGGCTTTGATGTCGGCATTCGACGGAAAGTGGAAGTTCAGAGCCCGCTCGGCGGCCTCGTTGAGCTTCTTTGAATCGGGTTCGTACGGGGAGACCGGATCGGTGTCCGGCGGATTGGGTGTGACCTTGAACATATTCTGAGTTTCCTATTGGGTGCCACCCCTCTTGCGACTAAACGAGAGGGGAGGCAGCTGCACGCAGGTTAGTCGACCGGGAAACTCAGAAATCCGGCGCGCCCGAAGGCGCCCTACGTACAGCTACCATCAAGTACAGGAATGAAAGACCTGCATGACAGATGCACGCACAACTGAGTTAACGCGGGCGACTAAACCCGATCACTGATGGGCAGTGACGGGAATCAAGTTACCGAGCGGGCCCAAGGCGCACAAGCCGGCGGATTCTGTCTTACGTGTAGGGGGTGGCGCAAGGCGTCGTAGCCTTTGGATGGTAACGGCAAGCTTCATTTAAACGATCGCGATTTTTCTTGTTTAAATGGACTGTGAGCGAGCTGTTGATGGGTTGGGCCAGGAATTGCAATCTGTGCCCTTCCCGCCCTACCCGAAAGCCTACTCACTCACTTTTTAGCGCTCGCCAGATAATGCGCAACCAACGCATTGGCATGCCCGTGCCCCATACCGTGTTCAGCCTTCAGCCACACCACCATTTCCATATGCTTCTTGCCGCTCACTGTTCCCAGCAGATCCAGCCAGTGGTCGATTGGCTGGCCGTATTTCTTCTCGATTGATGGGAAATACGACGCCGGGCCTTTGGTTTTTGTATCGTCGGTCATGTTGCAAGCTCCCTTTATCGCGACGGAGTGTCGGATAACGCTCCTTGTCGTCACGCCATAGATTGGACGCCAGGCGTTATCCCGGCAACCACCCCGCTCCGCCCTCACGCGACCCGACTTATCATTGCGACCCGTTCAGTTGTGTTCTTTGGAGCCTGTCACTTCAACCCCGCGTCGACGCTGACAGTCGCCTGCCAGGTCTTCTGACCCACGGGCAATATCGGCTCGTCGAAGAACCGGTAATCGCTCATGGCTTTCAGCACCGCTTGGTCGATAGCACTATCGCCCGAGCTTTCCAGCACAGAGATTTGGGGCACAACGGAACCAGGGTTGCCTATCAGTTGTAGCGTGACCGGTTTGCCGGCAGCGCCTGACTTGATCTGCTTCGCCAGGGCTTGCTCAACGTCCAATGCCTTACGGGTGAGGCTTTTATCGAGGCTATCGACCCATATTCCGTTGTAGTGCTTTACCTGTTCGGCCGACAGAACCAGACCCTTATCGCGTAGCCGCTGTACGCCTTGCCATGGAGCATCGTCGACGTATCTGGCGGCGTTCAGGTAATGCGCCAGCGCCCCTTTCAGATCCTGCGGACCACCTCTGCCGTCCTCCATGAATTGGGCCAACTTGGCCTCACTGTCCAGATTTCCGGGTCTGGTGACGGCCAACTGATAAAACTGCCTGGCCTCAACAAGGTTGGGCGCCTGGCCAATGCCCTCTTCCGCCATGCGAGCCAGTTGTTCATAACCTGCTGCTTTCCCGACGGCCACGGACTGATAGAAGGTCTTGGCTTTATGTACGTCCTGCGGCACGCCCTGGCCAGTTTCGTACAGAAAGCCGAGCACGAGTTTACACAGGAGGTTGCCGTTCTCGCTGGATTCGCGGATGTCTTCGACCTGCTCCGCGGTGATGGTTTTTTTAGCCAGCAGAAGCCTGCAACGGAGGCCGGTTTGAAAGTCGTCCTGAGGAGTGGGCGGAGTAGCTTGGCATCCTGCAATGAGGGCCGTGAGCACCAGTAAAAAAACAGCCTTGCTCATGGATTGCATCAATCGTCCCAATTTCATCGGCCGTCATGAAGAAAAAATGAGTCACTGAACCTATGGCGAGGGATTGGGTTGCCAAACTATCCCAACAACAACCCCTGCTCACGCTCACACAATTCAACCACGTAATCCCACAGCACCCGCAACCGCACCGACTTGTGCAGCTCGCGCCGCGTACTGATCCAATAGCTGCGCTGGATGCTTTCGTCCGGCAACAACGGCACCAGTTCGGGGTCGGTACTGGCCATGTAGCACGGCAGCACGGCGATTCCCAGGCCCGAGCGCGCGGCCTGTTGCTGGGCGATGACGCTGGTGCTGTGAAAGACCACCTGGGGGTTGCGGCAGAAGCTGTTGAGGAACATCAGTTCCTGGCTGAACAGCAAGTCGTCGACGTAGCCGATCCACGCATGGCGACCGAGGTCTTCGCGGCTGCGTAGTGGCGGCGAGCGGTCCAGGTAGGCCTGGCTGGCGTAGAGCGCCAGTCGGTAATCGGTGAGTTTGCGGGTGACCAGCATGTCGGCGGCCGGGCGTTCCAGGTGGATGCTGATCTCGGCTTCACGATTGAGGATGCTGACGAAGCGCGGCACTGCCACCAGTTCCACTTCCAGCCCCGGGTAGCGTTCGAACAAGCCGTTCATGCGGTTGGCGAGGAACATGATGCCCAACCCCTCCGTCACCCCGACGCGGATCTTGCCCAGCGGTGCGGATGATTGGGTGATTTCTTCCTGCGCCAGCAGCGCGACGTTTTCCATGGCTTCGGCGTGTTTGAGCAGCGCTTCGCCGGCCGGGGTCAATTCGTAGCCTTGAGCATGCTGCACGAACAGCGCGGTGCCGAGGCTTTTTTCGATGGCTTCGATGTGCCGGGCCACGGTGGCGTGGGTGGTGTTCAAACGCCGAGCGGCGGTCAGCAAGCGGCCGCTGCGCTGCAATTCGAGAAAAAACCGCAGGTCATTCCAGTCGAACATGAACCATCCTTGACGTTATGCCGTTAACGACGCTGTTTAAAAACGCACAGCAGCTGCGCAAAAACTAACATTCTTTTAACGAAAGCTAACAACTAGGATGACCGACAACAAGAACAACAATACGAGGTCAGGGATGCAGACTTCCCTTGATGAATACGACTACATCGTGGTCGGCGCCGGGCCGGCCGGTTGTTTGCTGGCCAATCGACTGTCGGCCAACCCGCAACACCGCGTGCTGCTGCTCGAAGCCGGCGGCCGCGATAACTACCCATGGATTCACATCCCCGTCGGTTACCTGTTCTGCATCGGCAACCCACGCACCGACTGGTGCTTCAAGACCGAAACGCAACCGGGCCTGCATGGCCGCGCCCTGAGCTACCCGCGCGGCAAGGTGCTCGGCGGCTGTTCCTCGATCAACGGCATGATCTACATGCGCGGCCAGGCCGGCGACTACGACGGCTGGGCGGCCGAGGGCAATCCCGGCTGGGGCTGGCAAGACGTGCTGCCCCTGTTCAAACACAGCGAA
Organism: Pseudomonas cucumis; assembly: GCF_030687935.1. GTDB lineage: Bacteria > Pseudomonadota > Gammaproteobacteria > Pseudomonadales > Pseudomonadaceae > Aquipseudomonas > Aquipseudomonas cucumis. Next base: position 2,626,159 of record NZ_CP117454.1, on the reverse strand, counting down.
AACCATTTTGCCGGCGACTCGGAATTTCACGGCGCTGCCGGCGAATGGCGGATCGAGCGCCAGCGGCTGTCGTGGCCGATCCTCGATGCCTTCCGCACAGCGGCCGAGCAAAGCGGCATCGCCAGCATCGATGACTTCAATCAGGGCGACAACGAAGGCTGCGGCTATTTCCAGGTCAACCAGAAAGCCGGTATCCGCTGGAACGCGGCCAAGGCATTTCTCAAACCAATCCGCCAGCGCGCCAATCTGACGGTGCTGACCGACGTCGAGGTGGACCGCGTGCTGCTGGAAAACGGCCGTGCTTCGGCGGTCGGCGCACGTTGGCAAGGCCAGGCGAAAACCTTCAAGGCGCATAAGGAAATCGTGTTGTGTGCCGGCTCCGTCGGGTCACCGGGCATCCTCCAGCGTTCCGGCATCGGCCCTCGCCCGCTGCTGCAAAAACTGGGCATCGGCGTTGCCCATGAACTGCCCGGCGTGGGCGGCAACTTGCAGGATCACCTGCAATTGCGGCTGATCTACAAACTGGAAAACGCCCGCACCCTGAACCAGATTGCCGGCACGCTGTGGGGCAAGATGGGCATGGGCCTGCGTTATCTGTATGACCGCAGCGGCCCGCTGTCCATGGCCCCGAGCCAACTTGGTGCCTTTGCCCGTTCAGGGCCGGAGCAGACTTCGGCGAACCTCGAATACCACGTGCAACCCTTGTCGCTGGAGCGTTTCGGCGAGCCGCTGCACGCCTTCCCCGCCTTCACCGCATCGGTCTGTGATCTGCGCCCGCAAAGCCGTGGCCGGATCGACATTCGCTCCGCCGACCCGCGGGAAGCGCCGCTGATTCAACCCAACTACCTGAGCCATCCCGAAGACTTGCGAGTGGCGGCCGATGCCATCCGCCTGACTCGTCGCATCGTCTCGGCACCCGCGTTGCAAGCCTTCAAACCGGTCGAGTACCTGCCCGGCGCCAGCTTGCAGAGCGAAGAGCAATTGCACGAAGCCGCCGCCCGGATCGGCACCACGATTTTCCACCCGGTGGGCACCTGCCGGATGGGCAACGATGCAGACGCGGTGGTCGATGCCGAGCTGCGCGTCCACGGCATTCCCGGCCTGCGCATCGCCGACGCCTCGATCATGCCGCGCATCACCTCGGGCAACACCTGCTCGCCGACGTTGATGATTGCCGAGAAAGCTGCGCAATTGATCCTCAATTCTGTTGTAAACACCAACCCTGTGGGAGCGGGCTTGCCCGCGATGACGGTGTGACATTCAACATCACTGTTGACTGAACCACCGCCATCGCGGGCAAGCCCGCTCCCACAGGGATTGCATTAGATTCACGGACATCGAGCATCACCCCCTGCAAGGAACACGCAACACCAGTGGAACAACAAAAACAATCACTGTGAGGGATACCGATATGTCAGAACATGTTCAGCCCCTGGAAGCCGTCCGCAGCGCCGGCACCAGTCAGGAAACCCAGAAAGTCATCTTCGCCTCCTCCTTGGGGACGGTGTTCGAGTGGTACGACTTTTTCCTCTACGGCGCCCTCGCGGCGGTTATCAGCAAACAATTCTTCGCCGGGGTCAACGACACTACGGCGTTCATCTTTGCGCTGATGGCGTTTGCCGCTGGCTTCATCGTGCGGCCGTTCGGCGCGCTGGTGTTCGGACGCCTGGGGGACATGATCGGGCGCAAATACACGTTCCTCGCGACTATCGTCCTCATGGGCCTGGCAACGTTCTGTGTCGGCTTGCTGCCAACTTACGCAAGCATCGGCATTGCCGCGCCGATCATCCTCGTGGTGCTGCGCATGCTCCAGGGTCTGGCGCTGGGCGGTGAGTATGGTGGCGCGGCCACTTACGTTGCCGAACACGCGCCGATGGGCAAACGCGGTTTCCACACCAGCTGGATTCAGTCCACCGCCACCCTCGGCTTGCTGCTGTCGCTGCTGGTGGTGCTCGGCTGCCGCTACTTCACCGGTGACCAGTTTGAAGTCTGGGGCTGGCGCATTCCGTTTCTGTTTTCGATCGTGCTGCTGGGCATCTCGACCTGGATTCGCCTGAGCCTGCACGAGTCGCCTGCGTTCGTGAAAATGAAAGAGGAAGGCAAACTCTGCAAGTCGCCGCTGCGCGATTCCTTCGGTAAATGGGACAACCTTAAAGTGGTGCTGATTGCGCTGTTCAGCATCAACGCCGGGCAAGCGGTGACCTTCTATGCCGCGCAGTTCTACGTGCTGTTCTTCCTCACCCAGTTCCTGAAAATGGACCCGGCGCTGGCAAACAGCCTGCTGATCGTCAGCGTGATCATCGGCGCGCCGTTCTTCATCTTTTTTGGCTGGCTGTCGGACAAGGTCGGGCGCAAACCAGTGCTGATGATCGGCCTGCTGCTGGCCACCGCGCTGTACTTTCCGATCTTCAAGTCCATCGCCCACTACGCCAACCCGGCCATCGACCAGGCCAGCCGCCAGGCACCGATCACCGTGCTGGCCGACCCGGCCACCTGCACCTTCCAGTTCGACCCGGTGGGCAAGGCAAAATTTGATAGCCCGTGCGACAAGGTCAAAACCTTCCTGGTCAAACAGGGCCTGCCCTACAACAGCGAAGCGGCTCCGGCCGGCAGCGCCGTGCAGGTCAGCATCGGCGAGGTGACAATCGACGGCTACGATGAGGCTGCCCTGCGCGGCGCGGTGACCCTGGCCGGCTATCCGTCGCAAGCTGACACTCAGCTGATCAACAAACCGATGATCGTGGCGCTGATCGTCGCGCTGATCATCATCTCCGCCATGTGCTACGGCCCGCTGGCGGCACTGATGGTCGAACTGTTCCCGACCCGCATCCGCTATACCTCCATGTCCCTGCCCTACCACATCGGCAACGGCTGGTTCGGTGGTTTCCTGCCGACGGTGTCGTTTGCTCTGGTGGTGTACACCGGGGATATTTTCTATGGGCTGTGGTACCCGGTGGTGATTACCGGGGTGAGCCTGGTGGTGGGGATGATGTGTTTGCGTGAGACGAAGAATGTGGATCTGGATAAAAACTGAAAGCTAACGGGAGGTTGGTTTGTGGCGAGGGATTAACTTCCCTCGCCACAAAATGCTTTCTGCACATCAGGTTTTGAGCACCTCAAACGTCACTTCCTCAGGATAGAACGCCACATACCCGCCAATCTGCGCAACCGACACCTTGGGGTGCTCATAGCTCCATACCGCATTGGCACTTTCATGTCCGGGGATCTGCAGGCTGTAATAGCTGGCATCGCCCTTGTACGGGCAGTAGCTGGTGTGGTCGGTGCGGGCGAAATACTGTTCGGCGATGTCCTCCCGCGGGATGTAGTACACCGGAGGATAATTGGTCTCATGCATGACCAGCGCCCGAGTGGACGACGCCACTTGAATGCCATGAAACTTCACTACCACGCAGCCGGGTTGGGGCTCGATGGTGATGGGTTTACCAGGACCAGGGGCTTTCATGGATAGGACCTCTGCTGCTGTTGCGCTGTATCCGTGACCCATCAGGTATACCCCATGTTTAAGCATCGCGAGCACTTCGCAGCCGAACGGGAGCGTGCTTCAGTCGCTGGATTGACCGCTGTCATCACCCGCAACAGCTTAAGCTGTACATCCATACAGATAAAGATTGCTCCATCGCTCATCAGCCGCCATTCTGTGCACCTCTCGAACACTGATCGATGATGGTGGTTATGCAGCTGTACCTCTGTGAAAAACCTTCCCAGGCCAAAGACATCGCGGCCGTGCTCGGTGCCAAGCGTCGGGGCGACGGCTGCTGGCTGGGAACGGGCGTCACGGTGACCTGGTGCATCGGCCATCTGCTGGAAACCGCACCGCCAGATGCCTATGACGCGCGTTACAAGCGTTGGGTGCTGGCGGATCTGCCGATCATTCCCGAAAAATGGAAGATGACCGTCAAACCGCGTACCGCCAGCCAGTACAAGGCGGTCAAGCGTTTGCTCGGCGAGGCCAGTGAACTGGTGATTGCCACCGACGCCGACCGTGAGGGCGAAATGATCGCCCGGGAACTGGTGGAGCATTGCCGTTATCGCGGGCCGATCCGGCGACTGTGGCTGTCGGCGCTGGACGATGCATCGATCCGCAAGGCACTGGCGGCGCTCAAGCCGGGGGCCGAGACGTTCAGCCTTTATCATTCGGCATTGGGGCGCTCCCGGGCCGACTGGCTGATCGGGATGAACATGAGTCGGCTGTTCACCCTGCTGGGGCGTCAGTCCGGCTATCAGGGTGTGTTGCCGGTCGGTCGGGTGCAGACGCCGACCTTGCGGCTGGTGGTGGATCGCGACCGCAGCATTGCCAATTTCGTCCCGGTCGCTTATTGGGCGATCGATGTGCAACTGCTGCACGACGGCGCCGCGTTCACCGCCCAGTGGCGTGCGGCCTCCGACGCTTGCGACGATCAGGACCGCTGCCTGAATCAGGCGCTGGCTCAGAAAGCGGCTACAGCCATTAGCGGTGCGGCGAGCGCTCGGGTGATCAAACTGCGCACCGAGCGGATGCGCGAAGTCGCGCCTTTGCCGTTCGATCTGGGCACGTTGCAGGAAGTCTGTTCGAAGAAGCTCGGGCTCGGGGCTCAGGAAACCCTCGATATTGCCCAAGCGCTGTACGAAACCCACAAAGTCATTACCTACCCGCGTAGCGACTGCGGCTACCTGCCGCTGAGTCAGCACAGCGAAGCCCCGGGTATTCTGGCGGCGCTCCGGCAGGCCGACCCGGCCTTGAACGCCTTGCACGACCACCTGGAGCCCCAGCGCCGCTCACGGGCCTGGAACGATGCCAAGGTCAGCGCTCACCACGGCATCATCCCCACTGCTGCGGCGAAAAACCTCGACCGCCTGGCAGGCAAGCAACGGGCGGTCTACACCCTGATTCGTGCGCGTTACCTGGCGCAGTTCCTGCCCAACCATGAATACGACCGGACCCAGGCCGACTTCGACTGTGCCGGTGAAGCCTTGCGCGCCGTGGGCAAGCAGATTGTCGAGCCCGGCTGGAAACGCGCCCTGCCCGAGGCTCTCGCGCCAGCCAAGGGCCGCGAAGCACCCGCACCGCAAACACTGCCGGCACTGGCCGAAGGGCGTGACTGCGCGGTGGCCGATGTGAAGCTCAAGGACCTCTGGACCCAGCCGCCCAAACCGTTCACCGAAGGCGATCTGATCAAGGCAATGAAGAACGTCGCCAAACTGGTGGAAGATCCACTGCTCAAGCAAAAGCTCAAGGACACCACCGGCATCGGCACCGAAGCCACCCGCGCCTCGATCATCCAGGGCCTGCTGGACCGCGGCTACCTGATCAAGAACGGCAAGGCCCTGGCCGCGACGCCGGCAGCGTTCAGCCTGATCGACGCCGTGCCGCGCGCGATTGCCGATCCCGGCACCACGGCGATCTGGGAACAGGCCCTGGACATGGTGCAGAGCGGTGAAATGAGCCTGGAAGAATTCGTCACCAAACAGGCTGCGTGGATGAGCAAGCAGGTGGCACGTTGCGCTGGCCTGAACCTGACCATCAGCGGGCCGGCAAGCCCGGCCGGGCGTGGCGCCACACCGTGGAAAAACAAACGTAAACCGGCCAAACGCAAGCCCTCGACCGGTGCCAAACGGGCGGCGAAACCGGCGAGCAAGGCTTAAGGCACTTGCAACGAATCGAAACCTGTAGGAGCGTGACTTGCCCGCGAAGAAGTCACCGCGGTTTTCGGGTATTACGCGTTATCCTTCTTCGCGGGCAAGTCGGATCGCCGCACCGCTCGCTCCTACAGGTTCTGCGGCGCATCAGGCATCAGCCCTGCTTTCTGAAAGGTACGACCATGACGACAATCAGAAGCCAGCCCGCGATAGAACTGCACGCCACTCAGCGCGACGAACTGGAAACCATCGAAAACCTGATGCAGTTCTACGTGTATGACTTCAGCGAATGGCTGCCGCTGAAACTCGGGGAACATGGCTTCTTCAACATCCAGCCCAGGCTTGATTATTGGCGCAATCCCGCAACCAAACCGTTTCTGATCAAGGTTGACGGCGAACTTGCCGGTTTTGTGACCGTGGATAACGAAACCCATATCGTCGGCGCCGAACACAACATCGGCTACTTTTTTATCAGTCGACGCTTTCGTGGCCAAGGCGTCGCGAAATTTGTCGTCTCTGCCCTCTTGAACCGGTTCCCCGGTCAATGGCAGATTTTCCACATCGACGCCAACCAGCCTGCACGGCTGTTCTGGGCCAAGGTGATACCTGATCTCACGGGCGGTGAATTCACACTGCATCACCTGCCGATCGACGGTTATCCGTGTACCGTTTACCGCTTTAAAAGATCGCAGCCTTCGGCAGCTCCGACGGGGTAGGCGTCAGTCTCGTAGGAACGAGGCTTGCCCGCGAAGGCCATCACACGGACAAACTGCTAGACCGCGTCATCGTTCTTCTCGGGCAAGCGTCACGCCTACGGAAGGCTGCGATCTTGACGATTCCAGCGAAGCCACAGCCAGCCACGCTTGACTTTCTAATTCCAAAACCACTTTGTCCGACAATATGTAGTGAACAAAAATAATCACTACAAAACCGTTGACGCCTCCGATTTGCCCTTGCATGATGCAGACATCTCCCCGATCGGGAGTACAGGCAACACGTTTGAGCAAGCTCGTCTGACCGCCGAGCTGTTTTTCCCGGATACACGCTGCCCACAAGGCAGATTGAAGAAGCTGACCTGGCCTGAACGTCCAGTACAAAGGACGAGAAGCGCTGGCGATCAATCCTCATGAAGCTTGTGGCCGACCCTGAAAATGTCGGCAGTGGCCTCCAGGTTTTCGCTGCTTCTCTTCGTTGTGACGCTATTGCGTAGCAGTTATTCAACACGACTACATGCAGCAGACGCGGGACCCCGTCGTATTGACGGCCGACCGCTGACGTCCTGGTTTCGGTGCCAGGGATCAACTAACCGATGGGCTACTTGTATTAGCGAATCAACTTTGAAAGATCACCAAATGGTCAAGGGGCTTACAATGAATCTGAACAATCAACCTACTATCGATGAACTGGCTCGTTTGTTCGCTGCGCAAAAAGACAGCCAGGACAGCCATATTCTGTGGATCAGCAAATCGGGCCAGGTTCATATCGACTGCCTGTCGCCCCATGCCCACGAAGAAGAGTTCGACCGCAGCAACCAGAACCTGCTCGCCCGACTGAAGATGTACCGTCGCGGCCAGGGTTATGTCGGCAAGAAAGCCGCGGCCGACAAGGACTTCATCGGTAATGTGCTGCAAACGCTGAAACAGGCGTGGGCATCGATGCAGAACCAGAACGAAGTTCGGGTGATTGATCGGTTGTATTGATATCCCCTCTCAGTAATGAAAGAAGGCCCCGCTCGGAATATCGAGCGGGGCCTTTTCGTTTGTCTCGTGCGCACCAAACAAAGCTATGGTTAACACTATGCCCTGCTGGATTTCTGGAGGCTTGCGATGAACAAAATCCTGATATTCATAGTGTTCGCGATGGCGAATGTTGCTCATGCGAACACCCTCCCTGGCATTCCCTCATTCGATGTGGACTGCCCCGGCAAAGTCGTCGTCCATGCGGATCAGGACGGCCCGGTATTGATCAACAGTAAAGTGGCGGAAACCAAAGCCATCAACGATCGCCGCTTCGAAGCCAAGGGTTCGGGCATCACGATTACGATCATCCTCGCCGATGACGATTCGGTGACCGTGTCCTCCACCGGCAAGGCTCCCAATGGGCTGTGCCAATCAGTGGATGACTGACTTCGCCGACTCGACCGCAGCCGCACCCATTACCAGGTCCATAAAGGCCAGCGACGCCGCACTGTGATAATTGTTTTTGCGCCGAAGCAGCGCGGCCCCTCGGTTGGGCGCCTCCCCCAGCAGCGGAATTTTGCGTAATGCCCGTTCCGCAGTGGCGATGGGTTCCGGCAGGATGGTGGCCATCGGCGCGTGGCGAATGACCTCCAGCAGCGTACTCACCGAGTTCACCTCGACTGCCACTTTGGGCGTGATGTTCTGTTGCCGAAAATACCCGTCGATGGAGGATCGAGTGATGAAATCCGGCGTCAGCAACGCGAACTCCAGTTGCGTCACCTCCTTTGGCGATAGCGGGCTCTGGCGCTCGTACAACGGATGACTGCGCCCGACCATCACGCCCAAGGTCTCGACAAACGCCGGCACGCACTCGATATCGGGGCTCCTCACCGGTGTAAAAGCAATCGCAATGTCCAGCGAGTCATCGAGCAACCCGGCCTCGATGTCATCCATCGATAACTCGAAAATCTGCAGATGGATGTTCGGGAATTTCGCCACGTAGTCGCGCACCAACGGCCCCACCAGATACGCCATGAACGTTGGCGTCATGGCCAGTCGCAAGGAGCCCCGAGACAAATCCTTCACGTCATGCAGTGCGCGTTTCCCCGCTTCAAGTTCCACCAGCACCCGACGGGCACTTTCGATATAGGCCAGCCCCGCATCGGTCGGTTTGACCGTGCGCGAGGTGCGGTCGAACAGGCTGACGCCCAGGGTTTCCTCCAGTTGCCGGATCTGCTGGGACAGCGTCGGTTGGGAGACGTACAACGCCTCGGCGGCGCGGGTGAAGCCGCCGTGGTCGGCGACCGCCAGCAGGTAGCGCAAATGTCGGAGCAGCATGGGGGCACATCATCTATAGGCAAGACTTATGCAAAGCATTGTATACCGATCTTGGACGCTATGGATCAATCGACCGAAGATGGCTCCACTTTCCAGCCACAACCGATAGGAGTCACACCATGCAACAGTCCCACGCTTACCAGGACCCAAGTCTGGCCCTGACCACTTCGATCCTCGATGCCAAGGCGCGCAAAAATCTGTCCTGGCAGGATCTGACCGACGGCACCGGCCTGGGCCTGGCCTACGTCACCGCAGCCCTGCTCGGCCAGCATCCGCTGCCGGAAGCCGCCGCCAAGGTGATTGGCGAGAAACTCGAACTGGACGCCGACGCCGTGGCCCGCCTGCAGATCATTCCGCTGCGCGGCAGCCTCTCGGGTGTCCCGACCGACCCAACCATCTACCGCTTCCACGAAATGATCCAGATCTACGGCACCACGCTCAAAGCCCTGGTTCACGAGCAGTTCGGCGACGGCATCATCAGCGCGATCAACTTCAAGCTGGACCTGAAAAAGGTCGAAGACCCGGAAGGCGGTTCCCGTGCCGTGATTACCCTGGACGGCAAATTCCTGCCGCTGCGTCCGTTCTAAGTAACTGGCCACCTTTAGCAAGCGATACCCCGTAGCAGCTGCCGAACGCAGCCTCGCAGGCTCGGCAGCTGCTACGCCCCCTCATTCATTGCAAGGAAGTCCGCCATGAAAGCGCTTATCGACGGTTTATTGAAGTTCCAGAAAGAAGCTTTCCCACAACGTACCGACCTGTTCAAACACCTGGCCACCACCCAGCATCCCGGCACCTTGTTCATCACCTGCTCCGACAGCCGCGTAGTGCCGGAACTGCTGACCCAGCAAGAGCCCGGCGAACTGTTCGTAGTGCGCAATGCCGGCAACATCGTGCCCTCTTACAGTCCGCATCCCGGCGGCGTGTCGGCCACGGTCGAATATGCAGTCGCGGTATTGGGTGTGACGGACATCGTGATCTGCGGGCATTCGGATTGCGGCGCCATGACCGCCATCGCCCAGTGCAAATGCATGGATCACCTGCCCGCCGTCAGTGGCTGGTTGCAACACGCCGAGTCGGCCAAGGTAATCAACGATTCCCGCCCTCACGCCAGCGACGCAGCCAAGGTGAGTTCGATGGTCCGGGAAAATGTCATCGCCCAACTGGCGAATATCCAGACTCACCCGAGCGTGCGTCTGGCCCAGGAAAAAGGCCTGCTGAACCTGCATGGTTGGGTTTATGACATTGAGACCGGTTCGGTCGATGCCTTGGATACCGACAGTCACAGTTTCGTGTCGCTGGCCGAACACCCGGGCACTTGCGCCGTGCACGGCAAAACGGTTGAAGCCGCCTGAAGGTGTCGCCCGCACAAGCTGCGCCAGGCTTGGCGCAGCGTTATAACCGCCAATGCGATGCTCACAAGGCTGTCATTTGTCGTCCGACCGACGCTCAGGTGTGTCTTCAGCGTTGGGCGCTTCAGGAGGATGCCCTGGCGTGAACACATGGGTGAGCAATTCGCTGGCATCGATGTTGACGACACCAGGAACCGAACGTGCCACAGCAACAGCCTGCTCACACTGTCTATGGGTGTTGACGCGACCGCTCAATGCCACCGTGCCCGCATGGGTTTTGACATGGACATTCAGGCCAAGGGTGGTATCGGCCAATGTCAGGGCCGACTTCACCCGGGTGGTAATCCACGCGTCGTGAACGACCGTTTCCAGACCATGGGAGTAATGTTGGAAGGAATGAAGTTTCATGGCGCAATCCTCTCACACGTAATCAGATGCGCTGTCCGTCCCCGTGCAGACACGGACACATATTAAGTATAGTGCGTGCCGTTGCCCTCGGTCGGAGGGCTGTCCCTGATGCGGGCAAGTTAATAAAAGCGACGCAAATCCTATGGGAGCGTCTCAGCGTTTGACCGACAGATCCGTCTGGGTCATGCGGCTACGGATGGTAAACACGCCATCCCCCGAGAGAATCGCGCTGCGCGCAAACAGGCGTCCACTTTCCCAGTTCGAAAGCCCCAGTTCTGGCTTGTTCAGCGCGTACTGTCCATCGACCCAGCGGGTAATCCCGTTGCCGACAAAAGGTGCGTTGACAGCGTTGTAGAAACGCTCCTGCGCCGGAGCATCTTCACTGATCAGCGACACAGTGAATTGCGGGCTGTAGCGGTTGAACAAGGCGATGGCCTGGTCCAGGTCGTCGACGATCTTCAGGCTGACTTCCGGGGTTTCCTCCCATTCCCACTCGCGACCCAATTGATCCTCGGGCAGCGGTTCGGCCAACGCTTCGGTCTGATAGCCTTCGGCGCGGTACACCTCGACGCTCGCGGTCTGCCAATCGGTTGGCAAATGCTGCTCGCTACCCTCGACGATATGCAACTTGCAGCCCTGGCCCCGAGCGGTGCCAGCCTGTTGCAGTGCGTCGAGAAACAGCGGCACCAGTTCGGCAGCGCGGTCGCGGTGGATCAGGCAAACGTTCAGAGTGTTGCAGACTTTGCGGTCCAGCGAGTTGCGCACCACGGCGGCGAAGCGCTGGGCATCGGCGTCCTTGTCGGCGATAAGCCATGCACCCCCGGTGCCGTGCAGGCTGACGGCAGTGCCGGCCTGCTGGGCGATGCTGCCCAACTGGCTGACCGCACGTCCCGAACCACGGGCCACAGCCAGCGACAAACGCCGATCGGCGAACATCGCCCAACCGGCGGCGTGATTGACGCTTTCAACCAGCGACACCGCACCGCTCGGCAATCCGGCGTCAACCAATGCAGGGTTCAATGCATAGGTGACGATGGCCTGGGCGGTGCCCAACGCATCGCTGCCAATGCGCAGCACCGCGGTGTTACCGGTGCGCAATACACCGGCGGCGTCGGCAAAGACATTCGGCCGGCCTTCGAACACGAACGCGACAATACCCAGCGGCGACACCACTTGCTCGACTTTCCAGCCGTCGTGCTCGACGCAGCTCACGACTTTGCCGCGGGTGGCCGGGGCATCGCGCCAGGCCCTGAGGCCGGCGATCATGTCGCCGCGCATGCGGTCATCGGCGAGCAACCGCGTGGTGGAACGCCCGCGCGCCTTGGCGCGCTCTATGTCGGCCAGGTTGGCGGCCGCAATCAAGGCCCAGCATTCCGGGGTTTCCAGGCGTTGCGCAAAGCGATCGAAAAACTCGCTGATGGCTTGATCCGAGACGCCGGACATCGCCGCGAACGCCGCTTCGGCGCGTTCGATGGCGACCGCCGCCGCTTGCTGGTCCGCCACCGGGATCAGCAACAATTCGCCGCTGACCTGCTCCACCAGCAGATGGTCGCCGGGCTGAAAGCGCGCCGCCAGTTCGGGGCTGACGACAGTGACACGATTACCGGCAAAAGGGATCGGCGTGCCAGCGACTAGACGTTCGAGCGCAAGAGACATGAAGCGGTTTCACCATGCAGGGGAGCGGCCAGAAAATGTATAGGAAAATCCGTGAAGCGTCATTCACCGGGGCGCAGTCGGTTACTTTTTCGCCAGTCGAAATACATCTTGCTCCAGGCGATTGCTCCCCTGTTTGCGCCACGCGGCGCTCGCGTCATAGACCACCAGCAACAAGGGTTCTTCGACGCCCGCGGTGCTGATAAAGGTCAGTCCTTCGGCATGATCGCGGCCTTTATCCTCGCCTTGCCCGTAAGGAACCTCCAGGACCGGCGTCAATTGTTCGCTGAAGACAAAACTTTCCTCTGTTGGCCTGGCGCCGTCGAGCCATCGAAATACGCTGACAGGCCCGTCGAGGTTCATCGTCGGCCCGGCCAGGATCAACATGTCGTCGCCATCGATGCACAAGTCCCTGACGCCGAGCCCGCCCAACTGGAGAAAATGCTTTCGATACTTTCGCCCTCCAGGCCCGATTTTTTTCAGCGTCAGCGTGTGGGCGGCTTTGTGATGGTCCTCGGGTTCGACCTCCAGAATAATTGTCCAGCCCCGCAACACCGGCCCCCGCAACCCGATAAAAACACGTTTGCCGTTGATCTCGAGGCCTTCGGTGTCAAACCCGTTGTCCTTGCCGGGAATGTGCAGGAATGCCCCCAGATGCTCGTCGTCCTTGAGCTCATCGAGCAGTTCGTTACCCAGTCGATTGCCGGCCAATTGGGCAGCGACTCGATCATCGCTGGCGGTGCTCTTCACCAACGTGAACGTCCCGTTTTCTTCGATCACCGGAATCCGGGCCAGGAGAAAACGATTGCCATCGCGGCTGACAGTTGCCAGACGCTCGGCGTTTTTCTTCAGGGACTTGGTGCTATCGGTTTTTTTCCGTATCAGGCTGTGAGACCCCACAATCCAGAGATACCCCGTGTCGGGGTCGTAGCTCATGCCTTCCAGGTCTGCCTCAACGAATTCCTCGCCATCCTTAGGGATGACCGGCAGCGCCAACAGGGATCCCAGCGAGAACTGTTTGTGCTGGTCAAACAACAACTCGCCCGCACCGGCGCGCTCACGCAGGGTGAAGCGCTCCAGCGTCAAGGATTCATCATTGGCGACCCACAGGGTGTTGCCAATCTGGACCACGGCGGACAACCCTTTGCGCAAATGAGCGTCCGGCTCATTGAAGACTAAAACCGCGGAACCGAATTTCACCATGAAGTCACCCACCCCTTCACCCGTTCGGGTGAGTCAAAGAATGCCTGCTTCACGGTAGCGGTCATCGGGCGCTAGTCAAGACAGGCCATCAGAACACCGACCAGCCAATCCGCTGACTCAACAATTCCAGCGCGGCCATGCCAGCAAGGGAGTTGCCGGCGGTGTTCAATTCCGGGGACCAGACGCACACCGTGAATTGCCCCGGCACCACCGCAACAATGCCCCCGCCCACGCCGCTCTTGCCCGGCAGACCGACGCGATAGGCAAAGTTGCCTGCTTCGTCGTACAGCCCGCTGGTGGCCATGATCGAGTTGACTTGCTGGGTCTGGCGGGCGCTGAGGATCTGGGCGCCGCTGTGTTTGCAGAAACCGTCATTGGCCAGGAAACAGAACGCCCGGGCCAGATCCACGCAACTCATGCGCAGCGCGCAATGGCTGAAGTAGCTGCGCAGCACGGCTTCAACGTCGTTATGAAAGTTGCCGAACGATTGCATCAGATAAGCCATGGCCGCGTTGCGCGCGCGATGCTGGTATTCCGACTCGGCGACCTTGCCGTCCACCATGACATTCGGGTTGCCGGACAAACGCCGGACAAAATCACGCATCGACAACGCCGGCGCGGCAAAACGTGATTGGTTGATGTCGCAGATCACCAGCGCACCGGCGTTGATGAAGGGATTGCGCGGGCGCCCGCGCTCGAATTCCAGTTGCACCAGCGAGTTGAACGGCTGGCCGGACGGCTCGTGGCCCAGGCGCTCCCAAATCGCTTCACCGGAATGATCGATGGCCTGCACCAGGCTGAACACCTTGGAAATACTCTGCACCGAGAACGGCGTATCGGCGTCGCCGGCACAAAACAGCTCGCCGTCGTTGCCATACACGGCAATGCCCAACTGATTGGACGGCACGGTGCCGAGGGCGGGAATGTAGTCAGCCACTTTGCCCTGACCGATCAACGGTCGGACTGCGTCAAGGATCTCGTTCAACAGCGCTTGCATGCCGGGTTCCGAAGTCTCGCCCCATGGGATTGCGGGGACACTGTCGCTAGACGCTGCTGGTCGGGGTTGAATCACAGTTTTGTACGGGAATGTATCTGTCGCGGCCCGGGATACATAAACTTGCGCCGGGCGACCTTTCGGACATACCGCCCATACACCCGGTTGCAACACTCCTGGCGTCCGCTGACCAACGGTAAAACCGGGTCGGCTCTTGCTCAGGAGTGTTGTCATGATGACCCAAGTTCCCCGTTACCACGGCTGGTCGCTGTTTGGCCTGCTGTCCTTGCTGGTGCTGTTGATGACCGGCCTGATTCTACTGCTGAACCCGGACCTGGTGGAGGCCACCCGCAGCGCCATTCGCGCCACCGCACGTACCTCGTTTGCGCTGTTTCTCGCCGCGTTCAGCGCCTCGGCTTTGGCTGTGCTGGTGCCCTCGCCTTTCACCCGTTCGTTGGTGCGCGAACGACGTTTCATCGGCCTGGCCTTCGCGTTTTCCCATCTGGTCCACGCCATCCTGATCTACAGCTATGGCCAACTGAACCCCGAGTTCTGGCCCGGCCGTACCACGGTTGGCAACATCCCGGGCTCTGTCGGTTACCTGTTCATTCTGCTGATGGCGCTAACCTCGTTCAAAACCACGGCTCGGTTGATCGGCCCCAAGGCCTGGAAAGCCCTGCACGTCAGCGGCATGTGGGTGCTCGCGGCGGTCTTCACCTACTCCAGCTTCAAACGCATTCCCATGAGCGCCTGGTACGTCCTGCCGTTCGGCCTGATGTTCTCGGCGATCGTTATTCGGCTGCTGGGGAAGATTGCGTTGAAGTACAAACGGAGCCAGCCCCGCGCCTATGTTTAACCCTCTGGCCGACCGTAGCAGCTGCCTCGCGCTGCTCGACAGCTGCTACGAGTTATTGCCTGCCAAATGCATCGCCTTGTTGAAATGCACCCATCGATCAAATCCCGGAGCTCAAACCCATGAACACTTCTCTCTCATCAGCCATCAAAGGCCTGCACCTGAACCTCGACCGTGTCGGTAGCTGGATCGCGCCCCTGACCTTGCGGGTGTTTCTGGCCTGGGAGTTTTTCGAGTCAGGCCTGGAAAAATGGAACGGTCAGAACTGGTTCGCCGACATTCAGCACAACTTCCCGTTTCCCTTCAACCACGTGCCGGCCACGCTGAACTGGGAACTGGCGATGTGGGCCGAATTGATCTGCGCCCTCGCCCTGCTGGTGGGCCTGGGAACGCGGGTTTCGGCGGTTATTCTGACCATAGTCACGATCGTTGCGACCGCTGCCGTTCACTGGCCGGCCGATTGGTCTACATTGAGTGAACTTGCCCAAGGCTATGCCATCAGCAATAAAGGCCATGGCAACTTCAAACTGCCGCTGATCTACCTCGCCGCCCTCATGCCGTTGTTGCTCTCGGGGGCCGGCAAACTCAGCGTGGACGCGCTGTTGGCTCGATACTTCTGGCGGCGCAGTCACCGCTGATACGCCAGCGTCTCGATAACCCACCCAACTTATGTAAAGGAGCCATCATGAGCGTGACCACCCAATGGATCGAGATCACCAGCGCCGAGGGCACATTCGGCGCTTACCTGGCCATCCCCCACACCCGTAAAGGTCCGGGGATTGTGCTGATTCAGGAAATTTTCGGCGTCAACGAGCACATCCGCTCGGTCGCCGAGCAATACGCCGCCGACGGCTACCTGGTCATCGCACCGGATCTGTTCTGGCGCCACGGCCACCGTATCGAACTGGGCTACGACGAAGCCAGCTGGAAACGCGCCGTCGAGCTGATGAACGCCACCGACAGCAAAAAAGCGCAGGCCGACATCAAACTGGCCATCGACGCCCTGAAAGCACAGCCAGGGCTGGACGGCAGAATCGCTTCCATCGGGTTTTGCTTCGGCGGCATGCTGTCATACAACACAGCGGCCAACGGTTTCGTCGACGTGGCGATCGCCTACTACGGCGGCGGCATTCAGAACCAACTGGATCGGGCCGATGAAATCAAGGTGCCAGTACTGATGCACTTCGGCGAACAGGACAGCCACATCCCCATCGACGCGGTGAAACAAATCGCCGAGCGTTTCGAGTTCAACGACGACGTCGATATCGAGGTGTATCCGGGGGCCGAACACGGCTTCAACTGCTCACACCGTGACAGCTACAACCAGCGGGCGGCGGTCGAGGCCCATGGCAATACGTTGCTCTTTTTGAGTCAGAACCTTTAAGGCCTGATCGCCGGGGTTGGCGACATAAATAATCGGTGAGCACTCAATCCCGGAAACCAGCATGGACAACCTCTCAAAACCCAGACCGGCCTCATTACGCATCCCCTCCACGGTCTGGGCCCTGGGTTTTGTCAGCCTGTTCATGGACCTGTCTTCAGAACTGGTGCACAGCCTGCTGCCGGTGTTTCTGGTCACGACCTTGGGCGCGAGCGCATTGACCGTCGGCGTGATCGAGGGCATCGCCGAGGCGACCGCGATGCTGACCAAGATCTTCTCCGGCGCCATCAGCGACTTTATCGGCCGGCGCAAAGGGCTGCTGTTGATGGGCTACGGTCTGGCCGCCTTGTCGAAGCCGCTCTTTCCCCTCGCGCATTCGGTGGATGTAGTGTTCACCGCGCGTTTTCTGGATCGCATCGGCAAGGGCATTCGTGGCGCGCCGCGAGATGCGCTGGTCGCCGATATAGCACCCGCCGAAATCCGTGGCGCCTGCTTTGGCTTGCGCCAATCGATGGACACCGTGGGCGCCATTCTTGGCCCGATCCTGGCTATCGTGCTGATGCTTTGGCTCGGGCAGATCCATCTGGTGTTGTGGTTTGCGGTGATCCCGGCGGTGATCTCAGTGGCGCTGATTGTCGGCGGGGTAAAAGAACCGACCGCTGCCGCTGGCGAACGCACCTTTCGCTCGCCTATCCACTGGAAGGTTCTGCGGGATTTTTCGCGCGATTATTGGTGGGTGGTGATCGTCGGCGGGCTCTTCACGCTGGCCCGTTTCAGCGAGGCCTTTCTGGTATTGAAAGCACAGCAAACAGGCCTGACGGCCACTTGGGTGCCGATGGTGATGGTAGTCATGTCGCTGCTTTATGCGGTGTCGGCCTACCCTGCCGGCTGGCTGTCGGATCGGATCAGCCGCACCAAAGTGTTGTGTATCGGCATCGTCCTGCTGATCCTGGCGGACCTGTTATTGGCGCAAGCGGATTCGATCATGACCATGCTGGCGGGCGTGGCCCTGTGGGGCCTGCACATGGGCTTCAGCCAAGGGATTCTCGCGACGCTGATCGCCGACACTGCGCCCGAACATCTCAGAGGCACGGCGTTCGGTCTGTTCAATCTGATCAGCGGCGTGTGTCTGTTGATCGCCAGTGTGCTCGCGGGCGCGCTGTGGGAGACTTCGGGCTCAGCCAGCACTTTCGTCGTCGGGGCGGGGCTGGCGGCTGCGGCGCTGCTGTTGCTTCTGTTGCGTAAGCCTTAGGGGCGAGTGCCAGGATTGAGCCCGCTAACATTGAGTGCCAAAAACCTGTTAATGGGGCAAACGATGCAGATGATTAAAGTAGGGCCGAGCGGTTTGAATCAGCTCCGTGAGTCTTTGAGTGAAGCAGGACTGCCCTGCGATGATGTCAGCGAACCGGGGCTGCAGTTTTATCACTTCGAGGTGGATGGGAACCGGGTTGCTTATGGAGGGCTGGAGGGTTCTGGCCCTGATCTGTTGCTTCGTTCAATGATCGTTTCTGAGACCCGTCGTGGCGAGGGGCTAGGTAAAGCCGTGTTGTCTGAACTGGAACGCCATGCCATCTCCCAAGGCGCAATCCGACTTCACTTGCTGACCCAAAGCGCGGCTGGTTTTTTCGCAGCCAATGGCTATGAACTGCTCGATAGGCGCGAAGCGCCTGACGTAATCAGTCGAACAGCTCAGTTCCAGCATCTGTGTCCTGCGTCAGCAAGTTATCTACGAAAAACTTTAAAGGCACCGTTTCGGACTGAGTCAGGGCTCTCCAAGGCTGAATAGTACGGTAAGTCGCTCACACCGACGTGTTAAACGCCAACGCGGCGCGAATCAGCGCCTTCAACGCCTCTTCATCAACCCCGGCAGAGCCGAGCAAGCCCACAACACATACCTGTTCGTTATAGCACTGTTCACAATGGGTATATCCGCGCTTCAGCATTCGGCTACCGTCATCATATATGACTGGATCATGCGGGCTCTGCACCTGTGTGTTGAAGCGATGTTTGCCTCTGTTGCGACACACCCAAAGCCCCCAGACATGAGGAAACCCTGATGAGCGCCCCCAAAGCTGTCGCTGTATTGCTGGCCTTGCTCAACGCAGCCTCCCTGGGATCTACCGCCTTGGCCGAGGAAACAGGTTTTATTGCCGCCACCTCATCCGAACTTCAGTGGAAAGCCGCTCCGGCGGTGGGGCCCGGCGCAATGATTGCAGTGATTGAAGGAGACCTGAAAGCCGCCGAGCCCTTCACCCTGCGCTTGAAGCTGCCAGCAAATACAAAAATCGGCGTGCATACCCATCCTGTGACCGAACGCGTAACCGTTATCTCGGGCATCTTCTACTTCGCCACCGGAGATAAATTCGATCCGGCACGGGCCAAGGCCTATCAACCGGGTGACACCCTGATCATTCCCGTCGGAATGTCGATGTACGGCGCCAGTCGAGAACAGGAGACCGTACTCCAACTCCACGGCACGGGGCCTTGGGGGATCACCTACGTCAACCCGGCGGACGACCCCAGGAACAGCAAAATGTAGCGTCCCTGACGGTGGTCAGCTTCGCGCATCCGATTTCCCGGATTCGCCTCTTCTCGCGCAACGAAACAATGCGCCCACCCTGCTCCAGCACACACCGACACCAGACACGCCAGGTGGCTGCGATCATGCAGCTCAAACGTGCAATCCAAATCCCGTAGCCCTTCCCCGCCGCGCAGCAGAATCGCATCGGTCAGTTCGTTTGAGCAGCATTATAAAGGCTTATGGGGTCAGACCACGTAGCGCCTGGGCCAATCGGCTGATCAGTGTGGCGATGTCGAGCGTCGGCTTATTGATGACGGTTTGTGATCGTCGAATGAAAGCCTGACCCTCGCGGTCAGGCGAAACACCCAGCAGCTCCGAAGTTGCCCAATCACTGATCAGCTCGCAATCACCCAATCACGCTCGCATACACCGACCGGTCAACATTCCCGCCAGACAGAATCACACCCACCCTTTTGCCCAGCATCATTTCACGCTCCTGAATGAGCGCCGCCAGAGCGGCCGCACCTGCCCCTTCAGCGAGGTTGTGGGTATCGGTGTAATACACGCGCATGGCCTCGGCAATCTCGCCCTCGCTGACAGAGACGATTCGTGCCGAAGCGGCCCCGTAGATGGCGAACGCATCGGGAACTGGCTTACGCACGGCCAAGCCATCCGCAAAGGTATTTGCCGAGGCGGTTTCGCATATTGCCCCAGCTTCAAACGATAACTTCGCCGCCGCAGCCTCTTTGGAAACCACGCCCACCACTTGAGTGTTCAGGCCGAGCGCATCTCGGGCAGCGATTACCCCGCAAATCCCCGATCCACAGCCAATCGGCACGTAGACGGTATCCAGATCCGGCGCGGCGATGAACAGCTCCAGCGCATAAGTGGCCACACCTTTGACCAGCTCGGTGTGGAACGGCGGCACCAGGTAGAGGTCATGCACTTGCGCCAGACGTGCAGCCTCTTCACGGGCCTCGTCGAAATCGCGACCGCACTCAACCACTTCGCCGCCAAAGCCGCGCATGGCATTGTTCTTTTCTAGCGAATTACCTTCCGGCACGACAATCAAGGCCCTCAAACCCAGCGTGCTTGCCGCCAGCGCCAGGCTCTGACCATGGTTGCCGCGCGTAGCGGAGACAATACCCTTCACGCCTGGGTGCTCGCGCCGCAGCCAGTGCAAGAAGGTAATGCCACCCCGCACTTTGAAAGCGCCTGTAGGTGTGTGGTTTTCGTGTTTGACCCAGACAGTGCAACCTAACCGCTCAGCCAGCAATGGCCAAGGGTATTGGGCGGTGGCAGGCATGACTTGGTATACGTGGCGGGCCGCTTGTTCGATATCGTCGCGAGTCAGTTTGTGCATGAGTTGTCTTCCTGAGGCTTTTCCCAGTCTAGGCACGGGCACGTCACGCCGGCTTTCAAAAAACCGACCTGACTTTTACGCCCCCTCTTCACTACTATGGTGTTCATGAGCCTTCGAAACCGTCTGCAGCCCTCGCTCGTACCTGAACCGATTCGTCGTGTCGAGGCAGGGCCGTGGGCGATCGAATTGCTACCCGGCGCCGCCTACGCGACCCGATATGTTGCGACCCAGGCAGCGATCGGCTTTGCCTTCGACAGCCAACGAGGCTTGCACGCCATTGGCAGCGACCGAGTGCGCCCCTTCGATGCCATGCCCAATGGGCTGGCGTTCGTCCCCGCTGGCTGTGATGTGTTGTCCGAGTCACCCAAGGGCGGTGAATACCTGCGGGTCATGCGCACCGACGGTATTTCATTGCTGGGTGAGCGGGCATTCAACAACCGCATTGATCTGCCAGCCGTTAACCTCGCCCTGCAAATGCGCCGCGCGCTGTTGCAGGCCTCCGTGGAGGACGACTGTGAAGCCTGGGCATTCGCATTGGCTGAACGGACGGAGGGTATCGACGTGTCCTCGGCGCCGCCCCAAGGCTCTATAACCGGCAGCCGGATGCGCCTGCTCGATGAATTCATTGATGCTGGCCTCGACGGCCCACTGGGTATACAGGCAATGGCGGGATTGCTTGAATTGTCCGAGGGTTATTTCATGCGCGCATTCAAGAACGCGACGGGCAAGAGCCCTCATAGCTATCTAATCGACCGACGCCTGGCCAAGGCCCGAGCATCGATGCGCGATTCGACCGCCAGCCTGTCGGAGATCGCACTCACCTGCGGCTTTAACT
This sequence comes from Pseudomonas cucumis, assembly GCF_030687935.1. Lineage (GTDB taxonomy): Bacteria > Pseudomonadota > Gammaproteobacteria > Pseudomonadales > Pseudomonadaceae > Aquipseudomonas > Aquipseudomonas cucumis. The sequence continues at coordinate 2,604,945 of NZ_CP117454.1, read as the reverse complement.
CCCAAGCGCACATGACGACCGCTTTCAAGCAACGCCTTGGGGTCAGTCCAGCGCAACTTCGAAGGCGTTCGACGTACGGTCAAAGCTAGGTTATTGGCCGTTTTGCCGTTTGGTTGAGGCCCGCTATCGGCCAATTCCTGCCCCCACGACCGACCGGTATGGGTCGAAACACAGACCGCCAATGAAAGACCCCAATCGGGAGATAGATCTCCAGCGTCGGGCCAAACTGACAAGTTCAGTAGTGGCCGCAAGTTTGTTGGTACCTCTTTCCAGTTTTTCCGAGTTGACGCAGGCCGCTATTAAGCGACAAGCCAGGATCTGTTCGCTTTTGAAGTAACCTCGGTCAGCCACTACCGACAGAGTTTCTGACGCCATCGAGGCAGCGGCCATGGGCGTTCTCCAGACGACGTAAAACCCTCCCGGTAACGAGTACAGGGAGGGTGAAATAACGCAGGTGTAATCAGCCCTTCGCCTGGCTCATACGCGTGAACAACTCCGTAGGCACTTTCTTGCCGTTGGACGTGTATTGGTTGCTCCTGTACGTGTAGGTTTCTGCCTCGGAAAGGTAACCGTCATTGTTGGTGTCCATCGCTTTGAACTCCTCACTCTTGGTCGGGGCCACGGCCAGGAATTCCTTGAGCGCAACGCGGCCGTCGTCATCGGTGTCGGTGCGGGCGAAAGAAGCGTCGCCGCACTTGCCCTCACCGCACTTGCCTTCGGCCTGGGCTGCCTTGGCGCTGGCGTCACTGGAACCACATTTACCCTCGCCACATTTACCTTCGCCACACTTGCCCTCCCCAGCCTTCTCTGCGGAAGCCAACTGATAGCCCTGGGGCAGTGTCTCCATGGCAAAGGCGGTCGAGGCGAGGCTCATAGCGCCAGCCAACGCGACTGCGGCCAGGCCAACACGGGTCTTGTTCGGAACACGGGACATAGTATTTCTCCAGATGCTGTGCGCGATCGGATCGCGCGGTCATGCCACAAGGGCAGAAAAACCCTTGAGGATGCACTCGGCGAAATGAATCGAGCCGGGAATCCCGGAGCGAACATGCATTAACATCCACCTCGACAGGGCAACCTCATTTGGGCCCGGTCATTTGGACGCAGTGATGTATCCGCGAAGTGTCAGCAGGCAGGACATTTGTAAGCCAATCCCTGAACCCGTGATCCGGATACAGAGGGATACACCAGATGGCATTGAGTCATGAATAACGGATGTCACTGATATCGATAGCTACCAGCAGCTGCGACGTGATCGCATGATTATTCGCGTCACGGCGATAGGCCCTGCGCTTGCTGGGCAAACGGAGCCCCTGGGCTTCAACATAGTCATGAACGTACTGGGCAGCGGGAAATCCGCCGCTTACGTCGACGCTATAGTCGTGCCGGCGCAGCAGAAAGTCTTCACCGAAGTAGAAGTCCTGTAGCGGACAGTGCGTGACCACGTTCTGCGCAAAGTGCACCCGCAAACGACGCCAATGTTGGTCGCCTTCCTCCCAAGGGTCGACCTCTTCAACCCTGACACCCGGCAAGATGAACAGAAATGGCATCGTCATGTATGACCACAACGCGTAACCGTTGAAGTACGCCCGGTGCAGCGGGTCCCAAGGTGTCGTTTCTGCGTGGTCATGGAAAGACGCCCTCGGATCCGAGCGCTCCGCCACCACCTGGCCATCCGTGGTTTCAATGGCGATTCGATCGGGCGTGTACGCCGTACGCTGGTTCGGGGCGCCGAAAGGCATCACCGACGCTCTCTGCTCATGCAGCCAGACCGTCATCTGACGCGAGTCGCTATCCTGGGTCAGCCCCTTCATGCCCCACAGCGAACCGCCGGTCACAATGCTGGCGCTCACCGTGTCAAAGCTGTTCCAGCGTTCTTGTCCGCCGTGGGCTGTCAGTACCCGTTCCAGCAGATCGCAGTGCTGTTCGTTCATGGCGATAACCCTCTTCATTGCTGAGCCGGCCCACCCGCGGGTTTAGACGATCTGCACTGAACGCTGTACGTTCGGAACCCAAGCGAGTGAAGCCTGAGGCGACAATATCCCCACACCCAACGTCTATCGCGTGGGTTTTCAAACCCTTTAGTCAACCCTCTGGAAGCCCACACCAATGAACGTCTTGAACATTACCAGCCATGGCAACAACAGCTTTTCCAACAGACTATCGCTCGGGGTTAAAACCATGGCGATTGGAACCTACGGCGCTTACTTTGCTCTCGCCATCATCTACTTCTGGTTCGGCGGCATGAAATTCACGCATTACGAGGCACAGGGATTGGTTCCGCTTGTGAGCAACAGCCCTCTATTGGGATGGGTTTATGACATTTTCAGTGTAGATGTCTTTTCTCGCTTACTCGGAGTCCTGGAGATATCGATCGGTGCTCTTATTGCAGGTCGCCTGCTATCACCCAAGCTTTCTTTAATTGGAGGAGCGTTGTCTGCCGGACTGTTTTTCACCACGTTGACCTTTATGTTCTCGACACCTGGCGTGGTTGAACCCGGTCTCGGCTTCCCAGCCATTACGGTTGCACCGGGCCAATTTCTCCTGAAAGACATAGGGTTGCTCGCCGCGTCTGTATTCGTAGCGGGTCATTCTCTAACCAGGCTGGAAACCCGTTGAACTGATCATTTCCCTCCATGGATGGCCTGAGCAGTCCGATGCTTTCAGGCCATTTCCCTATGTCAGCGATTTCATCCAGTCCCGGGGGCTGCTGCCCGTCTTGCGGCGAAACGCACGAGCAAGCGCCGAGGGACTTTCATAACCGACTTCGTCGGCGATCAGCGCAATCGGCCGGCCTTCACGCAGACGTTTCTGCGCCAGGCTGATCCGCCAACTCAGAAGATAATCTGCAGGTGTCTGCCCGATAACGGATCGGAAATGCGCGGCATAGGCGGCGCGCGACATGTTCGACTCACGCGCCAGCTCTGCGACTGACCAGGCACGATGAGGTACGTTGTGCATCTGCACCAGAGAGCGCACCAGCCGCGAATCGGCCAGTCCGGCCATCATTCCGGTACTTAATGCCTGGTGGTCGAGCAGATGTCGGAGCAGCAAGATGATCAGTAGCTCGAATAGGCGATCAAGCATTGCTTCCCTGCCACAATGTTCGGCTGCCGCCTCACCGAACAGCCATCTCAGTGTATCGGCCAGCAGCGGCAGCTCATCCAGGGACAACACCAGAAGATCAGGTAACGAAGCAGACAATGGGTTATCGACACCACCATCAAACTCCATTGACGCACACAAGAGTCGAGCCCCTTCGGGCTCATCCGGGATCAGTTGATGCCGGCTTGGGCGTGGCAGAAAAATCAGACTGGGCCGGGTAAGCAGCAGGTCGTGGCCATCAGGGCCCCGCAAAGTGACGCTACCGGCCTGCAGCAGGTGGATATGGCCGCGCTGGTCAGCGCCATCGTATGACGCCACACCGCAAAGCTTGCCACTGTGAAACAGGTTTGCGCGCACGCCGAACTGTGACAACAAAGTAGACAAGCGGTCCATACGGAATCTCATCGCAAGATATAGACGATCAGTATCGTAGCACCGACTGTTCCACGCAGACCGTTCAGGCCTGTAGGTGACTACCGGGGAGCGATATGCCGCTGTGTCAATCAGTGGCCATCGCGAGGTCGCCTTTGGCAGTCGCTCCAGACCTCGCGCATCAATTGCTTGAGCATCAGCGCCTCCGCCCAGCGATCAGTGATGTCGCGTCCATCGGCACCCGTAATGGCATAAGGCGGTGGGCCGAGTTCACAGGTGAAGGACAAGCTGTCGGGCGTGTTCGGTCGGGCCAGCCAATCCTCGATCCCATAACGCCACCAGCCCAGGAAACGCTCCAGCCAGGGTCGATGCTGGGCGAAGCTCAGGGGCACCTGGACCTGTTCGCCGTTGGCGACACGCCCATGAAAACCCCAACTGTGGCGCAGGATGGTCTGGATCTGTTCGTCGTCCTCGGCGGTGGCCGGGTCTGGCAGTTCGCGGCCCACGACATAGTGGGACAAGTCGGCCAACAGTTTGAGATCGGGCATTTCAGCGAGAATGTCGAGGGTGAACAACAGGTCGCTGGTGAGGCGATAACGGTGGGTTTCCAGAAGGACAGGAAAGTCCACCTGCTCGGCCAGATGCTGCCAGCCTTCGATCAGCTCGATAGCTTGCTTAAGCGTGCGCGGCCTCACGTCTGCTTGCAGCGTGAGGTGGTGGCAGCCGTAGCGGGACGCGACATCGATCGCTGCCGCCAGATCATCCACGGTGCGGGGGAACACCTGACCTTCGATTTGCAGGCCCTGCGCCTTGGCGGCGGCATGCAGGCGCTCGGCATGTTGCGCCACCCAGAAGTGGTCGGTGATGCCGTCGAAGCCGGCGGCAGCGATTTTCTCCAGTTGCGCTTCCAGGGGAAGGTCGCATTGGCCGCGGTGATCTTGCATGGCCCACAAGGACTGAAAGACCAGGAATTCACGCATATCAGTTCCTCAACAGTTGTTTGAGCGGTACATCGGCGTCGGCCAGAGCGTTCACCGAAAGGGGGTTATGTTGGGCAATCAGTCGTTCGCACAGTTTGATGTCCTTGGCGATGCTATTCCCCTCGCCCCAGCCGCAAGCGCCTTGCAAACGTTGTTCGGCATCGAGGTAAAACAACAGGAAACCGCCACCGGGAGTTGTCCGGCTCGCGGTGGGTTGTGTGTTTGCGATCACGCCCACGATCTGCAATCCCCAGTCGTATTGATCGGACCAAAAACCGGGAATGACGTCGAAGGGCAACTCGCCGCCCAACAGATTGAGGGCGGCGTGACGACCTTGGGTCTCGGCGTTGCGCCAGGTTTCCTGACGTTGGAAAACGCCTTGTGGGTGCAGCCGAAACTCACAGACATCGCCCGCCGCAAAGATGTCCGGCGCACTGGTGCGCAGTTGGGCATCGACGCGGATGCCCTGGCCGACCTCAAGTCCTGCAGCCGCGGCCAGTTCAGAATTGGGTTGCATGCCGATGCCTACCACCACCAGGTCGCAGGGCAGCCACTGGCCGTCGACCAGTTGCACGGACTCAACGTGAGTAACGCCCTGCACTGCCTCAATGGCCACATTCAGCCGGACATCCACGCCCTGACTGCGATGCAGTTCCTGTAGGACACTGGACAGTTGCTCCGGCAACACCCGCCCCGCCAAACGCGGACCGGCCTCGAGCAAAGTCACCGTGCAACCCAAGGTCCGGGCGGTGGCGGCAACTTCGAGTCCGATAAAGCCGCCGCCGATGATCACCACCCGGCTGCCAGGCTGCAACGAAGCGCGCAGTGCCAGCGCCTCGTCATGGGTGCGCAGATAAAGCACGTTGAGTAGATCCTCGGGCACCGAGGCGAGTCTGCGCGACCGCCCTCCCGTCGCTAATAACAGACGGGTGTAATGCAGCCAACTGCCGTCGGCCAGCTGCAGACGATGCTGCGGCGGATCCAGGCGTTTCACCGGGTTGCCGGCCACGTGTTCGATGTCCAGATCGGCGAGCTGGGCGGTGTCGCACAGGCTGTAACCCGCCAGATCGACCGTGCCTTGCAACAGCCCCTTGGACAGCGGCGGACGTTCATAGGGCGGGTGAGACTCGTCGCCTATCAGAATCAGGCGACCGCTATAACCTTCGCTGCGTAAGGTCAGGGCCGCGCGGCCACCCGCATGCCCGGCGCCGACGATGATCAATGGAGCATTGGCAGGATTCATGGCACAGACTCCGCGCAGTTAAACCGTGATCGCGAGCAGGACACGCCCCGCCTCGACCCGGACTTCATAGGTCTTGAGGTTGACGCACACCGGTGCGCCAAGGGCCTTGCCGGAGCGGTAGTCGAAACGTCCGTTGTGCTTGGGGCACTCAACGACATGCTCCATCACCAGGCCATCGGCCAAGTGGATGGACTCATGGGTACACAGGCCCGCGGTGGCGAAAAACTCGCTGTCGGCGGAGCGGTAGACGGCATAGGTGTGCTGGCCATGGTCGAAGCGAATGACATCTTCTTCGTCGATATCGCCCACGGCACATACATCGATCCATTGATCGGTCATGGCGTTTTCTCTTGTAGTGGTACAGACAGGAAGGTGTCAGGCCGGCGTTACTTCAGGCTCTGCCTGGACGTTGGCGGCCGGCGCTGCGCGTTGTGGCAAAGGACGAGAGACGAAATAAGTCGGGTCTTTGCGCTGCTTCCAGATGGTCGGGATGATTTCCTTGAAGGCCTCGAACAGGCTGGTGTAAGGCGGCGGGCAGTCGTGGCGAATCTCTTCGTGAAGCTGCGCCAGCGCATGAAACGGCACCATTGGATACATGTGGTGCTCAAGGTGATAGTTCATGTTGAGGTACATGAAGCGCAGCACCGGGTTCATGTAAATCGTGCGGCAGTTGCTGCGGTGATCGAGTACGTCCTCAGCCAGGCCGACATGCTGCGACAGCCCGAACAGGTAAGATAGCCAACCGCCATAGAGGGTCGGCAGACCAATAAACATCAGCGGCAACCAGCTCTGCAGATAAAGCGCAGTGCCCACGGTAAGCGCATAAATCGCTAGCCAGACGCGTGCGTCCCTCACCACCTTGGGCCACTCGGATTCAGGGATGAACGTCTGTTCTTCTTCACCCATCCGCCCTACCGCATGCTTGCAGACTGACCACATCGTGTTCAACGCATAAGGCATTCTGAACAGGCTCAGCACCATATTGATCAGGCTTGGCGGACGTGGTTCGACGATCTCCGGATCGCGGCCGACGATGACGGTGTCGGTGTGGTGCCGTGCATGGCTCCAGCGCCAGACTTGGGGTTCGAACATGAACATGAAGCTCGACAGCTGGTAGACCCCATCATTCATCCAGCGGGTTTTGAACGCTGTACCGTGACCCGCTTCGTGCCACCGGGCATTGGACGCCGTGCCGTAGAGCAGCCCGTAGACGAAGAAGAACGGAACGCAGGCCCAGGAGCCCCAGAACCAGTAACCGCCGAACCCGGTCACGACCATCGCCGACAGCCAGATCGCGGTATCAAGCAAGGCCGGGCCATCGCGGCGCTGCATCAATTCCTTCATGCGTTTACGAGAAATGGGGGATTGGTACCAGCTTGCCGATACCAGGCCTTTTTGCGCCGCTCGGGCGGCTTCGGGGCCGGTCAATCGATAATCCCGAGGCATGGGTTTACCGGGGTTTTCAAAGGCTGCGTTTTGTTCAGGCATCTTATTGTTCTCCGCAAGCTTGATTGTTTTAGGCACTTGCTTCGATGCGGGATTACATCGCTGGAGAAAATATAGAGAGCGCAGAAATCACCCTCAAGCCCTTGAATACATTCCCTATCAAGCTATCATCCAGGCCCATTGAAGCTTGATAGTTTTCTATCAAAGCGTTTGCGGGGGCCGCCATGAACAACAACAAACGCCCAACCATCGCCACCGTTGCCGAGCACGCGGGCTTGAGCGTCGCCACCGTGGACCGGGTGCTCAACGCCAGGGCTCCGGTCAACCCGGACACCGCCGAGCAGGTATTCCAGGCCGCCGAAGCGGTCGGTTATTTCGCTGCCAGGCTGATCGGTCAGCGGATCCGCGAACGTCGTCCCACCTATCGTTTCGGCATCCTCTTGCTCGGCACCGCCCAGGCGTTTTATGGCAACGTGGCCACCGCCATCACCGAAGCGGCGCAGCGTCAGGCTGGTGCCAACCTGAGCATTCAATTCGAGTACGTCTTCGATCGCACGCCCAGCGCGATCATTGCCCAGATCGAACAACTGGCGGTGCAGTGCGATGGTCTGGCGGTGGTCAGCTTCGCGCATCCGCAGATCAATGCCGCCATCGCGCAGATCAGAGAGGCCGGCGTGCCGGTGATCGCGCTGCTGTCCGACATTCATGAGACGGCGGATGAGCCTTACGTCGGCCAGGATAATCACGAGGTTGGGCGAACCATGGGTTGGCTGATGGCTCACACGTGTGGCGCCCGCAAAGGCAGCGTCGGGGTGTTGCTCGGCGGCCACCGTTTTCTTGGCCATCAGGCGCGGGTCGAGGGGTTGCGCAGCTACCTGGCGGAGCGCGCCCCAGGGTTGCGGCTGCTGGAAGCGGTGATCAATCTGGACAATTGCGACATCACCGAAGAGGCGACGCTGGACCTGCTGGCACGGCATGACGACTTGCGCGGTTTGTGCGTGGTCGGCGGTGGCGGCGACGGGGTCATCAATGCCCTGTCGCAGTTGCCGAAGCAGCCGTCACTGTGCTGCATTCTGCAGGAGTCGACCGAGCTGTCGCGACAAGCCCTGGATCAGGGATTGATCAGCCTGCTGATCGACTCCCAGCCGCGATTGCTGGCAGCCGCGCTGGTCGACTTGTTGGTCGAGCTACAGACCACGCCGGACTTCGATCCGATACGGCATCGAATCCATATTCCGTTGCAGATCATCACCTCAGAGAACGCCCGTCACTGAACTCTCCCCATCAAAGGTTAATGCTGCGAGGCATTCTTTGTAGCAGCTGGCGAAGCCTGCGTTCGGCTGCGCAGCAGTCGTGAGTCCGGCTGACGCGGTCTGCCTGACGTACCGCAACTTCTGGTTTTGACGACTGCTTCGCAGCCGAACGCAGCCTCGCAAGCTCGACAGCTGCTACAGATCGCATTACGGCTTAAGTGATGAGCATTACCCATCAGAAATTGGGTTCCGAACGAAAAGCATCGGCACTCAGCCCGAATCGATTCATCTTGTTGTACAACCCGCCACGAGAAACATTCAGTTGCCTCGCGGCCAGGCGAATGTTGCCGCGGGTATCCCTGAGGGCCGCGATGATCGCATTCATTTCATGGGTGCCGAGGTCCAGGGCAGCCCGGGGTTCGGGCACACTTCCCGGCGCCGGCTGACGTAGCCTTTGCTTGATCTCAAGCGGTAGATCACCCGGCTGGATCAGTTCGGTTACCGCCAGATTGGTCGCGCGCTCAATGGTATTTTCCAACTCGCGAACATTACCCGGCCAGCTATAGGCCGAAAGAATATCCAATGCCTCTGGCGAGATGCCCTGCACCGATTTACGCAACGATCGGGTGCAACGATTAAGAAAGTGTCGCGCCAGCAATGGAACATCTTCCCGACGCATCCGCAGCGGCGGAACCGTCAGGTTCAACACATTGAGCCGGTAGTAAAGATCCTCACGGAAGGCGCCATCGGCAACCGCCTGGCTCAGGTTGCGGTGGGTGGCGGCGATGATGCGTACATCCACTTGCTGGGATTTTTTTGCGCCCACACGAGTCACCTCACCTTCCTGCAAAACGCGCAGCAGGCTGACTTGGGCATCGAAAGACATGTCACCGATTTCGTCGAGGAAGATCGTTCCGCCATCGGCCAGTTCGAACTTCCCGGCAGAGCCTCCACGGGCCGATCCGGTGAAGGCGCCCTCGACATGACCGAACAGTTCGCTCTGCACCAGATCTCGCGGAATGGCCCCGCAATTGACCGCCACAAAAGGACCGCTGCAACGCTCGCTGGCATTATGGATTGCCTGGGCAAACAGCTCCTTGCCGGTACCGCTCTCACCGAGGATCAGCGTGGTCGAGTCACTGCGACTGGCAATCCGTCCCAGGTGCAACACGTCTTGTATGGCTCGCGAATTGCCTTGAATGGTCTCGAAGGTGTAGCTGGCTTGAGTGCCGATAATCCGCCGGGTAATTTCCCGGACGCGCCTGTTCTCGCGCAACGAAACAATGCGCCCACCCTGCTCCAGTGGGCACACCGACACCAGACACGCCAAGAGGCTGCGATCATGCAACTCAAACGTGCAATCCAGATCTCTTATCCCTTCATACTGCTGCCCTTCCCCGCCGCGCAGCAGAATCTCATCGGTCAGTTCGCTCTGGCCCAGACGCTGGAAGGGGCTGCCCAACAGGTCCCGGCCGACGCGGAACAATTGCCGAGCATAGCGGTTGAGCGCCTTGATGCAGCCCCGCTCATCCAGCACCACAAGGCCCTCGTTGAGCACTTCGAGAACGGTTTGCTGTTCTTCCAGCAGAGCTTGAAGTGCCATCTGCCGCGAGACCGCTTCGGCCGCCGCCTGGACGGTGCCCAGCGTATGGAAATGAAACCAGCCCGGCTCGGCGGTCAAGGTCAGCATGGCCAGCGTCCTGCCCTGCGCATCCCTGATCGGCGCGGCAGCACAATGCATGCGTCGCCGACGCAGGCCGATCCCGAAGTTTTCCTCGGCCAGCACATACACCAGGCGATCTTCGGCAATCGCCAGTCCGGTGCAGTTGGTGCCCTGCACCGACTCCAGCAGTCGACTGCCCACAGGCGTGAGGTCCAGGCCGCAGAAATACAGGGTCGTGCCTACTGCATCGGTCAGATTGATATGGCCCCTGGGGTTGTAAGCCAGCAATCCCTTCATGACCTCCGCCGCCGCGGCAATCAAGGCGCGATTGGCCGCAAGCGTTGCGGCCAGAACAGCCGGGGCGACAAACCGGTATTCACCATCATCAGGATCGAGGCCGGCACTAACGCTGCGCAGCCAAGAGTCCCAGATAACCTGCCTGACCCCCGCAGGTCGATCGATGCGCCCTTTGAGGCAAGCCAGCCAAGCCTGGTCCAGCTCGGCGATCGGTCCTTCGTTCAACGATGCAGGCCCGAGCGCGGTGATGTAATCGAGGTCTTGCGGGCTGAAGGCTGTTAGCTGTGGGTTCACCATCATCGATCCGCTTCTATGTTCACGTTTTAGACATGTCAGTGTAGACATGTCATGTGAATGAACACATCTTTCAATCAGTATTAATTAACTCCTTAAATATCAGTCGTTTATACATTGGCACAGCCCTTGCTCTCTTGATTTACGCCAGCGAGAACATTCCTGCTGCGAGTCATTGAACAACAATAAAAGGGAGTCATTTCATGAGTACGTCCAAGATCATCCGCCTGGGTCTCATCGGTGCTGGCCGCATGGGCAGCTTTCACGGCCTGACTGCCGCCAGACACATTCCCGGCGCCTGCCTGGCCGCCATCGCCGACCCTACACCCGGTCAAGCCGCGCGCCTGGCCGCAGAGTTGGGTGTGCAACGGGTCTATACCGATCCACAGCAACTGCTCGATGACCCGGAAATAGACGCTGTCTTGATTGCCGCCCCCGCCCGCAGCCATGCCGAACTGGTGATCAGTGCGGCCCGGGCCGGCAAAGGCGTGTTTTGTGAAAAACCCATGGCCATCACCCTCGATGAGGCCGACCGTGCCATCGCCGCAGCCGCCGATGCGCGCGTGCCGCTGCAGGTCGGCTTCAACCGCCGCTTCGCCAAAAGCTTCCGGGCCGCCCACCTGGACGTGGTCGCAGGCCGTATCGGTACGCCGCAACTGCTGCGCTCGCTCACCCGCGACCCGGCGCTGAACAATCCAGCCGCCTCGCCGCAGTGGGTGATTTTCCTCGAAACCCTGATCCATGACTTCGATACCCTGCGCTACCTCAATCCCGGTGCCGAAGCGGTCGAAGTTTTTGTCATGGCCGATGCCCTGATTGCACCGGACTTCAAGGACAAGGGCTTCCTCGACACCGCCGTGGTCACGATCCGTTTCGACAACGGCGCCATCGCGACGGCCGAGGCCAACTTCCAGGCCGTGTATGGCTACGATGTTCGAGGGGAAGTCTTCGGCAGCGCTGGCATGCTGACCATGGGCAGCCTCAATGACTCTGACCTGGTGCGCTATCTGGCCAATGGCATCCAGGCCGACACCCAGCGCCTGGACACCGACCTGCTGCGTGATGCCTATGTGGCCGAACTCAATCACTTTGTCGACTGTCTGCGTACCGGTGAAAAACCGCTCGCCAGCGGCGAAGATGCCCGGGCAGCACTGGCCATTGCCCGCGCATGTATCGAGTCGTTCCAGCAGGGCAAACCTGTGCGCGTGCAAGGAGCCCATTCATGAGTTTCACACCGTTCAAACTGGCGATCAGTGCCGAAATGGTCTTCCTCGACTTGCCGTTCACAGAGCGCGTCAAACGCATTCACGCGCTGGGTTTCAGCGCTGAACTCTGGGACTGGACGAAGAAAGACATTCCGGCCCTTGTCGCCACGGGCGCTGACTTCACCTCCATGACCGGCTACATCTCGGGCAACCTGACCGCCCCCGAAGACATCCAGCACCTGCTCGACAGCGCACGAGAATCGCTGGCCGTCGCCGCACAACTGAATTGCCCGAGTCTCAACCTGCATGGCACTGGCCTGGGCGACCAAGGTTTGCCGGTCAAACCCGTGGCCCACACCACCGGACGCATGTGGCTGAGCGCCTGCAAGACCCTGGAAAAAATCGCTCGCCTGGGCGAAGACGCAGGCCGGGTATTCTTGCTGGAAAACCTCAATACCGAGGTGGACCACCCCGGCACTCCCTTCGCTCGCGCCGACGATACCCTGGCGCTGATCGAGGCCGTGGGCAGCCCTCATTTGAAGATGAACCTGGACCTTTACCATGCCCAGATCGGCGAAGGAAACCTGATCGAACTGATCCAGCGCGCAGGCAGCGCCATCGGGGAAATTCAGGTTGCCGATGTCCCCGGCCGCATGGAACCCGGCACCGGCGAAATCCATTATCCGGCCATTGCCAAAGCCTTGTTCCGCATGGGATACACCGGTGTCGTCGGGCTCGAGGGCTGGGCCAGCGGCGACAGCGAAGCGGCACTTGAACGCTTTCGACAAGCCTTCACGCTGGATTGAGGACCCTGGCGCTCTCGACGGGTTTGATTCAGAGAGCGCCAGAAACACCACGTTTGATCTTGATGAATTTCAACTCATAACAAAAAGGAAAAACCATCATGCGTCGCTGCACACTTCTTTTTGCCACGCTGTTATTCCTCTTCAGCCAATGGGCCGCTGCCAGCTATCGCATCGGCGTCAGCATTGCCAGGGTTGACGACAACTTCATGACCTATGTGCGCAGCGGCCTGGAAGATGCCGCCAGGAAGGAGAACGTCCAGATCCAGTTCGAGGATGCCCAGGGCGATGTGGTTCGCCAGCTCAATCAGATTCAGGGCTTTCTCGGCCAGAAAGTGGATGCCGTCATCGTCCTGCCCGTGGACACCGCCGCCACCGCCAACATGACTCGCGCCGCCGTCGAAGCGAAAATCCCGCTGGTCTACGTCAACCGCCATCCGGACGAACGCGTCCTGCCCAAAGGCGTGGTCACGGTGGCGTCCAACGACGTTGAGGCCGGGCAACTGCAAATGCGCTACCTGGCCGACAAGATGGCGGGCAAAGGCAACATCGCGATCATCATGGGCGACCTGGCGCAAAACTCCACGCATGACCGCACCGAAGGCGTCAAACAGGTGCTCAAGGATTATCCCGGGATCAAGATCGTCGAACAACAAAGTGCCGAGTGGCAGCGCAACAAAGGGATGGACCTGACCAGCAACTGGCTGCTGGCCGGCACCGGCTTCGATGCCATCGTTGCCAACAACGACGAGATGGCCATCGGCGCCGCCATGGCACTGCAGCAAGCCGGCAAAGCCAAGGGCGAAATTGCAATTGTCGGCATCGACGGCCTGCCTGACGGCCTCGCGGCCATCAAGCGCGGAATGCTCGTAGCCTCCGTCTTTCAAGACCCCAAAGCGCAAGCGACTAGCGCGCTGCAAGCGGCCATCAAAATGATCAAAGGGGAACCGGTCGAAACGGATGTCTGGGTGCCCTTTCAACTGATCACGCCGGAGCAGGTAGCAGTGTTTGAGCAGCATTATAAATAGGGTCAAACGGTTGCGTGGTTAATCGAGTTGATTGCTGACCATGTTGACGGGCAGCAATCGACCATTACCCGACATCGCGGTCGTGGCCGGGCGCCCTCGCACCGTGCGTCGCGACCTACTCCTCAAAACGCCCCGTGCCCTCACGATCACGCTCATATCGTCGCGCGAGCGGAAACGGCGGCAACCAGGATTCTCGACGGATAATCCAGCTTTCGTAGGTTGGCGTCAGTTGGTCAGGGGAATCCAGGGATCCCAGGTTCACTTCGATTTCGTCACCGGTGCGGGCGAAAACGGAGGAGCCGCAGCGGGGACAGAAAAACCGCCCGGCATAGTCGCGTGTTTCGCCCTCGATCGTCACTGCGTCCTGAGGGAATATCGCGGAGGCGTGAAACAGCGCCCCATGATGTTTGCGGCAATCGAGACAGTGACAAAGACCGACCCGGTATGGGAGGCCCGACGCCTCGATTCGGACGTTGCCGCACAGGCAACCGCCGGTGAATCGGTCCATGCTGCGTCTCCTCTCATCAAGCGATGGTTGTGACCTTGCAAACGCCAATTATCGAGTGGTTGCGAAAATACTAGCGAAGCCACCGCCATGGGTCGACTAATCTAAGTAGAGCACAAGCACAAACACGCCTCTAGCCTCAGGGGAAACGGGATGATCAGAAAAACAGCGCACCAATGCTCGTCATGGGTCCTGCCCTCCCTGCTCGCCATCAACCTGGCGCTGATGGCGGGATGTGCAGGCAAAGCTTCCACGGCTCGCTATTCGGCCTCAAACATGGGCTCAAGCTGCTACGCAAAAGCGATACCCACTGTCGGCGAAGGCGGCCTGGCGTGGGGCGATACCTTGAGCATGGCTCGCAAAAAATCCATGGATAATTGCATCCGCTATGCCGGCCGATCCGGTGGTACGCCCAATACCTGCCAGGTGGTGTTGTCGGAGTGCAAAAATTAATAAAGCGTCATCGAAGCGGTCCATTCTGTTCGCGGTCAATCGCCTAAACAAACGCCAGTCGGTCATGACCGAGAGCACTGAATAACACGCCATTTTGGAGAACCCAGAGATGATCAGCAAAAACACGATTTGTCTCTGGTACGACGGCTCCGCGCTGGAAGCTGCGACGTTCTACGCCAAGACGTTCCCGGACAGCGCTGTGGGAACCGTCCTTCACGCGCCTGACGACTATCCGGCGGGCAAACAGGGCGATGTCTTGACGGTCGAGTTCACGGTGATGGGCATCCCTTGTCTGGGGCTGAATGGAGGCCCGGCGATCAAGCACAACGAGGCTTTCTCGTTCCAGGTTGCGACCGATGACCAAGCCGAGACGGACCGCTTGTGGAATGCGATTGTCGGAAACGGCGGCCAGGAAAATGTATGCGGCTGGTGCCAGGACAAGTGGGGACTGTCATGGCAGATCACACCACGGGTTCTGACAGCTGCGATAAACGATCCTGATCGAGCAGCGGCCAAGCGCGCATTCAACGCCATGATGGAAATGGGCAAGATCGACATCGCAGCGATTGAAGCGGCCTTGAAGGGTTGACCAGCGTTGGAAGATGTCCGGACCAGACTTACTCATCCTGCAGCCCTGCCATACTGTTGAGCATGACCAGTGCAACCTTCCGCTTCTACGAGGAGCTCAACGATTTTCTGCCGGCCGAACGGCGGCGGCAGTCCTTCACCTGCAAGTGCGCGCGAGGGGCGACGGTCAAGCACATGATCGAGGCGCTCGGAATCCCGCACACCGAGGTCGAACTGGTGCTGCTCAACGGCGAGTCGGTGGGCTTCGAGCGGGTGATCTTCGACAGTGACCGGCTGGCGGTGTATCCCAAGTTCGAAGCGCTGGACATCAGCCCGCTGCTCAAGGTTCGTGCGCAACCTTTACGGGTGCTGCGCTTCGTCGCTGATGCGCACCTTGGCGGGCTGGCCAACCTGCTGCGCATGAGCGGCTTCGACACCCTCTACGACAATGGCTTCGAGGATAGCGAGATCGCCGAGATCGCTGCGCAGCAAGGACGCATCGTGCTAACCCGCGACCGCGAACTGCTCAAGCGGCGGATCATCAGCCACGGCTGTTACGTGCATGCCCTGAAACCGTCGCTGCAGCTGCGCGAATTGTACGAGCGCCTCGACCTGGCGCGTAGCGCGCGGCCATTCAGCCTGTGCCTTCATTGCAACCTGCCGCTGCACGAGATAAGCCCGGAACAGGCCCGGTCGCAGGTACCGCCACGCATTGGCGTTCTCTATTCACACTTCCTGCGCTGCGACGCCTGCCAACGGGTTTACTGGGAGGGGTCGCACTGGCGCAGCATGTGTGCACTGCTGGCACCTCTGCTGGGCCGATAGCCGAGCGCATCGGGCCGTGCCACCATCGAAGCAGCGGTGATGAGGCGGACGTCTACGTCAGGAAACATCGATATAAGTCGGTCTTCGATGCTATGCAAACCCGAGGAACGACAGGATAACCACGACGATCACAATTACCCCGACGATGTAGATGATGTTGTTCATGAAATCCACCTCTCAACCTGGACAGGACTGCGTTAGAAAGACAAGGCACTGCACCTTTGCCGGGAACACGCATCGGCAGCGCTGCAAAATATTTTTGCGAGCGGCTGGCTTACCGTTACCAGGCGGGATTGGAGCGTGTACCGAGCCGCAATCCCGCCCTTCCTATTTCTGACCACCGGATAACGGTGGGGTTCGAGGCGGAATCAATCGCTTCGTCCCCGTTGACTCAAATGCCGAAGCCAAGCGCAGCAGCGTCGAGTCGTCATAGGCACGACCGGCGAAGGTCAGCCCGACGGGCATGCCGATGTCCGGCATCACGCCCATCGGCACCGTGACCGTGGGAACACCCAGGTGGCGGATGGCGAGGTTGCCGTTGGCGACCCAGACACCGTTACTCCACGCGATGTCCGCAGACTTCGGATCGACATCGGCATTCGCCGGCCCCACGTCGGCCACCGTCGGGAAGATCACTGCGTCGAGCCCCAACCGATCCATCCAGTCTTCAAGATCAATTCGACGGGTCTGCTCAAGGCCGCGCAGTCCGTCAGGCACCGTGGTGATCTGGTCCCAAGGGGTGATGCCGCGCTCGGCCATCCGCACATACTCGTCCATGCCAGCGGCAAGGTCGCCCTCCCGGTTGGGCAGCGTCCCTGGGTCGTGCGGGAAAATCAGTGGTCCGTTCACATCGACCAGGCGATTGAGTTTTGGATCGCCGTTGGCCCGCAGAAAATCGTCGAACGCCCAGGCCGTCAGATCCCACAACTCATGGTGAAGGAATTCTTTGGAAACCAGGCCCCGGTTAAACACCGTCGGCGCACCAGGACGATCGCCCTCGCAATTGGAGACCAGCGGGAAGTCGACCTCGATCACTTCGGCGCCAAAGGCTTCGAGTGCCTTGCGAGCCTCTTCCCAGAGCCCGATCACGGAGGGACGAGTGTTGATTCGCTGGCCCGTCGGACCGCCGATCCCAGGCGCATCGCTCGTGCCTGCCTCGGGATCCGCGTTGATGTACATACGAGGAACGCCGAAGCGCTTTCCGGCGAGGGCATCGGTATTTGCGGCAAGCGACCCATAGGAAGCGGGACGCACCGAGGCGACGCTCGGGATGGGCACCCAGGGTTGCATCCGCCACAGATCGCCCCGTGTGTCGGGATCGTCCGCTACCACCACGTCGAGCACTTCGAGCAGGTCGGCCATGGTTCTGGCAAACGGCACGACAACGTCCATGGTCGGCGTCAACGGCCAGTTCCCGCGCACCGAGATCACTCCGCGCGAAGGCGTGTAGGCACACAAACCATTGTTCGACGCCGGGCCACGGCCGCTCGACCAGGTTTCTTCGGCGAGGCCGAATGCCGCGAAACTGGCGGCGGTTGCAGTACCGGCGCCGTTCGATGAGCCCGATGCGAAGGGAGCGGTGAGATAGTCAGCGTTGTACGGGCTCTCCGCACGGCCGTAGACACCGCGTTGCATGCCGCCGTTGGCCATGGGCGGCATATTGGTCTTGCCCAGACAAATCGCGCCAGCGGCACGAAGCCGCTCGATGGTGAACGCATCGCGATAAGCAATCAGGTTCGCGAAGGCGGGACTTCCAGAGGCTGCGGTAAGCCCCTTCACCAGATAACTGTCTTTGGCCGTATAAGGGATGCCATCGAGCGGCCCCAGCGTCTCGCCCTTGGCACGACGGGCATCGGACGCCTGCGCTTCCTTGAGCGCATCGGGGTTGCGAACCACCACGGCGTTGAGGGCGGTGGGCGTGTCAGGGCCGTCGTAGGCATCGATCCGGGCGAGATAGGCCTGGACCAATTCAACCGCCGTCGTCTGGCCCGATTCGAGCGCAGCACGCAGTTGGGCAATGGAAACCTCGGTGACCTCAATCATGCTGTTACCGCCGGCTGCTGAAGGGTGACTGGATCTTGGGCTCAAAGACATCACTTATCTCAAAATGGGTTTTTGTATCGGTTCTCGTTGCACTGGATCAGCGCGGTCGATTACTCACAATACGTGCTTAGCGTGCGATCAATACGCGGTGAGTACGTTCTACCCGTGATTGTGCATAAGATTAGAGAAAGAACCCACTCCATGAACAGCCCGGGACGCTACGCATCCTGAAGCCGTTCACGCAGAAACTCGATAAACCGCTGGGTTTTCGCCGGCAACAGCCGTGTCTCGGTGAGGGCGTAAACCGAAACGGGTGAAGCCCTACTACGCACAGCGCGCCGGTGCCGGGCTGATCATCTCTGAAGGGGTGTTCCCTGTGGCTCTGGGCAAGGGTTATGTGCGCACTCCCGGTATCGAAACCGCCGAGCAAGTGGCCGCCTGGAAGCAAGTTTCCGAAGCGGTACATGCTCGCGGCGGGCGGATCTTCATGCAGCTGATGCACTGCGGACGTATTTCGCACCCTTCGCTGTTGCCTGACGGCGCCCTGCCACAGGGATTGTGTTTGACTGACCGTTGCCGTCTACATCTCAACCTGCGTGCCCAGCTCGATCACACGATTGAGCGGCAACTTGAAGTATTTGAGGTTGCTGTTGGCGTTCTTCAGCAAGAACGCGAACAGGCTTTCGCGCCAACGGGCCATGCCGATACGTTTGGTCGGGATAACAGTCTCCCGGCTGAGGAAGTAAGTGGTGCGCATCGGGCTGAAATCCAGCTCTTTCAAATGGCAAAGGCTCAACGCCAGCGGTACGTCGGGCTCCTCGATAAAACCAAAGTGCAGACTCACTCGAAAGAACCCTTCCCCATAAGCCTCGACCTCGAATCGCCGATCCGCAGCCACACGCGGACTGTCTTCGGACACCACGGTGAGCAACACCACCTGCTCGTGCAGCACCTGGTTGTGCAACAGGTTATGCAACAGGGCATGAGGGACCGCATCAGCCCTGGCCGTCAGAAATACCGCTGTACCCTGTACACGATGGGGTGGTTGCGAGCCGATGCTGCTGATGAACAACGGCAGCGGCAACGAGGTTTCGTCCAGTCGCTCGACAATGATCTTTCGGCCGCGTTTCCAGGTGGTCATCAAAATGAACAGGGCAATACCGGCGATCACCGGGAACGCACCGCCCTGGAAGATCTTTGGAGCGTTGGCGGCGAAGTACAGGCTGTCCACCATGAGAAAACCCAACAGCATCGGAATAGCCAGCCAACGAGGTGTTTTCCAAAGCAGCAATACGACGGCCGACGACAGAATGGTGGTAATCAGCATGGTCCCCGTCACCGCCACGCCATAAGCCGCCGCCAGCGCACTGGACGATTCAAAGCCGATGACCAGCAATACGACGCCGACCATCAACGCCCAGTTCACCATGCCAATATAAATCTGCCCCTGCTCCTGACTGGAGGTGTGCTGGATAAACATACGCGGCACGTAACCCAACTGAATGGCTTGGCGAGTCAGTGAGAACGCCCCGGAAATCACGGCCTGGGAAGCGATGATGGTGGCCAGTGTCGACAGCGCGACCATTGGCAGCAGCGCCCAGTCAGGTGCCAACAGATAGAACGGATTACGTACCGCTTCAGGGTTCCCGAGGATCAGCGCGCCTTGGCCAAAGTAGTTGAGTAGCAGGCCGGGGAGTACCAGGATGAACCAGGCACGAGCAATGGGTTTGCGACCAAAATGGCCCATATCGGCATACAGTGCTTCAGCACCGGTCAATGCCAACACGACGGCGCCCAGAATGGCGACGCCAATGCCCGGATGAACCACGAAGAACCGCACGGCCCACACAGGATTGAGCGCTTGCAGCACTTCCGGGCGTTGCAGGATGCCGTGAATACCGAGAATACCCAGCACCACGAACCACAGCACCATGACCGGGCCGAACAGAATGCCGATACGCGCCGTGCCATGTTTCTGTATCAAGAAAAGTAAGACCAGGACGACAAGGGACAACGGAACAACCCAATGCTCGATGCCATCATACGCAAGCTGTAGCCCCTCAACCGCCGAGAGCACCGAGATGGCCGGGGTGATCATGCTGTCGCCGTAAAAAAGTGCCGCGCCAAACAGGCCAAGCAACACCAGCACCCGGCTCATCTTGGGATACGGCGCCGCGGCCCGCCGTGCCAGTGCCGTCAAGGCCATGATGCCCCCCTCGCCCTGGTTGTCGGCGCGAAGGATAAACAGCACGTACTTGATCGAGACGACCCAAAGCAGTGACCAGAAGATCAACGACAGAATGCCCAGCACACCGTCGTGATTGGCCTGGACTCCGTAGTGACCGGCGAACACTTCTTTGAGGGTGTAAAGAGGGCTGGTGCCGATATCCCCATAAACCACGCCCACCGCGGCGACGAGCAAACCCACTCCCGAGGTTTTGGAATGGGATTCTTCAAGGGCAGGGATTGCTGTTTCGCTCACGGGTCGCTTCTCGATAAAGAGGAAGAATTGCAGGCATATCGATGATCAAAAAACGCGGCCAGTATCATTGCGGGGAAGAGTAACCAACGTAAAAAAACCGTAAAATTTTACCGGCAGCACCCTCCCCCAATGATCATCAAGCGATTCGCGCCTACTGCGCCGTCCCGCCACGAGGTTTATAGAACAGGAACTTCCGGGTCTCGGCCGTCCTGATGTATTTCTTCGCCCAGGCGGGCTTTACCGTTCTGTCGTGGAAATACAAAGCACCATGGGTGCGGTCCTTGAGTTGCTTGTTGAGCGCCTTGCGCGCGATTTCCTTGGCGAGGACATATTCGTCGTCTTCCTTTACCTGATCGGCACGTCCGTCGCACCACCACGAAAACTGGCAGGAGCCCGTTTCAGAACCCTGCTTGACCACCGCGCACACCGTTTCGGGAAAACCCTCATGGCCGAGCCGATTCATGACCACGCTGGCGACAGCTTCCATGTCCGCGCCGGCGATACCTTTGGCTTCCCAATAGATGCTGCGTGCAAGGCAGGTGATGGCATCGTCCAGAGGGGCTGCGCCTGCCGGATCGACCGCCTGCACTTCGGAGGGGGTGATGACCGCGGACTTGGGCACCGCAAGGTCGCTGTCCTTCTCGGCGGCTTTCTCTTCCAGGACCTGCGCCTTGTCTTCAGCCACTTCCTGTTTTTGCTCCTGCTCAGTCGCCAACACCTGGCCGCACAGAAGGATGATTGCGAAGCAGGTGACTACCCATTTTAATCGCATGGTCGATCCTTCCGATGACACTGGCTTGGGCAATGAAACGGCGACGTTGTAGCGCTGACCTGCTGTGATTGTAGTCGTCGCCAGTCATTCCAGCCGCCTGACAATAAACGCGTTTCGGCGCAAAAAGGCATTGCGTCCGCAGGGGTGAAATCGCGCATCATGGACGCAGTCCGTCCAAGGGAGATTTTCATGCGCAGCCTGTCATCCGTTTTGCATCTTGCCGTGTTGTCATTCGGGCTGGTGTTCAGTGTCGCCGCGTCGGCGGCCGATGAAACGCAGCTGGTCGAGTCGATCAACGTTTACCGCAGCCAGGCGCAGCGCTGCGGCGGCCAGGCGTCTTCGGAGTTGCCGCCGCTGGCGAGCGATCCGCGCCTGGTCCTGTCCGCAAACAGTATCGGTGACTTGCAGCAGGCACTGGCCCGCGCGGCTTATCCGATGGTCAATGTGCAGGCGATCAGCCTGTCTGGCCCGCGTGATGCGCCGTCCGCCATGAAAGCGATTCAGGAGAGCTTCTGCCAAGTAGTGCTGGACCCGCAATTCGTCGACATCGGCGTCAGCCGCGATGGCCGTGAATGGCGCATTGTGCTGGCGCGTCCGCTGTTGACCGGGCGTTTGGGCGACTGGCAGGCGGAGGGACAGAAACTGCTTGAAGCGATGAACAGTGCCCGCGCTCAGACGCGCCAGTGCGGCACTCAAGCCTTTACCGCCACGACGCCGCTGGCGTGGAACGCCACACTGGGGACCGCAGCCGAAACCCACAGCCGGGCCATGGCCAACAATAACTACTTCGATCACAAGGACCGCGATGGCCGCACGCCGGGTGATCGGGCCGAATTGGCGGGTTATGCCGGTCAGCAGGTCGGCGAGAACATCGCCGCCGGGCAAGACACCGTGCGCAAAGTGGTCGATGGCTGGCTGGCCAGCCCGGGCCATTGCGCCAACCTGATGAACCCGCAATTTCGCGAGCTGGGGGCGGCCTATGCCGTCGACCCGAAGAGTGATGCGGGCATTTACTGGACGGCAATGTTTGGCACGCCGTAAAGACCTGAATCAACCGTTGAAAAAGGAATCGTGATTTGAATAAAGCCCCCTCTTCGACCGTCGAACAGGACCTGTCGAAGCCTGAGGCCATCAGCCTGCGGGAAGCGTTTCTGTTCTGGCTGAAACTCGGCTTCATCAGTTTCGGCGGGCCGGCCGGACAGATCTCGATCATGCACCAGGAGTTGGTGGAGCGCCGACGCTGGATCTCGGAACGGCGTTTTCTGCATGCCCTCAACTACTGCATGTTGCTGCCTGGGCCTGAGGCTCAGCAGTTGGCGACCTACATCGGTTGGTTGATGCACCGGACGTGGGGCGGCCTGATTGCCGGCGCGCTGTTTGTGCTGCCTTCGCTGTTCATCCTGATCGCGTTGTCCTGGGTGTACATCGCCTTTGGCGAAGTGCCGGTGGTGGCCGGGCTTTTTTATGGGATCAAGCCTGCCGTGACCGCCATTGTGGTGCAGGCGGCCCACCGGATCGGCTCGCGGGCATTGAAGAACAACTGGCTGTGGGGGATCGCCGCGGCGTCATTCACGGCCATCTTCGTATTCAATGTGCCCTTCCCGTTGATTGTGCTGGGCGCTGCGATTATCGGTTATTTCGGCGGACGACTGGCGCCTGAGAGGTTCCGCACCGGGGGCCACAGTGCGACGAAAAAGTCCTTCGGCCCGGCTTTTATCGACGACGACACCCCGCCTCCCGAACACGCCCGTTTCAGCAGTTTTAAATTATTGCGCCTGTTGCTGGTGGGCGCGGCGTTGTGGGTGTTGCCGATGGGAATTCTCACAGCCCTGTTCGGCTGGGAAGGCACCCTCACCCAGATGGCCTGGTTCTTTACCAAAGCGGCGTTGCTGACATTCGGCGGCGCGTATGCCGTGCTGCCTTATGTGTATCAGGGCGCCGTCGGCCACTATGGCTGGCTGACACCCACGCAGATGATCGATGGCCTGGCACTCGGCGAAACCACCCCCGGGCCGCTGATCATGGTGGTGGCTTTCGTCGGTTTTGTCGGCGCCTATGTTCAGCAGGTGTTCGGCCCTGATCATGTTTTCCTGGCCGGCGCCCTCGCTGCCACGCTGGTGACCTGGTTCACCTTCCTGCCTTCGTTCCTGTTTATTCTCGCCGGCGGCCCGTTGGTGGAGTCGACACACAACGAACTCAGGCTCACCGCGCCGCTGACCGCGATTACTGCGGCGGTGGTCGGCGTGATTCTGAATCTGGCGTGTTTTTTCGGCTACCACGTGCTGTGGCCCAACGGCTTCAGCGGCCAACTCGACTGGCCTTCGGCGCTGATCGCCATTGCAGCGGCCATCGCCTTGTTCCGTTTCAAGCGGGGGGTGATCGAGGTGCTGCTGGGCTGCGGGCTGATTGGATTGGCGGTGCATCTGCTGCGCTAAATCAATAACCTTGCCGTTGCCTCTGTAGCTCAGTCTTCAGCCAGAGGCCGGCGGGTTGCATGCCTGCCGGACAGCGCACTTCATAGGCGAGGCCACTCTTGCTGCTCTGGGTGGCCGCCAGCTCAATGAAGTCTTCTGCGCTGTTTACCTTGTCGTGTTCTTCAAGGTACTCCAGCTTCTTCTCCAGATGCGCCCGGGCCTGAGGGCCGGGGTATTCGCTGTCGTTGCGCACAAACCGGCATTCGCTGTGCTCGATAAAGTCCAGCAAGCCGTTTATTTCCTGAATGGCCTGAGGTGAGATTTGTGCCTGGGCATTGAACGCCATGACGGTCAGGCCGATACCCGCCGCGATCAGCCATTGGCTAAAGGTACGAGCGATGGATTCGGTCAGAGTTCGCATGGTTATACCTCGCATGACCAACAGCCGATCAGAGCAGTGCCAACCACCGCTCTGAAGCCTGATGGATAGGTGTCAATCGTCGTCCCGGTCGTCATCATCCCGGTCCCGGTCGCGATAACGACGGCGCTCGTAATCGCGGTCGTCACGGCGATCATAGTCTCGATCATAGCTCCGATCATGGTCGCGACGGTATTCACGACGGTGATCATGATCCCGATCGTACCTGTCTCCATCTTCCCAGTGAGGATAGCAACCTCCCAGCAGGAGAGTACTTGCAATGGTCAGGGTCATTATCGCGATGCGCTTCATTTGAACGTCCTAAAAGGTCAGGGCTGCGGGGATGAGGTGACGCTGGCGGCGAATTCAACTGCCGTGCGTTCAAACCCATCAATACGACCTTCCAACCGATCAATGATTCATTCAGCGCTTGGCCTTACAGCGTCCTCTGGCTGTTCCCGATGGTTTTCGCTTTTTCGATGGCCCAGTCCAGTGCGGCTTCCATGTCCAGCAGATGCGGTGACGGGTGGTTGTCCTCAACGATGACCGAACCATCCGGCCGGTAAACACCGATGAACATCCCCAGTGAACCGTCTCGCAATATCTCGGCCTTAACCTTGATCGTGCATCCGTTCGATAGCGTTTCCGAGTGGATTATATGGCGCTCAGTCATGGCTGCATTCCTCCCGTCGTAGCTATCAGCGTAACTCATACATCGCTGAGCGCATGGCCACTAAGCGTTCACCTGCACCACTTCGATCCCCATTTTTTGATAGTCCTCGACATTGCCCGAGGCCAGGTGACGTTCAGTGATCAGGGTATGCACGCGGTTGCAAGGCGCGACAACGAAGGGCTCCACCGCCCCCAATTTGTCGGCGGTGGTGACGGCAATCACGTGGGAAGCACTGGCGAGCATCGCCTGCTTCACCGGTACTTCATCGAAATGCAGAGAGCTGATGCCGACTTCCGGATGAATGGCGCAGACCCCGGTGAACAGCAGATCGGCCTTGATGCTCTCGATCAGTCGCACCGTTTCATGCCCACCGCAAGACATAGTCGCGGGGTTGAGCTGACCACCGGCGACGATCACCGTGATGCCTTTGTATTCGGCGAGAGTGATCGCGATCATCGGCGACGCGGTGATGGCCGTGATGGAGATGTCAGCGGGCAGCGAGCGGGCGATCTGCAGCGTGGTGCTGCCGGAATCGAAAATCACGATCTGACCATCTTTGACGCGGCATGCGGCGAGTTGGGCCAGCCGGGTTTTCACCTCATCGGTTTCGCCGACCCGGGTGAAGTAATCCTTGCCCGTGTCCTTGGGTCGGGGCAGCGCCCCGCCGTGGACCCGCTGCACCAGCCCAGCGCTGGCGAGTTCCGAGAGGTCTCGGCGAATGGTGTCTTCGGACACGGCGAAATGCTGGCTCAGCTCGGAGGCCATGACCTTGCCGTCGCGTTCGAGGATCAACAGGATTTTCTGACGGCGCAGCTGCGGGAGTTCGGCGGTGGAATGCTCGGCTTGCATGGTTATGCCTGTTTTTGCGTGTTTGTGCGAGATTAGCCAAACACCGGGATGAACACAACCAGCAGCAATGCCAGGCGCGGAACCTGTGGGATTGCGTTTAACTGAAATCAATCACAGCGCATTCACAATGAACTCACGCAACCATTGATGCGCTGGGTCGCGATGAACACGCTCGGGCCAGAGCATCGACATTTCGTAACCCGGGACATCAAGTGGTGCCTCGACCACTTCCAGCTCACGCACATCGCGAACCAGCCGCGACGGCAGCATTGCCACCATGTCAGTGCTCTCCACCACCGACCGCACAAACAGGAAATGCGGGACTGAAAGCACCACCCGGCGCGTCATGCCCACCGCCGAAAGCGCCTGGTCGGTGACACCCTGAAACGCCCCACCATCCCGTGACACGATCACGTGGTCGAGTTCACAGAACTGCGCCAGTGTCGGTCGCTTTTTCAATAGCGGATGGCCGGCACGGCCCACCAACACATACCGCTCGGTAAACAACGATCGGCGCCGCAAGCCGAGGGGAGCGTCTTCGCTGGTATGAAAAGCCAGATCGATTGCCCCCTGCTCCGCTTGTCTGGCGATCTGTGACGGAACCAGGTCAAACACCGCCAGACGCGTGCCGGGTGCTGCCGAGCGCAACCCACCCAACGCTGGCAACACGATGGTCGACTCACCGTAGTCGGACGCCATGACGTTCCACGTCTGCCGTGCCTCGGCTGGGTTGAAAGGGCTGGCGGGCGATACGGCGCGCTCCAAGGCTTCCAGTGCCTGGCGCAACGGCTCGCGCAACTCATCGGCCCTGGCCGTGGGCCGCATGCCCCGTGGCCCTGGCAGTAACAGCGGATCAGAGAAAATATCCCTTAATTTGGCGAGATGAACACTCACTGAAGGTTGCGACAAATTCAGCCGTTGCGCCGCACGGGTCACGTTGTGTTCCGAGAGCAAGACATCAAGGGTCAACAGCAAGTTGATGTCCAGACGTCGCAGATTATTCATGGCAATACCTGGCATATTGGTTATTCATTTCCAATATACCGGCTAAAGTCTGATTCTGCTGGCTCCTGACACTGGAGACTCAGCCATGAATGTTCTGCTTGTTTATGCCCATCCCGAACCCAAATCATTGAATGGTTCGCTCAAAGACTTTGCCGTCAAACGTCTGGAGGCTGCCGGCCACCAAGTGCAGGTCTCCGATCTATACGCAATGGACTGGAAAGCCTCACTGGATGCCGATGACAGCCCCGGCCGGCAAGCCGAATCGCGGTTCAATCCTTCCCTGGACTCCAAACTTGCCTTCGAAGAAGGCCGGCAAAGCCAGGACATCGTCCTCGAACAGGAAAAACTGCTCTGGGCCGATGCCGTCATTCTGCAGTTTCCGCTGTGGTGGTTTTCGATGCCGGCGATCCTCAAAGGCTGGGTGGAACGCGTCTATGCCTATGGTTTTGCCTATGGCGTAGGGGAACATTCCGATACGCGCTGGGGCAACCGCTACGGGGAAGGCAAACTCGCGGGCAAACGGGCGATGCTGATCGTCACCACGGGTGGATGGGAATCTCATTACAGCCCCCGAGGCATCAATGGGCCTATCGATGATGTGTTATTCCCGATTCAGCATGGCGTACTGTTTTACCCCGGCTTCGACGTGCTGCCACCGTTCGTGATCTATCGCACCAGCCGAATGGATGAAGCGAAATTTTCGACGACCTGCGATGCGCTCGGCCAACGGCTTGATGACCTCTGGAAGACCGCGCCGATTCCTTTCCGACCGCAGAATGCCGGGGCGTATGACATCCCGCAGCTGACTTTGCGCGCGGAGATTGCTCCGGATCAGACTGGGTTTGCCGCTCACGTCAGACAGGCGGAACGTGATGAGCCAGGCATGCGAGCCGCATCCGCAAAAGCGCGCGCCATGTAGAACAAACGCAACACCTCCTTGTAGCAGCTGCCGAAGGCTGCGTTCGCCTGTAGCAGCTGTCGAGCTCGCGAGGCTGCGTTCGGCTGCGAAGCAGTCGTAAAATCAGGCGTTGCGGTCCGTCAGACACACTGTGGATTCAGGATTTACGACTGCTACGCAGCCGAACGCAGCCTCGCGGGCTCGGCAGCTGCTACAAAGAATGCGTTGGGACTGAAATGGTTTAACCGACTCGTGAACACGAAAAAGCCCGCACAAGGCGGGCTTTGGAAATCGATGTAGGTGGCCAGTGCTGGTCTCTGGCTTACAAGGTTTATCGGGCCTCTCACAGAACAGGATTTTTAACTTTAGGCTGTTCTGCCTCACACGGCATAAGGGCTGGATCTCAGCGCGGAGATCTTTCTAACCGTGTACCCTTGGGAGCGCGCCCCACGCCTCCTCGCTATCCCTTTGCGCATCAGTCTGCGTCTTCACCTACAACTTCAGAATAGCAAATCGTTCGAGGCCTGGGGCAGGCTTTTTAGACCGATTCTTTTCTAGGGGAATGACCGCAGAATGGAAAAATACTAACGCCGCGGGACGGACTTCCATTACTTCTGTGCAGGAGCTGCCGAAGGCTGCGATATTTTGATATTCAGCACATGACAGTCCACGACTTCAAAAATCGTTGAGCGGAGAAATGGTGGTCTGTCCCGGTATTTCACGAACACCACTGTCATGTTCACCACCCGTGAAATGTCCCACATAAGGCATTTCCCCGATAACCATGAGAGATAGGTCCCAGGGCCATTAGTGGACCGCAAGCATAAAAGGACGATGTTAAAGACTGCCCCTCGTGAAGCTTGCAGACGGGTAACTTCAAGGGAACAGGTACAATTACCGCCCATAACGTTACGCCACACCACGCACGCGTGGTCAGGTCGCCATCTGTTTTCTGATAAGTCAAGGGAATGCGTGGTCGTTCCGGTTCCGGCGTTGTAACCACCACCCCGACACAACCAGAGAGAGACAGGAACATGGCTGTTACGGCAATGATTTTCTTGGGGTGAAACGGGAGTCGCATCGTTGGTTTCATCCGTAAATCCAATCGTCAGGCAATGGCAGTCGACAGAAATAGTCGAATCACGTTGAGACCGCTCGCGAGACTGTCAGGGCACAAAATAACTACTGAGTCCGAAACGCCGTGCGAAACACCGAGACGGACCACGATTTCAAAAACCGTTGAATTCCCAAGCCACCCCAAATTTAATGAACCCCGCCCCCACCCGCTCGCCTAACTGAATGACTATCAGGAGGTGACGAATGCAAATCGAAACAATCTGGATCGTGCTCGCAGCAGTACTTGTACTGATTGAGTTGTGGGCGATTAACCGAGTGCGTAAAGCCGAAGGCAAATCGAGCAACAAACTGGTGTGGATGGTGGTGATCGTGTTTGTGCCGCTGTTCGGGCTAATAGCATGGGCCTTGGCGGGACCGAAGCACATCGCCCACAACCCGCATTCACCGCAGACCAGACAATAACGCCGGATGGCGTGCGATAACGATCTGCGAACTGCGCAATTTCAAACGACAAAGCCCTGATGATTTGGGGCTTTGTCATTTCGGGCTGGAACACCCTCCGCAAATCCCGGAATGGTCGGCACTCACGCCGGCAACGTGCCAACACTCACTACGCGGTTCGGCCTGGATGAGTCAGCCTCACTCTGCTCGCGACTGTGTGAGCGACCACATCCAGACGCTCAATGCCACGAGCAATACCAAGGCGAGCACGCTTGGCCACAGGGGCATGGGGTACCCATTAACGAGAACCTCGGGGCGAATAATCAGGCGCCCCAGTTGCGCCAAGGCCATCAGTGCGTAGACGGTACCGGCCACTCGCAGCCCAATGATCCGGGATTTCATGCTGTTCTCCTCGACCTGGCTATGAACGTAACAGGCGAGCAAAAGCGTTATTTTTGCCGGCCCAGTGTGTGAAGTCCTGAAGGGGCGGCCAGCCTTGGCGCGCTCCTCCTCCGCTCGGAAACCACTATCCACCCTTGGCCTTCACCAGAGGCCGGGGACCAATCGCATACTCGATAGGCCCGTAAATGGCGTGTAGAGTTCCCTAACCACCGAGCGACGTGATCGAGGGAACCCCCATGCCCGCCACAGCAGAATCCAGAGCGCGCACGCGCGCGTTCGCACGCGTCATCGGGCCTTGGCTGGTCATCGTGACCGGCATCATTGCCGTGCGGGCGCCAGACATGGGGCCACTGGCGGCCGACTTCTTCGCAAGTCCGCTCACGGTGTGGTTTACCGGCGCCCTGCTGTTGTTCGGTGGCCTGCTGATCATCGCGTTCCATCAATATTGGTCAAGCGCCGCGGCGGTTGCGATTTCCCTGTTCGGTTGGTTCCTGGCGCTTCGCGGCGCTGTACTCCTGGCCGCGCCGCAACTGATTGAACGTGGCGTGGCTGTATCGGCAAGGGTGCCGTTGCTGGTGCAAGTCGGCTTCGGCATCGCCGTGCTGATCGGCCTCTGGCTCACGTATGTCGGCTGGATTGCCAAGCCCGATTCATCGCCGGCGAAAGGCGTTTTATAAGCATGAGTACGCAGTCAATCTGGAATTCCACTCTATGAACGCAACACCCCGATCGCCCGCCGATACTTCTCGACGCGCTCCAGATCTTCCCAGGACGGCTCGGCAATCCGCGACAAGTCGCTGTTCTCTTCCAGATCCGCCAGTTTCACCACCCGCCCGATCGGGTTCTGCGCCACGCGCTCGACAAACTCCTCGTAGGACTCGTCCGGCACCTTGGTCACCGACGCAATTGCCATTAGCACCGTTTCGCTGAAACCTTCGTTACGCAGATCGTCGAAGCTGATGCCGCAGTCCTCGACCACGTCATGCAGCACCGCGACGATGCGTTCTTCCAGCGTGTTCACCCGCAGCATGACTTTCAGCGGATGCAGGATGTAAGGCGCGCCGCCCTTGTCCACCTGCCCCTCATGCGCCGCAGCGGCGATGGCAATGGCGCGTTCCAGTGTCTGACTCATGGGGTTCTCCTCGGGTTAAATGCCGTAGCGGCCAGTGAGATGAATGTTGCGCTTGAACCACCCGGCAATCGCCCTCCACCGCCCCATAGGCTTGGCACCCTCAGCATGGCGTTCGAGAATCATCGATACCAGCGTCGCCTGATCAACGCCCGGATGACCGTCCACCAGCTCAGCGACCCAGCCACAACCGGCCTTCTGCACATGCAGACTCCACTCACCCGGCCAAGCCTCAAGTCCCGACGCCGCCAACCACGCCGCTCCGCCCTGCTCGCAATGACCGCCACCGATGGACTGCTCGAAACAAAAAGGTGTGTCCGGACGGGAAAGGTCAATGTGGAAGAGGTAAATATCCTGGGTTTTGTGCTGCGGCGTGGGGGCGTTGTTGCGGCTGCCGATTTCGATCATGGGGTGCGTTCCATCCTTGAATTCCCGTTGGCTTTCAGTCTACGACGGCGGGGATGCTGAACAGAAGCAAGCGTCCTCAGCGCCAAAAATCCCGCGCCTGATCGTTCGATGAGTGCATGGCCAGGATTTTGAAGTCCGAAAATCTTGTAGGAAACAACCGTTTGTGGCGAGGGAGCTTGCTCCCGCTGGGCTGCGAAGCAACCCCAAACTCTGCTAGCCCGTTTCCTCAGACCCATCGCAACGCCCGGTTTGCGGCGGCTGCGCCACCGAACGGGGGCAAGCCCCCTCGCCACAGTGACCGCGTGTGGTCCTACAGTCCGGTTGCGGCTACCAGAATCGCTGCCTAGAGTGGGTCTGTCGCTGACCGCAGTTAGCGATAGGGTTTCGCAGCCCCAAGAAGAGATGGCCTTCACCGTCGAATGAAAACTCTGGCAAAATTCGCCCGCGTTTCATTTCATGGCGGTTGTGCGTGGGAGACTTTCGAGTCTGCCGGGTTTAGGTCATCTCTCGGTCTGCGAACCCGCGTACAGCTGCCACCCAATTGTTTCGCAGCGAAAAGGTGGCACCTCTATTTACTTTCTTAGAGAACCACCAATGACCACGAACAACCCGCTCCGCCACTACACCCCAATGTCCCACTTCGCCACCGACCACCCCGTCCTCCTCATCGACGCCGACGCCCCACTGCGCGAACTCCACAACTGCCTCAGCGAACGCCTCAACGCCGTCCTCAAATACCTCAACCTCATGGCCTGCACCAGCCTGCCCGACTACTCCGAAAACGACATCAACACCGTTACCAACATCGCGCGGATCATGGTCCAGGATGTGAGCGATGTGTTTCGGGTGATTGAGCAGCGTGGGTTTGATGCGCCCAAGGGACAGTAACCAGATTTGAGCCATAAAAAAACCCGCGTCATTGCGGGTTTTTCAGCTTATGGTTTTGCTACATCACCCTTGCACTGATCCAAGCGATCTTCATCTGTCCCGACTCCTTTCTCAGTGTCGATGTTCCCGTTCAAATCGAGATAGATGTCAGTGTTCGGCCATTTTGGCGTGATGTTCACACAATGATGGCGGCCGTTGTCGCCCCACCAATCCAACTGCATGAAAAAGTCTTCGCCTGGAAATATAAAGCCGTTATCCGACGTACCACCTCCAGGCTGCATCCGTCCTTTGTATATCCGATGTTGCACGTTCCAGATGTACTTGAGCTCTTCCTTCCCGTTCTCGGCGTAGTGAACGGTCACTGTCGGCTCAAGAATGGTCTGCCCTACAAAAAACAATATCGGAAGCAACGGGATGCATAACAACCACGCATATCCATATCGTCCTTTACTCGCAGACGTGATCGTCAATCTCATCTCCCCAGTTCTCTGGTGCTACTGCTAACACTTCGTCGATAAAAGGTGACGGATCTATTTTTCAATTAAATCCATCATCTTTTGATTAACCCGATTACAACCGCCTCCCCATCAGCCGGCCCTCTCTGAGCTCCAACCGTCTGTCACGCGTCAGTTGCTCGATTCTTTCTTCCAATAGCCCTGTCACCTTGGCCGTGACACGGCCAAAGCCGAGCAGTCTCAAAGCGCCAGAGATCGCGTCGTCATGGCTCATGGAAAACCCCGAGATGATGATTTCTGTCAGGGCCTGGTCGAGCTCTTCTGGCGCAACCCACTCCAGTTTGCGCTCGGCGGATTCCCAATGTGCTCGGCTGCGGATCACAACCGGGCGATTCTCGACCAAGTGAAGAAACTCCCCCCGGCGCAAAAAGTGCCTCTGCCTAATGCCCATACCAATGGCGTGTTCCACGGCGGCAGTGATCCTTGAGCCTTGCCGTGTCACCCCGAAAGCCTCCATGAGTCGTCGGGTCACTTCTACTGAATGCACCGGTGATTCGACATCAACTACTGTGCGTATCAGTTGAAGCAGATGTTCAGGCTGGTATTGATGCAACTCCACTTGGGTAGTCACTGCAGAGAGCAGCGCTTTTTCATAAGGCTGGGTAGCGACTGGTTCAGCTTCGGCAACGGTTTCATCACGAAGTATTTCATGAGGGGGCTCGATCAAAACTTCTTTGACCGACACACTACGACGGTTGGCTATCCGTTCACGGGCTGCCTCGATCGCCGCAACCGTGCGGATGATTTCTTGCTGAGGATTGCGGAACCAATCGGTACTCCAGATACGATGGAAGTTCCAACCCAAGCCCTCAAGCACACCTTGGCGCAGCCGGTCACGATCCCGCGCGGAGCGTGAGCTGTGATAGGCAGCGCCATCGCATTCAATGGCCAACACGTATCGGCCTGGAAATTCGGGGTCTCTCACGGCGAGGTCAATGAAGTATCCGGCAGTGCCCACTTGCGGCTCTATCTGATAGTCGAGATCGCGTAAGGCCAAAATTACCTCGTCCTCAAAGGGTGAGTCTGTAGCCTTGCCGGTTTCCTTGGCAACTTCCAATTCGCCCGTTTCCGCGTACGTGAGGAAGTTTTTCAAGGCTCGCACACCGTGTTTGGCTGTGGCATCGATTTCCAGTTCATCGCCACGGAAGTTACAGAACACGCGCATCGCCAATTTAGCCCGCGTGATCAAAACGTTGAGCCGGCGATGTCCGCCGTCTTTATTGAGCAGGCCAAAATCACGGGCAATCCGACCGGACTCATTGCGGCCATAACCAATGCTAATGAAGATGACGTCGCGCTCATCACCTTGAATGTTTTCAAGGTTCTTTACGAAGAATGGCTCACTGCTCTGTGCGGTGAAAAACACTTCGGCTTGGGGTGTCTTGCGCCGCAGCAACTCAACCTCAACGTTGATCAGATCACGCTGCGGAACGCTGAATGCGGCCACCCCCAAGGAAAGCTCCGGCGTCTCCAACGCATGCTTCATCACCGCGTGGGCGACTGCTTTAGCTTCCCCCTTGTTTGTTCGTGTGCGGCCACGGTCATACAGTGCCTGCGGAAGATAATCGAAGCTCACACCTTTGGCGTGGAGATGCTGGCCGGCAGAGGGGAATACCACCAGCTTGCTGTCGTAGAATTCAACGTTGGAGACAGCGATAAGTGATTCGTGCCGGCTGCGATAGTGCCAACGCAGGTAGCGTTCCTGGCTGCCTGCCGCCTTGAACATACTGAGGATACTTTCGATGTCTGCGGTGGCTTCGTTTTCGTCGTCAGATGCGACGTCACGGCTGAACAAATCACTAGGCGGCATCTGCCGGGTGTCACCCACTACCACCACTTGCTTGCCGCGTAAAATCGCGCCGAACGCATCGACAGCCTTGACCTGAGAAGCTTCATCGAACACCACCACATCGAATGCCAGCTTGCCTGGAGGCAGAAAGTTGGCGATGGACATAGGGCTCATCATGAACACCGGCTTGATTTGCTGAATTGCCCGTCCGGCCTTGTCGATCAGCTGGCGGATCGGAATATGCCGGCGCTTCTTATTCAGCTCTGCGCGCAACGTTGCCATTTCACCTGGCTGGTTCACGTTAGGCATGTGCTCCCACACCTGACGCGCCAGATACGTTTGAGCATGGTTCAACGACGCGGTATCGAGTGTTTTAAATTTAGCGATCTGATGTTCGTGCTTGATGCGGTCAAACTGCTGTAGCGCTGGTTTTTCAGCGTAGGCCTTCTGCACAAGCCCGGAATACCAGGAAAAATCTAGAATCGCGGGTAGCTGATCCGGCGTTTCACTGCGCAGAGCAATGTTCAGCAACTCGTCCAATTGGGCCTGACGTACTTCGCTCGACAGCACGTTGAGACGGGCCATCTGATAGAGCGCCCCCAAGCTGGCCTGCCACAGCTGCAAGCGTGCACCCAAGGCTGGCAGATCCAGAATACGGAGGGTCTGTGCAGTGTCATCCGGCATACTGATGACATCCAGACCGGCTAACAATGCTTGATCAAGACCGGCAAGATGCCCCTCGATATCACTGACCGTCTCTCCAAGTCCGCTAGCGTCCGTGTGCCCGGCGAGGAATGCAATGATCCCCTGTGGTACATGGCCATTTCCGAGGTCTTCATAGAGCTGGACAACCCAAGCACTCACGCGCTCGAGTACCACCCAGTCAGACTGCTGACGTTGCCATTGAGCACCGAAAAGGGCATTGCCCAGTCCCTCGTGTTGTTGATAAACCTTCTGGCTTTGTTGATAGGCCAGAACCGAATCGACCAGAGTGAGTTGCTCAGCATTGCTGCCAGGAAGCGCACCTTGTGAAAGCCCTTGCAAACGAACCTTGGCCGCACGATAGCGCCCCGAAAATATCTTCCACCACTTGTCACCGTAAGCCAGCAGGTTCTGCCGAACCTCCAACAGGTCCTGCTCCCACGCGGCCTCGATCAACTGAGTGCCGTGGTTGGCCTTGCAAGTGCTCATGCGCTGGCCGGCTTCGAGCAATTCGCGAATTGCATCGCGGCGCAACTGCCAGTCACCCGTACTCAGCTCTACACCTTGCAAACGAGGTGCTTCGGCCGCTCGCCTTGCAGCGCGGCAGATGACAGCAACGTCCGCGAGAGTTGCAGGCTGGGTCAGCATCAGTCGAATCGATAGGGCCTTGGCGGCAGCGTCCAGAGCGGCCAAATGCTCACTTGCTTGTTGCAACGCATCGTTCGCATTGTTCTGTTCAATGGGAGAGAAATAAGTTCGCTTGCTTCCCCAGAATGGATTCCTATCCGGGCGGCCCATTTCCTTAAGATGAAGAGTCAACTCCTCAATCAGTTCGCGGCGTTTCTGTTGGTCAGGTTGAGTCCATGAAGCCATTGGCGCGAAGGCAATTGTCGGCAACACGCCGTAGTTTCGCTTGAGTTTGAGGTAACGACCCAGCACCTCGACAAAGTCCAGGCCGCTGACACCTACAGGCGCACTCACCGCAGCGCAGTAGCGGTTCAAGTTGCCTTGCAACTCCGCCAGATTGGCTAGGTCATCCTCGCCCACCTTAGTCAGCGGGCGGCCCTGTTCCAGCGTGCGACCCAATTCTTTGAGCACTGATAGTTTGGTCGACTTGTGGCTGTGTAATTCAAGCACCGCATCACCTAAGTGACACTCGTCAAGTCGCCGTTTAACCACTTCAAGAGCGGCCATTTTTTCGGCCACAAATAACACCGTTTTCTTCTGGGCAATCAGTTCCGCGATGATGTTAGTGATGGTCTGCGACTTACCGGTGCCCGGCGGCCCCTGGATAACCAGGTTGGCGCCCTCGCGCACTTCGAGAATAGCTTCAGTCTGGCTGCTGTCTGCATCTTTTACGAATCGCACTTCCCCGGGCTGGAGCACCGAGTCGATGTTCACATCTTCGGCATAGGCCGGCCGCTGGTCACCAAAGCCAGAGCCCAGAAGTCGGTTGATTACCGGGTGGGCATCGGGCTGCTGGTCCTGCGGCCAACTCTTCGGGTCCAGATCCTTGAACATCAAGAACTTGCCAAAGGAGAAAAACCCGAGGGCAGCCTCGTTTGCTGACACCTTCCAGCGGGGTTGCCTGCTTACTAGGTCCGCCACTTCGGCATAAAAGCTATCGAGACTACCCTCCGTAATATCGAACCGATCCTCACTGAACTCACAGGCGGCGAGGTCGAGGCCAAAATCGGTCTTGAGCTTGGCGATCAACGACAAGTTAGGCATCAACTCGTCGCCGGAATACTTTAGTTTGAAGGCATCCTTAGCACCGCTGCGTTCAAGGGTTACCGGCAACAACATCAAGGGAGCCTTTCGCAGGGTCTCTGAGCTGTCCGCTTCATACCAATGAAGGAAGCCCAACGCCAGAAACAGGGTATTTACCCCTTGCTCCTCAACAAAAGCACGCGCCTCAGAGTGAATCCTCAACAGCTGCAGGAAAAGACGCTCCTCATCCAGCGCCGTCTGCAAGCGCGTATCTGTATGCCGCCGCGCTCGACCCGACTCGTCCACCTCATCATCGACAGCACTCGATTCGCCCAAGCCGTCTAGTTCATGCAATAGCAACTCATCAGTCGCTGCGTCCAGAGCATCCTCTCCCTCTAGCTGCGCCTCTTTCGCCAACGCTGCCAACTTCTGGCGCGCCATCGGCGAAAAACTCATAGCCTTCTCCTGCCGATAAAGTAGGTGGAACACTGACTCAGACAGTTCATCCACCACCGTCAAAGTCTTGGCTGACGCCCGGAAGTTCAGCATGGTGTTACGGAGGCCGATATCGAGCAGTTCCTTGCGGCTACCCTGCAGCTTTTGACTAATCCCTGAACTCATGAAGACTCTCTTGAAACGTGATCGAGGCTGGAATGATGGGGAACAGATTACCGTGGGTTAACGGTAGACGCTTGGATCATGAACGACGATTATCGCCACCACAACGGACTAATGGGACTGTAGAACTATTTTTCGCTAAACCCACAGATGCTGATAAAAAAGCCTTGCCCTTTACCGTACGTATTACGGGTAACCAACCCACACTCCCCCTCCAGCATGCACAATCGGCTCTTTCCCCGAACTGGCCCCAGGCGCGGACGGCTCCCTAAACAGGCGCATCTGCCGACTCGGCACCGAAGCTTCGATCAGCACCGTAACCCATGACGCCTGAAATTCGGCTGTTCATTGGCGCGAAACACGTACTGATGCACCCGAGGCGGTTGGTCGAAGGTAAAGACGTCCACCAAAGACATGGGAATGCCTTCAAGCTGTTTCTTCAGGGAGCTAATGGAAGGACTTACGCAATTCTGTTCAACCATAGTCAGTGATGCCGCTATGCCGGACCACAATGACTCCTTTCAATCGCTCATAGCCAAACGGTCTATGCTAATCCGATCGGGACCTTAACTCGCTCAAGACAGCTCGCCATTTTGGGTATAGCGGCTTGCTGATGGATGGGGCATATCGATTATGCGCATCTCGTGCAGCGGTCAACTCTCTCCCCGTCCATTGGATCGGGGTCCCTTCCACGCCTACGCCTGGAGACACCGTGATGATCCGCATCCTGCTGACCGCTCTTACACTGCTTGCCCTAAGCGCCCCAACACACGCTCAGATGACTCCATTCCCCAACTCCTTCCGCACTCAAAACATCCCGGCAGGAGACGTCACCCTCCACGTCCGCATCGGCGGCAAAGGCCCAGCCGTAGTGCTCCTACATGGCTTCGGCGACACCGGCGACATGTGGGCGCCACTCGCCGCCGACTTAGCCCGGGATCACACGGTCGTGGTACCAGACCTGCGCGGCATGGGTTTGTCATCAATCCCGGAAAGCGGCTACGACAAGAAGACCCAAGCCGCCGACATCCGTGCAGTGTTGGCAGCGCTGGGTATCGAACACTCGGTGGTCATCGGCCACGACATCGGCACGATGGTCGCCTACGCCTACGCCGCGCGTTATCCGCAACTCACCGAGCGCCTGGTGGTGATGGATGCGCCCGTGCCGGGCATTCCGCCCTGGAACGACATTGTCCGCTCACCGATGCTTTGGCACTTCGACTTCGGCGGGCCGGATGCTGAGCGCTTGGTCGCCGGTCGTGAGCGCATTTACCTGGACCGGTTCTGGAACGAGTTCGCGGGCGACCCCAGCAAGGTGGATGAAGAAACCCGTCAGCATTACGCCACGCTTTATGCCCGCCCCGGCGCCATGCGCGCAGCCTTCGCTCAGTTCCGCAGCATTCGTCAGGATGAGGTGGACAACAAAGCTTCGATGGCGACGCAGTTGACGATGCCGGTGCTGGCCATCGGCGGTGAAAAATCCTTTGGCAGCAATGAAGCGATCGTGATGCGCAACGCGGCGGACAAGGTCATGGAAGTGGTGATTCCAGGGGCAGGACATTGGCTGATGGAAGAAGCGCCAACGGAGACTATTCGAGCGATTCGTGACTTTATTGCGCAGTGATAGAGAAAGAAGGCCCTGCCCCCAGGGCCTTCCCAAACAACAATCAGTAAACCTGCACCCGCCACAACTCCCGCGACGAAGATGCCGCCGACATCGGCAACCTTCCATGCAACGTCCGATAGTTATCGATCAACACCAAATCCCCCTCACTCCACTGATGAGCAATCAGACACTCCGGGTCATAAACCAGCGCGTTGACCTGTTCCAGCAGCGCCCGTTGAGCTTCATCATCATGGTCCTGCACAGACTGGCTCAGGGTCTGCAATGTCGAGTCAGTGCCCTCTTGATAACGCAAGATCAGTTCACCGCTGCGTGGGTGATGATCCACCAGGCAGTACATGCGCGGCGAGCCGCCGAAGTAGGTCATTTTGGTGTAGTAGGTGATGTTCACATCCTGCCATTGTCGGGCGACTTGCTGCCCGACTTTGCGCAGTACGTTTCGGCTGTCGACGATGGTGGTTTGGCCCTCGCCCGGCTGCGGCGCGGTCTTGCAATACAGCATGAATTTGCTGGCGCAGAATTTTGGGTTGCGCTGAACTTGCGCGTCGCTGTCGGGCAGCATGTTCAGGTCCCAGTGCAGCGGCGTTTTCTCCAGCGAGTGCACCACGCCTTGGGGTTTGTCCGCAGGTTTGACCACGTGTACGGCGCCGAAAGCCCATTCGTACAGCGTGCCAAAGCGTTCGCAACTGCGAGCAAAACTGTCCTGATCGTCGAAGCGACAGCCCTTGAGGCAGACGAAGCCGAAGGTTTCCACCAGCGCCTCCAGCAGGCCGGTGGACAGGTGTTCGAAACCCAGCCCCAACGGGTCGCGCACCACCAGGCCAAACAGCGGTAGTTTTTGCAGTTCGTATTCGAAGCCTTGGGCCTGCGGGTTTTCTGTTTGGTGGTAGAGCCATGGCCGCCCTTCATAAGTGACCAGCACATGGTGGTCGAGGTCGACCTGGGCGCGGGCACGAAGGGTTTGGCTGCCGTCGAGGTTGCACACCGGCACGGCATGCCAGGGGCTGTCGACGCGGGTCAGCCCTTCGGCCAAGCCGAAGGTAAATTTGGGCCCGGCATTGCTGTATTGATGGACCGACAATCGAATGTCATCGCCGAAGAAACGATCCACTGCCGCATTCAATGCCTGCCCGCGATACATCATTTGGTAGGCTTTGAAGTTGATTTGCTGCAGGTACTCGTCCTCGCTCTGTCCGTCTTCACGGCACAGGCGCAGGTCGTTGTAGAGGTGACTGCAGAGGTTGTCATGCGCCCGGCTGAGGGATTCATCATCGCGGCTCTGCTCGATCAGGTCCCCAAGGTTTTTCCACGGCAAGCGGGCCTGCTTGATCAGGCTGGCACGAACCGACTCGGCGCTTTGGGCCTGTGGGAACAGGTCTTCCATGCTGACCCACTGAATCGTATGGGTGGTGCACAGTTCACGCAAAGCCCGGTTGTAGGTCTCGCGAACGTCGTCGGCCACCCCGACGATGTCATTGAACGTCGTGCCGTCACTGAGGATCGACACCACACAGCCCGGAGCGTGCAGCGCGGCGATGGCCTGGCCGAGCTGGTCGAGGCGTTCGATGGCGATGACCTCGCCGTAGTCCGGCAGCACGCCGAATGTCTGGTCAATGGCGTTTGGTGACTTGCAGGGAAAGCCCGGCAGGACCAGACGCACCGGCAGGCTCTGATCGAAGTAATGCCCCAGGCGTAGCGCGAGATGCGCTCTGCCTTGTGTGTCGAAACAATCATCCGTGCCTTTGAGCAGATAACCCGCGAGCAAATCGCTGACGGCAGCGATCCAGGCGTCTCTATGTTCCATAGAACAACTTCCTTGAGAGTGTGTGTATCAATAGGATTTAACGGTGTCGCCATGCTCGGTGAACGCATGTGCTGTACCGCAGACTTGCTGCAGAATGCGCAACAACCCGGAAGGCTGTTCGCAGCAGAAGTTCGGGGCCTGGGCCTGTAATGCAGGGGTCATTCCATACCCCCAGGTGACCGCCGCCGAGTACATACCTGCAGCACGGGCGGTCTTCAGATCGATCTCGGTATCACCGACGAACAAACAGCGTTGCGGATCAACCAACAATCGCC
This sequence comes from Pseudomonas cucumis, assembly GCF_030687935.1. Lineage (GTDB taxonomy): Bacteria > Pseudomonadota > Gammaproteobacteria > Pseudomonadales > Pseudomonadaceae > Aquipseudomonas > Aquipseudomonas cucumis. The sequence goes on along the minus strand of NZ_CP117454.1, from coordinate 2,563,970 downwards.
GGGCGGCTTCCCATGCCACATCTGGCTGAGGCTTGAGCGCCCTGCCCGCGCGATGCCCCAGAATCGTCCCGAAGGTATTCTGTGGAAGCAGTGCATCGGCTACTTGCCGGGCCATTTCCTCGGTCTTGTTGGTCACGATTGCCAGCGGCACTTCCAACTGGCGACAGCCTTCGAGCAATTCCAATACGCCGCTGAATGGCCGGGAAAATTGAACCAGGTTGTTTTGGTAGAGCGCTACATAGCGCTGGTGCATGGCGAGCGCATCAGCGACACCAAACTGCGTGGCAACTCGCTCGATCATCGCCGTGGTGCCGCCGCCGATGTAACCGCGCACTGTTTCTGTAGTCAGCGTCGGACAACCGTGCTCGAGCAATACCTGGTTCAGGCACCAGGTGATGTCAGGCAAGGTGTCGACCAAGGTCCCATCCAAATCGAAGAGTACGGCTTCGACCGGCAACCGAGATGCCATCATTGAGCACTCGCGTAGTGACAAGGACGCCCCTTGCGGAACACTAAGCGGTGGTAGCGTTCATCGACATTGCTGCGTTTTTCGAGGGTGACCACACCCCGTCGCTTGATAGCCACCGAATGCCAGGGCGTACGCCACAGGTCACTGGTTGGCACCAGTCGGATACCGATTTTCGTCGACACCGCCAATTGCGGGTGAATCGACAGACGCAGGCAATGCGGGTAGCGCGCCTGTAACAGAGCACTCCAGGCTTCACTGCGCTGAATCACCCGCTGCGAGGCCGGTTTGGCGACCTTCTTCACCGCATTAAGGCTCATGCCGGCGAATACTTTCAGTCCCGAGTAATCCTCGGAAAGAAAGCGATGGATGCCGCAGTACATCAACATCATGTGCGGATCATCCTTGAAGCGCTGCTGCAACAAAATCAATGACTGACCGTGCTCGATCATCATCTCCTCACGCATGGCGTCCAGACAATCCAGCGGAGGATAGGCATCCCTGAGATCGAAATGGGCGAACGTGCCGGGATAGTGCTGTTCGGCATAGTCCTGGATAGCGTCGGTGTAGGCTTTGACGTCCGCATCGGGAACATGCACCAGGTCAGAGAACACATAGCCATCGGAGCAGATATGAATCAGCGCCCCCGGTGCGTAGATCTCCTGGATCTCCTTGCACAGGCGATGTAACTCGTCGATTGCATGATGTTCAGCAAGATCAGGTAGATGGCTGAGGGTTTTCTTGCGGCTGGGCGACTTGCCAGGAAAGGCTGGCAAGACCATTTCAATCTTGCGACCGTTCTCGACCGCCTGCATGACCTTGGCCAGATGGGGTTCCAGCACTTGCGACGAAAGTTCGGGATCCTGCCCCGGGGCAAGGCTACGACGTCGAAACAGGCATTCGAGGATTTGCTCGGCAATGTTCATGTGTGGGGTGTTGTGATGCTCATGCACCAGCTGACCGCACATCTGTTGAGCGACGGTGTTTGAACCTTGCATAGACAATCCCTTGTGTGGTGAACAATGGCCATCTTTTGGCCATCAGCAGATATCCCTTACCTGCGGGCGGCTAAATTCCTACAAGTCGTGAGGGCTGTCAATCGTGGCAATCAGGAATATTGCAGTCTGGTTTGTGGCCGAGGGGTTCGATACGAATTGCATAGAACAAAAATTAAAGAGCTTTGTTTTTTCGTGGCTACACTCATGACGGGTAGCTTTTGGCTACCAACGTGATGGGTCCCAACAGGAAACTACAAATAGAAGGGAATCTGATGAGCAAACTAAAAGCCCCCCCGTTTGCCTGCGCTGCATTGTTGTTTTTCGGCTGCAATTCAATGACTCAGGCTGCCGACATTCTGGATCAGGGATGGAATGACACCACCCTCTCCAATTGGCATGATCTTTCACAAGGATCGAGAATTCTCCCTCTCTCCTGGGCGCGGGCATTGGAAGAGCCCGCTTCAGAGGAGAGGTTCATGAATGACAAAACGATCTCGGCCTACGGTTACACGCCTTATCATCCGTCTTATAAAGGTAAACGTCTTACGTTACCGATGGGATTCGTTTTGGATGACAGTAATGACAGCAAGTTGTCTTTCACAAAACTTCGTTGGTTTTATGACCAAGGGACGAAAGAGCCGTGGGTGGGGATGAACTGCTCTGCTTGTCACACGGCTCAAATCAATTTTGAAGGACAGAATCTTGTCATCAATGGCGGGCCAACCAACGCCGACTTTCAAAATTTCTTTAAAGAGTTGAGAGCGGCTTTAAGCACAACGGCTTCCGACCCTGAAAAATTTGAACGCTTTGCAAAGCATGTCCTGGAGGATGACCTGTCGAAAGGGAATCGCCAACGGCTGAAAAAATCCCTGGATAGCTTGAATGCGTTTTATGCACAAAACGAGACACTGAATGCCACAGATCTGCAATATGGCCCAGGTCGTCTTGATGCAGTGGGCCACATTTTCAATAAAATCAGTCAAGTCACCCAAGCGAAACCGCCTACCCCTAATCCCTCTGATGCTCCGGTAAGTTATCCATTTCTCTGGAATACGCCTCAACATGACGTCCTCCAATGGAACGGAATGGTCGGCAAAAAAACACTCCTCTCGATAAAAAAAGACGGCGGCCTCGATGTTGGAGGCCTGGGGCGTAATGCTGGAGAGGCCATCGGCGTGTACGCCGATATTCGTCCGGTTAAAGAACCGGCCAAGTCAGGATTTGTCTCCAGTGTGAACGTGAAAAATCTGGATGTTCTAGAACGTTCTCTTTATACCTTGAAGCCTCCGCAATGGCCCGGGTCGCTGCCAAAAGACCTCGCGCCAGGCGCCAAATTGTTTACGAGCAATTGTGCCGGCTGCCATGCACCCCTTGATAGAAACGATCTCACCACGGCCATCACAGCGGTCATGATTCCAATCTCCGCGAGTGACCATTTCAATGCTCAGAGCCCAAAAGACTCGACCATTGGCACGGATCCCTGGATGGCGTGCAATGCCTATCAATTTAAAGCGGATGCCGGGGTGTTAGCGGGTTATTCCAAAGGTGGTGATCCAAAAGAGACCATTCAGCCAAATGACCTTCTCTACAACATGCTGGGTGTGACCGTCCTGAATACATTAATTGGCAAAGGACGCGATGTCGCCGAACTGGCTTTCAATGGATTGCTTGGAATAGATACCAAACCTCAAAAAGTCCCTGGATTCAAGGACCGTGCCTTGTTCGGCGAAATTGACGAGAAAGCGCTACGGCTAATCAACTGCTACCGTGACAGCCCAAAAGCTCCTCTTCTCGCCTATAAAGCAAGACCCCTCACCGGCATCTGGGCCACAGCGCCCTATTTGCATAATGGCTCTGTACCGACCCTCAACGACCTTCTCCTTCCACCCCACCAGCGCCCCTCGAGTTTTTATACAGGGACCAATGAGTTCGATAATCAAAAGGTGGGATTCAAGACCGAGAAATCGGACAAGAATTGGTTTCTTTTCAACACCAAGCTTGTGGGCAATAGCAACGCCGGCCATGACTATGGCGTGGGCAGCCTCAGTGATATCCAAAGGTCACAGCTTCTCGACTACTTGAAGTCCCTTTGAGCTGCGTCGCAGAAGCCCTCACCTGAGGCATGGAGTGGTAATCGCTAGTAGGGGCGACCAAAACAAAAGTAATGGTCGCCCCTACGGAGGCCGTTACAGGTTTAATGCTCGCTTTGGATATCAGAAGTTAGCTGGGGTGTTGGCGCTGATGATTTCAGCCTCATCCGCCCCAATATTGCGAAACCGATGCGGCAGCGTCGTCGGAAAGTAATACCCATCCCCGGCATTCAACACACTAATCTGACCATCAACAGTGAGTTCAACAGTGCCACGGGTAACGAGCCCACACTCCTCCCCCTCGGCATGCACAATAGGTTCTTCACCAGAGCTGGCACCCGGCGCGTACTGCTCGCGCAACAACCGCATCTGCCGACTCGGCACCGAAGCCCCGATCAGCAACAACCGCAACCCATGACGCCCCAGATCCGGCTGTTCATTAGCCCGAAACACGTACTGATGCTCGCGGGGCGGCTGATCAAAGGTGAAGAAATCCGCCAAGGACATGGGAATGCCTTCGAGCAGTTTTTTCAGGGAGCTGACGGAGGGACTGACGCGATTCTGTTCGATCAGGGAGATGGTGGCATTGGTGACGCCGCTACGCCGGGCCAGCTCGCGCTGGGACAGTTTGTAGCTTTCGCGTACTAATTTGAGTCGTGAGCCCGTGTCCATGACAGCCTTATGCGAAGAATACTTAAGGGGTAATGGGGGTGGGTGGCGGGCGACTGGTGGCCGCGGATTACGCCGTTTCCCGTCCCGGAACCGTGGAAGGCGGGTATTAAATCACGTTTGTGGGTGTTGCTCAGCAGGTTCGATGAACGACCGGATAAAACGGCCGTTGGCACGGGTAGTGGTGCTGAAATTGTGGGAGCGGGCTTGCTCGCGAAAGCGGTGTGGTCTTCGCGAACAAGCTCGGCGCCTACAGGGCTTGCGTCAGGTTTAGATACCGAATCGATCACGCAGTGCGTAATACGCCGCACCCATGGCGGTGAGTGGGGCCTGGAAGGTGCGGCCGCCGAGCATCGGCATGTGCGGTAGGGAGGCGAAGGCGTCGAAGCGTTCGGCGTCGCCGCGGATCATTTCCGAGATGAGTTTGCCGGCCAGGTGTGAGCAGGTGACGCCGTGGCCGCTGTAGCCTTGCATGTAGTAGGCGTTCTTTTCGATGCGGCCGAATTGCGGCATGCGGGACATGGTCAGCAGGAAGTTGCCGGTCCAGCGGTAGTCGATTTTTACGTCCTTCAATTGCGGGAAGGTTTTGAGGATTTTTGGTTTGATCAGTTGCTCGATGTCGTCGGGCTCGCGCGCGCCGTAGACCACGCCGCCGCCGTACAGCAAGCGGTTGTCGGCGGTGAGGCGGTAGTAGTCGAGCAGGTAGTTGCAGTCTTCGACGCAGTAGTTATTGGTGATCAGGCTGCGTGCGACTCGTTCGGACAGCGGCTCGGTGACGACGATTTGCGAACCGCAGGGCATGCTTTTGCGGGTGACGCGGTTGTCGAGATCTTGCGGCAGATAGGCGTTGCCGGCGATCAGCAGGTACTTGGCCCGCACCACGCCCTTGGCGGTGCGCACGGTGATGGGTTCGCCGTAGGTGATTTCCACGGCGGCGGACTGTTCGTAGATTTTGCCGCCCAGGCTGATAATCGCGGCAGCTTCGCCGAGTGCCAGGTTCAGCGGGTGGATGTGCCCGCCCTGCATGTCGAGCAGGCCGCCGACGTAGTTGTCGCAACCCACTTCGCGCTTGATGTCAGCGGCGTCGAGCATTCTCAGGTTTTTGTTGCCGTAGCGTTCCCAACTATTCTTCTGCTCGGCCAGGCCGTTGAGTTGTTTTTTGTTCAGCGCTGCGAAGATGCCGCCGGGGCGATAGTCGCATTTGATGTCGTACTCTTTGATGCGCGAACGGATGATGTCGGCGCCTTCGAAGATCATGCTGCCGAGCACTTCGGCGGTTTTGTCGCCGTAGCGTTCTTCGATCACATCGACGTCGCGGCTGTAGGAGTTGACCAGTTGACCACCGTTGCGACCGCTGGCGCCAAAGCCGACTTTGGCGGCTTCCAGTACGGTGACGCTATAGCCCGCTTCGCTGAGGAACAGCGCCGAGGACAGCCCGGTGTAGCCGGCGCCGATCACGCAGACGTCACATTCCACCAGTTCCTCAAGAATCGGATAATCACCGATTTGATTGCGGGTGGCGGCGTAGTAGCTGTTTACATGGGTTTGTTTCATACGTTTCTCCGAGGGCCGCCGGCATGTGCCGGCGACCGCCGCTGTAAAGGTGTTAGAGCTTGATCCAGGTCGCTTTGAGTTCGGTGTATTTGTCGAACGCGTGCAGCGATTTGTCCCGACCGTTACCCGACTGTTTGAACCCGCCGAACGGCGCGGTCATGTCGCCGCCGTCGTACTGGTTGACCCAAACGCTGCCGGCGCGCAAGCCGCGGGCGAAGGTGTGGGCCTTGCTGAGGTTGCTGGTCCACACGCCAGCGGCGAGGCCGAAGATGCTGTCATTGGCAATCGCCAGCGCTTCTTCAGCGGTGTCAAAGGTGATCAGCGACAGCACCGGGCCGAAGATTTCTTCCCGGGCGATGGTCATGGCATTGGTCACGCCGTCGAAAATCGCCGGTTCCACGTACAGGCCACCGGTGTCTGCGAGGGTACGATTGCCGCCAGCAATTAATTGCGCGCCCTGGTCTTTGCCAATCTGGATGTGGCGCAGCACGTTCTCCAGTTGGCGTTGATCGACGACTGCGCCAACGGTGGTTTCAGGATCGAGGGCATGGCCGGGTTTCCAGGCTTGCAGTGCTTCCACCAGCAGTGGAATGAATTGCTCGCGAATCGAACGCTCCACCAGCAACCGCGAACCGGCGGTGCAGACTTCGCCCTGGTTGAAGGCTATCGCACCGGCCGCTGCTTGTGCTGCCGCGCGCAAATCCGGCGCATCGGCGAACACCACGTTCGGGCTCTTGCCGCCCGCTTCCAGCCAGACGCGTTTCATGTTGCTTTGCCCGGCGTAGATCAGCAGTTGCTTGGCAATCGCGGTCGAGCCGGTGAAGGCCAGTACGTCGACGTCCATGTGCAACGCCAACGCCTTGCCAACGGTGTGACCGAAGCCTGGCAGGACGTTGAACACGCCTTTGGGGATGCCGGCGTCGAGGGCCAGTTGCGCAATGCGGATCGCCGTCAGCGGTGACTTTTCCGAAGGCTTGAGGATGAACGAGTTGCCTGCCGCCAGGGCCGGGGCGAACTTCCAGCTGGCCATGATCAGCGGGAAATTCCACGGCACGATGGCAGCGACCACGCCTGTTGGTTCGCGAGTGATCAGGCCCAATTGGTCGTGCGGTGTGGCGGCGACTTCGTCGTAGATTTTGTCGATGGCTTCGGCGCTCCAGCGGATCGCGTTGGCGGTCGCTGGAATGTCGATGCTCATGGAGTCGCTGATCGGTTTGCCCATGTCGAGGGTTTCCAGCAGCGCCAGTTCTTCCTGGTTCTGCAGAATCAGATCGGCGAAGCGAATCAGGATGCGCTTGCGCTCGGCCGGGGGCAGTTTGGCCCAGATGCCGGACTCGAATGTACGGCGTGCTACCTGCACGGCGGCATTGGCGTCGGCTTCGTCGGTGCTGGCGATGTTCGCCAGGAAACGGCCGTCGACCGGGCTGATGCATTCGAACGTATCGCCGCTGAGTGCCGGGCGGTATTGACCGTCGATGAATGCGCGGCCTTCTAGTGTCAAGGACTGGAAGCGTTGCTCCCAGTCGCTGCGAGTGTTTGTCATGGTTGTGACTCTACGCAGAGGAATAAATGATCGTTGACCAACTAAAGATTTGAAATGCGATCCCTGTGGGAGCGGGCTTGCCCGCGATTGCGGTGTATCAGGCGCCATTAATGTTGGTGGTGATGACGCCATCGCGGGCAAGCCCGCTCCCACAGGGGTTGGTGGTGTACACACGATTTGTGTACACCCACATTTCATCCTTGAGCCCATCAAACCGTGTGCAAGTACCAGTTGTACTCAAGGTCGGAAATGGAGTTTTCGAACTCAGCCAGTTCGCTTTCCTTGCACGCCACGAACACGTCGATGTACAGCGGGTCGATGTAGCGCGCCATGACTTCGCTGTCGTCCAGCTCGCGCAGTGCATCGCGCAGGTTGTTCGGCAGGCTTTGCTCGTTCTGCTCGTAGCTGTTGCCTTCCACCGGGGCGCCCGGTTCGATTTGGTTGGTCAGGCCGTGGTGAATACCGGCCAGTACCGACGCCATCAGCAAGTACGGGTTGGCATCGGCGCCGGCTACACGATGCTCGATGCGCACGGCATCCGCCGAACCGGTGGGCACACGCACCGCCACAGTACGGTTGTCGATGCCCCAGCTTGGCGAGTTCGGTACATAGAACTGCGCGCCGAAACGGCGGTACGAGTTGACGTTCGGGCACAGGAACGCCATCTGCGCTGGCAGGGTCTCGAGCACACCGCCGATCGCGTGACGCAGTGCGGCGTTCTGCTCGGGATCCTCGCTGGCAAAGATGTTGTTGCCTTCTTTGTCGAGAATCGAAATGTGCACGTGCAAACCATTGCCCGCCTGGCCCGGATACGGCTTGGCCATGAAGGTGGTGTCCATCTCGTGGTCGTAGGCGATGTTCTTCACCAGACGCTTGAGCAACACCGCGTAGTCGCAGGCCTTTATAGGGTCGGAGACGTGATGCAGGTTCACTTCGAATTGCGCCGGGGCGCTTTCCTTGACGATGGCGTCGGCAGGAATGCCCTGCTCTTTCGCGCCTTCGAGGATGTCTTGCAGGCAGTCGACGTATTCGTCCAGATCGTCGATCAGGTACACCTGAGTCGAGTGCGGACGCTTGCCGGACACCGGCGAGCGTGGCGACTGCGGACGACCGTTCACGTTGTCCTGGTCGATCAGATAGAACTCCAGTTCGAACGCTGCGCAAATGGTCAGGCCCATGTCATCGAACTTGCTCACCACCTGACGCAGCACTTCACGCGGGTCAGCGAAGAATGGCTGGCCTTCGAGTTCGTGCATGGTCATTAACAGCTGCGCGGTCGGGCGCTTCTGCCAGGGTTCGATGCTGAGGGTATTGGGGATGGGGAAGCAGATGCGATCCGAGTCGCCGATGTCCAGACCCAGGCCGGTGCTTTCCACCGTAGAGCCGTTGATGTCCAGGGCAAACAGAGACGCCGGGAGGTTAATGCCTTTTTCGTAAACCTTATGAAGACTGGTGCGTTCGATGCGCTTGCCGCGCACCACACCGTTCATATCCGCAATCAGAAGGTCGACGTACAAAACCTCAGGATATTTCTTAAGGAATGCGTTTGCTTCGTTGAGTTGAACGGCACGCAGAGGGACCGACATGATGCACCTATTAGCTGTTAATTATTATGTTCACTTCACTTGCGAGAGCCAGTCAACCCGAACGGCAAAGTGAAGTCAATAGCGAACACCAGCCCCTTTAGCCTTTATTTTTCGGCCTGTTTTTGGCGCCATGGTGCCAAGAAAGGCTTGCACGCCGCGTAAACCCTCGACACCAGACGTACGGCGTTTAGAATTTTTTACATGAGAGTTGTTAATTAAAATCAACAAGGCTAAGCTCCGGAAAAGCTCGTTCAAGTGTGAAACTTCGAGGTGATAAAAATGGCATTCAAGCCATTGATCGGCGTTACTGCGTGCATCAAACAGATTGGCCTGCACCCCTACCACGTCAGTGGCGACAAGTATTTGCGTGCTGTCAGCGTCGCGGCTTCGGGGTTGCCAGTGGTCATTCCTTCCCTAGGCGATCTGACCGAAATCGATGACCTGCTCGCGCAGCTCGACGGTCTGTTGCTGACCGGCTCGCCATCGAATGTGGAGCCCTTCCACTATCAGGGCCCGGCCAGTGCCCCCGGTACGGATCACGATCCGCAACGGGACGCCACCACCCTGCCCTTATTGCGCGCAGCCATTGCTGCCGGTGTTCCGGTGCTCGGCATCTGCCGGGGCTTTCAGGAAATGAATGTGGCGTTCGGTGGCAGCCTGCATCAGAAGGTGCATGAACTGCCCGGCTACCTCGATCACCGCGAAGCGGATCACCCGGACCTGGCCGTGCAGTACGCGCCAGCTCATGCGGTGAGTGTGCAGCCGGGCGGTGTGTTCGAAGCGCTGGACCTGCCGCAGGTGTTCCAGGTCAATTCGATTCACAGCCAAGGCATCGACCGACTCGCTCCCGGCCTGCGCGCTGAGGCTGTCGCACCGGATGGCTTGATCGAGGCGATTTCTGTCGAGCACAGCAAGGCCTTCGCTGTCGGCGTGCAATGGCACCCGGAATGGCAGGTGCTTTCGAATCCCCCCTATTTGAGTATTTTCCAGGCGTTTGGCGACGCGTGCCGGCAACGGGCGACGCTGCGTAATACGCGCTGACTTCAAAAACATTCGACGATTTAACTGCCCCCGTGAGTCTGGCGGGCGTGCCTTTGCGCGCCGGTGGCTCACGTAATAGATGAACCGCAATAACAACAAGTACGACCAGGCAGCCAGGACGGCGGTGCCGAATAAGCCCTCCGGTACGGGTAAGCCTCGCTCCTACAGGGGTCGCGTTGGCATAGCCCGGCCCGGGTTGCAATCCACTCTTAAGTCAGGCCGCGTTGGCCCGACGACTGAAACCTGTTGGGAGTTTCATATGGCAAACGCCTCCAGCATTTACAGGAAGGCTCTTGAAGGTCACCAGGCACCGAAAAAGGTGTTGGTGAAAGTCGACCGCGTCACCAAGAAATTCGACGAAACCACCGCCGTGGACGATGTGTCCCTGGAGATCCATCAAGGGGAAATCTTCGCCCTGCTCGGCGGTTCTGGCTCGGGCAAATCGACGCTGCTGCGCATGCTCGCCGGCTTCGAGCGCCCGACCGAAGGACGGATTCTGCTCGACGGTGTCGACATCACCGACATGCCGCCGTACGAACGGCCGATCAACATGATGTTTCAGTCCTACGCACTGTTCCCGCACATGACGGTGGCGCAGAACATCGCCTTCGGCCTCAAGCAGGACCGTTTGCCCGCCAGCGAAATCGACGCCCGTGTCGAAGAGATGCTACGGCTGGTGCACATGACCCAGTACGCCAAACGCAAGCCGCATCAGTTGTCTGGCGGTCAGCGCCAGCGTGTGGCATTGGCGCGCTCTCTGGCCAAGCGACCGAAGCTGTTGTTGCTCGACGAACCGATGGGTGCATTGGATAAAAAGCTGCGTTCGCAGATGCAACTGGAGTTGGTGGAAATCATCGAGCGCGTCGGCGTGACTTGCGTGATGGTGACCCACGATCAGGAAGAAGCCATGACCATGGCCGAACGCATCGCGATCATGCACCTGGGCTGGATCGCCCAGATCGGCAGCCCGGTCGACATCTATGAAGCCCCGGTCAGCCGCATGGTCTGTGAGTTCATCGGCAACGTGAACGCCTTCGACGGCACTGTGGTCGAGGATCTGGAAGGTCACGCGATCATTCACAGCCCGGATCTGCAACAGAAGATCTACGTCGGCCACGGCGTGAGCACGTCGGTGCAAGACAAGTCGATCACCTACGCCATCCGCCCGGAAAAAATGCTGGTCAGCACCCTCAAGCCCGAGACTCGCTACAACTGGTCCGAGGGCAAGGTGCATGACATCGCCTACCTCGGCGGCCACTCGGTGTTTTACGTGGAGCTGCCCGGCGGCAAGATCGTCCAGTCGTTCATGGCCAACGCCGAACGCCGTGGCGCGCGCCCGACCTGGGACGATCAGGTCTTCGTGTGGTGGGAAGACGACAGCGGCGTGGTACTGCGCTCATGAGAACCTTCAATCAGCAGTTCCTGCGCCTGGTGCCCAGTGGTCGCAAACTGGTCATCGGCATTCCGTTCCTGTGGCTGTGCCTGTTTTTCCTGCTGCCGTTCTTCCTGGTGATGAAGATCAGCTTCTCGGAAGCGGCCCTGGCCATTCCGCCCTACTCCGAGATCTACACCTTCGCCGAACAGAAATTTCAGCTGCTGCTGAACATCGGCAACTACGCGCTGCTGACCGAAGATGAGTTGTACATCTCGGCCTACTTCGGCTCGTTGAAGGTCGCGTTTTTAAGCACGCTGATGTGCCTGGTGATCGGTTTCCCGATGGCCTACGCGATCACCAAGGCCAACAAGGAAACGCAGAACGTTCTGCTGCTGTTGATCATGATGCCGACCTGGACCGCGATCCTGATCCGAGTTTATGCGTGGATGGGCATTCTCAGTAACAACGGTTTGCTCAACGCGTTCCTGATGTGGACCGGGCTGACGTCGCAGCCGATCGAGATCCTCAATACCAACACCGCGGTGTATATCGGCGTGGTCTATGCCTACCTGCCGTTCATGGTGCTGCCGCTGTACGCCAACCTGGTCAAGCACGATCACAGCTTGCTGGAAGCCGCGTCGGACCTGGGCTCGAGCAACTTCAACAACTTCTGGAAAATCACCGTGCCGCTGGCCAAGAACGGGATCATTGCCGGTTGCATGCTGGTGTTCATTCCGGTGGTCGGTGAGTTCGTGATTCCGGAACTGTTGGGCGGCCCGGAAACCCTGATGATCGGCCGCGTGCTGTGGCAGGAATTCTTCAACAACCGCGACTGGCCGGTGGCATCCGCCCTGGCGGTGGTGATGCTGGCGATTCTGATTGTGCCGATTCTGCTGTTCAACCGCAGCCAGGCCAAAGAGATGGAGGGACGGGGATGAAACGCTTCGGATTTTCAAAGTTCATGCTGATTTTCGGCCTGTCGTTTATCTACCTGCCGATGCTGATTCTGGTGATCTACTCGTTCAACGCCTCGAAACTGGTGACGGTGTGGGGCGGCTGGTCGGTGAAGTGGTACGTCGGCCTGCTCGACAACTCGCAATTGATGGGCTCGGTGGTGCGCTCGCTGGAAATCGCCTGCTACACCGCGATTGCGGCGGTAGCGCTGGGCACCCTCGCCGCTTTCGTGCTCACCCGTGTGACGCGCTTCAAGGGTCGCACGCTGTTTGGTGGCTTGGTGACGGCGCCGCTGGTGATGCCGGAAGTGATCACCGGTCTGTCGCTGTTGCTGCTGTTCGTGGCCATGGCGCAGTTGATTGGCTGGCCGCAGGAACGTGGCCTCGTCACGATCTGGATTGCGCACACCACCTTCTGTGCAGCGTATGTGGCGGTGGTTGTATCGGCGCGTTTGCGAGAGCTGGACCTGTCGATCGAAGAAGCGGCCATGGACCTCGGCGCGCGCCCGTTCAAGGTGTTTTTTCTGATCACTATTCCGATGATCGCGCCGTCACTGGCGGCCGGCGGCATGATGTCGTTTGCCTTGTCGCTGGATGATCTGGTGTTGGCGAGTTTCGTCTCGGGCCCGGGCTCGACGACGTTGCCGATGGAAGTGTTCTCGGCGGTGCGTCTGGGTGTGAAGCCTGAGATCAATGCCGTGGCCAGTCTGATTTTGTTGGCGGTGTCGCTGGTGACGTTCCTGGTCTGGTACTTCAGCCGCAAGGCCGAAGCAACCCGCAAGCGGGCGATCCAGGAAGCGATGGACCAGACCGCCAGCGAGTCCTGGCAGCAACCGAAAAAGCAGCGAGTAGAAGCGACGGCCTAGTGCTGCGGTTCAGTTAACTGTGGCGAGGGAGCGTGCTCCCTCGCCACAGGTTTTGTGTTCACTGCATCTTTGCTTTGCGTATTTGAATAAAAAAGAAAATGGAGTTGTACCGATGAAAATGTTTGGCAGGACTCTGCTGACACTGTCCTTATTGGGCGCAATGGCCACCGGCGCCCAGGCCAATGACAAGGTATTGCGCGTCTACAACTGGTCGGATTACATCGCCCCGGACACGGTCAAGAAGTTCGAAGACGAGACCGGCATCCGCGTGACCTACGATGTGTTCGACAGTAACGAAACCCTTGAGGCACGCTTGCTCGCCGGTAAATCCGGCTACGACATTGTGGTGCCGTCCAACAGTTTCCTGGCCAAGCAGATCAAGGCCGGTGTGTATCAGCCGCTGGACAAATCGAAGCTGTCGAACTGGAAAAACCTCAACCCGGTACTGCTGAAAAACGCCTCCGCCAGCGATCCTGACAATGGCCATGCCTTCCCGTACATGTGGGGTTCGATCGGTATCGGCTATAACCCGGCCAAGGTCAAGGAAGTGCTGGGCACTGATGCCCCAGTGAATTCCTGGGACCTGCTGTTCAAGCCGGAAAACGCTGCGAAGCTGAAAGCCTGCGGCATCAGCTTTCTTGATTCGCCGACAGAAATGCTCCCGGCCGCCCTGCACTATCTGGGCTACCCGGTGAATTCTCAGGACAAGGCCCAGATCGCCGAAGCCGAAGCGCTGTTCATGAAGATTCGGCCATCGGTGGCTTATTTCCATTCATCGAAGTACATCTCCGACCTGGCCAACGGCAACATCTGCGTCGCCGTCGGTTACTCCGGCGATGTGCTGCAAGCCAAGGCCCGCGCCCAGGAAGCCGGCGACAAGGTGAAGATCGAATACAGCATCCCGAAAGAAGGCGCCGGCAGCTTTTACGACATGGTCGCCATCCCCCGGGACGCGGCCAACGTCGACAATGCCTACCTGTTCATGAACTTCCTGATGCGCCCGGACATCATCGCCGAAGTCACCAACAGCATCGGCTACAGCAACGCCAACGCGGCGGCCACGCCACTGGTGGATGAAGCCATTCGCGACGACCCGGGGTCCTACCCGCCGCAAGCGGTGATGGCGACGTTGTATGCGATTCCAGATATGCCGATCGGTATTCAGCGGGTGATGACCCGGGGCTGGACGCGGGTGAAACTCGGTAAATAATCCCATCCTGCCCGCCTCACTGATCGTTCCCACGCAGAGCGTGGGAACGATCAGTGGCAAGGTTTCAACCATTTCCCGTTCACGCAGCGCCTTACCACCGCTGCACGCTTCTGAAGAAGAACGGCTTCACCTGGCTTCCTCGGTCAAGGTGAATTTCAGGCGCTCTCGGGCGCCTTTTTTTATGCATAAACCAACGGCCATTCGGCCAGCGCCCGGTAGCGGCCTTTATGGGATTCGAACAAGGTGAAGCGGTCAGCACGCAGGAAAAACTCTGGCGGCGTAGCGGATTCGGGGACCGGCGCCCGGTAGTTGCGCATCAGGGTCAAATGCGGGCGAAATTCCCGACGGGTGTCCTCAAAGCCAAACGGCAACATGGCCTGCTCCAGCGCATACACCAACTGCAGCAACTGCGGTTCTGCCTGCGCGGGCGCCAGCAACAGAACCCCGGATCGACGCCAGACTTCCAGGCGATCAAGCACAACCGTCAACGGCACGCCGGGCATCCGCACATTGGCGGCGGCCTCGCAGACGCCCGCTATCTGCGCCATCCCCACCGTGCCGAGAAACAGCAGCGTCAGATGAAAGTTCTCCGCCGGCACCGGGCGCCCGATGTTGAGCCCCAGCGCGTTGCGCCATTGGGCGATGGCCCGGCGTTGTTCGGGGGCGCAGTTCAGGGCGAAGAACAGCCGCTTGAACGGCTCACGGGATTCATCGCTCATGTCTGCCACCTCAAGGCTTCGGGGACCCTTTGATTTTACAAAGGGATACCACGTCAGCAAGTGCATTTCTGGCACGTGCCGGCATGCGCGTTATAGTTGAAGCAACCGAATCGACGGGAGGGCGCCATGCGTCAGATCATCAGTAAAGAGCCATGGTGGGCCTTGCCACCGAAGCCCGGTCAGGATGAGTTCGAGCTGGAATGGGGCTGGCTGGTTCACTACAACGAAGGTGAGCCGCGCTTCGAGTTCATCAAGGAGCGACCCTCGGACAGCGAGATTCGTAACCGCAAAAGCTGCAGGACCACCCCGACGCCGGAATGACCCTGCTGCCACTTCAGGCTTTGACGAGCATCTCGAAACCGCCAAATATCGCCCGCTGGCCGTCGAACGGCATCGGATTGACGTCGGGTTGCATCCGCGGATCGCTCATGAGTTTCGCCATGCCGGCGTCACGGGTGGCCTTGTCGGGCCAGACGATCCAGGAAAACACCACGGTTTCGTCTTCCTTGAGTTTTACCGCCATGGGAAACGAGGTCACCTTGCCATCGGGTACGTCATCGCCCCAGCATTCGGCGAGGCTGAGTGCACCGTTTTCCTTGAAGATCGCGGCGGCGGATTGCGCGTGTTGCTTGAATTTTTCGCGGTTGGCGGTGGGTACTGCAGCGACGAAGCCATCGACATAAGCCATGATCGTTCTCCTCGGGTTATGGGGTGATCCGCTGGGTAGTCGAATCAACGTGGCTAAAATCGACAGATCCCGCGTTCTGATCGACCGACGGCTCGACTGGCTGTTCAACCGGCTGTTCAACTGGCTGTCCGACTGAATGTTCAACTGACTGTTCCACTGATTCTTCAACTGGCTGTTCAATGGTGGCGGCCAGGCTGCCCTCGATTTGCCTGGCCATGTACAGCGTTCCGGCCATGACGCCGGTGGCGGGGTTATTCACCAGCTTCACCCACGCCTTGTCGAACGAATTGCCCAGGCTGCTGCGGATCAGCGCTTCGCTATCGGGCCGGTCGTTGGCCTGAATAATCGCGCGCACCCCCGCCACTCCCATGGAAATCAACGCCCCGGCCGCCTTCCCCACCACTGCCGCCACCGCACTGGCCGCTCCTCGGGGGGCCATTTCGGCTTCTATTCGCTTACTGGCACGCTTGGCCACCGGCGCCATGCCGGCGTCCGTCGCAGCAATTCCCTTCTCGCCGCCCGCCGTGTGGATCTTCTCGATCAGCGCCAGGTAGGCCGGTAATTTGCTCAGTTCGGCATGCACCACCTGGTACAGCGAAGCGTCACGGGTGGACGGTGGGCCCAGCGAAATAGCCGGAATTTTCTGGACACGACTGTTGAGCTGCGCCATGGGCACGCCATGACGCTTGGAAATAACTTCGAGTTGCTGACCCATCAGCTGCACATAAAACTCTGTCGCCTGGCCGAGGATCGCGTCGGGATCGATCTCCACCGCCACTGGTTCCAGCACCCGCCGGTGATATTGCTCCAGCAGATAGGCCGCCAGGCGTTTGGCCGAGGCATCCTGTTCGTCCCCGGCGTTGATGGCGTACCAACTGACTTTCATCGACAGCCATTCCTGGGTCCAGTAGCTGCTGAACCACGGAATGAACACTTCTTCGGTTTGCTGATAAACCCGCGTGCGCCAATGCTCCATGGACCCGCGAGCGTAAACCCTGGCCTGTTCGGTGGCCTGCTGGGAAGCGGCGACAATCTCCCGGTCCACCTGCTGCCAAGTGCTCTGGGACACCACCACCGGCACCACGACTACCGGCGCACGCGTGGGCGTGGCGCATCCCGCCAATATCATCAACACAGCGACGATCAGCGAACGCAGGTTCAAGATCGCGGAGTCCTACATTTCTCGCCGAACGAAGTGTCCGACGCTAAAGAGCGTGCTGATTTGAGTATAGGTCGGGCGCGAGTGTGGCGAGGGAGCTTGCTCCCGCTGGGGCGCGGAGCGGCCCTGAAACCTGCCACCGCGGTGGTTCAGATATAACGCAGGCGTCTTTTATTGCGACTGCTTCGCAGCCGAGCGGGAGCAAGCTCCCTCGCCACAATGGATGACCTTGGCCCCTATTTTCTCTGCGCAGATCGCCACCATCATTCACGTCAATATTCACCATCGCCGCGAATGCCTTCCGCAAAAAAAACGTCAGGTGCAGGATTAACCTCATCCCCATTTCAAACCCCGCACGGAGGGGCAAATCATGTTGATCCATCTCCTGACCTGCCTGGCCCTGACGGCCGTCACGCTGACCCTTTTTTCCCGCTTCGTGCTGGATATCGGTCAAACCGAGGAGCCGAAATCATGATTCATTCCGTCAGCCTCGCCGTGAGCTTTCCGGTATTCGGCAGCAACTATTATTCGCAACAGGTCGTCTCGCGCAAAGCGGTCGCGCTGGTGTTCGACAAACACTTCGAAGCCTTGCTGATGCCGGCAGCGGCCAATCACTTCAGTAACGAAGTGGTCGGGCTCAACGATCAATTCCGCTTTTTGAATGACGTGCTGGTCGAGCATCTGCTGGAGACTGAAATGACCCGGAATTCCTCACGATCAGGGCAAGCATTCACCTTCTGACACGCTGGGTGATATTCAGAATACTGATACGAAAGCCCACGCTCATCACCCTAACTGGTGCTCAAGATCCGCACCGGCCCTTGGCGATTGAGAACCTCGATCATCACGTTCTTGCCCGAACGCCTGAGCATCAAATCCACAGATTCAGTACCCAATGCCAGACGCCGCAAGGCGATGGTGTCCAGAAACGCCGGGAGCACCGGTTCGTCGAACAGGATGTTGAGTTTTCTCGGCCTGAAGCTCAGCCCCAGGCACGACTGAATCATCGACAACGGCGCAGCGGCGGCCCAGGCCTGGGGCATGCAGGCAACGGGGTAGAACGTTGGCCCTTGGGTGCGTTGCCGGGCAAAGCCGCAGAACAGTTCGGGCAGGCGCCGCAGATCGATGTAGGTGGACGCGGCGAACAGGCCTTCGAAAATCCGCGCCGCGTCCTGACGAAAACCGTAATGGGCGAAACCGGCAGCAATCAAGGCATTGTCATGGGGCCAGACGGAGCCATTGTGGTAACTCATCGGGTTATAGCGGGCCTGGGAAGACGCGACGGTGCGCACGCCCCAGCCGGAAAAGGATGAACGGTCCATCAGGGCGCTGACGACCGATGCCGCGCGTTCCGGGTAAGCGATGCCCGCAAACAGCGCATGGCCGGCATTGGAGGTGCGGATTCGACAGGGCTTTTTGTTGCCGTCCAGAGCCAATACATAAGTGCCCAGTTCTTCGTCGAAGAAGCGGCTATCGAATTCTTCGCGCAAGCGTTGAGCCTTGTATTTCAAGCGTTGGGCCCGGTCCGGATCACCCAGCCGACGAGCGATTTTTGCGGCACCAGTCCAGGCGCCATACACGTAGGCCTGAACTTCGACAATCGCAATCGGGCCCACGGCCAGTTGCCCATCGGCATGGAAAACCGAATCGTGGCTGTCCTTCCAGCCCTGGTTAATCAGCCCCTCGGCGGACTGCCGGCCATACTCGACAAAACCATCGCCATCCCGGTCGCCGTACTCCTCGATCCAGTTCAGCGCCGCTTCGATATTGGGCCAAAGCTGACGCAGTGTGCCCAAGTCATTGGTGCGCTCCAGATACGCGGCGGCCAGCATGACGAACAGCGGCGTGGAGTCGATGCTGCCGTAGTAACGACGGAACGGCACCTCGCCTAACTCGGCCATTTCTCCCAACCTTATCTCGTGCAGGATTTTACCGGGCTCGGAGTCGGCGTGGGGGTCGACGATGGTTGCCTGGTTGGCGGCCAGATGCCCGAGCACGCCTTTGGCAATGCCGGGATCGAACCACAGCATCTCCCATGCCGTGATCAGCGCATCTCGTCCGAAAACGGTGCTGAACCATGGAATGCCGGCATAGGGATATAGCCCCTCGCGGGTTTTAGTCATGAGCATGTAGAGGTCGGAAACGCTGCGGCTGACCGCCTCGTTGAACACATCGTGGGAGGTCACCACCGAGGCTGCCCGCGAAGAGAATGTGCGTAACTCGCGCCGGGAATCGCGCAATGAAATGAAGAACCCGTGGCGCACCGTAAACGGCGGATTTTGCACGCCGCAGTTGATGTCCATGAACAGCGACTGGCTTTCCCCCGGGGCCAACCGCACCTCGAACAACGCCGAATCGCAGGTCAGGCTGGCCGGCACCGGGGCGAAACGCAGACGGGTCATGCGCCGTTTGTGGTCCAGGCCGGTGTAGGAAAGCACCACCTCTTCATCGGTGATCTCTGCCCGATGCCCCTCTCCGCGTTGCGGGCGCCGGGCACCGCGAACTTCGAACAGGTCTTTGAAGTCGGCCGCGAACTGGATTCTCAATTGCAGATGCTGGGGCGAGTCGTCGAAATTGCGCAGGGTCAGGCGTTCATAGCAGGAACCCTTCCACAAGAACCGTGAGCGGCGCAGATGGATCAAATCGTGGTGCAGGATTTTTTCACCACTAGCGTCGAACAGATCCGGGTTGGTCAGGTCGCAGGTGAGCATCGCATTGTCATCACGCAGCGTGGAACTGAGCAACAGCGGCCGCGCGCCGTTAAGCGTCAGGTAGAGCCCGGAAAGGTGTCGGGTATCGGTATGGAAAATCCCTTGCGGGCTGTCGTCTGCAAACAACACGTCACCATTGGGATCGAACACGGCGAAGGTGTCGTTGTTTTTCAGGTTACGCAAACGCAACTCTTGCAGCGACGCGGTGGCCGGAATATCGAAGGGTGTGGAGGGATGGCCATAGGTGTTGCCCGCCGTCAGGTGGCGATACAACTCCAGATAGTTGTTGGTCATGCGTTCGACCGTGAACCGTTCGTCGAACCTGGCCCGCACCTTGCGCCGATCCAGTTCTCCCAACCGCTGCACTGCCGCCACCGCCCCGGCGACGCCATCGACGATGTAACCGGACACACCCTCGTCGATCACTTCCGGCACCGAGCCGTGAGCGAAGGCAATAACCGGTGTGCCGCAGGCCATGGCTTCGATCATGACCAGACCGAACGGTTCGGGCCAGTCGATGGGAAAGATCAAGGCGCGGGCATTGCCCAGCAAGTCTGCCTTTTGGGATTCATCGATCTCGCCGAGAAATTCAACATTCGGATGGCTGGCGATCATCGGTGCGATGACTTCTTCCCAATACACCTGATCAGCCTTGTCGACCTTGGCCGCGATCTTCAATGACAGCCCGGCTTTGGAGGCAATCTCGATGGCCCGGTCGGGGCGTTTTTCGGGAGAAATGCGCCCCAGAAACACCAGGTAATCGCCAATCGGTTCGGGGTTGAAGGCCAGCAGATCTCCCGGAATGCCGTGATAGACATTGCCCACCCAATTGACGTCACCCTTCACCGGGGTGCGTTGCGCCTTGGACACCGAGACCAGCGGCACCTCGGGAAAGTGAGGGTAAAAGGATTGGTAGTCGGCAATGTCCAGACGCCCGTGAAGCGTGGTCACGCTGCGCCCGGCCAAGTGTCGAATCATAGGAAAATGGAAGATATCGACATGAAAATGCATCACATCGAATTGATCCGCCTGCCGCAGGACCTGATCGAGCATCAGAATGTGATGAGCCGCCCCGTCCTTGACGCGTGGATCGAACCGCAGGGCCTGGGGCGCACCTGGTTCCAGGCGTGCCGAGGTTTGCGAATCGCCACTGGCGAAGAGCGTGACATCGTGTCCCTGTCGTACCAACTCTTCGGTCAGGTAAGACACAATCCGCTCAGTGCCACCGTACAAACGGGGCGGACAACGTTCGGTAAGCGGCGCGATCTGAGCGATCCTCATTGAGGAGCCCTCCGTCATGGGGTCGAAGGATAAAGGCCTCCTGCATCTCGGCGTCTGAGGTCCGGCGGCCTTATCCTCGATTGACGGTGCGCCTGCGACAACAGTTCCATCCGGTTATACGCCCCGGGTGCTCACCGGTCACCGCTCTCCAGACTTCTGAGCAAGTGACCCAAACCATCGGCAAAACAGGTCGGCTCGGTGCACCGAAAACGTTCGAGCAAACGCTGGTTATCGGCCCGGGAATGGCGAATGTCACCAGAACGCGGCGCAGCATAATTCAACGCCAGAGGCCGCCCCAGCAGAGTGCTCAATGCGGCCGCCAGCTGGTTGATGCTGGTGGAACGGTTGAAACCGACATTGACCGGTTCGCCGCTCGGCTCCGATTCTTTCACCGCCTGTATCAGCACCTTTACAAGGTCCTCCACGTAAACGAAATCCCGGGTCTGTTCGCCGTCCCCATACACGGTGACGGGCAAGTGTTTCTTGGCTCTTTCGCTGAAAATACTGATGACCCCGGAGTAAGGCGATGAAGGGTCCTGGCGTGGTCCGTAAATGTTGAAGAAGCGCAGAATCACTGGCTCCAGACCATGCTGACGGCGATAAAAATCGAAGAAATGCTCACTGGCCAGTTTGTCCGCGGCATAGGGCGTCAATGGGGCTTTGGGCGTGTCTTCGGTGATGGCCGCGCCCTCGCCGTTGTTGCCATAGATGGCGGCGCTGGAGGCGAACACCACCCTTCTCAGGCCGGTCTGGCGCATGGCTTCGCAGATGTTCAGCGTCCCGATGAAGTTGCTTTGATGGGTGGCGACCGGGTCTTCGACCGAGGCCTGAACCGAGGCGACCGCGGCCAGATGCACCACCGCGCTGCAATCTTTCAGGGCTCGTTCCACCGTCGGCGCGTCCGCGACATCCCCGACTATCAGGCTCAAATGCGCCCGATCCACCGGCAGATTCGCCAGTTTGCCGGTTGACAGATCATCCAGTACCCGTACGCCATAGCCGTTTTCAAGCAAGGCTTCAACCAGGTGCGAACCAATGAAGCCCGCGCCACCCGTCACAAGAATTCGATCAGCAGACATGGCAAATTCACTCTGGAGTAGTGGTTGTAGGTCGATCCATCGCGACGAGCCCCTCGACTTTTTCCATCAACGCCCGGCCGGCACTGAACATCTCTTGCCAATCGGTGGGGAAACGAACATTCAACGGCAGTTGATCGATTCGCCAGCGCGACGGCAGCGGGTCATCGAACCGGGCTGCGACCTGCAAACCCATTTCACTGGCGGCAAACGGGCCGCGCAGCACCGTCGGCGTGCGGCCGGCGCTGTCCACCGCCTGCACGACATGCGCCGCCAACCACTGGCCATCCGGCATGCGCACGCGCAACGGCTGACCGATCGCGGCGTAACTGATATTGAGCGGCTCCAGATAAATCCAAAGCAATGGGTCCTCCAGTCGCTCCAGGCGCATCAACAGCGTGCCGGCACCGACGTTTTCACCTGGAGTCACCAGCACTTCCGCGATCCGGCCGCTCTGTCCTGCCTTGATCGACAATGCGGCGAGACGCGTCTTCAACCACTGCTGCTCGGCGTTCTGCTGAATGATCTCTCGCTCAAGCCCTTGCGGGGGCTGACGCGCCAGTTGCTCGCGGCGTTCAAACGCCAACAAGTCCGCTCGAAACCCGTCGAGCTCCGACTGCGCTGCCAGCACCTCGCCGCGAGCCGCCGCGCCTCGGTCAGCCAGGTACTCCAATTCCTTGATCTTTTGTTCCGCCCTGCCGATTCGGGTCTTGAGCAACTGACGCTCGCGGCCACCCAATTGGGCAGTGCCGGTGCCTGTGCCCGTCGCCTTGGTCGGCATGGCGGCCAGTTGCGCCAGCCGGGCCCGCCATTCCGGGTTGTCCAGCGTGACTAGCATCTGATCGGCCTGGACTTGCTCGCCCGCCTTTGCAAACAGCTGATCGACCCGGCCGGCATCGCGTGCGCGCACCTCGTAAATCGGCAAGCGCAATTGCGCCGGTGCATCGATCATCAGCATGCTGTAAGCCAGTTTTCCACCCAGCCAGATCAGTGGGCTGGCGACCAGCAACAGAATCAAATACCAGCGTGCGCGAAAGGCCATGCGCTTGCCCGGTGCGTACAGCACGCTCAAACCCTGCTCCTGGGTGGGGTTCAATTCTTTGCGACTATCGAAACGAATTTTCATGACGGCTCACCGTTTTGGGAAGTCTCGCCAGGCCTGCCAGTCAATACCGGCAACCCCCCGCGGTTGCAATTGTTCGCGCCAGGCGCTGGCCTGATGTTTCAACTGTTCAGTCGATGCGCCCGCCCAGCTTTCCGTGGCTGGCAATTCGGGTTCTGTGCTTTGGGCCAAACGAAATTGCAGCGCCGGCCAGCGCTGGGCGATTTGCTCCGTCATGCGTGCGCTGTTTTTCGGGTTGCGGGTGTAGATCATCAGGCTGACCTGATGCACGCCGGCCTCGGGAAGTGCGCAAGGCACACAGGTTTGCCCGGGTTTCGGTTCAGCGAACCAGCGATGATGGCTGGATATCTCCACCGGCCATGGGCTCTCGCTGGACGCCATGCGTAAGGTGTCGAGCCAGTTTTTCAGGCGCTGATCGGGGACGGGCATGCCCAGTTGTTCGACCTCAAGGTCCAGATGCAAGCTGCTGAATGCAAGCCCCTTCAACTTCTTCAATAAATCGCTGAGCTGGTGACGGTCCGTCGGCTCGATCCAGCTCGAATCGCCGAGCAACAGACTCACTTGCAGATCCTCGCGGGCCGCGTCCTCAAGCAGTTGTTCGAGCTGTCGGCGGGTCGTGATCAAGTCATTGACCTGTGCAGCCTTGAGGCCGAGGTAGATCTTCTCCATCCCGGCCTTGCGCAGGGCCTGAAGCTCTGCCTCGCGCCGATCGGGATCGAGCAACGCTTCGCTGTCCCAGACATAACTGGCCTGGGACCATTTGCCCGAGTTTGTCCCCGCCCCTGCCCCTGACTTCGGCGCTGCCGTGGACGCCAACAAGAAATGCGGTTGCGCAAGTTCAGGTGCTCCCGACGCAGAGGCTTGCTGCTTATTGATCAAGTCCTGAAGGGGCAGCGGTTGTGCGACGAGCGCCGCTGGGGGCAGCGACAGGGTCAAGGCTAGAAGTACTGATCGCATATCAAAACCTCGTGGCTCGTTTAAGAACCCACCACGGCGCCATCGAGGTCTCTTCATGGCCTCGACGAAACATCTCGTTGAGCATGGCCACTGCGCTCCAGCACCGAATGAGCAGCATGAACAGAGGGAAGACAGGCACCAACAACCCCAGGGTCACGTCCTGTCGAGGTCGGTCGGACACCATCGACAACATGGCGCCAAACAGCAGCAGGGTGATCATCAGGTACAGCAGGTAGATCAGCGCAAACAGAAACAACAGCGTCTTGCCCGGCAGAATGAAGAGCGCCAGCAGGGTGTAGATGAAGATGATGAACGGCAGCACCAACTGGAAAAAGAAGCCACTGAGCAGGATCATCAGGAAGGTTGGCCAGCCCAGTAAATCCGGGTTGATGTTGTGGTTGTGCTTTCTGACGTACAGAAAAAACAGGTCACCGTCCCAGCGCAAACGCTGCATCAGAAACTGGCTGAGGGTCGCGGGTGCATCGGTGTGCCCTATAGCTTCCGGCTCGAACGGAATCCTCAAATCTCCATGTCGTTTGAAGTAACTTTTGATGCGCAGCGTCAGGTCCAGATCTTCCGCGGTGTGGGTGTTCCAGCCACCGATTTTCACCAGGAAACTGCGGCGAAAAGCGCCAAAGGCACCCGAGACGTTATTCACCAGGTTCCATTCGGCCAGACCGATTTTCGACATGTGAATCGACAACACGTATTCCAGCGCTTGCATCGCCGTGACCCAGGAGCCCCAGACATTGCGCACCCGCAGGCTGCCAGCGACCGCAGGCACCGAAGGGTCTTCGAAATTGCGCACGATGGCGCTGACCATGTTGTTGTCGAAGGACGTATCACCGTCGAGCGCCATGACGATTTCGCCGCTGGCATGGGACAGGCCGGCGTTCAATGACGACACCCGTCCGCCCCGCTGCCATTTGGCGATCGGGCGCAAATGGCGCCGGGGGTACAACAGCGGGTCCACGTTAAAACGGCGAACGGCGCTGAGCGTCGGTTGATTCACCGTGGCGCCGTCCACCACCGGAATCATCTCGATGTGGCCGGGGTATGTCTGCTCGCACAGGCTCAACAGCGTTGCCTGGACATCCATTCCTTCGCTGTAGCAGGTGATGATGCAAGAGACTTTTGGCCGATAGAGACTGGTCTTCGGCACGCTGCTGCGCCGACGGGCAAACCAGCGCAATACGCCGAGCAGCACCATGATCGTCAGCGGCAATTCAAACACCAGAAACAACGGAAAGAGCATGTAGAACAATCGGCTCAAACCGTCCGTCCCCATGATCGCACTGAGCATGCTGTAGAGTTGCTCCATCAACGGGCTCATGGCTTAAATCAACTCACTGGCAAGACGGGCCAGCAACAGCTCACCGTCTTCTTTCTCGAGCAAATCCCCGGGGGCCGTGAAACTTACGACACGCAGGGAAATGTCACTGACCTCCGGCGCGGAAAACAATTCGGCGACCTGGCTCAAGCGCTGGGCGACGAACTCCAGCCCTTTGCCATCCGTGTGCGGCAGCATGATCCAGAAGAACTCTTCGGTGCTTCGCGAGCAGCGATCGGTTTCCCTGACGGATTCCTTCAGCCGATCCGTCAGGCTATCGATGAAGGCATGCCCGCGGTGCTCACCAAGACGCGCCAGCGTACCGGCCAGGTTGACGAAGCGCAGGCCGATCAACGAGAACGCCGGCTGCTTGTAACGACGCACCACCTGAAGCTGCCAGGTCAAAAGCTCGAAAAAATCCTTGCCGCCCAATAAATTGAGGCGGCCGAAATGGTCGATCGATCGATCGTTGAAATCCTGGCGACAACGAAACCGCCCCGCTTCCGTCAGATGAAAGTCTCGAACTTCGCGTATGCGCAGCTTGTCGGGCGCGTGTGACAAACCGCAATCCAGGCAACGCGCCTGCACATCGGCGTCGACAAAAAACGCCTGGCATGAGCGGCAGCGGTAGTTTTCCAAAGGGCGATCGTAGTCACTGCCAATGTGCCGCAAACGGTTCAGACAGTTGGGGCAGAGCAACACGCCATCCTTGAGAAACGACTCCTGATGGCCCACGTGACCACAGGTGAAGCAGTGCAATGAAGGTTGCCGTGAAATGTCCATCGCCTGGCATTCGGCGCACACATCAATGTAATTGAGGCGCCCCGAGCCACAGTCCGAACACAGACGTACCCGATCGACCAGCACGCCCTCTTCCAGCCAGTCGTGCTGCACCATCAGACTGAGCCAGACAAACGGGTTGACCTGCTCGGCATCCGCCAGTGCTTCGAGCAGCGGATAGCGATAATGCTGGGGGACTTCGGGGTCGCGCAGGGCATACACATGAGCGTCGGCGCGTAACCACAGCCACGACAGCACCCGACCTTCAAACCGCTCGGGTGCAGAACCCTGCCGGAACAGGTTGAAGCGTTCTCGCCAGATCTCCCAGAGCATTTTTATTTCGCTGGTTTCGGCGGGGCACGTGCCATCGCCCAGCGCTTCACACCAGCTGTCCTGGTCTCGACAGCAATAAACGAGCTGGTAGCGATACGCTGGAGTCGAGCGCAATTTGCGCAACACTCGCCCGGCATAAGCCGCTGGCATATCAAGCAATAGAACATCGAATATGGGTGCAGCCAACAAACTGCTTAGATCCGAAAAGTGTTCAATCTCTGGAATATTAGAACTGGAAACTTTATGACCGAAAACTGCAATACGAGGATTTGGAGTCGACATGATGCACTCCCCCTAAGAAGCAACCAAGTGTGATCCAACACAAGACTACCAACACTAGCACCCCGCCAGAAAAATGCCCGACTAATTATCTAGTTATTTTTTGACACTAGCGCCGCCAAAATATTGCCACCAAACATCATGACTCGCCATTATTGATAACATTAAACACTAAGCAAATAACCATAATAAAACCCTTATAATTCAATAATTTATTATTGTAGCAAGCTAAACAACAAGGTAATTTGTATGAACATACAGCACAATTCAACCTCGCCTTAATGCGTCTTGTTACCAGATAAAAGCACCTGCCATATTGCAGGCACATTGCAATGACATTGATACTACCCAGGATCAAATAAGTTCAACGCTATTCGTCGGCAAAACAACTACTGCGCGTACATTCCAAGTGTTACATCAACTTTACATTAGCGGCTTATCGACATCATTCAATTAGAACACTCTATAAATTTTATGAATTTTCTTCGGAGACATTTAATTGAACATTTCGATAAAACAACCGGCGCCGGAACCACACAACCCATAGCGTGAAGAACGCACCTCCCACCGCCAGCGCCATGTCGGCCTGAGAGTCCCATGGGTCATTTTGTGCAGCGACAAATGCCTTGGCGGTGTCTTTTCCCAGGAATTGCCCACCTATCCATTCCACGATTTCATAGACAGCCGAGGTCGACAGAATGATATTCAGCGCGACAAATCCAACCCAGAAACCCCGCAGCGGCGTGATTCGCGCAAGCACTTCCCGAATCGGATAGACCATCAAGAGTCCATAGGTCAGATGGACCAGCCGATCATAATGATTGCGTTCAAACCCAAGGGTTTTGTTGAGGCTGACTCCGGTCAAGGCCGAGCACCAGCGGTCGTAGGGCACCAGCGCGTAGGTGTAGTGCGAACCTAGTTCATGGATACAGAGAAACACGAACACCAGGCTGATAGAGACGGCAGACAGACGGAACCGTCGGTAAACGCCCACCAGGACCATCACCAGCAGCAGGGCCAGCAGATTTTCAAGAACCCAATCCACTCGGCTATGGGGGGAAATACCCAGCGCTGTGACGATCAAAAGAAACACGATCAACAGCACCAGGTCGTATCGCGGGTGCTCCTGGGGCGTCATGACCGACAGAGGTCTGCTGTGGGTAATCAGGTCTTTTGCGCCTATCGACTTGCTCATTGGGCGCCTTCTTCTCGAGGCTTTTAAATTCGAGACGCGGCCGCTTCGCAAGTTCGTTTTTTCTGGGCGGGTATCGAGACCCGATACCCGCCTCCAACGCTTATTGAGGCCGGCGCACTGCCTGGTGAGTAGCAGCATGCGACGCTGCTCGCCTTCCTCGCTGACGGCGAATCGTGGTCGAGTTCGGCGTTGGTGCTTGGCGCCACGCCAGCACCACGACGTCAGGCGCAACGTGTGGCACCAGCGCAAACCCTCGCGGGGTCGCGACGACATCTCACGACCGCATAGCCGCACACCGACCCGCTATGGGGAGCTGCTTACTTGATCCGGTAGTGAAAGGTATTGCGCACGGCCGGCACCGCAACCGCGTGGCCGTCGACGATTCTCGGCTGGTAACGGAAGGTGTTGGCGGCGGCCAGCGACGGACGCATGAATAACGGATGGCAACCGTCCAGCACCTTGGGGTTCTCGATTCTGCCTTGGGGATTGACGGTGTATTCCACAGTGCAATCACCTTCGATGTTTTTATCCAGCGCCCGTTGCGGATAGTCCGGCGCTTCCTTGCTCAGGGGCAGGTATTGGCGGCTGTCGGCAGCCACTTGGGCGGCCTGCTGGCGCGCACGCTCGGCGGCCAGGCGCGATTGTTCGGCGCGTTGTGCCTGCTCTTGGGCCTGGCGTTGTTGCTCGAGGTCATGAGTGCGTTTTTCTGTCTCCTGACGCTGGCGTTGTTGCTCGGCCTGGAGTTCGCGTTTTTTGTCTTCGACGCGTTTGCGCGCAAGAACGGCCTGTTCAAGCTTTTGCGCCTGGATCTGCGGATCGATCGCAGGTTTGACGGGTTGGATGGGCGCCTCGGCAACCGGCTCCGGTGTCGGCGCCGCTACCGGTTCAGGCGCCTGTGGCTGCGGCGCCGGTGGCAACATCACCAATTGCGTCCTCAACACCGCTGGCTGTTCGACCGGAGGTTTCTCCAGCGACCAGCCATGCAGCAGCAACGCCAGCACAATGGCATGCAGCCCTACCGCCAGGCTCGCCGCCAGACTGTTTTTCCAGAACCCACTGCGAGCAGCATCCCGCAACGTCATGGATGAACTGGGCATGATCATCGCCGTCATTGCGGGGCCTCGGTCACCAGCCCGAGGTTGCTCACACCGCCCTGCTGCAATGCCGCCATGGCTGCGACCACACTGCCGTAACCGGCGTCCTTGTCGGCGCGAATGTAAACCTGGGTGTCACGGCGCTCGGCAACGATTTGCGCGACCTTGGCGCGCATCTCCTCGAGCGCCACCGCACTGTCGGTCTGGTGCTGCGTATCCAGTTCACCGCCGAGGTTCCAGTAGTAACCGCCCTCGGCCTTCACCGACAGGGTAAGGATTTGCTGGCGGGTATCGGTGGCCAACGCTTCACTGGCGACCTTGGGCAGTTCGATCTTCACACCCTGAGTCAGCATCGGTGCGGTGACCATGAAAATCACCAGCAGCACCAGCATCACATCGATGTACGGCACCACATTCATTTCGGCCTTGGGCCCGTGCTTGCGTTGCGGTCTGACGAGCATCTGCATTCTCCTCTCAGGCTGCGACGGCCAGGTTCATCGGCGTGCCATGCAAGGTGCGATGCAAGCGCACCTGCAATTCATTGCCGAAGGCGTAGTAGCGAGTCAGCAGGGTTTGGCTGCGCGCCGAAAAACGGTTGTAGGCGATCACTGCCGGGATGGCGGCAAACAGGCCGATGGCCGTGGCGATCAGCGCTTCGGCGATGCCCGGGGCCACGGTGGACAGCGTCGCCTGCTGCACCTGGGACAGGCCGAGGAAGGAATTCATGATCCCCCACACCGTGCCGAACAGGCCGATATAGGGGCTGACGGAACCGACCGTGGCGAGGAACTGCAAGCCCTTCTCCAGGCGGACTTCTTGCTCGCTGATGGCCACGTACAATGCCCGTTCAACGCCTTCGAGCACCACGTCGGCCGCGTTGCCCGAGTGCTGTTTGAGGTGGCTGAACTCCTGAAACCCGGCGTGGAAAATCGGCTCGACCCCGGCTTCGCTATCCGTGCCCTGTGCAGTCTCGCGGTACAGCGGCAACAGGTCCGCAGTGCTGCGAAAGCGCTGCATGAAGTTGTCGAGCTGCCGCTCGCGACGTTGCAGCACGCCGCTGCGCTGGATGATCAGGTACCAGCTGAGCACCGACGCCAGCAACAGGATGAGCATGACAGCTTTGACCAGCAGGCTGGCGTCACTGATCAGGCCCCAGATGGTCATGTGTTCCAGTGTCGCTTGCATGGTGAAACTCCTTGTCTGGCGCTCTCGGGCCGTCGATGCGCGACGGCCGTTGAGCTATTCGATGAAATGGTGATGACAGGTTGATGACTGGCCGAATCAGGGCAATTTCAACGCCTTGGTGACCTCGGCCCAGGGCACGAATTTGAAGTTCTGGGTTTGCTCGGGCATGCGTTTTCGACCGTCCTGCACCACCAGCATGCCGTGGCTCCAGGGCCCGCCGAGGTTGGCCGAGGTGACTTCCAGGCCATCGGTCTCAGAGGCGCCGTCGATACCCGCCGCCGCGTTCAGCCCGACGCGGAATGCGCCGCGAGACGCGAACGGCGGTTCGGCATCGAGCACCACATAGCTGTCGTTGCCCTGGCTGGAGATCACCAAATAGTCCTGCGTCGCGCTTTGATAGAGCGCCAGCCCTTCCACATCCGCCTGCAATTGCGCACCGACCTTGATCACGCTGCTGAGCGTCGCCGGCTGATCGGCGCGGGCGTCCACGGCCCAGACGCCGACGTCCTCTTCACCGAGAAACAAGCGCTGGCGCTGGTCGTCGGCAACACAGCCTTCGGGCTGGCTGTCGACCTTGAACTGGCGCACCAACTCGCCCTGTACGCTGCCGTTCGGCGCGTTCAGGCGGTATTGCAGGAAGGTGCCGTCCTTGCCGTTGGCGATCGCATAGATTTCGCCGCTGGCCGGTTGAAACAGGCAGATGCCGTAGATGTCCTTGAGCGGCGTGGGAATCTCGCCGGCTTCGCGCAGTTCGCCGCTGGTGCGGTCGATGCTGAACAGGCTGAGGCTGTTGTGATCGCGATTGCTCGCCACCGCGAGGTCGACGGTCTGCTGGCCGAGCTTGAAATTCGGCCGTATATCGACGTTGTTCAGCCGCCCCACCGGCAACTCCTGCAACAGCTTGCCTTGCAGGTCATACGCCATCAGCCCCTGCTTTTTATTGGTGCCCAGCACCCGACTCAGGGCGGGTTGCTGCGGATGAATCCAGATCGCCGGATCATCCGCGGCATCGCCCTGGCGCCCGACCGGGTCGCTTTGGCTGATTGCTTTTACGTTCGCCAGCACCGGCGCCAAGGGCACCGGCGTGGCTTGCCAGTCGAGTTCGCCCTGATACAGGCGGCCGTCATCATCGTCGCGCAGCAGTACTTGCAAGCCTTTGGCCGTCGGGCGCAGGGCAAGGTTTTCCGGCTCCTTCATACCTGGCAACGCCAAAGTAGCCTGCGCCGCCCAGCGTTCGCCCTGCTGCTGATAAAGATGCAACTGCGCGGCTTTCGGATCGAGTGCGACGATGCCACCCGGCACCAGGGCCATTGCACCCGCGGCCTGTTTGATCTCGCCGAACGGTTCGCGCATGGCCACCGGTGTGCGCGTTACATCGGCTTCGGCATGCGCCGGGTAGGCCCACCAACCGACGTTCTCCTCATTGACCACCAATTGATTGGCGCCATCGTCGACCTGACAGAACTGGGCCGACGGCGGCAGCGGCAGACCGCGCACCCGTTGCGGTTGCGGATTCAAAGTGGCGCCGTTGCCCACCAGCCATTGCTCACCCTTGCCCTCCTCGCCCACCAGAAACAGGAACAGGTTGCTGGCTTCGTCGCGGTACAGGCACAAGCCGTTCACCGGGTAATCCCGCGTCGGCAGATACACCGGTTGCCCCCAACTGCGCTTGGCCGGATCGAGGCTGACCAGCAGCGCTTGTTGACGGGCGTTGTCGAGGCTGGCCACCAAGACGTGTTGGCCGGCGGCGCGGCTGTCCAGGCTGCTGAACGAACCTTTCAGCCGCGCCAGCTCTTTGCCTTGCACGTCGAGCAGCAGCAAGCCGTCACGCTCGCTGGCGGCCAGGCGTTCGGGGCCCAGGTCGACGGGCAAGAGCGCGATCGCGTCGACTACCAGGTTCGGCGCCCAGGGTGTGAGGCTCAGGTTCGGCGCGGCCGCCATGGCCTGGCCGATGGTCAAGCTGATCAGGGCGGTCAGCAGACCGTGTTTGGGTAACCACGAAATACTCATGAACAGGCAAAGTCCTTGTCGTGCATCCATCATGGCGGCAGCACCGGGCTGCCGCCCCGGGGCTTAAAAGTGGGTGAAGGTCAGGCCGAGCTTGTAGGTCGGGCCGTATTCTTCGTACTGGCCGTTGTAGGAACGGCTGCCGGTGTAGACGAAGTACGGCTCGTCGGTGAGGTTCTGCGCCTCGAAGCTGACTTGCAGGTTTTTGGTCAGCGAATACCGCGCACTGAAATCGACGAAAGTCTGGGCATCGACGTGCAGGTCATGGGCCTTGTCGTTGATCGAGGCCAGCTCAAAGAGGTAATCGGACTTGTAGTTGGCCGACAGACGCAGGCTCAGCTTGTCGTCTTCCCAACCGAGCATCAGGTTGCCGACGGTGTCCGACTGATTGGGCAAATCGATGCTGCGCTTGCGGTTGATACCACTGGCGGCGTCGAATCCTTCGATCTCGGCATCGGAACGGCTGAAGGTGGTGTTGGCGCCCAGCAGCAGGCCATTCCAGGGCGCCGGCAGCCAGTCGAATTTCTGCGAGTAGGCCAGTTCCAGGCCATAGAGTTTGGCGCTGTCGCCGTTGGCAAACGTATGGGCCTCGGAGAAATCGGCCCAGGCGCCGGTGCCCGCCAGGTCAGTGTTGTAGACGAAGTTCTTGATGTCTTTGTAGAACACGAACGCCGAGACCGTGCCGGCGTGGCCCATGTAATGCTCGATGCCCAGGTCGAGGTTGCTGGATTCCAGCGGCTTGAGGTCCGGGTTACCGAAGCTCGCTTCGTCATCATCGATGACAAAACCCGGCGCCAATTGGCCGAACGTCGGGCGCACCACGGACTTGGTCCAGGCCGCGCGCACCTGAGTGTTCTTGTCCAGTTGATAGCGCGCATGCAGGCCCGGCAACCAGTGGTGATAACGACGTTTGGTCTCGGTCGACTGGAACTCGCCATCGGTGGCGCCGGTGCCCTTGGCTTCGAACTCGGTGCCTTCGTAGCGCAGGCCGGCAATGAAACGCCAGTCATCGATATCGATGGTGTTCATCAGGTAGCCGGCGTTGATGTCTTCGCTGATCTTGAAGTCGTTGACCCGCGATTCGGTCTCGTCATAGAAGTCCGCCTGATTCAGGCCACCGATCAACTGCTTGATGGCGCTGCCGCTGATGCCCGGGCCGAACTGGCCAAGGCGATAATCCACGGTGCCTTTCTGGAATCGGCTGAGGTTGAGCTGCTCGTCGCTGAAACCCAGATCGTCGAAATCTTCATAGACCCAGGCGTCGAGGTTGTTGTCTTTGTTGCGGCGGCTGACCTTGCCGCCGAATTTGACCTGGGACGCATAGCCGCTGAGGTCGTAGTCGCGGGCCAGGTCCAGGCGCAGGTTTTTCTCGGTGTCGGTGGTTTTCTGTTTTTCCCAGTCGACCTTGTCGAGGCTGAAGTTGTCCGGGTTGTAGAAGCTCTGACCGATGATGGGTCGCGGCTTGTCGTTGTCGTAGAAACCGCTGCCGGCGAAGTCGTCGGTGCCATTGAACGCGGCGTTGGCGATGTGGCCCGGGCTGTCTTCACTGGAGCGGCTGTAGCCGGCCTGGCCGCTGAGGGTCCAGAGGCCGAACATACGCTCGCCGCCCAATACGTAGGACTGGATTTCCTGGGTCTCTTCCCGTTGTTTGAGTTTGCGTGAGCCTTCGGCGTCGCCCAACTCCCCCGCCGCCAGCGGGTCGGCGAATTCGAGGCTGGTGGAATTGCGCGTCTCGCTGTCCTTGTAGCGGCTGTACAGGGTGCGCAGGTAATAGCTGCTGAGGTCGTCGGGTTTGTAATCGAAGTTCAGGCCGCCACCGGCGCGCTCACGGCTGATGTCGTAGTCGCGTTGCTCGAACTCCTGCAATTTGGCGCCTTGCTCGAAGTCCCAGGCGCCGCCGGTTTCGACGTTGTCCGCCCCAAAGTCGCGCTTCTGCCAGCTCAGCGCCGCAGCGACGCCGAAGTTATCGATGCCGTCGCCAAGGCTGAAGCGATCACTGATGGCGCCGGAAAATTTCGGGCTGGTCTGGTGGGTATTCTTGTCGTAACTGGCTTCGCTGCTGCCGGTGTAGAACAGCCCTTTGTGGTCGAAGGCCGAGAGGCTTTTCACATCCACGGTGCCGCCCAGGGAGTTGGCGTCCATGTCCGGGGTCAGGGTTTTGATCACCGACAAGGATTGCACCAACTCCGAGGGCAACACATCGAGGGCCACGGCCCGGCGTTCGCTTTCCGGCGATGGCACCAATGTGCCGTTGATGGTCACACTGTTCAGATCCGGACCGAGGCCGCGCACGCTGACAAACCGCCCTTCGCCCTGGTCGCGCTCGACGCTGACGCCCGGCAGGCGCTGTACCGCTTCGGCAACGTTTTCGTCCGGCAACTGCGCCACGCCGTCGGCATGCACCACGCTCTTGATGCTGTCGGAACTGCGCTGCTCCTTGAGCGCCTGATCAATGCTCGCCGCCTGGCCCACCACTTCGACGTGTTCGGTGTTCGCCACGTTTTCGGCGGCGCTCAGGCGCTCACTGGCGATCGCCATGGCCAGGGCGGTGAGCGTGAAGCCGACGACTCCGGCGGTGCTGTTGCGCTTGTACATGAATGTCCTCCCCCAAGAGTCCGTTAACGCCAGGCAAGAGGCCCGGCAACTGGGAGGGCACGCTAGGGATGGGGGATGACGGTTCTGTGACAGGGGTTGGCGGGAGGTGCGGTAAACCGGGGTTTTGCGGGGTTTCGGGGCGAGAAGTGAGCTTAAATGACTTCTCAGCCAAGCCATTTCAGCTGCGCAGCACTGTTGTAGCAGCTGTCGAGCCTGCGAGGCGGCGTTCGGCTGCGCAGCAGTCGTGAACAGGTTAACGCGGTCTGCCTGCCATACCGCAATCTCTGGTTTGGCGACTGCTTCGCAGCCGAACGCCGCCTCGCAGGCTCGACAGCTGCTACAGATCGCATTGCTGCTTGCTGGTCCTCACTCGCCAGAAAATCCCACAGGACCATGAGCTGATTCGACCTCCCTGCCCCATTCCCACCCAGTCACCCGACTGTCACAAACATCTGCTGTGCTGGCGCGCATTGCTTCTTCGCCAAAGGATCGCGGCCATGTTCTCAGTGCTCAAACCCCACCGTTGGAAACTCGCCCTGCTGCTGTTGGCCGCCAACCTGGGGTTGCTTCTGCATCTGGCCTGCGGCGAGGTGAAACCGGTCAGCGAATGGGTCTGGCTGGATATCGTCGGTGAAGGCGGTTCGGCGCTGCTGGCGTTGGTCTGGCTGGGGTTGGTGCTCAAAAGCCGTCCGGCCGGGCGCGTCACCAATTACCTGGCGCTGGGTTTGAGCGGGATCTTTTTTTCCTGGTGGATCGACAGCCTCGACGAGTTCATTCGCCTGCCCGACAGCATCACCTGGGATCACTGGCTCGAGTCCGGGCCGATGCCGGTCGGCATGATCCTGCTGACCATCGGCATCTATCACTGGCACCGCGAGCAACTGGCGATCAGCGCGCAGATGGAGAAACGCGAGCGGCTGTTCCGCGAGCACCGCTTGTTCGACAAACTCACGCCATTGGGCGGCGCCGATTACCTCAAGCGCCAACTGGCCGGCAGCCTTGAGGAAAGTCATAGCCAACAACAGCCGCTGTCGCTGTTGGCGCTGGACCTGGACAACTTCTCGGCCATCAATCAGGCCTTTGGGCATGCCGAAGGCGACGCCGTGCTGCAAGCGCTCAGTCATTTGCTGCTGCTCAATCTGCGGCGCCAGGACTTACTCTGCCGACTGGCCGGCGATCGTTTCGTGGTGCTGCTGCCCAATACCGGCGAGAGCCAGGCACGGTTGCTGGCGCTGGAACTGCAACAAGCGGTTCAGGGCCTGGCGCACAAAACCCGGCAGCACGGCGAACGCTTGCAACTGTCGGCGAGCACGGCAGTGGTGATGGCGCTGAACGAGTCGCCGGACGCCCTGCTCAAGCGCCTTAACCTGGCGCTGGCCCGGGCCAAGCAGCCTCTGGCCAGAACCGCCTGAGGCTCGGCCATGACCCTGAAAACCACGTGGTACGAAACCGACAGCCGTTTCATCCCCGGGCATTATCAACCAGCAACCCTGATCGACCTGGCGCTGTCCCGGGACATCGACAGTCATCGTCTGCTGCGCGGCACCGGTCTGTTCCATGAAGACATTCTGGCTGGTCAGACCCGCCTCAGCCCCCTGCAGTTTTTCGCGCTGATCGGCAACAGCCGACGTTTGCTGGATGCCGACGACAGCAGTTTTCTGTTCGGTCAGCGCCTGCTGCCTGGACACTACGGCGCCGCCAGCCACGCCCTGCGCCATGCACAAAACCTGCACCAGGCACTCGACACCCTGGTGCAGCAACAGGCACTGCTCAGCCCGTTAATGACGCCGCGGTTGGTGCTGGATGAAAAACACGCCTATCTCTATTGGCTGGACAGTTGCGGGGCCGGCGAGCAATGGCGTTTTCTGCTGGAAGCGAGCATGACCTCGCTGGTGGCCATGAGTCGCGCGCTGAGCGGCCAGCGTCTGCCGTGGGAATGCAGTTTCAGCCATGCCGAGCCCCGTTACGTCGAGCAATATTGGGTGCATTTGGGCGAGCACACTCAGTTCAACCGGCCGTTGGACCTGATGCGCATCCCCCGGGAATTTCTCGCCCGGCGATGGCCCGATGCGTCGGCCATTGCTGGCCAGGTCGCCCGTCAGGAAGCTCAGGGGCAATTGCAACAGTTGGGCTGCACGTCGAGTTTTCTCGACGGCATGTACCGCTATTTACAGCGCCACGTGCGCCATACCCCAAGCCTGGAACAAGCCGCCCAGGCCTTCGCCATGAGCCCCGCGACCCTCAAGCGCAAACTGCAAAAACACGACACTGGTTTTCAGCAGCAGGTGGATTTGGTGCGCAAGCACGTGGCCCTGTACCTGTACCAGATCAAGGGGTTCAGCAACGAAGCCGTGGCCGAGTACCTGAGCTTCAACGATGCGGCAAACTTCCGCCGCTCGTTCAAGCGCTGGACCGGCAGCACGCCCAATCTGATCCGTCAGTTGTTCAATACCGGCTGAAGCGTCATGCGATCCGTAGGAGCTGTCGAACAATGCCTCAGTGATCGACCCACACGATCAAGCCCTTCGTGTGGAGCAATATTCCACAATGAGCTGAGTGAGCGCTGCCACAATCGTCTGATCCGCTTCAGCAGAGGTGAACAACCGAAACTGCGCATCCGGCAAATCCGGCAACCCTTGTTCCGCCCCCAGAGCCGCCAGTCCCTGCCCCAATTGACTGACCGTCATGGGCGCCACCGCGAAACCAGCCAACGCCGCCGCCCGCAACCCGGCGATACTGGTGCATGACATCGCCGTACGTTGGGCGATCCCCGCCTGCGCCAACCGCCTCAGCGCTATCTCACGATAAGGACAGGGCTCGGGGAACAGCGCCAGCGGCAACGGTGTCGGTAACTGGGTGACGGGTTGCGCCGACCAGGCCCACACCAACGGTTCTTGCCACAGTAGCAACCCCGCTTCGCTGGTTTCGCATAGCGAACCAATGACCAGCTCCAGATGGCCTTGCTTCATCAGGTTCAGCAACGTGCCAGGAATACCCACCTGCACGTCGATTTCCATGCCCGGGTACTGCGCCGCGAAATCCTGAAAAGCTCGCAGCAATCGCGGTTCGACAAAATCCTCCGATACCCCGATTCGCACCCGCCCGTGAAACGGTGTGCGCGTCAGTTGCGCCCAGGCATCACGATTCAACGCGAGGATCGTGCGCGCATAAGCGATCAGGCGCTCGCCATCGGGCGTCAGTTGCTGGGAACGGGTCGTACGCTTCAACAGCGGTTTACCGACCTGTTCTTCCAGTCGCCGCAAGTGACCGCTGACCGCGGATTGGGTCAGATGCAGCTTTTCGGCTGCGCGGCTGAAACCCTCTTCATCGACGACGGTGACAAAGGTTTTTAACAACAGAATATCGAACATAGTTCTATTCGTGATTAATGACTTATTTATTCATGATTTATATTCCAATTAAAACTATGTTGCAATAATCCAACTTCCCGCCCGAGACACGCCATGACCACCCTTCTGCATATCGAATGTTCCCCGCGCAAACAGCGCTCGGCCTCACTTGAAGTCGCCCGCAGCTTCATTGCGCGTTATCAAGAAAACACCCCGGACACCGAAATCATCACCCTCGATCTTTGGAACATGGTTTTGCCGGAGTTCGACGAGCTGGCAATGGACGCCAAATACGCCGGGCTCAATGGCACGCCCTTGACTCCGGCGCAGCAAGACGCCTGGAACACCTTGAAAGATCTGGCCGCGTTCCTGCACCGCGCAGACGTCCTGGTGATGTCCGTACCGCTGTGGAATTTCAGCATCCCGTACAAACTCAAACACTTCATCGACCTGGTGTCGCAGAAAGACATTTTATTCAGCTTCGACCCGGAACGCGGTCTGGAAGGCATGCTGCACAACAAAACCGCCGTGGTGATGTACGCCCGCGGCCTGGATTTTTCGGCGCAGTCGATCACGCCAGCAGAGCGCTTCGACTTTCAGAAACCCTACGTGGAAGCCTGGCTGCAATTTATCGGTGTGAGCGATGTGCACGCGGTGATTGTCGAGAAGACCATTCTGGGGGAAGACGTTGACCTGAGTGCGCGTAAAACTGCGACTCAACAGGCCATGAGGCTGGCAGATAGTCTCGTGCTGTAAACTGACCTACCACCTCAAACAAGAGATCCCCCATGGCAAACCACGACATCACCTTTCTTCCCGACCCAGACCCGGAATCCATCTCCTCCGACGTCGCCGGTTTCGGCGGCCTGTTGGTCTCTACTCAAATCCCTACCCGCGCCGACGGCAGTCTGGAGCTCGGTGGCATCACCGAGCAGAGCGAGTGCACCCTGCAAGCGCTCAAGGTGGCATTGGAGCTTGCCGGCAGTTCCATGGACCGGGTGCTGCATCTGACCATCTACCTGACTGACATGGCCGACCGCGCCGCTTTCAACGAAGTCTACAAGCGCTTCTTCGCCAAGCCATGGCCGGTTCGTGCCGCCGTTGGCGTGGCGTCCCTGGCGGTCGAAGGCATGCGCGTGGAAGTGACCGCGATGGCGGCCAAGGGCTGAGATCCGCGGACTTGTCCGGGGGCACTGCTCCAGCGAGCGGCTACCCCCGGGCCATTCCCGACGGCAGATTTTGCGCCATCGGGCGATCCTCGCCGGCACACAAAAAAGCAGATTATTTGACCAGTCGTTTTTCCTTGGAAGGCCTGTAGCCGAAATACGAGCTATAGCACTTGCTGAAATGACTGGGCGACACGAAGCCACAGGCAACCAACACGTCTACCTGGGACAGCTCTGTGTGCTGAAGCAGTCGACGCGCTTCGGTGATGCGCAGCTCCATGTAATATCGCTGCGGGGTTGTCCCGAGCTGTTCCTTGAACAAGCGTTCGAGTTGTCGCCGGGAACGGCCCGCGTAGACCGCCAGTTGCTCCAGCTCCAGAGGCTCTTCGAGGTTGGCATCCATCAGCTTGACCACCTCTCGCAACGGCGCGCTCACACAGATATTTTCCGCCGGTTTGATAC
The DNA here is from genome assembly GCF_030687935.1 of Pseudomonas cucumis. Taxonomy (GTDB): domain Bacteria; phylum Pseudomonadota; class Gammaproteobacteria; order Pseudomonadales; family Pseudomonadaceae; genus Aquipseudomonas; species Aquipseudomonas cucumis. Next base: position 2,524,129 of record NZ_CP117454.1, on the reverse strand, counting down.
GCCGATAGCGAGACTCCTCGAAAGCAAGAATGTCCTCGATACCCTCGACCAGAGCTTTATCGTGCAGTTCTTTGATCCAGTCCAACGCCATATGGAATGCCCCAGAGGGACTGGACGCGGTGAGCCGGTCCCGATCGATGACATAGGGCTCACTGGTGACATGCGTCGCCTTGGAGATTTCCGCGAGTGCGGGACGATGTTCGGGGTGAATGGCGCAACGGTATCCATCGAGCAAACCTGCGCTGCCCAGGAACCATGCACCATTCCACAACCCGGCCAGAATGACACCTTGATCTGCCGCCGCTCGCAACAGGCTGATGAACTCATCCGTCGTCTTCAGTTCTGTCCTGTAGCCGCCGCAAATCACCAGCAGGTCCAGATTGTGAATGGCGGAAGAATCGATGCGTGCATCCGGCCGAATGACCAGGCCCAGGTCGCTGATGACCTCCCCCTCATTCAAGCCGAACGTCCGGGAAGAGAACAAGCCGGGGCGCAAAAGATTCGCGGTGACAATCGTGTCCAGCGCTTGCGTGAACGCGGGCAGCGAGAAATGCTCGAGCAGCAAAAAGCCTGCTCGAGTCATTCGAGCAGGCTCGCCAGGATTTTCGTTCAGATAGCGGAGGTTTTTTCCTTTCATGCCTCCGCTGAATTGACGTCGTTCGATCAATGTTCGACCCACTCGGTTACGTTAGCCAATCTGTCATTTGGTGCGCTTATAAAGCGTCATGCTACCTGCAGAAGCTGAAAAAGCCCTAGCACCATTATGCGACCGATCAGGCCAGTTGAAAGCCGTGACGAAGCGGGTCTTTATCATCGACGAAAATGGGTGGCCGGTGATCCGGGCCCAGCCACAAATACTTGAAAACCCGAACTCCCTTCATACCGCTGTATCTAATGTGTAGGCCAATGGAGGTGAGCGAAATGAACAATGACGATGTTAATGACGACGAATCAGAAACGACCTCGAACGTCCCGCCTGCCGATACGGCTGGCAAACCCGACGATGTGGTCGAAAGCGAGCTTGAGGACCGCGACAGTGACGCCGAAAGTCTGGATGAAGCTCAAAACCAGGAGCAGGAGGCTGAAGAGCTCAGGCGAAAAATAGCGGAGATAGAGCGTAAAGTGGCGGACGGTAATTAACCAAATGCCGGAGGGGCGAGAAACATCATGATGCAAATGCTGGCCGAGGGTGATCTCACAAACGCGGTTATGCGCTCCGATAATTGACCGTTTCGGGTTGTGGATTCAACCGGTCGATGCAACAGATTGCAATTGGGCCAAAACCGGTCAATATCGCTCCTTTCGTCTACCCTCACAAAGCGCCAGTCATGCTTGGCGCCTCGACATTCTTTCGTTAATACACCGGAGATCTTCCATGCTCAAGCGTTCCCTGGCATTGGCCATCGGCTTGACCCTGTCATTTTGCACCCTGTTGGCGCAGGCCGCCGATACGCTGAAAGTCAGCGCGATTCCCGATGAAGCCCCCACCGAACTGCTCCGCAAGTTCAAGCCGCTTGGTGCCTATCTGGAACAACAGTTGGGCATGAAGGTTGAGTTCGTGCCCGTCAGCGACTACCCGGCCGTGGTCGAGGCACTGGCCACCGACCGCATCGACCTGGCCTGGCTGGGCGGCTTCACGTTCGTGCAGGCACGCCTGAAAACCGGCAATGCCATGCCGCTGGTACAGCGCGAACAGGACGCCCAATTCACCAGCAAATTCATCACCGCCGACCCTGCCGTCAAGTCCCTCGCCGATCTCAAGGGCAAGACCTTTGCATTTGGCTCGGTGTCCTCTACTTCAGGCAGTCTCATGCCGCGTTATTTCATGTTGAAGGACGGCATCAAGCCTGAAACCTACTTCAGCCGAGTGGGTTACTCCGGCGCCCATGACGCCACTGTCGCCTGGGTCCAGGCTGGCAAGGTCGACGCCGGGGTACTGAACGCCAGCGTGTGGGAAAAACTGGTCGCCGCCGGCAAGGTCGACACCACCAAGGTCAAAGTGTTTGCGACCACCCCGGCCTACTTCGACTACAACTGGACGGTGCGCGGGACCCTCGACCCGGCGCTGGCGGCCAAGATCAAGGCAGCCTTCCTGGCGCTCGATCCGGCGAAGCCTGCGGACAAGGAGATTCTGGATCTGCAGGCCGCCAGCCGATTCATCGAAACCAAGCCTGAGAACTATAAGGGCATCGAGGAAGCCGCCCTCGCCGCCGAACTGCTCAAATGACATTGCGTCTGACCCAGGTCAGCCTTACCCACGCCAACGGCGTCCAGGCGTTGCGTGGCGTGGACCTGCACATTGGTGCCAGCGAACAGGTCGCCATCATCGGCCCGTCTGGCGCGGGCAAGTCGAGCCTGCTCAACCTGCTGGCCACCGCCCTGCGGCCGGGCAACGGCGAGCTGCAGGTGCTCGGTGAGCACGCCTGGCAGCTTTCTGCCCGTCAGCGTCAGCGTCTGCGCGCGCGCATCGGCCTGATCCATCAGTCGCCTCCCCTGCCACCGCGCCAGCGCGTGATCACTGCGGTTCTGGCCGGAAAGCTGGGTCAGTGGGGGCTGGGCAAGAGCCTGTTGAACCTGCTGCATCCACTGGATATTCCGGGCGCACGCGCGGCATTGGCCAGGCTGGACCTGAGTGACAAGTTGTTCGCGCAATGCCAGCAACTGTCCGGTGGACAGTTGCAGCGCGTGGGCATTGCCCGCGTGTTGTACCAAGCGCCCGAGGTGTTGCTGGCCGATGAGCCGGTATCGGCCATGGACCCCGTGTTGGCCCAGCACACGCTTTCGGTGCTCTGTCGCCATGCCCGGCAGCACAACGTCACCCTGGTCGCCAGCCTGCATGCGGTGGAGCTGGCCCTGGCGCATTTTTCGCGCATCATCGGCTTGCGTGATGGACAGATCCTGTTCGACCTTCAGGCCAGCGAAGTCGACCGTGAGTTGCTCGACAAGCTCTACGCCAACGAACAATTGCTGTCCCCACCGATTGCTCCGGCACCCTTGAGTGTGCAGATTCCCCGATGCTGACCCGTGATACCCGTGATCCCGCCACCCTGCCCCGGCTGCTGCTCACCTTGCTGGCCCTTGCCTTGCTGTGGCCGGGCATCCACTTCAGCGAGTTGGACCTCGGCGTGCTGGTGGCGAGTGACAGTCAGAGCGAGATGGGCCGATTTGTATCCGCCTTCTGGCCACCGGCCCATGGCGAAGAGTTCATTGAGCTATTGTTGCAAGCCACCCTGCAGACCCTGGCCATCGCCACGGCCGGCATGGCCCTGGCGTTGCTGTTGGCAGTCCCCGCCAGCCTGTTGGCCAGTCGTGCTTTGTCACTGTCCGCTGCTTCCCGTGCCGGCCACCCTAGCTATTGGAGTCAACTTCTACGCTGGCCCATACGCGGTTTACTGATATTCCTGCGCAGCGTGCCGGAAATCGTCTGGGCCCTGCTGTTCGTGCGCGCCGTCGGCCTCGGCCCGACGGCCGGGGTGCTGGCCATTGCCATTACCTACAGCGGCATGTTGGGCAAGGTCTACGCGGAAATTTTCGAGTCGGTCGACCAGCGCCCTGCCCATGCGCTACTGCAATCGGGCAGCGGTCGGCTCGCAGCCTTCTGCTACGGGATCCTGCCCAATGTCGCTGCGGAGTTGCTCTCGTACACGGTGTACCGCTGGGAATGCGCCATCCGCGCCTCGGTGGTGATGGGCTTTGTCGGTGCCGGCGGTCTGGGCCAGCAAATGGATCTGTCGTTGCGCATGTTCGCTGGCGGTGAAGTGGCCAGTTTGTTACTGACGTTCCTCGTGCTGGTGCTGCTCGCCGATCAACTCAGCCGTCTGCTGCGCTGGAGGCTGACATGAATCGCCTGATCAACCTGGCACTGCTGCTCTGCATCGGTGCAGCGGTTGTCGCCTCGTTCGACTACCTGGGCATCAACCTCGGCGAACTCGGCGACAGCGGCAACCTGAAGCAGATGGGCGTTTATGCGCAGCGTTTTCTCAGCCCGGACCTGAGCCCGGGTCATCTGCGAGCGATCGGCCACGGCGCCCTGGAAACCATTGCCATGTCCGCCCTGGGCACCCTGCTTGCGGCGGTATTCGGTCTTCTATTGGCATTGCCCGCGGCGGGGCGTTTCGGCTGGCCACTGCAGAGCGCGTCGCGCCTGGTGCTCAACGCCTTGCGCGCGGTTCCGGAACTGGTGTGGGCCGCGCTGATGGTCCTTGCCGCCGGGCTCGGCCCCAATGCCGGCACCCTGGCACTAGCCCTGCACACCACCGGCGTGCTCGGCCGGCTGTTCGCCGAAGCACTGGAAAACACCCCACCAGAACCGGCCGAAGCCATCCGCCTGCAGGGCGGCAACGCCGTCTGGGCTTTCTGCTACGGCACACTGCCCAACCTGCTGCCACAGTTACTGGCCTACATCCTGTACCGCTGGGAAAACAATATCCGCATGGCCAGTGTGCTCGGCTTCGTCGGCGCCGGTGGTTTGGGGCAAATGCTCTATGTGAGCCTTAGCCTGTTTCAGGAAGCGCAAGCCAGCACGGTGATTCTGGCCATGCTGTTACTGGTATTTGCCGTCGATACATTGAGCAGCTGGAGCCGTCAGCGCTGGGTCAAGGCCTGAAATGGGGGCAGATCCGCTCGCGATACGAACAGTGCAAGCACGGCAGCCACCAGAAGAAATACTCCACTCGCGATGAACGTAGCCTGGTAGCCAACGCCGTCATATAGCAACCCACCTACCGTCGCGCCGAGTGTGATAGCCAACTGAATCACCGCCACCATCAGACCGCCTCCCGTTTCGGCATCTCGTGGAAGCGTGCGTGATAGCCATGTGAACCAGCCCACAGGCGCGCACGTAGCAATCAGGCCCCACACACCCAGTAAAACGGCCGTCGCCCACATCGAGCTGCCGAAAACGAGTAGAGCCGCAGCAATCCCCGACATCAGGAGTGGAATGATCATCAGCACCCGATAAAGGCTTTTGTTCAACACCGGTCCGATCACCGTCGTGCCCACCAATCCGGCCATTCCGATAATCAGCAATAGCAGGGAGAGCCCAGACACATCAACGCGGGTCACCCACTCCAGGAACGGACGCAGATAGGTGAATAACGCGAACTGCCCCATAAACAAAAATGCCACTGCCGCCATGCCCAGCGAGACTTTGGCATTACCTAACAGCCGAAACACTTCAAGTGCAGAGCCAGACTCATTTTGACCAGGCATTTTCGGCAACGTGAATGCTTGCCAACAGAGCGCCAGAGCGGCGAGCGGAACCACGCAGAAAAATGCACCTCGCCAGCCGATCAGCCCGCCCATGAAACTGCCAATGGGTGCTGCGACCGCAGTGGCAAGTGCGGTACCGCCCTGGATCAAAGCGATGGCTTTAGGCACAAAACTCTCGGGGGCAATCCGCATCATGACGGCGGTCGACATTGACCAACTGCCACCAATAGCGATCCCCAAAATGGCTCGACCCACCATCAGTGTCGAGTAGTTCGGGGCAAAGGCGACGAGCGTGCCAGAGGCAATCATCAAGGCTGTCAGGAAAAGCAAAACGGGCCGCCGGTCGAGCTGGCGAATGACTGAAGAGATGAAAAGACTGGTGACGACCGCGAAGAGGCCAGAAATTGAAATCGCTTGCCCGGCCTGCCCCTCTGTCAGCGCGAGATCGGTCGCAATCGGTGTGAGCAAGCTCACCGGCAGAAACTCCGAAGTCACCAGGGCGAAGGCGCACAGCGACATCGCCAGGACGGCTCCCCATACCTGTCGGCTGGCGGCTTGAAGAGGTAAGGTGGTGCTGCTCATCTAATGTCCTCCAATACGTGAAGCCCCAACGCTTGAATTCGCGGTGTCACTTAAGGTGGGTCTGGAAGAACGAGGTCAGCTTGGCAAACGGGATAAGATCGACCCGATCATAGAGATCCACGTGGCCGGCACCTGGAATGATGACAAGCTCTTTGGGTTGACCCGACAGTCGATAGGCCTCTTCACTGAACTCACGCGAGTGAGCATTCTCACCGGCGATGAACAACATTGGCCGCGGCGAGATCGTCTCGATATCGTTGAACGGATAGAAGTTCATGAACTTGGCGTTGCTGGTCAGCGTCGGGTGAGTGGTCAGCAACGGGGACTGGCCTTTGGGGGTGAACTCACCGCGTGGCGTGCGGTAGAAATCATAGAACTCGCGCTCGATAGCGTTGGACTTGTCCGTCAGCTCATGGACAGTTCCGCTGGTGTACTCAGTTTTGCCACCGGTGAACTCGACATAACGCTGCTCGGCAGCAGCGGCGATAGCTTGCTTCCTCTGCTCGACAGTGACGGAATGCTTCAAGCCGTTTCGGTTGGCCGCGCCCATGTCATACATGCTGACCGTGGCAATGGCCTTCATCCGAGGGTCGATCTTGGCAGCGCTGATGACGAAGCTCCCGCTACCGCAAATGCCCAGGACGCCAATCCGGTTCCGATCAACGAAGGTCTGTGTGCCGAGGTAATCCACGGCGGCACTGAAGTCTTCAGCATAGATTTCCGGCGAAACCGCGTTGCGCGGTTGCCCATCACTTTCGCCCCAGAACGACAGATCGATGGCAAGGGTCACGAAACCTTGCTCCGCCAGTTTCTGGGCATACAGGTTCGAACTCTGCTCTTTGACCGCGCCCATGGGATGACCAACGATGATCGCTGCGCTTTTGCTACCGGGCTTCAGATCTTTAGGGACGAACAGATTCCCTGCCGTTTTCATCTGGTACTGATTTTTGAAGGTCACCTTCTGCATTGTGACCTTCTCACTTTTGAAAAAATTATCAGCTCCGTTAGACATGTCTGCTCCCAGTGCGGAGAGCGACGCCATCAGAAGGCCGAGCAAGATAACGAGTTTTTTCATGAGGTGCTCCCATCCGTGAATAAGTGCTGATCAACCTGGTTGCCGGGTCTGGATCAGCGAGTGGTATGAGCCATGCCTGTGATTACAGGTGAGACTTGCCCTATTCTCAGGGAATACGTCATGCTTGATAATCTAATGAAAGCTTGTTGAAGTTATAAGCATAGCTAATCAATTTATCCAGGCGCCTTTGATGCCACGACATAATCTGAACGACCTTCTGGCCTTTGTGACGGTCGCCAGGGAAGGCAGCTTTACCCGAGCAGCTGCCCACCTGGGTGTCACACAGTCCGCGCTGAGCCAGACCGTTTCCGGGCTTGAAAAGCGGCTGAAGATTCGTCTACTGACGCGCACCACTCGTAGCGTTTCGCCGACCAGCGCGGGTGAACGCCTGATGCAAGCCATTGGTCATCGTTTCGACGAGATCGAGGCCGAGCTGGATGCTTTGACTGAGCTTCGTGACAAGCCTGCAGGCACGGTGCGCATTACCTGCGGTGATTTTGTCCTGAAGACAATCCTCCTTCCGCGGCTCACGCCTTTGCTCCTTGAATACCCCGATATCAAGGTTGAGTTCGATATCAACTATGGCTTCCGAGACATCGTTGCTGACCGCTTCGATGCGGGCATCAGATTTGGCGACACCGTCGATAAAGATATGATCGCCGTTCCAATCGGGCCCGAAGTACGGATGGCTGCAGTGGCATCGCCCTCCTATTTCGCACGCAGCCGTGCGCCAAAGAAGCCGCAGGATCTGGTGAATCACAGCTGTATCGACATACGCTATCCAACCCTTGGCGGACTTGATGCCTGGGAGTTCGAAAAACGCGGTCGCAAGGTCAAGGTGCGTGTCGTTGGCCAGGTCATTGTGAACACAAGCGCACACGTCCCGGCTGCGGCAGTTAACGGCTTAGGCATCGCCTATTTACCGGAAGAAGAATTTGCCCCGCACATTGAGGATGGCCGCTTGGTGCGGGTACTGGAAGACTGGTGCCCTTTGTTCTCGGGTTATCACCTGTACTACCCAAGTCGCCGTTTGCCAACTCCGGCCTTTTCGCTTGTTCTGAAGGCTCTTCGAGGTGAGGCTTTCTTTTAACGCAGCGCATGGGATGGAGGGATATGGATCTCCATTATCTGAGAGTCGTTTGGATGACCGCCACCGGCGGTGCGAAGCGCCACAAAATCGCGGCGGGGCCCAGTATCTTCTGCGCAAGGCGATCAACGGCATCACGCAACACATGCTGACGGCGCAACTTCGGGAGGTTGAGAACGATGGCCTGATCACGCGAACGGTCTTCGCAGAAGTGCCTCCGCGTGTTGAATATGAAATGACAGCAAGCACGTGCACTCGGGCCGACGATGAAGGCTCTCTGGACATGGTGGAACGAATACGGGAAAAGCGTGCCAGTGAAGCCCGCCTCACGTGGCCGCAAAGCAAAAAGCGCCTGAGCGCTCAGGGCCCCTTTGAGTCGAGCTTTGCGCAGTCTGAAAGGCTGCAATGGTTAGGAATATTTACCTTATCCCCGCGGCGTGGGCGCAACGCGCCTACAGCGTTGTGTGTCTGGCCAGTGTCTGCTTTTTGGCCGATTTCTGCCTGTCACGAATGACTCACCTGAGTCGAGAGCGGCGCTCCGAGACCGCCCGTCTTGGCCTCGCCGACTTGGATTTAAACATTGTCTGAGTTCCCCCACTCGGCAATCCAACTTTCAGGGCAACATGTCTATAGAGCCATGCCCGCTACTCCACATCCCCCTCAAAGTAACCTTTAGATGGCAGAATCTCCTTAACTTGATCGTTTCGGAGACCACCATGCTTCGCGCATTTGAACAAAGACTCGACCCCTTCCCGCCTGACGAGGTACCACCGCCACCCGAGGGCCTGGCTCGGTTCCTTTGGGCGTGCACACGGGGCGCCCGCCGCTATATCCTTGCGTTTGCGCTGCTCAGTGCCGGTGTGTCGATCTACGAAGCCTGGTTGTTTTCTTTCCTTGGGCAGGTCGTGGATTTGCTCTCGACCTGGCAGGCAGGTGGTGATGCGGCCGCGCAGGAAAGTCGTGTGTTGTGGGGCATGGGCATCGTAATGGTGGCCAGCATCGGACTGGTGGCGTTGCGTACCATGGTGCAGCACCAGATATTGGCGATCAATCTGCCGTTGCGGCTGCGTTGGGACTTCCACCGCCTGATGCTGCGGCAAAGCCTTTCGTTTTTTTCCGATGAGTTCTCCGGTCGGGTCACCACCAAGGTGATGCAGACTGCGCTGGCCGTGCGCGACGTGCTGTTCACCCTTATCGAAATCGCACCCGGGATCGGGGTGTATTTCATCGCAATCATTGCACTGGCCGGCGGCTTCGCACTGAAACTGATGCTGCCTTTCGTTGCGTGGATCGTGTTGTTCGGGCTGGCCATGCTGTACTTCGTGCCTCGCTTGGGGGCAGTCGGGCAGGAACAGGCCAATGCGCGGTCGATGATGACCGGGCGTATCTCGGACGCCTACACCAACATCACTACGGTGAAGCTGTTCTCCCACTCCAATCGAGAAGCGCACTTCGCGCGTGCAGCGATGGAGGACTTTAAGCAAACCGGCTTCCGTCAGATGCGCCTGGTCAGCCAGTTCGAGATCGTCAACCAGGCATTGGTGGTGGCGTTGATCATGGCAGCAGGTGGTTATGCGCTGTGGCTATGGCACCAGGGTGAGGTCGGCGCAGGCGCCGTGGCGGCAGTCACTGCCATGGCGTTGCGGATCAATGGCATGTCGCACTGGATCATGTGGCAAATGACCTCGCTGTTCGAGAGCATCGGCACCGTACAGGATGGCATGGCAACCCTTACCCGCGGCCCCAAGGTGCAGGATGCGCCGGACGCGGGCGTCCTGGTGACCTCCGGCGGGGCGGTAACCTTCGACAACGTGAGCTTCAACTACAATGGCGAACGCCAAGTACTCGATGGCCTGAGCCTGAACATTCGTCCGGGGGAAAAAATCGGTCTGGTGGGCCGCTCCGGCGCGGGCAAATCCACGCTCATCAACTTGCTGCTGCGCTTCTATGACGTCGACAGCGGGCAGATTCGCATTGACGGGCAAGACATTGCGCACGTGACGCAAGACAGCCTGCGTAGCGCCATCGGCATGGTCACCCAGGATACTTCCCTGCTGCACCGTTCCATTCGTGACAACATCGCCTACGGCCGACCCGATGCAAGCGACGCACAAATCCGCAGTGCCGCGGCCAATGCCCAAGCCGATGAGTTCATCAGCCAACTGAGCGACCGGCAAGGGCACACCGGCTACGACACCTTGGTGGGCGAGCGCGGCATCAAGCTTTCGGGCGGCCAGCGCCAGCGCGTCGCGATTGCCCGGGTGATGCTCAAGAACGCCCCGATCCTGCTACTTGACGAGGCTACCAGCGCGCTGGATTCGGAAGTCGAAGTGGCCATTCAGGAAAGCCTCGATGAAATGATGGAGGGAAAAACCGTAATCGCCATCGCCCATCGGCTGTCCACGATTGCGGCAATGGATCGACTTATTGTCATGGACGATGGACGCATCATCGAACAGGGCACCCACACCGAATTGCTCGCTAAGAACGGCATCTATGCACGGCTGTGGCACCATCAGAGTGGCGGGTTCCTGGGTGAGGATCGGGGGATGACCGAGGCTATGGATCAGGTATGAGCGTGAACGGCCCGGGGATGATCTGCAAGCGGCTGGGTCGATTGCTGCCCCTCGCGACAGTCAGCAATCGGCCAAAAACAGACATCCCGTTACAACCCCTCTTGGGCAGCAGCTGCCTCTGCATGGGGCATCGAGGCAGCTATCCATACTTACGACCTAAGCCTGGAACAGGTTGGAGATCTTGACATCCGGATCTACCTCAGCCTCGTAGTCCACTCCTTCGATCCCGAAACCGAAGAGACGCAGGAACTCCGCCTTGTAACCGACAAAATCAGTAAGTTCATAAAGGTTGTCATTGCTGACCTGATCCCAGAGTTGCTTGACCCGGTCCTGGACTTCGGGAGCCAGTTCCTTGTAGTCCGCGCGCAGGCGGCCCTCTTGATCCATAACTGGAGAATGGCCGTACAAGCTGTCTTTGTAGAGCGCGTAGACCTGCTCGATGCATCCCTCGTGTGTGCCCTGCTCCTTCATGACTTTGAACAACAATGACAGATACAGCGGCATGATCGGGATAGCTGAACTTGCCTGGGTAACCACCGCTTTCAATACCGAGACCCGCGCGTCGCCCCCCAGAACAGCCAATCGTTCACGGATACCAAGGACTTTCTGATCCAGGTCCTTCTTGGCCGCACCAATGGAGCCATTCCAGTAGATATCATGAGTCAGCTTTTCGCCCAGGTAAGTGAACGCGGTCGTTTTCGCCCCATCAGCCAAAACACCCGCTTCGTGCAGGGCATCGATCCACATCTGCCAGTCTTCGCCGCCCATCACGGCCACCGTGCCATCGATTTCGCTTTGGGCCGCGGGTTGTAGCGTGGTGTCCTTGACCACTTCCTTATCCGTATCCAGGCCCCGCAAGGTCACGGCCTTGTCGAGCGGCTTGAGAGTAGAACTGAATACTTCACCCGTCTTGGGGTGTGTCCGGCGAGGTGCGGCAAGACTGTAAACAACCAGGTCGACCTTCCCGAGGTCGCGCTTGATAACGTCGATAGTCTTCTGTTTGATCTCATCGGAAAAAGCATCGCCGTTGATGCTCTTGGCGTAGAGGCCGTCGGACTCGGCAAACGTGTGAAAGGCCGCTGTGTTGTACCAGCCGGCGGTGCCGAGCTTGCCCTCCTCGCCTTCACGTTCGAAAAACACACCGAGAGTGCTGGCGCCACAACCAAAAGCTGCCGTTATCCGCGCAGCAAGTCCGTATCCGGTCGACGCACCAATCACCAGTACGTTCTTTGGCCCCCCGGAGATCAATCCTTCTGCGGTAACGTAGTCGATCTGATTCTTGACGTTGGCTTCGCAGCCAGTGGGGTGAGTAGTCACACAGACAAAGCCGCGAACGCGCGGTTTGATGATCATAAAAGATCTCCCTCTTCCAAAATGTAGAGAGCCAACACTGGCTATAAAAGTCATAGACGCCTGGAAAGCTGAAGCGTCACGGTGAATGATCTGCTGCGGTTGGTGCCCCTACCGCCGGCTGCGTCCGCACACACCGTCGTATCGTGGCAGGACGTCGTCTTCGGCAGTTACAGAGTCAGTGTTGAATGTCCAAGTTGGGTCGGATACAGCCCTTGGTGACAGGTAGAAAACGGCCAAAAAAGCGGTTATTCAGACTTCGCCGATTACGGCCAGAAACCGCCATCGATGCCCAAGGATCTACAGACTTACGCGTAGCCAGAGCAAAGAGTGAGATGTAACTGCTATACCTTCACCTACTGCGTTCCAGCATAGTAAGAGGGTAAATGAACATGGGCTTTCGTGGAGACACCTACCAGCAAATCATCACATGGCGCCGGCTCAGCGATTCGGCAGCAGTGAGATACGTCTGTTTTTTGAATTTCCAAACCTCACTGTACACAGTACAAAGCGCTGATTTTTTTAACCTGCCATTGGACACCTCTAATCAAACCTTCCTTGATAGTCAGTTGATTGAGCTATTTATCGAGGTTTCGCCGCGCGATCGGAGCGATGGGTATCGGTGCTTGACGGAAGCTATGGACGCTCACGATGCAGCTTTCTAATGCACTCGGCGCCCCCCCTCTTCTGTATATTTCCCACTTACAACCGGCCAATTTTTTCAACCTTGCGAATGACTGCTCCGGGTCGATTTCGGCCCTTTCTGACGAGCAACTATCGGCCAGAAGCAGACACTGGGTATGGATTGCAGATCTCGTACAGACACTACTCAAGGGGCTATGCAGACCTGTTCGAACCACGCGGCAAAGGTTGGCGATAGCTGTCATGCCGGCCCACTTCCGTCCAAAAGCTTTGGGATGCGCTGTTAACGAGGTTCGCCGCTGCCTGCTACCACATCAGCACATTCAAATTGCATCGGATTTCACCCCCTGCACCACGGGAAACCCGCGCAACTTGGCCGACCACGTCACCATCAGCGTGGCCACCAACAGCACCAGTAATGCAGGAGGGAATGCTTCTACGCCGAGTCGGTCGAGTAGTAGACCTCCCACAATGCCCCCGCCAGCAATTGCGATGTTCCAAGCAGTCACGAGCATGGATTGTGCGACATCTGACGCATCGCCAGCAGTTCGGACCAATGCCGTTTGAAACAACGTTGCGGCACCACCAAAGGCTAATCCCCACGCGCCAATCGCTACGAAAACGGCAACGGGTTCGGTGGCTGCTATACCCAGCACCATCGCTGAAATGCCAAACAATGCGGTACTCGCCAAGGTCAGCGCACGCAGGTACTGGTCGATTAACAGCCCAACAATCCAGATTCCCAGCAGCGATGTGATTCCGAAGACCAGCAGTACTACATCCGTCTGCGCCCCCAGGCCAGCCACTTGCAGAAACGGGGCGATGTAGGTGTAGAGAATGTTGTGCGCAAGGACAAACGCCAGTACCACGAAGAGCACGGGGCGAATGCCCCACAGTGTGAATACGTAGCGCAGCGACAGACGTTTTTGTTCAGCTTTTCCGGCGAAGTCCGGCACGTTGAAGCGCACCCATGCCATCAGCAGCACGGCCAGCAGGCTCATGATGCTGAAGCACATGCGCCATCCCAGGACGTTGCCCAGAAAGGTTCCGGCCGGGATGCCCAACGAGAGCGCCAGGGGTGTGCCCACCATCGCAATCGCGATGGCGCGGCCTTTGCGGTGTTCGGGCACTAGGCGCGCGGCATAGCCGGCCAATAACGCCCACAGTAGCCCCGCTGCAACGCCGGCCAGAAAGCGCGCCGCGATCGTCAACGTGAAGCTGGTCGAAAACGTCGTGACCGTGTTGGCAATGGCAAAGCCGGCGATGGCAGCGAGTAGCAAGGGACGGCGACGAAATCCTTGTGTGGCCGCCGTTAACGGCATGGCGGCCATTAGCGATCCAATGGCATAGGCGGTGACGGTTTGCCCGACCCACGCCTCGGAGACGGCCAGCCCCTGTGCCATCTGCGGCAGCAGACCAGCCGGCAGTGCTTCGGTAAGGATGGTGATGAAGGCGGCCATTGCCAGCGCCAACAAGGGTGCATAAGGCATGCGATCCTGCACTTCCGAGTTCATTGGCCTAGCTCCGCGACGCCGTATACCGCGTCCCGCAGGTCGGTTACGAACCGTCCCGACATGCCCTCGTACAACGTGTTGGTGAAGGCGACGACACTCAGCTTCTGCTGTCGATCCACACACCACGAATGGCCATAGGCGCCACCCCAACGCCAGGTGCCTGGCGACTCGGGGGTGACCGCCAAGGCCGGATCGCGCAGTATCGAGAACCCCAGACCAAAGCCGAACCCCGGTGCAGCGGGTAATTCCCGGCCGCCGGTTTGATCGAGTGCCATCTCCTCGACGAGTGCCGTGGACAGCAGCTCACCGCCGCCGCGACGCAATGTTTCAAGGAGGCGCAGGAAGTCCTCGGCTGTTCCGGCCATACCGGCACCACCCGACGCAAACGCCTGCGGGTTGAAGATGCGGGCGGGGCTGAACGGGATGCCGATCGCCCCCTCGAACGGAGAAACGATTTCGCCTTCGGCCAGCGCATGGGGCTCGGGAGTCGCACTGACGTAGGCGGTAGGCACGCGCGATGGGTCCAGCGCGGCAAAGCCGGTATCGGTCATGCGCAGCGGATCAGTCACGAGCTGGCGCACCGCATCAGCCAGTTGCTCGCCCTGCACCCGCTGAATCACCGCACCTAGTACATCGGTTGCCACCGAATAGCCCCAGGCCGTGCCGGGCTCGTACAGCAGCGGTACGCTGGCGATGCGGCTCAGGTTCTCGGTGAGGCTGACGGTGGACGCATCCATACCATCCGAGACACCGGCCTGTGCATAGGGGCCATGCGCATCGGCTTCGAAAAAGCGATAGCCAAGCCCCGCCGTGTGACTAAGCAAATGCCGCACCGTGATGCGGGCAGCACGTCCATCAGCCAACTGTGGCCGAAACTCGGGCAACCACCGCTCAACGCTGTCATCCAGACCGAGACGGCCTTGCGCTACTAACACCAGGGCCGCCGTCGAGACAATAGGTTTGCTGACCGATGCCAAGCGAAACACCGCCTCTACGCTCATAGGCAACCGCTTCTCGCGGTCGGCCCAGCCGGCCGCCTGGCGATGGACCAACTCGCCATCGCGGGCCACCAATACTACCGCGCCAACCAGTCGCTGCTGCTCCAGCGCTTGCTGGACCGTAGCTTCAATGCGCGCGGACAATTGACGTGAAAGCGTGCCCGTGGATAAAGCGATTTCGGGGAGGGTCATGCGCAGTTCCTTCTGAGAGTGGAGAGCCCCGCCACGATAGAAAGTCTAGGATTAAAGAAAAACTGGGGTAGAGTTCCATTTTATGCGGAGCAGAACATCCGCAATGGAGGGCAGCATGGACAGCTTGAATGGCTTTGTGGTGTTTGTGCAGGTCGCTGAAAATCGCAGTTTCGTTGCGGCCGGCCGAATGCTGGGGGTGTCGGCGTCGGCCATCGGCAAGAGCGTGGCGCGGCTGGAAGAGAAGCTCGGTGTTCGCCTGTTTCACCGCAGCACGCGCAGCGTCACGCCGACTGCCGAAGGCATGCTGTTTCTGGAGCGCAGCCGTCGGATTCTGGCAGAAATCGAGGCGGCTCAACTGGAACTGTCGCAAGCCAGCGTCGCTCCACGTGGACGCTTGAGGGTCAGCCTGCCCTTGGTCAGTTCGCTGGTACATCCGGTGCTCGGCGACTTTATGCGTGAGTACCCGGCCATTGAATTGGACCTAGACTTCAGCGACCGCCTGGTCGATGTGATCGAGGAAGGTTTCGACGTCGTGGTCAGAACCGGCGCGCCTACGGATTCGCGTTTATCGGCCCGTAAGCTCGGTTCATTCCGTTCGTTGCTGGTCGCCTCGCCGGACTACCTGGCAGCGCGTGGTACGCCAAAAGTACCAACCGATCTGCTGCAGCACAGCTGCTTGCACTACCGTTTCCCCAATAGCGGCAAGCTGGAAACCTGGGCCTTGCGTCGTACTGCTGAGGAGCCCGAGTTATCCTTGCCCATTTCGATGATCTGCAACACCATCGAAACCCGTTTATGCTTTGCCTTGCGGGGACTGGGCATCGCCTATCTGCCGGAGTTCTCCGTGAGGCAGGCGCTCACCGAGGGGCAGCTGTGGACCGTTTTGCCAGAGCACACAGAGCGCAATGGCGAGTTTCATTTACTCTGGCCTTCCAGTAAACACCCTTCTCCTAAGGTGCGGGTATTCGTCGACTTCCTCTGCGCCCGGGTTTTTCCGGGGAGAAAGGGGACGGATTTATTTTCACTAATCTAAACGTCCGCTATTGGCCGATTTCTGCCTGTCGCGATGGGCAGAAATCGGCCAGTTGCAGTCGTTAGCGAACGGCTGCAATGGGTTGATTACAATCCTTCAAGATGGACACCAATCGGCCAGAAGCGCACGTATAGATTTATCGAGGCCAGGCCCTTCTGATCATTTTGAGCGGCCCGCAAATTTCTGAATCAGATGAGTCGAGCCAGAGACGATGAGTAAATCGCCCGGCAGGATCAGGGTGCCAGGCGTGGCATGCTGGAAGTCTTCGTTGGCGCGCTTGAGCCCTACCACCGTTACGCCATATTTTTCACGAATATTGGCGTCGGCAAGTGTGTTGTTTTGAGTCGGCAGCGGGGCGTGAATTTTGGCGATTGCAAAGCCGTCATCAAACTCGATGAAATCAATCATCCGCCCGGTAATGAGGTGCGCGACACGTTCCCCCATATCCGCCTCCGGGTAGACAACGTGATGGGCGCCAATACGTTGAGCAAGATGTCCATGTTCGGCATTCAGTGCTTTGACCCAGATATCCTGGATGCCCAGTTCGGTCAACGCCATGATGGTCATCAGGCTAGCCGCCAAGTCGGTACCGATCCCCACGATGGCATGGGCAAAGTCGGCAACGCCCAGTTGGCGCAAGACCATGAGGTTGGTGGAGTCGGCCTGGACTGTGTGAGTCAAGAGATCAGCCCAGTCATGGACAGGTTCAGCATCCTTGTCAATGCCCATGACGTCATGGCCCAACCGCGTCAACGATTGGGCGACAGAGCTGCCGAAACGGCCGAGGCCGATCACCACAACGCTATCGCCTTTGGAAAAAGAAAACTGCTCCGTAAACAGAAACTTAGCCAACAATTGGATGCTCCTCTGGATAGCGATAGGGCATGCGGTGCTCGCCCAAGGCCAGTGACGCCGCAAGCGTGATGGTGCCGACCCGCCCGACATACATCAGCAGAGTCAGCATCAGTTGGCTCGACTCAGGTAGGTTGCCAGTAATTCCCGTGGAAAGGCCGACCGTACCAAACGCAGAGATGACTTCGAATATGACCTGGTCAGTGGGGAAATCAGTTTCGCGCATGATAACCAGCGTCCCCAACACAATCATGGCACTGCCCAGCATTAGCACCGTGATGGCTTGGCGTTGTGCTGAGGCGCTGACTCTCCGGCCAAATGCCTCACTGTCACTGTGGCCTCGAATTTCAGCAATAATCAGTATGGCCAGGATGGCAGCGGTACCGACTTTGACACCACCAGCGGTTCCCGCACTACCGCCCCCCACAAACATCAGGAAGTAGTGCATTGCCCAACTCTCTTGGGTCAGCGCGGCGATATCAATCGAGTTAAACCCGGCTGTACGTGCGGAAACAGAAGCAAATGCCGCCGAGAGAACTTTATCGGCAAACGGCATGGGGCCAAGTGTTGCCGAGTTGGACCACTCAAACACCAGCAAAGTGAAAAAACCGCCCAGCAGCAGTATTGTCGTGCCAATCAAAGTGAGCTTGGTATGCAGTGACCAATGGCGGGGATCGTTAAATCTGCTACGCAAGTCATGCAGGACAGGAAAGCCGATGCCACCGATAACAATCGCGGTCATGACCGGTAGCAAGATAGATGCATCGGTGGCATAGCGCATCAGGCTGTCCGGATGGATGGAGAAGCCCGCGTTATTGAATGCCGATACGGCATGAAACAGACCGCTCCACGCTGCTTCAGCCCATGGCAGGTCATAGGCTAGGTGTAATCGGAGGGTGAGCAACAGGGCAATAATGAGCTCCAGGACAAACGTCACTACCAGCACCAGTTTGGCCACGCTGGCAATGTCGCCCAACCCTAATGATCGTGACTCGAACTGGGCGACCATTTTGGTGCGCAAACGAAAGGAGCTATTGACCATCAAACCCAGCAAGGTCGCCACAGTCATCATGCCGAAGCCGCCTAGTTGGAACAGCAGAAGAATCACCGACTGACCAAAGGTTGACCAGTATGTACCGGTGTCCACCACTACCAGACCGGTAACGCATACGGCCGATACCGCTGTAAAGAATGCAGTCACCCAGGGCGCAGCACTACCTTCGGCGTGGGATATCGGGAGCATCAGAAGAGCGCTGCCGACGAGTATTGCGGCCAGAAAAACCAAAGCGACAGCTCTGGCTGGATGAAGCAATTGTTTCATTTAATGGTCGCCGGCAAGGTCGGGAAGCATGGGCGAGAGCTTACGCGCATCGATGGCCGCTTCTCAAAACAGGAACATCGGTAGCTCACAGGCACGGTAAGTTCAGCCGTATTCCAGAACATAACCCTGCATGCCGGGCACGAACCCGGGAGCAAGAGGCTCTTTCTGCGAGAGCCGAGTCAGGTACTGGATGCTACCCCAGATTCAATATCTACATGCATTGCACGGCTGATTGCGGGGCGAAAATTTACTATTTTTTTACAGTCGCCAGTCCCTTTATATCCAAGCTTTATGCCAATCACACAAAAAAGGTGATAGCCATATGGGAGGCTCGGGGGCAGATGCGGAAACGCGGTGTCTATCGCATCAAAGCTGACCAGCTTGCTTCGTATCCACGATCAGCGAACTGCGCATAGCTGCCGGTGGCGACAAGCAGGTTTCGACCCAATGCGGACAGTCAAAAAAACCCGAAGCGGCGAGCGCATTTGCGTCCCCTTGAATCCTTTCGCGGGGCTGATATAGGATGACCGAAGGAGATGGCATACCTCCTATAACCGCCTTCGTGCTGATGATGCCTACGTGAACCCTGGACAGGGTGCGTAGGTGTGTCTCCCTGTCCCCCTACTCAGGACAGGATCGTGATTACAAAATCCCCGTTAATCCCCAATCTGCTCATCCAGTTGTTAGCGATTTCTCGCCTATTCATGCCGCGAGGAGATGGACAGCTATGCTGAAGTCACTACTCGTTATCGCTATCGGCGCATCCCTCGGGGCCTGGTTACGCTGGCTACTGGGCATCAAACTCAATGCCTTGTTCCCGACTGTTCCGCCAGGAACCCTGATCGCCAACATGATCGGGGGATACATCATCGGTTTTACGATTGCCTTTCTGGCCGCAACGCCATCACTGAGTCCTGAATGGCGACTTCTGATCATCACCGGCTTCTGTGGGGGCCTGACAACCTTTTCTACATTCTCAGCCGAAACTGTCACCTTGATTCAGGAAGGCAGGCTTCTTTGGGCAGTTGGCGCCATTTTGCTACACGTGGCCGGCTCACTGGCGATGACCATTGCGGGGCTTATTTCGTTTCAATTGATTGGCACACGCTAGAGAGGTGATGAGTCATGAAAGGCTTTTTGGTGATTTTCTTTACCCAACAGAACCGTCGACATCGCGGAAAAATGTTGGGTGATTGGCTTGTTGATCTGGCCAAAGAGATGGGTTTGCGCGGTGCCACCCTGGCAACGGGTATCGAAGGCTTCGGGCATTCAGGGAAACTGCATTCCTCGCATTTTTTTGAGCTGGCCGATCAGCCTACCGAAATCCGCTTGGCAATTACCGAAGAGGAGTTCGTTCGCCTGTTTGAGCGACTCGAGGCCGAAGATATCTCCTTGTTTTACATAAAGACCCCGGTTGAATTCGGAGCCGTCGGTAGACAGGCCAACCAGCCCAATCACCAGCCTTGAAATCTGAAGAAGGTAGGTGTGTTGCGGTAATCGAACGCCCGCTTTTGGCCGTTTTCAGCCCTTAGCGACAGACAGAAATCGGCCAATAGCGGCCTTTCATAGGCGGCTGCTTTCGTCCCCTGTAAACGGCATCTCCAGGGTCTTCGCGATTCGGGCCAATATCTTTGTGCATTCTTCAGAAACAATAAGCGGTGGCTCATTAATCATGTAAAGCAGGTGTTCGAACGCTATTCCAGCCTCGTTGTGATCGACATAATCGAGAACGATTTCACCACCATTCTCTAAACCTGCCTGAGCTAACGCATGGTCATCCGGTACTGGGCCGGTTTGTTCGTATGCAATGGACATCAGCGCGGTGATTTCCTTGAGCGCCTCTATGAAGTCGGTTCTCAAGTCGTAGTTATGGCCGCTCACTAAAAACGCTCCTTCGATTAAGATAACTTGCGGTCAGCATGCCTCTGGTCGATTGCGGCCCATCGAGATCGACTGCCAACGACCAAAAGCGGACTGAATGAGTTTTTCGATTCACTCTGAAGGTAGAGCGGGCTGGCGCTCACTCATAAAACTTGCCAGCCAACAATATGGTCGCGCAACGCAGCCATACGTTTGATACCGGAGCATTCGATAGAGAGCTCCTGCTATTGGCGCTCGCCCAAGCAGCCGCTGCATCAAGAAACGTATCTACAGACCCATTTTCCCACCCCAAGGCAACGGGTCCATAGGGGGATGATGGCGTCGTCTTCTCCAACACACGCTCATTGGAAAAATCAGAACCAAGCGCCTCGATAAACCCGATGAACGATTGCTCATCGTTTACGCTTTCCAACAACTCATAAAGATCTACAGACATAGGCATCCTTGCATCGGCGGATTAGCGAAAGAGTGCTGGCCGGCATGCTGCTATGCAGTTAGATAGACAGTCAACCTCTACCATTGCCAGCGTCCGCTTCGGGTCCAGGCTGTGTGAAAACATTTTAGAGCAAGTTTGAAAATCAGAATCGGAGCGAAAATCGCGTTCCTCAGTAAATTTCAGGTCTGGGAACTAACCAAACGCCGACAGATTTTACGTAGCAACGCAGACTACAAAACGGTGCATGCGTTTTCACACAGCTTCGGTCGGTTGAAGCCTTCGCGAGCGGCAGAAGTCGGCCAGATGCTGCCGGTCGACACCGAAGCTGTTCGCGGTTTAAATGGCCGTCTCTTCGTTCTCAGGTGTGCTCCAAAATGACTGACGTCTTCCAGGGCAGCTGCCTTTGCGGCGCCGTCAAATACGAAATCCGGTCACGACCAAAAGCGCTTTCTCACTGCCATTGCAGCCAATGCCGCAAAAGCCATGGAGCCGCATTCGCCAGCTATGGCAGTGTATTGCGTGGCGATCTGCACCTCATCCAAGGCGCCGATGGCATCAAGTCGTACAGATCCTCTGAATCAGTATTGCGCCAGTTCTGCGCCCAGTGCGGCTCTTCGCTATTCTGGTCAAGAAACCAAGGTGAATACTCCAATTGGATCTCGATAGCGCTGGGCACCCTGGACACTACATTCACCTCGGATAAGCAGAAACACATCGAGGTGGCGTCCAAGGCTCCATGGTATGAAATTCAGGATCATTGGCCGCAATTCCAGTGAGCTCTGAAAGCCGAAAGCAGGCATCCGACTTCAATATGCTGGATTGGCACAACAAGGAATGCTCGCTCATGAAATTTGGCTACATGATCATCTACGTCCCGGACGTTGCTGCCTCACTTCAGTTCTTTTCATCAGCCTTCGGGCTCAACATTCGATTCCTCCATGAATCCGCCACCTATGGCGAACTCGAAACAGGAGAAACTGCACTGGCATTCGCCGCCAATGAACTGGCCGCAATGAACTTCAGTACCGGCCATGTTTCGGCACACTCGTCCCCCAAACCGCTAGGCATCGAAGTCGGACTAGTGACTGAGGACGTTCCAGCGGCTCATGCCAGAGCGCTGCAAGCGGGCGCTACTGAAATGTCCGCCCCAAGCACCAAGCCCTGGGGGCAAACCATTTCCTACGTTCGATGCCCTGACGGGACGCTGGTGGAACTCTGCACACCGGTGATGCATAAATCAGGTGTTACCCATGACTGAGGCAGACATTCTGTCTTGGCTTTTTTCCAATGATTGGCCTAAGGCTGAGGAACTGGCCAGCTACGCAATAAGTCATCACGGATATGTGGGGGATGATGGCTACTACGGAATGAGATTTCGTTCCGATCTCGATGAGTTTGAGCGGACGGTTGAAGGTGCGTTCATCCCTGAAGGATTTGTCGAAATAATGTACTGGGACGGTGACCACAAAGAAATTCGCATTCCCGAAAGCAACTACATCTTCGGCTTAAAAAAGCACCTTTTGAAACTGGGCTATTGGGGTCTGGCTACCGATCTTGACAGTGCATACCCAGCTGCTCAAACAACAACGTCAGTTCTCCCATGAGCCAGGTTAAGTCAGTTGCCTGCGGGTCGATTTCGGTCAGTCGCGACAGACAGAAATCGGCCAAAAGCGGACGCTTGCAAAGGGCAGCTTCGAACTCAAGCTGATGATCGCGAGTACTGGGCTGACGACAAAGATAAGTGTCCTCTACGCTTGGAAGAACCGGCCGGGACGGCATGGGCTAAGGGTAGAAGATGCCTTGTCGTCGATTATCTCCTCGCTGGCAAGACGGCCCACTATCGCCGCCAGCGTGACTCCAGGATGCATTGCGCAAACGTACACGCCGCCGATATTGGGTAGATAGCCGATGATGGGGGTGCCATCGATAGGAATTGGTCTGAGTCCGACACAAGCCAATTCCGGATCAATGGAAATAACCCCGTAGAGTTCGTTCTGGATGGCCCTGGCGGTTCGTAGCGCTATCGCTACTGGCTGGTTTTCCACGGAGTCGCCCAAGTAGTCTTCCGCCGCTAGCAACGTACCATCCGTGCTTTGCCTCACTTCCATTTCAGGGCTAGAGATGATGGTGTGCACGAGGTTGGGTTGTGACTTGTAGCGGATGAATATTGCAGGAGAGGCCTCTATTGGAAGGGACATTTTTAGCGTGTCTGTCAGCTTCGTGATGCCAGTCCCTGCTGCCAGTACGACAATGTCGGCATCGATGATGCCCATTGCGGTTTCGACTCCCGTCACCTTTGCGCTCTGGGTTGTAAAGCCGAGAACCCGAGTCTGTGTGAGAACCTTCGCACCATGAGCCTGGGCACCTGCGATCAAAGCATGCGTTGCTTCCACTGCGTCCAGCGCGCCTTCTTCGGCTTCATACAAGGCATGCTGAGGGGGATTCTTGAGATTTGGCTCAAGGCCGAGAATCTGGGATCGGGACACCAGGGTTGCCGAAGGCTGGTTACCTGAGGCTTGCAGCACTCCACCTGTGCTCGCGCTGTAAGACAGGGAGCCTGTCCATCGTACCTTCAGACCAGGCAGCTCCGTTTCGAGTCGGCGGTACTCTTTGATGGCTGCACCGCGCAATTGCGCGATTGGATCGGGCCCACTGTGTGAGGTGTTGATCCATGCGAATGAGCTTCCAGTCACTCCGGACGCTATACCTTCAGCCTCGACCAAGATGACATTCGCGCGTTTGCTAGCCAGGTGATACGCCAGGGACGCGCCCACTATGCCTGCGCCAATGACAACGACTCGTTTGTCTACACCATTTCCCATGTCAACCTCCGTTTTGTCGACCTGACGATGGTACGACATCCGGATGATCGAATGACGTGAGAACCTAGTCGTCCATGACTCCTTTGAGCGTCCGCTTTTGGCCGATTCTGTTGAAAACAGTCCAGCTTGGTTCTCACGACAGAAAAGTACGCGTCTGAGATTGAATTCCTTGCTTTCAGCAGAGGCTTCCAGACTCGGATTTTACGTAGCAGCGTGCAAAAGATGTGTTTTCCTCAATGAGCTCGGCATATTGTTCGGCGAGTCCACGTCATAGATCATATGCGCCTCCGATACCGCGGACGCATGACTGTTTTGAGTGCGGGAGGTTAATACGCACCGTCGGGAGGCGGGTTCGAATTACCTGCATCACACGAAAGCTACTTTCCTGGCCGCCATTTCACTACGCAACTCACCAATCAGATTGTCAATTGCTCGGCTGGAGCCCAGGTTTCATTGATTTACCGCTTGGCTAAACCGGCAGAAGTGGCCAATGTTGTGGCGTTCCTGGCCAGCGAACGTGCGGGTGATCAACGGCGCGGCAATCCGCGCAGAAGGCGGGACGGTTCAAGCATCGCTTGATCAGGCATCGATCATGTATGAGCGAGCCTGCTCGTTTCAGCTATGAAGCTGACATTGTTTTAGGCTCGAGTGTTACCCAGGATGAACTCGATGAGCGCTTTGGATGCGGCTGATAATTGCCGGTGAGGCGGGTAAATAATCGAGAATGGTCGAGTGCGACCATTCAACTCCGGAAGTATTTCCACCAGTTGCCCCCGCAGCACTTTCTCCCGGATGATGAAGTCATATGTCTGGCAGATACCCAGACCGCTTTCGGCCAGTGAAACGATTCCCAAGACATCATCCGAAACCTCCACATTCGCCTGCGGCAGCCATTCGATATTTTCCCCGTCAAGGCAGAACAACCACGGTCCGATCTTGCCACTGCTGGGCATGATGAACGGCAGGCAAATGTGCTCGCCTAACATTTCAAGC